>NZ_AQUY01000002.1 GCF_000372445.1 Corynebacterium ulceribovis DSM 45146
CACAACTATGGTTGTGTTTGTTGTTTCGTGTTTTTGTCGGTGGTTATAGCGGTGAGGTCACGCCCGGTCCCATTCCGAACCCGGTAGCTAAGCTTACCTGCGCTGATGGTACTGCACACGGGAGTGTGTGGGAGAGTAAGTCACTGCCGACATTAATTGTTTGTGGAGGAGTTCCGCCCCCTGTAGTTCTCAGGGGGCCGGGACTCCTCCACTTTTGTACCCATATGCAGAGGTTGTGGAAGGGCCTCATGCCTAGGGCATTTTTCGTGGCGTCGGTTGCTCATTTCTGCAACCTCTGGGTTAAGTTGGTCAAGCAACGATTCTGACCTGAATATATTTAGCGCGTCACTTTAAGGACTGATCGGAAAATGAACACCCCTTACGGCAACCAAGGCAATTACGGGCAGAACCAGAACTGGCAGCAGTCAGGCGTAGGGTATGGCCAGCAGGGGCATGGTCAACAGAACTACGGCCAGCAGAATTATGGTCAGCAACAGTTCGGCCAGCCCAACTACGGACAGTCTGCCGGCGGCTATCAGCAGCAGCCCGGCCAACAAGGCTATAGCCAACAGAATTACGGGCAACAGGCCTACGGCCAACAGAACTATGGTCAGCAAGGTTATGGACAGCAGGGTTACAACCAGTCCGCGTTCGGCCAGCAGCCTGGCGGTTATGGTCCCCAGAACTATGGCCAACCGCCAGCAAAGCGCGGTTCGAACAAACTGATGTACATCATCATCGCTGCTGTGGTCGCAGTGGTGGCCATTGGCGGCATCGCCCTTGTCATGGGCAGTGGCGGCCTATCGTCTGAGGACCGGGCAAAGACCGCCATCATGAATGACATCAAGAGCTATGGCAAGGGCCAAAAGCCTGGCAAAACAGACTTCAAGAAGGTGAATGAGGCCTTCTGTGAGGAGCAGAAGCTCTCCGATGAAGAAATTGCATCGTTAGAGAAGCTGACCGATGAACTTGGCGGCGCCGATGCCCAACCGGATGCCAGCAAGGTGCCGGAGCTGACGAAGGACGACATCGAAATCGATCCGAATGATGAAAACCGCGCCACCATCACCGACCCAGCCACGGGCATCAAGACCACTCTCATCAAGGAGAACGGCAAGTGGGTTTTCTGCTAACCCACCGCTGGTATAACTGGTGAGGTGAGCAATCCTACTGACCCTTCTGCAACCACTAACGGTTTCCGGCCGCTGACCTCCGAGGAAGAAAAACTCGATCAGCTGCTGGCATGGCTCGAAGAGCACACCACCCTGTTTTCTGCGTTAGCGCCCACGTTGATTCTCCAGGATCGCGCGACGCTATCGCCCGCAGAGTTTGCCGAATGGTCGGCGAAAGTGGAAGCTGCCCGTCAACAAGCAAATAACAATGCCGCCCGTCTCGGCGACGAAATCTCCCACGCCTCGCGGATGGTGCTGGGGGCCGCCGCCGACCAATCCCTGCCGTACCAACGCTATGCCGACGGGAAGGTGAGCTTCCGGGACGTTACGGTGCCAGTGACCACGTCCGGTTGGCACATCGACAGCTTGCCGCTTAGTGACGGAAGCAAGGACACCGCGCCAGCTATTGTCGGCGAGCCTGCGTCAGGCGCCGCAGCGGACACCAGCGTCGACGTACGCGTGTTTACCCCAACTAACCCGACGGGCAGCCTCATTATCGCGGCGCATGGTGGCAGCTGGTGGATGGGCAACGGAGCGTGCCGCGACATGCTCTTCGGGCCAGATGCGGCTGCGCTGGCGGAAGTTAGTGGGGCAGTGGTGCTCGACGTGGACTATCGGCTGGCGCCAGAGCATCCGTTGCCGGCGCCGATTAATGATGTGCTCGCGGTGACCCAATGGGCCCGCGACCATGCTGATGAGTTGGGAATTGACCCAGCCAAAATTGTGCTGTGGGGGACATCCTCGGGCGGGCACGTTGCGGCGCTGACAGCAGCAATTACTGCAGCCAGCGGTCGCGAGCCATACGCTGGGCTGTTGCTGACCATGCCGGCGTTGGACCTGACTGGGATTCGACCAGAGGTGTTGCGCGCGGTGTATGGGCAGCTGCTTGAAGATAGTTCGGCTTTTGTGTCGCCAGTGAAGATTGCGCCAGAGTTGTTACCGCCGACTCATGTCCAGCTGGCTGAACGCGAAGAGCTGGTGCGAGGCGGGGAGTCGTGGCCGGCGCCAGAGACCACTGTGACGACGCTGCTGGCGACCCACATTGTGGCCACACCGAAAGTCCAGCGTGAACGCATCGTGGACTTGGCTGTTGCGACGCTGCGGTTAACTAACACTGAACGGGACCTGCCGGAAGACCCAGACGCGACCTACTCTGCCGAAGCAGTGGACCAAGCCAACCGGCAGTCGTGGGGACCGGTGCTGCGGCCAGACGAACTCTAACGACGGACAGCCGCTGGCTAGTCCAGCGGGAGCAGGTCGAACTTGGTGGCGCGGACATCAGCGACACGATCGAGGTTGCGCCGCAGCGTGTGCCACTGCTGACCGTCAATATGCGCAATCGCATCGGCAACCACCTTGCGGTCTGGCGTGCCCCACGCAATCGGCATCGGGGAAATCTGATCCCACACCTCCTGGGCGCGCACGGAACGCCGGCCTGCCACCGCAACCGCAGGAACCTTTTCACCCTTGCGGCGAGCATGACCAGGCAGAGCCGTCACAGTGCGGAGCGCCAGCGCTGGACGAGGCGGGGCAGTCGGCTCCACAGCCATATTGACCAACGCCATAATCGTCATATCGCGGTCGCGAACCTCCGCAACCATCGCTGGGACCAGCGGGTAATTATCGAACACCTGCTGGGCGGTGCCAGTTTTCTTCGGGATAACCGGAATCAAAGCCAAGAACACCAGCGCCATGACACCCAGCATGATGGCCGCCATCCACGCCCACGGAGCACCGTCATTAAACAGGACGACTGCCACTGCACCGGCGACCAGCAGCACCGCCAGCACCAGTGCCGATGCCTGCATTCGTTTAGTGTCCCGGGAATACTCGTTATTCGCGGCGTTGAACTCCGGATCAACGGTGAACGAAAAGTCAGACATAGAACCCCTTTGCGTGCTGTGAATGGTGCTGCGAACTGTGCTGCATTTAATCAGTACTTAATCAGCTGCCGGAGGTAGCGTATCACCAGGCAACGACGGGCCCAGCAGCTCATCGGCGTCCACGATCCGGTAGGCGTAGCCCTGTTCGGCCAAGAACCGCTGCCGGTGCGCCGCATAGTCCGCATCCAACGTGTCCCTAGACACGACCGAATAGAAGTGTGCGGCGCCGCCGTCCTGCTTCGGGCGGAGCAACCGCCCAAGACGCTGCGCCTCTTCCTGACGGGAACCAAACGTGCCCGAAATCTGCACTGCGACTGATGCCTCTGGCAAATCAATCGAGAAGTTCGCGACTTTACTGACCACGAGTGTGGTTAATTCCCCGCGGCGGAAAGCGTCAAAAAGCTCCTCCCGCTTTTTATTGGACGTTTTACCTTCAATGACTGGCACGCCCAATTCCTCACCGAACTCTTCCAACTGGTCGAGGTACGCACCAATGATGAGTGTCGGCTCGCCCGGGTGTCGGTCCAGAATTTTCCGCACTACCGGCACTTTTGTGGCTGCAGTTGCGCACAGGCGGTAGCGGTCTTGGGAATCGGCGGTGGCGTAGACCATGCGCTCGGAATCCGTCATGGTGACGCGGACCTCGATGCAGTCCGCTGGGGCGATCCACCCCTGGGCCTCCATATCCTTCCACGGGGCGTCGTAGCGCTTCGGGCCAATCAAACTGAAGACATCGCCCTCGCGGCCATCTTCACGCACCAACGTGGCCGTCAGTCCGAGGCGACGGCGGGACTGCAAGTCGGCGCTCATCCGGAAAACCGGGGCGGGCAGCAAATGCACCTCGTCGTAAATGATCAGACCCCAATCGCGGGAGTCGAATAGCTCCAGCGCGCGGTATTCGCCCTTCGTCTTCCGGGTGACGACTTGGTAGGTGGCAATCGTGACGGGGCGGATTTCCTTCTTCTCGCCGGAGTACTCGCCGATTTCATCCGGGGTCAGGGTAGTGCGGCGCAGAAGTTCATCACGCCACTGGCGACCAGCGACAGTATTAGTCACCAGAATCAGGGTGGTGGCCTTTGCTTTTGCCATCGCTGTTGCGCCCACAATGGTTTTGCCGGCGCCACATGGCAGCACCACCACACCGGAACCGCCCGCCCAGAAGCTGTCGGCCGCCATCTGCTGGTAGTCGCGCAGCTGCCACGCCGGAACTTCCGGAACTTCCTCGGTGGCGGGTTTTCCCTCCTCCAGCAGCGCAATGTCATGAGCTTCACCGTCGACATAACCGGCGCGGTCCTCAGCAGGCCAACCAACTTTCAGTAGCTCCTGCTTGAGGCGACCGCGCTCAGATGGGTGCACTGTCCAGGTGGCGGCATCAATGGCCGCGCCCAGCATCGGCTTGATTTTCTTGTGGCGAATAATCTCTGCCAGCACCGCTGGGTCGGTGGACTCCAAGGTCAGGCCATGTGCCGGGTGCTTGACCAGCGTCAGTCGACCGTAGCGATCCATGGTGTCGGCAACGTCCAGCAACAGTGCCTGCGGGACCGGGAACCGGGAGTAGGTTTCCAGCGCGTGGACTACCTGTTCAGTGTCGTGGCCGGCGGCGCGGGCATTCCACAGTGCGAGGGGCGTGATCCGGTAGGTGTGGACGTGCTCTGGGGCACGTTCAAGTTCGGCGAAGGGTGCTAGGGCTACGCGGGCTGCTTCTGCGTTGGGGTGATCCACTTCTAATAGGACAGTTTTGTCCGACTGGACGATGAGTGGGCCGTCGCCAAATGCCACGGAGGCTCCTTCCGATGCCGGGGTTGGTGTAAACCACCATTATGGCATGTCCGTCAATTCTGTGGCCTGCGGAAGTCGGGTCGTCGGTGTGGTCGCGGCGCAGTGGTGGGGGTGATTTTCCCGGAAAGGGTTTACTAATCGTTCAACAATCTCTATATTTACGTTCAACAATCTCAAGTGACCTAGGTCACCGCCGAAAGGGAAATTGATGAGCGACACCCAAGCTATGTCACCCAAGAAGCGCGTAGCCGCTTCAGCCTCCGTGGGCGCAATGTTCCTCATGGCCACCAGCGCCATCGGCCCGGGCTTCATCACCCAAACCAGCCTGTTCACCGTCCAAATCGGGGCATCCTTCGCCTTCGCCATCTTGGTATCCATCCTCGTGGACATCGCCATCCAGCTCAATGTCTGGCGCGTCCTCGGCGTCACCGGCCAGCGCGCCAACGAACTCGGCAACGCCGTCCTACCGGGCCTTGGCTGGTTCATGGGCATCGTCGTATTCATCGGCGGTATCGTCTTCAACATCGGCAATATCGGCGGCACCGGCCTCGGCTTCAACGCCATGTTCGGCCTAGACCCACGCATCGGCGGCGCTATCTCAGCGCTCATTGCCGTGCTGGTGTTCGTCTCCAAGAAAGCCGGCCTCGCCCTCGACCGCATCGTGGTCATCCTCGGCGCCATCATGATTCTGCTCATGCTCTACGTCGCAGTGGTGTCCGCGCCGCCCGTTGGTGAAGCACTGAAGAACACCGTCATGCCGGAAGAAATCGACTTCCTCATTATCACCACCATTATTGGTGGCACCGTCGGCGGCTACATCACCTTCGCAGGCGCCCACCGCCTCATCGACTCCGGCATGACCGGCCCAGACTACGCCAAAGAAATCACTCGCGTGTCCGTCGCCGGCATCCTCGTCACGGGTGTGATGCGTGTGCTGCTCTTCCTCGCCATCCTCGGCGTGGTTGCCGGTGGTGTGGCGCTGTCCAAGGACAACACTGCCGCAGATGCTTTCCGCCACGCCGCTGGCGACATCGGTCTGCGAATGTTCGGCATGGTGCTGTGGGCCGCAGGCCTCAGCTCCGTCATCGGCGCGTCCTACACCTCGATTAGCTTCGTGACCAGCCAGAAAACCTCCCTGCGTACCCGCAATTTCCTCACCGTCGGCTTCATTGTGGTGTGTGCCATCGCCTACGTCATCATGAACCAGGCGCCGCAGAAGCTGCTGATTTTCGCAGGTGCCTTCAACGGCCTGATTCTGCCAATCGGCTTCACCGTGGTGCTGTGGGTACTCATTGCCCGCCGCGACCTGCTCCGCGGCTACAAGTACCCAATCTGGTTGATTGTCATCGGTGTGCTGTCCTGGGTCCTGACGATTTACCTCGGCTGGAATTCCTTCAGCAAAATCGGCGCAATCTGGGCTTAAGGAGACCGCATTATGCCCCATCCTGCACACGCAATGACACCTGCAGCGGCCCGCGCTCAATTCCGCGCCGGGCTGGTGGACCACACCTCGGGGTATAGCGCCGGTTACGCGCAAGCCAACTTGTTGGCCGTGCCAAAAGACTACGCCTTCGATTTCCTGCTCTTCGCCCAGCGCAATCCAAAACCGTGCCCCATCCTCGGCGTCCTTGAGGCAGGGCAGTACAACTCCGAACTGCTCCCTGGTGGCGATATCCGCACCGACATTCCGAAGTACCGGGTGTTTAAAGAAGGGGAGCTTATTGACGAAATCAGCGACGCTTCGAACTATTGGCGCGACGATCTCGTGTCCTTCTTAATCGGTTGCTCCTTCACATTCGAAGGGGCGCTGCAAAACGAAGGTATTTCGATCGCGCATATTGACCAAGGCCGCAATGTGCCGATGTATCGCACCAACATTGACTGCGCCCCAGCCGGTGTATTCCGCGGGAAGAAGGTCGTGTCTATGCGGCCGATTCCGGCGAGCCAAGTAGCGGACGCCGTGCGGATCACCTCCCGCTACCCAGCGGTCCATGGCGCCCCAATCCATGTCGGGGACCCAGCAGCCATTGGCATCACGGACATTAATCAGCCTGACTATGGCGAAGCGGTAGACATTCCTGCCGGAACCATTCCGGTGTTCTGGGCATGCGGGGTGACTCCGCAGTCAGTCGTGATGGAATCGCGGCCGTCGCTAGCAATTTCCCACGCACCGGGATACATGTTGGTCACCGACGTGCGGGACCTGCAGTATCAAGTGCCGTAACCGCTAATGCAGGCGCCTATCGAGCGGCAGCGTGCTCAGCTTTTCCCGGGTCGCCAACAGTGACTGCTGAAGCTGAGCGGCGGCAGCTGCTCGGTCGCCGACCTGCAGCTGCGCCACAATCTTCCGGTTCACAGCAACATAGTCCGAGTGAAACTCTGGGTGGCGCCGAGTCACGGTCAGGAACACCAGGCGCATCTGCGCCAGCACCTGCTCCATGGTGGTGTCCAAAATAGCTGAGCCTGCACCGGTGACAATTGCCCGGTGAAACTCCTGGTTGGTGTCGGCTACGAGCGCCGTCTCGCCAGCGGCAAGGTGTGCCTCGGCAGTGGAGACAATCTGATCGAGCGCAGCGATATCCAGATCCTCACCCCACAGCAATGCGGCTGGTTCCAGAAGAGAACGCGCCGTATAAAAATCATGAATTTCTGGCACGCCTGGTGACGCAATGAATACGCCGCGGTGCGGAATCCGAGTCACAATACCGCGCACCGTCAAAGTGGCAAATGCCTCCCGAAGCGTGTTTCGGGAGACATCTAAAGTTGCAGCGAGGTTAGCCTCATTCAGCTTCTCCCCGGGCTGGAACTTCCCGGAGGACACTGCCTGCAAAATTGCTTTTGTCGCTACACCGCGGGCTGATTGATCCATAGGTAGCACACTACCGCGCCCGTGTGAACTGCTAAGACACCACTGCCAGTACGTCGCCGCGCTGAACCTCATCGCCTGGGTTCAATGCAGCAAGCTGCACCTTGCCGGCCTGCGGCGCATGCACTGGCGACTCCATCTTCATCGCTTCAATAATGGCGATGGTTTGGCCTTCTTCGACCTCATCGCCGTCTTCGACCTTCCAGCCAACCAGGGTGCCGGTGTATGGGCACGGCACGCCGCCGCCGACACCGGTGGCCACCTCAGTGGCGGAGGCTTCTTGCGCCACGAAGGTACCGGCTGGGCGTGGTTCTGCTGGTGCAGCTGGCTTTGCGCCCCCAATCAGTGCGGTTGGGAAGGAAATGGTGTGCATTCGGCCGTCAATCTCAATACCGACATTGGTGCGGTCGACGTAGCCTTCTTCGACATCTTCCCAGCCGAAACCACGACCTGGCTGGTATTCCTTGTCCACCCAGTTGGTGTAGACATCCAAGCTCTCGCCGGTAAATGCTGGGTGACCAACAATATCGCGGTGGAATGGGATGACTGTGCGCACGCCCCGAATGGTCAATTCAGCCAGCGCATCTTCTGCCCGTCGCAAAGCAATGTCTCGGGTCGGGCCATGCACAATCAACTTTGCCATCAGGGAGTCGTACACACCTGGGATAGTGGAACCGGAACGCACACCGGCGTCGACCCGGATACCTGGACCGGTCGGGGCCTCAAACGTGGTGACGGTGCCTGGGGACGGCACAAAACCATTCGCAGCATCCTCAGCATTAATCCGGAATTCAAAGGCGTGACCAACCGGCTCCGGGTCCTGCGTGATAGACAGCGGCAACCCAGCGGCAATCCGGAACTGCTCCGCAATAATGTCCACGCCGGAGACAACCTCGGTCACCGGGTGCTCAACCTGCACGCGGGTGTTGACCTCGAGGAAGGACACCGTGCCATCCTCGGCGACAATGTATTCCACCGTGCCAGCGCCGGTGTAGTTCGCTGCCCGGCACAGCTTCCGGGAGCCCTCAATAATCTGCTCATTTTGTTCCGGCGTCAGGAATGGTGCCGGGGCTTCTTCGATCAGCTTCTGGAAACGACGCTGCACCGAGCAGTCACGGGTGCCAACCACAACGACGTTGCCGTGGGTATCGGCCAGCACCTGAGCTTCCACGTGGCGCGGCTTGGTCAAGAACTTTTCGACGTAGCACTCATCGTTGCCGAAGGCGGCGCGAGCTTCACGGCCAGCGGACAGGAAAGCTTCTTCAATGTCATCAATATTGTTGACGACCTTCAGCCCACGGCCACCGCCACCGAAAGCCGCCTTAATGGCAATTGGCATGCCGTACTGTTCGGCAAACGCGCGCGCATCTTCCCAGTTACTAATCGGATCCTGGGTGCCTGGGGCCAGGGGAGCGCCAGCAGTGGTGGCCAGCTGACGGGCGGCAACCTTATTGCCCAGGGTTTCAATCGCTTCTGGCGACGGACCCACCCAAGTCAGACCGGCGTCGATGACGGCGCGGGCGAAGTCCGCGTTTTCGGATAGGAAACCGTAACCAGGGTGCACCGCATCGGCGCCAGCGCGCACTGCAATGTCCAGCAGCGCTGGCACATTCATGTAGGTCTCTAGTGCGGAGACACCGCGCAGGGCGTAAGCTTCGTCGGCCGCTTGGATGTGCAGCGATTCGATGTCTGCTTCGGAGTACACCGCCACGGACTTCAGCCCGGCGTCGCGTGCGGCGCGGGCGATGCGCACGGCGATTTCGCCTCGGTTAGCAATCAGAACCTTGGAGACGTGGCCGGTGGGCGTGTGGGAAAGGTCTGGGGCGGTCATGAGAGCTCCTTGAAAAGTGGGGTGAGCGTATTGGGGTCAACCAGTTGGAAAGTGAGGGTGCCGCCTGGTGGCAGCTGACCTGCGATATCGAGGTCTTCAGGAATTACCGTGGCTATGACGGGGTAGCCGCCGGTGACAGCGTGGTCCGCGAGGAACACGACCGGCTGGCCATTCGGCGGCACTTGGACGCAGCCGCCGGACATGCCTTCGCTAGCCAGTTCACCGTCGCGGCAGCGGGTGAGCGGTGCTTGGCCTTCAGGTGCGGCTAGGCGCAGACCGATGCGGTTGGAGTGGCCGGTGACGGTCCAGGTGGTGTCGGCGAAGCGGCGTTGTTCGGATTCGGAGAACCAGTCATCGCGTGGGCCGAGGACGCAGCGCACGACACCGTGGTTGCCTTCGGTGGCTTTTTCGTCGGTGCCCCGTGGCCCAATTCGGATGGGGTTGACGGTGGCGCGGCGGACGGAGGTTTCCTCCAGGCTGCCGATGGACAGCACGTCACCGGCCTGTAGCGCGTCGGGGCCGAGCCCGGAGAGCATGTCCGTGGAGGAAGAACCGAGTACTTGGTGGGTGGCAAAACCACCGCGCGCGGCAATGTAGCTGCGCATACCAATTTCCGGCACCCCAACGGTGAGTGTCCAACCGGCGCGGACCTGGATTGGGGTGGCTAGGCCATGGCTGGTGACCGTCCCGAGCATATTGGTGGTGCTCACTGGGGTTTCGGCGCCGGTCACCGCGATAACGCTGTCCACGAGGGCAGTGAGTTTTAGCCCGCCGACATTCTCCAGCACCGCTGCTGCCGAGCTGTTGCCCACAACGTCGTTAGCCGTCCATGCGCTGGTGCGGTCCACAGCGCCGGAACCATTAACACCCAGGTCGGCGTAACCGGAGCGGCCTTGGTCTTGGTACACGGTGAGCAGTCCGCTGTTTTCAATGCGCACTGCCGGCCGGGATATCCCACCTGCGCGTCGTGGTTTTTTGCTTTGCGACGGAGCGGGCCGCGAATCGGGTTGCGGCGCATCGGAGTGGGCTGCGCCCGTCTGGTCGGTGTCGGCGCTAGTGCCACTGGCGGTGATGCTGGCGCTTGGTCGGACGGCGCGGTACGTGATGCGGTCACCAGGGCGCAGGTAGGCCGGATCGGTGGCGTAGGAATCCCACATTGGGGTGTCGGTGTGGCCGAGCAATTGCCAGCCGCCAGGGGATTGACGTGGGTATACCGCGGAGAACGACCCGGCTAGGCCCACCGCGCCCGCTGGTACTTCAGTGCGCGGGGAATCCAGCCGGGGGATATCCCAGTTGCCATGCTGCGGGTAGCAGTACATGAACCCGGGGGCGAAACCGCCGAAGGCACCGATCCAGGTTTCGGTGGTGTGCCGGGTGATGAGTTCCTCGGTGGTGATATTGAGCAGGTCGGCAACGGATTCGAGGTCCGCGCCGTCGTAGACCACGTCAATGCTGATTTCCCGGCCGCTACCGGCTGGGGTGGCTGGCGGCTGGAATGTTTTCAGGGCATGGAAGGCCGCGGTAGCGGCGGAGGCAGAGCCAACTTTCACCATGACGGTGGAGGCTGCGGCCACGATTTCGCGTTGACCGGGCAGCGGGTGGGCAGCTAGTTCGGCATGCCAGGCAAGGACATCATCCAAGGTGGGCAGGTCGACGAGCACCGCGCGGGTGCCGACTCGTCGGACACTCAGCGCTGGGGCGGGAATATGTGGCATAGCGGTCATGACGCAAAGCTCCGCTTCTCAATGCCCGCGGCTTTAAGCGCTTCAGTGATGGACCGAGTCATGTCGACTGCGCCAGGTGAATCACCGTGCACACAGATGGAATCGGCTTGTACTTTGATTTGGGTGCCATCGCTGGCGGTCAGGGTGCCAGTTTTTGCTAGTTCCACAACACGGTCGGCGACGAGCTTCGGGTCATGCAGGACCGCATTCGGTAGCCTGCGGGACACCAGGGTGCCGTCTGGGTTGTAGTTGCGGTCGGCGAAGGCTTCGCGGACCACGCGGACACCGGCTGCGTCGGCGATGTCAATGGCGATGGAGCCGGGCAGCAGCAGAAGTGGGACGTCGAGGTCGAAGGTGCGGTTGAACTTTTTGACTGAATCGACGACGACTTCGGCTTGTGCTTCGTGGTGCACGATGGCGTTGTATAGCGCGCCATGAGGTTTGACGTAGGAGACGCCGCGGCCGTTGACCCGAGCCAGCGTGTGAATCGCGCCGATTTGGTAGAGCAGCTCTTCGCGGAGTTCGGCGGGGTTGTAGTCAATGAAGCGGCGGCCGAAGCCAGGAATGTCGCGGTAGCCGGGGTGGGCGCCGATGGTGACGTTCGCTTGGGCAGCAGCCGCGATTGTCCGTGCGATTCCAACTGGTTCGCCGGCGTGGAAACCGCAGGCAACGTTGGCGCTGGAAATCAGCTCGATCATGGCAGTGTCATCGCTGACGGCATTACCGGCGGTTGCTTCGCCGAGGTCAGCGTTGAGGTCGATGGAGACCATTGGGCACCTCTTTCACCAAAACTGGGGGATTGTTCAACAATCGTTGGTGAAACTCTACTCACTTTTGGGTGAATAGTGAAGCGGGTCACGGTGTCAAGTGGGTAACAACCCCCGCCCAGTTCCGTTACTGACCAGTGACGTCGGTGATTCGGTGCAGCATGAAACGATGCACCGCTCCAGTGTCAGTGGCCACGGCATCCACCTGCCCACCAGTAACCGAAATCGGCTTGACTACTCGGGAGCCAGCCCGCCCATTGCGATCGACATAACTAATGGTCACAGTACGATTTCCGCGCGCCGCAGCTTGTAGTAGCGTGCGCAGTTCACTAGCGGCGATAGGCGAGTCGCCACTGTGTACTGTGTGCCCGCCCTGCTTGGTTGCCGCGCTTGCCGAATCCGCCCGTCGGATGGCCGCCACCGCCGCAGCAATGTGACCATCTCCGATCGTCGGTGCCCGCCGCATTCGGGGGGAAGCGACTTCCGTTTCGTCAAAAAGCCGAACTGGTTCCGGACGCACATTAATAACGCTTCCCTGGGAATCTTCCGGAATGGCGCGGTGCCCGGCATCACGGACTGCAGCAATGAGCTGCATCAGTGGCGCCTGACAAATCAACACCGTCGGCGCGAGCAACCGCAACCCAAGCGAACTAGCCGCCCGCAAGTTCATGATTTCCGCGAGCACAGCTGGCTCATCGCAGCGCAGGTAGCTGAGCGCCGGACCGCCGCGGAGCTGGCCTAGTCGCCGCGCAACATCATCGACCAAGTAGGTCACGGATTGCGGCACCGGCGTCAGCGAATTCTGCGTGAGGAACTGGGAAATCGCGGCGCCGGTCCACCCAGCCTCTAGCGCCCGACCCACCGACTCCGGGGTAATCCGATACATGCTGGCCAATCCGGGAGACTCCAGCTCCGCGCACGCACCCAGCATGGCGGCAGCCTCCGCGGTCAGCGGCCCCGGCGCCAGGATGGTCATATCGGCCTGCACCAGAATCTGCGATGTTGTCGGTGGCGTCAGCTTCTCCAGCGCAGCGACAGCATCCTCGTCGCTTGCCCCTGCCGCCGCGGCCGCTGACGACGACGCGAACATATCGCTGCCTACCTGCGGCACCACAATGCCAACGGCCTGCGCACTGGCCACCACCTGCTGCACCGTGGTTGCGGAGAACCGGTGCAGGTCCAACGGTGCGCGCCGCCCCATATCCGCCATCAGGTCGGCGGTGCGGTACTGCCCAGAGAGCTTAGTGACGGATTGGAGCAGCAAGCCCCGCAGGTCGCCAAGTGCTGGGTGCTGTGACTCTGGGCTAAAAAGTTCGCTGCTGCGCCACGGCGCCCACACGCTGTGTTGCCATGCCTGCAGAAGCATCGCCCAGCCCTGCGCAAGATCTGCTTCCAGCCAGGTATCGGCTTTCGCGGTGGGCGCCCAATAGTCATTGCCAGTGTCATTATCCGGCAGCGGTGATGGCGTACCGGACCCGATGAGGCCAGCGGCCTGTGCCAAACACGCAACCTCATGCATCTGCTCGGTGCTGACATCCAGCTCCGCCGTGAGCCGGCGCTGTTCGCGCACTCCGACGCCGCCGCTTTTGAGGGTGGCAGCGGGTTGAACGCTGAGCGTTTCGAGTAGCACCGTCACCAAGCGCGCGGTTTCTAAGGCGGTGCCAGCGGCCGCCTCGTCGGTGCTGGAAGCGACGGTAAGCTCCGCATCTGGCTGTGGGCGGAGCTGCGGCCGGATGTCGGCGGCGGATTGGCCGAGGAAGATGGTGCGCACTCGACGGGGCAACCGCACCGTCCCTTCGTTGACCCGCTGGAGCAGCCCGGCAGCAATCAAACGTGGCACGGGGGCAGCTGGATCTGCGTCACTTGCAGCATCTTTAGTGGAGCCAAGCCCGCCGGAGTCGGCAAGGGTCTGCAGCAGGCGGCGCTGCTGTGGGTCAATGTCAGCTAGTGCGTCGGCGATGGCTTCGGCATCGGCCTCAGAGTAGAGGCTGAGTAATGACCAGTCGGTGGGCAGCGCCGGCCAGACATCGGGGAGCACTTGGAGGTAGTCGGCGGTCGCGGAGTCTTTGCTGGCTTTGCTTGGCCGGCCGCTGAAAGTTCCGGTCGCGCCGGGCCCGTCGCCCCAGATAAGTCCGAACGTGCGCAGGGTATCGAGCGCGCCGCGGATATGGGTGACGGTTGGTTGCTCTCCCGCAGGGATTCCAGCTGCAGCAAGGGTGTCGCGCACATAGGCGGCGACGTCTGCGGCAGCGACCGCTTCGGTTTCAGCGCCGAGGTCCACAGCCGCTTCCAGCGTAGCTAGGGCGAGCGCGTCGAGGTGGGGGAGCGCATGGTGGATAGAGGCGCGCAGTTGCAGCCGCGCGGCGAGCATGTCGATGCCTGCGGGCGGAGGCGATACGGTGTCGGGTCGGTTTTTCAGTAATTCGGTGAGGAAGGCATCGTTCCGCGCTGCCAGCCATATCCGGAATGGGGGCAGTTCGGGGGATGTTTCTTCGGGTGAAATCGCCATGACCACCCCAGTTTAGCTATGAGAGGTGACTTAGTGCCGGTGGCATGCGATAATGACTGCCATGGCGAACATTGAAAAGAAGAACTACGTTGATCCGGGCTGGCCGCAGAACCTGGCCGCCGATGAGCACCCAGTAACCGAAATCGTGGCGAAGTGGGCTGGTGCGCTGAGCCCATTCGGTGAAGATGAGTTCCCAGTTCCAGCTGAGAACCTGCCTTACGTGCACCCATTCACCTCGATCAACCGCCCTAGCTAGTTCGCGTCCAGCATTCAGTTAGCTTTTTGACGGAAACAGGGGCCGCTTCCCGAGTGGAAGCGGCACCTTTTTGCGTGCCTAGATAGGTTCAAACGAGCTACACAAAAGCGCCTGCCCATGAGCTGAAATTGTCTCGCTCTGGACAGGCGCTTGTTGATGAAGCGGCGGCGAAAGCAATGGCTGCTTGGCTGCCACGCAGTCGCTTAGTTGAAGGCGTTGTATGCGCGGTTCAGCTCAGCGCGGTTGGCCTTGTAGAAGTTGTGAACTTCCTTTGGCAGAGCCAGGCCAGCGGAGCCGAAGGCGTCGACGAGAGCGGCGTATGCGCGGTCGATTTCCACAGCGTCGTCAGCCTTGGCCAGCTTGGCGACAGCCTGCTGTGCGGTTGGTGCTGGCTTCTTAGCAGCTGGCTTAGCTGCTGGCGCGGTGCGTGGGGTCGGTGCGGAGTTCAGGCCCAGACGTGCGGAGCATGCTGGCCATGCGCCCCAACCCTGACCTGCGAGTACCTTTTCGGCAACTGCGATCTGCTGTTCGCGGGTGGCCTGGTCAGCGGTTGCAGCGTACTTCTGGCCGCCGTATGCGTTCCAGGTCGATGGGGAGAACTGCAGGCCGCCGTGGTAGCCGTTGCCGGTGTTGATGGCCCAGTTGCCGCCGGATTCGCACTGTGCGAGACGATCCCAGTCGGAGTCTGGGGCAGCGGATGCGGTCGGTGCAAGCAGACCGGAGGTCACTGCGATGGCGCCGAAAGCGGCGACGGACAGGGTGGTGGAGCGGACGGTCTTCTTAGCGTGACGTGCCATTGTGGGTAAAGCCTCTCGTATTTCTATTCGCCGTCGAAGTTAGCTGTCGGGTTAGGGCGGAGGATGCCCTGCCGAATAATCGGCTTCACCCCTAGGCCACGGTTGTGACCAGACCAGCTGGCTTGCTGGGTGGTTTCTCCGACCTCGTCCAAAAGAAGAGAAAGATGTGCAGTATGGACTTCTTGCTCACCGCATTGATTGCCAGTCAGGACGAGGTTAGGCGGTGCCTGGCAACCGTTTGCGCGGCGCGTTGGGAACGAGCCTACCCGGTTTGTAACGAAATAGTCACGTTCTGGGTACATGAATGTTTCTGAGGGTTATCGTTTCGATATCAAAAGATGTTGACGTCTCAGCAGGTAGCGCAAAGGAATCGGGGGTTCCCCAAGGGGCTAGTGAAATTGCTAGAAGTGACGAAGGTCACTGTAATGCGTGCGAGGGGCTCAATAACAGTGGTCACACTAGTCACACGCGTGCCAGCGTAACTCGCCACCAGATGACCGCTGATTAACGTCAAAAAGCCCAAAAATTCGGTTTTGCACCCAGACGCGGTAGACTATTTAGTTCAATCTGCAGCACCAGCTGCACCGATTCGAAACTAAACTCAAACAAACCTCAATCAACGCAGTAATGCCTCACCCGAGAAATGGAGTGGTGACACTATGCCTATTGGCAAGGTGAAATGGTACGACCCAGAGCGTGGCTTCGGCTTCGTATCCAACCCCGGCGATGAAGATGTCTACGTCGGGCGGTCTGTGCTGCCGGAAGGCGTTGACGAACTCGACCGTGGCCAGCGCATGGAATACGAATACATTTCGGCTTCCCGTGGGCCACAGGTGCACCGGATTCTGGACCTAGGCAAGTCGCCGCGGGCAAAGAAGGCGCACAAGCACTCCGCAGAAGAACTCAACAGCATCGTCGCTGACCTGATGACTCTGCTGGAAAACGCGGTGCAGCCAGCACTATCCGCCGGCCGCTACCCGGACCACAAAACCGGGCGCCAAGTATCCGAGATTCTGCGCGCCGTCGCACGCGAACTCGACGCCTAAAGTCGCACGCCTAAGGCTGTAGCCCCAAGGCCGCACGCCTAGTGGCCAACCTCAATTGACCACACAACCTGCACCGGGGTTTCTTCATTATTGGAATCCCGGCCAATCAACAGAGACTGCACTTCGACTACCACTAGTCGGGCAGTCTCTTTTTTATCGCCGCCCACCTGCTTAGTCGGCTCAATCTCAATGCTGGATTCCTGATTAGCGGTGAAGTAGTCCTCAGAGTTCGCGGCAGGGTCGTCATAAATCCGCAGTAGCGACCAGTCGTGGTCGGCCACCTCAGGGTGAATATCCAACAGCATTTTCTCGCCCGCCGGAATCTTCACCAACGCCGGTTTGCGCTCAGAACAGGCCTCACCTGGCTTACACACCTGATACGGCAGCACTTCCGTTTCGGACCCGGCTACCTTCGCGGTCAGCGCGACCTCCTCCGGATTGGTGCCTGGCCGCTGGTTCCACCACTGCTGGAACACCACCGCGCCGGTCACAATGACTGCCACACCTGCCAGCATGGCGACCAAAATCCACAGGCGATTATCTTTACGCTTCGCTGCCACTTAATCCTCCGAGTAGACGATGCACCTCACCACTCTACTGCCCAGTGAACTCCACTTCGAACACGCGTGGCCAATACTTACCCGTGAGATACATCCGATCCGTGCCCGGGATATGGGCAATGCCATTGAGCACATCCGCCTGCGCTGCCTCCTGTTCCGTGAGCAGCCCAGACGCTTCCACCGCCGCCGTCACTTGCCCAGATTCGGGGTCAATGCGGTAAATCTCATCGCTTTGCCACACATTCGCCCACACCCCGGCCAGCGGCCCGTCCGCCACACACTCCAATTCATTGAGCATCGTGGTTGCCGCGCCGTTATTCGTGACGGTGAGTGTGCCGGTGGCATCGAATGTGTCGGGGTCGCGGAAAGTCAGGTCGCCGCTGCCATCGGACATCACCAGCTTGCCCGGCAGCGCGCACAGCCCCCACCCTTCACCGTCGTAGCTGGCGGTTCCGGTTTCCTTTAAGGTGTGAGCGTTGCGCTTAATGGCGGTGCCTGCTTTCCACGTCAGCTGCCAGACCGTGTCGCCAGTGCGGGTGAGACCTTCGCCGAACTGCTCCGGCGGCAAGTCCTGACTATCGCGTTGCCCGCCCGCCAGGTTCGTGCGGTAAATCCGCGACTGCCCGTACATGCCGGTGCTCACAATGAGGTCACCGTTGGCATCAACCTCCAGACCCTGGGTGAAACTCGTGCTATCCCAAGGGAAGTCAGCGACCACCGTGGGCGTTAATCGTTGCGGTTCCTTCGGCTGGGCGTCATTGCTTGTTGACGGATTGGTGCCACATCCGGCCAGCAGCAGCGCCGCCGCGCTCACTGCGACAACCGAGAAAAAGCCGGTGCGCGGCTGCCGACTTGAACGGGAAGGAAACGGGAACTGGGCGTGCATGCCCTCATCATGCCAGCGGTCAGCCATAATGAGGGGTGTGACTTCCCGTAACAAACGTCGACCGAAATCAAAGCACTTGCTCGGCGCAGCAGCCATTGACTTGGCGCGCCAAGCGCTGGAAGAGATGGACGAAGGCACGGTAGGTGACCATATGGGCGTGGTCCTCGGGGAGGATAACGTCGCAAGCCATCACTTTGAGGCGCATCTGCCGGGCTACCGTGGCTGGCACTGGGTGGCAGTCCTCGCGGCGGCCCCAGGCAGCGAACACCTCACCGTCTCCGAACTAGCGCTGCTGCCCGGTGACCGCGCACTGCAGGCCCCAGACTGGGTACCTTATGAAGACCGGATTCGTCCCGGTGACCTTGGCCCTGGGGACTTGATGCCACCTGCGCCAGATGACCCGCGCTTGGCGCCCAACCCGGACAATCCCGATGCCGACCCAGCCGAGCCTGGAAAAGTTCTGACCGCTGCAGGCCGGAAAGCTGCCATGAAACGGTGGCGACTCGGCGACACTGGGCCGGACGCCCCAATTTCGAAAACGGCAGAACCGCGGTGTCGCACCTGTGCTTTCCAGGTTCCAATTGATGGGGAAGTGGGCGAGCAGTTTGGCGTCTGCACCAATGAATATTCCGCTGATGGCCAGGTCGTGGCTCTGACCTACGGGTGCGGAGCTCATGCGGACACCCCGCAACCGGAAGTGGACCCGTATGCACCGCCGCAACGCTTCGACCAGATGCTGGACTACTCCGACTAGCCGTCGCGCCAGACTAAATCACTAGCCGTCGAGCCCGTCCTGGACCCATTGCGCGCCGCGGCGAACTGCGGTGCGCTGCCACGCGTACACACCCCAACCGAGTGCACCGGCAACCACACCTGCCCAGCACGTCAGTGCGGCTGCGGCCGTCCAACTGCTTTGGGTGGTGATGACAATGCCAGCTATGAGGAAGATCGCAATTCCGATGCCGAGCGCGGGCCGCGGATCATTGACAATGGCTGGTAGCTGCACTTCTTCTTTGTGTGCTGGTGGTGGCGCACTTTCCCCTGAGCTATCGGCACTGCTGGTCATTTGGCAATTTTCCTCCACAAGTGGAAATCTACCGGATGGACCAATTCCATAGTGACCGTCATAGACATAGGGGAACCAGATGACGCAACCTGACGTTGAGCAGCAGCCGCTGACCGAGCGGCCCGAGCCAACAAATTTCTTGGACCGCTACTTCCATATTTCGGAACGCGGCTCCAGCATCACCACCGAGCTGCGCGGCGGTGTTGTCACCTTCTTCGCGATGGCATACATCGTCATCCTTAACCCACTCATCCTCGGCACCGTCGCCGACCATGAAGGCACCACCTTGGGCATTGCCCCGGTAGCTGCCGCAACGGCTTTTGCCGCGGGGCTGCTGACCATCCTCTTCGGCATCATCGCCCGGTACCCATTCGGCCTCGCCGCCGGCCTGGGAATCAACACGCTGGTTGCCGTCACCTTCGTCGCCCATGAAGGCCTTACCTGGCCAGAAGCCATGGGCCTCGTGGTGATCAACGGTATTATCATCGTCATTTTGGCGGTGTCCGGCTTCCGCGAAATGGTGTTCCACGCCATCCCATCCGATATGAAGTCCGCTATGACGGTCGGTATCGGCATGTTCATCACCATCATTGGTCTGGTCGGCGCTGGTTTCGTCCGCCGCGTCCCAGACATCGCCGGAACCACTGTCCCAGTGGGCCTTGGCATCAATGGCTCCATCGCATCGCTGCCAACTCTGGTTTTCTGTGTTGGTCTGCTCATCTGCGGCATTTTGGTTGTTCGCAAGGTACCAGGTGGCCTGTTCATCGGTATTGTCGCCACCACCATTTTGGCGCTGATTGTCGAAGCCGTGAAGCCGTCCGGCCCGTCCTTCGTTGACGGTGAGCCAAACCCAACTGGCTGGAACCTTGCTGTGCCAACCGCCCCAGAATCCATTGGCGGTCTGCCAGACCTGTCGCTGCTAGGTAACGTCGACCTCTTCGGCGCTTTCCCACGCATCGGTTTCCTGTCGGTCACCATGCTGGTGTTCACCCTGCTGCTGGCCAACTTCTTCGATGCAATGGGCACCATGACCGGCCTGGGCAAGCAGGCTGGTTTGGCTGATAAGGATGGCGTGCTGCCAGACATGAAGCGCGCGCTGGTCGTCGAAGGCGCAGGTGCCGTCGTCGGTGGTGCGTTCTCCGTCTCCTCGAACACCGTCTACGTCGACTCTGCCGCTGGCATCGGTGACGGCGCACGCACCGGCTTGGCCAATATTGTCACCGGTGTGCTGTTCCTTGCCGCGATGTTCTTGACCCCGCTGTACGAAATTGTGCCGCTGGAAGCTGCCGCCCCAGTGCTGGTGGTTGTCGGTGCGATGATGATGTCGCAGGTCACTGACATTAACTGGCAGCGTTTCGACGTTGCCCTGCCGGCCTTCCTGACCATTGTCACCATGCCGTTTACCTACTCGATCGCCAACGGTATCGGCGTCGGGTTCGTCACGTTCGCCATCATGGGGCTGGCTGCTGGCCGCGGCAAGCAGATTCACCCATTGATGTACATCATCGCCGCACTGTTCCTGCTGTTCTTCGCTGCAGGCCCAGTCCAGTCCGCGCTGGCCGGCGCGTAACGGCCGCCGCTCCACGCGACCACGGCATTTTGTGACTATGTCCCGCACCACCGTGACTCCCATCCACATCACTGACCCAGCCGACCCACGTCTGGACGACATCCGCGACCTCAACCACAGCGACCGTCGCCCAGATCTCCCGGGCGGCAAAGGCTTGGTCATCTCTGAGGGCTTGCTAGTCACCCCACGCCTCATTGAGTCCAGGTTTCCGGTGGGTACCGTCGTCGGCTTCCCCGACAAGGTAAAAGCATTGCTTGATGACGAAAGGGTGTCGGAACTTCTGGCTGCTGACGATGCGGCGATCTACACCGTGGATCGCGACACTCTGAAAGAAGTCGCGGGGTTTGACATGCACCGCGGTCTGGTTGCCTGCGCAGCGCGAGCGCCGGAGCTTCCGGTCGCGGACATCATTGCCCAGTCCCGCACCTTAATGGTGCTGGAAGGGGTAGGTGACCATGAGAACATTGGCGCTATTTTCCGTAACGCCGCAGGCATGCATGTGGACGGCGTCTTGTTCGGCGCCGCCTGCGCGGATCCGCTGTTTCGGCGATCGGTTCGCGTTTCGATGGGGCAGGTGCTGCGGTTGCCGTTTGCAACGCTACCGGGCACCACGACGACGTGGCAGCGTTCTTTCGACATGCTCCATGACGCCGGCTTTCACACCGTGGCGATGACGCCAGCAGACGATGCCTCCGAACTGTGGGAAGCAATGGACCACGACAAGGTGGCCATTGTGGTGGGCGCTGAAGGGCCAGGCTTAACTCGGCATGCAATGCGGGCGTGTAGCCAGCGTGCCAAAATTCCGATGGCACCGGGCACAGATAGCTTGAATGTGGCTACCGCCGCGGCAATCGCTTGTTATGAGCGGTTGCGCTTTTGCAGCTGATTCCACACGGCGCGCCGGGCACGGTTAAGCCCTGAACCGGCTACTCGGAGCACCCGTTCTGTGGCAGACCAGCTAGTTTTCGCTGCGTCTTTGACCTTGTGCATAGCGTCACCGTCGACATCGCTATCGGCGACTTCGTAGTCGTCATAGCTATCAGCAGTATCTTCCTGGTCTTCGGTATGAGCTCGCTGGTATTCTGCAGCGAAGTCGACAGCAGATGTGCGGGGCGGCTTCCGGCCATCGACCGCAAAACCAGCCACTGGGATATCAAATTCATTGGCGGCTGGGTCGAATCCCAGCCAGTGCACCTGTGCCTCTGCAACTAGGTCCACTGGGTCGAATGGCAGGGAGATACCGCCGCGGTCACCGCCGCGTTTACCGGCCCAAAATGGCCCCTCGAAGCCTCCGGGGATTCCGATATCTTCGTAGATTTTGGTTTGAGACATGCACAAGCTGCGCACTAGCTTTCCAGCTCGCCAGTGGGCGTAACCTGCATGGCGGGTATCCGGTTCACTGTGGAATGCGAATACGTCAGTGGCTGAAATCTGCTCTAGCAGCCGAGGATCCACTGTGGACAGGTGCCGTGGGTCATCGAGCCGGACTTGCAGTACTGCTAGGCCGTTATAGCCCGCGACATAAATCTCAGCGGCGCCAACCGTGGCGGAGCGGTTGAGCGGGAAATCACCGAGGTGCGTGACTGGCAGCGTCGGGTTGAACTGAGCAAGGAACTTCCGGCCGAAGCCACGGTCGACTTTCGGATCGTTTGCAAGTACTTGCTTGGGTTCGGCGACTGTAGCAAACCAGAACGTGACAGCGGCGGCATGGTCAGAAGCCGACGACTGCGGGAAACTATTCGAGCTCATCACGGCTTCCTTTACACGCTATTTCTTACCCGTTGGCCGAACATCAAGCAGGACGTCGTCCCAGCTTGGAAGTACTGTCTTGCGACGGCGACGACGAGGCTGCTCTTCTTCTGGGTGCTGCAAGAAACTATCGGCTTCGGCATCGTCGACGTTCTGTGGCGCTTCCTCGGAAGGTTGTGACCCCGCGCCCACATGGCCGCCTGACTTTTCGTCCAGCACGATCCGGTCGGTGTCTGGACCTTGGCCACGGCCACCCTGGCCTTGTTGGGTTGGGGCATGCGAGCCAGCAGGGGTGCGACGCTGCGCAGTTGGGGCGGACGGCATCGCATCTTGGCCAGCAACATGATTGCTTGCGGCGCCACCCATCGGGCCCACTGCTGACAGGCTACGCACTGGGTTCGCAAAATCTGGGTCAATGAGGTCGGCAGCAATGTTGTTCCGAGCAACTGCAGTCGCAGCGCGACCGCCACCTGGGTGGAAGGACCATTCCGCGGTGCTGCTGGACAGTCCGACCTCAAAGTGCACGGCAATAATCCACTGGCCGGTGCGATCCCGCCAGGCATCCCATGTTGCTTCGGAAATGTCGTTGCCACGGGCAGCAAACGCAGTGTCGAGGACTTCCAGCAAGCTGAGTTCTGCTGGTCCATCGCTGCGCACTGGGCGAGCGTCTTTACCTAGCTCGGCGATGCGGGCCCGTTCGAGCAGAACTGGGTGTGCGAACGGCTCAATCTTGCGTTCTGCCATCCCGGTTTCTGCTGCAAGGTCATCGACAGAGGCCCCGGCGCGAACGCGGTCTTGGATTTCTCGAGGACGCAGCACAATGGTTGGTTTGGCAGGCTTTTCAGGTTCGGCAGGCGGTGCTGGCTGCTGAGGCTCAGCAGCAGCTTGCTTAGCAGCAGCTGGCTCCGCTGGTTTGTCCTCCCCAGACGCGGATTCCGGACTCTCGGAGTTCTCTGAGTCAGGGGTTTCGGCCGACTTGCTGTCGGAATTCGATGCCTGGTTTTCGTCAATAAGCAGTGCTTTGAGTTGACTAGTGACCGGCAGACGCATGCGGTTTGCCGTGGTGGCGGTGCCATCGGCGGAGTCGTCTGGGGCCACGAACTCGACGATGATCTCTTCGGCAGTGGATAGTTCTGCGTTGAACCGCAGCTCGCGCATGGATCCTCCTTAAAGATCAGTTCTAATAGCCCAGAATAGACGAAAGCCGCCGCATCCCCGTGGATTCCGGGGAAGCAGCGGCGTGTATGTCCGCAGGTTGGGCTAGTTAGGCCTGTGCCCAACCGTTGTCGAGGATGGTATCGATAGCGGCGGTCAGCTTCTCCACATCAGCAGTGTCGATAGCTGGGAACATGCCGATACGCAGCTGGTTGCGGCCCAGCTTGCGGTAAGGCTCGGTGTCCAGAACACCGTTCGCGCGCAGAATCTTCGCGATCTTGGCCGCATCGATGTCGTCGTTGAAGTCGATGGTGCCCACGACCAGGGAACGCTTCGCTGGGTCGGTGACAAATGGGGTGGCCTCAGCGCGGCCCTCAGCCCACTTGTACAGGTGGTTGGAGGAAGCGGTGGTGCGCTCCACCATGCCAGCCAGGCCGCCGTTTTCGTTCATCCACTTGACCTGGTTGTCCAGCATGAGCAGGGTGCCCACGGCTGGGGTGTTGTAGGTCTGGTTCTTGCGGGAGTTGTCAACGGCGGTCTTCAGGTCCAAGAATGCTGGGATGAAGCGGTCGGAAGCAGCGATCTTCTCGATGCGCTCAATTGCAGCTGGAGACATCGCAGCCAGCCACAGGCCACCGTCGGACGCGAAGCACTTCTGTGGGGAGAAGTAGTAGACGTCCGCCTGGGACATGTCGACTGGCAGGCCACCGGCACCGGAAGTTGCGTCAATAGCAACGAGCTGACCTTCGGAGCCTTCCGGGCGCACGATTGGCACCATCGCACCGGTCGAGGTTTCGTTGTGTGCCCAACCAATCAGGTCAACGCCTTCAGCGGTCTGTGGGGCAGGGGTGTCGCCGACCTCGGACTCAATGACAATTGGGTCTTCCAGCCATGGCGCCTGCTTAGCGGCCTTAGCGAACTTCGAGGAGAACTCGCCGTAAGAAAGGTGCAGGGACTTGTTCTCGATGAGGCCGAAGGTGGCCGCATCCCAGAACGCGGTTGCGCCACCCAGGGACAGCACAATCTCGTAGCCTTCTGGCAGGGAGAACAGGTTGGACAGGCCGTCACGGACCGAGCCGACAACGTCCTTGACCGCTGGCTGGCGGTGCGAGGTACCGATGATGTTCACTGCACCGTCGACAACTGCCTGCACCTGCTCAGGACGAACCTTGGATGGGCCACAACCGAAACGGCCGTCGGCAGGGAGTTGGTCTGCGGGCAAGACAGGGAACTGATCGGACATGGGCCAACCTTCTTTTCTTCTTCGACGCGGGTAAAGAATGTCAATATTCTACCCCGTATTTTATGCAAACAGGTGAAAGTATCCGGGCTTTGGGGGTATTAGCGGCCGGAAAGAATGTCGAGGACGTTGTTGGCGACGTCCGCCCAATTACTGCCGCCCTTCTTGCCGACAAGGTGCTTGATGGTTTCGTATTCAGCATCCGGGCAGCCTAGCGAGTTTTCGTATCGTGAGACGACAACCTTTGTGGCGTGGTCATTCTTCTTATTATCGGCTGCGTAAACCTCGATGACTGCTGAGTTCTTAGTTGAGTAGTCGTCAAGGCGAGGCGTCGAGTAGCACCGCACTGAAACTAGATTCAGTTTGTCATCGCCGGTGCCAATTGTTTCTGGGAAAGCGGTGTCGTCGGCGATGGCTTTCTCCTTCAGTGGGGACGAATCTGGGAAAGCGGGATTCTTTTCCATCCACTTGTCGATCTTCTCGGCTTTTGCGTTGCCATAGCCAATGACCACAGTATGGCCGGTGGTCCGTGTAGTCCGAGAACTAACGTTGTTCCTAGGGCTGTCACCCAGAATCTCACCACCAGAGGGCTTAAAGTCGGGGACGGTGGCGTTATAGGCGTTGGTGATCGTTACTGGCTCCGGTTCCCCGAGGCTGCAGGCGGTCAGGAACATGGTGGGGCAGGCGAGGGCTGCAAGAATAATTTTCTTCACATCTGCAGCCTATTTCATTGAGTGGTGTCTCTCTCATCAAATCGAGGTGGAGGGGGAGAATTTCGCGGATTTGGGCTAGGAAAAATGACCATCGATTGGCGTGGCACTCACATTTCGCCGAGTTAGCACGGTGAGTTTTCGCCGCATTTGGGGGCAAAGTTTGCGGTCTATAACTAGAAAGAAATGGGTTTTGCAAAGGTTGTGAAGATTGGTTTGAGGATAATTTCTAAATGAATGATTGGAGTTCACCCCGAGGGGGAGTGGTGGGGGGTAATAACGCTGTAGCCACCGTAAATGGCCGTGACGTGACGCAATGCACGTTTTCAGAGTAGAATTGAGGCAGCTAATTCCCCCCGCGGATTCCGCAATTTCTGCAAAGACTGTTGCGAGAGTCACACGTTTGTTAGTGTGTGTTCCAGTCCACGATTGTGGTGCACAATGAATACCGCAGGGGTTTCGGCTACCTGTGGCGCACTGTCTGAAGGTTTGACCGGGAAGGTTCGGCTTCGCAGGGCGGACATTCAGACATGCGGGTCACCGCAGAAGAAACTGCAGAGGGGTTAGCGCTCCTCAGAAGAAATAGAGCGAAAGGCTAGCTGTGGCTACTGAGAATTCTGACAAGGCTGTACTTCACTACCCTGGTGGCGAGTACGAGATGAACATCGTCAAGGCCAACGAAGGCAATGACGGTATCGATCTGGGCAAGATGCTGGCTAGCACCGGCTACACCACCCTTGACTACGGCTACGTGAACACCGGCTCGGTCGAATCGGAAATCTGCTACATCGACGGTGCAGAAGGCATCCTGCGTTACCGCGGTTACGACATCAAGGACCTGGCAGAAAACGCAACCTTCAACGAGGTCTCGTACCTGCTGATCAACGGTGAACTGCCAAACGAAGAGCAGGCCGCCAAGTTCAACACCAACATCCGCCGCCACACCCTGCTGGATGAGGACTTCAAGTCTCAGTTCTCCATCTTCCCGCGCAACGCGCACCCAATGGCAACCCTGGCTTCCGCGGTGAACATTCTGTCCACCTACTACCAGGACGAACTGGACCCACTGGTTCCAGAAAACAACGAACTGGCTATGTACCGCCTGATGGCTAAGGTCCCAATGCTGGCTGCATACTCGCACCGCGCCCGCAACGGTCAGCCATACATGTACCCAGACAACAGCCTGAACGCACGCGAGAACTTCCTGCGCATGATGTTCGGCTTCCCAACCGAGGACTACGAGGTTGACCCAATCCTGGTGAAGGCTCTGGACCGCCTGCTCATCCTGCACGCAGACCACGAGCAGAACTGCTCCACCTCCACCGTCCGCATGGTCGGCTCCTCCCAGGCGAACATGTTCGTCTCCATCGCAGCGGGCATCAACGCACTGTCCGGCCCACTGCACGGTGGCGCAAACCAGGCTGTTCTGGAAATGCTCGAGGAAATCGACAAGCAGGGCGGCGACGCGACCGACTACATGAACCGCGTCAAGAACAAGGAAAAGGGCGTCAAGCTCATGGGCTTCGGCCACCGCGTGTACAAGTCTTACGACCCACGCGCAGCCCTGGCCAAGGAAACCGCACACGAGGTCCTGAACCACCTCGGCGGCGACCACCTGCTGGACCTGGCCATGAAGCTGGAAGAGATTGCACTGGCTGATGACTACTTCATCACCCGTAACCTCTACCCGAACGTCGACTTCTACACCGGCCTCATCTACCGCGCGATGGGCTTCCCAACCGACTTCTTCACCGTCCTGTTCGCAATGGGCCGCCTGCCAGGCTGGATCGCTCACTACACCGAGCAGCTGAACGACCCGAAGAACAAGATCAACCGCCCACGCCAGATTTACACCGGCCAGGCACACCGCACCGTCACCCCACGCGACGCGCGCTAAAGCATTTGCTTATTGACGGCTAGGGTCGGCGTTCTTAGGAATGCTCTCCCTAGCCGTTTGGCGTTAACTCCCAACGATTTAAAAAGGACACCTGTANTGGCTGAACTCGAACGCCCAGAAGTTGAACCAAAGGTCGGCCCAAAGCCGGACATGCTGGAAATCAACGACATTGTTGTCGGCGACGGACCAGAATGCCCGAAGGGCGCCACCGTGAAGATCCACTACCTCGGCGTGGACTACGACACCGGTGAAGAATTCGACAGCTCTTGGTCCCGCGGCGAAGCCATCGAATTCCCACTGCGCAGCCTGATTTCCGGCTGGCAGCTGGGCATGCCTGGCATGAAGGTCGGCGGCCGTCGCGAACTGATCTGCCCACCGCACCTGGCCTACGGCCCAGCTGGCCGCCACCCACTCGGCGGCAAGACCCTGGTTTTCGTCATCGACTTGCTGGACGTGAAGTAAAACCAGTGCGCCACCGATAGTGGCGCCTATGAAAAGCCTGCTCGGAGAGATTCTCCAGAGCAGGCTTTTTCGTTATTGAAGCGTCCGCATGGTCGCGGACTAGGCACTATTTGGCGAGCTTCAGTGCCTTCGCCCACGTGACTCGTGCACCAGTCAGCATGATTGTGGCGCGGTAAATCCGGGCGCTGAGCCAGTTGACTGCCACCGTCGCAATGAACAGCAGCGCCGCAGACGACACCATCTGCACGTGACCGAATTCGCCACTGGCGTACATCAATGGGGCAGCGGCTGCCGAAACTGGCGGCAACCAACCAGCCACCTGCATGAACGTTGCGTCAGTGTTCATCCAGCCAAACATCGGCACATAAATGGTGAGCAAAGCAAGCAGCATCACTGGCATCTGCGCCGAAGACAGGTCTTCCGAACGACTCACAGTCGCACCAGTAGCGGCGTACATCGAAGCGAAGAAGAAGTACCCGAGCAGGAAGAAGAGAATCAAGTAGACCCACAGCATCAATGGCACATTGAGATCGATACCAAGATCCACCGTGCTCATGCCGATGGCGCCAATGAGTACCAACACTCCCATCTGAAGGAGCCCAACCGCACCAATGCCAAGCAGCTTGCCGGCCAGCAAGTCGAAAGGCCGAACGGTAGCCAACATGATCTCTACAACGCGCGACGACTTCTCTTCGGTGACCGACATACCGACGTTGCCGGCGAAAATCATAATTGCCATCATCATCAGACCCACGCCGACTAGGGCAACGAGAAGGGGCGCAATGGTCTCTATGCTGTCCTCTTCCTCGTCGAGATTCTCACTGGTGATGGTTGGCGAGCCTTTCAACTCAGCGACTTGTGCGGGGTCGACCCCGAGCCGTTCGAGGGCATTCGCCTCAGCCCAGCTAGCTAACGCGCTTTGAAGTAACGAATTCAACTCCCATTGCGGATTCTTCGACACCAAGCGCCAAGAATCTTGCCCATCTGCCTGAATCAACGCGGCCTTAGCGTCCCCGGATTCAACTACTTCGCGTGCCGTGTCTGGAGTGTCCACCACCATCGCCTGGTAATTCGGAGCGCCTTCCTGACCTGCTTGCGCGGTAATTGGCTTGAGGAACTCCGGTTCTTCCTGCACCACAGCAATCTGATCAGCTTCCGACTCAGATTTGCCGTCAGAGAGGAACGCCGTCAGTCCCATTGCGGCGATAATGCCGAGCACCATGATGACGAAGGTGGCAATGACGCTTTTGTTGCGGATGAATGCACCGAATTCGCGAGCGGCAACCAATTTGATGGCGCTGGCGGAAGAATATTTGTAGTCGCTCATTGGGCAATAACCTCCTGGTACAGCTCAGTCAGAGTTGGCAGCTTGCGGGCAAAGTGGTGCACCGGACCATGGGACAGTGCAGCGCGCAGTACCAGCTGGTCAGTGTCTTCTGGCGCGTCAGTTTCCAACGTCACCTGCGTCCATCCTTCTTTTTGCGCTACCGAGCGCACACCCGGCACATTGCCGGCCCAGCCAAATGGAGCGGTAGGGCAGTGCACCTCCAGAATCACTGAACCTGCGGCGCGCAGCTGCGCCACTGGGCCTTCGGCCAGCATTTTGCCGCCGCGGATAATGCCAACGCGGTCGCATAGGCGCTGCACCAGATCCAGCTGGTGTGAGGAAAACAAAACCGGAACGCCCTGCGCGGCACGTTGCTGTAGTGCGTCGGCCATCACTTGCACGGCGATCGGGTCCAAACCGGAGAACGGCTCATCAAGAATCAGGATCTGTGGGCGGTGCACCAGCGCAGCGGCCAGCTGGACGCGCTGCTGGTTACCCAACGACAACGTTTCAACTTTGTCGTCCTTACGGTCAGTTAAATTAAATGCCTCAAGCAGATCACTCGCGGACTGGCTGGCAGCCGCCTTATCCATGCCATGCAGGCGGGCGAAGTACACCAGCTGAGATTCGCAGCTGGCCTTCGGATAAAGGCCACGCTCTTCGGGCATATATCCCACGAGGCGACGCAGCGAATCGTCCATCGGCTGGTTTCCCACAAGCACTTGGCCAGAGTCCGCAGCCAACACTCCCATAGCAATCCGCATTGTTGTGGACTTTCCGGCACCGTTGGCGCCGACAAAGCCGTACGTCTCTCCGGGGTGGACGGTAAATGACATTTCGTCTAGAGCACGTAAGTCGCCATAGCTCTTACTCACTCGGTCGATGACAAGGGGATGACCAGCCATCTGAGCTCCTTCTTCAAGTGGGATTGAATGCGCATTCTCACAGTCTGTGCTTACTGAGAATGTTCCTACGGTCGAAGTTAATCGAAGAGCCGGATATGCGTTTGGGTAGGAAATCTGATTTCGCCCGAATATAAACGTCAATAAGCAGCGCCAACCTGTACCACCGGCCTAGTTAGTACCCGGGTGCCCCCGTCCGTTCAACAATGCTAGTAGCCTAAAAGCGTGATTAATCGTGCTGGAATTCTGGTCGTCCTTTTCCTATTCACAGCTGCCTCCGCCGCTTTGGCGTGGTTTGTATCGCCGTGGTGGTCCATCCTGGTGGCAATCGTTGTGTTCCTGGACTTGGTATGTGCCTACGACCTGGTCCAAACCAACCACTCCCTGCTCCGCAACTACCCAGTGCTAGGCCGGGCTCGCTACATCCTGGAGGCAATCCGTCCAGAGATGCAGCAGTACTTTGTAGAACGTAACTTCGACGGCCGACCATTCGACCGCGATACTCGAACCGTTGTCTACGAACGCGCCAAAGGCCTCGGTGCGAAAAAATCCTTCGGTACCGAACGGGAAATCACCGACCCAGGCTACGAATACCTGGTGCATTCCATGGCTCCGAAGGAAATGAAAACCTCCGACCCTCGCGTGCGGCTCGGCGGACCAGAATGCACCCAACCATACGACGCATCCATCCTGAATATCTCCGCCATGTCCTTCGGCTCGCTGTCACCGAACGCAGTCGAAGCGATGAATAAAGGCGCAGCCTACGGCAAATTTGCCCAGGACACCGGCGAAGGTTCCATCTCGCCGCACCACCTGAAGTATGGCGCTGACCTGTTCTGGCAGATCGGTACCGGTTACTTTGGTTGCCGCACCGCTGACGGCGGCTTCGACGAAGAGAAGTTCCGTGACAAAGCAGCCACCCCAGAGGTGAAAGCCACCTACCTGAAGGTGTCGCAAGGCGCGAAGCCGGGCCTTGGCGGCATGCTGCCGGGTGAAAAGGTTGACGAAGTCATCGCGGAAGTCCGTGGCGTGAAAGTGGGCGTCGGCGTGAACTCCCCAGCGCACCACCGCGTATACAGCACCCCACGGGAACTGATTCAGTTCATGGCGAAGATGCGGGAGCTCAGCGCTGGCAAACCAGTTGGCTTCAAACTGTGCGTCGGCTCCCGCGTGGAATTCCTGGCAGTAGTCAAGGCAATGCTGGAACTGGACATCTGCCCAGACTTCATCATTGTCGACGGTGCCGAAGGCGGTACCGGTGCCGCTCCACTGGAATACTCCGACCGCATGGGTATGCCACTGACCGACGGCCTGATGATTGTGCACAATGCCCTAGTCGGCGCTGGACTGCGTGACCGTGTGAAGATTGGTGCCTCCGGCAAAATTGTCACCGGTGTGGATATTGTCCGCCGAATGGCTATCGGCGCCGATTTCTGTAGCTCCGCTCGCGCCATGATGATGGCAACCGGCTGTATTCAGGCGCAGAAGTGCCACACCAACGAATGCCCAGTCGGTGTGGCAACGCAGGACAAGTCCCTGTGGAAGGGCCTGCATGTGGAGTCCCGCGGTGACCGTGTGCGCAACTACCACAATGCAACAGTGCGCCAGGCCGCGCAGCTGATCGCCTCCATGGGCCTGGAAGAGTTCGATGAGCTGGACCCATCCAAGGTGATGCGCCGCACGGACGTGACCCGCGCTGAAAGCTACGCTGAACTGCACAACTGGCTGCAGGAAGGCGAACTGCTAGAAGGCACTCGGTTTATCGGTTGGGCTGATGACTGGGATCGTGCGTCGGCAGATACTTTCTCTCCAAGCCGCCCAGCAAACGCCTAACTACGCGTAACCTAGGGGCATGAGTGATAACGTCGTGCCCCTAGAAATCCCAAGCACACAACTCAATGATGGCCAGTCCATGCCACAAGTTGGACTGGGCGTGTACAAAATGGATGATGACCAAGCCCAAGTGGCTGTGCTTGCCGCCATCCGGGCTGGTTACCGTCACATCGACACCGCAGTGTTGTACCACAATGAAACTGGTGTAGGCCGCGGTGTTCGCGACGCTATCGCCGAAGGTCTGGTCACCCGAGAAGACCTATTCATCACCACCAAAGTGTGGAATGACATGCAATCGGCGGATAACACCCGCAAGTCGCTGCAGGAGTCCCTGGACCGCATGCAGCTGGAATATGTCGACTTGGCGCTGGTGCATTGGCCAGCCCCGCAGTTAGGCACCTACATTGAGTGCTGGCAGACCCTGCTGGAAGCGAAGGACCGCGGCCTGATTCGCAGCGCTGGTGTGTCCAACTTCTTCCCTGAAGCGCTCGATGAGCTGGAGGAAGCGACTGGGCAGCGGCCGGTGTGTAACCAGATTGAAATGCACCCATGCTGGTCGCAGGCCGAGCAGCGTGAAGATAACGCGCGCCGTGGAATCGTGTCGGTGGGCTGGTCGCCGCTGGGGCGCGGTCGTCAGTTTGAGATGTCACCGATTCCGGAGTTGGCGGAAAAGTATGGCAAGACCCCAGCGCAGATTGTGCTGCGTTGGCATATTGAGCTGGGCAACGTGGTGATTCCGAAGACGACTAACCCAAGCCGCATGGTGGAGAACGCGTCCATTTTCGATTTTGCGTTGACTCCCGACGAAACTGCGGCCATTACCGCGCTGGATTCCGCCGATGGTCTCCAAGGAGGCGATCCGCGGACGTTCACCGGCGTTTAACCTGCTGCGTCCGCTGAGATAGCAGCGCACCTACCCCCACCGTGGTCATTTTTCCGCGGTGGGGGTTTTCTATCGCTACGCTAAGTTTTTGTGTTCGAAACTAACCCAGCTTCCCAAGACGTCATCTGCACCATCGACGGAAACGTCGCCCGGGTGCGGTTTAACCGCCCAGCAAAGCACAACGCACTGACTTCAGCGATGTGCCGGCAGGTCACTTCCTTCCTGCAGTCGCTTATTGACGATAAGGAAGTGCGTGTCGTGTTATTTGAAGGCACGGGCTCTTCGTTTTGCTCGGGTATGGACCTAGACGCCAAATTGACGGAGTCGACCTTTAGTGAAGATGCCCGTCAGATGCTGGATCTGATGCAGACCTTGCCGAAGCCAGTGGTGGCTAATATTCAGGGGCCTGCGGTGGGCGCAGGTGTGCAAGTGTCCCTGGCCTGTGATTTGCGGGTCGTAGGGAAGGACGCGTGGTTTCGGATTCCACCGGCGCGGCTAGGTATTGCCGTGGATAGCTGGACGATTCGGCGGGCGGCAGAACTGTTTGGCCCAGCGCGCGCTCGCGTCATGTTGCTCGCGGCGGAGCGGATTCCTGCTGAGGAAGCGTTTGCATGCCGCTTCGCGAGCATCTTGGGGGATAGCGCTGCGGCGGAGGAGTTTGTGGCGGAAGTTGCGGCGCTCGCGCCGCTGTCTCTCCAACATGCAAAGGTTGTGCTTAACAATGATGCAACACGTGATGCTGAGCTTGCGAACGAACGAGAAGCCTTTGCAGCGGTGTGGAAGTCCGAGGATTTAACCGAAGCGTTCTCAGCTCGGGCACAGAAGCGCCGACCAGTGTTCAAGGGGCAATAAAACAAGCTGTTTACCTGCAGAAATTGAGTAGCGGAACGCTGCTAGCTCCAATAGTTAATGCAGATTAACTGAAATGCTTCGGCTGTTTTTGCAGTGTGGCCCGCGTAATTGGCGGGGGGATTAGTGTTCCACATCACTATTTTCTTGATGAAAGTTAATTGCGATTGGGAAAGCTTGATATGCAGGGGTTTTGGTTGGCTTGGGGCGGTTTCCGCCCATGAAATGTTCTAAAATCAGCGCTAGATAGTTATTTTTCGGGGGTAGTAATTGAACTATTTCTAAGCTTTCTTGTGTCTTGGGTTACATATTGCAACCTTCACAGGGTAAGTTTCCTGCAAGAGCGTTAAAGGCGTGAGTTAACCCACATCTTGAGACGTTATGTGACTTAAGAGTCAGCAAGGCTCGAAGAGATATCAAGAGTAAGGACAACAATGTCGAATCCCAACCCGCAGGTGGCCGGGAAGCGCATCCCGACTCCGCAGGAGTATATGGAAGTTCAGAAGTCGCCTGAATTTTCCAAACTGCGCAGCACTTTCCTTGGCTTCACTGTTCCATTGACCGTCCTCGGTCTGGCATGGTTCATGGTCTACGTTTTGCTGGCCGTCTATGCGCCTTCCTTCATGGGTAAAGAACTTCCAGTCGTCGGCAACATCGGATTCCTCATCGGCATCCTCCAGTTCGTGACGACGTTCTTCATCACCTACCTCTACATTCAGTTCGCTAACAAGAAGCTTTCCCCTATGCAGGGCGAAATCGCACAGAAGCTGGAGGGCTAAGAAATGAGCCTCCTTACTAATGCATCCGCGTTCGCGCCGACCATCTTGGCGCAGGACGACACGCTGCCAGACACCAACCCAGTGCTGAACATGACGATCTTCGTCGCGTTCATCGTCATCACCCTGGCGGTTGTGACGTGGGTTTCCCGTGGCGGTAACAAAAAGTCTTCCTCCGAGTTCTACACCGGTGGTGCTTCCTTCTCCGGTACCCAGAACGGTCTGGCTATCGCAGGTGACTACCTTTCGGCAGCATCCTTCCTGGGTATTGTCGGTTCCGTCGCCCTCTACGGCTACGACGGCTTCCTCTACGCCATCGGCTTCTTCGTTGCATGGCTGATTGCACTGCTGCTGGTTGCAGAACCACTGCGTAACGTTGGTCAGTTCACCATGGCTGACGTGCTTGCCTTCCGTATGAAGCAACAGCCAGTCCGTGTGGCTGCCGCTTGCTCCACCCTGGGTGTGACCATCTTCTACTTGGTCGCGCAGATGGCTGGTGCCGGTGGTCTGGTCGCCGTGCTGCTGAACATCACTGATGCGAAGATGCAGGCCGTCGTGGTTGCCGTCGTCGGTGTCGTCATGATTGCTTACGTCCTCATCGGCGGTATGAAGGGCACCACCTACGTCCAGATGATTAAGGCAGTCCTGCTGATTGCAGGTGTTGCCATCATGACCGTGCTGGTCTTCGTCTCCATCAAGGGTGGCTTCACCGACCTGCTGGACCGCGCAGTTGAGCGCTCCTCTGAAGGCGTCAACGTCCTGGAGCCAGGTGCCAAGTACGGCAAGACTGAAGCTACCAAGCTGGACTTCATCTCCCTGGCACTGTCCCTGGTCCTGGGTGTTGCTGGTTTGCCACACGTTCTGATGCGCTTCTACACCGTGCCAACCGCTAAGGAAGCACGTAAGTCCGTTACCTGGGCAATCATCCTGATTGGTTCCTTCTACATCCTGACCCTGTTCCTGGGCTACGGCGCGGGTGCACTGGTTGGTCCAGAAGTCATTAAGAACGCACCAGGTGGCGCAACCGCAGCAGCTCCTCTGCTGGCGCTGGAACTCGGTGGCTCGGTCCTGATGGCCCTGATTTCCGCAGTTGCTTTCGCAACCGTGCTTGCAGTGGTTGCAGGTCTGGCAATTACCGCGTCTGCATCTGTCGGCCAGGACATCTACCAGGCTGTTATCCGCAAGGGTCAGGCAACCAACGAAGAGCAGGTTCGCGTTTCCCGCTGGACCGTCATCATCCTGGGTATTGTCTCGGTGCTGCTGGGTATCGCCGCAATGAAGCTGAACGTCGCCTTCCTGGTGTCCCTGGCATTCTCGGTGGCTGCGTCCGCTAACCTGCCAACCATCCTGTACTCCCTGTACTGGCGCCGCTTCAACACCACTGGTGCGGTCTGGTCCATCTACGGTGGTCTGATTTCCGCTCTGGTCCTCATCACCTTCTCGCCAGCAGTGTCCGGCGAGCCAACCGCGATGATTCCAGGCGCAGACTTCGCATGGTTCCCACTGACCTCCCCAGGTCTGGTCTCCATCCCAATCGGCTTCCTGGCAGGTATCATCGGTACCTTCATCGGCAAGCCAGACAACCTGCCAGAAAAGGCAGCAGAGATGGAAGTCCGCTCCCTGACCGGTGTGGGTACCGCAGAAGCTGTCGACCACTAAACGCGGCCGAACACAAACTACAACTGCAAAGCTACAACTTCATACTGTCCGAGACCCGCGGTGCGCTTCGACGCCCGCGGGTTTTGCATTGCCCATAAAGTCTCACACAGTCCGCCGTAGTGGCTCCTATGATGGAGACCATGAGTGCCTCATCCTTCGCCCGCCCGTACCGCGACCGGCATATCGGTCCGGACAGTTCCGAAACGAACGCCATGTTGGAGCGGCTGGGGTATGACTCAGTTGACGCTCTGATGGCCGCAGCGCTGCCGACAGACATCCGCCCTAGCGAGGTTCCACAGCTGACGAACCTGACGGAGCCGCTGTCAGAAGAGCAAGCCCAAGCCCAGCTGCGCCGCTTCGCCGATGCCAACACGGTGCTGCGCTCCTTTTACGGCCAAGGCTTCGCCGAAACTATCACTCCGCCCGTCATTCGCCGTGGTGTGCTGGAAGATGCTGGTTGGTATACGGCTTACACGCCGTACCAGCCGGAGATTTCCCAAGGCCGCTTGGAAGCGCTGCTGAACTTCCAAACCATGATTTCTGAGCTCACCGGCCTGCCCATTGCTAATGCATCACTGCTCGATGAGGCATCCGCGGTAGCCGAAGCCATTGGTCTGATGCGCCGCGCCAGTCGAAAAGGCAATCGGGTTCTGCTCGATGACCGGCTGCATCCGCAGGTTCTCGCGGTCGCACAGGCCCGCGCCCGCGCTATTGACGTTGACAGCGTTGTCACTAACCTCGCTTCCGGCATTGCGGGCGATGACATCATTGGTGCGGTCATTGCCTATCCAGGCACCGAGGGCGACATCACTAACCCCGAGCCGCTGATTACCGCGGTCCATGAGCGCGGTGGGCTTGCGACGGTGGTCACTGACCCGCTGGCACTGGTCACTTTGCGTGAGCCAGGCGCAATGGGCGCTGACATTGCAGTTGGTTCCTCGCAGCGTTTCGGCGTGCCAATGTTTTTCGGCGGTCCACATGCCGCCTATATGGCAGTCACCGATAAGTTGAAGCGGCAAATGCCAGGCCGCGTTGTCGGTGTGTCGGTAGACGCGGACGGTAACCCGGCCTATCGCCTGGCACTGCAGACCCGCGAACAGCATATTCGCCGGGAGCGCGCCACAAGCAACATCTGTACTGCGCAGGCCCTGTTGGCGGTCACCGCGTCGATGTATGCCGTGTGGCATGGGCCGGATGGCCTCAAGCACATCGCGTGGGGCATCCATGAGCTGGCGGTAGCGTTCGCCGATGCGGTCCGCGACGCCGGTGGGGAAGTGGCCCATGACCAGTTCTTCGACACCGTCACGGTGGTCGCCCCAGGGCAGGCCGCAGAGTTGGTGGCCGCGGCCGCCGCGGCAGGTTACCTCGTCAGAGAGCTTGATGACGATCATGTGACTGTCGCTTTTGGTGAAAGCGCAACCTGGGACGATGTGGCAGAACTAGGGGCTGTTTTCGGAACCGCAGCAATCTCGCAAGCTGAACCTTCCACGGTCGAAGCTGCGCCAACGGGCGAACCGCCGGCGCGCCGGGCAATCCCAGATGACGTTCTCCGCGACACTGAACCGCTGACGCACCGGAACTTCACCACGGTGCATTCAGAGACGCAGATGATGCGCTACCTGCGGGAACTAGCGGATAAGGATTTGGCGTTAGACCGCACCATGATCCCGTTGGGCTCTTGCACCATGAAACTGACCCCGACCGCTGGGATGGAAGCAATTTCTTGGCCTGCGCTAGCGAATATGCACCCCTTTGCCCCAGTGACGCAGACCGGTGGCTGGCGCGCATTGATTGCCCAGCTGGAGGACTGGCTTGCTCAGCTCACTGGCTATGCGCAAGTGTCTGTCCAACCGAATGCTGGTTCCCAAGGTGAACTTGCTGGGCTGCTGGCTATTCGCGGCTGGCACCTAGCTAATGGTGACACGATGCGCGACATTTGTCTGATTCCGCAGTCTGCCCACGGCACGAACGCGGCGTCGGCGGCGCTGGCGAACCTGCGGGTTGTCGTGGTCGCCACTGCTGAGGATGGTTCCATTGACTTGGCAGACCTAGACAACAAACTGGAGCAGCACGCGGGCCAAGTCGCCGCCATTATGATTACGTACCCGTCGACTCATGGGGTGTACGAAGATACAGTCCGCACTGTCTGCGACAAGGTGCATGCGGCCGGCGGCCAAGTGTATATCGACGGCGCGAACCTGAACGCGCTGACCGGTTGGGCACAGCCCGGCCAATTCGGTGGCGATGTCAGCCACTTGAACCTACATAAGACATTCACCATTCCGCATGGTGGCGGCGGCCCTGGAGTTGGGCCGGTTTGCGTCGCAAAGCACCTGGTACCGTACCTACCTGCCGACCCGAACGCGGCGGCCGACGGGGAAACCCACGGCGGTGTCCCGGTCACTGGTACTCGGTGGGGCAGTGCCGGAGTGCTGCCGATTTCGTGGGCGTATATCGCGATGATGGGGCCGGACGGACTGCGGGACGCCACCGCGTGGGCGGTGCTGGCAGCGAACTACCTGGCGGCGGAACTGTCGGAGTCGTACCCAGTGCTGTACACCGGCGCGAATGGGCTGGTGGCGCATGAATGCATCATCGATTTACGGGCATTGACCAAGGAAACCGGGGTGACTGCTGCTGATGTGGCGAAACGCTTGGTGGACTTTGGGTTCCATGCACCAACGCTGGCATTCCCGGTGCCGGGCACGTTGATGATTGAACCAACAGAATCGGAAGACCTCGGCGAACTGGACCGATTCATCGAAGCGATGCGGACAATTCGGCAGGAAATCGCCGAGATTTCGGATGGCGCGGTGAAAGTGGAAGAATCTGTGCTGCGCCGAGCACCGTTTACTGCGTACAGTGTGACCAGCAGCAACTGGGAGGAAACCTTCTCCCGGGAGCAGGCGGCGTTTCCAGTGCCGGGACTAGTGCGCAGAAAGTACTTCCCACCAGTGCGTCGAATCGACGACGCCTTCGGTGACCGTAACTTTGTGTGTACCTGCCCGCCGCCGGAAGCTTTTGACAGCAACTACATGTCAAAATCGGACCAATCGGACCAATAAGGAGAAATGCGTGACCTCGAACGAGTGGCGTAAGAGCCCGCTTCATGCCCAGCACGAAGCGCTTGGAGCAACCTTCACCCAGTTCGGTGGCTGGGAAATGCCGCTGAAGTACACCTCTGAGCTAGACGAACACCGAGCGGTCCGCGAGTCGGTGGGACTGTTCGACCTGTCGCACATGGGCGAAATCCGCGTGACCGGCAAAGACGCTGTAGCCTTCCTCGACCACGTCCTTATCTCCGCAATCGCACCGATCCTGGTGGGCAAAGCGAAGTACACCATGCTGGTCCAAGAAAACGGCGGCATCATCGACGACCTGATTGTGTACCGCCTCGGCGACGCCGAATTTATGCTGGTGCCAAACGCGTCGAACCGCTTGGAAGTATTTGAAGTGCTGTCTGAGCGGGTTGGGGCGTATGAAGTGACGCTTTCCGACGAATCAGGTGAAACGGTCTTGCTCGCCGTGCAGGGCCCACGCGCTGTGGACCTGCTGGAGACACTGCTGCCAGAAGAACAGCGGGAGGCACTCCATGAACTGCGTTACTACTCCTGTGGCACCTTCACCGTCAACGGCGTCGAATGCTTGGTGTCGCGTACCGGCTACACCGGCGAAGATGGCTTTGAAATCTACATCGGCTCCGAACACGGCGCTGACATGTGGAATGCCCTACTCGGGGCGGGGCAGCAGGGCGTTGAGCCGGCCATCGTTGACGAAGAAGACCCAATCGCTGCAGCAGTACTGAATGCTGTTGACGGCAGCAATGTGCTCAAGGTGATGCCAGCGGGTCTGGCTGCCCGTGACTCGCTGCGCCTGGAAGCTGGCATGCCGCTCTATGGCAAGGACCTTGGCCGCGACCGCACCCCGCTCGAGGCTGGCATGGAGCTGTTGCTTGGTCGGATGAAGCGCAACTACATTGGCCGCTCGAAGTTGGTGAACCAGCCGCAGCCAGATCAGCTGCTCATCGGTTTGAAGGGCGTGGGCCGCCGTGCTGCCCGCTCAGGCTATGAGGTTTTTGACAAGGAAGGCAACAAGGTCGGTGAAGTGACCTCTGGTGTGCTTTCGCCAACTCTGGGTTACCCGATTGCGCTGGCCTATGTGGATCGTTGGCAGACGAAGGTGGGTACGGAGCTCGAAGTGGACATTCGGGGGACCCGTCACCCCTTCGTGGTAACTCCTACGCCGTTTTACAACCGCAAGAAGCGCAAATAGGAAATACTGAATTCAGTATCTTTTCTAGGTAACCCCGTCCCGAAAGGAACCGGCAATGACTAACTTGCCAGCAGACTACTCCTACTCCGAAGAGCACGAATGGATCGACGCCACCGGTAACGTTGCCGGTCGCACCGTCCGCGTTGGCGTGACCAATGTGGCAGCGGAAGCCCTCGGTGAAATCGTATTCGTGGAGCTGCCAGTTGTGGGCGACACCGTCACCGCAGGTGAACCATGCGGCGAGATTGAGTCCACCAAGTCGGTCTCCGACATTTACTCCCCAGTGACCGGCACTGTCACCGCCATCAACGGTGAGCTGGATGCTGAACCAGGCACCATTAATGAGGACCCATTCGACGCCGGTTGGCTATTCGAAGTACAGGTCACTGAAGCAGGAGACCTGATGGACGCGGACGCCTACGCATCCGCGAACGACATCAAGTAGTGACTCACAGGGCCGGTAGCTACCGGCCCTCAGTGTGTGGTGTTTACAGGAAGTTGCCGTAGGACGGCAGGTCGAGGAAGCCGTTACCGGTCAGACCAATCAGGATGACTGGTCCGGTTCCTGGCGCGCCAGTGTGCTTAGCAGCTTCCGTCATTGCGGCCGCAATGGCGTGGTTAGACTCTGGTGCCGGAACAGTGCCTTCGCAGCGGGCGAATTCGATGCCAGCCGCAAAAGCGTCTTCCTGCTCAATGGCGACGGCGCTCATCAGGCCCTGCTCGACGGCGTGCGAGACCATTGGGCTCATTGCGTGGTAGCGCAGGCCGCCAGCGTGAATTGGGTCTGGCACAAATTCGTTACCAAGCGTGTGCATCTTCATCAGTGGGGTCATGCCCGCAACATCGCCGAAGTCGTAGCGGTATTCACCCTGCGTGAGCGATGGGCATTTCGCTGGTTCCGCCGCAATAATCTGCGGGGTGGTTTTCAGCTCTGGCATCACGTCAGAGCTCAGCATGCCGCCGATGAATGGGAAGGTGAGGCCTGCCAGGTTGGAGCCGCCGCCAGCGCAGCCGAAGATCATATCTGGGCCATCTTCACCGAACATCACCAGCTGCTTCATGGCTTCTTGGCCGATGATGGTTTGGTGCAGTACCACGTGGTTCAGCACAGAACCGAGGGTGTAGCGGGCGTTTTCAGACTGCACCGCCACTTCAATAGCTTCAGAGACCGCCATGCCCAGGGAACCTGGAGTCTCTGGGGCTTTTGCCAGCATTGCCCGGCCAGCTTCGGTTTTGTCCGATGGCGATGGGTTGACGGTGGCGCCGTAGATTTCCATCAACATGCGGCGGTACGGCTTGGAGTCGTAGGAGGCGCGGACTTGGAATACTTCCACGTCTAGGCCGAAGAACTGCGCGGCGAAGGCAAGGGATGCGCCCCATTGGCCAGCACCGGTTTCGGTGGTCAGGCGGGTGATTCCGTCGAGCTTGTTGTAGTAGGCCTGCGCGACGGCGGTGTTTGGTTTGTGGGAGCCAATCGGGGAGACCGATTCATTCTTGAAGTAGATGCGGGCGCTGGTGCCCAGCTTCTTTTCCAACCGGTGGGCGCGCGCCAGCGGTGATGGCCTCCAGATTTTGTAGATTTCCCGGATTGGTTCTGGGATATCAATGAATCGGTGTCCGGAGAACTCTTGGCTGACCAGTTCTGTTGCGAACAGCGCCGACATTTCTTCGTGGGTCAGCGGCTGCTTGGTGGCTGGGTTGAGGTGTGGTGGCATCGGTTCAGCGAAGTCCGCTGCCAGGTTGTACCAACGGGTGGGCATGTCTGCGTCAGCCAGGATGGCTTTTGTTGTTTCAGTCATGCCCATTAAAGCTACTCTGCCACGTGTGTCAGCTCACTATTGAGGACCGTTAGCTGGGCCTGCGGGAGGCCTGTTAGCCGGGCCTGCGGGAAACTAGCGCACGTACTTGAGAATCTGCGCTAGAACCTTGATGGCCTGCTGAATCTGCTGCATATTTGGCAGGGCATTGCCGTTCAGGGTTGGGATGCCTAGCTTCTTCAGCTCGGGTGGCAGTGGGATCATCGACGACAACGTAGGCGCCTGGCCATTGGTCGCCTGCTGGTTCTGCTGCGCTGGCTGGGACTGCTGTGCCGGCTTTTGCTGCACTGGCTTCGGCTGTGGGGTAGTGGTTGGCACGTCCACTGGCACGACTTTGCTGCCCGTGGCGCCTGGCTTCCACTGGCCCCAGTCACGGGTGTAGACATTGTTGACGTCTACCTCAACACCGCTGATGGTGGCCCGGTAGCCAGCTTTCTGGTGAATACTGGCCCGTGGGTGCAGTTTGCCTTGGGAACCCCAGTCGTGCTGCCAGAAGAAGCTACCCAGACCATCCTGGATGCACCACTGGATGGTGTTGTAGTTGCCGTAGACGCCCATGCTGTAGCCAGCAGCTTTCAGCGCCACTTGGCAGGCCTGCAGGTATGGCTTGACCTGGTTGGTGTACTGCGCGCGGGTGGGGTTGTCGTCAATAGCCATGTAGATCGGGCGGCCAGTTGGGCCACCAGCAGCCATATGCAGCGCAATTGCTTGCGGCACGTGGGTGGCAGCGCCCTTGGCACCGGTCAGCCAGTCCGCGGTGTTGGCGCGGCCGAATTGGTAGACCGAAGCGGTTTGCAGACCGAGGTTTGCCATGGCTTTGGTTTCGGCGAGGGTGACTGGCTTGCCTTTCATCCAGTCGGCGCCGGGGCGGCGCTGGGAGACGTAACGGACAGCGCCAATGTGACCTGCATTTTTCACAGCTGATGCTGCGGGTACGCCTGCGGAGAAGTCGATGACGGTACCGAGCACTGGGGCGGCGTGTGCTTTGGGTACCGGGAGGGCTGCGGTGGTGGCGGCAGCACCGGTGCCGATGGCAACTGCCGAGAGGATGGAACGTCGGCTGAAGGTGCGGGCGTTCTGGGTCATGACGAAAGGCTCCGTAACATTCGTAACATCTAAAACACATGTCACTCTAGTTACAGGAGTGTTACGGCGCTACTCCGCACTAGCCTTTCGCTATTCCTTGGCGGCAGCACTATCCCTTCGCTGCAGCGCGCACCTGCGTCGCCAAACCCTCAATCTCTGCCAGCGACAACTCTCGGTCCGGGTTCGCCGTGCAGTAATCCAAGAGGTGGTACCCGGCGGCCTGCACAGCCAGATGCTCCGGCTCCGCTGCTGCCGCTACGTCTGGGTGGTCCGCCGAAATCGCCTGCAACATCCGACGCTCCGCAAGCAGTTCGTACTGCAGGTCACGGCGTTGCTCCAAGGACTCAGCCGGCGTATTCGTCGCCAGCGACCCAATCAGGTTGCCCATCGCAGTAAACGACCGGGCGGTAATGTGCTCATGTTCAGCAACCTGCGCATTCGGGCGGAATAGCCACAGCGTCAACAACGCAAACACAAACGCAATTGCGGTTTCACCCAGACGCGACATCGCCACCGCACCCGCGTCGGAAGTCTGCCCGCCCATGAGCAGCGCCAGTGGGGTGGTGAAAATCACCGTGATGGCGTAGTTCTTCACCACAAAAATCTCCGCTGCAAACTGCGTGCACATCAATGCCACCAGCAGCAGTAACGCATTCGGTTCCAGCAGGAAAAACCCGACGTACAAGCAAATGCCAATAATCGAGCCCAGCATGCGGTGAATACCGCGCACAGTGCCGGGGATAAAGTTCGGTCCCCACTGCAGCGTGAGGAATACCGACACCACTGCCCAGTCTGGTCGGTCCAACTTCAGCGCAATCGACACCACAGACGCCGCGATGCAGGCCAATGCGATTTTCGAGGCAGTGACCATCGCATGACTGGTGCTGTGCGCCGACCGGTACATTCGAAACGCCATCGATGGCCGAGCCAGCGGAATCACGGTGCGGGTGGTGTCCACAAAAGCCGGGGTATCGCCCGCGCCAGCATCGGCTGCTGGGTCTGCTTGCGCCCGAGTGAGCTGAGCCAGTTCGAGTTGCGCGCGCGATGCTTTCTGCACCAGGTATTCCCGGTGCGGGTCAATGACGCGTCCGCCCAAAATCACCCGTGCGTCGGCCAGTGCGTTCCAGCATTCCGCCAAGGCGGTTTCCGCTTGGTGACGTTTTGAAACGCTGTGTCCGCCCGTTTCTTTAAAACTCTGCACAGCCCGCAGCAAAGTATTAACTGCAGCTTCCTCCGGACCACGCGGGTTAATCAGCCTCGGAGCCATGCCACACACCATCGCGGATGCCGCGCCGCATAGCGCCCACAATCCAACATGCAGTGGAGAAATGCCAATATGAGCAGTCATGGTTGCCGCGCCGGACACCATGACAATAAAGAACGGGCCAGGCGGGGGCAGACGCAGCGCATTGGCACAGTAGGCCAGACTGGTGGCCAGTGCTGTTGCCCAGATAGCTGACAGCAGCATCCACCAGTGGGAACCGCCGTCACCAATATTCGCCCACATCAATTGGCCGACGAATGCGCCACCGAGGCTGCCAGCGGTTAAGAGCGAACCAGCAATAGCGATGATGGAAATACGGGCACGATACGGGTGGCCTTCACCATAAATGACGGCGCAAGAACCGGCTGCCACCAGCAACATTTCCTGTTCGAAACCTAAAAGGTAGGCAATAAATCCAGGAATACCAATAGCTAGGGCAGCGCGAGTCGCGCCGGGCCAGCGTGGCCCGGGAGAGTTATAGGCCCAAAACAAGCGCCAGGGGTTCGGGCGGGCAGGAAGTGATTGCGGTGCAATTGGGTGACTTACTTCTGCTTCGCCGCTGGACACTGTGTACTAGGGCCTTTCTATATACGTCAAAAAGCGAGGTTTTTACTCCGCTGAATAACTTGGGGACCTATCCAGTCTAAGGGGCTTATGACAAAACCTGCTGGGAGGAGCTCGAGGGGCTGCACTTCCAGCGGGAATTGTTGATGGGAGATTAGGCGGCGACCACCACGCCAACGATGGCGGCGTTGAGCAGGTTCGTCAGGAAACCGCCGAGCAACGCCCATGGGCCCAGCTTGGCAACTTCACCGCGGCGTTCAGGGCACAGCCCGCCGATGGAGCCAATCTGAATGGCGATGGAAGACAGGTTCGCAAAGCCTGCCAAGGCGAAGGTGCTCAGCATGATGGCCTTTGGCGAGAGCTGATCCAGCATGCCGCTGAAGGAGGTGTAGCCAACGAACTCGTTGAGGATGGTTTTCTGGGCAATGAAGTTACCGACATGGGAGGCCTCAGCCCATGGGGTACCAATCAGCCAGGCCAGCGGAGCGAAGACAATACCGAAGAGGCCTTCCAGCGACCAGTTTTCTTGACCGAACCAGCCACCGATGCCGCCAATGATGGAGGAGAACATGGTGATCATGGCGATGAACGCAATCAGTAGGCAGGCAACCGCAACGGCAATCTTGCCGCCGGCCATTGCGCCGGAACCCATGGCGTCAATAACGTTCTCGGAGTTTTCATCTCGCACATCGCGCACGGAAGCATCCAAGTTGGACTTTTCGGTTTCCGGCATCAGGGCTTTGGCAATGATCAGGGAACCTGGGGCGTTCATCAGCGACGCGGCAAGCAGGTACTCCAGCGGCGCGCCCAGCAGGGAGTAACCAATCAGAGTCGAGCCAGCGACGGAGGCGAAACCACCGGTCATGCAGGCAAACAGTTCCGAGCGGGTCAGCTTAGGCAGGTATGGCGCAATGACCAACGGCGCCTCGGACTGGCCGAGGAAAATAACGGTCGATGCCCACACCGATTCAACCTTCGACGTGCCCATCAGCTTTTGGATACCGGAGCCGACAATGTCCACGAAAACTTGGATGACTCGGAGGTAGTACAGCACGCCGATGATGGCGCCGAGGAAAATAATGACCGGCAGCACATTCAGGGCAAAGACGAAGCCGCCTTCAAGTGGGAAGAGGCTACCGAACACGAAGGACGTGCCTTGGTTAGTGAAGTCGGTCAGTTTTTGTAGGCCATGGGAGACCGACTTCAGGGCGCGGAAGCCTGGCTCCCAGCTGAGCACCACAAACGCAAACAGGATTTGTAGACCAAAGCCGACCGCAAGGGTGCGCCATTTGATGTGTTTCCGGGATTTGGACAGCGCAAACACGATGCCAAAAATGAGCAAGATGCCGAGCAGGCCTTGGAGCCTATCCATTTGGAGTTGACCTCAATTCTGATATTGAGCGCAGGCGACCGGTGGAGCTAGAGGTCGTCGGGGCCGAAGGAGTGGGGAAGGATGGTGTCGAAGTCGTGCGATGCCGGGCCGGTAGGGCCTTCGACAATGACGCGTTGGCAGCCGAACTCATTGAGCACTTGGCGGCAGGCGCCACAAGGGAAAGTTGGGTTTGGGCTGTTCTTTAGACCGACAACCGCCGCCGCGAGGATGGTCGGGCGGTGGGGCTCTCCGGTGCCAGGGCCAGGGGCGCTGTCATTGGCGGAGGCAATCATGTGAAACGCTGCGTTGCGCTCGGCGCAGGTGCCGAGGGGGGTAGGAGGCGTTTTCGACGTTGCAGCCTGTGACGATGCGGCCGTCATCGAGGTAGAGAGCGGCACCGACTGGAAAGTGCGAGTATGGCGCGTAGGCGCGGGTGGCAGCGTCGCGAGCGAGTTCGATGAGCTCGGCGTCGGTTGGTGGGGTCGTCGTTATTGGGGCTGTGGTGGAGGCCATGATGTTCCTCATCTAGCTGGTGCTTTCACCATCGCACTCAGAACAACTCGTGAGAACATTAGTAAAAATCACCATTGACATTTGTTCTAGCTCTGATAATAATGAGAAGTGTCAACAACCACAAGCCCGTAAGTAGTGTGTCGGTTGTCACAGTGAGGGAAGGCCGACGCACCCCATCAGGAGGGAAATCGTGACCGAAAAATTCGATGCTGTGGACGTCATCCGCACTAAGCGCGATGGGGCTCGACTCAGCGACGACCAAATTGACTGGGTCGTCGACGCATACACCCGCGGCGTGGTCGCCGAGGAGCAGATGGCGGCGCTCAACATGGCCATCTTCCTCAAGGGAATGGACCGCTCTGAAATCTCCCGCTGGACCCAAGCCATGATTGACTCCGGCGAAACCATGGGCTTTGAGGCCCTATCCCGGCCAACCGCGGACAAGCACTCCACCGGCGGCGTCGGCGACAAGATCACCCTGCCGCTGGCACCACTGGTCGCCTCTTTTGGCGTTGCCGTGCCACAGCTGTCCGGCCGCGGCCTCGGCCACACCGGCGGCACCCTGGACAAGCTGGAAGCCATTCCGGGTTGGCAGGCTGACGTCACCAATGAGCGCCTGATGGAAATCCTGGAAGACCCAGGCTGCGTCATTTGTGCGGCCGGTGCAGGCCTGGCACCAGCGGATAAGAAGATTTACGCGCTGCGTGACATCACCGCCACCGTCGACTGCATTCCACTGATTGCCAGCTCGATTATGAGTAAGAAGATTGCCGAAGGTACTGCGTCGCTGGTGCTGGACGTCAAGGTCGGCTCCGGTGCCTTCATGAAGGACATCAACATGGCCCGCGAACTCGCCTCGACCATGGTGGAGCTGGGCAAAGACCACAATGTCATCACCACTGCGCTGTTGACAGACATGTCCACCCCACTTGGCTGCAAGGTCGGTAACGCACTGGAAGTGGAAGAGTCTGTCGAGGTGCTTGCCGGTGGCGGTCCAGCAGACATTGTTGAGCTGACGGTGGCTCTGGCCCGTGAAATGCTCACCGCAGCGGGCCAACCAGACGCCGACATCGAAGCGGCGCTGAAGGACGGCCGCGCGATGGACACCTGGAAGAAGATGATTCGTGCTCAGGGCGGCGACCCAGATGCCCCACTGCCAGTGGCGCCACACACCCACGACGTCATTGCCGATGCCGACGGCTACCTGACTGAACTTGACGCACTTGCTGTCGGTGTCGCGTCTTGGCGCCTTGGTGCTGGTCGTGCACGGAAGGAAGACCCGGTACAGAAGACTGCCGGTATTGAGCTGCATGCAGTTCGCGGCGACAAGGTGGTCAAGGGTCAGAAGCTGTTCACCCTGCATACAGAAACTCCAGAACGCTTCGATCGCGCCCTGGAGTCCTTGATGCCTGGTGTGAAGATTGGCCCAGAAGCACCGGAAGCTCGGGGCTCGGTGGTCCTGGACCGAATCGATTAGGCAAATATATCGGTCTTGCCTAGACCTGCGGTTTCCTTAAGCTGAAACCTTAAACCGAAACCTTGGCCTTAGCCGCTGGCGCAGCATCCGCGCTGGCGGCTTTAGTCATCTCTGCGCCGGTGCCGCGGAAAATCTGGTTCTTCATCAGCACGACAATCAGGCCAATGGTCGCTGCCTGAATCAGCCAAATCACAGCCAGGAGCGCGAAGTACACCGTGGAGTACTTGTCCACCACGCCGTTGGCCACCAGACCTGCGTGCACTGCGAAGTAGCCGAGCACACCCAGCGCCACACCTGGGCACACCATGGTGAACGCCACTGGCGACTGGTGCTTCTTGGTCAGAACGTAGTCATTGTAGAAACCGTTCGACTTCATAAACATGTGGCCGAAGAGTAGGAACGCTACCTGGATTGCCAGGCCAATGGTCAGCACCATGGCAACGGTCATGTTGTGGTTGCCTGCTTCGCCGGTGGCGTTGGCTTCAAAGAATGCCGCGCCGTGGGAGTTGCGCACGAAGGTGATGCCCCACAGGGTGACAATTGGTACTGGCAGCCACAGGGTTGCGGTGTTGACTGGTGCTAGGCCGTGGCGCAGCATCGACTTGATGCCCAGTGGCAGCATCGCCGCGAAAATCAGGATGGATACGGTGGCGAAGAAGATGGAGCCAGCCCAGCCGACGGAGGCGGTCGCCAGGTTTTGGCTCATTGCGGCGCCGGCAGCCATGCCCACGCCCACCATGGCGAAGGCAAACACGGCGAGGAGCTGGTTCAGACCGGTGTTTGCTTCAAACTTGAAATTGCCGCTGAAGATGTGGCGCGCAAAGCGGCCGTAGACGCGCAGTGCGTAGATCCCGATGGTGATGAAAATCGCCAGCGCTGCAGGTAGCGCAAATTCGATGATGTCCCACATGCGTGGCACCAGGGTGGCGCCGGAGACAAAAGCCACGTTCAGGGACATCGCCAGGGTCAGTGGCACAGCCATCAAGGTCACGCCCGCGTTGGAGTTGCGGGTGGTTTCAAACGCAGCGGTGCGGCGGAAGAGTGCGAATTCCTTCAGGTTCCACACGACCATTCGGATGTGCAGCAGCACAAAGGTGATGAGGCCGGCGTAGCCAATGATGATGGCGGCGCGCATCGGCGTTGGTCCGTCAGCCCATGCTGCCTGAATCGACTCGAAGGTCGGAATTGGGGTGCCTGGGTGCGGCGTGACGAACATGAACAGCATGAAGAAGAAGGTGGACATCCCGCCGAGCCCAAGGGCAGCGAGGAAGTACAGCGGCGAGTATTTTTCGCCGAGGTTGCGAAGCATCGTGTCGTTTCCTTTGGACAGACGGATAAATTTAAATACCCCGCGGGGTATGCGGTGGATAGTAAACCGGGTTGTCAGAAAAGGCAACAACACTGCGGTGGGCTGGGGGTAACCTCTGCTTTGCGACGGAATGGGTCACAACTCGCGTATCATCGCGCCCACAGTGCACGCCACTCAGCAAGTCGACTTCGACGGAAGTGAGAAACGCCATGACTGACCCACGGACAATCCACCCAAAACTCGACCCTGACGTGCAACACCAGCCGGAACCAGGGCTGGAAACACGGATGCAGCCGCAGGCCGATATCGGTCTCGAAAGTTATAAGGGCAGCGGCCGTCTCGCCGGCCGAAAAGCACTGATTACCGGCGGCGACTCGGGTATCGGCGCAGCCGTCGCCATTGCTTACGCTCGCGAAGGTGCAGATGTAGCCATCGCCTACTTGCCTTCCGAGCAGCCGGACGCCGACCGAATTATCGCTGCAATTGAGGATGCTGGCCAGAAGGCCTTCGCGTTCCCTGGCGATGTCCAAGACGCTCACCACTGCCAAGAACTAGTCGACAAAGCCGCAGATGCACTCGGCGGCCTCGACATCTTGGTCAATAATGCCTCCCGCCAAATCTGGCATGAGGGCATCGAGAATATTCCGGATGAGGAATTTGAAAAGACGATGCGCACCAACCTGTTCGGTAACTTCCGCGTCACCAAACAAGCGATGAAGTACCTCGAGCCAGGGGCCTCCATCATCTTCACCTCGTCCATTCAGGCTTATGAACCATCGGACACGTTGCTGGACTACGCCATGACCAAGGCAGCCATGAACAACCTGTCCAAGGGCCTGGCTACCCAGCTCACACCGAAGGGCATTCGCGTCAATGCCGTGGCACCAGGCCCGGTGTGGACGGTCCTGCAGCCAACTGACGGACAGCCACCGGAGAAACTGGATGGATTCGGCCAGCACACCCCATTGGGACGCGCCGGGCACCCAGTTGAACTCGCCGGTGCCTACGTCTTCCTTGCCTCTGACGAGGCAAGTTATGTCTCTGGTGAGACCTTGGGCGTCACCGGCGGCACGCCAACACCGTAGCCAGCTTATGGCCGCGGAATGTTGCGCATATTCGACGTCGCGAGCTCAAACATCCGACCAACACCGCCACCGAACACCGTCCGAGTAGCAGCCTTGGAAAAGCCCATAATCTGCTCCAAGGTGATATTTGGTGGGATCGACAGCGCATTAGGGTCGGTCACAACGTCAATAAGCACTGGGCCTGGTTCGGCGAGCGCGGCCGTTAAATCCTGCCGCAACCGCTGCGGATCCTCAATCCGAACCGATTTGATGCCGGCGCCCTCCGCAATCGCCGCGAAATTCACTGGGGCGTGGTCAGTTTGGAACTCCGGGTAGCCTTGGACCAGCATCTCCAGCTTCACCATGCCCAGCGACGAATTGTTGAAGGTGACGGTTTTCACGGGCAAGTTATGCAACTTCACGGTGAGGAGCTCGCCGAGCAGCATGCTTAAGCCACCGTCGCCGGACATGGAAATGACCTGACGGTTGCGGTCGGCGGCCTGCGCGCCGATAGCGTGGGGCAGGGCATTGGCCATCGTGCCGTGGCGGAAGGACCCCAGCATCTCTCGCCGGCCGGAAAAGTTGTTGATGTAGCGGGCGGCCCACACATTGCACATGCCGGTATCGGCGGTGAAAATCGCATCCTCTGCGGCGACCTCATCGAGGACGTCAGCCACATACTCTGGGTGAATCGGCGTGTGCTTATCCACGCGGGTGGTGTACGCCTCCACGACGGTATCGAGCTTCTTGTGGTGATTGCGCAGCTGCTTATCCAGGAAGCTGCGGTCAGTTTTCTCGTTGATATGCGGCAGGATGTTGTCAATTGTTGCCGCAACATCGCCGACGACAGGGTGCTGCACCGTGGTGCGACGACCGATGACGGCGGCATTGATATCGACCTGCGCAACGTTCTTCTTCGGCAGGAAATCGGAGTAGGGGAAGTCCGTGCCGAGCATAATCAGCAGGTCAGCGTCATTGGTGGCGTCGTGGCAGGCGCCGTAGCCAAGCAAGCCGGACATACCGACGTCAAAGGGATTGTCATACTGGATGAACATTTTGCCGCCGAGCGCGTGACCGATGGGGGCCTTGATTTTCTCGGCGAGGGCGAGAACCTGCTCGCGGGCGTCCTTGCAGCCATAACCGCAGAACAGCGCAACAGTGTCCGCCTCATTGATGGCGGCCACGAGGTTCGCAGCTTCGCGGGCATCGGGGAAGCAGACCGCCCGACCAGTGGCGTATTGCGAGTTGAGGAAGGTGTTGTCGTCGGCGTCCTGCATGGAAATGTCGCCCGGAAGGGCGAGCACTGACACGCCGTGGCCAGCCAGGGTTGACTGGATAGCGTTGTGTAGGACCCGGGCGCCCTGAGCTGGGGAGTTCACCAGCTCGCAGTAGCCAGAGCATTCCTGGAAAAGTTGTTCCGGGTGCGTTTCCTGGAAAAAGTTGGACCCAATCTGGAAACTTGGGATGTGCGAGGCGAGGGCAAGGACCTTCGCGCCGTTGCGGTGGGCATCGTATAGGCCCTGGATGAGGTGGGTGTTTCCGGGGCCGCAGGAGCCGGCGCACACGGCAAGTTCGCCGGTGACGAGGGATTCTGCGCCAGCGGCGAAGGCGGCGGCTTCCTCATTGCGGACATGCACCCATTCGATGCTGGACTCGCGGACGGCATCTGAAATGGGGTTCAGACTGTCGCCTACCAGCCCAAAGATACGCTTGACACCAATTTTTTCGAGTTGTGCGACTAGTTGCTCTGCGAAAGCGTGGGCCATGTCGATTCTCCTCTAAATAGCTGATTCGACTAACCCCAGTGTGCGTGCAGAAGGGGAGAGTTCGCTAGGAGTAGCAGAGGAAAAGCGCCCCAGAGAAGAATCGAACTTCCGACACCGTCTTTAGGAGAGACGTGCTCTATCCACTGAGCTACTGGGGCTTTCGCAGTGCGAACGCGGGCGTTCAAGCACTGCAATTAGCAACTATATATTCTGGCTAGCCGGTGAAGCGAACAGGGCTGCATGGAAACAGACGCACGAACCGGCCCGCAATCGAGCCTTAAGTAGCGACCAGCGGCACATCATGTTCTTCCGCCAGCGCCGCCCATTCCGCGGCCGTTCGAGTGGCAAGCACCCGGCCAATCTGCTCATGCGTGCACTCATCCTCGCTGAGCTCCAGCAAGGCCAACAGCCGGGCCATGAAATGCGGTTCCAACGCCGCCACCGCCACCCGACCCTCAGCAGTGTCATAAATCGAATACACCGGCAGCCCACCGCCCAGCAGCTGGTCCGGCCCAGTCAGTCCGGCTCGCAGTGGCGCGGACATCGCCACCGCGACATCAGACAGTGCCACTTCCCGGCGAACTCCAACCCCCAGACGACCGCGCGCCACCAGCGCTGTCGTTGCTTCCGCCACCGCCCGCTCGGCGCCAGCAAGATCAATAATCGTGGTTCGCGGCATATGTCCGTCAACAAGCAATCCGGCATCGGCCTGGTACGTCAGATCGTGGCCGGGAACGTCCGCCAACTCACCGGGGTAGCCGACAATATCCACCTGGCAGACCTGCGGATGGCGGGCATGCACGCTGGCGAAATCCAGACCCATGCGGCGCAGCGCCGACGCGCGCGAAGAGGTGAGCAGAATATCGGCGGCATCCAGCAGCTCCGCGATGTCGCGCTTACCGGCCTCCGACTTCACATCGACGGTCCGGAGCTCCTGGCCCACATGCAACTGCTCGTAAAACTCTGCCGCATACTGCTCCATCGGGTCGCCGGAAGGTGGCAACACCGTCACCACCTGCGCCCCGAGGGACTGCAGACGAGCGGCGGCGGCAGGGCCCGGCAGGTTCACCGCAATCGAAACAACACGGATGCCGTGCAGCGGAAGTTCAGCAGTTACGTCAAAACCCATGCCGCCATGGTAGGCAGCATGGGTCCGTAATTTTGGCGATTCGCAGTTTTACTGCATCGCCGGTGGGTGAGCAGTTCGCCGGTGGCTTAGTAGTTCGATGGTGGGTCGCTGGTGCCGAAGGATTCGTCCTGCCATTCATCGGCCAGCTTGTCAGGGTCTTCCGCGAAGTTACCGGAGGCATCACGCTCCTTCTGGGCTTCCTTCGCCTTGGCGTCGGCCGCTTCCTTCTTGGCCTTCCACTCTTCGCGGTCTTCGTTAGAAATCGGATTGTTGTTGCTCATCGTGTTCCCTTTCACATAGATCGGGTACTTCTTCGCAACTACCCATCGGGGGCAATCACTTAACCGCCACGGTAGCCCGCAAACCCCACCGCGTAAACCGTTTTCCTACGCTTCTTCGCGTTCTTTCAGCTTCCGCAGCACTTTCTTCACCGGCGGGTTAGTCATCGTCGTGCCATCCCAGAACTTCAGCGTTGGCACCACACGGTTACCGTCGTTCACCGATTCCACCCACGCCGAGGCCTCCGCATCCGTCTCCACATCAACGCGGTCATAGGCCACGCCCTCGTCGTCCAAACCCTTCAACAGACGTTGGCAAAATGGGCACCAGTCAGCAAAGTAGACGGTAAAAGCAGCAGTGTTAGCAGTGTTATCAGCGGTCAGTTCAGTCATGCCTCTGATTCTAGTCAGAGTTCAATTCCGCAATTTTCGCCATCACCTCGGCAAAAGTCGGTTGCGTCTGCACGGACCCATCGCGGTAGCGCACCGTCGGCACGGTATACGCCCCATCATTGACCTTCGCGACCCAATCCGCCGCCTCCGGTCGCAGTTCAATATCCACGAACCGAAAATCCGCCTTCGCCAGGCGCAGTTGCTTAAGCAGTCGCATGCACGGCGGGCAGGTGTCCAGCGCAAACACTTCCGCCGCGGGCTGGGCGGCCGATTCCGCGCCGGACGGTACCGCCTCGCCGCTGCTCATGCCCGTTCCCAGAAGGTCACCCGGTAGCGCGTCCCACTTGGCTCGCTGACCTGCGTCCGCCGCTCCTCGACGCACCGCCAGGGCTTACCGATCTCCGGTGCATGCACCGCACCTTCAATATCCAGGGGCTTTTCGACGAAAGTAACCGCCAACTGGTTCGCCAGCGGCATAGCCGCCTCATAAATCTGGCCGCCGCCGATCACCCAAATAGTTGGCTGGGCAGCTGAAGCGGGCGCATCGTCGAGGTGATCGTCAAAAAGCGCGGACGCTTTTTCAATGGCTTCCGGTACGGAGGCGGCGGACAGGGCGCCGGGGAAATCGGTGCTGGTGCGCGACACGACGATGTTGGTGCGGCCGGGCAGGGGACGGACTTTTGCCGGCATGGCTTCCCACGTGTTGCGGCCCATGATGACGGGGCTGCCGAGGGTGGTGCGTTTGAAGAAGGCGAGTTCTTCCGGCAGGTGCCACAGCATTTGGCGGCCGTCGCCGATAATGCCGTCTTCGTTTTGCGCCCAAATCAGGCCGATGCGAGGCTGACTCATACGGACACCTTCCCAGCGATATGCGGGTGCGGGTCGTAACCGACGATGTCAACATCCTCGAAGGCGTAATCAAACATCGACGCAGCCTTCCGCAACTTCAACTGCGGGTACGGGCGGGCATCGCGGGACAGCTGCTCGCGGACCTGCTCGACGTGGTTGTCGTAAATGTGGCAATCGCCGCCGGTCCACACGAACTCGCCGACCTCCAGGCCAGCTTGCTGCGCAAACATGTGCGTCAGCAGCGCATAGGACGCAATGTTGAAGGGCACACCGAGGAACATGTCGGCGCTGCGCTGATACAGCTGGCAAGACAGCTTGCCGTCAGCCACATACAGCTGGAACATCAGGTGGCATGGTGGCAACGCCATGTTCTCCAGCTCCGCGACATTCCACGCCGAAACGATATTGCGGCGCGAATTCGGATTGTTCTTCAGCGTGTCCAGCGCCTGCGAAATCTGGTCAATATGCCGGCCATCTGGGGTCGGCCAGCTGCGCCACTGCACGCCATAAACCGGACCGAGTTCGCCATCCGCATCCGCCCATTCATTCCAAATGCGCACGCCGTTATCCTGCAGGAACTTGACGTTGGAGTCGCCGCGCAGGAACCACAGCAGTTCGTACACAATCGACTTCAAGTGCACCTTCTTCGTTGTGATGAGCGGGAAATACTCACTCAAATCGAAGCGCATTTGCCGCGCGAACAGGCCGGTGGTGCCGGTGCCAGTGCGGTCATCTTTGCGGGTGCCGTGCTCCAGAATCTCGCGCAGGAGGTCTTCATACGGCGTTGGAATCTGTGGGGACATGCGGTTAACCCTAGTGGTTTGCGGCTCGAGATCGTACCCGAGAAGGATTCAACGATAGACCGAGGTTGACCTCCTTAGTAAGATGGAGGGAAACGAAAGGGGGACAGTATGCACGACGAATTCGATGTTGAAGGTGCCTGGCCTGAACTATTTGCGGACCTTAGCTACACGCAGCATGAATCGGTGCGGCAATCCCTCGCAGCCGGTTGGCATGAAGGCAATGTCCCGACGCGTGAAGACGTCGAGAATCTGACTGACTATGCCCGAGGTGCTATCGACTTTGCTGAATACCAACGCCGAGCGCGTGCAGCAGCGCTGCGAGGAGTCGGCGCGCTGAGCTCTGGGCGATAAATTGAGCGAGTTGGGGAGCTGGGAGTCGTACTTCTATCCAGAAACCATCGATCCCCATACTCGGCAAGGCACTCTACGGAACCTCTTTGGAGTTCGAGATGCAGAGGAACTCAAAAGGCTCGAATACGTTGAAGTAGCAGGTAGGACAGTCCAACTTCAAATTGGCGAAGAGTCGATTTGCAAAACATTCGATGCCAATCACTTGCGAGCAATCCACCGGCACCTATTCCAAGATGTTTATGAATGGGCTGGCGAGTTCCGCACAGTGGAGATTTACAAAGGTCCCGGTCGTGAATTTGGCAACATCAACGACGGTGAAATGCTGCGCTATCTCAGCGATGTCACGAAGCTGGTCCGAAGCCAGGATTGGCTCGCACTTAAACGGGACGACTTTGTTGAAGCAATCGCAAAAGTGTTTGCGTACCTTAATCAAGCGCATCCATTTCGGGAGGGGAACGGTCGTACATCCAAGCTGTTCATGCAGGATGTTTCAGCACTTTCACCGTTTCACTTTGACTTTGCGTTGGTCTCACCTGAGATTTGGGCGCAAGCATCTGCATTGAGCAGACCAGATCTGTTTGGGTATGAGCCCGAGCCTGCTTCCCTAATCCCTGTGTTCGAGGCCATCACGCTGCCGCGCTAAAGGTGTTTGAGCGCCTCCCGCTTGGACAGCGGTTGCATTTGCTGCTCATGCTTGGCAACAAACTCGCGAACCCATTCCGGCGCGGTCTTTGCATAGTCGCGCAGTGCCCAACCGATCGCTTTGGCAACAAAGAACTCGCTGTCGGCAAGGTTCGGCACAATACAATCCGCGAGCAGAGCCGTATCCGTCGTCGCCTTCGCCTGCAACTGCGAAAGAATGGCATATCGCCGGACCCAAAAGCTCTCGTGCCGCGCCCATGCCCGCATCACCTGCGCCGAACCTTCCGCGTCGTTGGTGCTTATTGACGTTTGGGCCTTCACTAACGCATCCACCAGATCCCACCAAGCGCCGTCAACCACAAAACGCTCAATGGTGGGCATCGCCGCCACGCTAAGAACTCGGGCATAGCGCACGAGAATGAAAATGGCGGCGCGGCGCTCATCACGGGACTGCGCGGCCTCCCACACTTCGGTGGCAGCGGCAAGAACATCATGCTCAGCGGGCGAGCGACCAAGGTGCTCCCTCGCTACGGCATGTGCCACCGCCCGAGTCTGCGGCACCGTCAGCCCGAGCATTGGCTCTGTGGTTCGCAGATACGCTTGCATCTCCGCGACCTTCTCCGGCCGGGCAAAAGGCCGGAACGCGGCGCGCAGATCGTCAATAAGCAAAAGGCTAGAAAGTGCCGTGTTCGTCGCGGTACTTCGCGGCGGCTTCCAGCAGGGTATCAGCCAGCTCCGGGCGGCAAATCAGCAGGTCCGGCAGGAACGTGTCTTCCTGGTTGTACTTCGGTGCGGAACCATCCAGGCGGGAGCAGTGCAGACCAGCGGCCCGCGCCACACCAACCGGGGCAGCGGAGTCCCACTCGTACTGGCCGCCGGCGTGAATGTACGCGTCATAGTCACCGAGCAGAGTGTGCATGGCCTTCGCGCCAGCCGAACCGAGCACCTCCACAGATGCACCGATCGCTTCAGCCATCGGGTTCGCAATGGCAGGTGGCCGGTTGCGGGAGACCACAACCTTATTGGCGCGTGGGCCCTTGACCATCTTGGCTTCTTCCGACCAGAAGGTGATGCCCTTATCTGGCAGGCCAACAGCTGCGTGGATTGGCTCGCCGTTTTCAATCAGCGCGATATGCACCGCCCAGTCCTGACGACCGGACGCGAATTCGCGGGTGCCGTCCAGCGGGTCAATGATCCATACGCGGTCGCGGGTGAGACGGTCTGGGTTGTCCATGGCTTCTTCAGACAGAAAACCGTCTTCGGGGCGGTGCTGGGCAAGCACCCGGGCGATCCAATTCTGTGCCAAGTCGTCACCGGCGTCGCCCAAAAAGCGGCCAGATAGCAGTCCGACATTCCGGACGCCTTTCAAAATCTCGCTGGTGCCCATAGCAAGTCGAAGGGTCAGGTTGGCATCATCCACATAAGCTGACATACCTACGATAATAGGTGAGAAATAACAAGGTGGCACGGCAGATCTTCCGCCATGCCACCGAGGGGCCAGCCCCTAGCGCTTAGCGCGGAACCAGGTCAGCAGCGCATCAGTCGATGCGTCACCGGAGTTTGGTGCCTCCGCGCCGGAAACCGCTGGCAGTAGGTTGTTTGCCTGCTGCTTACCCAGCTCCACACCCCACTGGTCGAAGCTGTTGATGCCCCAAATCACACCCTGCACAAAAGTGATGTGCTCATACAGCGCAATCAGCGCGCCGACGGTGAATGGGTCCAGTTCCTCCGCCAAAATGGTCGTCGTTGGTCGGTTACCTGGCATGACCTTGTGCGGTGCAACATCGGCGGCCACACCTTCCGCCAGAATCTCCTCTTCCGTCTTACCGAAGGCCAGCACCTTGGTCTGCGCGAAGAAGTTCGACATCAGCAGGTCGTGCATGGAACCTTCACCGGACGCGGTCGGCAGGTCTTCCTTCGGGCGGGCGAAACCGATGAAGTCCGCCGGCACCATGCGGGTGCCCTGGTGGAGCAGCTGGAAGAAGGCGTGCTGGCCGTTGGTGCCTGGCTCGCCCCAGTAGATTTCACCGGTTGGGCAGGTCACGGAAGTACCGTCGATGCGCACGGACTTACCGTTGGATTCCATGGTCAGCTGCTGCAGGTACGCAGGGAAGCGGGACAGGTCTTCGGAGTACGGCAGCACCGCGTGGGATGCGCAGCCCAGGAAGCTGGAGTACCAGACCCCAAGCAGACCCATCAGCGCCGGTACGTTTTCCGCCAGTGGCTTGGTGGCGAAGTGTTCGTCAACGGCGCGGAAACCATCGAGGAAGCGCATGAAGTCCATTGGCCCAATGACAGCCATGACGGATAGGCCGATGGCGGAATCGACGGAGTAGCGGCCGCCGACCCAGTCCCAGAAACCGAACATGTTGTCGGTGTCAATGCCGAATTCGGCGACCTTTTCCGCGTTGGTCGACACTGCGACGAAGTGCTTGGCCACGGCTTCTTCACCGGCGCCGAGCTGCTCCAACAGCCAGCGCTTGGCGGCATGGGCGTTGGCCAGGGTTTCCTGGGTGGTGAAGGTCTTCGATGCGATGATGAACAGCGTCGATTCCGCGTCCAAGCCGTCGAGCTGCGCAATCAGGTCCGATGGGTCGACGTTGGAGACAAAGCGGGCGTCAATACCGGCGGTGGCGTAGGTACGCAGCGCCTTGGTCACCATCGCAGGGCCCAGGTCAGAACCACCAATACCAATGTTCACCACGTGCTTGATGGTGCGGCCCGTCGAACCGAGCCATTCGCCGGAGCGCAGCGCCCGAGTGAAATCCCGCATGCGGCCGAGGACATCATGCACATCAGCGGCAACATCCTGCCCATCGACGCTCAGCGACTCTTCGGCTGGCAGACGCAGCGCAGTGTGCAGCACCGCACGGTCCTCCGTGGAGTTGATGTGCGCGCCGGACAGCATACGGTCGCGGTAGTCCTCCAGGTTTGCTGCTTCCGCCACGGCCACGAGCTTATTGACGGTTTCCTGGTCGACGAGGTTCTTCGACAGGTCAACATGCATTCCGGCCAGCTCAAAGGACAGGTCTGCTGCGCGGTCTGGATTGGTGGAGAACTTCTCACGCAGGGTGGTGGCGGTGGCGGTGTCCACGTGTCCGGCCACATCTTGCCAAGCTGGCGTGGTGGTGATGTCCTGGATGCTCATGTGCTCTCCTCAGCAGTCACGGATGTGCTTTCTGAGAACTAGCGTAGTTACGTTTTTACTCAAGTGCTGGGCATGTGACCGTCATCAGACGCATAGTGGGGGCATGGCTAATTCCTCTTCTGTTAACCGCGAAACCCTCCAGACCCAACTGTCCACCCAGCTTTTTCTCGGCGGCACTTTCTGCGATGCATCCGACGGGGAAACCTTCGAGGTTCGAGATCCCGCCGACGATTCCGTTATTGCCCGCGTCGCTTCCGCCACTGAAGCGGATGCGGAAACGGCGCTGGATCTTGCCGTCAAAAAGCAAAAGGAATGGGAAAATACCGCTCCACGTGACCGGGCGGAATTGCTGCGTCGCTGCTGGGAAGCGGTGATGGCGCACGCTGATGAATTGACGCTGCTGCAGACCTGGGAAATGGGTCGCGCGCTGCCGGACTCGGCCGGTGAAGTTACCTACGGCGCTGAGTATTTCCGCTGGTTCAGCGAGGAAGCGACCCGGATGCGTGGTGACTTCCGGCGCGCCCCAGCCGGTAACGGCCGGATTGTGGTGCAGCGACGTCCGGTGGGCCCGGTGCTGGCGATTACCCCGTGGAACTTCCCGTTGGCGATGGCGACCCGGAAGATTGGTCCGGCGCTGGCCGCAGGTTGCACAATTATTGTGAAGCCAGCGTCGAAAACCCCGCTGACCATGCTGTATTTGGCCAAGTTGATGAAGGACGCTGGGCTGCCGGATGGGGTGCTGTCGATTCTGCCGACCGCACGTTCTTCCCGTATTTCGGCGCTGCTGGCCGACCCGCGGCTCCGCAAACTGACTTTCACTGGTTCGACTGAGGTTGGGCAAAAGCTGGCGGCGCAGGCTGCGGAGCACAGCGTGAAAGTGTCGCTGGAACTCGGCGGGAACGCACCGTTTGTTGTGTTAGAGGATGCCGATATCGACAAGGCCGTCACTGGCGCATTGCAGGCAAAAATGCGCAACGGTGGTCAAGCATGTACCGCTGCGAACCGTTTCTACGTGCATGAATCCTTGGCGGAGGAGTTCATTGACCGCCTCGGCGATGGCATGGCCGAGTACCGGATGGGCGCCGGATGGAATGAGGGGGTCAAGCTGGGGCCGTTGGCGCAGCCTCAGCAGGTAGAGACCGTGCGGGAGCTTGTTGACGATGCGATCGCCGCTGGCGGCAGCGTGCTGCTCGGTGGGGAAGGCGAGATCGCGACTGGATGGAAAGGCCAAGACGCGGATGTTGCGCCGAATGAGTCGGGTTACTACTACCCGGCGACGCTGCTGGTGAATGTGCCGGACTGTGCGCGGGTGCATCGGGAAGAAATCTTCGGACCGGTGGCAGTGGTGAACACATTCACTGACGAAGCCGACGCGATTTCCCGGGCTAACGACACCGAATACGGACTGGTCAGCTACCTATTTACCCAGGATTTGAACCGGGCGTTGGACGTTGCGGAGCAGCTGGAATCGGGCATGGTTGCGGTGAACCGTGGAGTGCTGTCGGATCCGGCGGCGCCGTTTGGTGGGGTAAAGGAGTCCGGGCTGGGCCGCGAAGGTGGCTTCGAAGGGATCGACGAGTACACCGAACCGATTTACATCGGCCTAGAGGCTTAGCCGAGGGGTGGGCCTGGCGGCTGAGCGCAGCGGCTTAGCCGAGTCGCCCGCGGCCGAGGCGCAGCAAAATATCGGCGAGCTCTTGGCCTTCGCTGCCGAGCGCTTCCCGGTACTGGGACAAAATCGCTAGTTCACGGGAGTGGACCACGCGCATGCCGCCCGAGGCCAACCGGGTTTTACCGATTGCGTTGCTGACGGCGCTGCGTCGCTTCACTGCGTCAATAATCACCTTGTCTAGGCGGTTAATTTCCTCGCGGTACTGGCGGATTTCCGCGTCGGTGAGGGGGTTGTCGGTTCCGGTGTTTTCCCGGATTTCGAAGTCAGCCATGGTTTCAATAGTGCCACTTGCGTTCGAACATCGTCCGGCGCGGTCCTGTCTGAGCGACGGGGTAGCCTTGAGGGCGACATGGACAACCAGAATTTTGCGTACCCCAACCAGGCCACCCCGAATGCGTCGATTGCAGATGCTTTCGGCTCTTCCGTCGACCTTTTGGAGGGCTTGAACCCGCAGCAGGCCGCTGCAGTGACTCATTCCGGCTCCCCGCTGCTGATTGTGGCCGGTGCTGGTTCCGGTAAAACTGCTGTGCTGACCCGCCGGATTGCATACCTGCTGCGCAATCGGGGCCTACAGCCAGCGCAGATTCTGGCGATTACCTTCACCAATAAGGCCGCCGTTGAAATGCGTGAGCGTGTGCTGGGGTTGGTTGGGCCGGGCGCGGAACGGATGTGGGTGTCCACGTTCCACTCCACCTGTGTGCGGATTTTGCGGACGCAGGCGCAATTGGTGCCGGGGCTGAACAGCAATTTCACCATTTATGATTCGGATGATTCCCGCCGCCTGCTGGGCATGATTGCCAAGGACATGGCGCTGGACACGAAGAAGTTCACGCCGCGGGTCCTGGCAACGGCGATTTCGAATTTGAAAAATGAGCTGGTCACGCCGGAGGAAGCGGCGTCCGAGGCAGCGAAAACCCAAAATGGTTTCGATGACCTCATCGCCTCGGTGTACGCGGAGTATCAATCGCGGCTGCGGCAAGCGAACTCCGTCGACTTCGACGATCTGATTGGCGAAGTGGTGCGGATTTTCCGGGAATACCCCGAGGTCACCGAGTATTACCGGCGCCGCTTCCGCCACGTGCTTGTTGACGAATACCAGGACACTAACCATGCGCAGTACGCGTTAGTGAGTTTGCTGGTGGGTAAACCAAGCGACCCGGATGCCGCAGAATTGTGTGTGGTCGGTGACTCGGACCAGTCGATTTATGCCTTCCGTGGTGCGACGATCCGCAATATCGAAGAGTTTGAACAGGACTATCCCAACGCGACGACCATTTTGCTGGAGCAAAACTACCGGTCGACCCAGAATATTTTGGATGCCGCCAACGCGGTGATTGCCCGGAATGAGAACCGGCGGGAGAAGAAACTTTGGACCGCTCACGGCACGGGTGAGAAGATTTCGGGGTACGGCGCCGACAATGAACACGACGAAGCTCGCTTCATTGCCAATGCCATTGATGACCTTGTTGATTCCGGAGTGTGCAGCTACTCCGATGTGGCGGTGATGTACCGCACCAACAATGCGTCCCGCCCGATTGAAGAAGTCTTTATCCGACTGGGCCTGCCATACAAAGTGGTCGGCGGAACCCGCTTCTACGAGCGGAAAGAAATCCGGGACATTGTTGCCTACCTGCGGGTATTAGATAACACCGATGACTCGGTGTCGATGCGCCGCATTGTGAATACCCCGCGTCGCGGGATCGGCGACCGGGCGCAGGCGTTCGTTGCGCTGCACGCCGAGGACCATGCGATTAGTTTCGGCGCGGCGCTGCGAGATGCTGCGGAAGGCAAAGTCGCGATGCTCGGCAGCCGCGGTGCTAATGCGATTGCGAAGTTCGTGGAGATGCTCGATGGGTTGCGGGCCACGATGCCAAGTGCAGACACTGACCAAGGGCACAGCGGCCAAGAACACAATATTGGCGACTTGGTGGCGGCAGTGTTGGACGCCACTGGCTACCAAGCAGAGCTGGAAGCCTCGAATGACCCACAGGACGGCGCTCGCCTGGATAACCTCAATGAACTGGTGTCGGTCGCCCGCGAGTTTGCCTCCGAAGCTCGGAACCAAGCAGCGTTCCTCGCTGACGAGGCCGACAGTGAACTGACTGAAGGCGAACCAGAACCAGGTAGCCTGCAGGCATTCTTGGAGCGAGTCTCGCTCGTTGCGGACGCAGACCAGATTCCAGACGACGAACAAGGCCTTGTCACCTTGATGACCTTGCACACTGCGAAAGGTCTGGAGTTCCCGGTGGTGTTCGTTGCTGGTTGGGAAGACGGCCAGTTCCCACACATGCGGGCCCTCGGCGACCCTAAAGAACTGGCTGAAGAACGTCGCTTGGCTTATGTCGGCATTACCCGTGCCCGCAAGCGCCTCTACTTGACCCGGGCGAATCTGCGGTCATCGTGGGGTAGCCCAGTGACGAACCCGCCATCGCGATTCTTGAATGAAATTCCCGATGAGCTCATCGAATGGAGCGGCAACACCAGTGCCGGCGGGATGGGTGGTGGCATGAGCGGCTATGGCTCTGGCGGGTATGGCGGTGGCTACCGGAGCAATTCTCGGTTTGCGGGTACCGGAACGTCGACAAGCCCAATGGTGCAGCGCCGACCAGGCGGCCGTACTGGTGCTGGGCGCACACCAAACCGGCAACTGACGCTGGCGCCAGGGGACCGAGTCAACCACGACAAGTACGGGCTTGGCACCGTGCTTACCATCGACGGTGTGGGGCCGCGGGCAACGGCCACCATCGACTTTGGTGCGCAGGGCAAAGTCCGACTGATGCTGCTTGGTGGCGTACCGATGGAAAAGCTGTAGCGGTTAGTCGAAGAGGAACTCGTCGCGGCCAGTGATATCCACCGCGCGGGATTCCGCATCCGTGCTAGTCGTAGCGCCGCGAACATGGCGATACGGCACCGTCGGGGACTCCGCTTCCGAAATCACAATAGTTGCGCCGGCCGGTGGGAACGCCCGCTGCATACAATCCGTGCGCGGGCAGGTCGCACACCCCGGGCCAATCGGAATCGCACGAGACGGCTCCAAATCCATGCCCCGCGAGTACACCAACCGGCCCGCGTCAGCGAGATCGCAGCCAAGCCCAATCGCATACTCGGTAGGGATGGAATCGAAACCACCGTTTGCATGGCTGACCGCGCGGGCAATCCACAAGTAAGAACGCCCATCCGGCATCGTCGCCACCTGCCGGAAAATCGTATCCGGCCGGTCAAAAGCCCGATGTAACACCCACAATGGGCACGACCCGCCCTGGTGTGAAAAGTGAAACGCCGTCGCCGAATGACGCTTCGAAATATTGCCCGCCCGGTCGGTGCGCAACATAAACAGCGGCACCCCAGACGCGCCGGGCCGCTGCATCGTGCACAGTCGCTGCGCAGTGGTCTCGAAACCGGTACCAAAGCGGTCTGAGAGCCGGTCCAAGTCATAATGAGCCTGCTCCGCAGCCTTCAAAAACGCGGTGTAAGGCAGCAGGGTAGCGCCAGCGAAATACTGGGCGAGACCGAAATAGGCGAGATTACGGGCAGACTCATCTGGGAATGGGGAGCCGTCCAACGCGGCCTCCAACAGGTCGCCGTACTGCAAAAACGCCAGCTGCATCGCCATTTCAAATGCTGCCTGACTGCGGGTCAGGTCAGCGCGCAGCCGCAACACCCCAGTGGTTTCGTCGAAGACTCGGCGCGGGGCGAGCGCACCATCATCGTCAGCGGCAACCGGCACCCGAATCGAGCGGATGTTGTACTTGGCGCGCAGCAGCTTAGCCAGCCCATCAGCCCGGCCTGCGCGGGAACTTGGCAACTCGGTGCTCAGTGCCTCGGCGGCGCGGTCAAGCTCGTCGAAGTAGTTGGAATGGGCGTGGAAAAAGTCACGGACCGTTTCGTGGGCAGGTACCGGTGGCAAGGCTGGGGCAGTGGTGCCACCATCCGGGTCGGCTGCATCGACACTCCCTGCAGTAACGGAGCTAGCGCGGCGCCCCAACAAAATAATGTCCTGCGCCAAATCCGGAAAACGAGTCGCGAAATCCTCCAATACCGCTGGGTCAGTGCTGCGGGACAGTGCTGTGGTGAGCACCTGCTGCATGGCGGCGGCAGTGCGGGCAGCGCCAGCGCCGGAGAAGTACTCTGGCGGCACAGAAAACACCGAGGTCAGCTGCATCAACGTGGTGACCGTCAGGGGTCGGTGGTCGTTTTCCAGTTGGTTGAGGTAGCTGGTGGAAAAGCCGAGGGCATGAGCCATTTCCACTTGAGTGAGACCACGTTCTTTGCGTAGCGTGCGGATTCGAGCGCCGGCGAACACCTTCGACACTGGCAAACCTTCCTTTCTGAAGCTTCCGGAAACAACGTTGTTAATCGACAATAACTGCCTAGAGCAGGCATTTTCGCAGATTCCGCAATTTCGCTGGAGTTTGGCAACAAAGATACACAAGCCGAAACCGATCCTGTGTCCTGCATCACTCTTTAAGCTGCGGTTAATCATTTCGGTAGCAAAAGGAGAACGAAGGCAAAATGCAAAACCACATTGTTCGCACGCGGAAGTCGGCGGAAGAGTTCCCGCAGTCGGAGCACCTCGCGTGGAAGATCGCTGAAGTTGCAGCGGACCCAGTTGCCGTCCCGGCGGACACCGCAGAAATGGTCGTCAACCGCATCATCGACAATGCCGCTGTTGCTGCCGCGTCGGTGCTGCGCCGCCCAGTGTCCAGCGCCCGCGCCCAGGCTGTCGCCCACCCGTACAACCACGGCGCCACCGTCTTTGGCCTTGACGCATCCAAGCGCGTCTCCCCGGAATGGGCTGCCTGGGCCAACGGTGTGGCAGTGCGTGAACTCGACTTCCACGACACCTTCCTGGCTGCCGAGTACTCCCACCCAGGTGACAACATTCCGTCTATCCTGGCCGTGGCGCAGCACAAGCAGCTCGGTGGCCACGACCTCATCCGCGGTATCGCCACCGGCTACGAAATCCAGGTCGACCTGGTTCGCGGCATCTGCCTGCACGAACACAAGATTGACCACGTTGCTCACCTCGGCCCATCGGCCGCGGCAGGCATCGGCACCCTGCTGGGCCTGGATACCGAAACCATCTACCAGGCCATCGGCCAGGCGCTGCACACCACCACCGCCACCCGCCAGTCCCGTAAGGGCCTGATTTCCTCTTGGAAGGCGCACGCACCAGCATTCGCCGGCAAGATGGCCGTGGAAGCAGTCGACCGTGCCATGCGCGGCGAAGGTGCACCGTCGCCAATTTGGGAAGGTGAAGACGGCGTCATCGCATGGCTGCTGGGCGGCCCAGATAAGGAATACACCGTTCCGCTGCCAGGCCCAGGTGAAGAAAAGCGCGCCATCCTGGACACCTACACCAAGGAGCACTCCGCGGAGTACCAGTCCCAGGCGGTCATTGACCTGGCCCGCCGCATGCGCGACAAGATCTCCCACTTCGACGATGTCGAAAAGATTGTGCTGCACACCTCGCACCACACCCACTACGTCATCGGTACCGGCTCCAACGACCCGCAGAAGTTCGACCCGCATGCTTCCCGCGAAACCTTGGACCACTCGGTCATGTACATCTTCGCGGTTGCACTGGAAGACGGCACCTGGCACCACGAGCACAGCTACGCCCCAGAGCGTGCGCAGCGCCCAGAAACCGTCGAACTGTGGCACAAGATCTCCACGGTTGAAGACCCAGAGTGGACCCGCCGCTACCACACCCCAGACCCGAATGAGAAGGCCTTCGGTGCCCGCGCCGAAATCACTTTGAAGGACGGCACGGTGCTTGTTGACGAATTGGCAGTCGCAGACGCGCACCCACTGGGCGCTCGCCCATTCGCACGCGCCCAGTACGAGAACAAGTTCCGCATCCTGGCTGAAGGCGTGGTCGACGAGGCGGAACAGGACCGCTTCCTGGAAGCAGCCCGCAACGCCGCAGACCTGGCACCGGGCGAGCTGGACCAACTGAACTTCGCAGTATCGGATGAAGTTCTGGCGAAGGCTCCGCAGATTCCGAACGGCATCTTCTGATGAGCAGCACCCCATTTTCTCCAACTGCGACGCCAAGTGAACGTCGACAAGCGTTCCGAAACGGCCTGAACTCCGGGAAACTGCAACGATTCGTCGGGGCGCTGAACCCACTGGCCGCCCGGCTCATCCAAGACAAGGGCTTCGAAGGGGTCTACGTCTCCGGGGCGGTCGTCGCCGCGGACCTGGCACTGCCGGACATCGGACTGACCACCATGACCGAGGTTGTGGGACGCGCCCGGCAAACTGCCCGGGTTACCGACCTGCCGACCCTGGTCGACGCAGACACTGGCTTCGGCGAACCAATGTCCGCTGCACGCACCGTAGTGGAAATGGAAGATGCAGGCATCGCAGGTCTGCACCTGGAAGACCAGGTCATGCCGAAACGCTGCGGCCACTTGGATGGCAAAAGCGTGGTGCCGACCAGTGACATGGTCCGGCGCATCGCTGCAGCAGTCGAAGCGCGCCGCGACCCGAACTTCATCATCTGCGCCCGCACGGACGCACGTGGTGTCGAAGGGCTGGACGCCGCCATCGAACGGGCGAAAGCCTACGCCGATGCAGGTGCTGACCTCATCTTCACCGAAGCGCTTGCCGACGCCAGCGAATTCGAAGCATTCCGCAAAGCAGTCGACACACCGCTGCTGGCGAATATGACCGAATTCGGCAAATCCGAACTGCTGCCAGCCAGCACCCTCAATGACCTCGGCATCAACGCAGTCATCTACCCAGTGACCACCCTGCGGGTTGCGATGGGCGCGGTGGAAACCGCACTCGATGACCTCGCGGAGACCGGCACCCAGGCCGCGTGGCTGGACCGGATGCAGCACCGCTCCCGGCTCTACGAACTCAACCACTACGCAGACTTCAACTCATTCGACTCCTCCCTCTTTACCTACGGACGCTAAGGAAAGGCGAAATACCATGTCTGAACAGCCAAAAATCCACAAAGGCCTCAACGGCGTTGTCGTTGACTACACCGCAATCTCCAAGGTCAACCCAGAGACCAACTCCCTGACCTACCGCGGCTACCCAGTGCAGGAACTCGCCGCAGAATGCACCTTCGAAGACGTTGCCTACCTGCTGTGGAACGGCGACCTGCCGGACTGGCGCGAAGCAGAAAAGTTTGCCCAGCGCGAACGTGCCCTGCGCCCAATTGAGCGCAGCCTGCTGGACCTGATTAACTCCCTGCCGAAGACCTGCCACCCAATGGACGTGCTGCGCACCACCGTGAGCTGGCTGGGCACCCAGGACCCAACCGAGGGCGACGCCTCCTCCGACCAGGTGCGCCGCACCGGCCTGCGCCTGCTAGCGAAGCTGCCGACGATTGTCGCTTACGACCTGCGCCGTCGCCAGAACTTGGAGTTCATCCCGCCGACCCGCGACCGCGGTATCGCCGAGAACTTCCTGTACATGTGCTTTGGTGACGGACCGGACTCCCCAGCGAATAACCGCGACGCGGTGGAAGCGTTTGAGCAGTCCCTGATTCTGTACGCAGAGCACAGCTTCAACGCATCGACCTTCACCGGCCGTGTGATTACCTCCACCATGTCGGATGTGTACTCCGCAGTGGTCGGCGCCATCGGTGCACTGAAGGGCCCACTGCACGGCGGTGCGAACGAAGCCGTGATGCACGCGATGATTGAAATTGATGACCCAGCAACTGCGAAGCAGTGGGTGCTGGACAAGGTCAACTCCAAGCAGAAGGTGATGGGCTTTGGTCACCGCGTGTACAAGCGCGGCGACTCCCGAGTGCCAACCATGGAAGCGGCGATGCGCCGTATCGCTGCGTCCCACGATGGGGAGAAGTGGCTGGCCATGTATGACGAAATGCAGGCGGCGATGGAAGAGCGGACCGGCATCCTGCCGAACCTGGACTTCCCAGCTGGCCCGACTTACTACATGCTCGGCATCGACATTCCGTTCTTCACCCCAATCTTCGTGATGGCCCGCATTGTCGGTTGGACCGCGCACTTTGTGGAGCAGAACGAAGACAACGCTCTGATTCGTCCGCTGTCCGCCTACAGCGGCCCAGAGCAGCGACCAGTGCGGGAGGCAAAGTCTGCATAAGCTAATTCGACGTTAATTCCACCGAAAAGGGCCAGCATGTGCTGGCCCTTTTTGCGTTGGTTGTCAGTGGCTCACGGATGAGCGGTAGCGCGCAAAACAAAACGCACTGTGGCTGGGTCCCGTTTTCCCAGCGACAGTGCGTGTAGCGACAGTGCGCTTGAAGTATGTGCTTGTTTACAGCGAGATACCGCGTGCTTCAAGCCAAGCCTTCGGGTCAACTGGGGTGTTGCCGTCAGGGTGGATTTCGAAGTGCAGATGGGAGCCGGTGGAGAAGCCGCGGCTGCCCATGCCAGCGATCTTCTGGCCAGCGTAAACTTGCTCGCCAACAGAAACGTCAAGTGTTTCCATATGACCGTAGACAGAGACGGAGCCATCGTTGTGACGGATGCGAATCCAGTTGCCGTAGCCGGATGCTGGTCCGGAGTCGATAACGGTGCCAGCCATGACAGCCAAGATCGGCGTGCCGATAGCGTTGGCAATGTCAACGCCATTGTGCATTGAGCCCCAACGCATGCCGAAGCCGGAGGTGAAAGAGCCTGCAGCTGGCTTAGCGGTCTTCGGTGCGCGAGCCTTGGAGTCTTCCAGCAGACGTTGCTCGGTGAACTTCAGTGCCTTGTTCAGCTGGCTCTGAAGGTCACCCAGATCCTGAGGCTGTGCAATGTTCAGAACCTGTGGCGCGGAGCCGAAACCGTCGGTCAGGGCATCCTGGGCGCCATTAAGGGTAGGGGCCTGCTGGATTTGTGCCTGCTCGTTTTCCTCAGCATTAGCCTTGGCCACGCCAGCAGATGCGACGCTTGCGGCGCCGGTCGCCAGAGCGACAACCGTCACTCGACCTTTGGTTGCAGTCGAGGTAACTTGCTTTCGGTGCTTGCCACCACGACGGGTCTGGACGGCGATGCTCACGAATAAACTCCTCAATTTAGCTTCAGACTTTGGTTACAGGTAGAAGATGAAATGTAACCACTCTGTTATGCAATGCTGTTGACGATAACGAATCGTTATTAACATGGCAACCCATTTAGAGTGGAATGTCGGCAAAGTTGTTGAAACGGGTGGACTTAAATCTTTTCGCTGCACATCTAGTGCTTGACTGACCTGCAGTTATAGGCGGTTTCGCTTCGTTACATTTCAGTCGAAACGGGGGAGAAGTGACTGAAAGTACAAGTAAAATATTGGACATGTCACGTTAGTTGCTCGTAACAATCCCTTCGAATCAGCCTGAATCGGCATGAATCGGCATGGCAGTGGCCAAAACTTCCCCTCCAGTGGCACGGTTAGAGAGTGACTTCCAATCGACGCCCCTCAGCCGCTCATGGCCCACGTGGTCGTGGGCCCGGCCGACGTCGTCGCAGCAGCGATGCTTCGGCCGACCGTACCTTCCGGCCGAATCCTGCCGCAGAACAATCCCGCGACTCAAGCCGCGAACCAGAACCTGCCGAGACAGTACTTATTACTGACGCCACACATCCCACCGATGTCACCGGCGCGGACACTGCCGCCACCAAGCCATCGAAGGTAACGAAGACCTCCGAAGCGAAGACGGCCGACACTCCGCGCCCCAAGAGCCGCTGGGCTGAGTTCCTCCCGACCGCAGGCTGGACCGCCGCGATTCTCGGCATTCTTGTCGTATTAATAGCCATCACTACGCTCCTGCTCTCCGGCGCGGGTTACGGCACAATCCCAGCGGCCATCGGCACCACGTGGATGCTGGCACATCTGGCGCCCCTGGTTATTGACGGCACGGTCCTTGGGATGGTTCCCGGTCTGCCTGCCATGGGCGTGGTTGCTTTGGTGGCGGTGATGGTTCGCCGCGCCGTGAAGAAGCCGGTGTCGATTCAGGATGTGGGCGCGTTGGCGGCGGGCACTATCGGCGTGCCGCTGCTCATCACCTGCGCCGCCTGGTTGATGCTGTGGGACGCGTCAAAGGTGTATGCCATTGAACCGCCGGCGTTGTGGCGGGCGTTGTTGACCACCGCGCTGGTGCATGCGCTCGGTTTCCTCTTCGGTCTTGGTCAAACGTTATGGCGGGGCATGTCGCGCCATTACGGGCTGCCAGATGAGCTCATTGATGCGTCGCGGTTGGCAGGTCGTTGGTTAGCGACCTTGTCCGCTGCGGGGTTGCTTGTGTTGCTGGTGATGCTCGCGCTGCGCTGGGGCACCGTTCAGCAGGCCTTTGAAATTGCGCCGTCGGCGGGCGGCAAGGTCGCGCTGATGCTGCTGAATATTCTGTATCTGCCGAATGCGATTGTGGCGTCGGTTTCGGTGCTGTTGGGCGGCGACGCTTTCGTTGGGGTTGCGTCGGCCTCTTTGTTCGCGCTGACCCCTGGCACGTTGCCGCCGATGCCACTGCTGGCGGCGCTGCCGACGGGCACTCTTAATCCGTGGTTTGCCGCGTTGCTGGTGGTTCCGGCGGCGTTGGCAGTGTGGGTGACGCTGCGCCATTTCCGCGACGGGTCGGATTCCCCGCTCATTGAGGTCGGCGGCGCGACGGTGCTGGCAGCGTTGGGGGCGGCGCTCGCGTCGGCGACGTTAGGTGGCGAGCTCGGCTTGTATGGCTGGTCCGGCACCACGTGGTGGCTGGTCGGCGGCCTCGCGGGGCTGTGGTTGTCCGTTATTGGGACGTGCGTAGTGATGCTTGCGGTGTGGCGTGGGTATTTTGCGCTTGTTGACGACGAGGCTCCCGTTCCGGCTGACGAGGCTGCGACGTCGTCTCCAGCTGCGGCAACCGCACCGGCGGCGGCAGCAGCCGCCGCCGGGGAAGACGACATTGACCACGACGTTGACGACGACATTATTGATGACGGCGAAATCGTTGACGAACAATACGATGACGAAGACGTAGAACCCGACGACGAGACTGACGACGAAGAAGAGGACTACGCTGGGGAGCACGTCAACGAGGAGGAGTAACCCCATGACTTCTGTGCTCATGGCCCTATCGGCCGCATCCCATTGGACCCTATCGGACGGTACGAAACACCCAACCGGGTTTTGGGCGGAAGAGTTCCTCGTGCCCTACGGCATTTTCCGTGATGCCGGCTACGACATCACCATTGCCACACCCGGCGCCGTGCCACCCACAGTCGATGACATTAGCTTGGGTCCCGGTGGGCTCGTGCCACCCTGGACCGCAAAGAAGTATCGGGAAGAGCTGGCACACCTAGCGCCAGTTCTGGATGTGCCCGCAGACCTTCATAATATAAAGGCCTCCGAATACGACCTGATTTTCTTCCCCGGCGGCCACGGGCCGATGGAAGATCTCGCCGTCGACCCGGCAGTAGGGGAGCTCCTCAATGCTCGGTTGCGGTCCGATAAACCACTTGCGTTGCTCTGCCACGCACCGGCTGTGCTGCTGGCTACCGTCAATAAGCAGGGGCAGTCACCATTTGCCGGCCGTAAGGTCACCGCACTGTCGAACCGGGAGGAACTGCTCAATTCCTTTGCCAAGAAGGCGCCGTGGTTGTTGGAGGAGCGGCTGGTGCAGATGGGTGTGGACTATTCGAAGGGGAAAATCCCGCTGACGCCGCATGTTGTGCAGGACTGCAATTTGTTCACGGGGCAGAATCCGCAGTCGTCGAAGAAGTTAGCCGAAACGCTCGTGGAAAACCTCGGGCGGTAGACTTGGACAGGTGACATACCAACGGACTGAAAACGCCGATAAGCCACTGCGGGTCGTTGTCCTGGCCTCTGGCCAAGGCAGCTTGCTGCAGGCGCTGCTCGACAACCTCGATTCCGCGGCGGTGGACATTATCGCCGTCGGTTCCGATAAACAGTGCCCAGCCATCGAACGGGCCGAAGCTGCCGGCCGCACCGCCTTCGTGGTGCCCTTCGATGCTGCCGACCGCCCAGCCTGGAACCGCGCCCTTGCCGCTGCGGTGGCCCAGCATAACCCCGACCTTGTGGTCAGCGCAGGGTTTATGCGCATCCTCGCGCCGGAGTTTTTGAACGAATTCCCGCAGCGTGTCATTAATACCCACCCGGCGCTGTTGCCATCTTTCCCTGGCGCGCACGCGGTCCGCGATGCGATGGCGCATGGCGTGAAAGTCACCGGCTCCACCATCCACGTTGTCGACACCGGGGTGGACACCGGACCTATCTTGGCGCAGGAAGCTGTGGTCGTGGAAAACGACGACGATGAAGACTCCCTGCACGAGCGCATTAAGATTGTGGAGCGACGGCTCCTCGCAGACGTGTTGACCACCATTTCCCGAACCGGGTTTTCCATCAGCGGACGAAAGGCATCTTTGTAATGAGCGACCACAAGGCGATTAAACGAGCACTCATCAGCGTGTATGACAAGTCCGGGCTAGAAGACCTCGCCCGCGGCCTGGCGGAAGCTGGTGTAGAAATCGTGTCGACCGGTTCGACCGCCCAGCGCATCGCCGATGCCGGCGTCGACGTCATTCGCGTGGAAGAACTCACCGGCTTCCCAGAATGTTTGGAAGGCCGCGTGAAAACCCTGCACCCACGCGTGCACGCCGGCATCTTGGCCGACACCCGCAAGGACGACCACCTCAAGCAGCTCGACGACCTCGGCGTTGAACCATTCCAGCTGGTCGTGGTGAACCTGTACCCATTCACCGAGACCGTCGCATCCGGCGCTGACTTCGACGCCTGCGTGGAGCAGATTGATATCGGCGGTCCGTCGATGGTGCGCGCCGCGGCAAAGAACCACCCTTCCGTGGCCATTGTGGTTGACCCTGAGCGTTATGACGAAGTGGTCGCCGCCGCCAAGGGCGACGGCTTCAGCCGTCAGGAACGCACCGCTCTGGCAGTCGACGCCTTCCGCCACACGGCTTCCTACGATGTGGCCGTGGCAACCTGGATGGGCGCACAAGCAGAAGGCGCCGAAAACGGTGCAGGCGCTGGCAGCGACGGTCTGGTTGACTGGACCGGCATGGCTGTGGAGAAGAAGCAGACCCTGCGCTATGGCGAAAACCCACACCAGGCAGCGGCGCTGTACACCGACGCGAAAGCCGGTGGCCTGGCTAATGCTCAGCAGTTCCACGGCAAGGAAATGAGCTACAACAACTACGCGGACTCCGATGCCGCCTGGCGCGCCGCGTGGGACCACGAGCGTCCATGCGTGGCAATTATTAAGCACGCAAACCCATGTGGCATCGCAGTGTCCGACGAATCCATCGCGGCGGCCCACCGCGCCGCCCACGCCTGCGACCCAGTGTCCGCTTTCGGTGGCGTTATTGCCGTCAACCGCGAAGTGTCCGTGGAGATGGCTAAGCAGGTTGCGGAAGTGTTCACCGAAGTGATTGTCGCGCCGGGCTACGAGGACGGTGCGATTGACGTGCTGTCGCAGAAGAAGAACATTCGTATTCTGCAGGCCGATGTGCCAGTGCGTGAAGGCTTGGAGTCCAAGCAGATTTCCGGTGGCGTGCTGGTTCAGGAACGCGACACCTTGCAGGCAGAGGGCGACCAGGCTGCGAACTGGAAGCTGGTTGCTGGTGAAGCGGCTTCCGAGGAAGTCCTGAAGGACCTGCAGTTTGCGTGGAATGCAGTGCGTTCGGTCAAGTCCAATGCCATCCTGATTGCTGCTGATGGCGCGACCGTCGGTGTCGGCATGGGGCAGGTCAACCGCGTGGACTCGGCGAAGCTGGCGGTGCAGCGGGCGAACTCGCTGGCCGGTGACGAAGAGCGTGCCCGTGGCGCAGTTGCTGCCTCTGATGCGTTCTTCCCATTTGCGGATGGTTTTGAGGTGCTGGCGAAGGCTGGCGTGACTGCGGTTGTGCAGCCAGGCGGTTCCATCCGCGACGAAGAGGTCATTGCCGCTGCGGAAGCAGCTGGTGTGACGATGTACACCACCGGTGCGCGCCACTTCGCGCACTAATTTCACTGCTGCGCAGTGGCCGCTACGGCGGTAGCTGCGCAGCACTTGAACCCGCTCCGGAAAGGAGCACTTGACATGTTGGATGCCCGTGATGCCCAGGCCATTGATGCGGCAAAGCTCTACTACCTGCAAGAACTCAGCCAAGCTGAAGTTGCTAAAGAGCTCGGAGTATCACGGCCCACTGTGTCGAAATTGCTGACCCACGCGCTGGAGCGGGGCTACGTCACCATTACGCTGACCGACCCGCGGGAAAGCGCCGATGAGATTGTTGGCAAGCTATGCGCTACCTATGGGCTGAATTCCGCCCGGGTGGTGCGGCCCGCGACGATGGATGATGCCGAGTTGGTGCAGCAGCTGGGCAACGCGGGCGCTGCCGTGGTGGAAGAGCTAGTTGACGATGGCATGTCCCTAGGTGTGTCCTGGGGCGAGACCATGTTGTCCATGGCGGAACATCTGCGGCAAACGTCAAAAAGCGGAGTGACCATTGTGCAGCTCAAGGGCGGGCATTCGCACAGTCAGCGCAGTACTAATGACTTGTCCACGCTGACGAAGGTGGCGCGGGCGTTTAATGCCGACACGAAGGTGCTGCCACTGCCGGTGATTTTGGATTCTGCGCAGGCGAAGGAGCTGGTGGTGCGGGACCGGCATATCGCGCAGATGCTCGCGGCCGGTGCGAATGTGGACGTGGCGGTGTTCACTGTGGGGGATGTGCACCGGGAGAGTTTGCTGCTGAACCTCGGGTATCTCGAGGAGACGGAGATTGATTTTCTGCTGGATAGTGCGGTGGGGGATGCCTGTTCGCGGTTTTATACCGTCGACGGGAAGGTGGCGGCGCCGGAGATTGATGCCCGCACGGTGGGGATTTCGCTGCCGGATTTGGCGAAACGGCCGGTGCGGATTTGCATTGCGGGCGGTACAAAGAAGGTAGCGGCCATTGCGGTTGCCCTGCGGATGGGCTTGGTGACGGATTTAGTTATCGATCATCATACGGCGGAGCGGGTGCTGCAGTGGCAATCGTCACAATGATAGAACAATTGTAAAATTGGATATTGACATATGTTCTGTGTGAGCCTATCGTTAAAGGTGACTTAGTAAGGCACCTGGTCAGTGCACTTCGGACCCACACCACTGATAGGAAAGAACATGTCCGACCAGAGCACCCCACACATCAACCCACGCGGCGTCGACATTGCAGAAACCGTCTTGATGCCCGGCGACCCACTTCGTGCCAAGTACATCGCAGAGACCTACCTGGACGACCTGGTCCAGTTCAACGAGGTCCGCAACATGCTCGGCTACACCGGCACCTACAAAGGCCACCCAGTGTCCGTCATGGGTTCCGGCATGGGTATGCCATCGATTGGTATCTACAGCTGGGAGTTGATGAACAAGTTCGGCGCGAAGAAAATCATTCGCGTCGGCTCCATTGGTTCGCTGCAGAAGGACGTTGACCTGTATGAAGTCATCGTCGCAGCGTCGGCTTCCACCGACTCGAACTACCTGAGCCAGTACAACATTCCAGGCCTGTGGGCACCGACCGCCTCCTGGAAGCTGCTGCGCGCCGCCGTTGAAGAAGCCGAACGCCAGGGCGTGACTGTGCATGTCGGTAACGTTCTGAGCTCCGACATTTTCTACAACGCCGACGAGACCGTCAACGCTCGCTGGGCAAAGATGGGCGTCCTCGGTGTCGAAATGGAATCGGCCGCGCTCTATGCCAACGCCGCCCAGGCCGGCATTGATGCCTTGGGTATTTTCACTGTCTCTGACAACATTTTCGCAGGTACTTCCGCCAGCTCCGAGGAACGCCAGACCGCGTTCACCCAGATGATGGAAATCGCCCTGCCGCTCGCAGGAATCTAACGCCATGACCAACTCAACCGGCGACACTAAGCTCGCAAAAGCAACGGCCGCTGCCACCGACCCAAAGGTAGCTGTGCCTATCTTGCTGTTCACCTTCGTGTTCAGCCTGATTATGGACAACGGTTTCAAGACCATGACCATGCCAATGGCCGCCGGTCTGGGAATCTCCGACAACACCGCCAGCCTGCAGGCCTCCCTAGCTGGTGTCATCATCGGCATCGGCGCGGTGGTCTACGCCGCGCTCGCGGACTCCATTTCCATCCGCAAACTGTTGCTGGTCGGCATCGGCCTGACCGCACTCGGCTCGATTATCGGCTTCATCTTTTCCTCTTCGTGGCCGATGGTGCTGGCTGGCCGCTTGATTATGACCGCTGGTCTGGCCGCTGCGGAAACCCTGTACGTCATTTATGTGACCAAGCACCTGGGTGAAAAAGACCAGAAGAAATACCTGGGCTTTTCGACGGCCGCTTTCCAAGCTGGCTTGCTCTTCGGTGCTCTGACCTCGGGCTTTGTCTCCACCTACATTTCGTGGACCGCAATGTTCCTCATCCCACTGTTCCTGATTTTGACGGTGCCCGTCATTATCAAGACTGTGCCGGAGGACGAAGCTGTCGAAGCACACCTGGACATCTACGGTCTGCTGCTGATTTCGGTGTTCGCGACCTGCTTGATTCTGTACATCCAGGCGTTTAACTGGATTTGGCTCATCCCGACGGTCATCGGTGTGGTGCTGTTCGCCATGCACGTCCGTGGTTCCAGCCGCGCGCTGGTCAAACCAGAATTCTTCACCAACGGCCGCTATGTGTGGGCCATTGTGCTGGTGTTCATTGTCTACTCGACGCAGCTGGGTTTCATTATCTTCTTGCCATACGCCGCCCAGGACCTGCATGGTCTGTCCGGCGATAAGACAGCGCTGTTGATGGTTCCTGGTTATGTCTGCGCGATTTTGGTCGGGGTGTTCTCCGGCAAGATCGGTGAGTACTTGTCCTCGCGCACCACGATCCGCCTGGCGCTGCTGATGATTTCCGGTTCCCTGGCAATGGCCGCCTTCTTCGTGGAAACCAACATCGCCACCTTGATTGTTGCGATTATCTTCTTCGCATCTGGCTTTGCGCTGCTCTACGCGCCGCTGGTCAATACCGCGCTGCAGAATATTCCGGCTGCCAAGTCCGGCATTGCGATTGGTTTCTACAACTTGACCATCAACATCGCCATCCCACTGGGCATTGCTTACACCGCAAAGTTCATGGATATGGGCACCCGCTTCTTGGGCAGTGTCTCGGTATCCACTACTGAGCAAGGTGAGCTGTACACCACGGTGCTGTGGATTCTCTTCGGCATCTCCCTGGTCGGCGCCATCATCTACGTCCTCGCAGACCGCGCGATGCTCGCTACCGAACAGAAGCAGGGCGTACCTGCTGAAATCCCGGTCTAACTCTTCTCCTTTTCTTCTACTCCTTCTTTCTTCCCGTAAAGGATGATTTCCATGATTACTCGCGCTGAGCTTGCCCAGATGATTGACCACACGCTGCTGAAGCCAGAATCCACCGCCGACGATGTCGCCGCGCTGGTCACTGAGGCCGCTGACCTGGGCACCTACTCCATCTGCATTTCCCCATCCCAGCTACCAGTTGAGGTCCCCGAAGGCCTGCACATCGCCACCGTCGTCGGTTTCCCATCCGGCGCCGTCAAGGCCAACATCAAGGCCGCCGAGGCCGCCCAGGCCGTTGCCGATGGTGCCGAGGAAGTCGACATGGTCATCAACATTGCGTTGGCTAAGCAGGGGCTTTTCGACGAATTGAAGGAGGAGATCGCAGCCGTGCGTGCCGCGGTCCCAGCTCCAGGCATCTTGAAGGTCATCATCGAGTCGGCTGCATTGACCGACGAAGAGATTGTCGCTGCCTGTGAAGCATCCGAAGCCGCTGGCGCGGACTTTGTGAAGACCTCCACTGGCTTCCACCCAGCTGGTGGTGCCTCCACGCACGCCGTGGCTTTGATGCGCAAGACGGTCGGCGACCGCCTTGGCGTGAAGGCCTCCGGTGGTATCCGTACCGCCGCTGATGCGCAGGCGATGGTTGATGCGGGTGCGTCCCGCCTGGGTCTGTCCGCTTCGCGGAGCATTCTCGAGGAGATGAAGTAAATGTTTACCGGCGACGGTGTACAGAAACTTCTGGCCACAGCCCGCGAATGGGCGGCCCACGACCCGGATGAAACCGCGCAGGCACAGGTCCTGAATTGGGCAAACCTGGTGGAAACTGATGGCCCAGATGCCGCTGAAGCGTTGGCGGAGCTGAGCAAGTCTTTCCACGGCCCGCTGTCCTTTGGTACTGCTGGTCTGCGGGCGGAGGTTGGGCCGGGTGAGTCCCGCCTGAGCCGCGCTGTCATTATCCGCACCACTTATGGTCTGACTAGCTGGGTGCAGCAGCGCATTGGGGCCGGAGAGCAGCCAGTTATTGTGATCGGTTGCGATGCCCGCCACGGTTCGGCCCAGTTCCAACAGGATGCTGCTGAGGTCGTGTCTGCGCTGGGTGGCCGAGCATTGGTATTGCCAGCGAAAAATCCAACTCCGCTGACGGCGTTTACCGTCAAAAAGCTCGGTGCGGATGCTGGCATTATGGTGACTGCCTCGCATAATCCACCAGCAGATAATGGCTACAAGGTGTACCTAGGCGGGCGGGTTGCTTCCGGTCCTGCCGAGGGCGTGCAGTTGGTGTCGCCTGCCGATAGCGAGATTTCGGCGGCGATTGCGGCGGCGCCAGCGGCAAGTTCGGTGCCCCGCAACCGGGACCTGATTGAGCCGATTGATCCGCGCAGCGACTATGTGGATCGCGCGCTGAGCTTGGTCGGCAAACACACCGATGTCGTGATTGCGCTGACCGCCATGCACGGTGTTGGTGCCGCGCTGGGTAAGGAAATTCTGGAGCGCGCTGGTTTCACTGTGTCGCTGGTGGCGGAGCAGTGCGACCCAGACCCTGACTTCCCAACGGTGGCATTCCCGAACCCAGAGGAGCTGGGCGCGCTGGATTTGGCGAAGGCTCATGCCACGAGCATCGGTGCGGATGTCATTATTGCCTACGACCCGGATGCGGACCGTTGTGCATTGGCGACCCCGGATGCCGATGCCGAGGGTGGTTGGCGTCAGCTCACCGGTGATGAGACTGGCGCGCTGCTCGGCGAGTACATTGCGTCACATGGTTTGACCAGCGCTGATAGTGCGTTTGCGAATTCGGTGGTGTCTAGCCGGTTGCTGTCCTGCATTGCGGAGCACCACGGTTTGGCCCATGCGACGACGCTGACTGGCTTCAAGTGGATTGCCCGCACCCCGCACCTGGCGTTCGGCTACGAGGAAGCCATTGGCTACTGCTGTGACCCAGCTGCGGTGGCGGATAAGGATGGCATTTCCGCGTCCGTTGTGGCTGCCAGCCTGGTGGGTGAGTTGAAGGCCGCCGGAAAGACGCTTGATGACGCATTGGATGACCTGGCACGGACCCACGGTCTGTATTTGACGGCACCGCTGACGTTCCGAGTGGAGGACCTGTCGCTGATTGCCAAGGGTATGGAGAAGCTGCGGACGCAGCCACCAGCTGAGCTGGCTGGCGCGCCGGTGGCGACCGTGATTGATATGGCTCTGGATGGGTTGGGCATTGGTGCCACGGACGGCATGTACTTCTTGACGGACCGCAATGACCGCGTGATCGTGCGGCCATCGGGTACCGAACCGAAGCTGAAGTGCTACCTGGAAGTGGTTGCCCCGGTGGAGGTCGGCGCGGAGGTTCCGCGGGCGGCTGCCCGGGAGCGGCTGGCGAAGATTGCCGCTGATTTGAAAGCTCACCTAGGAATGTGAGGTGCTCTGGCATTACCTAGGTGTTTGAGTGGCCTCCTGCTTGGATTCGTCCGAGTGGGAGGCCACTTTTGCGGGTTGAGAAACTGAATATGGTAACTGTCGGCCTGCCGTCAGGGGCAACTTCCTACAAGCTTCCCACTTAACTTCCCAAAGTGTTATGTCGAGTGGGAAGTTAAGTGGGAAGTTGGCATTGACCGAGCTGAATCGCAGCGACCTGGGCTTTTGTGGATTTGGTATGTATACGCCGTAACTACGTCGCCGTAACGTGTCGAAGAAACGCGAAAATTTCGACACGTTTTTCTGACATGTAAACGCCGTAACCATGCCGGCGGACAGGAAGAAGCGCTTACTTCCCACAAGCTTCCCACTTGGCTTCCCAAAGTGTTATGTTGAGTGGGAAGCTGAGTGGGAAGCAGAGGTTGATGGAACCAGAGCAACTAAAGTCAATTGTTGACACGCTGCGGCTTGTTGGCACCGATAAGCAACAGATAGAGGTGAAGAACGGCATTGGAAAGTCGGTGCTTGAGACTTTGAGTGCCTTCTCAAATGCAAATGGTGGCCTTCTGATTGTCGGCCTGGATGAATCCTCAGGGTTCCTGCCAGATCCTGACTTTGACGCTCGAAAGATGCAAGACGCTTTGCAGAGTCAATGCGCCAAATTAACTCCTGTTGTCAGACCCCTGATTGACATTGTGCCATTTGAGGGGAGTGTGCTCTTGGTAGCGGAAGTGCCGGAGCTGGTTTCCACTGAAAAGCCTTGTTTTATTACTGACAGGGGGCAATATAGCGGTAGCTATGTTCGTGCAGGTGACGGGGATATGCGACTCTCACGATATGAGGTAGATCGACTCCTCGAAGAACAGGTGCAGCCGAAGTGGGACGAAGAAAAGGTTGAAGAAGCCGGGCTTGCTGACCTAAACCCCGGTGTGCTTGATGGGTACCTTGAGCTGCAGAAAGCGCGACGCCCCAAGACCTTTCGGGAAGGGAATGATGATGCATTAAGGCGGCTTCGTATTATGAAGGATTCGCATCCGACGCTGGCATCGTTGCTTGTCATGGGGGAGTATCCACAGGAGTTCTTCCCTCGCTTGACAGTTTCTTTTGCCAACTTTCCGGGAACTGGCAAGGGCGACATTACTCAGGGCGTTCGATTGCTGGATAGTGCGACGCTGGCAGGCACTATTCCTGAGTTAGTGGATGCCGGTATTGAAGCCGTGAAACGAAACATGCGTACTGGTGCGCTGATTGGTGAGAAGTATCGGTCTGAGCTTCCAGACTATCCGCCGGTTGCGGTGCGTGAGGCTTTGGTGAATGCCTTGATGCACCGAGACTATTCTCCACATGCCCAAGGTAGTCAGGTGCAGATCAATATGTTTGTAGACCGCCTAGAAATCACAAGCCCAGGCGGGCTGTATGGGGGAGTCACTGTCCATAATCTGGGTAAACCCGGAGTTAGTTCCACACGAAACCAGCGTCTTTCTTCGTTCCTTGAGGACGTGAAGTTCGACAGCGGTGGAAATGAGACAGGTGTTGTGGCTGAAAATCGTGGTACCGGGATCGCCACAATTAATCAGTCTTTGGCAGATGCGCTGATGCCTCCTCCCGATTATCGCAATCGATTGGATAGCTTTACGATCGTTTTCCATCGGCGGCGAGTAGCGTCTGAAGAGCGATATGGCAGCGCCTTCGATCAAGTCCTCGCTGTGCTCAGGCGACAAACCTCCGCCTCTACGTCAGAGCTAGTTAAAGAAACAAGGCTTAGTCGTTCGGCTGTTCAAAAGGCTGTCAATGAGTTGATAGCGGATGGCTTGGTCGAGCGTACGGAACCAGTGAGAAGTCCGAAGCAGCGGTATCGGATCCGTCCGGAGCAAGCTGAGTAATGGTGTGTCCACAAGCTTCCTACTTAACTTCCCAAAGTGTTATGTTGGGTGGGAAGTTCAGTGGGAAGTTGGGGTTAAATGCACCCATTCGCATTGAACTGGGCTTTTGCGGTTTTGACATGTACACGCCGTAACCACGTCGCCGAAACGTGTCGAAGAAACGCGAAAATTTCGACACGTTTGTCTTACGTGTACACGCCGCAACCATGTCGCCGGTAGGCAAGTGCGCATCCTCGCACATCTGTTCGTCATGCTGCCGCGAAGGCTGTCTGCACTCGTCGGTACTGTTGATTGTGTGATTACGGGAGCTTTGAAGAACCAGGTTGATGCCATTTGGGATGTCTTTTGGTCGGGTGGCATTACTAACCCGATGAATGTGATTGAGCAGATGACGTATCTGCTCTTCATTCGTCAGCTGGATATCCGCCAGGACACTATCGACCAGAAGCGTGCGTTTGGCGTCGCAGTCCCAGAATCGGAGGACCTATTTTCCGCTGAACAGCAGCACCTGCGCTGGAAGAACCTGTTGGCGCAGACCGATCCTCAGGCACTGCACCAGACTGTTAGCTCTGAGGTGTTTCCGTACCTGCAGACTCTTGGCGGCATCGGCATGTCTGAGTACATGCGTTCGGCGAACTTCGGTATTTCAAACCCGTCGACACTGCGTAATGCGATGGCGAAGCTGAATGAGTTGGATATCCGTAAGAAGGATATTCTCGGTGACTTGTACGAGTACATGTTGTCCAAGCTCAGCACGTCGGGGACGAATGGTCAGTTCCGCACGGTGCAGCATGTGATTGACACAATGGTGGAAATCATGCGCCCGCAACCTGGTGAGAAGATTATTGACCCAGCTTGCGGTACTGCGGGATTCTTGGTGAATGCTGCGGAGTATATGCAGTACAACCACGGTGATGCGCTGATGGAAAGGTCTGCTAAGAAGACTTTCGAAACGGATACCTTCTGGGGCTATGACTTCGACAGCACCATGGTCCGCATTTCCGCCATGAACATGTTCATGCATGGCTTTGAGGAACCAAATATTGCTTACCGCGACTCATTGGCGAAGTTTGAGGGTGACGCCGAACAATTGCTGGGTTCTTTCGACCTGATTCTTGCGAACCCGCCGTTTGCGGGTAAGACCGATAAAGACAATATCGACTCTGACCTGAAGGAACTCGGTGTAACCACCAAAACGGAACTTCTGTTCCTGCTTCGCTTCTTGTCTTTGCTGAAGGTTGGTGGGCGAGCGGCTGTCATAGTCCCAGAAGGCGTCCTCTTCGGCAGCACTCGAGTGCATAAGGCAATTCGTAAGGAACTTATCGAGAACCAGAGTCTCGATGCCGTGATCAAATTGCCATCTGGCACTTTCAAGCCATACACTGGTGTATCCACCGCCATTTTGTGCTTCACCCGGACCGATGCTGGTGGCAATGGTACGGATAGTGTATGGTTCTATGAGGTGCTTTCTGACGGATTGAGCCTCGACGACAAGCGAAATGCGCTACTTGAACCGCAGTTCTTGGGGCCGACGCCGACTGTGAGGATGCCGAAGGAAGACGACCCGAATGATCGACCAGAACGAGCGGAACTGACGGACGAGCAGCACCAGAAGAACAATCTTCCTGACTTGGTTGCCCGGTTTGCGGAGCGAGCTGGTTCTGAGCCCGATCGTGCCCGCACTGAGCAAAGCTTCTGTGTTCCTGCATCTGAAATCGCAGACAATGATTATGACCTCTCGATGAACCGGTACAAAGAGATTGTCTTCGAAGAAGTCGAAACACGAGATCCTCTGGAGATCATCGCGGAGATCGAATCACTTGACGCTGAGATCGCCAAGGGAATGATCGATCTGAAAAGCCTCTTGGGCGGACAGAACTGGGAGACAGACAAATGAACTGGCCCACGGTGAAACTTGGAGAGGTATGTGAAGTCGTAGGGGGCGGGACCCCTAAGACAGGAATACCTGAATACTGGGATGGTGATATACCTTGGCTTACTCCACGAGATCTTTCTTCTCACCGGGAGCTCTTTATTTCAAAAGGAAGCCGATCAATTTCTCAAGCTGGTCTTGAAAAAAGCTCAGCCCAGTTGCTTCCTGCTGGAACTGTGCTTTGGAGCAGCCGAGCTCCGATTGGCCATGTTGCTATCGCATCGAATGAGATCGCTACCAACCAAGGCTTCAAAAGCTTCGTTCCTGGTCCAAAAGTGGACTCGCAGTATCTTGCGCAAGTTCTGCGCTTTATGAAAGAACCTCTACAAGAACTTGGAACTGGTGCAACGTTCAAAGAAGTCTCGGCAAAGAGAGCGCGAGAAATATCAATTCCTCTCCCTCCTCTCGAGGAGCAAAAGCGGATTGCTGCAATACTGAGGGTGATGGAAACTCAGATTTTGAGAGTTGAAAAAGAAACTGAACTGTTGCATCAAGTCCGATTCGCAGCATTTGCGAGATTAAGCCATCAGACGAGGGTGAGTTTGAACGATGTAGTGGAAATTCGTTCGGGCCAAGTTGACCCAAAGCACCCAAAATACCGTAATTCACCACATGTAGCTCCCAATGCGTTGATGTCTGGCGAAACCGCCATTGGGCCGTTGAACTCCTGCGCTGAAGATAGGGTGACGAGCGGAAAGTATCGCTTTGAAAAAGGTGACGTTCTTTACTCAAAAATTCGTCCTTACTTGAATAAGGTCGTTGTGGCAGAACTAGACGGTGTTTGCTCAGCCGACATGTACGCACTAGTTCCGAAGGCACCTCTGACTCCATATTTTCTACGTGAACTTTTGGCGACACCTAGTTTCCTCGCTTACGCGGACCGGAACTCTGGACGGTCTTCAATACCGAAAATCAATCGCGACTCGCTTATGCGGTATGAACTCAATATTCCACTGGAAAATGAGATTGAAAAGTTCTCCAAAGTAGCAGTTCGGATTCAGCAACAAATCGGGATACTGAATCGGAAGAGAAGTGCGCTAGAACTGCTGCGAGTTTCACTCGCTTCTAGGCTATTTTCCAAGAATATGGGCTAACGGCTCTTGGTTTTCCCAGTGTTAACTTACAGCCATGTTGTTCGACTAGCTGACGTGATACTGTCGAACTGAATGACGAAAGCCCCGACCTGGGGTGTGCAGCGTCGGGGCGGGGTCTGTTACTTGCAGGTTTCAGACGACTTCACTCTAGGTGCTGCAACTGATGCATTCCCACTTGGGGAGTACTCCTCCCCTATAAGGAGGTGCCAAAATGGCACGAATAGTACCGCGCAGCGCCAGAAGTGGAAGGTTCGTTTCAGTGGCAACAGTTCGGCAGCAGCCACGCACAACAGTAACTCAGGTGCTGCCAAATAAATCAAACGGTAAATCATTCCGATCCGCTATTTCGGGGAAATACGTCTCAGAAGCTACCGCGAAGCGACACCCCTCAACCACGATTGCAGAGGGTGGCGCATGATTAAGTTCGAGTTCGACGAAAAAGGTATGAAAAATGTGGTTCGGGAGCGTTTTCGTGAGGTAAACGCTGAGCTCCAGAAGCTAGCTCGTCGAGAAAAGGGAAAGTCTGTGGGCACGGTTAAAACCCGACTACGGCAGCTGCTTCGAAAATACGACATCGAGCTAAAGGAACCCGTTCTGCAACAGTATGCAAAAGCTATATGCGAAGGAGAGCCAGTGCAGTTTGACGTGAAGTAGTCGAGCTCGAGTCTCACTTCTAGGTAGAAGCAGTCCATAGATACAAAGCAGTCCGGAGTAGCTCTCTTGGGCGGCTTTGCATCGCCTCAGCCTCGATACGAGTCCCTTTCAGTCTCCAATGAATTGCGCCTTAGAGATGAAGTGCATCCTTGCTGCAACTGTTGTGCTATACGAAAATGTTGGCCTTGAACAGGGTGTTTCCTACATTTTCTGTGCGTTGTCACGTTAAGCTGGTAGAAGATTTGAGGCGTTTGTGGACGTCGTTAAGCCCCTGTCCGCAAGAACCGAAGGACCGTAATGACTCAACCAACCGGAACCCAAAGCAACTTCGGCTTTGTCGGATTAGCATTCCCTGCACTGGCAAACGACTGCCGCCAAGTGGAAGACTCCGCAGTGTCGAACCCGCGGGCAGCGATGATGCAAGCACGGTTCATTACGGAACAAGTAGTCAAACACATCTGCGCGTTCTACCGCATCGACATGGTCGGTACTTTTGCGGACTGGCTGCGGGCCCCAGCGCTGCGCCGGAACGTGCCGGAAGTCATCCAGAACAAAATCCATACTGTCCGGAAACTAGGCAATGACGCCGCGCACTCCGGGGCGTTCATCTCTGCCGACACCGCCGCGCACACTGTCGCACACCTCTACGACATTCTGGTGTGGGCTGCCGGAAACGTCTCTGGGCGGGGGCAAGCAGCCGTACCTGCTGGACGGTTCAACCCGAAACTGCTGGCAGCGAAACCACGACAAGCCCCAGCAGACGAAGCCGCGCTACGACGACTACACGCCAACCTGAAAACGCGGGATGCGCAGCAGAAGCAGACTGAATTGCTGCTATCTGAAGAACAAGAAAAGCGGCGTGCCGCCGAAGAAGCGCACCTGAAAGAACAGGCGCGCTTTGTGGAAGCCGCAGCCAAAGCCAAAGAAGGCCAAGAGCGCATCAATGAGCTTGAAGCTGGGCGGGCGGAACTTGAACGGCAACTCGCGGAGCTGAAAGAAAAGCATCGGTCGGAACTCGCAGCGGCACAGACGGCGGCCGGGCAAGTGGACACCACCGACCGGTTGGCCATCAGCGAAGCCGAAACCAGACGCGACATCATCGACCCAATGTTGGCAACCGCGGGGTTCTCCAAGAAACTGGGAAACCTGCGGGAAGAAGTCACACTGCCAAGCGGCCGCGCGGACTACGTCCTCTACGGCTCGGACGGAAAAGCCATCGCCGTTGTAGAAGCGAAGAAACCCGGAGTGACGATTGCCGCAGGGCAAGAACAAGCCCGTGAATACGCCGACGACCTAGAAAAACAATACGGGCAGCGGCCACTGATCTACTACACCACCGGGCATATTGTGCACCTATGGGATGACGCCGCGAACGTACCGGGCCTTGGCGGCTACCCGCCGAGAGAAGTGGAAGGCTACGCCACCGCGGACGAACTGCACCAAATGATGTGGAAACGCGCCAACCGCAAACCACTGAAAACCCTGACCGTCGACCCAACAATTGCTGGGCGGCCCTACCAGCAAGAAATGATCCGCTCGGTAACCGAACACCTTGAAGCCGGGCACCGACGGGCGCTGCTAGTGATGGCTACCGGCACCGGCAAAACACGCACCGCCATTGCGCTGACAAAACTGCTGCAGCAAGGCGGGTGGGTAAAGAACGTTCTCTTCCTCGCTGACCGGAAAGCACTGGTGAACCAGGCCGCCCGGAACTACCAGAACATTTACGGCGAAGCTGGGGTAGTGAACCTGCTGGAAAACCCTGGCGGTACCGGCACTGTCTACGCCTGCACCTACCAGTCAATGATGGACAAACTGGGCACTGAATTCAGCCCATATGCCTTTGACCTGGTGATTGTCGATGAAGCACACCGCAGCATCTATCGACGCTACGCCCGGATTTTTGAATACTTCGATGCCATGCTGCTGGGGCTGACCGCCACACCGCGCAACGAAATCGACCACAATACTTACGCCATGTTCAACCTGGAAGATGGCAAACCAGTGGGCAACTATGGGCTGAAGCAAGCCGTTGACGAAGGCTTCCTAGTTCCGTTTCGAGCATTCACCAGCGACACCACGGTGCTGCGACGCGGCGTGGCCTACAACGACCTCAGTGCCGAAGAGAAACTGAAGTGGGACACCCAAGACTGGGGCACAGACGACGACGGCAACCCCCTTGAGCCGCCTGCGGAAGCCTCCGCCGCAGAGATTAACGCAAATTTATTCAACGTCAGCACCATCGACGAAGTGCTGCGACAAGTGCTCGAACACGGTATCAAGGTCCAGGGCGCCGACCGGCTGGGCAAGACCATCATTTTTGCGCGAAACACCATACATGCGGAGCTGATTACTGAGCGGATGCAGGTGATTAACCCAGTGCTGAACACCCGGATGATCACCCACGAGAGTAGCCGCGCAGATGTACTGATTCGCCAATTCGAAAGTATGAAAACTGACAGCATTGATGTGGCTGTTAGCGTCGATATGCTTGACACCGGTATTGACGTGCCAGCCGTGGTGAACTTGGTGTTCTTCAAGCCGGTGTATTCGCAGACCAAGTTTTGGCAGATGATTGGGCGCGGTACCCGGCTGTGCCCGAACCTACTGGGGCCGGGCGGCGACAAAACTGAGTTTTATGTTTTCGACTATTGCGGCAACCTGGAGTTTTTCGGCAGTGAAGAACCAGTGGCGGCCACACAGGGATCGGGACAGAAATCAATATCTGAACGACTATTCGTCCAGCGGCTGAAGCTGGTGGAAGAACTCGACGGTGGCGAAGTACGTTCGGCAATTATTGACCTGCTGCAAAGCCAACTGCAGCATGTGCCGGAGAACAGTCCGCTGGTTCGGCCACATCAGCGACCACTGTTGGAGATCTACCGCGCGCCGAAAGCATGGGAGAACATCACCGCGGCGCAAATTGCTGAAGTGGAGCAGCACTTGGCGCGGCTCCCGTTTGCTAGCGCCGGTGACGACGAATACGCCAAGCGTTTTGACCTGCTGATTCTGAATCTCCAGTTATCCGCGCAGCAAGGTAAAGAACTGACCGGGGCGAACCACCAGCGGGTACAAAAACTGGCTAAAAACTTATTGACGAAAACCAACGTCCCGGAAATTAACCTGCAGGCCTCACTGTTGGAAGACTTGTTGTCTGAGCAGTGGTGGGCGGAAGCAACCGTTGATGACCTAGAACTGGTGCGCCGTAACATTCGCGGTTTGGTGCAGAAGGTGGATCGGGCTCAACGCAACGCGGTGACCATCGACATTGCCGATGAAATTGGTGAGTTGACAGTGGTTGACTTCGGAAAAAGTAGTGCGCAGGGGACTGTTTTGGTCAGCAGCATTGAAGAACAAGCCCGGGACGTGCTGCGCCGCAATGGTGAATCGCTGGTCCTGCGGAAGATTCGCAGTGGAAAGCAGCTCACCGACACTGATGTTGAGGCTTTAGAACAGCTTGTAGCCACTTCCGGTGGGATTGATGTTGCCGAGTTGCGAGAGGAACTTGGCATGCCGCTGTCGCTCTTTGCTCGGTCTGTGGTCGGCCTCGATGAAGCCGTCGCACGCGACGCCTTCGCCGACTTCCTTGCCGATTCGACACTGACTGCGCTGCAACTCAATTTTATTCAAAAACTAATTGGTGGCCTGGTGCATAACGGCTACCTGCACATGAAGGATATTTTCGAGGCTCCGTATTCGGACAATGGGACACCGATTGATGTCTTTGATGGGGACGTTGCCCGGATTACGGATATTGGGGATCGGCTCCGGCGCATTCACGACAGTGCGATCCGCGAGTCGAAAGACGCCAATTAACCAGTGAGCACACTAGAGAAGGCTGGCTTGGTCGGGTAGGTCAGTTGTGTCGCTGTGCGTCTTTGTGGCTGGATTTGGTGGGGGAGTAGTCGAGTTTTTACCGGTCTGGGTTGGACAATCTGACCAATTTTGGTGAAAACGGTCAGTTTGCCGCGATTAACTCAATAAGCTCAGCCGCAAACCGCCCGACCTAGGAGGACGCATGACTACACGCCTGGTGGCCAAAGAGCAGCGCCGCCAAGAACTCATCGCCGCAGCATCCGAAATCATCGCCGAACGCGGCTATCATTCCACTCGACTCGAAGACGTTGGCGCCGCCGCCGGAATCTCCGGCCCCGCCGTCTACCGGCACTTTTCCGGAAAAGAAGACCTTCTCGGGGCGATCCTCATTGAGATTTCCGAACGCCTGCTGGCAGGAGGGCGGCGCATCGCGCTCATCGCGAAACAGACTGGGGCGGACCCCACCGAAACAATGCGTGAACTGGTGCGTTTCCATGTCGAGTTCGCGGTGACCGAACCGGACCGAATCTTGGTGCAAAGCCGAGAACTCGGCAATCTGTGTGCCACGGATAACCAAAAGGTGCGGGCGCTGCAGCGTGAGTACATCGAAATCTGGTCAGCATTCTATGCCGATGCTATGCCTCACCTGGGCAAAGAGGCAGTTCGGCTGCGGATTCAACTCGTTGCCGGTCTGATTAACTCTGCCTATCACCTGCGGCGATGGGCAGAGAAAGATGTGATGCGCACCGAGGCTTCGGCAATGGCATTGCGGGCGTTAGACCTTGTGAAGGGCTAACCACCGTTTTGTTAACGTTGCAAAACTTTATAGGTCAGGCTGGGTTAAACAGTGTTCAGTTATAACTAGTTCACCTTTACAAACTTTTCATGTGATTAAGTTCGCGAAAAGCGTGCAAAGTGGCGCAGCTCACTCTATGGTTTCAAGCAAGTTAGTTGGAATTAACTAGAACCAATCCGCACGACCACGGAGGAAACCATGTCAGCACCGGTAGCAACCGGAGACGGTGTCGCCACTTCTAACCGCGAGGCGCACCTAGCCCTCGTCGAAGACCTACGCGAACGCCTCGCCACCGCAGCACTGGGCGGCAGCGAAAAGGCCCGCGCCCGCCACCTCTCCCGCGGCAAACTGCTGCCGCGCCAGCGCATCGAAGAACTGCTCGACCCAGGTTCCCCATTCCTCGAAGTCGGCGCTCTCGCCGCCAACGACCAATACGATGGCCGCGTCCCAGCCGCAGGTGTCGTCGCCGGTATCGGCCTGGTTAAGGGTCGCCGCGTCATGGTCGTTGCCAATGACGCGACCGTCTCTGGTGGCACGTACTACCCAATGACCGTCAAGAAGCACCTTCGCGCCCAGGAAATCGCCGCAACCAACCACCTGCCATGCGTCTACCTCGTGGACTCCGGCGGCGCGATGCTGCTGAACCAGGACGAAGTCTTCCCAGACCGCGACCACTTCGGCCGCATCTTCTTCAACCAGGCCAACCTGTCCGCGAAGAACATCCCGCAAATTTCCGCCGTCATGGGTTCCTGCACCGCAGGTGGCGCCTACGTCCCAGCGATGTCCGACGAAACCGTGATCGTCAAAGACCAGGGCACCATCTTCCTGGCCGGACCACCGCTGGTCAAGGCCGCAACCGGTGAAGACGTCACCCCAGAAGACCTCGGCGGCGGTGTACTGCACACCCGCACCTCCGGTGTCTCCGACCACCTCGCCCTGAACGACTACGACGCCCTGCACAAGGTCCGCGACATTGTCGACACTTTGCCGCAGTCGCCGAAGCCAACTTGGGATGTGCGCGACGCTGTTGAACCAAAGCGCCCACAAGAAGACCTGTACGACATTGTTCCGGTCGACCCGAAGGTGCCATACGACGTTCACGAAGTCATCGAAACCATCGTTGACGGCGGCGAATACCACGAGTTCAAAGCCGAATATGGCACCACACTCGTCACCGCCTTCGCCCACATCTTCGGCCACCCAGTCGGCATCATCGCCAACAACGGTGTCCTCTTCGGCGAATCCGCACAAAAGGGCGCGCACTTCATTGAGCTGTGCGACCAGCGCCGCATCCCACTGGTCTTCCTGCAGAACACCACCGGCTTCATGGTCGGCCGCGAATACGAGGCCGGCGGCATCGCTAAGCACGGCGCGAAGATGGTCAACGCTGTTGCTACCGCTCGAGTGCCAAAGTTCACCGTCGTCATCGGTGGTTCCTTCGGCGCTGGCGCGTACTCCATGTGCGGCCGCTCCTACTCGCCACACTTCCTGTGGATGTGGCCAAACTCCCGCGTCGCCGTCATGGGTGGCCCACAGGCGGCCATGACCCTATCGACCGTGCGCCGCAACCAAATTGAACGCTCCGGTGGTGAATGGTCCACCGAGGAAGAAGCTGAATTCCAGCAGCCAATCCTCGACCAGTTCGACCGCCAGTCCAGCTGCTACTACTCAACCTCCCGGCTCTGGGACGACGGGGTCATCGACCCAGCCGACACCCGCCGCGTACTCGGAATGGCCCTAGACGTATCCGCAGGCACCCCAATCGGCGACACCAGCTTCGGTGTCTTCCGCATGTAACCGGCCACCACATAAGAAAGGAGCGAAACAATGAACCACATCACCACCGTCCTGGTCGCCAACCGCGGCGAAATCGCCTGCCGAGTCATCCGAACCCTTCGCGAACAAGGCATCACCTCCGTCGCCGTCTACTCCGACGCCGACGCCGGCGCCCTGCACGTGCGCGAAGCCGACCTCGCCGTCCACATCGGCCCATCGCCAGCCCGCGAATCTTACCTGGTCATCGACAAAATCATCGACGCCGCCAAGCGCAGCGGGGCACAGGCCATCCACCCGGGCTACGGCTTCCTGTCCGAAAACGCTGCCTTCGCCAAAGCCTGCGAAGACAACGACATCATTTTCATGGGCCCGCCGGCCTCCGCGATTGAGACCATGGGCGACAAGATTTCCGCCCGAGCTGCCGTCGAATCCCGCGACGTGCCAACGGTCCCTGGCATCTCCCGCGTCGGCCTGACCGACGAAGACATCATTAACGCCGCCCCAGACATCGGCTTCCCAGTGCTGATTAAGCCATCCGCCGGTGGTGGCGGTAAGGGCATGCACCGCGTCGAAAAGCTGGAAGACCTCGCCGCCGCACTAGTCACTGCCCGCCGCGAAGCCGCCTCCGCATTCGGCGACGACTCCCTGTTCCTCGAGCACTTCGTCGACACCCCACGCCACATTGAAGTCCAGATTGTCGCCGACAGCCACGGCAACGTCATCCACCTCGGCGAGCGTGAGTGCTCCCTGCAGCGCCGCCACCAGAAGGTGATTGAAGAGGCCCCATCGGCGCTTCTTGACGAAAAGACGCGAGCGGAAATCGGAGAAGCCGCATGTGACGCTGCCCGTTCGGTAGGCTACGTTGGCGCCGGAACCGTCGAATTCATTGTCTCCGCGAAAAACCCAGAGCGTTTCTTCTTCATGGAGATGAACACCCGCCTGCAGGTCGAACACCCAGTAACCGAAATGGTCACCGGCATTGACCTAGTGGAACTGCAGCTGGCGGTTGCCCGCGGCGAAGAGCTGCCGGTTGCCCAAGAAGATGTCACCTTGACCGGCCACTCCATCGAAGCCCGTGTCTACGCCGAAGACCCAGAAAACGGCTTCCTGCCAACCGGCGGTACCGTCACCGCACTGGCGGAACCATCCGGCACCGGCATCCGCGTCGACTCCGGTATCGTCGCCGGCTCCGAAGTGACCTCGCTGTACGACCCAATGCTCATGAAGGTCATTGCCCACGGCGCGGACCGCGACGAAGCGATGGACCGACTCGACCGCGCCCTGGCAAACACCATTGTTGCTGGTGTCGGCGTCAACACTGACTTTTGCCGCTTCCTGCTAGCTGACGAAGAAGTCCGCGCCGGGTGCCTCGACACCGGACTGTTGGACCGAGTTGCCCCAGACTATGTCGCCTCCTCGGTGCCAGACCAAGCACTGGTTGCCGCAGCCATGGCATGGCTCGGCGAGCGCTGGCCAACCGAGACCTCCTCGCCATGGGCCTACCCAGATGGTTGGCGCCCAGGCCGTCACATCGCATCCCATATTCGACTGGATGACGGCAAAAATGACCAGCTCGTTGCCGTTGAAGGCACCCCGAGTAGCGCCACGGTAATCGTCGGCAAGCACGTTGCTGGCCTGGATAAAACCGACGGTGACGACGCTGACCAGCCGGAACCACGCGAATACGCCGCGTCCATCCGCCGCAACGGCGAACGGTGGCAACTGACCATCGACGGTCTGGCCAGCTACTGGACCATCGATGTGGCCGGGGAAGACATCGTCGTCGGCGGCAACGACGGCACCTGGGCGCTGAAGCAAAAAGCAACCGTCGCAGGTGGCGCCGGTGGGGAAGCGGACGCCGACGGCATCATCGCCGCACCAATGCCAGGCACCGTCATCGCCCTGTCCGTCGCCGACGGCGACACCGTCACCGCCGGCCAACCAGTCCTGGTGGTCGAAGCCATGAAGATGGAGCACACCCTCACCGCCGGAATCGACGGCGTCGTGTCCATCAAATGCGCAGCCGGGCAACAAGTCCCAGCCGGTGAAGCCATCGCCGTCATCACCCCAGCCGAAGACAACTAACCCCCACAACTCGGGTGGTCGGCCACGCGCCGACACCCACAACGCAAAGGACTCACACCATGTTTATCTCCACCAACGACCTGCCAGAAGAGTACGCATCGCTGCAGGAAGGCGTTCGCGAATTCGCCAACGATGTTGTCGACCCAGTGGCCTACGAGCATTACAAGAACCACACGTTCCCATACGACATCGTCAAGCAGATGGGTGAAATGGGCCTGTTCGGCTTGCCATTCCCAGAAGAATACGGCGGCCAGGACGGCGACTACTTCGCCCTCGGCCTGGCGCTGGAAGAACTGGCACGCGTCGACCAGTCCGTCGCCATGACCCTGGAAGCTGGCGTCGGTCTAGGTGCCATGCCGATTTACCAGTTCGGTAATGAAGAACAGAAGCAGAAGTGGCTGCCAGACCTGGCTGCTGGCCGCGCACTGGCAGGCTTCGGCCTGACCGAACCAGATGCGGGCTCCGACGCGGGTGCCACCCGCACCACCGCAGTAGAAGACGGCGACGAGTGGGTTATCAACGGTAACAAGCAGTTCATCACCAACTCCGGCACCGACATCACCAAACTGGTCACCGTCACCGCTGTCACCGGCACTCGCGACAACGGCAAGAAGGAAATCACCACCATTGTCGTGCCAAACGGCACCCCAGGCTTCGATGTGCAGCCGTCCTACGACAAAGTGGGCTGGAACTCCTCCGACACCCACCCACTGGCCTTCAACGACGTTCGCGTCCCACTGGAAAACCAGCTGGGTGAGCGCGGCCGCGGCTTCTCCAACTTCCTGTCCACCCTCTCCGAAGGCCGCGTCGCCATCGCCGCAGTGGCCACCGGTGCTGCACAGGGCTGTGTCGACGAATCGGTGCGCTACGCCAAAGAACGTAACTCCATGGGCCGCGCTATCTCCGAATACCAGGCGATCTCCTTCAAGATTGCCCGGATGGAAGCGCGCGCACACGCCGCTCGCACCGCCTGGTACGACGCGGCGGCAAAGATGCTGGCCGGCAAGCCATTTGCCCGCGAAGCATCCATCGCCAAGATGCTGTCCTCCGAAGCAGCAATGGACAACGCCCGGGACGCCACCCAGATTCACGGCGGCTACGGCTTCATGAACGAATACCGCGTTGGCCGTCACTACCGCGACTCCAAGATTCTGGAAGTCGGCGAAGGCACCACCGAAGTTCAGCTGATGCTGATTGCCCGCGGACTGGGGATGTAACCGATGAGCGACAAAAACACCGGCACTGACGCTGGCAACACCGGCACTGACGCTGGCAACTCCGGCACTGAAGCGACGCGCGAAGTAGTCCAGCGTGGCCTCTGGTTCGAAGAATACGAAGAAGGCGTCTGCTACAAGCACCGTCCAGGGCGCACCGTCACCGAAGCCGACGACGTGGTCTTCACCACCCTGACCATGAACACCCAGCCACTGCACCTTGACGCCGCATGGTCAGCCACCCAGCCAGGGTTCGGCGGCCAGCGCCTAGTCAACTCCATGTGGACCATCTCCACGGTTGTTGGCCTGTCCGTCTCGCAGCTGACGCTGGGCACCATCGTCGCGAACCTCGGCTTCACCGAAGTCAGCTTCCCGGCACCAATGTTCCACGGCGACACGCTATACGCAGAAACCATCTGCCGCAGCAAGCGACTATCCAAGTCCCGACCGAACCAAGGCATCGTCGAGCTGGAACACATCGGCCGCAACCAAGACGGCACCGTCGTCTGCCGCGCCGTGCGCTCCACCCTCGTCCAATGCGACCCAACCAAGGCAAACAAGGAGGCCTAACCATGACTTCCTGGATTCCAGCAGGCCCAGCCATCCTCTTCGCACCAGCGGACCGGCCAGAGCGTTTTGCCAAAGCCGCCGAACGCGCCGACATGGTCATCCTGGACTTAGAAGACGGCGCCCGGCCAGAAAACCGGGCCGCAGCCCGACAGGCCATTATCGACGCCGGGGAGTCCGGAGAACTGGACCCGCAGCGCACGATCGTGCGGATTAACCCGCCAGAGACCCCGGATTACGAACTCGACCTCCAATACGTCAAAAAGTCCACATTCACCCAGGTGATGCTTCCGAAGGCCGAAGCAGCCGCCGACGTTGCAGCACTTGGGGAGCTTGGACTGCAGGTCATCGCGCTAATTGAAACGCCGCGCGGAGTGCTCAACGCCGCGGAAATCGCTGCGGCGGACGTAACGGTGGCACTGTTCTGGGGCGCCGAAGACCTCACCGCCGGGCTCGGCGGCACCGCATCCCGGTTCGCCGAAGGGGAAGCCAACGCCGGCACCTACCGTGACGTGCCACGCTTCGCCCGCGCCCAAGTCCAACTCGCAGCCGCCGCCTACGGGAAAGCCGCCCTGGACTCCGTACACGTCGACATCGCCGACGAAACCGGACTGCGGGCCGAAGCACTCGACGCGGCCGCACTCGGATACGCCGCGACCTGCTGCATCCACCCCAAGCAGGTCGGCACCATCCGGGAGGCCTACCAACCAACCGAAGCCCAAATCGACTGGGCCACACGGCTTCTCGCCGAAGCCGAGAAGAACGCCGGTGCCTTCAGCTTCGAAGGACAAATGGTCGACGCGCCACTATTCCGCCAAGCAGAAGTCATCGCGCGCCGGGCCGGACGCTAACCACCTGGGCCGGACGCTAACCACCGGGGCCGGACGGTAACCACCTGGGCCACCGAACCGGCGGCCCATAACACTTCAAAACAAGTTTTGGGCCGAAAACGACATTCCGGCCCGAAACCCACACAAAACCTCTACATTCCTCTCTAACCTCTCCCACCAATTAACCCCACCCACGTTCGAGGACAGTGCTCGAACTTCTGAAATCTGGAGAACGCCATGACAACCACACTCACCACCGACGGTCGTTTCGAATCCACCACCTTCGGTTCCACCCTGGTCGCCGAAGACGGCACCGTGATGTCCCACGTCCGCGGCGGCGGCATGGAACAGGGCTTCGCGCCACTGCGGCAGGAAACCCTGGCGGAAAACCTCCGCGCGACCGTAGAAAAGTTCCCGAACCGCGAAGCACTGGTTGACGTCTACGCCGACCAGACCTTCACCTACCAGGAGCTGTACCAGATGGTGCTGCGCCTAGCGACGGCTCTGCACCGCAAGGGCTACCGCAAAGGTGACTCCATTGCCGTGTGGTCCCCGAACCGCTGGGAATGGGTTATCGCACAGTACGCCTGCCACTTCCTGGGTCTGGTGCTGGTGAACGTCAACCCGACCTACCGTCAGGTCGAACTGAACTACGTGCTGGACAAGGCCAACGTCAAGCTGGTGTTCGCGCCGCCACGCTACAAGGACTCCGACTACCGCTCGATGCTGATTGAAGCCCGCAAGCAGCGCACCATTGAGGTTGAAGAAGTTGTGTACTTCGGTTCGCCGGAGTGGTACGACATGACCAACGGCGACATTGAGGACCTCTCCGATGTTGCCGCTGAAGTCCAGGCGGATGACCCAGTGAACATTCAGTTCACCTCCGGCACCACCGGCTTCCCGAAGGGCGCCACCCTGACCAGCAAGAACATCCTGAACAACGGCTACTCCATCGGTGAGCTCCTCGGCTACACCGAAAAGGACCGCGTCTGCATCCCAGTGCCGTTCTTCCACACTTTCGGCATGGTCATCGGCATCATCGCAGTGTTCTCTCACGGCGGCACCGTCATCATCCCAGGGCCATCCTTCAAGCCACGCGAAACCCTGAAGGCAGTGCACTCGGCACGCGCAACCTCCCTGTACGGCGTGCCAACCATGTTCATTACCTCTCTGGAAGAGCTGCACGAAGCAGCCGACTACGGCAGCCCATACGATCTGTCCTCCCTGCGCACCGGCGTGATGGCGGGTACCTCCTGCCCATCGAAGACCATGCGTGAAGTCATGGACCAGATGAACATGCACGAGGTCGCGATTTGCTACGGCATGACGGAAACCTCCCCGGTGTCCTGCCAGACCCGTAAGGACGACCCGATTGATAAGCGTGTGAACACCGTCGGCCAGGTCATGCCGCATGTGGAACTGCGTATTGCCTGCGAAGACACCGGCGAGACGGTGCCGCGTGGTGTGGCTGGCGAAGTGCTGGTGCGTGGCTACTCCGTGATGAAGGAATACTGGAAGCACCCGGAAAAGACCGCCGAAGCTATCGACGCCGACGGCTGGATGCACACCGGTGACCAGGGCGTTATTGACGACGAAGGCTACGTGTCGATTACCGGCCGCATCAAGGACATGCTGATTCGTGGTGGCGAGAACATCTACCCACGTGAAATCGAAGAGTTCCTGCACACCCACCCAGCGATTGTTGACGCGCAGGTCATTGGTGTTCCGGATGACAAGTACGGTGAGGAAATCATGGCGTGGGTCATTTTGCATGACGACGTTGACGACCTGACTCAGGCCGACGTTGCCGAGTTCGCCCACGGCAAGCTGTCCCGCCAGAAGATTCCGCGCTACGTCCACGTCTGCGACTCTTTCCCGATGACCGCATCCGGCAAGGTTCGCAAGGTCGAAATGCGCGAAGCAGCCCCACGCATCCTCGGTTGGGTTTAAGAATAGAAAAGGAAATGTGTCGCGGCCGATGTGCCGCGGCCGTAACGAAAGGTTTTTGACATGAGCACCATTCCACAGTCCCCAGATGACGTCGTTATCCTCGGCGCCCGCCGCACCCCGCAGGGCAAGCTGCTTGGCCAGCTGGCGGATTTGTCCGCAGTAGACCTCGGCGCCGCCGCGATTGCCGCGGCCGTGGAGTCCGCGGGGGTTGAGCCCGAGGACATTCAGCACGTGGCATTGGGCCAGGTTTTGCTTGCCGACGCAGGTCAGAATCCAGCTCGACAGGCCGCTGTGAAGGCTGGTTTGCCGCTGACCACTGGCGCCACCACTGTGAACCGTGTTTGCCTGTCGGGCTTGGACGCTGTGATTCAGGCGACGCGCATGATTCGCGCAGGTGAATTGGATGTCGCAGTTGCTGCTGGCCAGGAGTCCATGACTAATGCGCCGCATGTGGTGTCCGGTTCCCGCAAGGGCCGCGCCTACGGCGCGATGCAGATGCTGGACACCTTGGAGCGCGACGCACTGACCGACGCGTTCAATGGTGAGTCGATGGGTGTGAACTCTGACCGCGGTAACGCGGAGCGCGGCATCACCCGCACTGAGCAGGACGAAGTGGCGGCGCAGTCGCACCAGCGTGCGGCTAAGGCATGGGAAGAGGGCGTCTTCGACGAGGAAATCGTGGAGATTTCCATTCCGCAGCGCAAGGGTGACCCAGTTGTGGTCCGCGAAGATCAGGGCATCCGCCCGCAGACAACTGTGGAGTCGCTGGCGAAGCTGCGTCCGGCGTTCTCCAAGGATGAGTCTGCGACCATTACCGCTGGTAACTCGTCGCCAATTTCGGATGGCGCCGCCGCTGTGGTGATTGCTCGCCGCAGCTGGGCAGAGGAGCGCGGCCTGGAGCCGCTGGCAACCATTGGTGCTTCCGGTGCGGTTGCTGGTCCGGACACCTCGCTGCACTCGCAGCCATCGAATGCGATTAAGGCGGCGCTGGCCCGCGGCGGCTGGGACGTGGCGGACCTGGACTTCATCGAAATCAATGAGGCCTTCGGTTCCGTCGCGGTGCAGTCGCTGAAGGACCTGGACTACCCGCTGGAGAAGACCAACATTCACGGTGGTGCGATTGCGCTGGGCCACCCAGTTGGTGCGTCCGGTTGCCGTCTGGTTGTGCACGCTGCACATGAGCTGGCTCGCCGCGGCGAAGGCAAGGCTGCGGTTGCCTTGTGTGGTGGCGGCGGTCAGGGCGACGCGCTGCTGATTTACAAGTAAACCGCTGCGCACCCAACCAGAACTTGCCTCTGGGGAATGGGTTAAGGGGTTAGCCCAGCAAGAAGGCAATGAGTAGCAACGCCGGGAGGCAGGCCACTGTGGTCAGCACCCCGGCGTCGCGCGATCCTACGGTGCCAATGTTGTAGCGCGTCGCGTAGTTGAACACGTTTTGCGCAGTGGGAAGCGCTGCCATGGTCACGGCCGCCAACAAAGCGTCATCACGCATACCAAAAGCGAAGTGCGCCAACACATATGCAATCAGCGGCATGACAACAATCTTCAGCGCCGACGAGACAACCACTGCCCGCCGCGGCGACACCCCACGCTCCAACACCGACGCCGACGCCAGCGAAATGCCGAATGCCAGTAGTGCCATCGGGACCATTGCGCCGGCCAGCAAATCAATGGGCGTTTTGACGAATTGGGGCAGCGCAATCCCACTGAACCCCCACGCCATGCCGGCAAGAGCCGCCAACAGAATCGGATTCGCGAACGGGGTGGTGATGATCTTGCGGAGGTCCATACGCTCGGATTTCGCGGTCACGATGTCGAGGTACGCAAGGGTGACCGGGGCGTAGAAGGCAATCTGGAACAGCATCACAGGCACAACCGCGCTGGAGTCCTTCAGCACTGCGATGGCGATGGGGATACCCAGATTGCCGGCATTCGAATACGACGAGGCCAGCGCGCCAATCACTGCAGGTGCGCCGCGTTTATTCAGGAACAATCGGCCGAGGATGAGGTAGATTGTGGCCGTCAATAAGGCGGAAAGCGCGGCCACCGCCAACGGCAAGTGGAACAACGACGCCGGGTTGGTGTCTGCGAGGATGCCGAATAGCAGCGCGGGCGTGGCGATCCACACCACCGCCATGCTCAGGACGTAGCCGGCGTTCGGGCCGAGGGTGCCGAGGCGACCGACGAGCCAGCCGACCAGGATGATCAGCGTGACGGAACCGAAACCGGTGATGAGTTCGAGCATGGGGTGGGGCGGGCTCCTTTGGGGTTGGGCTGGGGTTGGGTGGGGGGCTGGGCGTGTGCGGTGGTGCGGTGGGGCTGGCTGGGTGCCGGCGGGCAGTGGGCGGTGGTGCGGTGGTTGGGTGGCTGGCTGGGCGGCGGTGCGGTGGGCGGCGTTCCCCCGAATGGTAGCGCAGGTGGAGATGAGGCTGGCTGGCTCATTTCAGGAGGGAAGGAAGGTTGGGTGCGGGGTTGCAGTGCGGTGAAGCGATTGCGGAGGGAACCGTGAGTCCGCAGAGGCCGTCCATCTTGGTGTGGGTTGCGGTGTGCAACGGCAGCAAGGAGGAGAAATGCAGGGAGGGGCTGGGGGAGGCGGCGTTGCGGGTGGGCAAAGTCGGCGGAAGCGGAAGGTGCAGCCGAGGCTGGATTTGCCCGTTAATGCGGATGGGCTATTGGTTACCTCCGAGCACAGGAGTCGAATTCGCACGCTAGCGGGGCGCGCAAGAAACGGAACGGCGATAAGACTCGCCCGAGGTAAATATGTGCCGAGCGCTCATTGGTCTGAAATGAATCGCTCAGAGCAATTCAGGCTCAAAGTATTGGCGCTAGTCCCAAGAAACGCCGACGGGGTCATTACCGGTGCGGCCGCATTAGCCCTTCACGGAAGCTGGATCATGACGAAAAATGCAGAGCTGCGAATCATCGGCGGTGGCCAAGAGTTTCGGAAGCAGCCCAATTGCAAACGTGTTGAAGAGCAGATCCACAGGGAGCATGTGACATTTGTCGACGAGAGACGTACCGCGGTCCTGGCGAAAGCGGCATTCGATGAGTGTCGATCGCGGGCACCGAGGGGCACTAAGCGGCCAGACCTGCGAGGGACAGTACTGGCCGTCGAAGGGGCTCTGAACTGCGGAGCTTCCAGGGAAGAGATGTTGAAAATGCCTGACCTTTATCCACGGGTGCACGGGCGAAAGCACTTTGCTGAAGCTCTACAGGTTTGTCATGGGTTTTGTGAATCTCCAGGCGAAGCATTGACGAAAGTTGCGTTGATTGAAGCTGGATTCGGCTTCCACCAAATGGGGGTTGGCTCCCATCGGGTGCTTGAGCAGGTAGAAATTCGTACCTCAAAGAGCCGGACGGGGCGATCTGAATTCGTGGCCAGAGTGGACTTCTATGTTCCGGCGCTGGGTTTGGCAATTGAATTTGACGGTGCGACTAAGTACCAGCGAAGTGCCGTAGTGCCGGACAGTAGTTCGCAACGAACACTGATGACGCGGGAAATTCACAGGGAGCGAGCCATCCGAGCGCTGGGTTGCGACGTTCTTCGGGTTGAATGGTCCGAGGTGCTCCAACCAAATGCGAGCTTTCGCGAAAAGGTACGCAAAGTGGTCGAGGCACGAGAACTTGCATTGCGAAATGGTGCTGCTGAGTTCATTGGCGAAGCATATTTCATTCCGACGTCTTGATAATCGCCGCGATGGGGCGCTGCCATCAAGGCGGTTGCAGCCAGGATGGGCGAAGCGTGACGGTGTGGGGGATAGGCGGTCGCTGTGCGGCTGATGGAAGGTGCAAGAAGGTGACTCGACGATGCGTACTGACGATGCGTACTGACGATGTGTCGCGACGATGCGTAGTGGAGAATTACTGGCTCGAGCGGAAGTACAAGGGGCAAACAGTGCTGGCAAAAGTGTATTAAGTACCAGTAATTCGAAATCGACCATGGATTGTGAGCACGAGGCACAAGAATCGCCAGCAACAACGGTGCCTGCGCATGCAAAAAACGCCCGGCTCAACCCTGAGCTCGCGCGGAAAGCGCGGGAGCCCGCACATTCAGTGCGAAAGGGGAGCGGGGCGGTTTAAGGTTGTCCGAAGTGTTCGTTTTACGAACCTGCCGGCACTAGGTCGCGTGCAACCTGGCGCCTACCAGCGAAAAGTCGCTGGCCCAGCTTGTCGAAAGGCCAGCATCAAGCCGGCCCAGCGATTTAGCGGCTGGTGAAAGGCAGCAGTGCCATTTCGCGAGCGTTCTTCACTGCGGTGGCAACCTGACGCTGCTGCTGCGGGGTCAGGCCGGTGACACGACGGGAACGGATCTTGCCGCGGTCGGAAATGAACTGACGAAGCAGGCTCACGTCCTTGTAGTCGACGGTTTCGACACCAGCGGACTTCAATGGGTTCTTCTTTGGGCGACGGGACTGTTCAATCCGCGCCTTCTTAACAAAGTTACGCTTAGCCACTGTTTTCTCCTACCAGCTGGACTTGCGGACGCCCGGCAGCTCACCGCGGTGAGCCATTTCGCGGACGCGGACACGGGACAGGCCGAACTTACGCAGGAAGCCGCGTGGGCGACCGTCGTGAGAGTCACGGTTACGGACGCGCACTGGGGAAGCGTCGCGTGGCTGACGGTTCAGTTCGAACTGTGCATCCAGGCGGTCTTCGTCAGAGGTGTTCGGGTTCTTGATGATTGCCTTGAGCTCGTTACGACGCTCGGCGTAGCGCTCGACGATAGCTTTACGCTGCTCGTTCTTAGCGATCTTGGACTTCTTCGCCATTGTTTAGCGCTCCTCTCGAAATTCGACGTGCTTCTTGGCGATCGGGTCGTACTTCTTCAGGGAAATACGGTCCGGGTTGTTGCGCTTGTTCTTACGGGTCACGTAGGTGTAACCGGTGCCCGCAGTGGACTTCAGCTTGATGATTGGACGAATGTCATTACGTGCCATGGGTTAAATCTTCTCTCCCTGGGCGCGCAGCTTTGCCACGACAGCTTCGATACCGAGCTTGTCAATGGTGCGCAGACCCTTTGGCGTGACGTTCAGGGTTACAGAGCGACCTTCGGATGGAAGGTAGAAAGAGTGGCGCTGCACGTTGGGGTTCCAACGGCGGGAGGTGCGCCGGTGCGAGTGAGAGACGGAGTTGCCGAACGACGGCTTCCGTCCCGTGACCTGGCATTTCGCCGACATGGGGTTCTCCTTATACAGCCCAGGATGCAACCGGTTGCGACGCACAGCGAGGGAGATCGTCACGCACACACTGGCAATGTGTGGCGGAGAAATGATCGAGGCGCCGTCGTGCCAGTGCACGGGCAAAAAACGAATCTTTAGACAACAGCAAGGGCTAACCCTACAGCTCGCTGCCTGAAAAACCTAATCCCCTGGGCAAACGCGCCATTTGCGGCCCACTCACGCCAGGCGAACCGCCCACTCACGCCAGGCGAACCGCCCACTCACGCTAGTCACCAGACCTACGAGCATGCGCCGCAGCTGCGGAATTTCAGGATCGGCCATGCGCAGGTGTACAGTACCAGGTTGTTGTTATCGGTGCTTTGCGGTCCGTGGCGCCCCGGCGTCCGCGACGTGCTACTCCGATGCAGTAAATAGCAATCATCGTCCACCCAACTCAGGCACGATCTGCGCCTTATATATACGCACCAATCAAGCGTTATCTGCGCGCCGAACCGACCTGAAGTTCAATCCTGAGGGAATCGATTTAATGAAGAAGGATATCCACCCGGATTACCACCCAGTGGTTTTCCAGGATGCTGGTACCGGTCACAAGTTCCTGACCCGTTCGACCGCATCTTCGGACCGCACCGTCACCTGGGAAGACGGCAACGAGTACCCACTCATCGTTGTTGACGTCACCGCAGAGTCCCACCCATTCTGGACCGGCGCGCAGCGTGTCATGGACACCGCTGGCCGTGTCGAGAAGTTCCAGAAGCGCTACGGCGGCCTTGCTCGTCGTCGCAAGAAGAACGCTTAAGGAGGAGGAAAACCCATGGCAGTTCCAAAGCGCCGGATGTCCCGCGCCAACACCAACATGCGCCGTTCCCAGTGGAAGGCCGACAATGTCGCCCTCCAGGAAGTCAAGATCGACGGCACCACCTACAAGATTCCACGCCGCCTGGTGAAGGCTGCACAGCTCGGCCTGGTCGACCTGAAGCAGTTCTAAGCTTTTCGGCTGAAGCCTTTCGACCGAATCCGTTTGGCGAAAGCGTTCCGCCTGACACCTTTAGGCCCGGGCCGCAGCTTTCGCGGCCGCGTAACTACCGCCCCAATTCCCTGCACCGCTGCAGTGGGTTGGGGCGGTTTTGTTTGGGCTTTTTGACGTTTACCTGTAGCTCTGCCTCTAGCTCCATGACCATCTGCCAGCGGTTCTGCGGCCCAAATTGGGTTATTTCTGGGCAGTTCTCAGCGCGAACTTACCTCCACGATGCACAATGGTTGTTATGAAAGTTTTGGTAGTCGATGATGACCAAGCCGTCCGCGAGTCGCTGCGCCGCTCCCTGACGTTCAACGGATACGAAGTTACGCAGGCTGTTGATGGCGTAGATGCGCTGCAGAAGATCGAGGAAGCCCGACCAGACCTGGTGATCCTCGATGTGATGATGCCGAAGAAGGATGGCCTGGAAGTATGTCGTGAACTGCGTAGCCGCGGCGACGACCTCGCAATCCTCGTGCTCACTGCGCGCGATGCGGTGTCTGAGCGAGTCGCTGGCCTTGACGCCGGTGCCGACGACTACCTGCCGAAGCCGTTCGCGCTGGAAGAGTTGCTAGCGCGCGTGCGCTCCTTGCTGCGCCGCGCCAACCTGACTGGCGAAGAGGGCGGTGCCGGTGAAACCTTGCAGTTTGAGGACTTGTCGCTGGACCCAGAGACTCGCGATGTGTTCCGTGGAGAACGCCCAATCAGCCTGACCCGCACCGAATTCGCACTTCTGGAACTGCTGATGCAGAACCCCCGGCGGGTGCTGTCCCGCGCGCTGATTCTGGAAGAAGTGTGGGGCTATGATTTCCCAACCACCGGAAACGCGCTGGAAGTGTACATCGGTTATGTGCGCCGAAAGACCGAAGCAGGCGGTGAATCCCGACTGATTCACACCGTCCGTGGTGTCGGCTACGTTCTCCGGGAGACTGCCCCGTGATCCCTGGCCGCCCACCCGCACATGCGGATCAGGCGGCAGTTGAGGATGAAAGCGGCAGCTGGACCCGCAATATCTCCCTCCGATGGCGCCTGACCTTCTTGACCGCCGCCATTGTGGCACTCGTGGTGGCGTTGATGACCATCGCCGCCTTCTTCACGGTGCAAAACACCATGTACCGAGAAGCAGATGCCAATATGCAGCGGCAAGCTAGCCAGCTGCTCAGCTCCCGCTACGCATCAGAGTTTGCACTCGATGCGGCGTGGACGGGGGAGAACCTCAAAATCCTGAACCCGAACCTAGACGCGATGTACTTTGCGCCTGGGGTGTTTGCTGGCCGCGGTGACACGATTGAGCTGACCGCCACCGAAATTTCGGTGCTGCGCGGCAACAAGGAATCGTCATTCCGCACCGATGAAACCAAACAAAAGCGCATCTATGCGGTCCACGATTCCTCCGGTGGCACACTGGTGCTGGCACAGGACTTGGGGCCGACCCGAGATTTGCTGCGCTCACTGGGCGTCGTGCTGCTGATGATCGGTGCTCTCGGTGTGTTCGCAGCTATTGGTGTTGGCACCACGGTGTCGACCGCTGGTTTGCGGCCGATTGGTCGGCTGCGCCGTGCTGTTGACTATGTCACCGAGACAGATGATTTGAAGCCAGTCGCGGTGCATGGCGACGATGAACTTGCGCGTCTTGCCCTCAGTTTCAATGAGATGGTCTCATCGTTGATGGCGTCGCGGCAGAAGCAGGCCGAATTGGTTGCCGATGCTGGCCATGAGCTGAAAACTCCATTGACGTCGTTGCGGACGAATATTGAACTACTGATGATGGCGAGCCGTTCTGGTGGCTTGGATGAAAAGGACCGCCAAGACCTCGAGCGTGATGTGGTCGGGCAGATCGATGAACTCACCACCCTCGTCGGCGACCTCGTGGACTTGGCGCGTGAAGATGGCCCGCAGCAAGTCATTGAAGACGTCGATTTGGCAGAAGTGCTGGAGAATAGTTTGGAGCGAGTTAAGCGCCGGCGCCCAGACCTGAACTTCGAAATGGCAACAGAAACATGGCATGTATTCGGTGACCCACATGCACTTGGCAGGGCTTTGCTGAATTTGCTGGATAACGCTGCGAAGTGGTCGCCAGATAACGGTACGGTTCGCGTCAAAATGCAACGCCGCGGCGACGCATTGATGGAAATCAGTTTTGCGGATTCTGGTCCCGGGATTCCGGTGGAAGACCGAGCCAAGGTTTTCGAACGCTTTTACCGGTCCATTCAGTCGAGATCGATGCCTGGATCCGGCCTCGGCTTAGCAATTGTGCAGCAAGTGGTGGTTCGCCACGGCGGCACGATCACGATTGGCGATTCGAACGATGGCGGCTGTTTGATGGTGGTTTGCCTGCCTGGTGTCGCGGAGGAGCCAGTAACAAATGGCGAATCCATTGACATTCAGTAGACGCTTCTAAGGCCGAGCTCAGTTCCATTCGTCATAATGTTCTTTATGAATGGTCAAAATCAGTTCGGCGGCACCGGTTCCGGGGCTCCGCGGAACAGCATGCACGGTGATTGGGCGGATAGCTCGGGTTCCTGGGCTCGGAGCAATGAAGCCACACCACCCACGAGTGCATTCAATCCGGTAACCCACACCGGCATGCAATCGCCTTCGCATGTTTCCCAACAGTCGCCTTTCGCATCAGGCTCGCAGTCGGGGATGACGGGGATGTCCACTGGCGGCGGGCAACCGCCGTACCCGCCAACCGGACAAACTATGTACCAGAATGATGGCGGTAATCGTCGACAAGGCGGCGCCAAAGTAGGGGTCGTGACTGCAGCTGCTCTCGTGCTGCTTGGCGGTGGCCTCGGCGGGGCCGTGGGCGGGGCGTTAGCGTCCAATGGCGACTCCGGCGTAGTCAACTCGCTGAAGGAGGAGCCACAGTCGGCGAACCATGCTTCGCCCGAAGGCTCGATTGAGGCAGTGGCGGACAAAGTGCTGCCATCCGTAGTGTCCATTTTTGTGGAAGCTGGCTCATCTAGCGGGCAGGGCTCCGGTTCGGTGTTGTCCTCCGACGGCCTCATCCTGACGAACTACCACGTCATTGAGGCAGCCGACAAAGACAAAGAAGCCCTCATGGCGGTACGCCTGAATGACGGTACGGTGCATCCGGCCGACCTAGTGGCAGGTGACCCATCGTCGGATATCGCGGTAATCAAGATTCGCGATGTCAATGGTCTGACCCCAATTCAGTTGGGCAATTCGGATGACCTGAAGGTGGGGCAGCAGGTGGTGGCGATTGGTTCACCACTGGGGCTGACCTCCACGGTGACCTCTGGCATTGTGTCCGCGAAGAACCGGCCGGTTCGTGCTGGCGGCGCGGATGGCAGCACCCAGTCGATTATCGACGCGATTCAGACCGATGCCGCCATTAACCCAGGTAACTCCGGTGGCCCGTTGGTCGACTTGGCTGGCAACCTCGTCGGCATTAACTCGGTGATTTCCACGACCAGTGAAAAGTCGGGCTCTATTGGCCTTGGCTTCGCCATTCCAATTAACCAGGGCCGTCGTATCGCCGATGAGCTGGTGGAAAAAGGCAAAGCAACCCGAAGCGTAATTAACGCCCAGATTGAGTCGCGGCCAACGGTGCTGGGGGCGAAAATCGTCAAGGTGAATAAAGGCGGCGCCGCGGAGCGGGCAGGTCTGGAGTCAGGCGATATTGTCATTAAAATCGGTGATCGTTCGATTTCCGACGGCGACGGACTGATTGCTGCGATACGGTCACATCAAGTCGGTGAAACAGTGACGCTGACGGTCGTGGACGAAAAAGGCGGAAATGAACGCGAAGTCGACGTCACCATTGAAGCGGCATCTGACTAGTTAAGCTGCGAAAACAAGCTGCGAAGATAAGAGGATAAACATGGATGCCCTAGACCAAATTCGGACGGACCGCCTCGGCGGATCGGAAGAACCAGCTCCGGAACATTTGGACCAAATTGAAATTGACCTCCACGAAACTGCAGGTCAGCGTCGTGCATTGGTCGCGTTGGTAGAAGATAACGGCAACGGAGAAAGCGGTCGCATCTGCGAACTCACCGCGGAGCTCCTTGACGAAGGTGGCTTTACTGTCGATGCCGCGCTGACCGTGCCACGCGAAGTAGACCGGATCCGTGAAGCCATTGAAACCGCTGTGGTGGGCGGCGCGGACCTCGTCATCACCATTGGTGGCACCGGTGTCGGACCGCGCGATGTCACCCCAGAAGCAACCCTCGACGTGCTCGATATGGAAGTTCCGGGCATCGCCGAAGCTCTGCGGAACTCCGGCCAAGTAGCTGGCGCTACCGAAGTGCTGCTCTCGCGCGGCCTGTCCGGGATTTCCGGGTCGACGGTGGTAGTCAACCTTGCTGGCACCCGCGGCGCTGTCCGCGATGGCATGTCGACGTTGTGCCCGCTGGTGCATCTGTTGCTGGATGAGCTGAATACGTGGGAAGGGTAGCGCTGTGACCGAAAAGGTTTCGCGGGGTCGACGTCGTGTTCGCCGGATCGCTAACGGCGACACAGCAGCGCTCAATCCGCAACGCACCGCTTTAACGCCACGGCACCGGGATGCACAGAAAATCCAGACGCTGGATGAGCCGGCACCGGAAACAATAGAAGAACTGGAAAAATCCACCCTCAACAATGAGTTTTGGGCAGAAGAAGAGCCACCCCACTACTCCGAACGCTAACCGAAGTTAGTGCAGGGAGCCGTAGGGTGGCTTCTTGCTAGTTGGCGCGCTTACGTTTCGCACGCTTACGTTTGGCGCGCTGCCAGCTAGCGACTGGCGCGCAGCCAACTGGCATGCAAGCTATGCGCGGTGTGCGCCGCCGGTCGCTTCGCCGTCCTGCTTAGCCAGCAGGTCGCGGATGTCTTCCAGCAGGATTTCGGTGTTCGACTTTTCGTCCTCTTCTTCGTCAGCACCGATCTTGGCCTTGCGGCGCTCTTCCAGCTTGTTCATCGGCATCACTAGGATGAAGTACACGACGGCAGCGATAATCAGGAAGTTAATGACTGCGGAAACCAGGCCGCCCAAGTCAACGAAAGTCGCTGGGTTGTCTGGAAGCAGCTGGAAGCCCCAGCCCAACTCCTGGTCGCCACCGAAGACGGCGAGCAGTGGGGTGATGATGGCCTCAGTGAACTTAGTGACAATGCCGGTGAATGCAGCACCGACAACGACACCGACGGCAAGGTCAATGACGTTGCCGCGCATGATGAATTCTTTGAACCCCTGGAGCATGGAGCTTCTCCTCAAATTGTAAACGTGGTATTAGTTCCGGTCGGGAGCTTAATCCCACTGAACACAATAGTCATTGTGGAGTGGTCAACAAAAGGGATAACGGGCCAGAAAGCCCAGCTGCGGCCACTTCTGCAGCTTCGTCACGGGAAAGTGCAACGAGAACGGCAGCGTCCGTGTCGGAGTCCGCATTGAGGGTAGTAATAACCCGCCCACCTGCAGCAATTACCCGCGCGTCCCCAGAATTTCGCTGCGTGGACACAATGTCTACTGCATCTCCAGTGTGCAAATGTGCAACTAAAACCGGGTCGTTCGGTCGGATTGACACAATATGAGATCCGCTGTGGTTTTCGTCACCAGCGCTGATTTTTGCCACTAAACTGTCCGAAACCAAACGCAATTCCGTCAAAATTTCACCCCGCCCCACCGGTCCGATCGGAATAGAACCCACAATTTCGGCATCCGGCGCCAACGCAAACTCCGGCACTAGCTCCATCGGCACCAGAACGGTCTCTACGTCAGCATCAGTCAGTGGTTCCCCAGCCACCAACTCCGTTTTCGCCACCACAACACGGGCGGCATCAGCCGGCGGCGCCACCGCAGGTTGCAGCAACGTGGCAGCAGCAATCAGCACCAACACGCCAGCTGCGATCCGCCGCAACAGCACAATCCGCGGCCACCCCGGGGTGCGCAAGACCGTCAGCAGCGACGGCGAATGTTTCCGAGTGCCCATAACTCGAGTTCCCCTCAGTTAGCGTCCTTCATAACGTCAAAAAGCTCAATGAAACGGACGCAGGGGACGGGCAAACGGTTCCCTATCGGCGGGGCTAACCCGGGGAACTAGTTGGCGGAAGCGCTCGAATTGCTGCCGGAGCTGCCGGAATTGCTGCGCGAATCGGTGCGGTAGAAACCGGAACCATTGAAGGTCACGCCGATGGAACCGAACACTTTACGCAGGTTGCCGCCACATTTCGGGCATTCAGTGAGGCTGTCGTCATCAAAGGACTGGCGAATGTCGAAGGCGTAATTGCAGTCCTTGCAGCGGTAAGCATAGATTGGCACGGCCCCAATTTTAGTGCTTATTGACGGAGCGAATTGCCGTCGGGGTAACAATATGTGTCACCGGAACGTCATGCGGCTCGGTCGGGATGTGCTCCCGCAACTCCCACGGATACAGGCACAGCAGGCGCGGGGCACTGTCCGAAGCAAGCGGTAAGGACTGATCGTAGAAACCGCCACCGCGGCCCATCCGCATGCCGGAGGAATCTCCTGCCAACCCCGGAACAAAAATCACATCCGCCACCGCAATCGCATCAGCGCCCAGCGCAGGGCCAGTCGGCTCCAACAGATCCATCCGGGCCGGCGCCAAGGACGACGCATCCTGATACTCCGCCCAATCCAACGGGCCAGGCGCCCCAACAATTGGCAGCAACACCCGCACGCCAAGGTCTTTCAGCTGCTGCGGCAACGACGTGGTGCCCGGCTCCATGCCAAGCGGGACATAGGTGGCAACCGTATATGGGGGCGCAGGCGGCGCGTCCGACATGGCGCGCTCAGCCAAGGCACCCTGGACGAAGGCGAGCAGCAGTGCGGTCAGTGCCGAGTCCAAGGGAGTGCGCTGGTCATCGGGCAGATCGCGGCGCCGCGCGAGTAGTTCCATCCGTAGCATTTGCTTAGTGTCGGCGGTCATTGGCGCGTCCTTTCTGGGGCACGAAATGTGCGCCAAATAGTAAGGCATATGTAAGAAAGTGTAATTGGCCGAGTCAATAACCGAGAATGAGCAACCTGCCCGGTAGGGTTGCTTCTATGACCCAACCTCACGCCGATTCCGTGCCCTTCCGCACCGTCATTGTGCCGGCTGCGGGCTTGGGAACCAGATTCCTGCCAGCGACTAAAACTGTGCCAAAGGAACTGCTGCCTGTAGTCGATACCCCAGGTATTGAACTGATTGCTGAAGAAGCAGCGAAGGCGGGTGTCAAGCGGCTCGCGGTGATTACTGCGCCGAACAAAGACGGGGTGATGGCCCACTTCCAGCGGCACACCGAACTGGAAGCCACCCTGGAAGAACGCGGTAAATCAGAGCAACTGCGCAAGGTGCAGCGCGCCGCCAACATCATTGACGCCGTGCCGGTGCTGCAGGAACAACCGCTGGGCTTGGGTCATGCGGTACTGCAGGGCGAAGCTGTGCTCGACGACGATGAAACCGCTGTTGGCGTGATGCTGCCGGACGACCTGGTGCTGCCGATGGGCGTGATGGAAGACATGGCGGCCGTGCGGGAAAAGCTCGGCGGCAGCGTGCTGTGCGCACTGGAAGTGCCACGGAGCCAGGTGTACAACTACGGCGTTTTTGAAGTGTCCGATGAAGCTACCGGCATGGACCGCACCCTGCGGGTCACCGGCATGGTGGAAAAGCCATCACCGGAAGAAGCACCATCGAACCTCGTGGCCACCGGCCGCTACCTGCTGGACCGCGCGATCTTTGACGCGCTGCGCCGCACCAAGCCTGGCCGTGGCGGCGAAATTCAGCTCACCGATGCCATCGAAATGCTGATTCAGGAAGGCCACCCAGTGCACATTCTGGTGCATGATGGGGTGCGCCACGACCTCGGTAACCCCGGCGGCTACATTGCCGCGTGTGTGCACTTCGGTCTGCAGGATGAGACCTACGGGCCGACGCTACGCGAATTTATTACCAAGCGGCTGGCTGAAGACGAAAGCAACTGAGGTAGGCGAGAGGGACCACGCAGATGCGTTCAGTGGAAGAACAACAGGCTCTGATCACCGCGGCGGCGGTGAGCCCGGAGCCAGTTCGGGTTGCCATTTCCGAAGCACTCGACTTGATGTGTGCCGAAGAAGTTGAAGCCACTGTTGCGCTGCCCGGGTTCCCGCAATCGGCGATTGATGGCTACGCCGTCCGCGCGGTCGATATGACGCCGCGACCAACCGGTGACGATGCCGACGCCCCTGCCGATGACAGTGTCGCGGAAGTGTCACTGCCGGTGGTTGGCGATGTCTCCGCTGGCTCGAAACACCCACTGCGCCTGCAACCACGGCAGGCAGTGCGGGTGGAAACCGGTGCGCCGCTGCCAACTCTGGCTGATGCGGTGTTGCCGCTGAGCTGGTCTGACCGTGGGCAGAAGCGCGTGTCGCCGCGCCGGAAAGTGAAAACCGGCGACTTTGTGCGCCGCGTTGGTGACGATATTCAGCCCGGCGATGTTGCGGTCAGCTCCGGCAGCATTATTGGTCCGGCGCAGGTGGGGTTGCTTGCGGCAGTCGGCCGGTCGAAAGTGCTGGTCCATCCGCGGCCCCGGGTGTCGATTGTGACCTTCGGCGCGGAGCTGGTCGATATTGACCGCGAACCAACTCTCGGCCAGGTTTACGACGTGAACTCCTATGCGCTGGCAGCTGCTGCCCGGGAGGCGGGCGCCGAGGTGCACCGCGTGGGTGTGGTGTCCGGCGAGCCGCGCAAAATCCGGGAAATCATTGAGTCGCAGTTGCTGCGCAGCGAAGTGTTAGTCATTTCCGGCGCTGTCGGTGGCGCCGCGGCGGACCGCTTCCGCGAGGTGCTGGCCGAACTGGGCGAGTTGGATGTCAGTCGCGTTGCCATGCACCCAGGTTCGGTGCAGGGTTTCGGCACGCTTGGTGACGATAAGATTCCGACGTTTTTGCTGCCGTCGAATCCGGTGTCTGCGTTGGTCGTATTTGAAGTGATGGTGCGGCCGCTGATTCGCATTTCCTTGGGCAAACGTAACCCACGCCGTCGCACTATTGCTGCTCGGGTGATTTCACCAGTTGACTCGGTCTGGGGTCGACGCGGTTATATCCGCGGCCAGCTGATGCGTGACCGAGATACCGGCGAGTATCTGGTGCAGCCTTTGGGCGCAGCTACTGGCGCGCCGTCGCACCTGTTAGCGGGGCTGGCAGAAGCGAACTGTTTGGTGGTTATCCCAGACGACATCACGGATATCCGTCCGGGTGATGTTGTCGAGGTGCTCTTTTTGTCCCAACGCAGCTAAGTCTGCGGCAGCTTCTTCACGGAAGGTTCGCTACCGGTGTATCTTTCAGCGCCGCCCGTTGGCCAGGGCAAACACTCGGCGATGCATCCCGGGTGGCCATATTCCACCGAGCAGGTTGCCACGCGCCGCGGCACCGTGGGGTTGCGGCCATTGCGGTGGGCTGATGGCGATGCGTGGCGACGTTTACGGGTCTCGGATGAGGAGTTGCTGCGCCCGTATGAGCCGACGGTGGCAGGGGAGTGGGCGCAGGCCCATGACCGGCAGGGCTGGCGCTCATCATTTCAGCAGTTGCGGCATTTGGCTCTGACGGGGGCGGCAGTGCCGATGGTCATTGAGGTCGATGGTCACTTCGCTGGACAGTTAACGCTCGGAAATATTGCGCATCGTCCGGTCAGCAGTTGTTGGATTGGCTATTGGGTGCATAGCAATTTCACTGGCGGCGGGGTGGCAACTGCTGCGGTGGCCCTTGGCGTGGACCATGCATTTGGCCCAGTGGGGTTGCATCGCGTGGAGGCGACGGTGCGCCCAGATAATGCTGCGTCGCGTGCGGTGTTGTCGGCGAATGGTTTTCGGCAGGAAGGGTTGCTGCGCGCTAATTTGCATATTGATGGCCGCTGGGAGGACCACTTGTTGGTGGCGCAGGTAGCAGGGGAGCATCGGCGCTCTGCGGTGGCGAGGTTGGCTGCGGCCGGTAAGTTAGAGCTGTTGTGATGCTTCTGTGACGCATGCGGCGGCGTGTTTGCACGGGCTTGAGTAACTTCATCACTAACCTGTAAAGCCAGTTATCCATATTCAGGAAGGTGGCCGTCCGTTGTCCAGTTCCCTCCTGCTCATCCTGATCGGTGTGGTCTGGCTCTTTGTGCTGGCGCCACTTGCGGTCAAGTCGATGAAGCCGATTCGTCGTACCTCCGATGCCCTCACCGAGACCCGTGTGCTGCACAAAGGTGGCTCGGAGTTGCCGACTCGGAAGCGTCGCCCGCAGGTGACGCGGGCCGATATCCGTGAGCACAACCCAGAACTCGACGACTTGGAAACGGTGGACGCCGACGAGCTGAGCGACGAAGAAGCTCAGCTGATTGTGGAGGATGAACCGGAAGCCATCATTGATGGTGATGAGGTGTTGGAACTCGAAGCCGTCGAGATCGACGATGCTGATGACGCCGACGATGCTAATGATGCTACCGATACCGAAGATGCTGACGATGCGGAATCTGAGTCTGCGGCGGAGCTAACGTCACCAAGCCCTATCATTGCGGACAGCACTGATGATTCGGTCAGCACGGACGTGCTGGCTGATGACGCGGCGGATGAAGAATGGATGTCCAGCTACGTCCTGCCGGAAGATTTGATGGTGCTTGATGACGAAAGCGAGCACCCGGAAGCTTTGGACCGCAGCTTCGCAGGGGATAGTGACCCGGAGTTTGCGGAAGCTGACGGCTCCGAAACCACTGCCGATGCTGATGATGCTGTGGCCGCTGGCGCCGGTGGGGTTGATGGCCAATTGGACGAAACAGGTGCTGTTGAGGGCGCAGCGGACGACGCGGCGGATGAAGCAGCGCTGTTGGACAGCCCAGATGAGCTGACCGAAGAGGACCTCGAGTTCCTGCGTCGGCGAAAGGGCCGCGGCTACTTGGACCCGGAAGCAGAACGTCACTATGCGGAGCTGCGATTCCAGCGCCGTCGCCGCTGGGTACTGGTGCTGCTTGGTGTGCTGGTGGCCTCCCTGATTGCCGCTGTGGTGCTGAAGTCGGCGCTGATGTGGGCGGTGCCAGTGGCTGCTGCCGGACTGCTTGGCGCGTACCTGTGGTACCTGCGTAAGACGGTGCTGGCGGAAAAGGCCCTGCGGAAGCGCCGAATTCACTACCTGCGTCGCGCGCGACTTGGTGTGCGTACTGCTGCCGCCGACGAGATGGGTATCCCGGAGCGACTGCGTCGCCCAGGCGCTGTGGTGCTGGAGATTGATGACGAAGATCCAGTCTTCGAACACCTGGAGTACACCGAGTGGCATCCAGAGCTTGACGATGAGTTCTCCGATGAGGACCACCGACACGCGGGCTAGGGGTAGCTCGCGATTTCATTGCAGACCGGTGCCGCTGCTACGATTTTGACAACGCATTTACTAGAAGAAATGTGGATTTGAAGGGTCTTCCGAAGGGGTTCGGGAGGCCCTTCTTTTGTGTTTGCTTACCTTCCGCCATATTTCTATTTGTGTCGATAGTTGATCTATCAATCCATAGGTCACACCAGTGGGCATAAGTGGTGGGAGTCACTGGCGGTACCCCATTCCTCGGGAAGTCGGAAGTTCCCAAAATGCCTGAATATAGCGATATTCACAAGGCAATCTCAGATTGGGCGTGACCTCAGGAACAACGGCTGGATCGTCGCTCAAATTGTGCATTTCCTATGCCACCATGTCGGCACCACAGAAAAATCAGAAAGGTAGTAGCCAACAATGGCACGATTCAACAACTCCCGCGCTCCGCGAACCGGCGCACGATGGACTCGCACTCTTGCTGTCACAGCAACAGCAGCTCTTGCACTCAGCGTCGCTCCGACCGCGGCTGCGCAGCCAGCAGATGCGGGAGCCGTCGGCTCTTCGGATGCTCTCGTGAGCTTCTTTAAAGCGACGTCCAAACTTTCGTCAACAAGCCCCATTGGCGGCGGGGACAGCAACACCGAAACGAACCCGCAACCGGAACCGAAGGAAACCTCGCCGCAGCTGAGCGATGAGCTGGCCACGCTGCAGCTGCTGCAAGAAGAAGAGCGCATGGCGCGGGACCTGTACCGGGCGCTTGGGGAGAAGTGGCCGGCACGGCAATTCGAGAACATCCCGAATTCGGAACAGATGCACATGGAGCAGCTGGGACAACTGCTGGATGAAGCTGGGGTGCCGCGCGCCGGGGAAGGGCTGCCTGCCGGCACCTACGCTTTCCCGGAGCTGCAGGCGCTGTATGACGGATGGCTGGAACGGGGGTTGACCTCGCGGACGGAAGCTTTCCAGGTGGGAATCGAGCTGGAGAAGCAGGACATTGCCGACCTGGAGAAGGCGCGGGATGCCGCGACCGATGAAGCCTTGAAGTCGGCATATAGCAACCTGATTGAGGCATCGAAGCGGCATCTGCAGGCGTTTACACGCGGGTTGAACGGTGGCGGGATGGGGCCGGGCCACGGCGGTCCAGGTCAGGGCGGTAACGGCCCAGGCCACGGCGGTAAGGGGCCGGGTCACGGTCGCGGCGGCTGGTAACTACAGCCCGTATCCCGGAATGGTGCCGCCACTTCCGCAGCTGAAACAGGTATCTTGTTAGCCATGAATAATCCTTGGGTCCGTGATGCCGCGCTCGTCGTTCTGCGTCTGATCCTCGGCGTCATTTTCATTGCGCATGGCTGGGACAAGGTATTTGTCGACACGATGCCAGAGACCGGCGGCCAGTTTGCGGCGCTGGGGGTGCCGCAGGCTGCGGTGTCGGCGTGGATTGCCGCGTTCGTGGAGCTGCTTGGTGGCGGCCTGCTCATCCTCGGTTTGCTGACCACAGCGGTTGCCGCGGTGCTGGCACTGGAGATGCTGCTGGCCTTTTGGTTCGCGCACGCCACGAATGGCATTTTTGTTGCCGACGGTGGTTCCGAATTAGTGTTAGCGCTATTCGGCGGGCTGATCATTCTGATTGCGTTTGGTGCAGGCCGCGCCAGCTTAGACAAGCTGTTCACTTAAGGATTCACCGAGGGTTTCACCATGGACTGCCAGGAAGTTCGGCGGGCACTATCGGCTCGTCTGGACGGCGAGGATAGCGGCGTTGACGACGATATTGTCGACGCCCACCTTGCGGGCTGCGCGGACTGCCAACGGTGGTTCGATGAAGCGGTCGCGATTAACCGCAAGCTTTCCGTTGGGCTAGCCCCAGAGCTTGAGCTGCAGGTTCCAGACCTGTCGGATGCCATTTTGTCGACGATGGATCAGTCGCCGCGTCGCCGAGTATCCGGCTGGCAGGTGGCGATTGCGCTGGCCCGCATCTCCGTGGTGCTCGTCGCGGTGTTTTTGCTGGTCTGGGCGGTGCAATTGCTGGTGGGGACAACTGCTGCCGATCAGTTCTTGCCGCTGACCACCGCTGCCAATAACCCGGCCGGCGAAGCCCAGGACCCCGTTACGGCGCGCCTGCTGGTGGACGCCGCGGCCAGCCGCATTGCGTTGGCATTCGGCCTGTTCTGGGTGGCATGGCGACCGCAGTCGGCATCAGGGGCATTGCCGATTTTCGGTGCATACACCGCGTTTTCACTGGGGTTTTCTACCCGCGACCTGGTCTTGGGTTACCTCACGCTCAGCACGATTGCGGCGCAGGTATTGCTGGTCACCGCATGCCTGGCCATTGCGGTGATTTGGGTGGGTACGGTTTTCGGCCGGCCAGACCTGTCCGCAGCGTTGCGGGGCATTGCCGCTCGGCCGGTTGACGGTTTCCAGGCTTAGTGACGGTTACTGCCACGACGGCAGCCACATCCGTAGCTCCCACCCGAGTTGCGAGACTTCCAAACCGACCATCAGCGGGAGGAAGAACAAGAACAGGGCAGTCACGGCCCCAAGGTAAATGCTGTACAACAGGGCTCCGGATGGCGCGCGGCGCAGCTTCCCCAGCAGCATGGCCAGCGCAATGATGACAAATGGGATCATCGCAGTGGCGTAGAAGAAGTACATCTGCCGGTCGTAGGTGACCACCCACGGTGCCCAGGAAGCAATGAACCCGACAACTGGCAGTGCCCATCGCCGCGATAGTCGCACTAGCCACAGCCACGTGGCCAGCAACATGACGGGGACAAGCAGCCACCACACGGCCGGGTTGCCGAAAAGCATGAGCGCTTCGTGGCACTTTCCGCCGCAGCCGTCAGTTTCTTTGTTGTAGTAGAGCATTGGGCGGCCGGACCAGAGCCACTGCCAAGGCTTGGACTCCCATGGATGCTTATGGCCGGAAGACGTGGTTAGTGAACCGTGGAAGCCGAGCACGGAGTTTTGGTAGTACACCCAGGACTGCAGAGTTTCTGGCAGCAAACCGGACCGTCCTTCGCGCGGGGCGGTGTCAGTGCCGGCAACGTGCCGGTAGACGCTGGTCTCGGAGGCGAACCAGGCCCGCCATAGCCACAGGTGAACGGCCGCTGGCACCAGCACAATGGACGCCACTGCAGCGGGCACATCGCGCAGCAGGGTGCCGACAAGGGGCCGCTTGACCCCGTAGCGGTTGCGCAATGCCCAGTCGAAGCCGAAAGTCAGCAGCCCGAACGCGGCAATGAAATACAGTCCGGACCACTTCACGCCCAACGCCAGGCCCAAGGCAATGCCAGCACCGAAACGCCACCAGCGCACACCAAAGCGCGGCCCGAGACTGCTCACAGAGACCCGGCCAGCTAGATAAGCGCTGTGCATCCGGCGGTGGACGTCGTCGCGGTCCACGATGAGAAAATAGGCGGCGAGTACGACGAAGGCTGTAAGGAAAATGTCGAGCATCCCCACGCGGGAGCTCGTCAGCAAGACTCCTTCACCAATGGCAAGGACACCGGCTGCAAACGTCGCCCAGCGGTCGTGGGTGAGGCGACGCACAATAGCCATCACCAGCAGCACCACGGCGATGCCTGCGAGCGCTGCCATGAATCGCCAGCCCAATGGGGTGTAGCCGAAGAAGAACTCTCCGACTGCCATGATTTGCTTCGACAGGGGTGGGTGGACCACCAGACCGAATCCAGGGTTGTCTTCGATGCCTCCGACCAGCGCATTGTCGGTTGACCGGAGAATCTGCCACGCCTGCGGGACGTAGTGCTTTTCGTCGAAAATCGGGGTGCCAGCGTCGCTGAGCCGGTTCAAATACATGAAGCGTGTGAGGAGCGCCAAGAAGCCGAAGAGCCCAAATATTGCCCAGTCTGCCGCCAACATCGGGTAGTGCCGCGGTGGTGCAAGCACGGGATGTTTGAAGGTGGTGGGCGCGGTTGGTTGCGCTTCGGTCGTGGCTGTCACCTCCCCGACAATAGTTGGTGTGTAACGATGGGGGCATGACCATGCATGAACCGTCGGGTGAACTCGATACTTCCCAGACTCCAATTCGGGGTGGCATTGTGGTGGCTGCAACTCCGCTAGGAAATCTGGGCGATGCCACTGACCGGCTGCGGATGGGCCTGGCGCAGGCCGATGTCATTGCTGCGGAGGACACTCGTCGGCTGCGGCAGTTGGCGAACGCGTTGGGGGTAGAACTGCGCGCGAAGGTGGTGTCTAACTTCGACCACAATGAAGCAGAACGCACGGAAGGTTTGATTGCGCAGGCGAAAGCAGGGCGCATGGTGCTGGTGGTGTCGGATGCGGGCATGCCGGTGGTGTCGGATCCGGGGTTGGCGATTGTGCAGGCTGCCCACGACGCGGATGTGCCAGTGACATGTCATCCGGGCCCGTCAGCGGTGACAACCGCCCTTGTGCTGTCGGGTCTGAACGTTGGTCATTTTGCTTTCGACGGTTTCGCTCCGCGGAAGCAGGGTGCGCGCCGGGCCTGGCTGGAGACGCTGCGCACGGAACGTCGTGCGGTGTGCTTTTTTGAGTCGCCCCATCGGTTGGATAAGACGTTGGCGGACGCAGTTGCGGTGCTTGGCCCGGATCGGCGGGCGGCGGTGTGCCGCGAGCTGACGAAGCTGCATGAGGAGGTTCGCCGAGGCACCCTCGCGGAGCTTGCGGCTTGGGCGGTCGATGGTGCGCGCGGTGAAATCACCGTGGTCATTGAGGGCGCGTCGGCTGCTGACGCTGCCCCGGATTTGGCGGAGCTTGTCAGCCAGGTGCAGGAGTTGGTGGGGCAGGGGATGCGGATGAAGGCGGCGTGCCGACAGGTTGCGGCGGGCTTTGCTGGGGTGTCCGTCAATGAGCTTTATGACGCTACCATCGCCGAGAAATCTTAATTGTTATGTCAATGTAATGTCTGTCCCAGTTGGTGGGGACACCCAGCGGTGGAGCACATCACGGCGCGATAACAGTGTGCCGGCGAGTGGCAACATTGACGCTCAGTGATTAGCCAACCAGGGAAATCTGCGTAACCCTGGAAGTTATGTCTGAGCAGAACCATAGCGAGTCGATAGAAGAAGCTGAGAGTCCGAACACTACCGTCGTCACTGAAACCACCGCACCATTGCCAACCGAGGAGGATGTCCCGTTGGCAATCGACGATACCGATGGTCCCCTCATTGACTGGACTGTGACCGGCATGGCCGGAATCGCGATCGTCGCCGTTCTGTTGTGGGGCCTCATCGCCCCAGACCACTTCGCCACCTTCGCCAACGACACCTTGAGCAGCGTTGTCGACAACTTCGGCTGGCTGTTTGTCCTCAATGGCACCATCCTGGTGTTCTTCGTGCTGGCAATCGCCGTCTCCCGCTTCGGTGCCATCAAACTGGGCAAAGATGATGAGGAACCGGAGTTCCACTACGTCTCTTGGATTGCGATGATGTTCGCCGCCGGTATGGGCATCGGTTTGATGTTCTACGGTGCTGCCGAACCGCTGACCTACTACTCCGATGGCGTACCTGGCCACCAGCCACATGAGGTTGGCACTGCCATGGCTACCACCATGTTCCACTGGACCTTGCACCCGTGGGCGCTCTACGCCATTGTTGCCATGTCGATCGCATACGGCTCTTTCCGCTTGGGTCGTAAGCAGCTGATTTCCGCGGCGTTCATCCCGCTCATTGGTGCCCGCGCCGCCGAAGGCGTCATCGGCAAGCTCATTGATGCGCTCGCAATTTTCGCCACCGTTTTCGGTACCGCAGCTTCGCTGGGTCTGGGCGCGGCACAGATTAAGGCCGGCCTGTCGATTAATGAGATCATTACTAACCCAGGCAACCTCACCTTCGTGGGCATCGTGGTCATCCTGGGACTCGGCTACCTGGCCTCAGCACTGTCGGGTGTGAGTAAAGGTATTCAACTGCTGTCCAACACCAACATGGTGCTGGCTGGCTTGGTGGCACTCTTCGTCTTTGTGCTGGGCCCAACGGTCGCCATCCTGAACCTCATCCCAACATCCATTGCCAACTACTTCGACCAGTTCTTTGAGATGGCGGGCCGCACCGCGGACTCCGCAAATGGCACCGCCGGTGAATGGCTCGGCGGCTGGACCATCTTCTACTGGGCATGGTGGCTGTCTTGGTCCCCATTCGTTGGTATGTTCCTGGCCCGCATTTCCCGCGGCCGCACCATCCGCGAATTCGTCTTCGGCGTGCTGCTGGTGCCATCAGCGGTGTCCGTCGTCTGGTTCGCCATCTTCGGTGGCTCGGCGATTAAGGCCGAACAGGCCGGCGAATCAATCGCCGCTGACTCGGTGGAAGAACAGCTCTTCGGCCTGCTGGACTCCTTCCCAGCTGGCACCGCCGCTTCGATGATTGCCATGGTTTTGCTGGCGACCTTCTTCATCACCTCCGCGGACTCTGCCTCAACCGTGATGGCCACCATGAGCCAGAACGGCCGACTGGCAACCTCCCGCTGGGTCGTGGCCTTCTGGGGTATTGCCACCGGCGCGATTGCACTGTTGCTGCTGCTCACCGGCGGTGAAGATGCCCTGGGTAATGTCCAGTCGGTCACCATTTTGGCGTCTACACCATTCGTCTTCGTCATTATCGGCCTGATGATTTCGCTTACCCGCGGCCTCACACAAGACCCGATGTACCTGGACCAGCGCGAACAACGTATCTTCGCGCTGCAGATGGCCCGTGAGCGCCGCATCCGCGAAGCCGCTGAACGCAAGGAAGTACAGGCGCAGCGCCGCAGCGAAAACCAACTTCGACGGCAAACCCAGCGCGACGAACGTGCTCGTCAAAAAGCTCTGAAGTTCAAATAAACCCCCGGTGCACTGAAGTACCCCGCGTCCACTAGGCTTGTTACCCATGTCGAAGACTGTGCTGACTGCTGTTGCCTGGCCATATGCAAATGGTCCCCGCCATATTGGCCACGTGGCCGGGTTTGGTGTGCCATCGGACGTGTTTGCCCGTTACCAGCGAATGGCGGGCAATGACGTTCTGATGGTGTCCGGCACCGACGAGCACGGCACTCCGCTGCTGGTACAAGCCGAAAAAGAAGGCGTCACCGTCCAGGAACTGGCGGACCGCTACAACCGGCAGATTGTGCAGGACCTGGCGGGCCTTGGCCTGTCCTACGACCTGTTTACCCGCACCACCACCCGTAATCACTACGCCGTGGTGCAAGAGCTTTTCCGTGGCCTGCACGACAATGGCTACATGATCCGCCAAATCACCATGGGCGCGATCAGCCCATCGACTGGCCGCACCCTGCCGGACCGCTACATCGAAGGCACCTGCCCAATTTGTGGTGCCAGCGGCGCCCGCGGTGACCAGTGTGACAACTGCGGTAACCAGCTCGACCCGTCCGACCTCATCGACCCAGTGTCGAAAATCAACGGCGAAACCCCGAAGTTCGTTGAAACGGAACACTTCCTGCTGGACCTGCCGGCCCTCGCTGAAGCGCTCGGCGCATGGCTGAAGGAACGCGAAGACTGGCGTCCGAATGTGCTGAAGTTCTCCCTGAACCTGCTGGAGGACCTGCGGCCACGCGCGATGACCCGTGACATCGACTGGGGTGTGCCAATTCCACTGGACGGCTGGGCAGATAACAACGCTAAGAAGCTGTACGTGTGGTTTGACGCGGTGGTTGGCTACCTGTCTGCCTCCATCGAATGGGCCGTGCGCAGCGGCGACCCAGAAGCATGGCGCAAGTGGTGGAATGCCGACGCCGAGTCCTACTACTTCATGGGTAAGGACAACATCACGTTCCACTCCCAGATTTGGCCAGCAGAACTGCTCGGTTACCAGGGCACCGGCGCTAAGGGCGGCGACGCAGGCGAGTTCGGCATGCTGAACCTGCCAACCGAGGTTGTCTCCTCCGAGTACCTGACCATGTCCGGCTCGAAATTCTCCTCCTCCAAGGGCGTCGTCATTTACGTCAAGGACTTCCTGGCGGAATTCGGCGCCGACCCACTGCGCTACTTCATCGCAGTTGCCGGCCCAGAAAACAACGACACCGACTTCACCTGGGATGAATTCGTGCGCCGCGTCAACAATGAGTTGGCGAACGAGTGGGGCAACCTGGTCAACCGCACGGTGTCCATGGCCCACAAAAACTTCGGCGCGGTGCCAACCCCAGGGGAGCTTATTGACGCCGATCTCGAGCTGCTTGACGAAGCTGCCGCCGCCTTCGACCTTGTTGGCGACGCACTGAGCAAATCCCGGTTCAAGGCAGGTATCACCGAAGCGATGCGCATTGCCGGTCGGGCAAACCAGTACATTGCTGCGCAGGAACCATGGAAGCTCGCGAAGGATGAGAGCCAGCGCGAACGCCTCGCGACCGTGCTGCATACTGCACTGCAGGTGGTTTCGGATGTCAACACCATGTTGACGCCATACCTGCCGGAAAGTGCGCAGAAGATTCACGAAACCCTGGGCCGCACCGGCATCTGGGCTGCGATGCCACAGATTGAAGAAGTCACCGACGACTTTGATGTCGAAGTGCAGGGCGTCGGCGTGCCAGAGGCTGGCCGCAGCTACCCAATCATCACCGGCAACTACCAGGACCAGCAGGCGCACTGGGGTCGTACCCCAATGGAGCCAGGAACCGAACTGGCGAAGCCCAAGCCACTATTCCAGAAGCTGGACGTGGAGCTTGGCGAAACCGGTCCGGAATGGGCACCGGTGCAGCCCAAAGAATCCGAATAGGAGAACGGAGACCCCGCCGCAATGGCCCGCAAACCCCGCCCAATTGCACAACCAGCTGAATACCTGACCCCACTATTTGACGCGCACACCCACTTGGCCAGTACTGGTGCCAAGACTGCCGAAGAGGTCAAAGAACTGCTGGATAAGGCGGAAGCAGCTGGCGTGGTGGGAGTCTGCACCGTCGGCGATGGCCTAGCTGAGGCCGAGCTTGCGGCGGAACACGCCACCATGGACCCGCGGGTGTGGGCAGCCGTTGCCATTCACCCGACTCGGGCGAAAGAGCTGGTGTACAGCGACGATGTGAAAGCGCGCCTGGCTGAATTGGCAGCGCAGCCGCGGGTCGTGGCAGTCGGGGAAACCGGGCTGGACTGGTACTGGCTCGAAGACATGGACAACTGTGCGAACCGGGAAGAGCAAGAAGAATCGTTGCGGTGGCATGCGAAGCTGGCCCAATCCGTCAATAAGCCCCTTATGATTCACAACCGAGAAGCTGACACGGACCTGCTACGGGTGCTGGCGGATATCGAACCGGTAACAACGGTGATTTTGCATTGCTTTTCGTCGCCGCTGGCGGTGGCGGAAGAGGCGATTGAGCGCGGATATGTGCTGTCTTTTGCGGGAAACGTCACATTTAAGCGCAATGACGAACTGCGCGCCGCAGCGAAACTGTGCCCGCAGGATCAGATTCTTGTGGAGACCGATGCGCCGTATATGACTCCGGAACCATTCCGTGGATCCCGCAATTCATCTGGGATTATTGGCCATACCGCGCGGTTGCTCGCCGATGTTCGGGGGGATGCGCCAGAAGAATTGGCTGCCACTGTGACCGCAAATGCGCGACGAATTTACGACATCAGCTAAAAATAAAACCATTCGACAAGCGGTTGCTGTTATCGTATTGTGATGTTCATTGTTTGCTCGGCCATTGAAGACCGGCCAGCCGAGCTAAAGACTTAGGAAGTACCTCACAGTGGCACGACACAAGCGCACTATTAACCGCCTGAATAGCTCTTCATCGACCACGCTGCGCCTAGCAACCGGCGGCATGCTGATGACCCTGGTAGCTGGCGGTGGTGCTGCAGTAGCCAACGCGAAAACCATCACCCTGGACGTCAACGGGGAAGCCGTCGAGCTGACCACCGTGCGCGGCAATGTTGCCTCCGTCCTGAAGCAGGCCAACATTGAGGTCAGCGATAAAAGCGTAGTGACACCGGGCATTGACCAAGTAGTGGCGAATAACGACACCATTACCGTTCGGAACCTGCGCCCAGTGACCCTGTCGATTGACGGGGAAAACAAGCAGATTATGTCCACCGCGCTTACCATCGATGAGCTGGTTGAACAGGTCGGAAACTTAGACGGTAAAACCGTCACCAACGCTGCACTCAATGCCGAAATCCCTGATGACGGCATGGAAGTGAAGGTGCGCACCCCACACGACATCACCGTCAAAGACGGCGCTGGCCGCACCGTGAAGATGAACATTGCTGGCTCCACCGTCGAGGAAGTCCTTGAAGAGCGCGGTGTCGAACTTGGCGAACACGATAAGGTCACCCCGGCGCTGGATGCGAAGGTCACTGACGGCACCGCCATCAAGATCACTCGTGTGGAGAAGAAGCAGGTCACCGAGACTGAAACCTTTGAAGCGAAGCCGGAGTACACCGATGACCCAGAAATGACCGAAGGTGACGAAGAAGTCACCGAAGAGGGCGTCGACGGTGAAAAGGAAGTTCTGTACACCGTGACCATGGTCAACGGTAAGGAATCTGACCGGAAGTCCGTCTCCGCGAAGGAACTGAAGGCCGCGAAAGCCGCGAAGATTACTCGTGGCACCAAGCCAAAGAATGAAGCACCAGCTGTCGCCAACGGCAGCGTCTGGGACCAGCTGGCACAGTGCGAAGCTGGCGGCGACTGGTCGATTAACACCGGCAATGGTTTCTCCGGTGGCCTGCAGTTCACCCCATCGACGTGGGCAGCATTCGGCGGCACTGAGTACGCCCCAGCAGCCCATATGGCCTCCCGTGAGCAGCAGATTGCGGTTGCCGAGAAGGTTCGCGCAGGTCAGGGTTGGGGAGCATGGCCAGCCTGTACTGCGAAGATGGGCCTGCGGTAGTCCAGTAGCTACGCTGAAGTTGTGACCGACCAAAACTCCACTGTCCAACTGCTTGGCCCCGTTGAAATTCGGACGCTCGCCGAGCAGCTTGGTATTTCGCCTACGAAAAAACTGGGCCAGAACTTTGTGCACGACCCGAATACGGTTCGGCGCATTGTTACCGCCGGTGGTGTCACCGCCGATGACCATGTCGTTGAAGTGGGCCCCGGTCTGGGTTCACTGACGTTGGCGCTGCTGGAGGTCGCACGGCACGTCACAGCGATTGAGATTGACCCGCCGCTTGCTGCCCAACTGCCGACGACCGTGGGGGAGCGGGCACCGAGCAAAGCCGAGAACCTCGACGTGGTGCTCTCTGACGCGCTGGTGGTCTCCGGCGCGGACCTTGGCGCCCCATCGGCGCTGGTAGCGAACCTGCCGTATAACGTCGCGGTTCCGGTGCTGCTGCATCTGCTGGCAGAGGTTCCGTCCCTGCGCCGCGTCCTCGTGATGGTGCAGTTGGAGGTCGCCGAACGCCTCGCCGCGGAACCGGGCAGCCGCACCTACGGCGTCCCATCGGTCAAGGCCGGTTTTTATGGCACCGTCCGCCGCGCCGGAACCGTCGGCCCAAACGTATTCTGGCCAGTGCCGAAAGTTGATTCCGGCTTGGTCTATATGGAGCTTTTTGACGAAAACACCGCGCCGTGGCCCGTGACGGAAGAACTGCGGCGGAAAGTGTGGCCGCTGGTGGATGCCGCTTTTGCTCAGCGTCGGAAGACACTTCGCGTGGCATTGGGCACGGTATATGGCAGCCCAGCTGCCGCGGAGCAGGCGCTGGTGGCGGCGGGCATTGACCCGAAGTTGCGGGGTGAAAAGCTCACTACCGCGCAGTTTGTGCACCTCGCGCAGCTGTCCTAGAAGCGCCTTGAGTACAATGACGGCATTGTGAACTATGACCACCGCAATGCTGGCTCCGCCCCAGTAACCGCTGTTGCCCACGCCAAGGTGAATTTGCACCTGGGGGTTGGGGATTGCCGTAGCGACGGCTTCCATGATTTGGTGAGCGTTTTTCAGTCGGTGGACTTGGCAACTCGCGTCACCTTGACTCCGTTGGATTGGGCGTTGGAGTCCGCGGAGTCTGCGGTCCATAAGCTGACGGTTGCCGGCCCAGATGCCGCCGACATCCCCACCGATCAGTCCAATTTGGCGTGGCGGGCAATCGACCTAGCGATGGAACGCGGTTTCGTCCGCTCGGATGAATGCGTGCCAGTCGACATTCATATCGACAAAGCGATTCCGGTGGCCGGTGGTATGGCTGGTGGTTCCGCTGATGCGGCAGCAGCATTGGTGGCGGCGAATGAACTGTGGCAGTTAGGTCTGACTCGCGAAGACCTCTTCGAAGTCGCGGCGGAACTTGGTTCTGATGTGCCGTTTTGCCTGCATGGCGGGACCGCTATTGGTACCGGTCGTGGGGAAGAGTTGACCCAGGTGCTCACCCGTGGGCAGCTACACTGGGCATTAGCCTTTTTTGATGAGGGACTCGGCACACCACAAGTATTCCGTCGCCTCGATGAACTGCGCACTGACCTAACCCGGCCAGATAACTATGCGCGGCTTGCGCAGCCAATGGAATTGTTGCGTGCTTTAGCTAGCGCTGACATCCAATCCGTCGCAAAGCACTTGCACAATGACCTGCAGATACCTGCAACGGAGATGCGCGCTGATGTCGCTCGCATCCTGCAGGTGGGGACCGACGCTGGGGCGTTGGGCGCATTGGTGTCGGGTAGCGGTCCGACCTGTGCCTTCCTGTGCGAGTCGGCGGAGGTAGCACTGCAGGTGGCAGATGAGCTGGCGGCTAACCCAGAATGTGGCCGGGTGCTCACGACCAGTTCGCCAGCCACTGGCGCGCATTTAGTGAAGTAACTGGTTAAGTAGTTGGACACGTAAAACGACAATCGGAGTGAGGTAGTTCGTGGCAGCCCATCCAGTAAACCTGGTCAATGCGGAAAATGTGACGCTGAATTATGGCCTGAAGACGGTGCTGGACGAGGTGAGTCTGGGCGTCCAAAAGGGCGACCGCATCGGCGTTGTTGGCCTTAATGGCGGTGGTAAATCCTCCCTGTTACGCGTGTTGACGCATACCGAAGAGCCGAACTCCGGCCGAGTTTCGCATATGACGGACCTGCGGATGGCTGTGGTGACCCAGCAGGCCAATCTTGATGACGACGCCACCATTGCTGATGTCGTGCTAGCCCCGTTGGGGCTGGCGGAGTACGAATGGGCCTCGCAGGCGCGGATTCGTGACATTCTGGAGGGCCTCGGCCTGACAGATTTGGGGCTCGACACGAAAGTAGGGGAGCTGTCCGGTGGCGAACGCCGTCGCACAAACCTCGGTGCGGCGCTGGTGCGCGAACTTGACCTGCTGGTGCTGGATGAGCCGACCAACCACCTGGATATTGAAGGCGTGGAATGGCTGGCGCAGCACCTGCTGGCCCGGGACTGCGCCCTCGTGGTTGTCACACACGACCGTTGGTTCCTTGACACAGTGGCGACGCTGACGTGGGAAGTCCATGACGGACAGGTTGATGTGTATGAAGGCGGCTATAACGACTGGGCGTTTGCCCGGGCGGAACGAGCGCGCCAAGCCGATGCGATGGAACAGCGCCGCCAGAATCTGGCGCGCAAAGAATTGGCTTGGTTGCGCCGCGGTGCACCAGCGCGCACCTCGAAGCCGCGCTACCGCATTGAAGCTGCTGAAGCGCTGATTGCGGATGTGCCGGCGCCGCGAAACAAGATTGAACTGATGAAGTTCTCGCAGCGCCGCCAAGGCAAGATTGTGGTGAACCTGGAAGATGCGACGCTGGCATCGCCGGATGGTCGAGTGCTGGTCGAAGACCTGACGTGGCGGCTCGCGCCGGGCGAACGCATCGGCCTCGTTGGTGTGAATGGTTCCGGTAAAACCACACTGTTGCGGGCGATTGCTGGGGAAAAGGAATTGGAATCGGGCCGACGCACCGAAGGCAAAACGGTGCGGTTGGGTTGGCTGCGCCAGGAACTCGATGATCTGCCAATGGACATGCGTGTGCTCGATGCTGTTGAAGATGTCGCGGCGCGCATCGATTTCGGTAAAGGTGAACTGACCGCATCGCAGCTAGCGGAGCGGCTCGGCTTTTCCCCGAAACGGCAGCGCACCCCGATCAAAGACCTCTCCGGTGGTGAGCGCCGCAGGCTCCAGCTGACCCGCGTCCTGATGTCCGAGCCGAACCTACTGCTTCTTGACGAGCCAACAAACGACTTGGACATTGACACCCTGCAGGAACTAGAAGACCTGCTGGATAACTGGCCGGGCACACTCGTGATCATTTCGCACGACCGCTACTTGGTGGAACGAGTTTGTGACGTCACTTATGCACTGTTTGGCGATGGCAAGCTGACCAACCTGCCAGGAGGAATCGAATCCTATTTGGCGCGACGTCGGGAGCTTGCGGCTGCGGACATTGGTGGGGCTGCCCCAAAACGTCAACAAGCCCAGAAGGGCGGGGACACCGCGGAAACCGCAACGGCCGCACCAAAGTTGAGCAACCAGCAGCAGCGGGAATTGCATAAGGAAATGTCGAAGATTGAACGGCAGATGCAGAAACTGCAGCAGAAGGAAACGCAGCTGGAGGCCGAACTGGCGGCCGTGAGCGCGGACATCGCCAACCTGGATACCGCGAAGTTGGCGGAGTTGGATAAGGAACGTCAGGAAGTAGCTGAGCAGCGCGAAGGGCTCGAAATGCGCTGGCTGGAGATTGGTGAAGAGCTGGAAGGGTAGTACGGTTGAACGTCTATGGCTAAGAAGTCGAAGAAGAGCAGCAAGATTGAATCCGCCGGTATCGTAGCGACGAACCGGAAAGCTCGGCATGACTTTAATATCCTAGAGACCTACGAAGCGGGCATTGCGCTGGTAGGTACCGAGGTGAAAGCACTGCGGGAAGGCAAAGCGAGCCTGGTTGACGCTTTTGCCACCATCGATGACGGTGAAGTGTGGCTGCGCGGGCTGCATATCCCGGAGTATTCGCATGGCACCTGGACGAACCACCCGCCGAAACGCAACCGCAAACTGCTGCTGCACCGCGGGGAGATTGACTCGCTGATGGGCAAAGTGCGTGACGGCAATAAAACCCTGCTACCGCTGAGCCTGTATTTCAAGAACGGCCGGATGAAAGTCGAACTTGGGCTTGCGCAGGGTAAACAGGATTATGACAAGCGGCAGGATATTAAACGTCGCACGGAAGAGCGAGAGATTACTCGGGAGCTGGGCCGGAAAATCAAGGGCATCAACGCCTAGTGCAGTACATTTATTTTTTTCCTATAATTCCAGGTAGAGTGATGAAAATAGCTATCAGTAGGATGGCTTTGCACACAAACTAGGCTTTAGTTAATGCCGTTAGGGTTAACGCACATGACTATCAACAACACTGTGAATCGGACGAACTCCATCGATTCAGTGATTCATGAAGCAGCACGTGCCAGCTTCATCCACCAGGGCGTGCGAAAGACGACCATTGCGTCGATTGCCCGTGATGCCCGAGTATCCCGGCCGACAGTGTATGTGCGATATAAAAGCGTGGACGAAGCGTTGGCACAGGTGTTGCGTGCTGACGCAATGAAAGTGCTGGAAGTGATACCAGACCACGCCACGACCGTTAACGAGATTGTGGAATGCGTGCTGGCTTTGGAAACTGCGCTGCGGACCAATGAGCTGTACGCGTCCCTGATTGAATCGGATCCGCGCGTGTTCACCTTCGCGATTTTCCAGAATCAAGCGCCGCCGCAATTGCTGGCGAACCAGCGGATGGAAACGCTGATTAAGCAGGTTCAAGAAGCACAAAGCTCCGGCTGTGGGGGCGGTGGTCGATTGATTCGGCAGGGTGACGCACACCGTATGGCTACGATGCTGCTGTTTATGATTCAAACCACAGCATTTTCGGTGGATGCGCTGGCGCAGGTGCTTGGCGGGTTGGACGCTGCGCGCGAAGAGTTTGGGGTGCAGGTGCTCAACTACCTCAGTGACTGCGAACGAAGCTGCGGGACGGTTGGCGCGTAAGGCTCTTGACCTTGTGATATAAGGCGGCTAGGATGAATTATCCGCTTGGTTGAAGTGCGTACCCGCTGAGCGGCAAATGGGGTCGATCGGTTTCGACTTCGTTTATTTAGCTAGGGGAAGCGTGCCGGTGCAGGCTAGAGACCACCGTAAGCGTCGTAGCAACCAATAAACGCAGAGAAGAACTCTCAGCGTGACTACGCCCTCGCTGCCTAATTAACCCAGCGACCGCGTGTCTGTCAGCCCGGACGGGTCATCGGTCCGGATCCTGGCATCAGCTAGATGACTCACCCCGCACCTGAGTCACCGGGAGTGCAGGGGGACACCACACTGGTGACTGGGCCCGTCTTCTGAACATGTTTGGCTGAGTCAGAGGGTCGAGTAAGGCGAAAACCGCCATTCTGCGCACGGAGAAGCCCTAGCAAAGAGACGAAGGACCCGGGTTCAATTCCCGGCGACTCCACTGACAAACCCCCAGTTCCTATGTAGGAGCTGGGGGTTTGTTGTTTCGTGCATCTCCCAGCCTCGCTAGAAACGCAATGCCGCCCTAAGGCGTAATGCGTCAACTTAGGGAAAGAGGTAACCTAGCGATCGGCTGTGGAGGATTGGGGGCCTATTCATCTCGTGGTGGCCGGTCGGTTGAACCGGCTCTACCACGCTGGAATACATCAGCTCATCCGGAACATTGCCCGGGGCAGCACACGTATCCTTCTCCGCGCCAACCACTGCACCGAAACGTTAGGTAACGTGACTAATTTCTGTGCGTCATCCGTGCACGGAATCTCAATAAATAAATCTGCGGCCTTGGCATGTGCCGCCCAAGTACACGCCGGGCCCGCGGCAACGGCGTGGAGGACGACGATGTCTAATTCATCGGGAGCATCGCTGAGCAGATTCCGTCGGAAAGCGTGGACTAAAAGCGTACGGGCACGGCCTCGGGGAGGTAGGCCGCTTGCGGGAGAGTAAGGAGCGTACCCGCTAGCTGTGGTCTACCCAGCGCAACAGACTATATAGAAAACGAGTGGAGCCAGGCATGAAATTACTGCCGTGGTGGAAGAAAGGGTCAAGCGAGGTCGTAATGATTCGCCCAGGCGTTGACGAGCTGTCTTCCAGAACAATCGCGCCAACTTCTTCCCAGTTCCCGGCAGCATTCTTCTCGTCCAGACGAACCAGTGTCTGCGCCCCGGCCGATTCGCTAAGGTAAGCGCCATGGTGATGCCAAATAGTGGCCTTGGAAGTCAGGTACTTCCAGGCTGGATGCGTTGGCGAATCCAAACGAATTCCTGGGTCTTCACCCACAGACCACCACCAGAAATTGGTAGGCCGATCCATATGAATAAGGCCAGGTACCCAGGTTTCGGCTTCATTAATGCCCAGGACAACCAAGGTGTTGCCACGCTGTGCAACTTCAAGGAACTCGTCGGCATGGGCGCGAACCAGGTCTGGGTGCATACGGTCGGCCAGAATCACTGTCTCGAATCCGTCCAAATCACCTGGCTGCAGCTTCGGCAGGTAGAACCAGGTTGGCTGATGGGCAAGTACAGCCGGGTCTCGCATTGTGGTCAGGTGAAAATAGCAGCCATTATGCACAATCGCGAGGCGGCTAGCGTCCAACGGCGCCTGGTCAGTCCTCTTTAATACCGAGCCATCGGGAAGGACCGTGTGTGGTAGTGAATTTTTCATCGGGATAGCAACCAATCAATCAGCTGTGGGTGGATTCGTGCGGCAGAGTTCTGGTCACCCGCAAAAACGGCAAGTTCAATTCCTGGATGAATGAGTACCTGACCTTTTCCATAGGCGTAGACGTAATCAACAGGCAGCTTGTGCGGTCCAATGTGCGAGGCAATCACTGCACCACGTGGATGGTTGAGCGTGTATCCCCGCGCATAAAAACCCGTGACGCCGCGCCGTGCGGAAATATCCAGAAAATCGACTCCATTCCACACTGGGTGTGCGTCACCCGCGGATAGATACAACTCAGCGGGTGCTGCATAGTCAAGCTTGCGGAAATCGCCCTGACCAGGCAAGAACTTCACAACCGGGTGGCCCATCAGCGCAACCCGACCACCCTGACGGATAAACTCCTCGAGCTTATCGCTACAGGTCGACAAGAACTGTTGGTCCACTGCCATCGAAATAAGCACACCGGATACACCAGACAGGTCTGCATCTGGAAAATCGTAGGCATCCAAGTGCCGTACTTCGTTCAGTGATGGCGTCTGCGGCGGCACCATCGAGGTCGCGCCCATGCGAAGGTACAGAACTAGTTTGGCTTGTTTATCAGTCATTTAAGAATCCTTTTCTTGTTGGTGGACGCTTTCGTATCTGGTGACAAGCACTTCCCGGCTACGATTGCCATCTGGGATGGTGTGCCGGAACAGGTCAATTCGGTACAGATCGCTCAGCACTTCGTCATTAAGCAAAGAGTGGGTCCGGCCTGCATGGACAGTGCCGGTGGAACCCAGAACAAGAGTTTGTCCGCCAAGATGCAACGCGTGTTCCGGACTGTGTGTGGACAGCATCACCGCCATTCCTTCTGCTTTCAGATCTGCAAGCAGCTGCAACACCAAGGCTTGATTGTGCAGGTCGAGTGCCGATACTGGCTCGTCGAGGATGAGGGTTTGGCATTCGGTAGCTAGCGCGCGTGCGATGAGCACTAACTGTTGCTGGCCGCCGGACAGTCGAAGGAAGGGACTGCTGGCTACATGCAACAGGCCCACGCGCTCAAGGGCGTTGGCCGTAACTCGATAATCTTCCGAGCCGGGCTGCGCAAACATGCCGAGTTTTCGGGCTCGCCCCATCAACACCATGTCGAAAACCGTATAAGGGAACACTCCAGCGGTGGCCTGTGGCACGAAGCCGATTTCGCCAGTACTAGTCACCGTGCCATGGGTCGGGGCAGTAATGCCCGCGCATAAGCTCAATAGGGTGGACTTTCCAGCGCCATTCGCCCCGAGCAGATTGGTGATTGTGCCAGAGGCGATGGAAATATTGACGTTGCGGAAGATCCACCGCTCGCCGTAACGGAATCCGACGTCGTTGGTACGAAGAGTTGTTTCGGGCATGCTTAGTCCTCGATTGCTGCGTTCTTGTGAGATACCCGAAGAAGCCAAATGAATACCGGTGCACCGACGACAGCTGTGAGAATGCCGACGGGTAATTCTGCACTGGCAACAGAGCGCGACAGGGTGTCAATGAGTGCGAGGTATCCGGCACCAATGAGGATGGACAGCGGCAACAGGGTTCGATGATCGGGACCGACAAGCAGCCGCGCAATATGAGGCACGACAAGACCAACCCAGCCAATCACGCCGGAAACTGCAACGGCACCTGCAGTAATCAGAGCCACCATTGCCAACAAGGCGATGCGCAATGGTTGGGGATTGATGCCGAGTGAACGTGCTTCGTTATCGCCAAGGCTCAGAACGTTAATGCGCCAGCGCAAACTCAAAACGATCGTGGCGCTGAGCGCAATAGGCACCAGTGCGACCACCACTTTTGACAACGATGCGGCGCTAAGCGAACCCATGAGCCAGAAGACGATTGACGGCAAGGTGGTGTAGGGGTCCGCGATTGTGGTCACTAGGGACACCAAGGCAGAAAAAAGTGCACTGACGACGATACCTCCCAGGACGATCATCAGGATGGAGCCGCCACTGCGTGTTTTTCCAACGCTGATGACAATCCAAATGGATAGCAGCCCAATAGCAAAAGAAAAGCCGATGAGCCAGAAAGTTCCGAGGCCAAGCAGCAGCGCGATAACACCGCCGAATGAAGCGCCAGAAGAGACCCCGATGACTTGTGGACTGACCAACGGGTTGCGGAATACCGCTTGCAGGGTTGCGCCGGCAAGCGCCAACCCACCGCCGACAATCATGGCCAGTAGCACTCTGGGCAGCCGTGAGCCGAGGACTACCTGCTCTTCTTGTGTGGTCCATGTTTGCCGTAGGTCAAAGTAGTGACCAATCAGTATGCGAAGCACCTCATTGAATGGAACATGAAAGCGTCCAGCGGACAACGCGCCAATGAAGACTGCAAAAACCGCTACTGCGGCAGTGATGAGCACACCGACAGACTTGCGGTGGTGCAAACCTTCAGCGTGGTCGGAAGCAGCGGGAAGCTCTCGCGCTTCGCTTTGTCCGGATAGTTTAACGGAAACGGTCATAGCTTTTGCTCTGTGCATTCGCAGGAACCGCGAGGATGCGGTCGATCTGTTCATCGGTGAGCTTGTGGTCGTAGAGGAACTCGTACGCCTTTTTCATGTTGTCGCGAAGTGGGAAATCAGCGACCTCTGGGTGAAGCAAAGAGGTTGTCCACTGCCACATCAGATTCGATTCATTGCTTGGCGGATCCCACGCAAAGCCGCCGTTTGGAATCTTGTACACCCGCTTGTTTTTGACGGCATCCATATCTGCAAAGAACGGATCCGAATACATGGCGTCCGGAGTAGCCGTGGAGAAGTTGCCGATGAGCACAACTTCCGGGTTCCACGACAAGAGTTCTTCTTTGGACACCTTGATTGATGAGCCTGACCCTGCCTTCGTGCCTACGTTTTCGCCGCCGGCTAGAGTCATCCCGAAGTCCATGTAGGAATCGGTGCCTGCGACCTGCATTTCGTCGTAGTTGAAGATTTGGACCACACGAGGGCGCTGTTTCGTTTTGGCAACGGCCTCTTCTACGGCTTTGCGGTCACGGTGCATATTGCCCAGAATCTTCTGGCCACGCTCCGGTTTCCCGACAAGTTTAGTGAACATGGACACCCAGGTCTCTAGGTCTTCCTGCGTTCCATACAGGATGAGCAGTAGTTCAAGCCCGGCTTGTTCAATCGGCGCAACGATGTCGTTGCCCAGATGTCCCCACTGGATAACAACATCGGGATTCTGCGCGGCAATAGTTTCAATGCTTGGGACGAAGTCATTTCCGGCTGCAGCTTCCGGAAGCTTCATTAGTTCAGGGAACATTTCGCCGAGGAATCCGCGCTTTGCTTGCATTTTGCTGGCTTTATTGATGGCAACCAGTTTGTCCATACCCTGGTCTGCAGCGATAAGCATGGACGGCGCTGGAATTACTGTCGTTGCAATCCGCTCCACAGGACGGTCGAAGGTGACTGTCCGCCCCTTCTGATCGGTGATGTCAAAGGAGCCGGTTGATGGTGAATCCGCATTGCTGCTGCGGGGCCCAGACGTAGGCTGCGTTTCGCGCGTAGAACACCCGGCAAGGCCAACTGCGGTGCCGCTGCCAAGTATCAAGGCGGCCTTGAAGAGGCTGCGCCTGCTGAGCAACAGCCCGTGTTGTTGCCTCACCGTGAGAGAGTCGCTGTGTTGGATCGCCGCCGCCTGGTCGGAACGGCGTGCTGACGGGTTGAGACCAGAAGTCAAGGTAGAGCTCCTTTCAATGAACGAAAGGAATCTTAAGCCTCAATATTGAGGTAAGGCAAGCCTTACCTAATGTGTTGGGTGTTAGGCTGGGCAACGTGGTCTGTCCGCGGCTTTTAGGTGATGTTTTCCGCAGCGCCAGCTGGGGGTCTATCAGGAGTCCTACCGCCGCTTCGTTTGCTGGCAACCTTTTGATATGTAACCTCCGCTGCGGCGAAAAGCATGAGCGAGATACCAAATAGCGGCGCAATGATGGCGTAGCCAGCAAGGCAGAGCAACAGGCCTGCTAGAGCTTTCTTGCTCGTCGCATTCCAGTTGCCGCTTGAAGGCAGCCGGCCGAAACCCGAGCCCTTACCGCGCCGGAACCACATGAGGTACCCGTATCCGATGGTTACCATGATGCCGACCGCCAGCAGCGCCAGCGCCGCCTGAGTCGCCCACCCCAACAAGATGCCCATATGCGCTTGGATAAGCCAGTCAGTCACTTTCGCCGGTAGCGGCCAATCCGCAAACGCAACATAATCAACGCGTGCACCGGAGACCCCGTTAACCGTGATGGTGTCGTTGCTGAACTTGTTCGGCAGGCGGTTTTCCGTTACTGTCCACGCTTGGCCCGGTTTAGCAGGTGCCTTCAGTTCGACCATGTCTTTAAGCCCTGCGCTGCGCGCCGCGAGCAGTACAGTGTCGGCTTCTTTGAAAAGCGCGAGAGAATCTACGAGGTGAGCTATGGCGGCATCACCATGGGTGCCACCGTGTTCAGCATGCGGGTCAACTGGGGTGGCGGCTGCACTTCCCGTCGGCGCTGCCATCTCTACGACAGGTTTTGGCGCGCGCCAATTCAGTTGTGTACGTAGTTCACCAATATTAGCGCCTGCCACCGACGACCACGTCAGACCAGTCACCGTCAGAAACAGCAACCCTGGCAGCACCACCAGTCCCAGCATTGAGTGTGTCTTCACGGCGCCATTTCGCTTGGACCCTTCTTTACCGCGGGCAATCTTCTTCCGCCGCGCCCACCACAGCCACGTTCCCGAAATCGCAAGCGCCCCCATCCACGATGCCGCCAGTTCCGAGTACAGTCGCCCGGGTTCGCCTAGCCATAGATTCTTGTGGCCGAGCGAGATGAATTGCCGCAGCGGAAGTGAGTTGTTCGACCCTGCAACTGGCATGTCTCCGGTTACTCGCAAGTCGCCTGGGTCCACAAATACGGCTTGGCGTTGGCCTTGTGGCAGTTGTGGGTTTGTGAACAGTACCCGTGTTGTCCGGTCGTCATTGTCGAAGACCTGTACTGCGTTGAATGCCAGTTCTGGGTGCACTTTTTGTGCCGCAGCAATTTGCTCTGACACTGGTCGTGCTTCTTGTTCGGAGGTCGCAGTGAGCGTGTCCCGGTAGTAGATGTTTTCTGCGGTCGGCGCCAGAGCGTAGAACAGTCCGGACAACGCCGCGACAAACAGCAGCGGTGCGATGAATATGCCGGCGATGGTATGGAATCGGTGCAGGAAACTACGGACACTTCGCCCCGCGACTCGAGGCGGAGAACTTTCTGATGCTGTTTTCAGATCTGTCATGGCTAACTTGTCGGCTGAAACATTGCACAAGTTCCGGTCAAATGTGCAGCCCGTCACCCGCAAATTGCCCACCTAAAAAGTTCCCGAAAGCTGCGAAATTTGTTCAAGTTAGTGAAGAAATGCAGGTTATGGGTACATTGGACAGTATGGACGCACAGTCGAAGCCGATGGATATCTGGCGGATCGAACATCCCAGTGGTGGGACGATTGAAGTGTTCGCTGGGACTGCGGAACAGCTGCGTGAAGTCGACCCCGAGTTCCCGCGGGTCGGGCCGAGTAAGCGGCGGCGGGTGACGGTCAGAGCACATGGCAAAGTGGTTGCGCGTTTTCGACGGCCCTTCCCATGCGCCATGGAAGTCAGTCGCTTCGCACCTGAATTGGCGCCCGGGTCCTTCGGCTATGATCAGACCTTTGGCGCGCCCTACCTGCGGATTGAGCCGGATATTGCGGCGAGGGAAATCAGCGAAATCTGGGTGAGCCTGGGGAAGGGGCGCAAAAAGGTATCTCCGCCGCCGGGGTCGGCAGCGGAGATACATGAGCTAGCTGTGCAGTTGTCCCCGTTACGTCGGTGGACCTACCCGCTCGCGCGCAGGTGGCGCTCTATTGTGCTCTTTTTCGTATTCGGAATGGGCAACTTTAGCTAGGCCGGTGGTTACATGGTTGCAGACCAGGTTGGCTTGGTGGAGCTGAACAAGCTGCCTTCGTACTCAACCTTGTTTTCACCGGACTCTGGCGCGCCGTCGAAGCAGATAGCGCCGCTGGTCTTTCCGCCAGCAGCAAGCTCCGCGGTTTCCAGCGTCTTCATGTCTAGGCCAGTGAAGGTGGTGTCAGCAATGACTCCGCTTGGGCGGTGCAGTTTGAAGTCGAACTGGCTGAAGTGCTTGGATTTGTCGGAATCATTCGCCAGGTCAACGTCGGCGCAGGTGTAGGAGCCCAAGACGTCGGACTCAGCACGCAGGTTGCTGACGGTCACCTTCATGCCCTTGAAGTCGACGGTTTCGCCAATTGCCACATCTGTCTGTGGCTTTTCGTCCTTCTTCTTGTTATCCGCTTGGGTGGCCTGGCCGTCAGCACGGTCCGTCACGGCAGTGTCTGTGCCCGGCGTTGTCGTGGTGTCAGAGTCGCCACCACCAACCATGGCGCCGCCGATGGCTAGGGCAGCGATGATGCCGACCACCCATGGCCACTTCTTCTTTTTCTTCGGCTGCGGCATCGGCGCCTGCGCGTACTGGTTCTGTGGCATGCCTGCCGGGGTGCCGTCACCGTAAGGGTTGTGCTGTTCTGGGGTTGGAGTGGTCATGTCTTTCCAAACTGTCGTGGCTACCTGATAGCCAATCTGGACCGCTCATTGCGGTTCGCTTATATAGCTATCAGGCGGCTCAGACAGGGATTTCTGACAAAAACCCCAAATTCGAAAAGAGAATCTAATATTCAGCTAAGAGAGCCATGGTCTCTTCGTCGGTAAGCATTGCCTTTTCAAAACGCTGCAGTGCGGCTTCGCCGTCGAAGTTCACCCCAATAAGCACAACTTCATTGGAAGGTTTCACGCCAGCGGCGTTCCATGGGGCAGCAGGGCTGATGGTCAAGTTCGGGCCCGCCTGCGACCACACATGGGCCAGTTCCAACTGGTCCGCAAGCCAGCAGTGCCCCTTCGAGCGCACCATGCCGTTGGTAGCGCGCAGAGCCTTCACCAAACGCTCCCGATCGAACGGACGATCGCCACGGAAAGTAACCGAAGAGATGCCGTACTCTTCCGTTTCCGGAGTGTGCGGGTTATTCAGTTCTTCCCAGTAGCCGTTGTAGGTGGCCGCAGTTTTCTCGTCGTAAAGGTGCGCGTCCAGAATCAGGTTCGCACCGACTTCGCCATTGGTCACGCGCATGATTCGGGCGCGTGGGTTCATCGCGCGGACAGCATCTTCGGTTGCGCGGGCCCAGTCTTCGTCCACCAGGTCAGTTTTGGTCACCAGGATAAGGTCGGCGAATTCCACTTGGTCCACCAGCAGGTCGGCGACGGTGCGCTCGTCATCTGGGGTTGCCTGCTGGTCGGCGTCGGCGAGTTTGCGGCCGGTACGCAGGTGGTGCAGGAATGTGGAGGCATCCACCAGGGAGACCATGGTGTCGATTGGGGCGACATCAGCCAGCCGGGTGCCGTTTTCAAATTCCCACTCGAAGGTGGCGGCCACTGGCATTGGCTCCGAGATGCCGGTCGATTCAATGACAATCTGGTCGAATTCACCAGAACGTGCGAGCTTATCGACGGATTCGACCAGGTCTTCGCGCAGGGTGCAGCAGATGCAGCCGTTAGATAGTTCCACGAAGCGGTCTTCGCCGCGCTCAAGATAGCTGCCGGCGGCAATCAAGTCGGCATCGATGTTGACTTCGGAGAAGTCGTTGACAATCACGGCGAGCTTGCGGCCGGCGCGGTTGGCAAGCAGGTGATTGAGCAGGGTCGTTTTACCGGCCCCGAGGAATCCGGACAGGACTGTTACTGGCGTTTGTACTGGGGAGTCAGTCATTCCGCCAATAATAGTCCTATGAAAACGATTATCAATAAATCCGGTCGCCCGGGGATTCATTCATGTATTTTGCCGGTGGCCGCTGAATCAAATGTTCCTGCCCCTGGCCAATCAAGAAATCCTCCACCTGGTCGACGGACGCGCGCAGCGCCGGGTCAAAGTCGAGGTAGGCCTTGGTTTCCCGGGCCACCAGACCGGACAGCAGCAACAGGCCAATCAGGTTCGGCAGTGCCATCAAACCGTTCGCAATGTCAGAGATATTCCACACTGGCTCCAGCGGCAGCGTCGCACCCACAAAGGCGACAAAGGTGAACATCCAGCGGTACGGGGTGGTGCCGCGGCGGCCTACCAGTCGTTCGAAGGACCGCTCGCCGTAGTAGGACCAGCCCAGCAGGGTAGAGAAGGCAAAGAACACCACAGAGATAGCCACAATGTAGCCACCCCATTCGCCCGGCAGACCCTTCTCATAGGCGGCAGAAGTCATTGCACCAGCGGAAATCAACAGGCCATCGTCGCCAGTTGCCTTCCACACCCCAGTGGTGACAATGGCTAGGCCGGTAATGGACACCACGATAATGGTGTCGATGAAGGTCTGCGTCATGGAGACCAAACCTTGGCGCACTGGGTGCGTGGTGGTTGCAGCCGCTGCGGCAATTGCTCCGGAACCCATACCGGATTCGTTGGAGAAAATACCGCGAGCCACACCCATCTGCAGCGCCAGCAAAATACCGGAGCCCAGGAAGCCACCAGCAGCCGCAGTGCCGGTGAATGCGTCAGTGAAAATCAACGCCAGTGCCTCTGGAATGCTGGATGCGTTCATCACGAGCACCCACAGGCCGCCGCCGACGTACAGCACAATCATCATTGGCACGAAAGCTGCCGCGACTTTACCGATTGCCTGTACGCCACCGAGTAGCACCGCGCCAAGCAGCACGAAAATGACAGTACCGGCGAACATCGGCGAGATATTAAATGAGGATTCCAGGTTCGTGGCCACCGCATTGGCCTGCGTCATGTTGCCGATACCGAAGGATGCAATGGTCGCGGCCACCGCGAAGAACACTGCTAGGAACTTGCCGAAGTTGTTGCCCAGACCGCGTTCTAGGTAGTACTGCGGGCCACCGGCCTGTTCACCGGCTGCGTCGGTGGTGCGGAAGCGCACACCGAGGAATGCCTCCGAGTACTTCGAGGCCATACCAATCAGGCCCGTAATCCACATCCAGAACAGCGCGCCGGGGCCACCGACGGAAATGGCGGTTGCCACACCCACAATGTTGCCGACACCGACCGTCGCGGCCAAGGCCATCGCTAGCGCTTGGTATTGCGACACGTCGCCGTCGCCTGCATCATCTTTCCGGTCAATCAGGCCAAGGCGCAATGCGGAAAACAGTTTGCGCAGTTGAATGCCGCGCAGCCGAATGGTCAGCACAATGCCGGTACCCAGTAGCAGCGGGATCAATAGGAATGGGCCCCAGACGAAGCCGCCTATTGTTTCCAGGGTTGAATTGAAGGATTCCATGCTGCAAAAGTACCTAGAGTAGGCCATATTCTGGGGACTTCCGACCAATTAGTTACTTATCGACGAAAACCCACACGCCGTCAGCCCCTAACGAAGGTGCAACCCGAGCCAGGCCGCTGCCACCCCTGTTCCTACTGTCACGATGAGGTAGGCAACAGCCCTGCCATCTGGGGGTGAACGGCGCGCTAAGGTCACTATCTCCCCGGCCAGCGTCGACCAGGTGGACGTAGCCCCCGCGAACCCGAGCATGGCCAGATAACCAAAGGAATAATCCAGCAGACCACCGATAGCGATGCCGAAGGCAAAGGAACCCACAATATTTGCCGCCAGGGTCCCCACGTACTTCGGTAGCGTCACCCCGAGGCAGTAACGCGTCAACCCACCAACAGCTGCGCCAACTGCTGTGAGCAGCAGCAATACTGGCCAGGACGCCAGATCAGTCAGGTAGGGCAGTTCCGTATTCATTTCGGTGTTCATTTGTCGTGTCCCCGCACCGCCAACCAATACGCCAACGGGCACACCACGACAGTCACCGCCGCTGGCAACCAGCCGGTGCCTTCCGCGAGCGGCAACGCGAATGCAGAAAATGTGGTGAATCCGCCGCACAATCCAGGACCGAGTAGTGGGGTAAAGCGCCTGGCCCTAACCGTCACTAAGCCCAAAAGGGCGCAACCTGCCGCATTGACCGCAACAATCAGCCAGGGTCCGGGGAAGGCCACCGAAAGGACGAGGCGTAAACACGCTCCGACGGCGGCGCCGAGGCTGACTTGGGCAGCAGCACGCGGGTCGAAGGCGGGGGCGGGGGAGGTCACGGACCTAGTGTAGCGGCGTCGGGAAGCGCGCTGCGGCCCGGCGAATCCCCATAAATGGGAGAAAAGTGCGGCGGCGGCTGCACGATCGGCAATTTCAAGGGAGACTGGAACTTACATCGCACCCTAGCCGCAAAGGGAGTCGGAAAATGGCTAATCACGAACGTGCTGGCATGCTTGCGCAGCCACAGGACCTCATTGACGTAGCTGCGCTGGTCACCGCGTACTACACCAAGCATCCAGACCCAGAAAACCTGGACGAACAGGTCGCGTTTGGTACCTCCGGCCACCGGGGCTCCAGCTTGGACACCAAGTTCAATGAGGACCACATTTGGGCCACCACCCAAGCCATCGTCGATTACCGCTCCGCACAGAACATCGGTGGGCCGCTGTACATCGGCCGCGACACCCACGGGCTGTCCGAACCAGCAATGACCTCCGCGCTGGAGGTGCTGGTGGCCAACGGCATCACCGTCATGATTGACGCCGCCAACGGTTACACCCCAACCCCGGCAGTATCCCGCGCTATCCTCAGCCACAACGCGCAGCTCGACGGCGGCGTGACTGGCACCGACTCGCGCCGCGCCGACGGCATTGTCGTCACTCCATCGCACAACCCACCACGTGACGGCGGCTTCAAATACAACCCACCGAACGGCGGCCCAGCCGACACTGACGCCACCGACTGGATTGCCAACCGTGCCAATGAGTACCTGCGCGCTGGGCTCGATGGCGTCAACCGCGCCTCCCTCGGCAGCGCGGACCCAACCCTGCTGGTTAAGTACGACTACATGGCGAACTACGTCGGTGAACTGCCAAATGTGGTGAACCTTGACGCTATTCGCGAATCCGGGCTGCACATCGGCGCGGACCCAATGGGCGGGGCTTCCGTGGACTACTGGGGCGCTATCGCACAGGCATACAACTTGAACCTTGAAGTGGTGAACCCGCTGGTCGACGCTACGTGGCGCTTCATGACCCTGGATAACGACGGCAAGATTCGGATGGACTGCTCCTCGCCAGCAGCGATGGCCTCCTTGGTGCATAACCGCGATAAGTACGACATCGCCACTGGTAACGACGCCGACGCCGACCGCCACGGCATCGTCACCCCAGATGCGGGCCTGATGAACCCGAACCACTACCTGGCCGTTGCCATCGACTACCTGTTTGCACACCGTGACGGCTGGAACCCAGCGACCGCCGTCGGTAAAACTTTGGTGTCCTCCTCGATGATTGACCGCGTCGTTGCGGACCTTGGTCGCAACCTGGTGGAAGTTCCGGTGGGCTTTAAATGGTTCGTGCCGGGGCTTATTGACGGCAGCATTGGCTTCGGTGGTGAAGAATCCGCGGGCGCGTCCTTCCTGCAGAAGGACGGCACCGTGTGGTCGACCGATAAGGACGGCATTATCATGGACCTGCTGGCTGCGGAAATTACTGCAGTGACCGGTAAGACACCGTCGCAGCGCTACGCCGAGCTGACGGAAAAATTCGGCAGCCCCGCGTATGCCCGCACTGATGCCGAAGCGAACCGGGAACAGAAGGCGATTTTGAAGTCACTGTCGCCGGAGCAGGTCACGGCTGACACCCTTGCGGGGGAGCCAATTACTGCAAAAATGACGGCCGCGCCGGGCAATGGGGCACCGATCGGGGGGCTTAAAGTGACCACCGAGAGTGCCTGGTTTGCAGCACGACCATCGGGGACCGAGGACAAGTACAAGATCTATGCTGAGTCCTTCCGTGGTGAAGAGCATTTGGCGAAAGTTCAGGCTGAAGCACAGGCAGTCGTGGCAGAGGTGCTTGGCCAGTAAGCCACGTGCCCGGGGCAGAATTCGGCGGGTGGCAGTGAAAGGTTCTGCCACCTGAGGAGGATGCCCACATGAGCATCAAACCCGGTTTTATCCGGACCAAGCTGGGCGGATGGCGCACAAAGCCTGACGCTAGCTGCACACATGCCAGCCCCGATACCGCAGGGCTGGTGAAGGTCGACGGAAATTACTATTACCCGACCGAAGAATGGTCTGAACTTGATGACCAGCAGCAGTACGCCTGCGAATGCGAAGCGGCGGCGCTCAATGCACAGGACCATGTGTTGATTGGTCCTTCCGCCGCGGCGCTGCATGGCTATTGGGTGCGCACCGACCCGAAACCGCACGTTCGGACTGTGCCGGCAACGACCATGGCGCCGCATGATTACGAGGATTTCCATGGCGCCCTGGTGGAAAAACCGCTGCCGGCGGTGACCACGACCACCGAATTAGATGGTTTTGTGCCTGGTTTTATGGCTGCCGAATGCGCCGTTGTTGATGGCGATATGGAGCAGAAGGACCTTAAATCGGCGGCGAAACAGCTGGATAGTCCGCGAGCCTGCGCCCACATGCGCCGAATTTCGCAGTTGGCGGATGGTGCATCGGAGTCCGCGGAAGAAGCGCTGTTTTTCGCGGCGATGCATGAGAACTTGTCCGATCTTTTCACCCGGGTGGGTGAGCCGCGGGAGAAAGTTTTCATGTGCCGCACCTCGGATAAGGCATCGCTCGGTCGGACAGACTGGTGTTGGCCGCACCTGGGCGTCATTGTCGACTACGCCTCGCCGGAGCGGATTAGGTCGTTCATCGGCGAATCGCGCGCCGCGGCGACCTATGAAGACTGCAGGTCGGAGTGACTTTTAAGATGCCAGCGGGGTAGGGATTCAGCTGAGAGAAGCAGAGGTAGCAAACTTTATAGACAGAGCGGTCTAGACAGATCGGTCTGTATGTCCTAATGTGGGTCGGGAAAATTACCAACGACTCGCATTAGGAGCTCTCATGATCGCTACTGGGTTAGGTCTAGGCATTGTCCTAGGCATCGTGCTGCAACGCGGGCGGTTCTGCGTCACCGGAATGCTCCGGGACATCTTCACTCGCAAAACCTTCCGACCACTGACCGCACTACTCATCGTTATCTCCATCCAAGCCATCGGCGTCGCCGCGCTGACCGCCGCTGGGATTATCACGCCGAAAGTGTCGAACTTCGCGCCAGCCGCCGTCATTATCGGCAGCCTGCTCTTCGGCATCGGCATCGTCCTAGCAGGCGGCTGCGCAACCGGCACCTGGTTCCGCTCTGGTGAAGGCCTCGTCGGTTCCTGGTTGGCCCTGGCCGGGTACGCAGTGTCCGCCGCCGCCATGAAGACCGGCCCGCTTTCGGGGCTTAATGACGCATTGGCTGACCGCACAATCAATGCCACCACGATCCCACAGACTCTAGGCGTGTCACCGTGGGTGTTTGCCATCGCACTTTCCGCACTGACTGCGTATCTAACTGCCTTTTATCTGCGCCGCGAAAAGCAGCGCCCAATCGCACAGCTGCGCCGCCACTGGACCAAGCGTTCGCTGCACCTGTACACCGCCGCCGTGCTGGTTGGCCTTATCGGAGTGGTTGCCTGGCCACTGTCCGCCGCAACCGGCCGCAACTCGGGATTGGGAATCACGACACCTTCGGCAGACACGGTCAACTACCTGGCAACCGCAAACCCAGAATCGTTGAACTGGGGCACCCTGCTGGTGCTCGGTATTTTGGTGGGCTCTTTTGTTGCCGCGAAGTTCGCTGGTGAGTTCCGCGTTCGAGTACCAGATGCTGTGACCTCGGTGCGCAGCGTTGTCGGCGGCTTGCTGATGGGCGTAGGCGCTGCTTGGGCAGGCGGCTGCACTGTCGGCAATGGCATGGTCCAAACCTCGTTGTTCTCGTACAAGGGTTGGGTGGCACTATTGTTCACCGCAGTTGGGGTGTACATCGCCGCGAAAATCTGGCTGAAGCCAACGAAGAACGTATCGCCAGTTGACGCTGACCTCGCCGCTCTTGATGCCGAGCTGGATGCCGAGCTCGACGCAGAGCTAGATTCTGAGTTGGATGCTGAGCTGGCGCAGAACCCGAGTGCCGGTTTCGGAAGCCCACGGTCGGTAAACGTCAATAAGCCCACTGGTGCGGACAGTGACCCTGCCCTCAAACTGGCGGTGGCTGCATCGCCGGTGCTGCTGAAAACGCGGCCGCAGGAACCGGCCGCATCGGAATTGCGGGAAGTGGCGCCAGGTAAGTTTGCGCTGGACACGCTCGGGGCAGTGTGCCCATTCCCGCTGATTGACGCGCGGGCGGCGATGGCGCAGCTCGAGCGGGGGCAGACCTTAGTGCTCGACTTTGACTGCACCCAGGCCACCGAAACCATCCCGGAATGGGCGGCGGATGAGGGTTACACCATCTCCGACTTCCATGCCACTGGCGATGCCGGCTGGACTATCTCGGTGACCAAATAGGTCGGGCTAGGCGGGCAGGGCTGGATAGGTCGCGCTAGCCCAGTGCGTGCTCGTAAGCGTGGTAGAACTTCTTCGACTCAATCTGATCGGCGATAAAACGCGCGTCGTGCCAACAGCCATAAATAAAGCTGGACGCACGGCGCGACTGCCACGGCAAACCAACAAAATACAGGCCATGAGCTTGGCCAATACCACGGTGGTGCAACGGATTATTGCGCTCATCGACAGCGCCGTCGACCTGGAGCCAATCGTAATTGCGGGCGAAACCGGTCGCCCAAATCACAGTGGAAATGCCGTTAGCGGCAAAGTCGAGCTCAAGAATCGGGTTGACCACACAGTCTGGGTATTCGCCTAGCTCATGAGCCTCCGGCTCGGCAGGCAGCTCAATATTATTGGTGGCGACATACTCATCTGCTTCCTGGAGCAGCTCCAAGTAGCGGCGGTCGCCATCATCCAAATTCGCGCGCAGATCGTCAGCGAACTGCAAAGCACCGTCCTGGTAGCTCTTTGCCAGGCCAAGGAGGGTGATTCCCGACGCCGCCATCTTGCGGAAATCAATCGTGTTACCGCCCTTAGCGCCGGACATAGCCATCGCCACCGGGGCGCCGCCGTCCTCCGGAACCGCCGCATCCCACCGGTGCAGCACACCCATCCACCAGATGATGTCGCGATTACGGTAGCGACGTGGCGGACGATCATGTGGTCCGACCGCGAGGAATACCTCACGACCAGCTTCACGCAGTTCCTCCGCAATCTGCACGCCGGAAGAACCCGAACCAATGACAAGAACGCCGCCGGCTGGCAAGTCCTGCGGGTTACGGTAGTCATCCGAGTGCAGCTGGGTGACGGGTGCATCCGCCGGAATCACCGGCGGGATGACTGGAATCTGGAACGCGCCAGTGGCAGAAACGACGTAGTCGGACTCGAAATCTCCTGCGGAGGTTTCCGTCAAAAAGCCCCGGGTGATCGGGTTGCGGGTAACCTTCCGCACCTCCACGCCCTCGCGGATGTCGCCGCAATGATTGGCAGCGTAATCCGCCATGTAGTCGGCGACGCCATCTTTAGGGACGAAGTCATCGCCGTGGACGCTGTGTTCAGCGCGAGGGAAGCGGTCATGCCACGCAGGGCCATTGGTGACCAGGGAATCCCAGCGGCCAGTGCGCCAGCGTTCCGCGATGCGGTCTTTTTCCAAGACAACATGGCTAATACCTTTGTTGGTCAGGTGTTCGCTCACTGCGACGCCGGATTGGCCACCGCCAACCACAACTACATCGACTTTCTCCACGTGGGCACCTCCTGGGTATTGGACTAGGAGCCTTGGTCAGGCTAGAAGTTCCCATTGTTTCTAACAAAAGAAGCAGTAGGGGAGCGAATTAGAACGCAGGTCATGCCGGGGTATCGTTACATTAATCACAATAAAAAGGGCTGGAGAGGCACCGTAGTGGCTAATAAATTAAATGACATGTCACTAAATACGACAACGGAAACCGCGGGGCCGACCTGGCGAGCGGTCGTCAGTTTCCTGTGCCGCTTCGGCCTAGCTGCCATGTGGCTATTGAGTGGCTCCATCAAACTCAGCAACTTCGTAGACACGCAGCAATCCATCGCCGCCTACGAACTATTCCCGCAACCACTCCACGAACCACTAGCGCTGACACTGGTTTCAGTGGAACTCATCCTCGGAGTGCTGCTGCTCCTTGGCCTATTCTTGCGGCCAGTAGCCATCGCCACTGGCGTAGTGATGGTCATCTTTATCGCCGGTATCATTTCCGCATGGGCGCGGGGCCTTACAATTGACTGCGGCTGCTTCGGCACCGGCGGATATAACGCGTCAGTTGGGCCGCAACAGTACATGCTCGATATCCTTCGAGACATCGGGTTTATGCTCATGGCAGCATGGACCTTTAAATGGCCATTTTGCCGCCTGGCATTACATCCGTAGTGCCACCGCGGTCGTGCCCGAACCAGTTCAGGTTAATTAAGGAAAATACGTGAGTACCAAGGTTAAGAACCCAAACGATTCCGGCTCTGGATTCATTGTCGCAATCATTGCGGTCGTTGCCGTCATCGCCGCCGTCATCGGTGTCGTGCTGTACATGGGACGCAGTAAAGAGGCCGACGAACTGGCGAAATCGTTCCCAAGTGCAGAAGTGAACGCATCCGTCGCATTCGATGGGGCAGTAGTGGTCTTCAAAAAGGACGGCGCAGCCGCGAAATCTGCAGACCTCTACGAAGACTTCAGCTGCACCTACTGCGCGCAGCTCGACGCCGCCTCCGGCGAAGATGCACTCAAGGCGATCGAAGCTGGGGACCTCGAACTGCGCGTACACACCCTGAACTTCATGGACCGCGGCGCAGACGGCCACTCCACCGAAGCCATGGCGGCATTCGAAACCGTCGCACACAGTGGCGACGCCAAGCTGGCTTGGAACTACCGCGCCATGCTGATGCGTGACCAGCAGAAGGTGTTCAACTGGTCCAAGCAGGACTTCGCAGATGCCGCCAAGGTGATGGGTGCATCCGACGACGTAGTGAAGAAGATTGCCGATGGTGCTGGCATCGACGAAACCAAGGCTAATGCTGAAACGAACGCCGAAACCCTTCGCGCTGCCATCAACGAAGTGTCCTCCCCGCACGTCCTGCAGGACGGCAAGCAGGTCGACCAAAACGGCTGGGTTGAAACCGTAACCAAGAAGTAAAACCTCATTCACTCCTGCTGTCTACCTGCGGATTTGGCTTTAGCTGGCGCTCGAGGGTAACTTAGCAGGAGTGCTTAAGGGGCTATGGCGCAGTTGGTAGCGCACCACACTGGCAGTGTGGGGGTCACGGGTTCGAATCCCGTTAGCTCCACAGGTCAAACCCCAGTTCCCGCCCGGGAGCTGGGGTTTTGTCGTATCTACCTGCACTAATGCATTTCCCTTACGTGCGGATAGGTGGGGTTAGATAGGGTTAGACGTGGTTACATTTGGCACGAATTTGGCACGGTTTTGGCACGGCCTGTATGCACCCTAGGAGCAGTCTTGGCAGAGTTCGGAAACATCCGCGAGCTTCCATCTGGGCGATACCAAGCACGGTACTTCTACCGCGGCACTTTCTACAAGGCTCCTTCAACCTTCCGTACCGAGCGTCTGGCCGCATCGTGGCTCACCAAAGAAGAAGAGCTCATCACCTTCGACAAGTGGACCCCACCACAAGACAGGCAAGCCAAAAAGGCTAAAGACGAAGCCCGGAAACGACTCGGCACCGTCACAGTAGGGCAGTGGCTAGAAACATTTCACGATGGCCTGCGCACGCGAATGCGACCTATCAAGGAATCGACCCTCCAGTCGTACATGCGGGCGGTGAACGGTCGCATCATGGCGCCCATCCCGCCCGGTGACAGTGTCCACGACATCACTCGACTCAAGAACATTGCCCTGTCTGACCTGACGAAGGATGACGTACACAGGTGGTGGGACGCGCTCGGCCGCACCTACGACACCCCAACGATTAACCAGAACGCTTACAAGCGGCTCCGCGCCGCCCTGGCCCACGCTGTCGAACGAGACCTCATCGACGCTAACCCCGTGTCCGTGCGGGACGCTGCAGCCCGCGTCAAACGCAAAGAAAAGTACCTGCCGGAAGACTGGGAACTCAAAGCAATCCTGAAGGAGATGCCAGCCCGCTACAAAGTCCTCACTTCACTGGTCCTCTTCCACGGCCTGCGCATCGGCGAAGGCATCGCCGTCGAACACCCACACCTCCAGGTCATCGGCGAAGTACCCTATGCCCCGCGCATCATCGTCACCGTCGAACAGAACGCACAACGACTCGTTGAAACCGGCCCCGACGGCAAACGCCACACCTACCTCAACTGGCAATCCACAAAAACCGATGCCGGCGTAAGGGAGGTGCCCATCATGGCCAGCCACACCCAGCTCTTCTTCGAGCACCTAGAGCAGTTCCCACCCGTCACCTGCACAGTCCGCTGCGACGACGGCACCAAAACTGTCAGTCCACTGACTGTGACCGAGAACGGTAAACCAGTGATGGATACTTCCTACCGCTCACGACTCACAGCAGCCGAAAAGCGCGCAGGAGTATCCACCGAAATCCACCCACACTGCGGCCGCAACTGGCTCATCACCCGACTAGCCGAACAAGGAGCCCACCTGAAAGAAATCGGCAAACTCCTCGGACAAACCGACCTCGAAACCATCACCAACATCTACATGAAGGTCCGCGCCGGGCGGACGGACATCTTGATGGACAAAGTAGACGCATCACTGCAACAAGACGAAGCTTAACCCACCTGACCAGCGGGCGAACTATCAAGGATTCTCTGACAGTTGCCTCTATCTGCCACCGGGCGCGCCGGGCACGGGGGAGCCGGGACGGCTTGCATGCCAGGCTTTGACGGCTTCTGCGTCCCAGAGCGGGCTGCGAGCGTCGAGGTGTCCGGCGGCGGCTGGTGCAATGCCGCGGGCGACGTAGTTGGTCCACGTTGCGTTTGTGATGTTGCACCAGGCGGCGCAGTCTTTGACGCGCCAGAGCTCGCGCCCCGTGTCGGAATCAATGATTGTGGGGTTCATTGGAGTCCTTCCTTCCGAGCATGAGAATGCTGATGGTGAGCAGGATTCCCATGATGATGAGCAGTGCTGGATGTGGGGTGCTCGACAGGGCGTAAGCAGTCAATATGACTGCGAATGCGGCTGTGCCAATAGCGAATTTGTTCATAGCTCCTTTCCTTTCTGTGTTAGCGCTGTAATAGTGGAGGGGTGACCCCGTGGTCAGGGAAGTAGGGTTTTCCTGACCCGGGGTCTTATCGGCGGTGTTTCCCCTTGTATCTAGGTGTGCGGTTCTGCCACACGCTAACTACTTGGAATATTGTGCCGATGATGGATACAACCAAGGCGGCTATTTCCATCTGACCTCCTTCCACTATTTTGTTGTTTCGTGCATCTCTCACCTGCACTGCATCCAGTATAACGCACTAGGGCGGCATGTGTCAGCTTGGAGAAGTGGAGACTGGTATAAAAATTCGTGTGAATAACACGCGAGGGAACTTTTAGATCCCGTCAATGGAGGCTTGGTCTCCAAAGTTCGTATCGGGGGCGGGTGCGCTTTTTGCGTCTAAAAGTTTTCGTGAGGCGGGCTGTCGCTTTTTTCCGAGGCTTTCGGTTTGGGTGATTTCGATGGCGCATTGGACCCATCCGCTGAAGGTTGGGTCTTGGGGGAGAGCGCGAATTGAAGCGATGAGTTTGTCATCGGCATGATACGTGTGGGATTTGCCGTTTTTCTTTTTGAGGTAGACGGAGTTCTCGGAGTTTTTCCAGCCATCTAGCTCGAAGATGGCGTTGTCAAGGGTGGTCGTTTCCTTCGGTTCCTCTAGAACTCTGAGTAAGACTGTGGCGTGGGCGGATGTTGTGGATGCCCGGTAGGTGTCGTGGCGACGTTGCCGAATGGAGATTTCGGCGTCGATGCGCTGGGTGCTCATGATGGTAGCAACGCGATGAATGCCAATGCGTGCAGCAGTAGGCAGGTTTGCGATGCAGGCGTCGTAGTCTTCCGAAGACAATGCAGTTAAGACGGTGCGTAGGGCCTCGTCATCCAGGCTAAGTAGCGCTTCGTTGTAGTCCAGCGATGGGGTGGAAGTCGATGCATCTTCGTGTGGTGGCCGTTCGGGGGCCTGGAGCTCGATAACGACGGAGCCGGGTTTGATTGCTGAAATTTGCAGGGGCTTGCCTACATCGCTGATGTTGATGGGGTTGGAGTGTTGCTTCTTCTTGATGTCCTCGGCGCGTGTCTTAGCCACAGCTGATGTTGCGTCGGAGATTCCGGAGAGGATGTCGCTCATAGCTGGTGCGTCCATGGAATGGCCGTGGACGCCGTCGCCGGTGAAGCGAATTTCTGCGCAGGCCATTTCAGGGCCGGTTTCGTAATCCCAGACTTTTTCCAGCTGTTCGTTACCTTGGACGATGCCGCCATAGAGCTGTCCAAGCTCAAAGGCGCAAGTCTCAGGCCGGGTGTGGCAGTCCCGAATAGCTTGAACGAGCAGTTCTTCCACGCTTGCTTGCGCATGGTTGGCCATGTCATTCATCGAAAATCACCTCCACGAACCCTTTCTTCTGCGATTGATCATCGCTGCCTTTGACTCCGGAAAACGTCTGCCTCCACAATTCACGCATGGCGGGATTGTCTACAGCAAAGTATGCGTCAATGAGCCCACCCATGGGGTGAAGTTTCCCGGTGGTTCCTTCCCGGGACGTGACATCATGCAGCGTGCGCAGCGGAAGCATTGCTTCACGTTCCATCTTTCTAACGCCGCTGGTACTTGTGAAGTACACCAAGTCAGCATCACGAGGTTTGTCCGTCTTGTGCGTCGTGAATCCGCCGTTAACCCACAAGGTAAGCGGCTCATCACGCAGTACTTGCCTGACGATGGAAACATGAATACTCAACGTCTGGAAAATCAGCGCCCGGCGATTCTTTGTTGGCTCCGGGGCTTGTTCCACAAAACGCCGGTAAACCTCATTGAGCGTTGCTCGGTGAATGCCCTCCGGAAGCGAATGAAACGGCGGATTGCATAGCTGTGCCGGCAGCCCGCCAGTTAAGCATGCCTCAACCGGTGACAGCGGTGTCTCCGCGTGCGCCGCCGACGGTATCGCATTCTCCACCATCACGCACCCGAGCCTTCGTGCTGGGCTGTTGTCGTTGCCATGTTGTCTTTTACCTGGCGCTAGTTGTCCTCGGTGTCGCGCTTATGCAGGTTTTCCGAGTTGCGAAGGTAGTTGGCAAGGTCGGATTCCATGGATGCCGGGAATTCCGGGGCTGGGGTAGCGACGGTACGGCTGAGCATGACAATGTGCGCCTGGATGACTGCCAGCAGGCGGGGGAGTGCATAGTCGATGGCGAAAGCGCGGACGGCGGAATCAGCGTCATCACTGGTGAGGTCGTGTTCACCGTTGAATTTCCAGATGCCGCGGATGATGACGCTGAATGTGGCGTAGGGGCCACCAAGGTCAATATCGAGCTGGGCTTCGATGGATTGTTCAAAAATCCCGATGGAAAAGCTCGCGGCGAAGTCGGAGTTTTTATCCTTGTCGGCCGGGGTAATTAGGGTGCCTGATTCCAGGTCGTTGCGTTCGACCTGTGATTTGCCGGTTTCGAAGGTGACGGAGGTGGCATGTGAGAGGAGGGTGTCGAGGTTCATGGTGCTAGATGCTTTGCAGGTATCCGTGATGGGTGGAGCTATAGGTAACCCGCGCCCGTGCCGTCATTTCAGGGGCGTCAGACCAGCTAAGTCGCTCACTGAAAACATCCGATGGTGCAGTGGTGGTCTGCTTGCGCGCGGACAAGGTGAGGGATGCGTTGATGGCTGCTGCGTACTTTTGCAGGGTGCTCATGGTGAAGTTGGTGCCACCTTTTTCGAACCGGTAGACCATCGCTTCATCGACGCCCATTTTTTCAGCGACCTCGGAAACGGAAATGTTCAGATCGCGTCGAAGCTTGCGCAGGCTGCGAACTAGTTTTACCTGCTGTTTAGCATTTTCAATGCTGGTGGTTCGGCGGTTGAAGTGTTTCATAATGTTTCCCTTTCGCCTCACAGTCTGACATATAAGTCAGTCCCGTGGTGAATCATTAGGGGGTATTGCACAGCCGAATCCTGAACTGCATGTTGGTCCTGCACCAGCTGCGAGCGCAATCGATCGCCATAACAATCTGACGGTCTTGCTTCTCCTGAATCTGACGGGTGCTCCTCCCCTCAACCTCTTTCTTGCCGAGGATGCAGAACAACACTTCATCATCGCCCTGGCCATTCACATACTGAACGTCCGTGAAGTACGACCGAAAAAACGTCGTGGCGTCAGTGTGCTCAATACGTAGCTCGCCAAGCCATTCCAGAGGATCGGGCCACTGACGCAGCTTTTTCATCGCTTTCCGCCCAATTTTCGTGCGATACGAAGAATTTTCGTTCACGCCGCGATAGATAGCGGCGTTGTCCTCTTCGTCCAAGCCTTCCTCAACAGCTACCTGGACCATGCCAACGAGCAGGCTGTAGGCGTAGGGGTCGTTCTTTTCCAGCACGTCTAAATGCTTCTCGTAAGCTTCAGTGGAATGCAGTGTCGCGCCAGGCTCGTTGAGCCGGCACCAGTGGTCGTCCCTATCTACCATCACGCACCTGCACCAGCGTTCCCTGTCGCCCTTTCATTCACAGTCCGCCGTGCACCAGTGTGAGGTGCCGCCGCCGCACGATTCCGCCCGCCAGCCACACCGGCACCAGCCCCGCCGAGTCCGTCCTGCGCATCCCACAAAGCAAACGCTGCCCGCACAAGCTCCACACGCCGCGCCTCATCGAGCGCCGCAATCGCCCGCGGCAATTCCTCTTCAGCTTGCGCGAGAATCACGGCCTGGACGAAGCCGGGCAGTTCATCAAGGTTTCGCATGGATTCCCGGAGCGACCCGAGGTCTACGCCGGGCTGCTCCGCCGCGTCACGCCGCTGCTCGTCGGTGTTCGTCGCTTGGGCGGTTTCGGCGATGCGAGCCCAGGCGGATGACGATAGGCCGAGGTTGGCGAACTTCTCTTCCAGGAGGGAGCCAAGTGAGTAGCTTTTCATTGTGTCGGCGATGATGCGTCCGCCAACGTTGGTGGTTTTTTCGAGGGCAGCTGCTTTTGGGGCGGAGAGTTGCTTTTTGACGAGTGGGGGCACGAGCTCATCGGGCAAGGATTTAATCTCGCCGACGCTCATCTCTGTTGGCTCACCACCGGCTTTGATGGCGTCGAGTGAGCCAGGCCGCCACAAAAGCGCACGCTCGATACGCGCGCGGGTGCCTGTTCGCGTCCAAGACTCTCCGCGTTCGATGGCGCTAATGGTGCGCGAAGAAACTTCGGACGCGCTAGCTAATTCAGCTTGGCTGAGCCCGAGTTCACCTCGACGGCTTGCAATTTCATCCCCGGGGCTTCTCATAGCTTCCAGTGTGGCAGAAGTCTCGTTGAAAGTTAATCCAGGGATTCTGGCCTAAAAGCCGCAATTTGCAAGAAACTGCAAGCGGTAATTACAGCGAATGAAAGCTGGGCTACCAGCAACTTTGGCGCAAGTTCAAGAAACTTCAGCTCTCCGGGTTGACGGGCTTCATATAACTTCAGTAGGGTGATTGTTAGATGAAGAAGTAACTGGAAGTGATGAATTATGAAACTAAGCACGGAATGCCCGGTTCCAGTGAACGAATGGGTCCGAGTTGGGGAGACGCTTCGGTTCTTTCGAACCATCCGCGGATTCGAAACCGGAGAGTTCGCCAATCGGCTCGGCATTACTCAAGTTCACCTCAACAACATCGAAAAGGGTCGGCGCAAGTTGACGAACAGCGTTTTGGCTCGGGCGGCCGAAACCCTTGCTTGCAAACAAATCGCAATCATGATTCCCCGCGATGACCAGCCAGCAATCCCAGACATCGACTACCGGGACCCAAACCACAAACGCACCATCACCTACCAACGCACATAAACGCGCCGGGCAAGCGAAAGGAGAAGAGCAATGACAATCGCAATCAACGGTGTTGACCGTCATGCAGAGTTTTACCCGTTGCTGGACCAGGACGCTCTTCAAGTCCTCGCCGATGACATCAAGGACAATGGGCAACGCGACCCAATCACTGTCACCGAGGATGGAATCCTGGTTGACGGACGTAACCGCCTTGCAGCCTGCAAAATCGCGGGGGTTGAACCGAAGTACGAAATCTTTGAAGGCGACGACATTGGTGCCTTCGTCCGTTCCAAGAATGAGCGACGTCACCAATCAACCGGGTCGCGCGCCATGTCCACTGCATTGTCCCTGGCCTCTGATGGATACCGGGAAAACGGTCGGTGGAAACGTGGAAGCCTAGATAATGGCGGATCCGCCATTAGCGGATGGTCTCACCGGATGAAAGAAGCCGGACTCATCATCGATGAGTTGCCGGAACTCGCCGAAGACGTCGTGTCCGGGGATATCTCTCTGGATGAAGCTTTCAAGCTGGCGAAGAGCGCTCGAGACGATAGAGAAGCCGAAGAGCAAGCCCGTGCAGCATTTGAAGAACAGCGAATCCGCGCAGAGCAAGAAGCGAGGGAGTTCTTCCAGGCCAATAAGCTGGCGGCGAACTGGTACGCCGACCAGCCTTCCGGGAAATTCGATACGTGGCAGATCACGAAGCAGGCCTACCTGGAACACGATAGGCAAGCTCGCTGGGAAGAAGAAAAGGCGCGGCTCGCCCAAGAAGCAGTACAGAAGGAAACCAAAGAGCGTATCGAGCGGCACGCGCGCTACCTCGAAGCCTTCGTCAATAACTTCTTTATTGGCCTGGACATGATGGACGACCCTGAACGCGAAGAAGTCCTTACGGCGGCGCCGAAACGCATCGCCGACAAGTTCAAAGCAATCGAAAACGCATGCCTGCGCCCGATGGGCGAACCGCAGTGTGAAGAGCTTCGAGACTTGCTGGGGTGTTGACATGAGCATTACAGACAGAATCGCAGCCAGGCTCAATGAACGCCGGCCAGACCGCTACATCAACAAAAGCTGGATAAATGACGTAGCCGATTCAATCCCCTTGGATGCGTCCGAGTTTGAGGCACTGGCACGCCAGTACCTCCGTGCCCAAGCTAAGGAAATCGAAAACGGGCTGACAAAGACCGGCAACCAGATTGCCCGAGACTATGCCCGAACAGGGCAGGAGCCATTGTCCTGGGAAATCGTCGGGAATGTGCCCATCTCCATCATGAACACCGTCATCGAGAACGGTGAGCCAAAGAGATTCAGGGAGCGAGTCAAGCTTTCTGCAGCCACATCGAAAGACCTTCAACTGTGGGCTCAGACTGAACGCGCTGCAGCTGAACGGGACTACGCGACCCGAATGGAGACGGTTGCCGGAATCGAACTGTGGGAACGCAAACTCCGGACAACAAAAGCTCGTACCTGGGGCGAATACCAAAAACGAAACCACAAAGACGCGGCATAGCCGACCGTCGGGCACTGGGGAAGGTGTCCGGCACCAGGGCGGGAACACCGCCCGTAATCGTCAACAAGCAGAAGGAACGAGGCAATGCGAAAGACTAATCCCAATGAACAACTGACTCCGCAGCGCCATGCGGCCATCCGGGAAGCGCTCGACTGCCGATACCGCGACGCGGGACGCGCGCCCAACGGCCGGCCTGGAAACCGCAAAGTTGTCTCAGTTTCACCAGGCGAAGCCACCGCCATCGTTGAAGTTCTCCATCCAGACCAATACGCACAGCTTGAAATTGAACACCCCCGACTGTTGATCGCGGACGTGTCTCAGGCCATGAAACGTGCAGGAATACTTCGTCCCGGAAAGTACTGGGTGGCAGCAGATCGGCAAGGCCGAATTGTGCTCCAGGAGGAAGAGACACTGCCGGTTCAATTTGTACGTAACTATCACCGCGCACGACGCAAACGCTGGCGTTATGCACTGTTGCAGCGCCTCGGTTTGAAACAGAAACAGCCAAATGGGGAACACCGTTGGTGACAAACCCATTGCGGCTGAAAAGTACCCCAAGGCTGTACGCCGAATCGAAACTCCGCGTGTACCGAAGTTGCTCCCGAGCGAGCCACACAGTCAGTGGGGCGAAACCTAGCGAAGCAAGCTACAGCAGCAAAGAAATATCCACGAACCAGAGATTAGACGGGACCAAAACGATGAATGACAACGGGATTGAGCAGCTACTTGGCCGTGAGGACTGGCCGCCGGTGACCTGGGAAACGCGCTTTATTGGTGGCGTCCTGGTCGTGCTGGGGCTGCTCGCGGGCCTGACGACTCTCAATGTGCTTATCAGTGTTTTCTCATTGTGAAAATCCCGGCTTGTAGCTGGGTGGCCCGCCAGGTTGGCATGGCGGCGGTTCGATTCCGCCGCGGGGCACTGGTGTCCGCGTTCACGTCGTCTTTAGTTCGGCTGCGGCTAAGCAACCCACCTATGGGCGGGACCTACTCCCTCGCTTGGGGCGCTGCGTGGACACCTCCTAACCAACGACTTTGACCAGTTTTGACCAGACAGGAACCCCGATGACTACATCTGCACCGGCTGAATGGCTCACCGTCGCGGCGGCAGCCGAGCTTATCCAGGTCAGCCAAGACACAATCCGCGAACTCATCAATGACAAGAAGCTGAAGGCAACCTACTTCAGCGCCAGGTGCTTGCGCGTCAATCGTGCATCCATCGACAAGCTTGCCGCGAAGAACATGGTGTGACGATGAGCCGGACAGGTGAAGTGACAGTGCTGACCGTTCTGTATGTGAACGGCGGCTGGGTGCCCGTCGCACAGACCGAAGATGACGGACTGCTTGTCGGGGCGCTTGGCACCGCGAACGCATGTGATGCGCTCACGTTCCCGCCGCCGCTTGCGGTGGTGCCGGCAGATGGAGCTGCCGGGTTCCTGACCCTGGAGCAGCTATGCGCGTGGGGCGACGCGGTGTCGGATGCCGCGGCGGTGCAGACCCGTGAACTGGCACAGATTGTGCAGACCTGGGCGAAGAGGTGCGCGTTGACTACGGGCGTGCACTGGGTGGCCTTACCGGAAGAAAAGGATATTGAAAATGTGTAACCAAAATTGTGAATCATGCTCGGATTGCCGGTCTTTTGACGCTCATGCCGACCAGGCCTTGGACCTGGTGGACCAAGTGCATGCTGCCGAGATGACCGTGCACGCGATTGAAACGCTTGTCCCGGATTGGTCGTGGGCGCACACCGCACGGATGTGGGGCGTGGCGCTGGCGCAGGCCATGCTCATTGCTGCTGTGGTGGTGCCTCTCGTGCTGGCGCTGGCCTGGGTGGTGGTCAAGGTGAGTCTGCTGTGGTGAGGCGGCGCAGCGCAAGAATCGCGGTGTCGTGCCCGAAGTGCGGCCTGCCTGTGTGGCGGGTGGAGCAGCCGAACGGCAAGGCGCTGCTGATTGATCCAGCGGTGGACGAGGACGGCACTGTGATGCTGTTTCGCCGCCAGGTCGATGGGATGGGCACCACGAAGCTGCTGTGTGAAATTCTTCCGCGACACGAAGCCGCGCTGACCGGTGAAACGCTGCACCAGCTGCACGCTATGAGCTGCGCCGCGACACCCACGCGCAAGCCGAACCCCATGCCAGACCACATCAGGTCACTGCTGATTTCCCGCGGTCACCTGTCCCCACCACTGAATGAAACGGAATCCCAATGAGTCAAGTCACAATCCCGCTGTGGGTCGCAAAATCCTTGGCGGAACAGCAATCACCCGATGCGGCGGCTGCTGCGCTGCTTGAGGACGCGATTCGCGCGGCCCGCATCCGCCCTGTCACGCCACGTTCTCGTGGATTGTTGGCAAAGCCGTGCCTGGTCACCGTGGACGGTGAGCAGATTGAGGGCACCATCATCCAGGACAAGCCAGAAGGCGGAGCACTCGAAATCGCCGTGCTTGCAGATTTGCCGTCAGGCGTGGACCACGTTGAAGTGTCCATCTCGGATGTCAGTGTCTTAGTCACGGGTGAGGAGGCTGTGCGTGACGTCATCGCCGGGTGGCACGAGACCTGGGCGCGGCTGGCCGTTGACGGCGCTCCGGTCGATGACCCAGTGGTGGAAGCGCTGAAGCTGGCTCACGACTCTGTGGAGGCCGCGCTCAATGTCTAACCGTGGCCACGATTGGTATTTGGCTCTGGTCGATGTGGACCAAGTTCACCCGGAGGTCAAGCACCTGCAGTTGCCGGAACGGGCCGTGTGCCTGGCCGCCAGCGTCAGGGGCAAAGCGCCGGTGCCTGTGCTGGTGCGAGATGGCCAGCACCCGCTGGGCAGTCGCATCGTGTGGGTGTCGGCGAAGTCGCTGACCCGCGTCGATGTCCCAGCGTTTCATTCGGCCCCGGTGGCAGGGCAGTGGCGGCTGATTCCCGTCGGGGAAATGCTGCTGCTGCAGTCCACCACGTCGGAAGCGTTGTGCTTCGCGCTGCATAACTCTCAGCTCAAGGCCTTGGGGCATGCCCTGGGGCGGGAGTGGGACCGGGCGACGCTGTGCAGTGAGCATGACAGAGCTGTCCACGCGCTGAAGATGTTTGAGGTCGCGCGGGCTGACATGTCCGAATCGACAGCAGCCAGCGTCGGGGACACTCTGCGCCGCTGGGTCGCATCAACCGCACCGAATGAGGAGGCCGACGAATGCTGACCTTGCGGAATCTGAAAGACCAGACCTGGCGTGAGCATGCGAAATGCGCTGGCAAAGACCCGCTCGCCTATGAGTCACAGCCGCTGAAAGGCGGGAAGGCTAGCAACATTTTCGAAAACCTTCGGAAGCTGGACCGGGACGCGGAAAAGCTGTGCGAAGGCTGCCCAGTGCGCCGGGATTGCGCCCGTGATGCCCTGGAAAACGACGACCGCGGAATGGTCCGCGGCGGCGTGTGGGTGCCTGCCGTGCAGTCGAACCGCCGCACTGCCCGCAGGGCCCGGGCTTTGCTCGCAGAAGTCGCGGGGGTCAAGTGATGACCGGAGGAGAGAACGGCATGCATTGGGACATCTGTTTCAGGACTCCGACGAAGCACCCGGTGATGCGTGACATGGAGGTAGCGCACTTTGTCCTGCAATTCCACAATCTGGATTCGGTATCTGCGATGCAGGTGCCAATGACGGTTGAGCAGCTGAATCGAATCGCCACGGCCGCGAAAACTGCAGCGAAGGAGCTGGAAGACCACATTGTGCGGAATGCGACCAGGAAGCGAGGCAGCAAATGACTGTCATCGACATTGCGAAGAAGCTGCATGCGGAGGATTTCCGGCGCCGCTTCGGGCGCAAATATTCGCGTCGAGTGCCGGTGCCGTCGTGGGACAAGCTCGAACAGGCGCGGCAGCAGGAATTCATTGCCATGGTCCAGGCGGTACTGGCTGGTGAAACAAAACTCGGAGGTCAGCGGATTGAGACTTGGGCGCAGGACATCATCCGGGAGGAGGCGAGCAAGCAATGAGCGCCGAAGCTGCAGAACAATTCCGCATCGCGAAGGCATATGAGGCTGCGACTTCAAAGCGTCGTCAGCAAGGCGACGGAGTCGTCGTTACGCCGCCGGAAATAGTCGACTTCATCAACCGGGCTGTGACAGACATTCTGCAAGACAAATGGGGCGTGAGCGTTGATGATGTCCGCGTATTCGTCGAAGACCCGTTTGCCGGCACTGGCATCTTTGGGGCAAGGCTCCTGCAGACCGTCGGAGATGACCAGGTGCAAGGTGTGGTCGACCGGTTGAAGTGCATCGAGATTGATGTGGACGCGGCGGACATTGCAGAGCACAACATCCGGCGAATTGCCTACGCTCGCGGGGCTTTCCCGCCGCTAGACCGTCGGATTGTGCAGTGCGCAGACACATTTTCCGTTCCGCCAGGCGGTGAGCGCTGATGGGCAAGCGAAACCGCGGACGCCAAGTGGTCCAGTGTTTGCGATGCGGTGGACTGAAAATCCATGAAGCGCGTGGATTGTGCAAGTGCTGCTACAACCACCTGCGAGAGCAACGCTGCAGGCATGGAGAGTCACTGGACCAGTACCCGAAGTTGGGCGGATTCGGCCAATGGTCAGGATTCACCACCGCAGTCAGCGAAACAAAAGCAGACCAAATCAGAAGAAAACTCGACCCGAATCACATTCCAATGAAAGAAGCATCATGACTTATTCCGAGAATGACAAGAAATTGCTTCGGAAAATGCGTGAAGAGGGACCAGCCGCAGCAATTGAGGAAATGCTCGTGGACCCGGACGAATTCGAAGATACGGATTTGAGAGAAGCCGCCGGGAGAATTGATGACGAATACCGCAGCTATATTGACGAGATTTACGACGACATCGTTCTGTTCGACGACGCTATTGAAAAGATTGATGAAGCAATCGAATTGATTGAGGAAAGACAATGATTAAGACTGATGACACACAATTCATGGTCGATTGCGACCCGAAGGAACTGCGGGACGCGCTGCGTGCAATCGTCAAAGTTCCATCCACCAAGAAAGATGATGCCCACCTGAATCTGATCAGATTCAAAGCAGATGAAGGCGGCGACCTCTTCATTTTCGCTGCGAATCGGACAATGCAGGCGCAAGCCCAAATCACACCGACAGCTGTCATCATGCCTGGCGAGTGCGCAATCAGCGTCCGAGCCGCGAAAGCTTGGATTCAGTGGATTGATGTGCCGGAAGATAACGGGCACATCGAGCTGACCCTGTCCATCGCGGCGAATGGGCCAGCCGCATCACTCATCGAGTCCACTGGCACCCGCGACGAGGACCACATCATCCAAGACGCTAATCTCGCTGTCCCTGACACTGCGCCAGAGGTCCTGGACATCATCGCGGGAGTCAGCCCAGTCAGCTTGGACTTCACGTCACCATCCTTACTGCCCTTTGACGCAGCAGCGCTCATTGCGGCGGCTGGCAAAGCCGTCGCCGCGCCAGCCATCATTTCGCGCATGCACCAAGGACGAAAAGCATTCGCAGTCATCGCCGGAAAGGCCTGCACATTCAAGGCGTCGATTTTGGCGTGGCCGGCTGCCGGACGCTTCGATGCATTGACCGGAGAATTCATTGAGGACGACGCCGCATGACATTCATCGCAGCCGTGCCAATCATCATCATCGCCCTGGCGCTCATAGCGGCAGCGGCATTCACGCCAAAAGAATCATGGTGGCTCGCCAAAAACTACTGGCGACTAATCAGAAAGGACTCAACGAAATGACGACACAAGACCATCAGTCGCTCATGATTACCGAGCTGCGGGACATCAAAGATGCGCCAGAAGGGACAATTGTCCGAGCTGACCAGGGCGCGCTTTTTGAGAAAGACCGCGGAAAGTGGAGCGATGGCGTCGATGCCATCTACACGGATGGCGAGCTGATGGAATTCGCCCCACTCGAAGTGAAGTTTTGGCCGACCTCAAGAGCAACTGTTGACGGTCACCCACTCCTTTTCACAAAAGGGGAAACGAAAGACACCACCACCGTCGTCCAAGCAAGACCCACAAGAGGAATGCTGTGACCAGCCCACCACGCCGGGCCAGGTGCCCGCCCACCAAAACCAAGAACCCACGTTTCATCCGCTGAATGTCTTTGAATGTCAGGAGTCCGTTATGCCACGTTGTGGACAGCCCCGGTCCGGGAGTGATGCCTAATGGCGTGGCAGCGAACCTCAGACACCATCAATGAGCACCCGGTGTATTCACAGCTCATGGAGATTGCACTGGAGCGGAACGACCCGCGCCTGGTCGGCGAGATTCGCGGCTACGTGGACATGTTGTACACGTGGTCGGCACTGAACTTCTCCGACTATGTCGTCCCCTATGGTGCAGCGGCTAAGCAGATTGGCCCGCTGCGTGTGGATGAGGCAATGGCGCTGATGGAACAGATTGGTGTGGCCGAGCGTGTTCACTCGGCAACGAGAAAGCAATGGAAGCTGATGCGCCAGGAAGAGTTCATCAACCTCATCACTCGTGATGAGCGGATGATGAAAGCGAAGCGGCGCCGCGACCAGAACCGCGGCGGGCTGATTGTCCCTGTCCTGCTGCGCGATGGTGACCACTGCCGATACTGCGGCACGGAGGTTAATTGGAAAGACAATAAGAATGATGCCGGTGGCACTTTTGACCACCGCGAACCAGAGAAAGAGACCACCCCAGAGAACTTTGTTGTGTCATGTCGTGCGTGCAACCGTGCACGTGCTGACCTCCCTTTACCAGATGCAGAACTGCCGCTGATGGAGGTCCCAGAGGTCCCGGTCTACGGTGATGTGACTCGGCAGAAGCTTGCAAGGTGGAAGTCCGTCGTTGCTCGAACCTGCCTGTCGATGGGGATTGATAACCCGCTGACAGGTGAGCGGTACAGCAACGACATGAACGAGCGTCCGGTTCCCGTCCATGTGTCGGTTGAGCCGCCTGCGCACCGAGTATCTGTTCCTTCGACGAATGCTAATGGTCACCACCGCAACAGCAGTGGTGACCCGGAGCCCGGCCTGCAGCCGGTTGATCCGCGTTTGGCAGGCGATACAACGACGCAGGACAGTGACGTTCACCCAGTACCTAACACCAGCCTCCCCGCCAGTAAGGCTGCCCCTTCAACCATGCCGCCGAGCGCTCCCCGCGACAACCAGTCGCAGGGTGAGCCCCGGGACCGTGACGCTTCTGCTAGCCGTCAGGTTTCGGGAACCAAGCGGCGCCGCCGGCGCAAGCGATAGTTCCCCGCCGGCACGAGGTCTGTCCGACCTGAGCAGCAAAGCAGGTGGGCAGACGGCACGCGTTGACATGCACTTCGTCAGCGTGGTCTTTCGCATGCCAGAAACCTATTTGTCAGCCGAGAAAATCTAGCCCTGCAGAGGAGGGGGCAGAGTTCCGGACACCGGGTCGGGACGGGTCGGGTCGGGACGGGAAAGCATTTACATCCAACCTTCCTTTCAGATTCATGACTTCCTCTTCTTTCAGCCGAGCTCTTTGTGATTACCTTCTAGCCTTTGAGAGGACTGCCGCTGTGTTGTCTGAGATTGACCAAGACCGTTTGGGTAGGGCCCTGGTGTTGATTGAAAAGCATGCCCCCCACCTGGACGAGTTGATAGCCCCGGGTACCCCGGCCTCCGGGACGAACGCCGGGCGGGGTGTCTCCCAGCCCCGGTCACGCCCACCACTATCTATGAACCCGCTTGTGCTGAAGATGCAGCTGCAGGACGGGCTACGGCGGTGGGCTATCCGTGTGTGCTTCGCTCATGGTCTGCTGAGCCCTAAAGGTTCGCAGCCGAGTGTATGGGCGAACTGGTTGTACGCGCAGCTGCCTGAACTGTGTGCGCTCGAGAGTTCGAACACGGCGGTGGAAGAGTTCGAACAGTTGGCGCGTGAGCTGATGGATGTGGTGCTGCCGCCTGAACCTGTGCGTCAGCCTGGTGAGCGTGTGGTTCCACAAGCTGGAACCGCGAATCAACTGTCACAAGCAGCAGCAGTCCTTGGATATCCAGTCTCTAAGCACACCATCAGGCATTGGGCAAAGACCGGGAAAATCACCGGCACCATCCGCCAAGACGGGGCAGTCGAGTACCAGCTCGATGAAGTCATGAACCTGGCCAAAGGCATGCAGCAACGAATCGCAGAAACCCATGAGGTGAACCGACGTGCCTAAAACCTCTGACCAGCGTTTATACCCCACGTTTGGTATGCTGGACGCAAGCAAGCCGTGGGCATTGGTGAAGAAACCTCTGACCAGGGCTTTCGTCGTATCTGGTGGTTGCTGATGTCACGTACAGCCGACCGCCACTACCGCCGCCGCCGGGCAAAAGCCCTCAAAGGTGATGACCTTGTCTGCGCCTGGTGCGGCGGGCCAATCGATAAAGCGTTGAAGTGGCCGCACCCATTCAGCGCGTCAGCGGACCACATCACGCCAGTAGCCGCCGGAGGACACAACCGAGGCCCACTGCAACCGATGCACTTGAGCTGCAACCAATCCGCAGGAGCCAAGGGCCATCGCAAGCCACCGCAATCCAAGCGCCGGCACCAGAGGAATTGGGGCTAACCATGACCCAACGCGCCTGGTCACAGTTGTCACCCTGGGGAGAGAACCCCAGGACACGGCCCGTTGCTTAGAGGGCCCGCGTTGCTTGGATACCTCCCCTGACCTGCGAAAACCAAGTGGGACAAGAGTGTGACAGGCGGGAAAACCAAACCGAGGAGGTGCCATGTGCTGAACGGGAAAAGCTGCATTGTTTGCGCAGAACCTCTGACCGGCCGTCAACGCTTATTCTGCTCTGCACGCTGCAGAAAGCGAGGGCAGCGGCACCCAGATAAGTATCCAAAGCCAGACAAACCACAGCTGGCAGTAGTCACGGCACAGAAACCACCCATGAAGACCGTGGGGCGCATCTCAGCAGCAGTCAACGCAGGAAAGCGGGAAGAAATCCTGGACGCGCTGTTGCAGCGCCTGGCCGTCGAAATCGACGTGTCTGATGACGCTCGCATCATCGCGCCACTGGCTGGCCGCATGCTCGACATCATTGACCGCACCCAACCGGAAAACAACGAAAACAAGAAGGGAGGACTGCTAGATGAACTCACTGCACGCCGTGCCCGACGCGCCGAGGCTAGGTAGCCAACAGCCCACCTTCCTCCATAAGCCACAGACAGAACCAGTCGACTTCTATGACGGCGAAGACGCAGTAGACCTCTCCGCAGCACTCGGACTGATTCCTGACGAATGGCAAGAAGGCGTCGTTACCGGAATCATGGCCCGCGGCGAAGACGGCCAACTGGTTGCCAAACGCGCCGGGCTGTCTGTTCCACGTCAGAACGGTAAAAATGGCGTGCTGGAAATCGTTGAGCTGGCTCAAATGGTGCTGCTTGGGCGGTGCGTCCTACATACGGCACACCAAGTGAAGACTTCGAGGAAGGCCTTCAAGCGGCTTTCTGCGTACTTCGAGGAAAACGACGAGTTGGCTGCGATGGTCAAGACGATTCGGCGGGTCAACGGCCAGGAGCTCGTGGAGCTGACCAATGGTGCAACGTGTGAGTTCGTGGCACGTTCGAAAAGCTCTGCTCGTGGGTTCACCGTTGACACCTTGGTGCTCGATGAGGCCCAGGAGCTGACGGAGGAAGCCCTTGAGGCTCTGATGCCGACTATCTCGGCGGGGCCTGCCGATGACCCGCAAATCATCATCATGGGGACACCGCCGGCTCCGACGGACCCAGCAGGTGACGTGTTCCGCAGGACACATGATGAGGCGCATGCCGGAACGGACCCACAGTTGTGGTGGGCGGAATGGTCGGTTCTCCCTGACTCTGGTGGCGCTGAGATTGATTCAGACGAAGTAGATCTATGGTTCCAGGCGAATCCAGCGCTGGGCAAGCGCATGCGGCTGGAAACAGTGCAATCAGAGCGCAAGACGCTTTCTGATGAATCATTCCGCCGTGAACGTCTTGGGATGTGGGAGCAGGAGCGTACTGCCCGTGTGCTGCCGATTGAGGATTGGCAGGCGTGCGCTGACCCGAATGTTACTGACGATGGGGAGCCTGTCGCGATTGCCGTGGACATTTCCCCTGGGCGTGATGCCGCGTCCATCGTGGCGTGTGGAATGAGTCTGGAAGGTCAAGTGTGGGTAGACGTGGTGGAGAACCGCCGCGGCACTCCTGAGTGGGTGATTCCGAGGCTCAAGGCGATTCTGGAGAAACAAGCTTGCCGAGCCGTGTTGATTGATGTCCTTTCACCAGCAGGGTCGCTCATTGACCCGTTGGAAGCGGAAGGCATCAAGGTATCGAGGACCGGTTCCAACATTCTTGCGGCAGCAACCGCGCAGATTTACGACGCTGTGATGTCGCACGAACTCAGGCATATGGACCAAACCAGCCTGAACCTGGCTGCCGCAGCTGCCCGCAAGCGCAAGCTCGGTGATGCCTGGGCGTGGAATCGCTCAAACCAAGACGCTGACATCACGCCTTTGGTGGCAGCAACGCTGGCCTACACAGGCCGCACATACACACGCGCCAAACGGCCAGTGAAGCCCGTGAAACCGAAAAGGAAGGTGGTGGTCTGGTGAGCACCCTCGACGCTCTAACCCGAGAAGAACAAGCATTGGTGACCAAACAGCTTGGCCAACTATCCAAGTTCAGCGCTGTAAACCAGGTTCACGAGGCGTACTACGACGGTTCATTCGCTGCGAACATCCTGAACATCTCCACCCCAAAACACATAGGCCGTATCCTCCGAACCGTCTCCGGGTGGGCAGGCACCGCCGTAGACGTTCTCGAGGAGCGCCTTGACTTCCTGGGATTTGCCGATGATGACCTACTTGATGTGTTCATGGACAACGCCCTGGACGAAGAATCCGGGCAAGTACACCTCGACACACTCATTTATGGCATCGGCTTCGTCTCGGTCACCGCAGGCACGGGAAACGAACCCGAAACATTGGTGCGTGGCCACGACGCGAAGAACACAACCGGAATTCTGAACCCACGCTCCCGCATGCTCGAAGCGGCACTAACCAGAGAAATCAAAGATGGCGAAGTGAAGGGAATGGAACTCTGGCTCCCAGACCAAATCGTCACGGCAAAACGTGCCAGCGACAGCGCACCATGGGAAGTCACCGACCGAACCGCACATAACTTCGGAGCAGTACCACTCGTCCCATTCATCAACCGCGCACGAACCGGAAACCGATACGGAAAATCCGAAGTCACAGCACCACTACGCCGATACGCAGACGCAGCGGTCCGCACCCTCATCTCCATGGACGTCAACCGCGAATTCTTCTCCGCACCACAGCGATACGCCATCGGCATGGACCAAGAAGACTTCGTCGGCCCTGACGGACAACCACTAAGCCCCTGGCAAATCCTCACCGGCCGTATCTGGATGACCGGCCCCATCGACGAAGACGAAAAGACACCCAACCTCGGCGAATTCTCACCACAACCACCAGGCCCATTCCTCGACCAAATCGAAGGACTAGCCCAGCTCGCCGCAGCAGAAGCCGGACTACCCAGCCATTACTTCGGGCTCCGCGGCGACCAAGCCACTTCCGCCGACGCTATCCGCGCCATGGAAGCACGCCTTGTAAAACGTGCAGAACGTCGCCAAAAGTCCTTCGGCCGTTCCTGGGCCCAAGTCTCAAAACTCATTAGAGCCGGACAGCAAAACACCACAGTCGCAGAAGCAGAAGCATCCACAACCCGATGGGGAAACCCAGCAACACCAACCGTCGGCGCAACCATGGACGCCATGGTCAAAGCTGTCCAAGCCGGAGTCGCGCCGGGCAATTCTCGTGTGATTTGGGATCGTGTTGGTTTCACTCCGGAGGAGCAGCGTCTGTTGGAGCGTGAATCCATTGCGCGTCGCCTAAGTGAGCGTGCGGCGATGCTTTCTGGGGCTTCCAGGATGGTCAGCGAGTCCGACCGTGAGGCGGCTGGCGCGGGAGCTGCAGTTGAAGCTGATGCAGGGTTGGATGCATTTGTTCGTGGGCATGATTCCAGTGGGTTGTAGGGAGGTTGGCCATGAGTGATGACTTTCCGGGGTATGCACTGACGTTGGACCACCTTCGGATGCTGGCGCAGCAGGATTTGGCGGACTGGTGGGCTAACACCAGCCGGTTATCTCCTCCAGTGCGAATGGACACGCTCCGTGAGGCATTTCACGCAATTCAGAGCGCATACGGAGAACAAGCAGCGTTAATGGCTGCAGAGAACCTGTTTCTAAAGCGCTCTTTGGATGAGTCTCTGTCGCAATTGGAGTTTCCGGCAATTGCTGAACCAGTGGCTTATGAGAAGGCGGCTGCTGGGTTTAACTGGGCGACTGCGAAGTACCGTGAGGATTTTGACCCAGAAGATTTAGGTGAAGCGCAAGGAAAGCTTTCGGGCGTGCTTAACCGTTTGGTTGCGCAGCCGGCACACGATACGCATGCGAATGCGATTATTGCTGCAGGGACGGGCTATGCGCGCGTGCCGGAACCTGGCGCGTGTAGCTTTTGCTTGATGTTGGCGTCCCGTGGGGCTGCGTATTCACGTGAAGCTGTGGAGTCAGCAAATCGGTATCACGATAATTGCCGATGTGTGGCGATTGAGGTGAAGGATGATGCGTCCTTGCCGCGGATTAATCGTGAGCTGAAGCAATTGTGGGATTCGACGGGGAAGAAGCTGGGAGCGACTCCAACGGACCGTCAATTCCAGGAGTCGTTGATCAGGTACAAGAACAAGACGCCTGATTGGGTTCCTCGCGATGCTGTGAGGTTCAGTGATGTGCCCAAGAACAATCGCGGTCTGCATCCTGGGGTGAAAAGTGTCGAAGAATTGGACAAGCACCACTTGTTTGGGACTCCGTCCACATTGGCTTCAACCGTGCGGACAAAACAGGAGCAAAGAATTTACGACTCTGAAGAACGCGTGATTGATTGGATTAAAGGCAATGGGGCATCGGAAGTTCGAAGAGTAGGCTTAGCTAGTGAAGCCGTTCCTTCGCTGCCGGAAGATTTCAGTAAGACACCGGACATCGCGGTTGAGGGCTTAACTGCCGATATTAAGACGATACGTGCAGCTAAAGGGATTCAAAAGAATGCTAAAAAAGGGGCGGAACAATCGGCAATGCTGATTTTCGACGTTCGTGATTCGGAGCTTCAGCGGAATGAAGTATTGCGGTCCGGGAAGAATGCAGTCCGCGATTACGGTGATAGGCTTGAGCGGATAGTAATCATAGGTCGTGATTTTACTTTCCTATGGGAGGGAGGGGCTGGATGAGTATTTATCCGACAATCGACATTGTGGCAGGCCCAGAGAGTTTTGAGGAAGTCAAAGCTGTGGTTAATTCGCTTCTGCCAGGGCTCAAGCTACCATTCGGAGAATTCAGGCGACCATCAGTTTTCCTGACTCCTCAAGATGAAGTCATCGCATCAGTCGCTACTGACGCTCTGGATGGAGAACCACTTGAGCGTTTTGCCAAGCTTTTTGGTCAGCTATGCGAACACACAGACTGGGAGCTCCGGTTGGACTGGGACGACGCTGAGTCAGCTTTGATTGATTTTGACCGTTCCTACTTATATCGAGCACGTGGAAACAATCCTCCAATTCAGTACGACCCGTATGCTGTATAGTTACGCGTCTTAGTTAGTCTGCCTCCTTCCCCAAAATTGCCGGAAGGAGGTATTTTTATTCCAATTTTGAGCCGCCTGGTTGGGTAAGTATCGGGTTCGATTCCCGGTTCGGCTGCTGCGAAACCCCACAGTTCTGCTCGTCGCGGACGTGGGGTTTTGCCATGTCACAAGACAGTTTCCCAGGAGGAGAAAACACCATGCCCACAGAAGACAGCACACAAGAAGTTCCAACACACGACGAACAGAACCAGGATGATGACCACCAGGACGAGCACAAGGACGAGCAGGTAGCTGGAGACGCTGCGGGAGATAAACCGGAGATGACTCGGGAGGACCTTCTTGCTGCGCTGGCGAAGTCTCGTCGACAAGCGGCCAAGTACCGGGTGGAGCGTAATGAACTGCGCCCGCTTGCGGACAAGGCACGGGAGTTGGAAGAAGCCGGCAAATCTGAGCTGCAGAAGGCGCAGGAGCGTATTGCTGCCCTGGAGGCAGAAAAGCAGGCCGGTGAACTTGAAGCTGAGCGTCTGCAGATTGCGGCGAAGCACGGTTTGCCAGCGGAACTCGTTACCGGTGCGGATGCGGAAGCTATGGAGTCAATGGCGTCAGCGTTGGCGGCGTTTGTGGGCAAAAAGCTGGAGGAAAAGAGCAAGCCACGTCTTCCAGTGGTTAAGGCTGTGGGCCGTGAATCAGGTGGCGTCGACCCCGATGCGCGGGCAAGGCAAATCCTTGGCCTGTAGGTAACAATCTAGCCACCCGGTGAGCGGGTGGAGAAAGGAGACGTCTGACATGGCGACTCTGACAAATGAATCGATTCTGAAGGGTGAAGGCGGCTCTGGTCTTCTGCCCCGAAGTGTCTCGAATGAAATCTGGAAGGCTGCAACTGCCCAGTCTGTTGTGCCTTCCTTGGCGAAGTCTCACCCTGTAATCCTGGGTGAGAACATTATTCCGGTGCTGACGAAGCGCCCATCGGCATCCATTGTCGGTGAAGGCCAGGATAAGGCTGATTCTCAGCTCGAAGTGGGTGCGAAGTCCATCAAGCCGATTAAGGCGGTTGTGGGCCTGGAGTTCACAATGGAGACTCTGCACTCGAATCCGGCGAATGTGCTGGATTTGATGTCCGGTGAACTGTCGGACGCTCTGGCCCGCCAGATTGACCTGGCGATTTTCCACGGTCGGCAGGCATCGGACGGAAAGAACCTATCTGGTAGCCCAGAGTTCATTAACCAGACCGAAAAGCGAGTGAAGCTGTCTGGGCTGCCGGAAAAGGCGGACGCTGAACTGTGGGATGGCTACAACATCCTTGTCGATGCGGATAAACCGCACGATTTCACGGGCTTCGCGATGGACCCTCGTCACGTGGGTCTGATTGCGAATGCTCGCGATAAGGAAGGGCGCCGACTGAACCCAGAAATTCCGATGGGTGGTTCTGTCACGTCTTATGCGGGCATGCCGGTGGCTGTCTCTCGGTCGGTTTCCGGTCAGATGGATGCGTCTGCGGACACGAAGGTGCGTGCTTTCGGCGGCGACTGGAATTCACTGCGATTCGGTCGCGCGCTGGACATCTCCTTGAAGAAGATTGAGTACGGCGACCCATTCGGCAACGGTGACCTGCAACGCCGTAACGCTGTGGCATTCCTGACAGAGGTCATCTTCGGTTGGGCAATCCTGGATAAGAATGCGTTCGTTGCCTATGAATTGAGCACCGATGAAGCACCTTAAGAACAAGGCGACAGGCACCGTGGTCACTGTTCCTGATGACTCTGGTGCTTCGCTGGTCGCTTCTGGTGGTTGGCAGGAAGTGAAGGCCGCTGGTCGTAAGAAACCTGCAGCCGTGAAGAAGACATCGCCTGAATCGGTACCGTCCGACCAGGAGCCCGTCGCTGACGAATAGCTAAGGAGGCTGTCATGTCATTTGAAATCGATATTGACGAAATCCTCCTGTTCAACAAGGACCTTGACCGAGACATGGTGAAGGTCCTGATCCGTGACGGCATGGCGCTGGCTTCGAAGGTCGCCCCGTGCATCATGGACGATGATTTCGCATTCCAGAATGCGGCTGCGGCCATTATCCGTGGTGCGATTCTGCGGTGGGCTGAGTCTGGCTCGGGGGCATTGTCCTCGGAACAGGCAACAGCTGGGCCGTTTTCGCAGACGTTGAGTTACGACACACGCCAGGCGCGTAGGTCGCTGTTCTTCCCGTCTGAGGTCATGGAGCTGCAGAAACTCTGCAAGCAAAATTCGGGTGCCTTCGCTGTTGATACGGTCCCCGTGGTTGATGTGATGCGGCATGCGCCCGAATGCTCAACGTGTTTTGGCGCTCCGGAGCAGCGGTGCACGTGCGGTTCAGTGGTGAACGCGGGACGGGGGCCATTGCGATGATGTCAAAGTTTCCGCTGACGAGGACAGTGCTGGTTGCCAGGCGCAGCAGCACAGGCAAGAGCCGATTTAATGATGCCACGGTCTCTTTCGCCGCCCCGGTTGAACAGAAGGTGTTTGGCTGGGCATCGCCGACGATAGAGGAGCAAGTCACCGCAGAGCACGCAGGTCGTGTCATTTGGGATGTGACGTTGCTAGCTCCTAGCGGCGCGATTGAACTAACTGACCAGGTGATTATCGACAGCGACAGGTTTGAGGTCACACATATCGGGAACTTTGACAATGGCCCGGTCGGCTGGCTTGAACCGGGTTTGGAGTCGATACAACTGAAACTGGTGAAGGGATAAACAATGATTCGAGTCGTCACTGCACTGCAAGATGACCCTATCGAGCATGACTGCCCAGCATGTGAAGTCACTGATACCGGAGCTCTGCTGATTCTTGCTGATACTTCCGGCATGACCGTGTCCGCTGGGTATGCAGCAGGCGTGTGGGCTTCGTTTGAGATGGATGGTGCCTGATGTGAAGCTCATCCGAATCAAGAAGTGGCGCCTGAAAGGCTTCGAGGAGATTCGACGTGCCGGGTGGGTGCAAGACCTAGTAACCCAGGAAACTCGCCGAGTGAGGAACAACCTGCCTGATGGCTATGGCTGGTCTGTTGCCCAAGGCAAAACGCGTTTCCGTGGGATTGTGTACACGGACAGCATTAAGGCTCGTCGGCATAGCCGTAAGCACAATGCGCTGTTTAAGGCGTTGGGGTCGTGATGACTCCGAATGAGCTGGTTCAGCATGCGTGCCGTCTGGTGACGGATGTTCCGGTTGTGTCGAAGGTGCCGATGGAACGACCGCCTTTGTTCGTGCGTGTGGACCAGGCAGCGCCGAGGGTGCTGTCGCCTGTGCACCAGCGGTGCCGGGTGATGGTGCAGGTCTACGGGCAAGACCTTGAAGAAGTGTTGGAGCTGTCCGACCAGCTGCGCAGGCAGTTGGAAGACTTCGACATGTGTCACGACCGGGCATTTGGCTCGGAGGAGATTGACGGTCCGGTGGACTTCCAAGACCCGGACTTACCCGAGATACAGCGGTGGCAAATCACCGCACTCATTTACATGGCCACTAGCTAACCGGGCTAGGGCCTTTTCTTATGCCTAAAGGAGGCAAAACATCATGGCTGATATGCGCAATCGTTCCAATGTTCTTGTTGGTGCACCTGATGTGAAGGCATCTGGTGGTGCCCAGATTGGTGACGTCGCCAAGGGCGCGCAGGTGCCGAAGGACGCAACCACTGAAGTGACTGACCTGAATCAGGCAGCAGTTGGTTACGTGTCCGAGGATGGCATCACTAAGACCGTGGACCGCTCGACCGAGAAGATTAAGGACCACAACGGCGACACCATCATCGTCCTGACCTCTGACCACTCGGTCATGCTCAAGCTGACCGTCATGGAAGCCGCAAACGCGGCACTGCTGAAGGCCATCTTCGGCACCGACAACGTCACCATCGACGCTGACGGAAAGAAGATTAAGGTCGCCGACAACGCCGATGACCTGCCGCACTACTCATGGCAGTTCGACATCAAGGGCGGCCCGAAGTCGAAGATTCGAGTATTCGCACCAGACGGCCAGGTCACCAACGTCGGCGACGTCAAGTACGTCCGCAACGACGTCATCAAGTACGAACTCGAAATCGAGTGCTACACCGATGACGAAGGCAACAAGTGCTACCAGTACATCGACCGCGAGGAGGCATCTACTGCCCCAAGCAGCGACGACTCCTAACAGCTGACCGCTGATGGCCCTGGGGTTCGGGAGACACCCCAGGGCCACTCAACCAATGTCTCCCCACACTCTTCACTCACACCGACTTGAAAGGTCTCCCAACCATGGCACTCGAAAAGTTCCACTTCACCACCGCTGACGGCGTCGAAATCGTCGTCCCATTTTACCTTGATGCAATCAAGCGCAAGCACATCAAGAAGATTAAGCAGCTCATGAAGGAAGCTGGCAGCCCAACTGACGCCGATGACGATGTTCTCTTTGAGTACGCAAACCTCGATGAAAAGACTCTCGACCAGATTGATGAGTTGTCCGGTCGTGATTACATGAAGTTCATGGAAGGGTGGATGGAGGAATCTAAGCTGGGGGAATCAGCAGCCTCCTAGAGGCGCTCGATGAAGACCACAAGTTCAGGCAAGCCCTCGAGTACGACCTGCTCGTGCTCGGGTTTCGCCTGCGCTGGGTCGGCGATGGTGTTCACGACTTCACCTTCATGGATCTGCTCACCATCGTGAACCAATCACCGGCGCACTCCGCTACCGTGCGCCACCTCGACCCAGACACTCACACCTGGGGATTACAGGAGCAGCTGCAGGCCACCATTTTCGATGCCCTGGCCGGCATCTCCTGGCAGCTCGGTGGTGACAAATCAAACAAGCCGAAGCCGCTCCCTCGCCCTGGCGTTGACGGCTACAAGCAAGACAACAGTGGCACGGATGACAGCTCCGCTACGGCTGAATCAACACCAGCGGTCGATGACCGGGACCCATTCGATGAAAACGGAACCGGCGGCGTATTCCGAGGCGAAGCCACCCCAATCGACGAACTCAACGAATGGCTGGGCTGGACCACCAACCCACAAGAACAAGAACCAACAGCCGAACCATATAGCCGCAATGAGCTAATCATCGCCGAGTACAACACCGGCACCACCACCTACAAGCAACTCGCTGCCAAGCACGGAGTATCCGCGTCCACAGTAGGACGCATCATCCGAGCAGCGCGCTAACCAAAGGAGGCCCATCATGGCTCAAATCGCAAACGCATGGATTTCCATTATCCCGGAAACCTCCAAAATCGCGCCGGGCATCAAAAAGGCTTTGAGGGACGCGGAAGGTAACGCTTCCAAGTCGGGCACCTCCATCGGGTCGAAGCTGTCTGGTGCCGTCAGCAAGACGCTGAAGATTGGTGCAGCGGGTGCAGGTGTGGCCGCTGGTGGTGTGTTGGCATCGGCGATGGCGAAGGGCTTTAAGCGTCTCGATGCCTTGGACCAGGCGCAGGCGAAGATGCGTGGTCTGGGCATTGAGGGTACGCGGCTCACGTCTGTCATGGAGTCGGTCTCGAAGTCTGTGACTGGCACTGCCTTCGGGCTTGATGAGGCCGCAGGCTCGGCAGCGAAGCTGACGGCAGTTGGCGTCAAGATTGGTGCTGACCTTGACCGAAGCATGAAGCTGACAGCAGATATTGCAGCGCAGGCTGGCACGAATATGGATGATATTTCTTCCATCATGGCGAAGGTCGCCGGCGCCGGGAAAGTGACCGGTGAGACGCTGGCGCAGCTTGATGACCGTGCCACTGGTGCAGGTGCAGCTATCGCGAAGCACCTGGGAGTGTCCATTGAGGAGATGCGCAGTCAAGTGTCCAAGGGCCAGGTGTCCCTTGAGGACTTCCAGGAGGCGATGGAGAAGCACCTGGGTGGCGCTGCCCAGAAGACCGGTGAAACGTTTAAGGGCGCTTTCGCAAACATGAACAGCGCTCTCGGGCGGTTCGGTGAGAAGCTGCTCGCGCCGGTGTTCAAGGCGTCGCCTGCACTTTTTGGGTCTGTCGGCAAATCTGTGGACATCATGGGCAAGGCGATTGAACCGGCAACTGAGCGTTTGGGTAATGCACTGACTCCTGCGATGGAGAAACTAGGCACCACTCTGGAAACCAAGATTGCACCCGCCGCGGGTGAGGCGGCAGGGAAGTTTGCTGACTTTTTGGCGAAGACCATCACGGATGGGCCAGATGATGGCCCACTGTCGAAGATGGGTGATGCGCTGAAGGGCATTGCCGAGTCTGCGAAGGAAGCGTGGCCGTCTATTTCGGAGCTGGTGAAGTCCTTGTCGAAGGCGTCTGCGTCTCTAAGCATTTCGACTTGGCAGATGCTGGCTGACGTTATGAATGCGGCGGCTCCGCTCATTTCGAATGTGCTGGTGCCAGCGTTGAATAAGCTCGCCAAGGTCACGTCGGAGAACCCGGAACCGACTCAGAAGCTGCTGACCGGAATCTTGGGATTCATGGCAGTGAAGCGTATTAGTGGTCCGCTGCTGACAGGTGCGAAGGCTGTGAAGACTTTTGGTGGCGCCGCGAAGTTCGCCGGTGGTGCTCTCAAAGGCGGTGGTGGTATCGGCGGTGCGATTATGCGCATGGCAGCGGGCGCTAAGTCCGCGAATCCACTGATTGCCAAGATGGGCGGGGCGGCGCAGAAGACGTTCCATGGTCTGCTCGGGATGAGAAACGCCAGCAAGAAGGTGTCTGATGTCGCAAGCAAACTAGGCAAGGTGTTGACCTCTGGTGCGGCGAAGGGCTTTAAAGCTATGACCACCGCTGGTCGAGTCCTAGGTAAGGTTCTGGTCTCTGGTGTGACGAGGGGACTGGGGCTTGCTGCCAAGGGCATGAAGGCTCTAGGCGCGGCAATTGCCGCGAATCCGGTTGGTGCGATCGTCACGGGCCTCGCACTTATCACAGCTGGGCTCGTGTACTTTTTCACGCAGACCGAGACCGGCAAGCGTGTCTGGGGCCAGTTCATGAATTGGCTAAAGAGTGCATGGGAATCGGTCGTCAGCACCGCAAAGGCCATCTGGAAAGGCCTGGGCGAGTTCTTCACCGGGCTGTGGGAAAGCATCAAGACCAAAACCCAGGAGGCATGGGACGCGGTCGTGTCCACGGTCACCGCCATCTGGGATGGCGTCGTCGCAACGGCAACAACTGTGTGGCAGGGCCTGGTGGACTTCTTCACTGGCCTCTGGGGCGGTATCAAGTCTGCCGCGCAAGCCGCATGGAATGGCATCGTGTCGGTCATCACCGCAGTGTGGAATGGGCTGGTCGCGTTCTTCACGCGAACGGTGCAGGGCTGGACGCTGATTCTGACCACTGCTTGGAACGGGATTAAGACTGCGGCACAGGCCGTGTGGAACGGCATCGTCGCAGTCATCGTTGGCGCATGGAACGGATTGAAAACCTCCATCACCACCATCTGGACGGTCATTCAGAACGCCATCCAGTTCGGCTGGGACTTCGTGAAGAACCTGGCAGTACGCACCTGGACAGCCATTAAGGACAACGTCCTTAAAGCCTGGGACGGTCTGAAGAGCGGCATCCAGTCCGGAATCAACGTCATCAAGCGCGGCATCTCTGGGTTCGTCGATGGCTCGAAGAAGAAATTCGACGAGTTCATCAAAAAGATTCAGTCAATGCCAGGGAAGATTAAGTCCGCATTCTCCGGCGCCGCAAACTGGCTAAAGGATGCCGGCCGCAACATCATTCGCGGCCTGGCCGACGGCATCAAGTCCGCCACCGGCTGGATTGTTGACGCCATCAAATCGCTGGTGCCAGATTCTCTGGAACGATTCCTTCCATTCGCTGACGGCGGCTTCTTCTTCGCCAACGGCGGCGTGAGCGAAAACCACCAAGCAATGATTGCCCGCGCTGGCTCCGGTTCGACCCCTTTCCGTGTGTGGGCAGAACCGGAAACCGGCGGCGAGGGTTACATTCCATTGGCACCGGGCAAGCGGACCCGCTCGGTTGCAATCATGGGTGAAATTGCCCGCCGCTTCGGCCTGACTCTGCTCGGCAAGAACGGAGAGCACATCGGCGGTGCCGGCCACCGTGCGTTCGCCCCAGTTGGTCAAGCGTTCGCCAACGGCGGCATCGTCGAGTCAATGACGGCCTGGGCCAAGCGCAAGCACCCAAGCCTGCAAGTCACCTCGACCTACCGCAACACCCCGGACCACCACGGCGCCGGGAAAGCTGTGGACTTCTCCAACGGCTATGACACGACGCCGGAGATGCAGGCGATGGCCCGCGACATCTACAAGAATTACGCCGACCAGACCTTGGAACTGATTCACTGGCCGCTCAATGGCTGGCAGAACCTGAAGAACACCAAGCCACTGAACTATGGCGAGCCAACCAATAGTCAGCACCGCAACCACGTCCACTGGGCAATTGCAGCACCGTTGAAGGAATCAACAGGCCGAGGCAATAACACCGGCGGAAAGGGTGCCACGTGGGGCCCACCATTCTTCGTCGGCGAAATCGCCCGCAAGGCACGAGACATGTCCCTGGACGGACTCGCCGCGAAAATCGGCGTGGCCACCGCACTGGTTGAATCCGGCAACCCGCTGAAAATGTACGCCAACCGGGCGGTACCCGAGTCACTCAAATACCGCCACGACGCGGTCGGCTCAGACCACGACAGCGTTGGCCTTTTTCAGCAGCGCGACAATGGGGCATGGGGCACCGTCAAACAACGAATGACCCCATATGACAGCGCCGGCATGTTCTTCAACAAGCTCAAGTCGTTCGACTATCGGTCGATGGATCCAGGTGCAGCAGCCCAGAAGGTGCAGGTAAGCGCGTTCCCAGGGCGCTACGCCACTCAAATGGCAACAGCTCAGCAACTTCTGGACAAGTACGCATACGCCTCTACCGGCGGAGCAACCAGCCAAGATGCAGATGGAAACTCCACCGCGCCGGGCGTCTCGGTGTCCTCAGCCCCGTCGATTGAGTGGGGTGAGGCATCGCAGGTTTTCTCGGAGGTGCAGAAGAAGCGCCGTTGGCGTGAGCAGCTGGCGCGCTGGCGTAAGGGAGCCTTCGACTCGGGAGGCATCGCACAGGGCAAGGGTTTCCTGCTCAAAGACACCGTGAAGCCGGAGCGTGTGCTGAACCCGACGAATACCAAGAGCTTCGACAAGCTGCCGCCGGTGCTGGCAGATGTGGCGAATAAGCTGGGTATGTCTGCTGCAGCGCAGCGCATGGCTGCGCAGGCGACGAACAACATCGCCGCCGCAGTCAAGAGCTTCACGGCTTCGGACGCTTTGGCCTACGGCGAGCGTCTGGGCTTCGGTGAGTTCACTGGACTGTTCAAGGGCAGTGTCGGTGCATATGAGGAGATGGAGCGCAGCTTCGTCGCCCAGGTCGATGCCGCGGACGGGCTCAAGCAGGCCGAGAAGAATCTGGCGGAGGCGCGGGCTGAGTATGCCGCGGCGATGTCGGATAGCACTGAGCTGACTGTCAAGCAGCAGCGCAAGCTTGATGACGCATTGAAAGCTGTCGAGGATGCGAAGAAGCCGAACAAGAAGGGCGAGGTCAACGCGGATAAGGTCGCGAAGGCTGAGCTTAAACTTGCTCGGGTTCGTGAGGATATTGCTGCCGAGCAGGAGAAAGCGGGGGTCAAGCAGTCGGACACGGCGATGCAGGCGGCGGAAAACCTGCTGAAGGCAGAAGCTGACCTGGCTGATGCCCGTCAAACTGTGGCGCAGGTGGCAGCAGCCGCGGGTCATGCTGAAATTGCGATGGCGATTGAGGTTGTTGACCTGGGGCTGCGGCTGGCGGACAAGATTGTCGGCGCTGTGATGCAGGCACGCTCGCAGGTCTCGCAGGCCATGGCGTCGATGATGCAGTCGGTGTCAGAGCTGGTGTCGATGACTGATGCGCTTCGTGATCAGGTGTCGGTGCTCGGTGTGGAAGCTGCTGCCGCGAAACTTCAGGTGATGGATTCGCTCCGTGGGATCCGTCTGGCTCAGTTTGATGGGGTCAGGGCGCAGCTTGAGGCTGCGAAGACTGTTGCGGATATTGAGAAGAAGTTTGCTGCGCAGCGGAAGGCGGATGCTCGTGCCGCGATGTCGAACTACCGGGACTTGTCTTTGACGTTGGACCGGTGGCGGTGGAGTCTGCGCAATGGCATTGACTCTGCTTTGGATGACATGGCGGAATGGTCGGATGAGTCGCGGGCGCTGTTTGCGGAGCTGCAGGCGGCGCAGATTGGTCGGCAGATTGCTGAGAAGCAAGCCCAGATCAACGTGCTCAAAGCGACGTTCCAGCATCAGCGTGCTGTCCATGACCTGGTGTCGGCGACTACGTCACTGGGCATTGCTGCGGAAAAGCTCGCGGCGATGAGCGGGACCGCGTTCGGATTCAATTCGGTCGAAGCGACGATCGGAAGCAGGTACACCAGCCTGCTGGCGGAAAAGGCGAAGCTGAAAGCGGACAACGCGCACATCGGCACCTGGATAAACCCCGTGAACTGGTTCACGTCGATGCCTGCGGCGTCGAAGCGAATCCGGCAGATTGACCAGGAGCTGGCGCAGCTGGCGGCGATGGATGAATTCAAGCAGTTCAGTCCGGATCAGCTGGCAGAGGTCAAGCGAATTGAGCGGTCTGCGGGCTTCATGGGGTTCTTTGGTGCCAGTGACAAGGTCGCCGACATGATCAAGAACTCTTCTCTTGGTGATGCGGCGCGTGCGCTGGATCGTGCCCGGTTTGAGCAGTCGCTGATTGATGCTCGTCATGCCAATGAGCTGGCGAAGCAAGATTTGGACCGCAAGCAAGCTGAGGTGGACCAGGCGCAGGCTCTGTTCCCGTTGGAGACCCTGTTGGCGCAACTGACAGCGAAGCAGGATTCGGAAAAAACGTGGGCTGAGTACTGGCGCGAAAACGATGAAGGTGTCAGGGAAGCACTGGCGGCACTGGCTGCGTTCCAGTCTGATTCATCGACGGCGCTGGGGCAGGCCGCGAAAACTCCGGCAGTAATGAACATCAACATGCCGGCAAACAAGACCTCCTACAGCGCGGAGGAAGTGCAGGGGTTGATTGACCAGATGAACAAGGCGCAGTCGGAGCTGGACATTCGTGTTCAGAAGCTGGAGAAGCCATCGGCATCGGCGTCGGATGTGGTGGCTGGAAAGAAGGTGGTTGCCGGTGCCTAGTGTCAGGCTTGAGCTTGTCTCTCCGTCGGGGGATTCTTTTGATTTGATTTCCCCGCACCGTCGCTATGCGGTCGCTTTCATTGAGGGCGAGACGCTTGAGGGGCTGGTGGGCAGCTTTGAGGATTCCGCGGAGCTAGTCCCGGGGGTTCCTGGGGCTGTGTTCCGTCCGGAGGATAGGGCAGTGCATCCGCTCGCGGGCTCGTTCACTGCTGTGCTGGCGGATGCAGACGCCTATGGCCGTTTCTTTGCGGCGTGGTCAACGCGGGTGCCTAGTGCCCTGCGGCTGACTATCGACGATTCCTTGTTTGTGCTGCCGGCACGTTTGGCGGCGGCGTTGCCGTGGCCGTCGTCGAAGATTCGTCTGGGCAGTCGCATCCCGGTGAGTGTCGTCGCTGACGGTGGCGTGTGGCTGCATCCGCAGGAGGGTGACGGGGAGGTGACCATCATGAATTTTGGTGATGTGGACATCGCCCCGACCATTCGGTGGGAGGGTGACGGCGGGACGATGGTTCTGGAATCAGGCGCGCGCCTGCAGTTGCCGCCGACCGAGCAGCCGCGGTTCATTTCGATGGACTCTCAGACCGCGTCGATGGTGCACGGGCCGGGCGGCGCTGTGGATGAAGAGCTCACTGCAACGGTGGCTCCTTTTGGTGAGCTGATTCCACCGGGGCAGTCGGCCACAATTCTGGTGCCAGAAGGTGCAACTGTGATTTGGAACGTGGGGGTGCTGTCGCCATGGTGACCCCTGAACAACGCTTTCCGGACTACAAAAGGCACATTGATCATGTGGTGGCCACGCATGGCCAGTGGGTCGGCGTGTGTGATGAAGAGGGCTGGCCGATTGCGGACATCACCCCAGTGGTGGCGCTCTCCGCCCCAGAGATTCGCGGGGACACAGCATCAGTCGAGGCCACTGTCGCGGTGGAGCCTTCTTCGCCGCTGGTGGCTGAACTCATTGGTGACGGGCTGTCCGCGCCGTTAGAGGATGGTCAGTTGACTCTTGCGGGGGAGAAAGCTCGCTTGCTGGTTGTTCAGCGCCCAGACCGGCGTGTGGCCTATACGGTTACGCACACGGTCGCTGCTGGCGTATCGGGGCCGTCACAGTTGACGATTCACGGGGTGGATCTGATTGAGGGTCTGACGATGTGGCCGTGCCCGTCCATTCCGGCGGAGTGGGGCCGCGCGAAATTCACCGAGTGGGATACGGATGCGTCGGGGCAAAAATATGCCACGAGCCGGGAATTGGCTCGGGTGGAGTTCGGCACCGCCGTGGACGGCTACACCGTCCGTGGCCCCGCGGTGACGGTGGTGCGCACGCTGATTCAGGATTCTCTTGATGCGGTCAATGATCTGATGGGGTGGCGGGAGCGGCCACACATGGTGGTGCATTGGCCCGATGAGGTGGACGAGTCGGATGAGCTGCTCATCCGGACGAGCGATGACACGGTGTGGGAGACCATCGCCGCGCCTGCACATGCAGCGGGTCTGACGATTCACGTGGACTTGTGGTGGCCAGGCGACGGCGACTTTCGCTTCCGGGTTTTCCGCGACCCGGACATCTTCGTTGAGGCCAGCGCAGACTTTCCCATCCAGTTGGTGACGGTGGAGGTGACGAAATGACCAGGCTCTATGCGACTGCTGGTGAGCTGACGATTGTGCGACGGCTCGCGGCGATTGCATTCGGTGAGTGGAAAGTCGATTGGCCTGATTCTGTGCCAGAGGACCAGCGCCCCACACTGGCAGATGACCGTGAGCATGGCTTTGTGTCACGGCTTGCTGGTGATGCTGGTCGGATGGGGCGCCGTTTTGTCCGTGCTGACATCACGATCACTGCCGCAGAATTCGATGAGCATGGTGACCAAGTGCCACACACCGGCCACAGCAATGCGGAAGCGATTCTGGATGCGGCGTTGGAGCAGACGGCGGAGGAGGCAGTCATTGAGCGGGACATCACCCGCGCTGGGCTGCGTGGTGCTGTCCCCGGCAAAGACTTCTGGGTCGGCAAGATGGTCGACGTTGTGGTCTGGGATCGGGTTTTGCCGTTGCCGGTCACGGCGATTGAGGCGGTGACGCAGGCTGGGGCGGTGATTGACTGGTCTGTGACTGTCGGTGGGCAGCTGGTCAGTGATGATGCGGGGCGGCGTCGGGCGAACGCGGAGTTGGAGCGGTCTGTGTGGGCTGAGCGTCGGCAGCGTCTGCGGGATGTGGAGCGGGTCGAGTCCAGGGCGCGTGAAGCAAAGACGGTGGCCGATGGTGCTGTGGAGGCTGCAGCTGGCGCGGCACTTGATGCGCAAGTGGCGGACACCCGCGCTTTGGAGGCTGACCGCAAAGCGGAGCAGTCACTGGAGCAGTGGCGCGCAGCCAAAGATGAGTTGGACCAGATGCAGTCACGTCAGATTGAGCTCAATCGCCGCTACATCGCGGCTTTGAATGACATTCAGCAGGTCATTGGTCGGGAGTCTGTTCGCATGATTTCGGCGAAGCAGGACAAGTGGGCCGCGGATGATTATGTGCGGCTTGATATGCCGAGCTGGCGCCGACGGCTCAAGATTCAGGCGAGGTCGAGCTGGCAAGGCACAGGGTTGCTCAATGTCCGCTACAGCGGAGGCAGCGTGGTCGCCTATCAGATCGAGTTCACGGAGGACTATTCCCATACGTTCGTTGTGCCGTCCGGGACTGTGGTCGGGGCCACCCTCTGGTACCAGGTCCACCGCGGCGGGAGCTTTGAAATCGGGGACATTGAAATTGATCCGGAACCGGAGCCGGAGGGCGAAGGATAGAAAGGAGGCAGTCATGCCAAAAGTTTCAGGACTGTTGCGTACCGTGACCGACAGGCCAGACAGCGTGGTCTCTGTCGGAGTGCGTGCGGCTAAAACAAGGGGATACAGTGGCGGAATTGTCACCGCACAGACAGAGGCCATCCCAGTGGAAAACGGGCATGTCGAGTTTGAACTGCTGCCGGGGCCCGCTGTGATGGCACTGCAGCATGTCGGATTTGGGCGTCCCACCACTCTGGAAGCAATTCCGTTGCTGGTCGGCGACACCGACATCGACTTGGAGGCCGCTGCCGCAGCGGGCGCCGCAGTGGACGGCAAAACCGCAGAAGAACTGGGCGCTCTGCAGGAACAGATTGGCCAGTGGGTCAGCAAAACCGCCGAGCACATGCGAGCAGCTGAAAAGTCAGCCCAGGACGCGCAAACCGCAAGAAACCAAATAACCGAGCTCAATCAGCAGGTCCACCGGGCACAGGAGACAGTGATGGACACCGCCAACACTGTCAGTCGGCTGAAAGAAGAGACCGTCGCCGCAGCCGACAATGCTGACAAGTCAGCAACCAACGCCCATGAAGCTCAGGAAGCGACCTCCGCGACAGCGCGCGAGGTCACCATCGCGGTGGTGCAAGCTCAGGACCAAATCCAGTCACTGACGACGTTGTCAAAGCAGACGACGAAAACCCTTGCTGACATAACAACCATGGCAGCTGACGTGGAGAAGGCCGCACGCCGAGCAGAGGACGCCGCCGAGAAGGCCACTGCCGACGGTGTGCATCCTGAAGAAGTCGAAGAGGTCCGCAAAATCGCTGCCGACGCGAAAAACCGGTGGCTGTCAGATGGCCAACCAAAAACCATCACCGACGTTGAAAACGCAATTGCCCAGGCAGTGTCACAAATGGAGAACACGATCCACGATGTGTCCCAGGACTTAACCCGGAAGGCTGACAGCAGCGTCATTGCAGGAATGACTCAGCGACTAGAGGAAATGGACGAGAAGGTCGATGGTGCCGTCGCCCGTGTTGAGTCGGTGGAAAAGCAAACCTGGCAGATTCACGTCGTCTCTGAACTTCCGGACGACCCTGCCCCCTACACCTGGTATGCGGTGGTCGACGATGCTTAACATTGGTTCTTCCCGAGTCAACCGGCTATTCATCGGCGATCGGGAAGTCACAAAGCTATATCACGGCAGCGACTTAGTCTTCACCAGCGGCATTCAATTCGTCGCCGATATGTGGGCATACATGCTCCCCTGGGCAAACCAGGTCACCGAGAGACTGTTCTCCAGCAACGAGCTTCCTTCATCAACGAAATTCACCACCAACACCAAAACCAACCACATTGGGCTTGACCTCGCGCCGGGCGACCAGGCCCATTGGAGGGGAATCCACTTTTCCCGTGACGCGGACACCATTCGAGTGGAAGTGGACACGGATAGGTCAGGCAAAGCGTCGATGAAGCTGCAAGGCACTGTGCCGAGCGACTTCACAACCAACCGTGTCTACGTGAACTTCTCCACAGGAAAGGATTGGTACGGCTTTCGCAGTCGATTATGGATTAATGGCACCGCAGTGGACACAAAGACCAATGGCGGAGCCGTCACACTCTCCGAGAATATCGTCAGAGAAGGCACAGTTTCCACGACTGGGCACTGCATCGTTCGGCTGGGTGAAACGCAAAGTGACGTCACGGCGAAGGCCGACGGCAACGACCTCACAGACTTTCCCACACCGACAACGAAAAAAGAGATTGGATTTGTCAAATCCGCGATGCAGCTGGGGGTGATGCTTCAAACACCAATTCGAGAACCTGGGCTCTTAGTCGTACCAGACCAGACCCAAGCCATTGCGATCGCAATCGGAGGCGGTGGAGGCAGCTACTACGACACCGACTCTCACGGCGAACCAGGCCTATCAGACGCCATGACCATCGGCGCAGGCTCATATCCAGTCACCATTGGTCAGGCAGGGGCAAACGGAACCTCAAAAAGACGTGTTGGAACCAACGGCACAGCAACTGTTCTCAAGCAGTTGACCCTTGCGGGAGGCGCAGGTGCACTGCAACCAAACGGAACAGGCTCAAGGTCTAACCTCACATTCACCCGCGCGTTCCCCGAAAACATCAACATCACCGTCAACAACATCGGAAGAGGCGGCTGGTGTCAGGAATGGACGGATACCGACTACGACACCGGGTCCTTCTCATACAGCTATACATACAGCAATCCACAAGGCGGCGCCATCATCCCGATCTTGACTTGGAAAACCGAACCATAGGTAAAAGGACATGCTATGAACATCAACCTGCAAACACTCACCAAAACACAATTCGATGCTCACTTGCGCGCGGTCTTGGCAGAACAAGATCGTCGCCGCGCACTGCCACACGTGGAACAAGCCCAAGCCAACGTCGTCAAAGAACTCCAAGACGCCGGAAAGCTCCCACTGCCCGACGCACTGTCCGATCCAGACCACCTTCCAGAGAACCTCGATGACATCCCAGCCTGGGCAAACCCAGGCACCGACCACTCGGCTATGTACCGCCACGGCGACATCGTGTCTCACGATGGCCGTGTCTGGCAGTCCACACATCCACACCTCAACCACTGGGAGCCAGGAGCCACCGGAATCGACAACCGGGTTTGGCGGGACATCACACCAAAACCTGAACCAGACCCGACAGAGGAAACACAGACACCAGACGACCAAGCCCAAGAGCATCCAACTGCTGACGAAGAGCCACCAGCAGACGAAGAACCAACAGCCGAAGCATCAACACCACAGCCACCCGAATACACCGACAACCGAAGCTACAAAGCTGGCGACACCGTCACCTATAACGGAAACACCTACCAGGCGCAGCAAGACCACTTTTCCGCGCCGGGCTGGACTCCTCTGAACGCCCACATGATGTGGAAGCGAACCGAGCCAGCAGCTGGATAGCTGCTTGACCAGCAAAAAGACGTAAGCACCCACGTCGGGTGCATTTTTTATGCCCAACCCACAGAAAGGAGAAACGCACATGACCAAAACATTCCACCCAATGAAAAGCGGCACCTACCGCGTCTCATCCGGCTACGGCCAACGCTGGGGAACGATGCATGCCGGAATCGACTTCGCCGCACCAATCGGCACACCACTTTATGCGGTCGCCGACGGCGTCGTAGTCCAGGGCAACGATCGCCAAAAAGGCAGCGTCGCAGGGTTCGGCTCCTGGATCTGGATCGACTGCCAAGCAAGCTGCGGGAAAGACTTCATCTACGGCCACGTCGACCACGAAGGCATCCTCGTAAAAGCAGGTGACCGAGTGCGCGCCGGTCAGCAGATTGGTGTCGTCGGAAATGAGGGCCAATCAACAGGTCCGCATCTGCATTTTGAGGTGTGGGGAAGCCCCGGCCGTCTTGGTGGGAGTCACCAGGACCCGGCTGTGTGGCTGCAGGGCAAACCGTCACCGGGCGGGAATGCCCAGCCTGCAGAGAAGGAGACACCATTGGCAGGAACAATCTTCGGCATCGACATTTCCGAGCACCAACGTAATTTTCCATTGTCGAAGGCTAAGGCCGAGGGGATGGAGTTTGTGATTCTGCGGCTGTGTGACGGCACGCATGTGGATTCGCTTTTCAAGTCACATCTCGCGGATGCAGAGCACAATGGTCTGCTGGTCGCCACCTATTGGTATCTTCGCGCACCTAGCGAGGGCACGACGATTAGCCAGCAGGTCGATGTCATTGACCGGCAAATGGGCGGGCGTCGAGACCTGGGCGTGTGGATTGACGTGGAGTCTGTGTCACGCTCTGGCGCGAAGCTATTGTCTGGCGGTGACGTGTGGTCGGCGAAGCGTGAGTTGGAGCGCCGCGGCTACCACGTCCCGGGAATCTATTCGGGGGCGTGGTATTGGGAGCACATGCGTGGCGGTGAGCCTTCCATGAGCGGGCTTGGTCACTTGTGGTGCTCGAATTATGGTCGCAACGCCACAGGTCAACCCCGCAACATCTATGAGGCGGATGGCGGGGCGAACCACCGCGGCTGGAGCTACCCGTTAGGCGACCGCAAGCCCGACTTGCTGCAGTTCGGGTCGAATGGTCTGGTCGCAGGCCAAGCCGTCGACGTCAACGCTTTCAAGGGCGCTCGTTCAGAGCTGGCAAAGATTTTTCACCCAAAGACGAAGGCTCCATCAGGGGCTTCACCAAAGAAAGGACTCGCGTTAGGCATGGACACACGGATTCAGTCACAGATTGACCCAGGGAAGCGGCCAAAGGTGTCGGAATTCATCGCGTGGAATGACGCACGGAATTTCCGCATTGAGGCAAAGCTTGACTTCCTGATCGCAAAAATGGGTTTCGACCCACACCAGGTGGCGGCGGAAGCTGTCGCCCGAGAGATTGGACGGTGACACAAATGGACCAGGCAACGAAGTGGCGTCGCATCATTTATGCGGTGCTTTCTGCTCTTTTGACTGTGCTGGCGGCGTACGGGGTGCTCACCTCGGAGCAGGCAGAGACACTCACTGACGTCATTGAGAAGCTTCTCGTGGTGTTGGTGCCGATTCTTAGTGCTTTCGGCATGGGGGTCTCCTCTGTGAAGACAAAGCGCGGCTCTGATGACCCGGCGACGACCCAGGACGTGGAAGACGCTCGGCAGGAAGGTTACCGCGATGCGGTCCGAGACCTGGCCCCAGTTGAAGGGGTTGCAGAAAATGATGCGTTGAAACGCATGCGAGATTTGATGAACGGCCAGGCCTATGACCGGTAGATGCCAGACGTCAGATTTCGGGCGGTGCTTAGCAAATGTAGTTGAGCCGACCCCGAGGAAAATCTCTGCGTTTTGGGCAGTGTTCGCCTGGAGCAGGGTGATTGCCTATTGGGGATTTACCCCGAAGCAGCTGGCCCTGACAGCGCAGATACTTCCAACTGATTGGGGGATTGAATTGCTGTGGGGAGTGCCGGCTGTGCTTTTGACGGTCGGAGCTTTTCCTTTGGGCAACCGAAAGATGATTCGCGTGGCCCGGTCGGTTGGCGGGGCGTTGCTATCCGGGGTGTTCGCGTGGTGGGCAACCGTCTTTTTGGTAGACGAATCGAGTAGGTCGTGGCTGTCTGCGACGACCTACGCTACCTTTGCGGTTCTGTTGCTGTCACGAGCAGTGCTTCTCGGAAGGGATAGGCCTCCAGAAAAGGGCGTGGTTGGATGACTGACCAAACTGTTCTTGCCGCGCTGATCGGTGGGGTCGTGTCTGTGATCAGCGCGATTTTGCTGCTGCGTGGTCGCAAAGAAGAAGTCGAGGGCGAGAATTTGCGCGCGCTGATTCAGGGGCAGGCTGATCGGATTGATCATCTGCAGACCTGGCAGAGGGAACAGGAGACGTGGAAGCGCGACATGGAGAAGCGCTTGGAGTTGGAGCGCCGGCGGCGAAGTTCGCTTTTCGAAGCTTTGGAGTCGATGGTGCAGCCGCTTGAGGAGTTGGAGGAGTGGGTGCGCACTGGTGCGAAACCGCCACCGCCGAAGATTCCGCGTGCAGCCCGGATCCGTGAGTTGCTGGAAGCAAATGCTAGGAACCCGCCGTCCAAAGACAATTGAAAAATGCGTGAGCCCCCACTAGGTCATCGTTGCCTAGTGGGGGCTCTTTTTCATTCAAATTTCCGGCCTGGAAAGCGCTCTTTCACCGCCCTGATTTGGCACGAATTTGGCACGAACTGCTGCATAAAATGCACAAGCGGGCGTTGAACTGCGCCAATGGTGGCATTTCGTCAAGCCCCGTTAGCTCCACAGGTCAAACCCCAGTTCCCGCCCGGGAGCTGGGGTTTTGTTATGTTCGGGTGGCCATGGTTGGGCGTGCGCTCTTTGGCATGCTGCGTGACCGTTTTGGTGTGAACTGGAGCGTGGATGCCGGGTAGGTGTTCCGGGTAATTCCGTTCGTCACTTTTTAGTGACAGTGTGTCACCTACGGGGCTATTATAGGGATGACGTTTTTGAACAAACCCAATACAGGACTGGCAGGTGAACACGTTGTCGGCACCACAAACCGCAGACACCATCCATAAACCCACGCCAAAAGACTGGGGTGCACTGGCGGTCCTCGCCAGTGGCCTCGGCCTCATTGTTTTGGACGGCACCATTGTGGGTGTTGCGCTGCCGGACATTATCCGCAGTATCGACCTGAATCTCACTGATGCTCAGTGGGTGAACAGCATTTACGCCGTTTTGCTCGCGGCGCTACTGCTATCCACCGGCAAAATCGCCGACCGCGTCGGCCGCAAACGCCTCTTTCTTCTTGGCCTAGTCATTTTTGCGCTCGGCAGTGGACTAGCCGCGCTTTCCGGTTCAGCCGCGCCGCTCATTGCCTCCCGCGCAGTACAAGCCGTCGGCGCTGCCATGATTATGCCGTCCACGCTATCCACAGTGAACGCCACGTTCCGCGGTAAGTACCGCGCCGCTGCATTCGGCGTGTGGGGTGCGGTCATCTCGGGCACCGCCGCAATTGGTCCGTTGGCAGGTGGCGCGCTGACCCAATTCGCATCTTGGCACTGGATCTTCTTGGTTAACCTGCCGCTGTGCCTGATTGTCCTTATTGTCGGCTTCTTCACGGTCACCGAAACCAATGCCCCATCGGATCTGCCGGGCTTTGACGTTGACGGCGCGCAGCTGTCCGCCATCGGCTTCGGTACCTTGGTTTTCGGCATTATCGAAGGCCCAGAACTGGGCTGGTGGAGTCAGAAAGCGCCCCTGACCATTGGTCCGTGGACCTGGTCGGAATCCGCCCCGATTTCCCCAGTTCCAACTGCACTGATCGTGTCGGCCATCGCGCTGGCACTGTTTGTGCGCTGGGAAATCCACCGCGAACGCGTGCAACGCTCCCGACTTCTGGAACTGTCTCTGTTCGGGCTGCCAACCTTCTCCTGGGGCAACCTGACCGCTGCAATGGTCGCAATCGGCGAATTCGCCATCATCTTCGTGCTACCGCTGTACCTCATTAATGTCTTGGGCCTTTCCGTGCTCAACACCGGGTTTGTGCTTGCTGCAATGGCAGTCGGCGCTTTCGCGTCTGGGGCGGCGGCTCGCCACTTGGCAGCCAAATTCGGTGCCCCGGGCACAGTGCTGATTGGTCTTGGCCTTGAGATGGTCGGTGCGGTTTGGTTGGCGCTGACCGTCAGCGGTGAGGGCAGTGGTTGGATGGCTGCGGCGCCGTTGGTGCTTTACGGCCTTGGTTTGGGGTTGGCGTCTGCGCAGTTGACGGGCACGGTGTTGCAGGACGCGCCGGTGGAAGTATCTGGTCAAGCGTCGGCGACCCAAAGCACGGTGCGGCAGATTGGTTCGGCGCTGGGGACTGCAGTGGCGGGTGCAACGCTGTCGGTGGCGCTTGCTAATTCCTTGCCGAAAGCCCTGGAAAATGCCAATTTAACTGGCGAGGTGGCAGATTCTTTCGCGGAATCGACCCGCCAAACCGCGGGCACCACGATTGCCATCCTGCGTGGTCAGGGCGGGCATAGCCCGTTTGGGGGTGCTACGGACACTGCAATCCGTGCGTTGTCTGATGGTTTTGCTTCCGCAACCCAGGTGTCCTTGTTTGTTGCTGCCGGTTTCTTGATGTTGGGCTTCATTGGTGCGTTGCGAGTCCTTCAGGTCTCCCGGGACCCGAATCGACCGGGAGCGGGGGGAGCCGCCAAGCCACAGGACACCCCACAGAATGCGAAAGAGTGACAGAATAGAACCATGGCTGATATCGAGAACCCAGTAGAAGTTTTGACCCCAGACGCTGCCCTGGAACTGATGGGCACCCAGCAGCTTGGCCGCTTGGTAGTTCGTCTGACCAACGATTTTGACCTGTACCCAGTGAACTTTGTCGTCAGCGAAGGCAAGATTTACTTGCGCTCCGCTGAAGGCTCCAAGCTGTTCACCGTTGCTCTGAACGAGCAGGTCCTCTTTGAGGCTGACGAGCACGAAAATGACCAGGCTTGGTCCGTCATTGTGAAGGGCCACGCACGTATCTTGGACCGCAACGAGGACATTCAGAAGGCAGACACCCTGCCGCTGAAGCCGTGGATTCCAACCCTGAAGTACAACTACGTGGAGATCACCCCGGACACCGTGTCTGGTCGTCGTTTCCAGCTCGGCGCGGAGCCGGAGCGCTACTAATCTGCATGCAGGTGCGGTTTCATGACTAGTTTCCGGAAACGCCCCGCCGAGCCGGACTCCGCGCGCGCTGAAGCTGCCGGGTTGCGGTGGCTGCGCGAGGCCAGCAGCGCCGTGGTCGAGGTTGTGCTTGTTGACGACCACATGATTGAAACCGCTCTTGTGCGCCAGGTGCCACCGACTGCCGACTTAGCGCGCACAGCTGGCTTTGAGCTGGCTCGAATTCACGCAGCTGGCGCCGAGGCTTTCGGCGCACCACCGCCTGGCTGGGACGGCCCGAATTACATTGGCACGCAGTTCCAGTTCTGCCGCCCGACGGATAATTGGGCGGAATTCTATGTGCACCAACGAGTGTTGCCCTTTGCGGAGGCTGCGGTGCGTCGTGGCAATCTGAGCCTCGGCGGCTATGACCTTGTCGACGCTGCATGCGCCGCAATCTGTAGTCATGACTGGGTAGGGGAACCGGCCCGCATCCATGGGGATCTGTGGTCGGGCAACCTGCTTTTCGGCGATACCGGCCCCGCTTTTATCGACCCAGCAGCGCACGGCGGCCATCCAGAGACCGACCTAGCAATGCTCCATTTATTTGGTGCCCCGTTTCTGGATGACATTGTCGCGGGATACCAGCAGCACACGCCGTTGCGGGAGGGCTGGCGCCGCCGCATTCCAATGCATCAGCTGCACCCCCTGGCTGTGCATGCGGTAACGCACGGCCCCGGCTATGGCAGCGAACTTATCCGCTGTGCGAAAGACACCCTTGCCGCCATTGGTTAAGAACCGGACGGCGGCTTGGGGCTAGTGGCCAGTTACCACGTGTCAAACGGGCTGCGCGGCAAGTGACGCTTGTGCTCGCTGCGACGGTAGTGCCCTTCGATGGTGCTGGCAGCTTCCGGAGAAACCTCACCTTCACCCTCGAGGTAATTGTCGATATCGACGTACCGCACTCCCAGTGCTTCCTCATCAGCCAGCGCTGGCCGGTCATCTTCGAGGTCTGCGGTCGGAACCTTCTCCCATGCCCGAGGCGGCGCACCTAATTCAGCGAGCAGCGCCGCGCCCTGACGTTTCGTCAGCCCCGTGAGCGGCGCCACGTCGCATGCCCCATCGCCGAATTTGGTGTAGAAACCGGTGACTGCCTCGGCGGCATGGTCGGTGCCCACCACAAGTAGCCCAAGTTCTCCCGCGACAGCATATTGCGCAATCATGCGCTGGCGGGCTTTGACGTTGCCTTTGTTGAAGTCGCCGAGTTCAGCGCGGTCCAGTTGGCCAGCGACTGCCGCAGACATGGCATCAGTCGCTTCTTGAATATTGACGGTCAGCGTCTGGTCGGGGCGGATGAACTCTAATGCCATTTGGGCGTCAGCTTCGTCAGATTGTGTGCCGTATGGCAGGCGCATGGCGACAAACTGCACATCAGATGCCGGTTTGTCGGAGCGGACCTGCTCGACAGCTAGTTGGCATAGTCGTCCAGCCAGGGTAGAGTCCTGACCACCGGAGATGCCAAGCACATAGCCTTTGAGGTTAGTGGTGCGGAGGTATTCTGCGAGGAAGTCAACGCGTCGGGTGATTTCATCAACGACGTTGATTTCTGGTTGTACATGCAGCGCAGTCCTAATAGCGGCTGCAGTATCTGATTCGGTGCGTGTTTCTGGTTTGTCGGTCATGACGCCAAGTCTACGTCGCCGGTCAGACAGCGGTTTTGGTTCCGGCCGGACCGTCGACTATGCTGGACACTCGTGTTATAGCGCTCGATCCATTGTGGGTTTCTACGATGGATTTCGTAGCGCATCGGCCTGCCCGCTTTTGGGCAATGAATTACGGAAAGGAGCGCCCGATGAAGGTTCGCAATTCCCTTCGGTCGCTGAAGAACAAGCCGGGCGCTCAGGTTGTCCGTCGCCGCGGCAAGGTTTACGTCATCAACAAGAAGGAACCACGCTTCAAGGCTCGCCAGGGCTAAGAAAAGTTCCTAGGATTAACGGTCACTCGGTTTCCGAGTGGCCGTTTTTCTTTGCGCTTTTGACGGTTACGCTCCGCTTCAGGGTGAGCTGACAGCGCAGACCACAGATGGTCGAGCTTCGTTTGGTTGTCCACAAACGCTTGGAGGGACACTGTTTGATTGAACATGAATGTGTGGTCAGGACCGCCATCGGTCGCTACGAACCATTGCCCAGCAAGCTGGAAATCGCTGTACATCAGTGCACCGGATACTTCCGGATTTGGATGCGTAACACCTCGATCGCCGTCAAAAAGCACAATGTACTTGCTGATTGCGGCGTCGGCTTGAGGGCTTTCGCCAACAAATAGGAACTGCGGGGTGATGAAAGGCCGCGGATCGCCTTCTGGGGTCGTCAGGGCGAGTTGCCAGCACACGCCGAAGCGGTCGGCGAGCCAACCGTAGCGCTGCATGAGCGGGTATTCGCCAAGTGACATGAGGACATGCCCGCCGTCGACGAGTCTGGTCCACGTATCGTTCAGGCGCTGCTCGGCGTCTGGGTGGATGGAGGGGGCGATGTGTTGAGGGCTCGACATGGCTTCACTACTATTTGGAAACTCGGTCTCACACCAGTGTGACTTGGTGAACACTAGGTAACTTTTGCCGGAAGTTACACGTTTGGGACTCTAAATCTGGCTTCAAATGACACTCATGTGACCACATGTAGTGGCCGCGTAAGTTACGAGCTGGGAATATCATGAGTGTAACTACTACATGTAGTGTGACTAGACCTTTTCAACCCCTAAGTGTAGTGTTTTCGTTGTTGCCTCTAAAGGCGGAAAAGCGGGCTTGAGAGTCGGATTTGCCCTCAAAAATCTGATACTCGTAGCCGAATCACACTTCTCAAGGGGAGCGCCATGTCCATCACCGTTTACTCCAAGCCAGCTTGCCAGCAGTGCACCATGACCACCCGCGCACTCGACCGTGCCGGCCTCGACTACACCGTCGTTGACATCAGCGAAGACAATGACGCTCGCGACTACGTCATGGCGTTGGGCTACCTGTCCGCACCAGTTGTAGAAACCGGCGAAGACCACTGGTCTGGCTTCCGTCCAGACCGCATTAAGGCTCTGCAGGCTCTAGCTGCCTAGTTCGGTCGAGGGGCCACCCCTTCGTCAAAAAGCGGAAAACCGCAACCACAAGTAAACAGAAGCAGTAACCACCACTAGACGCGAAAGCTGTTGATGCCGGTGCTTGTAGTTTATTTCTCAAGTACTACCGAAAATACCCACCGATTCGTGCAGAAGCTGAATCTGCCGGCGCAACGAATTCCGCTGCGGCGCATTGACGGCGAACTTGAAGTGCACGAACCGTTCGTGCTGATTACCCCGACCTATGGTGGTGGGGCATCGATTTCCGGGCAGAACTCGCGGCCGGTGCCGAAACAAGTGATTCAGTTCCTGAACAATCCAGACAATCGCAGCTACCTGCGAGGAATTATCGCCTCTGGAAACTCGAACTTTGGCACCGACTTTGGGATTGCCGGAGACGTTATCTCCGGAAAAACACGCGTGCCGTACCTGTATCGATTCGAACTGATGGGTACACCAGAAGACGTCGCAAGGTGCCGCGAGGGTATCTTGCAATTTGAAGCAGAACTTCGGGAGGCCGGAGTGTTGGACCTTCCGAACGTGACACAAAACAAGGAGAAAAAGGTTGGCTAGCACCGGTAACACCGTCGAACACCTGCCAGAAGACGAACTCGACTACCACGCGCTGAACGCGCTGCTGAATCTGTACGACGACAATGGTCAGATCCAGTTTGATAAAGACCGCGCGGCGGCCCGCCAATTTTTCCTGCAGCACGTTAACCAAAACACCGTGTTCTTCCACGACCTGGAAGAAAAGCTGCACTACCTCGTAGAGAACAAGTACTACGACGGCGAAATCCTGGATAAGTACAACCGCGACTTCGTCAAGGACCTGTTCAAGCAGGCCTATGACAAGAAGTTCCGCTTCAAGACATTCCTCGGTGCCTTCAAGTACTACACGTCGTACACCCTGAAAACCTTTGACGGCAAGCGTTACCTAGAACGCTTCGAAGACCGCGTCTGCATGGTTGCACTGACCTTGGCCGACGGCGATGAGACCCTAGCCCGAGAACTGGTCGATGAGATTCTGGCGGGTCGCTTCCAGCCAGCCACCCCAACCTTCCTGAACTCCGGTAAAGCACAGCGCGGCGAACCTGTGTCCTGCTTCCTGCTGCGCATTGAAGACAATATGGAATCGATTGGCCGGGCGATCAACTCCTCGTTGCAGCTGTCCAAGCGCGGCGGCGGTGTGGCGCTGCTGCTGTCGAACCTGCGTGAACAGGGTGCACCAATTAAGCACATTGAGAACCAGTCCTCTGGCGTCATCCCCGTGATGAAGCTGCTGGAAGACTCCTTCTCTTACGCCAATCAGCTTGGCGCACGTCAAGGTGCTGGCGCGGTGTACCTGCATGCGCACCACCCGGACATTATGAGCTTCTTGGACACCAAGCGGGAGAACGCGGACGAAAAGATTCGCATTAAGACGCTGTCCATCGGCATTGTCATTCCGGACATCACTTTTGACCTGGCTAAGCGCAATGACGACATGTACCTATTCAGCCCATACGACGTGGAGCGCGAATACGATAAGCCATTTGCGGACATCAATGTCACCGAGCTCTACGACGAGCTGGTGGAAAATGACCACATCCGCAAAACCAAGATTAACGCCCGCCAGTTCTTCCAAACCTTGGCTGAGCTGCAGTTTGAGTCCGGTTACCCGTACATCATGTACGAAGACACCGTGAACGCCGCGAACCCAATCGAAGGCAAGATCACCCACTCCAACCTGTGCTCGGAAATTCTGCAGGTTTCCACCCCATCGGAATTCAACGCTGACCTCAGCTACAAGACCGTGGGTGAGGACATTTCTTGTAACCTCGGCTCGATGAACGTGGCGATGGCCATGGATTCGCCGAACTTTGAAAAGTCCGTGGAAGTGGCGATTCGCGGCTTGACGGCAGTGACGGACCAGACCTCCATTGACTCGGTTCCGTCCATCCGCCACGGCAACCAGATGGCGCACGCTATTGGTCTGGGGCAGATGAACCTGCATGGCTACTTCGGCCGGGAACACATCCACTATGGCAGCGAAGAAGGCATCGATTTCACCAACATTTACTTCTACAGCACCTTGTATGCGGCGCTGAAGGCCTCTAACAAGATTGCTCGGGAGCGCGGCGAAACTTTCCACGGTTTTGAAAAGTCGAAGTACGCCACCGGTGAGTTCTTTGACAAGTACATCAACCAAGAGTGGAAGCCGAAGACTGCCCGTGTGCAGGAACTCTTCGACAACTCCTCGGTACATGTGCCAACTCAGCAGGACTGGGTGGAACTGAAGGAGCAGATCCAACAGCACGGTCTGTACAACCGCAACTTGCAGGCCATTCCGCCGACCGGTTCGATTTCGTACATCAATAACTCGACTTCGTCGATCCACCCAATTGCCTCGAAGATTGAAATCCGCAAGGAAGGCAAGATTGGGCGGGTGTACTACCCAGCGCCGCACCTGGACAACGACAACCAGGAATTCTTCCAAGACGCCTACGAAGTGGGCTACGAGAAGATTATTGACACCTACGCCGCTGCGACCCAGCATGTCGACCAAGGCCTGTCTCTGACCTTGTTCTTCAAGGACACTGCCACCACGCGTGACATTAACCGTGCGCAAATCTACGCATGGCGCAAGGGCATCAAGACGCTGTACTACATTCGTCTCCGCCAGATGGCCCTGGAGGGCACGGAAGTCGAAGGCTGCGTAAGCTGCATGCTGTAACGGCAAAGCGCCGGCACTGTTTTCCGGTGCCGGCTTTGTCCATATTTTGAACTTATTGAATCCCTATATATAAGGAGAGGGTTGTGAGCGTCGATAAGCGCGAGCAGGCGATTACGCCTGCGCACCGTGAGCTGCATCCAGAGGTTCGAGAGAACCCAATTGCAGCCATCAACTGGAACCTGATTCCAGACGAGAAGGACCAGGAAGTCTGGGACCGTTTGACCGGTAACTTCTGGTTGCCGGAGAAGGTGCCACTATCAAATGATATTCAGTCGTGGCGCACTCTGAACGAATACGAGCAGACCTCCACGATGCGCGTGTTCACCGGTCTGACCATGCTGGACACCATTCAGGGCACCGTCGGTGCGGTATCGCTCATTCCAGATGCGGTCACCCCGCATGAAGAAGCGGTATACACCAACATCTCCTTCATGGAATCGGTGCACGCGAAGTCCTACAGCTCCATTTTCATGACGCTGGCGTCCACGCCGCAGATTAACGATGCCTTCCGCTGGTCGGAAGAAAACGAGAACCTGCAGAAGAAGGCGAAGATCATCCTCGAATACTACGAGGGTGCGGACCCGCAGAAGAAGAAGATCTCTTCGGTGCTGCTGGAATCCTTCCTGTTCTACTCCGGCTTCTACCTGCCGATGTACTGGTCGTCGCGCGCGAAGCTGACCAACACCGCGGACATTATTCGCCTCATTATTCGTGACGAGGCTGTTCACGGCTACTACATCGGCTACAAGTACCAGCGTGGCCTGGAGCAGCTGACTCAGCAGGAGCGGGATGATTTGAAGGATTACACCTTCGAGATGCTCTACGAACTATACGAGAATGAGACGCAGTACACCGAAGACCTCTACGACGAGCTCGGCTGGACTGAGGACGTCAAGCGCTTCCTGCGCTACAACGCGAATAAGGCGCTGAACAACCTGGGCTATGAGGGATTGTTCCCAACCGACGATACGAAGGTGTCTCCGGCGATTCTGTCGGCCTTGTCGCCGAACGCGGATGAGAACCACGACTTCTTCTCCGGCGCAGGTTCCAGTTACGTCATGGGTAAGGCGGAATCGACCACCGATGACGACTGGGATTTCTAACGCGGGCTAGACTTTTCCCGTTGAATTGATAGGGTTAGGGGTATCTTCAGCCAATAGCGTAAGGCTTGGATTTGAGCTTATTGACGTTATTGGGTGAGAGCTCCTAACCGTTGAGAAGTGGAGCTGCAGATGTGCTGTCTGCGGCTCTTAACTTTTCTTAAGTAATTGGGCCGAAATGGGGGCGGAGTGGCGAACTATTCTTATCCCCCGTTAAGCCCCCCGAATTCTGCCTACTCTTTAGGATTTCTGAGAGTAGGACTAGACTCATCGAACGTAGCCAGAGGGTGGGGTAGGGAATCCACACTCAACCCTCTAAAATCAAGGCACATAAATCCTTGAGAAACCAAGGCAATCAAGGTTTCTCGCTTAGTCAGGAGGACAAATGACCGCCGTCGCGCCAAAGCCCGACCACACTGCTGTTGTGGTCGAACGGCCGGCACCAACCGGGCACTCCCGTAAGGGCTCTCTTGCCTGGAATATGCTGACCACCACTGACCACAAGCAAATCGGCATTATGTACATCATCATGTCGTTCTGCTTCTTCTTCCTCGGTGGCCTCATGGCACTGCTTATCCGTGCGGAGCTTTTCCAGCCGGGCCTGCAGTTCTTCTCTAACGAGCAGTTCAACCAGCTGTTCACCATGCACGGCACCGTGATGCTGCTGCTGTACGGCACCCCAGTCGTTTGGGGCTTTGCTAACTACGTGCTGCCACTGCAGATTGGCGCACCGGACGTGGCGTTCCCACGTCTGAACTCGTTTGGTTTCTGGATCACCACCATGGGCGGCATTCTGATGCTGTCCGGCTTCCTGACCCCAGGCGGTGCAGCTGACTTCGGTTGGACCATGTACATGCCACTGGCAGACGCAACTCACTCCCCAGGCGTCGGTTCTGACCTCTGGATCCTGGGTGTCGGTCTGACCGGTATCGGTACCATCATCGGTGCTATCAACATGTCGACCACCATTCTGACCCTGCGTGCTCCAGGTATGACCATGTTCCGCATGTCCATCTTCACCTGGACCATCCTGACCACCTCGGTCCTGGCTCTGCTGATTTTCCCAGTTCTGACTGCAGCCGCTCTTGGTGTGCTGTACGACCGTAAGCTCGGCGGCAACATCTACTCGCCTGCAAACGGTGGCGCCATCCTGTGGCAGCACCTGTTCTGGTTCTTCGGCCACCCAGAGGTTTACGTTCTGGCTCTGCCATTCTTCGGCATCATCTCCGAAGTTGTTCCAGTGTTCTCCCGTAAGCCAATCTTCGGTTACGCTGGTCTGATTTTTGCGACCCTGTCGATTGCTGCACTGTCCATGGCTGTGTGGGCACACCACATGTTCGTCACCGGCGCTGTGCTGCTGCCATTCTTCTCCTTCATGACCTTCCTGATTTCGGTTCCTACCGGCGTGAAGTTCTTCAACTGGGTCGGCACCATGTGGAAGGGTCACCTGACCTTCGAAACCCCAATGATTTGGGCACTGGGCTTCCTGGTGACCTTCCTGTTCGGTGGCCTGACCGGTATTATGCTGGCTGCTCCACCACTGGACTTCCACGTGTCGGACACCTACTTCGTGGTTGCTCACTTCCACTACACCCTGTTCGGTACCATCGTGTTCGCATCCTTCGCTGGTGTGTACTTCTGGTTCCCGAAGATGACCGGCCGCATGCTGGACGAGAAACTGGGCAAGATTCACTTCTGGCTGACCTTCATCGGCTTCCACACCACCTTCCTGGTTCAGCACTGGCTGGGCAACGAAGGTATGCCACGTCGTTACGCTGACTACCTGGAGACCGACGGCTTCACCACCCTGAACATGATTTCCACCGCTGGTGCATTCATCCTGGGTCTGTCCGTTATCCCAATCGTCTGGAACGTCTTCAAGTCTTGGCGTTACGGTGAAATCGTGACCGTCGATGACCCATGGGGTTACGGCAACTCCCTGGAGTGGGCAACCTCTTGCCCTCCTCCACGTCACAACTTCACCTCGCTGCCACGTATCCGCTCTGAGCGCCCAGCCTTCGAGCTGCACCACCCACAGATGGTGGAGACCTCCCGCGCAGAAGCACACGTTGGCCCACGCCTCTAATTGAAGTTCGGACTCCGGTAATCCGGAAGAGCTGACTACTTCCTCCTTATACGGAGCCAAGCGAAACCCGTCCCGCAAGGGGCGGGTTTTTGCGTTGCATACTCAATGCTGCCTTTTTGCGGTGATGTGGAACAATGGGTAATCGTGACTAACACTGCCGATGCTGCTCTCAACCCAACTGTCAGTTTGTCGCCGGACATGGTGCCGGCCGTGGTTACCGTAAGTGGTCCCGACCACCCTGGTGTCACCGCCGCATTTTTCCGCGTGCTGGCGGCGCACAAAGTTCAGCTGCTCGACGTGGAACAGACTGTGTTCCGCAACCGCCTAGCTATTGGCGCCCTCATCGGCTTGCTGCCCGAGCGCCTAGAGACCTTGGAAAGTGGCCTGAAGGAAACCCTGAAGGCGCACGGCATGTCAGTGGACATCTCCGAAGGACACGTCGAAGGCTCATCCGCGTCAACTCACGTCGCGGTCGTACTCGGAAACCCAGTGCGAGCATCCGACATCTCCAAGGTCGGCCAGACCCTAGCGAACTATGGCGCCAACATTGACACCATCCGCGGTATCGCCGACTACCCAGTGACCGGTCTAGAGCTGGCGCTGACCGTCCCGGATTGGGAGCCAGGCAAGGCACAGTCGCTGCGTAAGGCATTGGCAGAACTGTCCATGGAGATCGACTTGGACATTGCTATTGACCGCGCGGGACTGAACCGCCGCGCTAAGCGCCTGATCTGCTTCGACTGCGACTCCACCTTGATTCAGGGTGAGGTCATTGAGATGCTTGCCGCCCACGCAGGTAAAGAAGCGGAAGTCGCTGCGGTGACGGAACGTGCGATGCGCGGCGAACTCGACTTCGCCGCGTCCCTGCATGAGCGCGTGAAGACGTTGGCCGGTCTGCCAGCCACCGTTATTGACGAGGTAGCAGAACAAATCGAACTGACCCCAGGCGCCCGCACCACCATTCGGACGTTGAAGCGCCTAGGCTTCCGCACCGCCCTGGTATCTGGCGGGTTCGAGCAGGTCATCGATGGGCTTGCCGACGATTTGGGCATTGACTATATGCGGGCCAACACTCTGGAAATTGTTGACGGCAAGCTCACCGGCCGAGTGCTCGGTGAAGTAGTGGACCGACAGGCAAAGGCACGCTACTTGGCTCAGTTCGCCGAAGAGTCCGGTCTGACGCTACAGAACACGGTTGCGGTTGGCGACGGCGCTAACGACATCGACATGCTGTCGGTTGCTGGTCTGGGTATTGCGTTTAATGCCAAGCCAGCGCTGCGCGAGATTGCGGACATGTCGGTGAACCACCCATTCTTGGATGAGGTGCTATTCATGCTGGGTATTTCCCGCGACGAAATTGACGACGCTGACCTCGCCGACGGCACCGCCCGTCGTGTGCCACTGGAACAGTGAGCGACAGCTTCGCCATTGCTTACGCCCGACTAGCGGAGCTCAACTCCCGACCTGACCCCGGCCATGAGGAGGAAGGCACCGCCCGGGCAATGAATATTGTCCTGGAAGTTCCGAAGTCTCCTCGGCCGCCACGCACTCCACTACTGGAAGCTGCAGCTATCGCGGTGGTCGGACTGTGTCTCAGTGATGAAGCGGGCGAAGACAGCCCGCTCGCCGCGGGCTTAGCCGCATGGTACGGACTGCGGATCCGGAAGATTGCTCGCCGCGCTCGGAATAAGGCGTGGGAGGACGTACAGAAACGCCCTGGTTTTACTGCGAATGTGGCCGGTGCTCAGGCACGAGCCTTCAAGCCAACGCTCATTTCCGAGACACCGGCACCGCTGGCCAAGCTACAAATCGGCGGCACTGACCTAGAGCCTGACTCGCCAGGGGAACCAGACCCACAGCTGCCGCTCATCCTTGTCGACGCCGACTTAGGCATGACGGTTGGCAAAGCAGCAGCGCAAGTTGGGCATGCGTCGATGTTGTTGGCAGCAGCGCTGCCGGAAGCTGATGCGCGTGCGTGGGCGGAGCACGGCTTTGCGCTCCAGGTACGAGAAGTGCCACGGACGGACTTCGACACGAAAGTAGCAAACGCGCAGCGTGCTGGGGATGTTGTGGTGACAGTGCAGGACGCGGGGTACACGGAAGTTGCCCCTGGTTCACAAACGGTGGCGGCGATCTGGCCAAGGTAGGGTGCTAACCAAGTTAGCGAAGAACCCGAGGAAGCCAGATAATGAATCAGCAGTACGATGCTTGGAATGAATACGTAGAAAAGACGCACAACATTCCGTCGCCAAGCGGACTACCGAACCACGAACCCTACGGCAACGATTCTGGGCAGGGCAGTGGTGAAGGCGGCAATCGCACCGCGCTGTGGCTTGCTGTCGTGATGCTGGTGGCCCTGGTGGCCTCGTGGGGACTGTTCTATTTCCCCGGCGGTACTCGGGATAAACCTGATGACTCTGCCACCTCGGACAGCAGTGAAGCGTCAAGCAGCCAATCGTCGCCTTCGTCATCTCAGCCGCCGACAGAGCAGCCCTCTGAGTCACCAACCAAGAAGCCGTCGCAGCCCGGCGACGATAATTTAGCGGAGCACATCACTACCCGAGGCTGGGTGGGCACCCCTGGCGCTATGTGCAACGGCACCGACAAGTGGGTATTTGCAGGTCAAGGCAATGGCAATAAGGTTGTCATTTGCAAGGTGGGTGAGGCCGGTGGCCTGTACTACCGCGGTCACGTCAACGGCGGCGACTGGGAGCAGGATGTGGACATGAATGCTTCGAATGTTGCGGGCACGTATTTCGAAATCCCATCGACGCCCGATTTGATTATTGTGTCGGCCGCCGGGCTGAAGGTGGAACGCGATGGCGCTGTGATCCTCGATTCGCCTTTTACGGAAACCTATCCGCAGTAGCACCGGCGGTAGCCCACCCCACAGTTGGAGCCTGCGCTGAAGCGCGACAATGAAGCCACATATGCTGGAGTCAGTGACATTGTTAATTGCCCGTGCAAATGGAGGATGACATGGCCGACACCGCAACCACTGTGGACTACCCGTTTGACGCCGACCGGGTACAAAGCTGGCTCACCGACATAACCGGCACCCTCGCCGGGCCGCTGCAGTTCCGCCGCATTGGCTCGGGCCGCTCCAACCTGACGTACTTGGCGCAAGACGCTGCCGGCAATAAAGCTGTGCTGCGTCGGCCACCGCTCGGCGAGGTGGAAATCACCAGTTCGGTGCATGATGTCGCCCGCGAAGGCCGCATCCTCAAGTCGCTGGCCGATAGCCCCGTCCCCGTGCCCCGCATCTTCGGCTTGTCCACGGACCCAGCGCTCTGCCCGGCGCCACTGCTAGCGATGGAATTTATCCCCGGCCACGCCATCGATTCCATTGCCGCGGCCGAGTCCATGTCCGTCCACGCCCGGATTGTGGCGACCGAGGGGCTTATCGACGCATTGGTGGGTCTGCATTCCATTGACGTTGATGAGGTTGGCCTGCGGTCAATCTCTATCCCCGGTTCTTTCGCACAGCGGCAGCTGGCGCGGTGGGGTAGCCAATGGGAGCGCATCCGCACCCGCGAATCGAAAACCATGGCAGAGCTCACCGAACGGCTGCGCAGCGCGCTGCCACAGGAGACGGAAGAGCGATTGGTGCATGGCGAATGGTCGCTCGGCAACCTGATGTTTGACCCGACCAGCGGCGAGCTCAATGCGGTGCTGGACTGGGAGCTGGCGACCGTCGGCGACCCACTAGCCGATGTTGGGCGACTGCTCGCAGCCTGGCCGGAGCGAGATTTTGTGCTGCCTGGTTCGGAAGCCGCGACGGTGGAGGGATTCCCAACAGCCACAGAACTTGCCCGGCGCTACCTGACCAAAACTGGCCGCAGCGCTGAGGACCTCAAGTTCTGGCAGCTGCTGGGCATGTGGCGGTTGGTGATTATTGCCGAAGGCGTGCTCAATCACGTGCAGCATTCCGGCATTGCCGCACCGGTGGGTGCGGTCTCTGAGCAGGACGTTGACCTGCTCATTGACCGGGCGCTGGCATTCGCGGACCGCGCGGACCTATAGCGCCTTTTCGGCCTGTTCCGCCGCATCGCGGGCCCGCAAGTCCTTCCGCAGGATCTTGCCGGTGCCGGACTTTGGTACTTCTGCGACGAATTCTACTTCGCGGACACGCTTGTATGGGGCGACGCGTTCACCGACAAAGCGCATAATCTGCTGCGGCGTGATGTCCTTGCCGGATTGCAGCACCACGTAGGCTTTCGGGATTTCTTCGCCTTCGCGAATCACGCCGACGGCCGCGGCGTCCGCGATATCCGGGTGGGACAGTAGTACTGCTTCCAGTTCTGCTGGCGGCACCTGGTAGCCCTTGTACTTAATCAGCTCCTTGAGCCGGTCGACGACGTAAACATTGCCGTCAGCATCAACTTCAATCATGTCGCCGGTGCGCAACCAACCTTCGTCGGTGAGTGCTTCCTTGGTGGCCTCGTCATTGTTCAGGTAGCCGACCATCACTTGTGGGCCGCGCAGCCACAGTTCACCCGCGGGGGAGCGCCCCTCCGTTGGAACTGGGATTTCTTCGAGCGTCTCCACATCGACGTTCATGTATTCGGTGTTGACCGCCACCGGTCCGATGGATCCCAGCGGTGTGGACATATTCGGCCGGGCATGTGCCAGCGGCGAGGTTTCGGTCATGCCGTAGCCTTGGTTGACTTCAACGCCAAGCCGGTCGGCCACCGCTTGTGCGAGCCGTTCGTCCAGGGCCGCGGCGCCAGAGAATACGCCCCGCAAGCTGGACAGGTCGTACTGGTCAACCATCGGATGCTTGGCCAGCGCCACCATCACCGGCGGCGCGACGAAGCTGTAGGTGATGTCATATTGCTCATGCAGCGCGAGGTATTGCTCCAGGTCAAACCGAGGCATGGAGATGAATTTGAAGCCCCGCTTGATGGCATTGTTCACGATTGCGGTCATCCCGTAGATGTGGAAGAACGGCAAAATCGCCATGACGGTGTCATTTTCCGTCAGCCCCAATCCGTCATCAAGCACCTGAATCTGTGCGACGTTCGCCACGAGGTTTTTATGGGTGAGCTTGACGCCTTTTGGCTTGCCGGACGTGCCGGAAGAATATGGGATGACGGCCAGGTGGGTGGCGGGGTCAAAGCTGATGTCTGGGGCGGGGAGGTCTTTTTCGGTCAGCGGCAGCAGGCCTTGCGGGCCGTCGGCAACAATGACTCGCCATGATGGGATTTTTGCTTGTGCTGCGCCGTAAATGCCGCTGTGCCCAATGATGTTCATGGTCACGAGGGCGACGGCATTGGCGTCAATCAGCTGCTTGGTGATTTCCTCGGGGGTGTACATCACGTTCAGGGTGGTGACGGTCGCCCCGGCGCGCATGATGCCGTGGAAGGAAATGACGAAGGCCAGCGAGTTTGGCATGTGCAGACCGACGACGTCGCCTGGTTTGATGCCCATGTCGGCAAGCGCACCGGCGAAGGCGTCAATTTTTTGGCGGAGCTGGCGGTAGGTGAATTCGCGGCCGTCGATGCTGTCGACCATGGCAACGCGGTCCAGTTTCGCCTCGTCCATGTCGGCGAACAGGTAGTCGTAGAGCGACAGGTTCGGAATCTCAATCGGCGCGTGTGGGCTTTGTACTGGCATGGTGGTCCCTTCGTCAGTAGCACTGTGAATACACCTGTCATGCTAGGCATGCCGGAAGGCTTCCCACCGGGGTTTCCAGTTATTTACTGATACCTTTTTCGTCGCCGCTACCAGCCAGGGGCTTATTGACGATTACGCCCAGCGCTCACCAGACGCTGAAGCGCGTTAACCGCCACATCGACAGAACCGGTTTGCCACATCGGGGGAATGCTCGCCAGCAAGAAACTGCCATAGCGTGCTGTGGCAACGCGCGAATCCAAAATGGCGACCACTCCACGGTCATCGGTGGCGCGCAGCAGGCGGCCTACGCCCTGAGCCAGCAGCAATGCGGCGTGGCTAGCGGAGACCGCCATGAACCCGGAACGGGGCTTATTCAGGTCGGCAGCTTCCTGGCGGGCGGACATTAGCGGATCGTCGGGGCGGGGGAATGGGATTTTGTCGATGATGACCAGGGAGAGGGATTTTCCGGGGACGTCGACCCCTTGCCAGAAACTGAGGGTGCCGAAGAGACAAATGTTTTCGCTGGCGGCGAAGCGGTCGACTAGCGCGCCGGTGGAGTCTTCACCTTGAACCAGGATGTCGAAAGGTAGGCGGCCGCGCATTTCTTCGGCGGCAGCTTCGGCGGCGCGGCGGGAAGTGAATAGGCCCAGGGTGCGGCCGCCTGCTGCCATGATGAGTTTTTCCATGGCGTCGAAGGCTTCTGGGGAGGTGCCGTCGCGGGAGGGGCGTGGCAAATCTTTGGCTACACAGAGGATGCCTTGTTTGCCGTAGTCGAAGGGGCTGCCGACATCCATGGCCGTAAACTCTCGCGGGCTCAGGCCCCAGCGTGTCGCCATCGCTTCGAATTTGCCGCCGATGGCGAGGGTGGCGGAAGTCAGCACAGTGGTGCATTCGTCAAACAGGTTGGTGCGCAGCAAACCTGACACCGACAGTGGGGCCACATACAAGGTGCGGGAACCTTTGTCGGGATCTGTCATCCACACCACATCAAACGGGATTTCGCGGCCGTCTGGAATGGTGAAACCTTCAAGCAGTCGGTCACACGCCGAAACCACTTCCTCAAGGCCTGCGAGCGCCAACATGAGGTCAGGGTCGGCAGGGCCGGATTCTGGGCTGACTTCTTGGCGCTGGCCACCGAGGTCCAGCAGCATGAGCCCGGCAGCGGAGTTCAGCTCCACGATGGCGGCGGTGACGCTATCCGGTAGTTCTTTCCATCGGCCGATCCAGGTTTCATTGAGCTCGTTGAGCTGTTCACCGAGGGCGTCACCTGCTTCGCGCAGGGAATCCGCGGCAGCGGTGGAACCTTTCTTACCGGCCAGCTTTGCCAGTGGCGCAATGGTGGCGGGGGAGAGCTCCGCGGTGGCAACGCCGGTGACGCGGTCCTCCAGTTCGTGGGCCTCGTCGACGATGACCACATCGTGGGTGGGCAGCACATTATTCGGGCTCATGGCGTCAATAGCTAGCAGCGCATGGTTGGTGACCACGACATCGGCTTCGTAGGCTTTATTGCGGGCTTTTTCCGCGAAACACTCCGAACCAAACGGGCACTGGGAAGCGCCGACACATTCCCGGGAACTGGTGGACACCCCGCGCCAAGCACGATCCGAAACCCCGACTTCTAGGCGGTCGCGGTCACCATCTTCAGTTTCGTCAGCCCACTCATGAAGGCGGACGGCTTCCTGCGCCAGGCGAGAGAGCTGACCGGGTTCAATCAGTGCGTCGCCTTCCGGCGCTTCGGCTGCTTCCTTCACTTTTCGCAGGCACAGGTAGTTATTACGGCCTTTGAGAATGGCGAATTTGGGTACCTGCGGCAACTTATCCGCCAGCGCTTTGGTCAGAGTTGGTAGGTCGCGTTCAATGAGCTGGCGCTGCAGAGCAAGGGTCGCCGTGGACACGATGACGCGGCGGTCGGATTCGCCATCAGCGAGCGATGGCTCATTCGAGGAGGTGTAGTGCAACGCGGGGACGAGGTAGCCGAGCGATTTACCGGTACCGGTACCAGCCTGGACTGCTAGGTGTCGCTGCTTATCAATGGCGGTGCCGACGGCTTTCGCCATCGCAACCTGCCCGTCGCGCCGGGCGCCGCCAAGGGCGGCAACAGCGGCGTCGAGAAGATCCACAATGGCAGCAGCGTCATGTTGTTCAGGCACGACTGCCAGCGTACTAGGTCGGGCAGATTACTCGGCCCAGCGCACGGACAGGACCGGTTCGTCGCGGGACAACGCCAGGCCTTCCCATGGCAGCGTGACCAGTGCTTTGGCCAGGTGAGCGCGGGCCTGTTCCAGGGTTGGCACATCGGGTAGCACTTCACCGTTTTTAATCAGTTCGGTGGTCAGTGGCACTGCGGTGAGAGTACCGACCGTTGGGGCTTGTCCGCCGAGTGGGAACGCAATTTCTTCCACGGCGGTACCGGTGGCGCGGCAGGCACGGATAGCTTGCTTCGCGCCGCCATGGGAGTGCTTGCCACGGGAGCGTTTAGCGACCGGCACTCCGTCGACCTCCACGAGCTTGTACACCAGGCCGGCGGTAGGCGCACCAGAGCCGGTGACCACAGACGTACCGACACCGAAAACATCGACTGGTTCGGCACGCAGTCCGGCAATGGCATATTCATCGAGGTCCGAGGACACCACAATCTGGGTGTTGTGCGCGCCGAGGCCATCGAGTTGCGCGCGCACCTGACGTGCCAGCACACCAAGGTCGCCGGAGTCGATGCGCACTGCAGCAAGCTCAGGACCTGCAACCTTGATGGCGGTTTCCACGCCTTGGGTGATGTCGTAGGTGTCGACCAGCAAGGTGGTGTTCACACCGAGGGAATCGATTTGGGCTTGGAACGCGGCTGCTTCATCCGAGCCGTTCTCGTCCGTGTGCAGCAAAGTCCAGGAGTGTGCGGAGGTGCCGGCCGATGGGATTCCATAGCGGCGGGCGGCTTCCAGGTTGGAGGTGGAGGTAAAACCGGCGAGGTATGCGGCGCGGGCGGCGGATACTGCGGCGTATTCGTGGGTGCGGCGCGAACCCATTTCGATGATGGGGCGGCCTTCAGCGGCAGTGACCATGCGGGCTGCGGCCGACGCAACAGCGGAGTCGTGGTTCAGGATGGACAGGATGATGGTTTCCAGCACGACACATTCGGCAAACGTGCCGGTCACGGTGAGGATGGGGGAGCCGGGGAAGTACAGTTCGCCTTCGCGGTAGCCGGTGACATCACCGGAGAACTTGTAGTCGAGCAGATACTTTTTGGTGGTGTCGTCGAGGAATTCGAGGCTGTCGACTTGTTCTTGGCTGAAGCTGAAATCCTGGATGGCGCGCAGCACACGTTCGGTGCCAGCGACCACGCCGTAGCGGCGTTCGTTGGGCAGGCGCCGACCGAAGACTTCGAAGCTGCAGTGCCGGTCAGCGGTGCCGTCGCGCAGCGCCGCCTGCAGCATGGTCAGCTCGTACATGTCCGTCATCAAGGCGGTGGAGCGGGTTGGGCCGTGGATTTCAGTTGAAGAAGTCACAGCACCCACTTTATCCGCTTTGGGCTGCCACTAGCTGCCAAATTACATTTGGCTCACTAGGCTATGGGTATGACTTCACCTGCCGCGACCCCAACTGAGATTCGGGATACCGACACCATTGTCGAGGAGAACTTGCCGTGGCTGTGCATTTGCTGGGATGACCCGGTTAACTTGATGAGCTACGTCGTGTACGTGTTGCAGTCACTGTTTGGGTTTGACCGCAAGCGCGCCACGGAGTTGATGATGCAGGTCCACAACGAGGGCAAAGCCGTCATTAGTTCTGGCGAACGCGACAAAGTGGAAGCTGACGTCAAAAAGCTCCATACCGCTGGGCTATGGGCCACCATGCAACGCGCCGACGCACAGTAACCGAAAGGAACCGAAAAATCGATGGAAGCCTGGAAGCGCCGCCGTGGCCTGTTCGGGGGTCAGGTAAAGATTTCCACCCAGTTTGAACCGATTGAGCGGGAAGTGCTGGGCAATTTGGCGGCGACGGTCGCGGATCGGTTGATGGAGCGTGCACAAAGTGGTCCGCGTGATGAGTTGGAAGAGCTCACGGGGATGCGCACCGGTAACTCTGAGCGACCCTCCGACCCGGCATTAGCGCGGTTGCTGCCGGATTTTGAAAAGCCGGAAGATGAAATCACCGACGGTGACAATGCGTTGATGCGTAGCCTCCACGAGGCGGATATTACGACGGCGAAACTGCAGAATCTGCGGGAAGTTGTCGAGATGCTGGGCCCAGATGGGACGGTCAATGTGGTGCTCAACGAGGGTGAAGCCAATGCGTGGCTCGTCGCGCTCAATGACATTCGGTTGTACATTCACACGCTTCTGGAGGCGCAGGAACCGGGCGCCCGCCCGCAGCTTCAGGAAGCAACCCAGCAGACCTACCTGTGGCTGAATTTCTGCCAGGAATCGCTGCTGGAAGCATTAATTGGGGAGTAAAACGATGCTTATTGACGTTCCGGGGGTCCGTGTTGGCCACCAATCTCTAGGTGATACTGGCGTGACGGTGGTGGTGACGGAAGCTGGGGCGATTGCATCGGTGGATGTTCGCGGCGGTGGGCCCGGTACCCGGGAGACCGATCTGCTGGAACCGCATAATACGGTGCAGCAGATTCACGCGGTGACCTTGTCCGGTGGTTCAGCATTCGGGCTGGCAGCGGCCGATGGGGTGATGCAGGAATTGGAACAGCGCGGCATCGGTTTCCCAGTGCTGGGTGAAGACGTACCTGGCCCGCGGGTGCCGATTGTGCCGGGAGCTGTCATTTTCGACTTGCTGGTGGGCGACGCTGCGCACCGGCCAACTGCTGCCGATGGGGCAGCAGCGGTCCGTGATGCCTTCGCTGAGCCGGCTGCAGCAGCCCAGACCAGTGGCTCGATTGGGGCGGGTTGCGGCGCCACCGCCGGGGTGCTTCGCGGTGGTTTTGGGCAGGCCAGCCAGCAGGTTGGTGAGTTTGTGATCGCCGCGGGAGTCGTGGCGAACCCGGTCGGCGCAGTGGTGGATAAGACCACGGGCCGGTTGTTCGGGGACGGGGCTCGCGCGGCGGTAAACGTCAATAAGTTCAATGAACTGAAAGGCCTGCTGACCAAACTGAACACCACCATCGGTGTGGTGGCCACCAACGCCCCTGTGACTAAAGCGCAGGCGAAACGGTTGGCGATGACGGGTCACGACGGCTTAGCGCGGGCGGTCCGGCCAGCGCACTCGCCGCTCGATGGGGACACGCTGTTTGCGCTGTCGACCGGAGACGGCACTGGGGTTGGCATTGAGGAAATGGTGGCGCTGTCGGCGGCCGCGGCCGATGTCGTGGAAGCGGCGATTGTGGACGCGGTAGTGCATGCTAGTTCGGGATATGGGCTGACGGCATGGCAGGAACTTGTAGAGCAGTAGTCGGCTCGGTGACCTGCGTGCGGAGCAGCTGGAGCGCAAAGAATCACTGTGCGTTTCGGCTTGGTGCAGTAGCCTGTCACACATGAGCTACCAGCAGGGTTACCCGGGAATGCAGCCGCATATGTCCGTCACGGTCGACAATGTCGATGTTGAACGCAAAATTTATTGGAAGATGGCGCTGGCCTATGCGGCCATTTTCATTGCCATCATTTGGGTTGTTCAGCTGATTAACTGGGCCACCGGCGGACTACTGATCCAATACGGCATCCACCCGCTGGACGTGTCCTCGCTACCGGGTATTGTCACTTCACCATTTCTGCACTCCGGTTGGCCACACCTGATTGCCAACACGGTGCCCGCAGCACTATTCGTGTTCCTGATTGCCTTGTCCGGGCCGAAACCATTCTGGGAGGTCACCGGCATTGTCACGGTTATTGGCGGGCTGGGGACGTGGCTGCTCGGCGGAGTTGGTACTAACCACATCGGTGCCTCCGGCCTGATTTACGGCTGGTTGGCCTACCTGGTGATTCGAGGTTTGTTCAACCGCAGCATCATCCAGGTGCTGCTCGGTGTGGTGCTGGCGTTTTTCTACTGGGGCCTGATTTTTGGTGTGCTGCCAACTGACGCCGGTATTTCCTGGCAGGCGCACCTATTCGGTGCGATTGGCGGTCTGGTTGCTGGCGGCACCATAACCTCTGATGACCCGGCTGAGCTGATTCAGAAGCGGCAGCGGAAGAAGGCGTTGAAGCAGTCGGGGCGGCGCTAAGGCACAATAGCGATATGACTTTTCCGAGCGAATTTCCCGCATCCGTTGACCGCAACGCACCAATCGGGATTTTCGACTCTGGTGTGGGTGGACTGACGGTAGCCAGGTCCATCATGGACCAGCTGCCGCATGAATCCATCCTGTACATCGGAGACACTGCGAATGGGCCTTATGGTGGGCGCAGTATTTCCGATGTACGGGAATTGGCGGGCAATATTGCGGACGAATTAGTTGCCCGCGGCTGCAAAATGCTGGTCATTGCCTGCAACACCGCCTCGGCGGCGTTTTTGCGGGATGCCCGGGAACGCTACCCAATCCCGGTGATTGAAGTGATTGTCCCTGCGGTGCGCCGCGCGGTTGCCACCACCCGTAACCACAAGGTGGGCGTCATTGGGACCTCCGCGACGATTCGGTCGCAGGCTTACCAAGATATGTTTCAGGCTAACCCCGGAATTGAGGTCACCGCGGCGGACTGCCCCCGGTTTGTGGACTTCGTGGAACGAGGTGTGACGTCCGGTCGCCAAATCTTGCAGTTGTCGCAGGGCTATTTGGCTCCGCTACAAGCCGCGGGGGTAGATACCCTCGTTCTTGGGTGCACCCACTACCCACACCTGTCGGGTGTTATTCAGTTGGCGATGGGGGACCATGTGACATTGGTTTCTTCGGCGGAAGAGACTGCGAAAGATGTGCTCCGCACACTGTCGGAAACGGACATGTTAGCAAAAACCCCCGGTGACCTCGATGGAGATGGTGTGCCGGATGTGGAGGATGCCGCCCCGGTGGCTACGCGCCGCTTTGAATGCACGGGCGACCCGGAAAGCTTTGAAAAGCTCGCGGTGCGTTTTTTAGGTCCACATGTGACCAATGTCGCAAAGAATCCCACTTTATAAGCCCGATCACAAGTAGCGTGTGGCTTGTTAAAAAGAAGCTGAATCGTGGCAAGGTAGATCTATGGAATTGACTGTGCTTGGTTGCTCCGGAAGTCTGTGTGCCCCAGACAATCCAGCGTCGGGCTACCTACTCAAACGCGCCGGCACCCCAACTCTCATGTTGGATTTCGGCCCTGGTGTGATGGGGGCTGTGCAACGGCACGCTGACCCCGCCACGTTGGATTTGGTCATTTCGCACCTGCACGCGGACCACTGTTTGGACATCCCAGGTCTACTGGTGTGGCGCCGCTACCATCCAACTGCGCCATCGACTCAGCGCAATCTGCTCTTCGGGCCAGAAGATACGGCCACCCACGTCGGGGATGCGTCCGCGGACCATTCAAAAAACTTTGATGACCTCTCCGACACCTTTGACGTGCGTCACCTGTCGCATGGCATGAAGTTCACCGCGGGTGGCTTTGACATTGAAGCGATTGAAATGGTGCACCCGTGTGAAGCTTATGGTTTCCGAGTGCAAGACCCAGATGGCAGCGGAGTGTTGGCGTACACCGGTGACACTGCGTGGACCGACAACCTCATTGACTTGGCCCGCGACGCTGATGTGTTTATGTGCGAAGCCACGTGGTGCGGCAGCAATGACGCCAATGTGCCAGGCATGCACTTGGACGGCGCGGAAGCTGGCCGAGCTGCCCGGCTAGCTGGCGCCAAGCACCTTGTGCTTATTCACATCCCACCGTATGGCGATGCGGAAGCTGCAATGGCGGCGGCTCGCACGGAATATGATGGCCCGATTACCCTTGCCACCCCAGGCATGGAGTTCAACATTTAGCAGTCACCGGAAGCTGTGCCACCGAAGGCCGGAGGGCGGCGCGCGCTAGGGTGGAAGGCATGACTTCTGACTTCCTGCGCGCCGATGGCCGCACCTTGGACCAGCTCCGCCCGATCCGCATCACCCGCGGTTTCACCTCTAACCCTGCCGGCAGTGTGCTGGTCGAGTTCGGCAACACCCGCGTGATGTGTACCGCATCGGTAGAGGCAGGCGTGCCACGGTTCAAGCGTGATTCCGGTGAAGGCTGGTTGACTGCGGAATACGCCATGCTGCCGTCGTCGACACACGACCGCATGCCACGCGAATCAATGAAAGGCAAAGTCAAGGGCCGCACTCACGAGATTTCCCGTCTGGTGGGCCGGTCACTGCGCGCCGCGATTGACCTGCGGGAACTGGGGGAGAACACCATCAACCTAGACTGTGATGTGCTGCAGGCCGACGGCGGTACCCGCACCGCATCCATCACCGGCGCCTATGTTGCCCTTGCTGACGCATTGACCTACCTCAAGGCAGCTGGGCTCGTCATCGGAAACCCACTGAAGGCACCAGTAGCTGCCGTGTCCGTGGGCATTATTGACGGCCGGGTCTGCCTAGACCTGCCTTACGAAGAAGACTCCCGGGCTGAGGTTGACCTCAACGTAGTTATGGACGCTGATGGCAACTTCGTCGAGGTGCAGGGCACTGGCGAAGCTGGGGTGTTTAACCGGACGCAGCTCGGGGAGATGCTCGATGTGGCAGCTAAAGGCTGCGGCGAGCTAGTGGCGCTGCAGCAGCAGGCACTGGCCGCGCCGTACCCAGGTGTGCTGCCTACTGTCGGCGAGGGCATCTAATGCAGTTGTTGCTGGCATCGAATAATCCGAAGAAGGCTAAGGAACTGCACCGAGTGCTCGCCGCAGCACATATCACCGGTGTCGAACTGTTGACGCTTAAAGATGTGCCTGCTTATAACGAGCCAGTCGAAAACGGCCGTACTTTTGAAGACAACGCGCTGATTAAAGCACGTGCTGGTGCCGCGAACTCAGGCCTGCCATGTTTGGCTGATGACTCCGGCCTCGCTGTCGACGAACTCAATGGCATGCCCGGTGTGCTGTCAGCTCGATGGTCTGGCGGCGATGACCAAGCAAACAACGACCTACTATTGCACCAGCTGGCGCACGCGCCAGCTGAACGCCGCGGCGCGAAGTTCGTCTCGGTGTGTGCGCTTGTAGTTCCCGGCGGCGCCGAAGGCGCTACTGGGGCAGCTGGGGCAGCAGAATATGTGGTGCGCGGCGAATGGCCAGGAACAATCGCTTTTACGGAAACCGGCGACAACGGTTTTGGCTACGACCCATTGTTCCTCCCGCAGGAGCAGGAAGATCCAAAAAATCCGGTGAGCTCTGCTGAGCTAACACCGGATCAAAAGGATGCTCTGAGTCACCGTGGCCGCGCCTTGGCACAGCTTGTGCCAGTGCTGCAGCAGCTGCTGGGGTAGGTGGCCTAGTCCAGCTTGTCCAGCTGGAACTGCGCCACGACCTCTTCGCGGCGCTTCTTCTCTACGTAGAAGGACAGGAACGGCACCACACCGCCCAGTGCGGTGACCATCCACTTGCCTGGGGACCAGCGTGCCTTCTGGCCTAGGTTCACAATGGTGATGAGGAAGATGAAGTACAGCAGGCCGTGGACCTGCGCAATGATCAAACCGGCGCTGTCGAGCCAGTCTGGGGTGTCGGCACGGAAGACGCCGTACTTCAGAATCATCTCCACGACCAGCACCAGCAGCATCACACCCGTGGCATAGGCGGCGATGGAAAAGCCTTTCAGTGCGCCGCGCACTCGCTTCTGGCGAGCAGGGTGGACGGTGGTGTTGCTTTCGGTCATTTGTCTTGCTCCTGATTGCTAGTGGTGTTGGTCCGCGGTGGTAGGAAATCCTCCGGGATCTCCGTCATCACCGCGTCGCGTTGTGCCTTCCGGCGCGCGATGGTGCCGTCTTCGTCAACAAGCTCCCCCGACTCCAACGCCTCTTCTTCCTCCCGTTCCGATTCATACTTCAGGAACTGGCGGTAAGCCCAAATGAAGAAGATGCCGAACGCTGGCCATTGCAGCGCATAGCCAAGGTTCTGGAAGGACCCTGACGCTGATTCCCAGCGGGAGAACTGCCAATACGACAAGCCCAAGGTGGCTAGCGCGGCGACGAGGACGAAAATGAGCGTGCCAATATGCTTACGCTTGGAGCTCTTCCGCGGCCGGGCTGGGGGAGTGGCTGCGGATTCGGATTTGTACTGCTTATCGGACACAACGACCAGCTTAGCTAATAGTTCGGCGGGGTCGATTATTGAAGTACGGAGCGACCCGTTATTATGGGGGAACGCATGCACCACCAAGTGCATCGGCGCCCGTGGCGGAACTGGCAGACGCGCTGGATTTAGGTTCCAGTGTCTTAGGACGTGGGAGTTCGATTCTCCCCGGGCGCACCAACGAAATCTCTTTTGCGGAGCAGCAGCGCGGACAGCGCCCCCGCAGTCGCAATGGCAATGTGCAGTGCCAACACCACCAAGAACGCCACACTGACGACATCCAACCACGCGGTCGCAGTGCTCGTGCCCAAGGTATGAGTGCCCAAACAGAGGGTGCCCACGGGGAACGTGGCTCCCCACCAACCTGGTGTGTATGTCGGCCAATGCAACGTGGCGGACCAATACTTGTAGGCGGCATAAACTGCCGGTGCGATGCCGACTGCTAGCATCGCGACACCATAGCCGATACCCACCGCGGAAAACCGGGAATCATTCGTCAAAATGATGGCGGCAGCGGTGGATTGGCCCACCACACCCAGCGGAATCCAATTCGTTCCGGCTAGCTGCGGTGGGATATGCAGTCGCCTGCGCCTCAGCTGGAAGTACAGGTAAGCAAACAGCGGCACTGCGGTGACAAAGCTAAAGGCGAAACACGCCAAAGCTACCGCCCAGATTGGCGTATGCAGCCATTCCGGGATCTGCGCTGAGCCGGCCAGTTGCGCGCCAGACGTTGCCGACACCATGGGCGTGACCAGCGCCAGTCCCCACAGGAACTGTGGCTCGCCGATAAATCTGCGCAGCTGCCACACCCCGACGACAAACCCGACTGGGGTGGCAAGAAGCCAGCTCACTGCCTGCGGCCATACTGAGCCGGTGGCAGTGGTCCACGCGCTGCCGAGCGCCAGTGTTCCCATTACTGCCATGCCCCACGGCGCCATAAACGGTTGGGCAAATGCGGGATTTCGGTGCCGAAGGAAACCAACTGTCAGCACAAAAAACACGCAGGTAGCCGCAGCGAGGAAGGCATAGGACAGGTATGTCAGTGGGGCGCTGCCGAGGCGCGTTCCGTGTACATGACTGAGTGTGGCGGCGATAGAAATACCCATCAGGGACCCCGCCCACGCGGGACCTGCGGGAGGGAGGGCCGAGGTGGCGCGCCGCGGCTCAGCCGAACGCGCAGACACTACAGGCTGGCGTCGCGGCGAATCCGAGCCACGTGGCCGGTGGCCTTGACGTTGTACCAGGCCTGCTCAATTTTGCCGTCCGCGTCGACGAGGAAAGTCGAGCGAATGACACCCTGCACTACCTTGCCGTAGTTCTTCTTCTCCCCAAACGCGCCCCACGCCTGCATGACTTCTTTATCTGGGTCCGACAGCAATGTGAAGTTCAGGTCGTGGTCATCGCGGAACTGCGCCAGCTTTTCTGGCTTGTCCGGGCTGATGCCAATGACCTCGACGCCATCGCTGTTGAGCTGAGCGAAGCTATCCCGGAAGTCGCAGGCTTCGGTGGTACAACCAGGGGTGTTGGCGCGTGGGTAAAAGTAGACGAAGACTTTTCGGCCCGCGAAGTCGCTGAGGCTAACTTCCTTACCTTCGTCGTTGAGCAGCGTGAAAGCTGGGGCAGTGGTGCCCGGTTCCAACCGGATGGGTGCATTGTTTTCAGTCATGTTCGTCAGCCTACCGACGGATTGGCGGCTAGCGTGGGACGGGTAGCGTAGTATGTGACCAAAAGATAAGTACCCAAAGGGAGACCTTCGTGACTCGCAGCATTGATGCCATCCAGCGCGATATTGAGCGCACCCGTACCCAGCTGGCCAGCACCCTTGACGAGCTTGCTGGTCGCACTCGCCCACAGGCGCTGATGAACGACGCCAAGACTCAGGTAACTGATTCCCTGCGCAGCCCAAAGGTGCTGGCAGTTATCGGCGGCATCGCAGCTGTGGTTGCTGGTGGTATCGCCTTGGCGGTCTCCAACAACAAGAAGAAGGACCGCGAGTTGGACCGCATTAAGGAACTGCTGCAGTCGGCGCGCGACTAATTTTGGTTCCAGTACTGCAGGATTGACCCGGCTTCGGCCGGGTTTTCTGCCTTTTGACGACTTGGGAGTCGGCCAGCCTGATAGTCTAGTTGACGAGGGGACGGAAGGCGTTTCCTCGGATGTATTCGCTTTCAGGTAGGGGAATCATATGCGAAAATGCTAAAAGCTGTGGCAGCCATATCAATTGCTGTATCAATGTATACAGTTCCAGCTCAGGCTATGGCTGCCGAATCCTCGCCGCAACAAACGCTCGCAGGTACGCAACCCGTTAGTGACAACCTGTCAGAGACACCAGCTTTCTTAGGCGGCGAGCTTCATGGTCTCACTACGCAAACTTTGTCTGTTGATGGTTATGGTGACATTGTCGCAACCATTGATAACGACTCTGGAGAGATAACTGGTACATATCCGGATGGTTCCACGAAGACGATCACCGCAGTGGACGGTGCTCGAGTACTTCAGGATCGCCTTAGCGATGGCACCCCAGAGCAAATTGCCAATCTGCAGGTTTCCATGCAATCACGTATTTCGAAGGCGCAGGTTTGCCCCTACGTTGTCGGCTTAGTTGGCACTGGGCATGCTTTTGCCTGGGGGCAAGTGCTCGCATTGGCAGCAGTTAATCCCGCCATTGCACTATTGGCTGCTCTAGGCGAAGGCGCATTCTGGGTATGGGTATCTACCCACTGCTAAGAAAGGAGAAACCAATGTCACTATTCGTGATTGGCGTTGTGGTGTTTGCAGCTGGGTGTACTGGCTATGCCTTGGGTCTTCGGAAACGCATGAAGTCAGATCCGACCCTTCAAGGAAAAGGCCTCAGGGCTCTCTTTAAGAACCAATAGCAGGCAAACTTGCTGGTGAAGTCCCGTCCTCACCTGTTAACCGCTTTTTGACGGAGCGGATTCTAGTGGTCGTCGAAACACCTGACATGGAAAGTGGTTGGTGTTTGCGATGTCTAAGTGGGATCCTGGCCAGCACGTTGTCGATGAGCTGTGTGCCTTGGTGGCTGCGGGTAGCTCGGTGCGCTGCGCGGCGAGGGCGCTGGGATTGTCGGAGTACACCGCTTGGCGGTGTGTACGCGAGCGTGGTGTGTCAACCCGGTCGTATGTCCGGCTGACGAAAACGCAAGAACAGGACATTGCTGCACGGTGGCGGACAGGTATGGCCCCGATGGATATTGTCCGGCAGACTGGGGTTGGCTCCTCGCAGGTGTACCGCATTGGGATTGAGTTGGGGCTATGGCACCGCAATCCTCATGGGCGTCGTGCGAAAGCCACCACGTTGCAGTGCGCGTACTTGCAGCTTCGTGTCGGGGCGCTGGGGCGCCGGGATGCTGCTGCGGCAACCGGTATTAGTGAGCGGACCTGTTTGGATATTGATAAAGGATTGATCAAGTCTCCAGGTGTCGGGAGAATTCCATTTGTCCCTGATGGGCCGGATACTTTCCTTTATAAAAGACTCATGCAGTTGCTGGAATACGTCGATGGTCGGGTATCTGTGCCGGTTCAGGTCATCGAACAAGAACGCATCGACCGTCGCATTAGTTTGCGGTACTTGAGTATTGAAGAGCGTGAGCAGATCTTTGACTTGCGGAACAAAGGCTGGGGTGTGCGGCGGATTGCGCGGCATGTGAATCGGTCCCCCGGCACGATCAGTAAAGAATTGCGGCGCAATAGTGATGACTTCGGGTTGTATACGGCCACCGGTGCGCATCGGAAGTCGGTGTTGCGGCGATTTCGGCCGAAGGTCCGCAAAGTCGATGCCAACCGGCAGTTACGGCAAGTGGTGTGGGATATGTTGCGGCAGCGGTTGTCGCCGGAGCAGATTGCGGGTCGGTTGCGGAAAGACTATCCCGAGGATCAGACTATGTGGGTGTGTGCTGAGACGATTTACCAAACACTGTTCTTCCAGGCTAAAGGCGAGCTGAAGAAGGGGATCGCTGGGGCACTGCGGCAAGGTCGTGCGGTGCGCCGCACACAGGGCACTCGGGCTAATAGGCCGCGGTTTGTTGACCCGATGGTGATGATTTCCCAACGGCCGGCTGCTGTGGAAGACCGGGCTGTGCCGGGGCATTGGGAAGGCGACCTTATTTTAGACAAAGGCAACAAGTCCGCGATTGGGACGTTGGTGGAACGTCAGACGCGGTATGTGATGTTGTTGCATCTGCCTGATGGGCATGGTGCGGCGCAGGTCCGGGACCGGCTGGTGGAGACGATTGGGGAACTGCCGCAGCATCTGCGGGGGTCGCTAACTTGGGATCAGGGTAGTGAAATGGCTGGGCACTTGTCGTTTTCGGTGGCGACGGATTGCCCTGTGTATTTCTGTGATCCTGCGTCGCCGTGGCAGCGTGGGACGAATGAAAACACTAATGGTCTGTTGCGGCAGTATTTTCCGAAGGGGACGGATTTGTCGGTGTATTCCAAGGAGGACTTGGAGTATGTGGCGTTGGAATTGAATCGTCGGCCGCGTAAGACGCTTGGCTTTGATACCCCGGCGGATCGGATGGTTCGGTTGCTAGAGTCAGGTGCTGAAAACTGAGGCAGTATTTCGCCGACCACTAGAATCCGCCGGTTGCATTAAAAACCCCTGGCGGTGATGATTTCTCATCACTACCAGGGGTAGTGGGTGCGCCATCAGGGTTTCGAACCCCGGACCCACTGATTAAGAGTCAGTTGCTCTACCAGCTGAGCTAATGGCGCGTGTTGCATGTTCAGAAGCAGCTTGTGCTGTTTCCTCGTTGGCAACGATGGATACTTTAACCGCCTGTTCATCTTCACACAAATCGCCTGCTCAGGATGGGAAAATGTCCGTCAATAAGCTCTGTTTTGGTATTTAAAACGGCGAGGAGTGGCGCAAGGTAGCGGGTATACCGGATTGTGACCATAAAACGGGGCTTTTCGGTGGGGCAAAGTATGTCAAGTGGATTACATTGGTCTATGCAATCAATGGGGGATGTTATAGAACGACACCCGACCACGATTTAGCCAGTATAAGAGTGAAGTTGAAACAACTTAAGAACTGTGTCGGTGAGGTACGGAAGAATGTTTAGTGGTGTGGCTCGCCGCAAGGCGGCTCGTGCGGGGGCAGCAGCGCTCGTAGTGGTGGCAATGACGGCAATGTCCGCGTGCACCATTGACAACGGCAACGGCTCCGGTGACCAACAGGGCGGTTCTGGAGACCCGACCTCCACCGTCGAAAAGCTCAACCCAGTGGTGTCCGTAGCGGATAATGCCACTGATGTTGACCCAGCCAAGCCCATCACCTTCGAAGCAGCGCCCGGCAACACCATCGAATCGGCAACGCTGACCAACGCCGAAGGCATCGAGGTCGACAGCAAGTTTAACGATGACCGCACCACCTGGACCACCAATGAAGTCCTTGGCTACGGCAAAACCTACACCCTGGAAGTGAAGTCAGGCGGCGACACCACCGAACGTAGCTTCACCACCGTCATCCCGAACTACCAGGCCAGCGCCTATGTCGCGCCGATGGAGGGCTCCGTTGTCGGTGTGGGGCAGACCATCGCGGTGCGGTTTAGCTCCCCAGTTTCGGACCGCAATGCGGCCCAAGATGCAATTGAAGTGAAAACCAGCCCAGAGGTGGAAGGAGCATTTTTCTGGGTCAATAGCCAAGAGGTGCGCTGGCGGCCAGCGGAATACTGGAAGCCGGGTACTGAAGTAGAAGTCAAGGCCAACATTTACGGCGCTGACCTCGGCGGTGGCATGTACGGCATGGAAGATGCCGCCACGAAGTTCACCATCGGCGACGAAGTGAAGGCCGTGTCCGACGACGCCACTAAGACGGTGTCAGTGTACAAGAATGGTGAGCTGATTCGCTCCATGCCAACGTCGATGGGTACCTCGCAGTGGCCAACTCCAAATGGTGTGTACATGGTTGGCGACAAGCATGAAACGCTGGTGATGGACTCGACGACCTACGGCTTGGCCTACGATCAGGGTGGTTACAAAACCACCGTCGACTATGCCGTACAGATGAGCTACTCCGGCATTTACTTCCACGCCGCGCCGTGGTCAGTGTGGGCGCAGGGGAGCCAGAACACCTCGCATGGTTGCCTGAACCTGTCCTATGACAACGCTAAGTGGGTCTACGACAATATGAAGCGCGGCGACATCGTTGAGGTGAAGAACACCGAAGGCGAAACCCTCTCCGGCTATGACGGCCTGGGCGACTGGAATATTCCATGGGAAACCTGGAAGGCCGGCAACGCCGACCAGGTTTAAGATTTACTTCTGCAGGTGCTCGCGAATTGCGCGGGCACCTGTTTTTGCGTCATCGACCGTGATGTAGAAATTCCGGCCATTAGTGCGGGCAATGTGTAGCCCTTCGCCGCCACGCACGAGCATCGCTTGGCCCTGAGCTCCAATGCGCCAACCCCAGCCGCCCCAGCTGCCCGGCTCAATCGTGGTGGCTTCCACTGTTTTGATGTCGGCGTACGCAATGCTGCCCCGTGGGATGCCCAAAGTGCTCTGCCAGTGCACGCCCTGTGCGTCAACCCGCACTTTCACGCCGAGGAACATCGGAACGACCACAATCGGCACCAAGACAATGACCGACATCAGAATTTGAATTATCAACGAGTCGTAAGCCGCAAAAATGATTGGCACTACGAATGCTGGCGTTAACAGCGCAATGAGCCACATAAACACCGCTAGCTTTTTTGACGCTCGAGCTTGTCCAAACCACACCGCATTGGTGCCAGGCGCCAAGTTCAACGTACTGGTGTCAGGGGTTTCGCTGTCCTTGCTTGTTGACGGCGGGGGAGTGATGAGCGCTAAAGCGATACCGCCCAAGAGTGGCAAACCGAAGAGTGCCGCAGCGACACTGCCCGGAATAACTATTCCTTCGGCCGATTCCAGGCCGACTTGTGGCCAGAGCGTGCCGGGGATGAGGGCGGTCATGAGGAAGGACGAGGTAGCGCCGAAACCAGTGAGGAAGCGCGCTTGTCCGCCAGAAGCATTACCGAAGACAGCGAAGAGCTGGATGCCGCACATGGCGACTGCGATTGCTGGCAGCATGTAGATGGCCGCGAAGGAATCGTAGCCGTCGGCGCGCATTGGTATGCCAGTGAAGTGTGTGGCAATCGGGTCTGGGAGCTGGCTTTTCACGGATAGGGCCCAGACGAGCGCGGCGATGGCGGCGAGGATCGGCGGAGTGAGGGTGAAGGCGAGGTAGCGGCTTCGAGTCATTGGGGTGTTCATGGGAGTAACTTTCGGTGTGCAGTTGGGCTGGAGTGCTGGATGTTGGGCTGGAGTACTGTGCAATTGGGCGGCTAACGCAGTCCGCGTTGTCGGAGCCCTTGCTCGACGGTGGCCAAGCTGATGCGATGTCGCTGCGCTAGGGCGGTGAGAAGATCCATGGCTTGCTCGACTTCCGGTGGGGAGTCCGGGCTGGCGATGACTGTGGCGCCGCGACCACGTCGGAGTTCGACCAAGCCGTCATCGCGGAGCTGCCGGTAGACCTTGAGGACAGTGTTGCGATTGAGATCAAGGGAGTCCGCCAGTTCATGCGCAGCGGGTAGGCGCTCACCAACTTTGATGTGGCCGTCATTAATCTGCCGTTTGAGTTCAGACTCCAGCTGCGAATAGATCGGCGTCGGGGAGATGGGATTAATGGTGAAAAGCACGGGCTAGTCCGATCCTTCTAGTTGAGATCTCGAACTTGGAATCGTTTCAGGCACACGGCTAGGAAGACGCACATCAGTACGCCTGTGATGGCAATAGATGTCCATGGGATACCTGCATCTGGGGTTTGGGCAAACGAAGTGAGCCCGGCGGGACTCCATTTTGCTGCTGACGGTATGAGCTGAAGGGCGGCGCATACGACGATGTACGCCACTCCCGCTGCGGCAGAACCGAGAGTTGCTGCGCCTAACGCAGCCGTCCCAACTGCAACAACAATGATCGAGCAGGCAAACAGCAACCAGAAAATGGTCAGGAGAATGGGATGCTTGAGGTCCGCCCAGCCAACGTTAAAAAATATGCTGGTAACGCCAAGCACTATTGCAGTTGCTGCGGAAATGACAGCGAAAACAATGGCGCTAACCGAGCCTACTGCCGCAATCGCCAGTTTCGAACGTGGCACTTCATGGCTGAGCACAGCCAAGGCGGTGCCACGGGTGAGGTCAGAGCCTAAACTGCCGGCTGCAACCACAGCTACCAGGACGGCAAGGAGTTGATTGAGGTTTGATGCCCATTGCATCCAAGCGTCCATCGACGTTGGTTCTGGGAGTGCATCGGTGTTAATCAGCCCGTCGGATCCGACCGCTTGGGCCAGGATTTCCGGAAGATAGTAGGCGGAAATGGGGGCTAGTAGTGCAAATATTGCGCTGGCGATAACCAGAACCCACAAGGTCCACGAGCCGGTTAGTGCATGGAATTGTCGGCGCATGAGTAGATAAGTCATTTGGAGCCTCCAAGTGCCTGAGCAAAAGCTTCTTCCAAGTCGCCAGCAGGTTGGAACTCAATGTCTGAGCCACCCAGAGCTTCCAGGCTGTGGCGGAGCTCGACCTGCTGAAAGTCATTTTTGGGTATGTGAAAGCTGGCTCGAATGGCATTGGAGTCGGTAAACGTTTGCACAATGTTATCCACGCTCCCCGAAGCAATAATCCTTCCGGAACCAAGGAATGCGACATGGTCGCACACTCTTCCCACATCAGCCATGGAGTGTGTCGAGAAGAATACTGTCGTGCTGCGACGAATGGCTTGAATCAGATGGAGGACTTCGACGCGTGCGATGGGGTCCAGTGCCGAGGTAGGTTCATCCAAAACCACCACCCGCGGACCGTGGACGAGAGCGTTGACAATGCCAAGCCGCTGGCGCATACCTCGAGATAGCCCACCGATGCTGCGGTTGACATTGCTGAGGTTGGCTAATTCAAGCGCCGCGGCCACCCGCGGGGTGACTTCTTCGGTGGGCACACCCGTGAGCTTGGCTGTTTGGCGCAAGTATTGCTCTGGAGTTAACCAAGGGTCGAACACGGGTACGTCCGGTAGATATCCGACGTCATGACGTGCCTGGACTGCGGTCGATGGAATGCCAAAAATGCTGACGTGGCCAGACGATGGTTGGGCAAAGCCCATGAGGATGCGCAGCGCAGTGGTTTTACCAGCGCCGTTTTGTCCCAGAAGTCCGAATATGGTTCCGGGTGGCACAGTCAGGTTCAAGTCATCCAAGACCGGATGGGCGCCAAATCTCTTCGTCACCGCGGAAAAATCGATGGCACTGTTGGTAGTTAAAGAGCGATTCTGGCGAGGGAAGAGAACGTCAACTGGCTCCAAAGCAAGCGCGGAGCGCTTGGCTGCAACGAGCGGTGCACGACGGCGTTCTCGGCCAACAATGAGGAAGGCAAGAGGTCCGGCAAAATTCGCCAGAACGATGACAATAAGCCATCGTATTTGAGTGAGTTCCCGCAGGTCCTGCTTTGGTGTGCGAAACAGGACAACAATAGCTACAGTCATCAAGATCAGCTGTAGCGTGCCTGCCGCCACAATCCATGGGATGAGGTCGTGGGGGATGGTGGAGTTCATAGTCCGGCGCTCCTTAGTGTCGACGGATGAGATCTAAAAACTCATTGTGCTACTTATGCTAGCACTTTAGTCCTATTGAAAGCCAGTGTTTTCGAATAGCCAAAATTTAGCGCCGCAACAGTGAGAACTGCGCGGCGAAATTCCGGGGCGTGACAACGCCCAGTGGTGTTAGTGGTTACGAGGAACAGCGCTCAGGTGCTTTTCCTGGGCAGATACCACCTTTGTTTCGTAGTCGTTGTGTTTGTCCAACCACTTCTTCACATAAGAGCACACCGGGACAACCGAAAAGCCCTGCGCGATTGCATCTTCTACAGCGAACTGGACCAGCTGGGAAGCTAATCCCTTTCCGCCGTAATCTTCAGAAACTTCGGTGTGGAACAGTACTCGGTCGCCGGGGCCCTCCTCCGCAGGGACATCGACGTACTCCTCCTTGCCGATCACTTGGTCGCCTTCTGGCAGCTCAGTGTCGAGCAATAAATAGGCGTTTTGTTGAGGGGAAAGTCGGACAACAAATTGATCGTTCATGTCGGACATTATCGAATCACCTTTCCGGCTACGTCACGGGGACGAACCTGATGGCCGCTCAGAATCGAGATCCGATTGAACATGTTGATCGCCGCAGCAATCCATTCCGCTGCCACAAACTGCTCGTCGCCAAGCAGCTCCTGTGCGTCAAAAAGCTCAATCCTGGAATCGTCGGTGAGCGGTAGGGACGTGGCTGCTTCCGCAATGGCCAACACCGCCTGTTCGCGGTCACTAAATAGCTGGGAATGCCGCCACAGCGGCAGTAAATCCAACTTCTGCTGCATCACGCCGGCTTGGCGAGCCTGCCGAGCGTGGAGGTCTAGACAAAAAGCGCAGCCGTTTAACTGCGATGCACGAACCTTAATCAGTTCGCTTTCCTCCGCGCTGATACCGGCAGCGTCCGCGGCATCGCGAACAACCGTTGAAAATTTGGTGGCGCCCCGCCACGCATCCGGCATCAACTTGTCCATATACGGGCGCATTATGCTCCTATCCGCGGCTGAACCTTCAGCACCGCTCACCATCCACTGTAGGCATGAGCGACAATCCGTGGATACGGAAGCAGATGTTCGTCATTCTAAGTCAATGCCGGGGTGGCCCAGAAGAGTCCGCTGCTGCCAACATCGCGGCGAACAATCCATTAGAGTGCGCGAGCGAGTTGAAAGTCCCTTGTTCTACAACCCGACCTGCCTCAAGAACATAAATCTGGTCCGCGTGTTGGAGCGTTGTCAGCCTATGCGCGATGAGAACAACAGTGGCACCGAGACCACGCACTTGTGCGATGATGCGTTGCTGCGTCAGCGGATCCTGATGGCTGGTTGCCTCATCGAGAACGAGGATGGCATTACTCAAGTTGGCGTTGTTCAGATCGACACTATCTGAGCTGGCGGTGGCGCGCACCAACGTTCTAGCCAAGGCTAGGCGTTGCTTCTGTCCACCACTTAAATTGTCGCCGCGACGGCTAATGCGTTTGTCCAGCGAGAATTGATTGCGATCCAGCTCAGCGATGCCCAGTGCCCAGAGCAGCGTATCTTCCGTCGCTGTCGGTGCTCCCAGGCGGAGGTTTTCTGCAATGGTTCCTTCGACGATGAACGGGTCTTGGTCTGCCACCGCGACAAATCGATGCACGTATTCCGACCCGAGGTCGGCCACGTTGACACCGTGAATGCTCACAGTGCCCGATGTTGCATCGAAGTGCCTCTGCACGAGTCGAGCAATAGTGGATTTACCTGACCCGGTTGGGCCTGCAATGCCCACGAAGTGGCCCGTGGGAATGTCAATGCAGACCTTGTCGAGAACTGGCGCATCCGCACCGGGGTAGCGGTAGCCGACGTTGTTCAGTCGCACAGAAACATCGCTATGCGACGGCACCTGCTGTGGCTTCTTGGGTTCAGTAACACTGGGGTCGGCATTGCCTAGCTCACGGATCCGCCGTACAGCTTCGAGACCGGCGGGTAGCGAACCCGCGAGTCGCTCTATAGAGTTCATTGAATTGGCTGTGCCCGCGACGAGAGAGGCTGCAAGCAGAATTCCAGGTAGCGCACTCATATTAGAAGTCAGTGTCGGAATGCCTGCCGCCAGCATCAGAACTGTGCCACCCCATACCCGCAGCGTATTGACGCCATATCTCACTCCCGCTGTCGCGCCAGAGGCAGCGAGTTTCGCGCCAAGCTCGCTATCAATTTCGGCGGCACGGTCAAGCCGGTGCGGAACAGAATCGTAGACGAGAAGATCCTCTCTAAGACGAATGCTGTCTGCAATGAATTGAGCGAGATCGGCCCGCGTAGCTGTTGACTCTTTAGCTGCCAGACGGCTCTTCTTGGCCCCTGCCAGAGCCACGGCGAATCCCACCGCATAGACAGCAGTCAGTGCGAGGGCGGGCAGGAAACCAGCAGTCATGAAGACGGTGATGACACTGACGAGCGGAATTAGTACCGCAGTGATCGCCGGCGCAATAGTGTGGGCGAAGAAGACTTCGACCCGGTCGACGTCCCGCACCGCAATGGTATGAATACGTGCCGCGCCGAGGCCATCGGTGACGGCTGGTGCCTGGGGGATGAGCCGATCAATAGTCCATACGCGCATTTCCCCCATCAGACGGAAAGCGGCTAGGTGGCCGAGGAACTGCTCGACGTATCTGAGGACTGCTTTGGCCAAGGCTGCCAGGATGACCAGTGCCACGACCCACCATACAAAGCTGCTATCTGTACTAGCCGCACTTGAAGTAGGTACATCTATATTGGGCGGTGATGTCTGCGACTCTAAGGCGTCGACGGCTAACGTCCCGACTGCCCATGCTGGCACTGCCAGAGCAATAGCACCTAGCGTATGTCCAAGTATGCGCGCGAGGATTGAACCGAGCAGTGGAAGCGAAGCCTGCCGTGCAAAAAGTAGTAACCAGCGAATCTCACTCATCGGTCTGGCCCCTTCCAGTCAGAGAATTCGACTCCGCGCGCAGCGCATTTAAGAAGTAACCATCGGAGCTTTTCAACTCTTCCGGAGTGCCACTGGCGACGACGTGGCCGTCGGCAAGCACGATGACCATGTCAGCGTCGGTGACTGCGTCGAGCCGGTGGGCGACTGTAATAGTTGTTCGACCGTGGGTGAGCTCGGCCAAACTACGGTGGATGAGTCGTTCGGTTGTGCGGTCCAAGTCAGCCGTAGGTTCGTCGAGAAGCACAAGCTGGCTAGGTCGCAGGAACGCTCGTGCTATCGCGAGGCGGCGGCGCTGTCCACCCGAAAGCTGACTGCCCCGATCTCCGACAGAACTTTCCAGCGCTCCGGGGCGATCCGCAATCTCATCCCACAGGTGCGCGCTGCGGAGAGCTTCTTGGAGTTCCTTGTCCGAGGCTGTGGGGTTGGCCACGCGGAGGTTGTCGGCGACAGTTGTGCTGAATATTCCAGGTACTTGGTTCGCGAGGAAAACCTTCCCGCGGCGCGACGCACAATCCGTGAGTTGGTCATTGAAAAGTACTTGACCGTCGCATTCTTGGAGTCCGGACAGAACGCGCAGCAGGGTTGATTTTCCGGAACCGGATGGGCCGACGATAGCGACGTGTTTGCCTGGGGCAACATCTAGAGTGATATCGCGCAGGATGTGGTTGCCTGCTATGTGGACGTTGATATTGCGGAGGCTGACAGACAGGGGTGCCGAAGCTGTACTGTCCTGCGCGGACTGCAGTGCTCTGCAGCTGGTACATGTGTCGGCCGTGCGATAGTCGGGCTCTCCGACCATAGCGACGAGACTATCCCGGTGGGCGCGTCCTCCAAGTCCGATGTAGAACGTGCGGCCAACGCGGTCAATTGGTTCGTACAACAGCACGGATACAAATACACCGGCGAGTGCATCACCTGGGGAAATCGCGCCGTCGTGCAGCCGATAGAGAACAAGTGCGATAGCAGTGCCAGACATGAGAATGCTGAAGACCGCGTCATTGACCACAATCATGAGCTGGTTCTGTGCCAGCAATCGGGTTAACTCCCGCATTGCAGTGCGCGCACTAGCGGCAAAAGAATCGCGAGCTTTGCCCATAGCTCCAAGTACCTTTAAAGTGCCAAGCCCTTCGAGCATCTCCAGATATCTGTGGGTGGCATGGGCTTCCTTACGGCGGTATTCCGCGTTTGAACGCCGAAGTAACTTACCTGCCCAGTAAATGACGAGCGGTACTGCCACAATAAACAGTGCGAGCAAACCAGCGCTGACGGCGTCGATAAGCAAAGCCCACAGCAGCAGAATGATTAACGGAGAGGTGAAAGAACCAAGTGTCGGAGTGAGAAAGGTAGCGCGGTATCCCGCCGTTTGCGCGACGCAGCTGGTCGCAGCGTCAATAAGTATGCCTTCCTTTGTCTCCTGTGATGTGGACTCCTGTGGGGTCGGGCTTTGCCCCGGATGACCACTTCGCGGGCCCGGAGGCGTTGCCTTTACCTCTCCCGCAATCGCTGCGGATAGGACGGCACGCCGCCATAGTTTTTCTTCTCTGCCAGCAAGGTATCCAGGCTGTGCTTCGGCGAAACCACCGCACAGCGCCGCTGTGAGAGCGGAAACTCCAGCACCAATTAGTGCGCTGGTAGCACCGGTGTTGCCGTCGAAAAGCAAACTGTCAACGGCTGCGCCAATAAAGACCGCGCTGATTGTGAGCAACGCTGAGCGTGCCCACCCCAGAAACAAGCCGAGGCGGGAACCTCGAGGTGGGGAGGTTAATGCCTCGTGAATCCACATGGTGTAGTCAGAGCTTCTTTCCGGGGAACGGATGCGTTATTTCTTCTGGTGTAGCGCCTCGGCGACTTCCTGGAGGCCCTCCCCAATCTTGGTGCCAGAGGTTCCAGATGTGGTCTTCGCATTTACAACGCTCACACGGTCGTCCTTGATGGCCGGGACATCCGCCAGCGCTGGATTTGAAAGCAAATCCGCGAACTGTTCCTTACCGGCACCGTGGAATCCTTGAATGAGAATGACATCTGGGTTGAGCTTCACAATCGTCTCCGGATCCGCTGGCACTGCGCCCGGGCGACCTCCCTTAGGTGAAAGGGCCTCACCGCCTGCGAGTTCGACCAGGTTCGTCGTCGCAGAATTCACGCCCATAATCATCTTCTTGCCACCGCGAGCAAAAAGTGTGAGCGTGCGTGGCTTGTCCTTTGCATCCTTGGCAGCTGCCAGTGCCTGCTCGGTATCGGCATTGAGCTTCTCGACAAGCTCCGCAGCCTTATCCTCCGCACCGAGCAAAGCGCCGAGGGTGGTGATGGATTCAGCTACTGCCTTGGGGGATGCGAAATCAGCACTGGCGAACTGAGCGGTCGGCACTCCGGTACCTTCCATGAGCTTTGCTGCGGATTGCTCCTTGTCGTGACGGCCAGTGATGAGAACCAAGTCAGGGTTGAAGGACAAAATCTGCTCTGGTTCTGGCTTGGTGGCGTTAGCGATGGAGTTTTCTACCTTCTTGGCCAGCTCCACCTGATTACCTGCCTTGTCGTCCAGAGCGGTCTTTGGTACTGCCACAACGCGCTCCGGGCCGACCAACTGCAGAGCGAGGTCTGCCGTTTCCGTCGACAGCGCAACTACACGCTGTGGTTCTGCGGAAACTTTGACCTCGTGCTTGCCAACCTTCACCGAACGCGGCCACTGTGCCTGCTCGGCAGGGCTGGATTCGGCACTGCCGTTGGTGCCACTATTTGTCGTTTCGGTGGAGCCGCAAGCTGACACCGTTGCGAGTGAAAGGGCAGCGAGACCAGTTACTGCAATCAGTTTGGCAGCATTCTTGCGTGCCGAGGCAATGCGAATGTTCTTCAATGTCTTCCTTCTTGTCTTTATGAGGATGGGTCCGTGAGTGAATTGGGGTGGCAATCCTGTCGACCTGTCAGCGGTTGGCGAGTCAGTGCTGTCACTCGAAGCGAGGTGGTCGCCGGATCGATGTCAACCGAACTGGTAATGCCATAGAGCTCGTTCACTACTTGTTCGGTGAGTACGTCCTCGGGCGGTCCTGTCTGCCTCACGACCCCGTGGTGTAGAACCGTCAGTCGGTCACAGAATCGCGCAGCTAGGTTCAGGTCATGCAGAACTACCGCAATACCGTGACCTTCGAGGGCTAGTTCTCGGAGCAGCTGTAAAACCTCTAGCTGGTAACCGAGGTCGAGTGCTGATACCGGTTCGTCGAGAAGCAGCACACGAGATTGTTGCGCCAACTGCTTGGCGACGAACACCAACTGCTTTTGGCCACCGGAAAGTGAGACGATGGCACGCTGCGCTAGGTGTGCGATACCGACGCGCTCGAGTGCAGCATCGACTGCTGACGAGTCCTGCTTAGTTGAGCCAGCACGAAAACGATCAAGGCGTGACTGGTGTGCATAGCGGCCGAGAGCGACGACCGTGCGTACGTCGAGGGCTGCGTCGACGTAGGTGTGCTGGGGGAGAAACGCGAGGCCGCGGGCGCGCTGCTTGGCGGAGAGACTATGCAAGTCAGATCCCAGTAGCGAAATGGTGCCGCTGTGCGGTCGAACTAACCCGGCTAGGGTCTTGAGCAACGTCGATTTGCCGGTGCCGTTAGGCCCAATGATGCCGTGGACTTCGCCGGCGCGAGTTGCAAAATCGACACCATCGAGGACGGTGCTACTGCGGTATCGGAAGGTGAGTCCGTGTGCTTCCAACAGCGGTGGGTGGTCGCCTTGCGAGTGGCCGCCCGACGAGTGGTCGGCCGGGAAAGTATCGGACAATGGTTCGCCGACACGTGGAGAGTTAGGCATTCCGGTTAACTCCTTGACGCAAGATGAGTGCGAGCAATACTGGAGCTCCCAAGAAAGCTGTCACGGTGCCAGTTTGTAGAACAACTGGGCTAAAAAGATTCCTGGCGACGACGTCTGCGAGGATTAAAAACACTGCGCCAAAGCCCATCGAAACTGGAAGCAAGATGCGGTGGTTAGGGCCGATGACTAGTCGGATGAGATGGGGTACCACCAGCCCGACAAAGGAGATCACGCCGGTGACAGCCACACCTGCGGCCGTGACGAGCGCTGCGAGGGCAAGCAGAACCTGGCGCATCCAGGTTGCTCTTACGCCGGTGGTGGAGGCGTGTTCATCTCCAAGTAGGAACAGGTTGAGTTCTGGAATGAGTACCAGCATTCCGATTGTGCCGATGAGAATTGGCGTAACAGCGAGTGAGACATCATCCCAGTTGGCTGCGGTGAGATCACCATTGAGCCAGAACATTGCCTGCTGGGCATCTTCACTGTGCGGTGCGTTCGCGATTGCTGCCGAGATTACGGCGCCGAGGAATGCGTTCAGTGCAATGCCGACGAGTAGGAGTGTGGCGCTGCTGCCGCCCCGAACACCAGCAACACTTTGCACAAAAGTCACTGCGATCAGTGCGCCGAGAAAAGCGCCGAGTGGCAGGATCCAGGGTGCTGTCCCCGCCACACCTGTGATGATAAGCAGCACAGCTACCACTGCGGCGCCAGAGGAGACACCTGTGATTCCCGGTTCAGCCAGGGGGTTGCGAAAGACTGCTTGCATGACAGCACCGGCTACCGCTAGCGACGCACCGACGAGGCCTGCCAGCAGTACTCGAGGTAAGCGAATATTCCACACCAGAGTGGCTGAGGTTTCGGAAGTCCAAAAACCGCCACCGGCTGGGCCAATAGAGATTGCGCTCAGCACAGTCAGAGGAAGAATCACGAGAAAGAGCCCACCAATAAGGACTGCATGCTTGATTCTAGGGGAGGATATCACTTCGATAACATTGCTAAAATTGAAAACAATTGTCAATAACGTGACTATTGAAATGCGTTTACAGGAGTAGGCAAATACCCCGGTAGGTATGACCGGTTATACTGGTTGTCATGTCAACAGCAGAATTTTGGAACGAAAGATTTAACAAGGACGAAATCGAGGGCGGGGTGTTCGCCGGTGGACCGAATCCAATCGTCGAAAAGCTCATTGAACCGCTAGCGCCTGGACGTGCGATTGACCTTGGGTGCGGTCGCGGCCGTCACGTCGTGTGGCTGTCTGCTCAGGGTTGGGAAACCACCGGTCTCGACTTTTCGGAAGTAGGTATCCAGCACACCAAGCAGGCGCTCGATGCCAAGGGGCTCGAGGCCACCTTGATTCAGTCGGACCTGGACGGTTGGACCCCAGAGCCGGAGTCCTTTGAATTGGTGCTCAGCTCGTTCATGCATTTCGCGCCCGAAGTGCGCGCCGCACTGTGGCGAAAAATTGCGGTATCCCTCGCGCCGGGTGGTCACTTGGTGCTCATCGCACACCATCCGGACAATACCGGCCACGGTCCGAAGGACCCGGCAGTGCTTTACGACGCCGATGAGGTGGCATCCGTCTTTACTGCAGTGGGGAAGGACCTCGGCGCGCAGTTTGACGTGAAGGTCGCGCAACGACGAGTTATTAAAGAGACCGCGAATGAAAAAGTGGTCGACGCTGTCGTAATGATTCAACGTCGACCACAGGACTAATTAGCAGCACCTAGTCTTCGGGTGGGCCAGCGCCCCTAGGGTTGAGCACTAGCTGGAAGCCATCGCGCACGCAGAACAAGCGTGTCGGAATGCCCGTGCTCGGATTAGATAGAATTCTTGCGTAAAAACTTCACTGAGAACCGAGAATTCATGTCTACTTCATCAAACACTGCCGTGAGCAAGGAAGACTCCTCCGCGAAACTCGCGGTTACGGTGTTCCCGTTTATCATCCTCGTTGCGTTCGCACTGGGTTTCTGGCTGCCCGAAACCATCAAGCCTTACTCAGGGCAGGTAACTATCGCGCTGGGCATCATCATGTTCGGCATGGGGCTCACGCTGACATTGCCGGACTTCGGCTATGTCGCAAAGCGCCCGCTACCGGTGCTCATCGGCGTGATTGCACAGTTTGTCATCATGCCTGGTCTGGCCATCCTGTTGGTGAAAATCTTCCGTCTATCACCAGAACTCGCAGTCGGTGTGGTGCTCGTCGGTTCTGCGCCAGGCGGTACAAGCTCCAATGTGATCTCCTATCTGGCCAAAGGCGATGTTGCGCTGTCGGTTACCATGACCACAATCTCCACGTTGCTTGCGCCCATTTTTACTCCACTGTTGACGCTGTGGCTGGCGGGGCAGTACCTTCCTGTTTCTGCTTCGGCCATGTCAATCTCTATCGTGAAAATGGTGCTTGTCCCGGTCGTCCTGGGGCTGGCGGTACGAATGCTGCTGCGCAAGAATGTGGACAAGATTCTGCCGGCGCTGCCATGGATTTCCGTCCTCGGCATTGCCTACGTGGTGGCGGCTGTCGTGTCGAAGTCTGCAGACTCGCTGGCACACGCTGGCCTGCTAGTGTTCGCCATCGTTGTGGTGCACAACGCGCTTGGCTATGTCCTCGGTTACTTCTCCGCTAAGTTCTTGAAGCTCGACGAAAGTGCAGCGCGCACTACTTCCGTCGAGGTCGGCATGCAGAACTCCGGACTTGCCGCAACATTGGCAACCACCTACTTCTCCCCACTATCTGCTCTGCCAGCGGCCGTATTCAGTGTGTGGCATAACATTTCCGGCGGCCTGCTGGCATTGCTTTACCGACGCATCGATGCGCGACGGCAGGCTCACTCCGAGTCAATCGGCTAGCAACCTGCCCCCCGGAGCTTGCCGTATGGGGTTGATGCAACCGGGGTTCGCAGTGGCGATGGAACGGCCGCCTGCTGATGGCGGCCTTGTGAGCCAAGGAAATCGGTACTCGGCCCCAGAATAAAAAACGCCCTTGGCCTCACACGGAAGCCAAGGGCGGATTAGGGGTGACTGACGGGGCTCGAACCCGCGACACCCAGGATCACAACCTGGTGCTCTACCAACTGAACTACAGTCACCATCACTACCCGTCTGGGTAGCGAGATACATGTTAACCCACAACACTGTGAGTAACCAAAACGCCTGCCCCCGAAGGGATATCCGCAGGTTACGCGCCTGGAATTGGGAAGCGGTCGGCAGCTTCTTCGGCCGCGGCATCCACTAGTTCAGCCGTGGGACCATCTGCTGGCACGAAGGCACTGCGGCGGTAGTAGTCCAGTTCCCGAATCGATTCGACAATGTCAGCGAGCGCACGGTGCGACATGCCTTTTGGTGGCTGCCCGAAGTACACACGTGGGTACCAGCGGCGCGCCAGCTCCTTAATGGAGGAGACATCAATCATGCGGTAGTGCAGCCAGTTATCGAGTTCCGGCATGTACTTGGCAATGAACGCGCGGTCGGAGGCAATGGAGTTGCCTGCTAGTGGCGCCAACCGTGGCACTTCCACCCACTGTTTAATGTAAGCCAGCACCTGCTGTTCCGCCTCGGCCACGCTGACTTTCGACGCGCGGATTTCAGTGTCCAGCCCCGACTTCCGGTGCATTTTCGTCACCACATCATCCATGCGGGACAGCTCTTCCTCCGTCGCGGAAATGACAATGTCAATGCCCTCTCCGAGGATATTCAGTTCCGCATCGGTGACATGTGCAGCGATTTCCACCAGCACATGCTGCTGCGGATCCAGCCCAGTCATCTCGCAGTCAATCCAGACGATGCGGTCCTGCCGAGCTTTCTGATTCGGTGTAGTTGGGTTCTCCACCACCGGTTTTACGCCATCCCCTCATAGAATTTGCCAATAATCGGCGCCGCCACCCGCCGTGGCACATAGGTCGATGCCAGGTTCATGCCCTTCGACAAAATCCCAGGCACCACCCGCAGCCTGTTCTTCGCTAGGGCGTTTAATGTGTCGCGCGCACATTCATCCGTGCTGGTCCACAAGAAGTCCGGCACGGCTTCATCGACTTCATTTGCGCCATCATCGCGGGCATCTGGACGCACTGGTCCCGGCGCCAACAAGGTGCAGTGCACCCCGGTGCCCTTCAGGTCATAATGCAGCGCTTCGGTGAAGGTGTTCACAAACGCCTTGGTGCCGACATAGGTGGCATTGCCTGGAATAGCGGTGTTTCCGGCCGCGGAGCCAACGTTGCAGATAGCGCCCGACTTACGCGCCAACATCCCCGGTAGCACCACCGCGGTCAGTTCATAGAGCGCAGTGGCATTGAGCTCAAACTGCATCCGTTCGCCAGCTGGGTCCTGGTCTTGGAACTTGCCGAACGTTGCGATGCCCGCCGAGTTGATCAAAATGGATACGTCGGTGCGTTCCAATTCGTCAATAAGCTCCTGGCGGGCGGTGGCATCAGCCAAGTCGCACGGACGCACGTCGATGGTCACCGTTGGGTTTGCAGCTTCCAGCTCCGCTTTCAGTTCATTGAGCTTATTGACGGAACGGGCCACAATAATCTGGCTGTGCCCCTCCCGCGCAAGCTGTCGTGCGATAGCTTTTCCGATACCGCTAGATGCTCCGGTCACAACGGCGCGGACATCGGATGAAGGTGGCGGCAATGCCATAAAAAGCTCCTTAGCTCAGGGTTTCGGAGATGAACTGCTTGACGGCGTCGGTGTCATTCGGCATGTCAGTGACGTGGCGTGGGCCATCGAGGATGCCTTCGAAACGCTCCGGAACCTCTGGGTCACGGCCAATGGCTTCCTGGATGGTTTCGCCGAACTTCACCGGCAGCGCTGTTTCCAAGCAGACAATTGGGGTGCCGACCAGTTCGCGGTTATCGCGGGCGGCCTTAATGCCGTCAGCAGTGTGCGGATCGACCACGACACCTAGGCGCTTCCAGCAATCCGCGATGGTGTCTAGGCGGTCCTGGTGGGTGGAGCTGCCGGAGAGGAAACCGTACTTGACGGCAACGTCGTGGAACACGGCGTTGTTGGTCAGGCTGAACCCACCAGTTTTAACGCGGTTACCGAACAGGTCCGCGGTCTTCTCTGCGTCGCGGCCAAGCAGGTCAAAGATGAAGCGCTCAAAGTTGGAAGCGCGGGAAATATCCATCGATGGGGAAGAGGTTGCCAAGGTTTCGTCGGCGGTGCGCACGCGGTAGGTGCCGGTGCGGAAGAACTCATCCAACACGTCGTTTTCGTTGGTGGCCACAATCAGACGGTCAATCGGCACACCCATCTGACGGGCAATGTGGCCGGCACAAATGTCACCAAAGTTGCCGGTTGGTACCGAGAAACTCACACGCTTGGAGTTGTCATCGGTGACATGAATCCAGCAGTTGACGTAGTACACGACCTGCGCCATGAGTCGGGCCCAGTTAATCGAGTTCACGGTGCCAATACGCCACTTATTCTTGAACTCTAGGTCGTTGGATACGTCCTTGACGATGTCCTGGCAGTCGTCGAAAACCCCGTCCAGTGCAATGTTGTGGATGTTTGGGTCATCCAGGCTGTACATCTGGGCCTGCTGGAATGGGGTCATGCGGCCTGCTGGGGTGAGCATGAACACCGAAATACCCTTCCGGCCACGCATCGCGTACTCGGCGGAAGAGCCAGTGTCGCCGGAAGTTGCGCCGAGGATGTTGAGGGTTTCACCGCGGCGGGCGAGCTCGTATTCGAAGAGTTCGCCGAGCAGTTGCATCGCCATGTCTTTGAATGCGGCAGTCGGTCCCATTGACAGGTGACCGATGTACATGCCGTTATCCAGCACGGTGACCGGCACAATGTCTTCGTCCGAGAACTTCGGAGTGGTGTATGCACGAGCACAGATGGCTTTGAGGTCGTCGGAGGGAATGTCGTCGACGAAGAGGGAAATAACTTCGGCGGCCAGTGCGGCGTAACCCTCGTCTTTAAGTACATTGCGCCAACGAGTCAGCGTGGCGTCATCTACCTGTGGGTATTCCTTCGGCAAGTAAAGGCCGCCGTCGGGCGCAAGCCCTCCGAGCAGGATGTCCGAAAACTTTGCGGGCGTAGCCTGCGGATCGCGTGTCGAAATGTACTCCATGCAGCTAACCGTACCTTTTCAGCAGCAGCTGTGGTGAATAACATCACCTATGAAATCTAATCGAGATGAAGCTGCAGGGAGCGCGACCTGCGGATTGGGAGATTAGCGGGAGGGGTACCCAAACTCGTTACCGAGCCAGCGCGCCAGGAGCTGACTTATTCTTCAAAGAGCGAACTACTGGAAGGCGGCCCACCCATGCAGGCGAATTCTTTTGCGGTCATCGATCTGGAAACAACCGGGTTTGGTTATACCGACCGCATCATCGAAATCGGTGTGGTGCTGCTGGACCAGGACGGCAACGAAGAGGGCCGCTGGGAAACGCTCATTCAGCCGCACCGCGATATTCCGAACACCTTCATCCATGGCATCACCGCCACCGACTTGGTGCACGCCCCAACTTTCGCAAGTGTCGCCAAAGACCTAGCGGAAGTGCTCAACGGTCGGACAATGGTCGCCCATGGTGCATCCTTTGAATACCGTTTCCTTAATAATGAGTTCCAACGAGTCGGCCTGAGTTTTCCGGAATATGGCGGCTGGACACTTGACACGGCAATGCTGGCTCCGAAGCTGCTTCCGGGGCGCCCGAAATCGCTGAAGCTGGCGCTTGCGGTCGCGGGGATCGTCAATAAGCAACCGCACCGGGCAATTACTGACGCTGAAGCTACCGCCGAGCTATTGCGCTACCTGCTGCCGAAAATTGACACGCTGCCGGTGAACCGGGGTGCTTTTCAGCTGGATACTGCGCAAGCAGCGGCGATGGATTGGCAGCCAGTAGTGCGTGGGGATGTGTCCGTGGCGACGAACTGGGTGGGCAAGATTGCGCGGAAACTCGGCACCACCGGTGATGGTGCGCTCAATAAGTACCGGGCGGCACTGCAGGCCGCGCTGGCTGACCGGGAGATTACGGACACCGAGCTCGCGCATCTGCAGCAGCAGGCGGAAGAGTTGGAGTTGGGGGAGCAGGACGTTGCCGACATTCACGACGAGTTCATTCGGCAGTTGGCGGTCGAAGCCTGGCTCGATGGTGTCGTCACGGCGGAAGAGAAGGCTGTGTTGGAGGCCGCAGCGCAGCGGCTATGTGTGGACGCGGGCACCGTGGCGGCGTTGCTGGCCGCGCCGGTCAGCGGCACGGCGCCGCAAGAGTTTCAGTTGCGGCCAGGTGACCGGATTGCGCTGACGGGGCAGATGGAATTGCCGCGTGACCAGTGGGAAGCGCGCATTTGTGCGGCGGGGATGTCCGTTGGTGGTGTGTCGAAGCGCTGTGTGCTGCTGGTTGCCGCGAACCCGGACACTCAAAGCGGCAAAGCGAAGTTGGCGCGGCAGTACAACATCCCGGTGATTAATGAGGTGACGTTTGCCCGGCTGCTGGGCGCAGCAGTCGACCAGGCGGACACAGAGGGGTTGGCAAGCGCACGATTCGGCAGCTTCGCAGAAGTCGACGGTTTTGATGACAGCATCTATTACGACGGTGGGGACCAGTCGGCGGTCGGGGAGAACTTCGCGACCCGCTTCCCGTGGCTCGCGCACGTCGATGCCGCGCCGGGGACGGCTGAAGCAGTGGCTGCGGCGTGGATCAGCCAGTTCGCCGGCAAGATGCTAGCTGAATTGTCGCCGACATTGACTGCAACGCAAAAGCCGGAGCTCATTGGTGGGTCGGCGCTCATTTATAGCCGGCTACTGGGCCGTTTCGAACACCCGCTGATGGCGACGGTGCACGACCTGCAGGATATCAACGGGGTGGGTCATAAGCGGCTGCATGACCTAGTGGTTGGTGTGGTGCTGATGGCCTTGGACGCGCAGGAACAGCAGGTTGCGCCGGATGCGGAAGCGGCGCAGGAGAACCAAGCCGGTGCGCAAGAACAAGTATCCGCAGAGGACACTGCCCGCGCCGCAGAAGAAGCTGCCCGCGCCGCGGCGGAGCTCCTTGCGCAGGGGGAGCAATCGTTGCGGGATTCAGCGCTTCCGACGGATGCGGGCAATCAGCTGCTTGCCCAGCTCGGTGACCAGCTTGATGCCATGTTTGCCGCGGGCGACGCACGCTACGGCGATATTTTTGTCGGCCGCTTGGTGCAGGGCAAAACGTTGGATGAGCTCGGTCAGTCTTTGAATGTCACCCGGGAGCGGGTGCGGCAGCTGGAAAAGCAGATGCGTGAGACCATCGCTGAGCAGGTCCCGCTGCAGACGACGGTGGAGGCTGCGCTGGCAGAGCGCTGCTGCCCAATGACCGCAATTATGCAGGTTCGCCGGGATTTTCCGCAGTTGAGCCGAGAAGTAGTTGGGGTCGGCATTACGGTTGGGCAGTTGCTTTCGAGCTTGTCGACGAAATGGGAGCTGTCTGATGAATGGGTTATCGAACCCGACTTGGACCAGCGGATTAAGACTGTTTGCCAAGAACTAGCGGACCCGTATGGCGTGGTGGAAGCTGCGGCGGTCGCAGGTGAGCTGGGAATTTCCGTCGGAGATTTGAAGCAGCGCATCGAAACTGGGCAAGGCTACCGCTACCTCATTATTGATGAGCAGATTTTGACGATGGCGAATTCGCATAACGACCGCGCGGCGGCCGTCCTGTCAATGCACGGGCAGCCCCTGCCAGTCGATGAGTTGGCTGCCCTGACCGGCACGGATCAGACACGCTCGCTCGGCAATGCTCTTGCGCAAGATGTGCGGATGCACAAGGTGACGGCGAAGAAGTGGGCGCTCGCGGACTGGGGACTGGAAGAGTTCGTCACCATCGCTGACTGGATTGGCAAGCAGGTCGATGACGCCGGTGAAGTGCCATTGGCGCAGCTGCTGGCGCAGTGTTCTCGGCTGGAAGTGGCAGAGAACTCCATGCGCGCTTATGCCAGCTCCGGCGAGTTCGTGGTTGAATCCGGCATGGTGACGCGGGGATCTGGGGACGTCATCATCAGTGACCCGATCGAAGAAGCAAAAGCGGTGTACCTCCGGGATGAGCAGTGGCATCTGCTGGTGGAAGTAAACCGGGATCATTTGCGCGGCAGTGGATTCCCAGTGCCGCGGGCTATTGCTGGCATGTACGCAGTGCCGTTCATGGGTGCGGTTACGCTGACCAGTCGGCTGGGCGACCAAGAAGTACGCTTCAACCGAAATCAGCAGGTGAGTACTTCGACAATTCGCCGTTTCCTGCTGGACCTAGATTCCCAGGAAGGCGACCGCGTATGGCTCAAGTTCGGCGATGACCGCACCTTCGATGTCACCCCGGCGACACCATTGAACCCTAACGCGCTGGGCATGGCCTTTGTGCTGAACCAAATGGGTTTGGACGACCGGGAGTATGCCGATGATGCTGCCGCAATGGCAGCGGTGAATGAGGCAATAGGGCTCGACGCAGGAATTGCCCGACGGCGAACGGTCAGCCGGTTGCGCTACCGCTATCAAGACGCACTAGCCGACGCTATCGTCGGATTGCAGTAGCGTCAGCTTGTCGGCAGCCTTTGCTATCGTGGCGAATATGTCAATTGCCGCAACCGCAATCAACGAACAGATCGTGCTTGTCACAGGTGGTGCTAGAGGTCTTGGCAAAGCCGTCACCGAGGCATTCCTCCGAGAAGGCGCGAAAGTTGTCATCAACTACTTCTCCTCGGAAAAAGAGGCGGCGGCGATCGTCGATAAGCACCCCGGCCGGGCCGTGGCCATCCAGGCAGATGTCCGTGACCGCGATCAGATCGATGCCCTGTTCACACAGGCCCGCGACGTATTCGGCGCTCCGGTAACGACAGTTGTTTCCAATGCGCTCATCGACTTCTCCTTCGACGGCGACGCCCGCCCGAAGGCCGACGAAATCACTTATGAGCGTTTCGAGTCACAATTCGCGGGCGCCATCCAAGGCACCCTGAACGTCACCCAAGCGGCACTGCCAGGCTTCGACGAATTCGGTTCCGGACGCGTCATCACCATTGGCACCAACCTTTTCCAGTACCCAGTTGTGCCTTACCACGACTACACCGCTGCGAAAGCCGCGCTGCTTTCCCTGACCCGGACGTTGGCGTCCGACCTCGGCCCCCGCGGTGTCACGGTGAATATGCTGTCCGGCGGGCTGCTGCGCAAGACCGATGCTTCCGCAGCCACTCCTGACGAGGTCTTTGACTACATTGCGCAGGGCACACCGCTGCAGTCAGTGACCACGCCGGAAGAGTTCGCTGATGCAATTCTCTTCTTCGCTTCCCCGTGGGCGCGGTCCATCACTGGTCAAAACTTGGTCGTCGACGGCGGGTTGGTCAAGGACTAACCTTCGACGGCAGCCTTCATGCAGCGCATGGCAGCGTTTAAGCACACAAGGATACAAAAAGCGCCCCCAGCAGGATTCGAACCCGCGACCAATCGGGTAGAAGCCGACTGCTCTAATCCACTGAGCTATGGGGGCAGTAGGTCAGAGTTTAGCGCCAACTGCTAACCCCACGGTTTCCGGGTCGGCATTGTGCGACGTAACCTTGGGATTATGTCCAACACGACAGCTGTACGGTCTTCTTCATCCGATACGTCCGGTCCTGATTCCACTCGACGAGCGAGCAGTGCAGTGCGCGCTGCATGGCCAATTTTTGTTGCGCTGGCGCTGCTCGCGGGCCTAGTCGCGGCAGCCATTAGCCAGCAGTTCCTTGGTGAATCGCTGGCGTTGCTTGGCCTGCCGGACCCCGGTAAAGCCACCACAATCGGTCTGCCGCTGTTCCGCGGCGCCGGTTGGATAGTTCTGTCCCTAGCCTTAGGGTCATTTATGCTGGCGGCTTTTGGCCCGCGCCCGAACGCCGACGGCGATTTGGCCCTTGATGGGCACTTAGCTAGCCGCACCGGTACTTACGCTTTGGTGGCATGGGCGCTGCTGGCGATAGGGCAGATTCCGATGGTGCTATCGGATGTGTCTGGTTCCACCCTGGCAGAAACCCTGAAGCCAGATATGTGGTTCATTGCGCTGGAGCAGATTTCTGAGGCCCGCGCTTGGGCTTGGGTGGCTGGTATTGCGCTATTCGCCGCGTTTTTTGCTGGCATGTCGCACCGCTGGATTTGGCAGCCGGTGTATTTTGCATTGACGTTGCTGTCGATGGTGCCGCTGTTTGCGGTCGGTCACAATGCTGCTGGCGGCGACCACGATATCGGCACGAACTCGCTGATTATCCACCTGGTGCTGATGGCACTGTGGATTGGTGGCCTGATGGCGATGCTGGCGCACGGCATGCGCCGCGGCGCCGATATGGATGTAGTGGTGAACCGCTACAGCTTCGTTGCCCTCATCGCATTTTTCGCGATGGCCGTCTCCGGTGTGGTTAACGCACTGCTGAAGGTGCGTATCGAAGATCTTTTCTCCATGGAATACGGCAATGTGCTGGTGGCTAAGACCGTGCTGCTGATCGTGTTGGGGATTTTCGGTTTCGCCCACCGTCAGCGCACGATTCCGCGGCTGAAGAAGGATCCGTACAACTCGGGTGCGTTCCGCAAGGTCGCCATCGGGGAGCTGGTCATCATGGCGGTGACCGCCGGTTTGGCTGTCACGTTGACGCGTACCCCACCGCCACCACCACGTGACCCGAACCTGTCCGTGATGGATATTGAGCTCGGTTTCCCGCTGTTTGAGCCAGCGAACTGGGCAAACATTTTCCTCATGTGGCGCATCGACATGTTCTTCTCGGTGGCTTCCGCGGTTGCCGCTGCGATTTACCTCTACTGGTACATCAAGCTGATTCGCCGCGGTGGTCAGTGGCCAATCCACCGGGTGCTGTGGTGGGTCGGCGGCTGCTTCATGCTCTTCTTCACCACGTGCTCCGGCCTTGGCATGTACGGCATGGCGATGTTCTCGTGGCACATGTTGGCGCATATGTCGATGTCGATGCTCATTCCGGTGATGTTGGTGCAGGGTGGCGTGATTACGCTGGCGCTGCGTGCGCTGGAGCCGGCCGGCAAGAATGGTGTCCCCGGTATCCGCGAGTGGCTGGTGGCGTTCATTAACAACCCAGTGTCCCGCTTCTTGACGCACCCGATTACTGCCGCGGTGCAGTTCGTGTCTGGGTTCTACTTGCTGTATCTGACCCCGCTGTATGACTTGATGGTTGATGAGCACCTTGGCCACTTGTTCATGAATATCCACTTCCTGATTTCTGGTTACATCTTCTACTGGGTCGCCATTGGTGTGGATGCGGCGCCGCGCCAGGTTCCGCCGTATTTGAAGCTGGTCACGGTGCTGGGTACGCTGCCGTTCCACGCGTGGTTTGGCATTATCCTCATGCAGTCGGCCACCCCAATTGGCCTGGATTTCTACCAGAAGCTGGACCTGCCGTTTTACGTTGATTTGCTGCAGGACCAGAACTGGGGTGGTGCCGTTGCGTGGGGTGCTGGTGAAGTGCCGCTGATCATTGTGGCGCTTGCGCTGTGTGTGCAGTGGCTGAACCAGGATCGCAAGGAGTCCAAGCGGTTTGACCGCCAGGAGGAGCGCAGCGGCGATGCGGAGCTCAACGCCTACAACGAGATGTTGGCGCGGCTGTCCGGCCAGACCACTGACGCTGAACCTGCGGAGCAGGACTATTACAACCAGGAGGTCACCAGCTTCGAGCTGCGACCAACCATCGACCCAAATAAGAGCCGCCACCAGCAGCATTAGGCGAGGCGGTAGCACATCGCCGTAAAAGATTGTGCTTATTGACGGATACACCCCCGGCCAGTTGTGGATAACTGGCCGGGGGTGTTGTCATCCACAGACTTCGGCGACATTCCGGCGGCACATAAACGTCACTATGCAAATGTGTGGGGTGCCTGCCCACGGGGCGGGCGAACAGTAACAGCTGAAGCAGATTTGCTAACGCAGATTGACTGACCCAAAGGAATAGCTATGACTAATGCCACGACCACGATTGTCGGAAATATTGTTAAAACTCCCGAACGCCGAACCACCCGGAATGGTGAATCCATGGCGTCGTTTCGGGTGGCCGCGGACCGGCGGTATAAGGGCGATGATGGGAATTGGTACTCCCGCGACCAGGTGTATATCGGGGTGAACTGCTACGGAACGCTGGCGGACAATGTGCTGTCGAGTCTGTCGCTGGGCACCGCGGTGGTGGTGTCCGGCCGGATTATTACCTCGGAATGGGAAGACAAGAAGCAGAAGAAGCAGTCCGCGATCTTCCTGAAAGCGCATGCGGTGGGGCCTAACTTGGCGCAGCATGGCGTGAAGGTGATGGCGCGGGCGAAACCGATTGCGGAACCTGCAGAGCAGCTGGTGGCGCCAGCACAGGCAGCACAGGCAGCACAGCCAGCCCAGCCAGTACATTCAGCACAGCCGGAGCCAACTGGACACATCGGGCATGTGGACCAGCCGGAGCAGCAGGAGCAGCGGGAACCGCAGTTGGTCGGCGCTGGGGTAGGCGGCGATAGCAGCGGTTCCTTCTATCCGCCGAAGGCCGAGGCGCCGATGTAAGCGGCGATGTTGGCGATAACGTACCCACACATTGAGAAGGCAGGCGGCGTTGATTAACCTTTGGGGGTAATGCAATCAGCGAAGCCTGCGCCTTCTGCGCAATAAAATGCCCGGGTACCCAGGGTGTCTGGTCGGCACAGCTCAATTAGTGAGGTTTTCATGGCGGAGTTCATCTACACGATGAAGAACGTGCGTAAAGCGCACGGCGAAAAGTTAATCCTGGACAACGTCACCATGGCGTTCTACCCAGGCGCGAAGATTGGTGTCGTTGGTCCTAACGGTGCCGGTAAGTCGTCCATCCTGAAGATTATGGCCGGCATTGACCAGCCATCGAACGGTGAAGCCTTCCTCGACCCAGGCGCAACCGTCGGTATCTTGCTGCAGGAACCGCCACTGAATGAGGAAAAGACGGTCCGCGGGAACGTGGAAGAAGGCCTCGGCGAGATCTACGAAAAGCTGCAGCGCTACGAAGCGATCGCTGAAGAAATGGCGACGAACTACACCGACGAGCTCATGGAAGAAATGGGCAAGCTGCAGGAAGACCTCGACGCAGCTGACGCGTGGGAAATTGACTCCAAGATTGAGCAGGCAATGGACGCGCTGCGCTGCCCACCAGCAGATGAGCCAGTGACCCACCTGTCCGGTGGTGAGCGTCGCCGCGTTGCACTGGCGAAGCTGCTGCTGTCTGAACCTGACCTGCTGCTGCTCGACGAGCCTACTAACCACTTGGATGCGGAATCCGTGCTGTGGCTGGAAAAGCACCTGGCGGACTACAAGGGCGCTGTCCTCGCCGTCACTCACGACCGTTACTTCCTGGACCACGTTGCACAGTGGATCTGTGAAGTGGACCGCGGCAAGCTGCACCCATACGAAGGTAACTACTCCACCTACCTGGAGAAGAAGGCTGAACGCCTGGAAGTTGCTGGTAAGAAGGACGCCAAGCTGCAGAAGCGTCTGAAGGACGAGCTGGCATGGGTCCGTTCCGGCGCCAAGGGCCGTCAGGCCAAGAACAAGGCTCGTCTGCAGCGCTACGAAGAGATGGTGGCTGAGGCTGAGAAGTACAAGAAGCTGGACTTTGAAGAAATCCAGATTCCAACCCCACCACGCTTGGGCAATGTGGTTGTTGAGGTCAATGACTTGGAGAAGGGCTTCGATGGCCGCACTCTGATTAAGGACCTGTCGTTCACCCTGCCTCGTAACGGCATTGTCGGTGTGATTGGTCCAAACGGTGTCGGTAAGTCGACCCTGTTCAAGACCATTGTGGGTATCGAGGAACCAGACGCTGGTACCGTCCGCGTTGGTGACACCGTCAAGCTGTCCTACGTGGACCAGAACCGTGAGAACATCGACCCAGAAAAGACCGTGTGGGAAGTTGTGTCCGACGGTTTGGACTACATCGTGGTGGGCCAGAACGAAATGCCATCGCGTGCATACCTGTCTGCCTTCGGTTTCAAGGGTGCCGACCAGCAGAAGCCATCGAAGGTGCTGTCCGGTGGTGAGCGCAACCGATTGAACCTGGCGCTGACCCTGAAGCAGGGCGGCAACTTGATCCTCCTTGACGAACCGACAAACGACTTGGACGTCGAAACCCTCGGTTCCTTGGAAAACGCTCTGGAAAACTTCCCAGGTTGCGCCGTAGTCATTTCGCACGACCGTTGGTTCCTGGACCGCACCTGTACCCACATCTTGGCGTGGGAAGGCAACGTTGCTGAAGGCCAGTGGTTCTGGTTTGAAGGTAACTTTGAAGGGTACGAGAAGAACAAGGTGGAGCGCCTGGGTGCGGAAGCTGCCCGCCCATCGCGTGTGACCCACCGTAAGCTGACTCGCTAGAGTCCCCGGGGGTCGGCGCGCCCCCACCGCAGAAGGAGAGTGCCGTGTCCGCTGAGCCATTTGTTACTCGAGTGCCAGTTCGCTGGTCAGATTTTGACCGGTATGGGCACGTCAACAACATCTCCTATCTGAATTTCGCGCAAGAAGCCCGAGTGCACCTAGTGCGAGACTCACAGTCCGCGGGTGCGCCGCTGCCACCAATGGTGGTGCGGTCCATCCGCGTCGACTACCTGCGTGCGCTGCTGCCCGACACCGTTGAGGTGCGGGTGGAAAGCGAAATCACTCGGATTGGCCGCACGTCGTATACGCTGCGCCAAACCATTTCGGATGGCCACGATAATGCGGCTGCAGTGGTGGACACAGTAATGGTGTTCGTTGATTTGGACACCGCCAGCCCAATGGCGTTGACCCCGTCGACTCGGCAAATGCTGCAACAGTTCGCTTCCGACGAGGCCACTGGCGATGCGGATTCCGCACCGACTGAGCACTCTCCGAAACGTAGCTGATGACAGTGCGCACCCTTTCGCTTTTTGACGAAGCCAGCGTGCGAAACCTCGGTGTACTGACGCGCCGGGCAATGAAGCTGGACCATCGAGCAGTGGTTCGTTTCCGGAATCTGGACTCTGGCCGCACCACTGACCACCCCGGCGATCACAGCACCGACTACACCACCGAGCACACCGCCGAGCACCCCGCTGATCTTTGCCAGGCCTGGCTCACGACCCCATTTGGCTCACTGGCTGGCCGTACTGTCCGTGGGCGGGCCAGCGTCGATGGCATGGTGGTCTACGCCGATGCGCTGGCCACTGGTACCGCTGACGCGCTAGCAAAACTGCAAGGGGCGGAAGCGCCGTCTCCCGACAACCCAATTGAGGTGTCTGCGGGAGTACCTGCGGACGCGGCGTGGTCGGCAGGCCCGATGCCACCAGCCACGGGCTGGACTGTTGTGGACGAGGTTCCGGCGCAGCAGCTACGTCAGCTCGAGCGCCAGGGGCAGCAGCTGACGGAGAAAGAATCCGGGCCCATGGGCCCGCCGCAATCGCTGCTGGAAAGCGTGGTGATTGAAGCTACCGCCGATACGGATCCAGAGGCGGAAACTGTGCGGGTGACGATGCGTGATGTCTTTGCCTTGACCGCTATGGGTTTTGTGCCTGAACAGCCAGCGGCAGGGGAGTTGGTGCGCGTCTCCCAGAAGGGTCGGTGGCACCGACTTGACGGCCGCTTCGGTGCCGTCGCTGCCGCATCGGGCAACCTCGGGGTGTTGCCGCTGTAAACCGGGCCGGTGAACTACGCCTCGTCGAAGTGGTTGATCACCATATCGGCGACCTGAACCATGTGATTCCACACGGCAGTTCGGTACTCTTCTGGCAGATCCTCATCGGAAATTTCGGCCAGCGATGCCGCCATCAAATCCAGCCAGCGTTGCCGGGCGACAGAGTCGATGACAAACGGCATATGTCGCATCCGCAGGCGCGGGTGCCCGCGTAGTTCACCGTAGGTCCGCGGCCCACCCCAGTACTGCTCGAGGAAGGTCCGCAGCCGAAACTCGGCCCCTTCCCAGTCATCGTCGGGGTACATCGGCCCCAGCACATCATCGACACGCACGCGCTGATAGAACCCAGCGACCATACGGTCAAAGACCTCCGGCCCAATGGCCGCCCACAAACTGTCCGCGGATGACTTTTGACTCATACCTCCACCATACTGAGCAAACTCGTGGCCGTGGCATCGGTTTCCTGCAGCAGTGTCGCATCTGTACCCGGCGCCGGGCTAATGGTGGTGTCTGGCTCTTGGGCGTAGGTCGGAATCCCAATGACATGCAGCCGCGGATCGATGCTGCCGTCGACTCGCACGACTCGACGGGTACCCCGGTCGATTTCCGGTGAACCAGTATCAGCCCAGCTGCCGCCAGCCGCTGGCACCTGAAAAGGCCGCACCCGCCCGGCGCCCACCAACTGTTGCCCCAGCTGGGTGCCTGGTCGTCGGATATCTGGCGAGTACATCCAAGCATCAGCTAGGGCCGTAGCGCGGAACTCGTGGCCTTCGGTGGCGTCAGACGTCATCACGAAGCTTGCTGCGCCGTCGCCGTCGCGGTCAATGCGCACGGTTGGTCGGCCACCGACAAAAGACACTATTCCGGCATCGACCAGCGCGAGAAGCTGCTGGGTGCGAAACGCCGGTGGGCCAGAACCAGCTTGGCGTGCCAACGCAAAATAGTCCGCCACTAAGCCGCGGCTGCCAGGGGTGGTGCGGCCGCCAGCGGTCTTTAATGCCACTGCCTGCCTCGATGCCGCGAGCTCCCACAGCCCGTTTTTCACTGGACTGGTGCGCGCTGCATCAGCTGCAGCAAGATCGGCGGTGACTTGTTCGGCGATGAACTCAGTGAATTCTGCTGGCGGTAGTTGGGTGCGCCCGACTCGGTCTGCTTCGTGGGCCAAGCTGAGTCGGTCGGCAGCATTCGGCACCCACGCCGCAGCTGCTGCAGTGAGCCCTTCATCGAAATGGCCGATTGGCGCGGCGTCCAGGGCAGCAATGAGCTCGTCGACGCTGCCGACGATGGCTTCGGGGCGGGTGTCAGCCAGGGTGCGGTAGTAGGCCTCATGGGCATCGCGGGCCAATGCTGGCCACACGGTGTCAGCGAAGTCGATGGTGCCTTGGGCGGCGTTATCCGGCAGCGCCGCGAGTGCTGGTCGGGTGCGCCATAGTTTCGGCGCTGGCGGCAAGGAACCATACCGGGATTTTGGTAGGTAGGGGTAGCCGCGCCCAGAGCTGACCAGCAGGTGCGGTTCGGCGCCCGATGGTTGATAGCGCAGGCCGGAGCGAGCGTGCTCATCGGCAATGAACCTGCCACCCCGGTTGATGGTCACCAGTGCCATCAGGTCGAAGAATCCCATTCCGAGGCCCCGCACCAACACCGGCTGGCCTGCTGGAAGTTCCTCGACGTGCTGCTCCACGGGGTTGCCGTGCCGTACCCAGGTCAGGCCGGTGTCCGCGACGATGTCAGCAAGGTCCGCTTCGGATGCGGTGAGCGCGGGTTGGGTCCAGCCGGTTGCCAGAACGGTGGCGTCCGCTGCCAGCATGCTGCCATCGTCACAACGCACCATGTCGTGGTTGCGGCCGGAAGGGGCGCTGACTTCGGTGATGCCCACAACTTCGGCGACGCGGTGGCGCACGGTCACATTGTCCGGCAGTCGCGCTTCGGCAACGCGCAGGCACCACTGCAGGTAGGCGCCGTAGAGCGCGCGGGAGGGGTGGGTATCGATGGTGGTGGCGGCGAATTCGACGGCGAAAGCGGCGCGGACCTGCGGGTCGGTAGGGAAGGCGCGGTACAGCTCAGCGGTGTGCTTGGTGACGTTTACCGGGTGATCTCCCCGGGAGAGCTGGATCCATTCCCAGATTGTCGGGCCGGGGAACACCGGCTGTGTGACCGTGGCGCCTGGTTCGGTGAATAGGGTGACTGCGCCGGCGAGAGTGTTTTTGCATAGCGTGCGGGTTTGCTGAGTTTGCCAAATGGCCCCGGCGCCGACTTCATATTTGTCGATGAGTTCGATGGTGATGGGGCGGCGGAGCTGGCGTTGTTCGGGGCGGCCGTGCTGGGCAGCTATGAGGGCGGTGCCGAATCTTTCCAGTACAGAGATGCCGCGCGGGCCGACGCCGATGATGGCGATGGTGATGCCGGGAGTTTCTGGGGTGACCATGGCTTTTGCCTCCAATCATTGGCGCGTGAGGTGCGGTGCGTTGTTTACGACTTTCACATACCAGTAAAACAGACTAGTCTGTCCATCCATAACAGACTGACTTGTCTACCGCGATGGTCTGTTGTGACTACACCCGAACCGACTGGAGAGCACCATGACACACCCACCCCGCACCCTCGCGGCGGTAGTTAGCACCGCCCTAACCGCAGGCATGCTAACCGCATGTGCCGGCGCCACCAGCGGGAACACCACCAACACCATCACCTACCTCGACTCGGCCCCCTACACTGGCCTGTACCCGCCAACCGCCGGGTATTACCCCAACGGCGGCATCGTCAACAACATCACCGACCGGCTGCTCTACCAAGACCCCAACACCCTAGAACTGCACCCGTGGATTGCGACCGAACTGCCGGAGATTAACGCCGACGCGACCGAATTCACCTTCAACATCCGCACCGATGTCACCTACTCTGACGGCAGTAAACTCACCGCAGCAAATGTCGTACACAACTTTGACCTCTACGGCGGCGGCGACAAAACTCGCAAACTCACCGCCTCCGAGCAAATCTCCAATTACGACCGCGGTGAAGTCATTGACGAAGACACCGTTCGATTCCACTTCAAAAAGCCAGCACCCGGCTTCCCACAAGCCACCTCAACCATGAACGCTGGACTGCTGGCCGACAGCACCCTCGCAGCAGACCTCGACGGCTACGGTCCGGGCAACGCCACCACCATCATCGGCTCTGGTCCCTTTGTCATCACCGGTGAAGATGTCGGCACCAAACTCACCCTCACCGCCCGCGACGACTACAACTGGGCGCCGCCAGCACTGCCACACCAAGGCAGGCCAGCCATCGACGGCATCGAATGGATAGTCGCCCCAGAAGCCTCTGTCCGCGCGGGCGCACTCATCGCCGACCAAGCAGATGTTGCCCGGCAAATCGACGGCCCAGTGGAACGCCAATTGCGGCAACGCGGCGTCGGCATTTTCACCGCTCGCACCAACGGCGTCAACAATGGCCTCGACCTTCGTTTCCGGCATCCGCTACTGCAAGATATTCGCGTCCGCGAAGCCATTGCGGGGGCCGTGAACCGCGACGACATCGTCGACAAGCTCTTTACCGACAGCTACCCAGCGGCCACCTCGGTGCTGGCAAAGAACGCACCCGGATACCAGGACAATTCCGCCAAACTGCGCTACGACCCAGAAAGATCCAAGGAGCTGCTTGACGAAGCGGGTTGGCAGCCAGCCAAAGACGGAATTCGAGTCAAAGACGGCCAGCGTTTAAGCCTGGGCATTAACCACGCCAACGTGCAGCCGCGGTCCCGAGAAATCGTCACCATGCTGCAACAACAACTCGCGGCCATCGGCATCGAACTGCAACTGCTACCTGGTGACCGCGCCGCTCAAAACGCCGCCATCAAGGACATCAACAAAGTGCAGGTGCACCACAGCATGGTGGCCCGCGCGGACCTCGATGTCATTAAAAGTGAATTCGCCGGTGACAACCGCAACTCACTCCTGAACGTGGCGAAAGACAAATCAGTCGGCGACGAAAAACTGGCCGAACTGCTCGACAAAGTCGCCATCACCACCGATAACGGTGAACGCGCAGCACTAGTCGGCACCATCCAACGCCACCTACTCGACGACTTCTACTCCGTGCCCATTTTGGAAGAACCACAAATGTTCGGGGTCAACCCCCGCGTCGAAGGCTTCTACACCGAGCCCGTGGGCCGCCCAACCTTCTACCAAACCAAGGTAGTGAACCAGCACAATGACTAACCGCATCCTCGGCCGCATCATCCAAGCACTCGTGGTGTTGTGGGCAACGTTCACGCTAGCGTTCCTCCTGCTGGCAGCACTGCCAGGCGACGCGGTCGGCGCCCGCTTCGACAACCCAGCGCTCGGCCTGAGCCCAGAACAAATCACCGAACTACGCCAAACCTACGGCACCGACCGGCCACTGCTCGTGCGCTACTTCGACGTGCTCGGCAACTTCCTCACCGGCGACTTCGGCAACTCCGTCAACTCCGGCGCAAAGGTCACCACTCTCATCGCCAAAGCCCTGCCCGGCACCATCCAACTCGCAGTCGCCGCCTTCCTGCTTGCCATCGTGTTGGCATTGGCACTGGCAGCAGTCGCCACCTTGCCCAAAGCAGCACCGCTGCGTGACTTCTTCCGCGGCCTGCCCCCAATATTCTCCGCGCTGCCAACATTCCTCGTCGGCATCGTGCTCATTCAACTGGTCAGCTTCCAACTGCGCTGGGTACCAGTCGTCAACACCGGTACCTGGCAAGGCCTCATCATGCCGGCCATCGCACTAGCGCTACCGATTACCGCGCAGATATCTCAAGTCCTCATCCGCGGCATCGATGACGCCGCCACACAGCCCTTCGCCCGTGTTGCCCAAGCCCGCGGCGGTTCCCGCTTCGACATTCTCATCCACCACACGCTGCGCAATGCATTGCTGCCAGCACTCACCATCGCCGGCGTGGTGTTCGGCGAACTCATCGGCGGGGCAGTGGTCACCGAAACCGTGTTCGGCCGCGCCGGCATTGGCCAACTCACCGTCGCCGCAGTCGGCAACCGCGACACCCCAGTGATGCTGGCCATCGTCGTGATAGCCGCAGCTGTCTATGTCCTGATCAACCTCATCGTCGATCTGCTCTACCCAGTAGTTGACGCTCGTCTTCGGAGGAACGCATGACACTCATCGCCCCACGACGCACCACAACGTCAACAAGCCCCTGGACCGTACCGACCATCCTGTCCGCAATCATTATTGCCTTGACCGTGCTGGCCACCGCCGCGCCGCAACTTTTTACCTCCGGTGACCCGGCCGTCGGTGTGGACAACGCGCTGCTCACACCCTCCGCTGACCACTGGTTTGGCACCGATTCTGTCGGCCGCGACCTATACACCCGGGTGGTATACGGCACCCGGCAGTCCGTGCTCGGCGCGCTGCTGGCTGTCACCGTCGGCGCCCTAGTCGGCACACTCATCGGGCTCATTGCCGGCACCTCGCGCGGCTTGCTCGACACCATCCTCATGCGCCTGACCGACGTCATGCTGTCCATCCCGGCACTGCTGCTGTCCCTCAGCGTCATTGTCATCGTCGGGTTTGGCACCCTCAACGCCGCCATCGCCGTCGGTGTGACCAGCATCGCCATGTTCACCAGGCTGGTGCGCTCCCAAGTGCTCAGTGTCTCCCGTTCCGACTATGTTGAAGCAGCCTACGGCTCCGGCGGCACCCGCAGCACTGTCCTATGGCGGCACATACTGCCGAACTCACTGACCCCAGTGCTGGCCACCGCCGCCTTGCAATTCGGCAACGCCGTCCTGCAACTGTCAGTCCTGGGGTTCCTCGGCTATGGCGCGCCACCACCCACACCAGAATGGGGCCTGATTATCGCCGAAGGCCGCGACTTCATCGCCACCAGCTGGTGGCTCAGCATCCTGCCAGGCGTAGTCATCGTCGCCGTGGTGCTGTCTGCCAATCAGCTATCCACCGTGATTCAACGGGAGCTAACCACATGAGCGCACTACTCAACATCAGTGACCTGCACATTTCCTACCGCACACCGACCGGCCACGTGGAAGCGGTCCGCGGCGTCGACCTGACCGTCGCGCCGGGCAAAATCACCGCCATTGTCGGCGAATCCGGGTCCGGCAAATCCACCACCGCCCACGCCGCCATCGGATTGCTACCAGAATCCGGCACTATTTCCTCCGGCAGTGTGCTTATTGACGGTCACGACACCGCAAACCTAAACGACGCTGGGTGGCGGGCGATCCGGGGACCAAAAATCGGGCTGGTCCCACAAGACCCCAACAACTCACTTAACCCACTGAAAACCATCGGCGCTTCCGTGTCCGAAGCGCTGCGAATTCATACCAACCTCAGCGCCGCGCAGCGCCGCAGTCGGGCCATCGAACTGCTGGACGAAGTGGGAATCGACCGGCCAGCACAGCGGCACGACCAGTTCCCGCATGAACTCTCCGGCGGCATGAAACAGCGCGCACTGATTGCGGCGGCCCTAGCTTTGGAACCGGAGCTCATCATCGCTGATGAGCCGACCAGCGCGCTAGATGTCACCGTGCAAGCAAAAATATTGGACCTGATTGACCGGCTGGTGCAGGAAAAAGACATTGGCGTGCTGTTCATCACGCACGACTTAGCGGTAGCCGGGGACCGCGCTGATGACATTGTGGTGATGCAGCACGGTCAAGTCCGGGAGACCGGTTTGGCGGCCCAGGTGTTGGCTGACCCACGGGATGAGTACTCCAAGCGGCTGGTGGCAGATGCGCCGTCGCTGTACGTCAATACTGGGCAGGGCACTCGGCAGGGCACTCGGCTGGGCACTCGGCCGGGCAATGCTCAGCCTGGCGTCCAACTGCCAGGAGCAGCAACGGTCGCCGCCGGAAAAACTGCAACCCACGCTGACGAAGAGCCATTGCTCACCGTCACTGGCCTGCGTCAAGAATTTGGTGCCGGTGGTGGCAGGCCGTCGCGGTGGAACAAGCACAACAAGCAGGTTGTTGCCGTAGATGATGTCAGCTTTACTGTCGCACGCGGCACTACACACGCGATTGTTGGCCAGTCAGGCTCCGGCAAAACCACCACTGGCCGGGTGATTTCGGGGTTCTTGAAGCCAACCGCCGGCGAGGCCCACGTGGGGGAGCTGCCGATTCACGAGCTGCGCGGGGCGGCGTTGCGTGCCGCCCGAACCAAGGTGCAGCTGGTGTACCAAAACCCTGCGTCATCGCTGAACCCTCGGCGCAGTATTCGGGCAGCGATTGCCGAGCCGCTGCATAACCTCACCGACCTGACTCGCGCGCAGATTGCAGCGAAGGTGGATGAGTATGTGAATCTGGTGCAGCTGGACCCACAGTGGTTGGACCGGAAACCGCGACAACTGTCCGGTGGCCAGCTTCAGCGCGTAGCGATTGCCCGAGCGTTGATTGTGGAACCAGAACTGGTGGTGCTGGATGAAGCCGTCTCTGCCCTGGACGTGACGGTGCAGGCCCGCATTTTGGAACTGCTGTCATCGCTGCAGCACAAGCTTGGGCTCACCTATGTGTTCATTTCCCATGACCTTGCCGTCGTACAGCAGATTTCGGACACCGTGTCCGTCATGACCGGCGGCAAACAGGTCGAATACGGCCCGACCCGAGAAATTTTCGACCACCCAACGACGGAGTTCACTAAGCAGCTCATTGCGGCTATCCCAGGTTCGCGTTACCGCGCTGGTGACCTCAACCTTGGGTTGTAGCCGAAGTAGCAGGCAAGGAGTAATAAGGACAACAAGGAGAAACAATGTCAGACATCATTGACCACCTCGCCGGGATCACCGGCACCGACATCGCCGAGCTGCGCACCGCCCGCCCCGACGCAAAGACGAACGCGCAACTTGCTTTCGACGCACTGCTTGAGCCAGAAGAACCGCACGGGTTCCCACTGTCCGAGCGGTATGCCATTGCCAGCTACACCGCTGGGTTGCACCGCGATGCCGTTGCGGAAGATTTCTACCTTGAACTACTCGATGACGAAACCTCCACCGAATTCGCCTCGAAACTGGCGGCCTATACTCGCGCGTCCCTAGCCTCTGGACCGTATGGCACCTACCGGGAGACCGGGTTGCAGACGGAGAATATTCCGGGGCCGACAGCGCGGGCGGGTGGTTTCGGCACGCGGCTAGATGCGGCGTTGGATTTTGTGCATCTGCAGGTGTTTCATCCGCGCGATAGCAGCCCGCGAGCCATTGCGAAGCTTGCTGCTGCCGGTTGGACCGCGGACCAGGTTGTTAGCTTGGCACAGTTGGTGACCTTCTTGGCTTTCCAGCTGCGCGCTATTGAAGGCCTGCGAGTGCTAGCTGACCGCCCGAAAGTGCCACTGTCCGTTGGGATTGCGCGGGCGGGGCACGCATCTGCCGGAGAGCCGTTGGTGCCGACCCATCCAACCTTTGAAACACTGACGTACCCGGATTTGGTTCGACCGGAGCGCTTTGTCGCCCATTCGTTGGGGTGGCAGCCCTGGGTGCCCGCGCCTGATACCGCCGACCTGACCGAAGCACAGCGCGATGCCTTGGTGGACCGCACTCGCACCGGTTCGGCGTATTTCCGATTGTTGGCCCGCGACCCCGTCGCGTTGCGCGCCCGGACCCGACTGGATTTCGACATTTTTCAGAATCCGGATGGCGGTTTGCCACGTGCGGAACGCGAACTCGCCGCCACCGTCACCTCACGGCTGAATGGTTGTGTCTACTGCGCGTCGGTGCATTCGGTCCGCGCGATAGATTACGGTGCGCCAGCCAGCGCCATTACGGAGCTTATTGACGTTGGGGTGACCACTCACTTTGAGTCACCGCTCTGGAACGCGGTGGCACAGGTAGCGGTAGCTGTGACTGCCACCCCAAGCCAGCTGAATCAGTCGCACATTGAGCAGCTGCGCAGCGCTGGCTGTGATGACCTCGCAGTGTTGGACACAATCTACAGTGCTGCGTTTTTCAACTGGGCGAATCGCCTGATGCTGTGCCTGGGCGAACCTGAACTGCCACAACGTTTCCGTTAGGCAGACAGGTCCGCAGCACGATCTCGCGCAGCTGCTCTAATTCGCGGCATCGGCGCGACGAGCAGCAAGGGCGCGGCGCACTTCATCGCGCCCTTCCTCAATTGCGCGTGCGACTGGCGTCGGCAGCTGACCAGACAGCACATCATCGGCATTCGCGAGAGCTTCCTCGCGGATATCCCACCCTGGGTACAGTGCTTCAGCCATCCGCTGTGCTGTGTCGGAGGAGTGGGTACCCCACCAGCCAGTGACTTCACTGAAGTAGCGACTAGCCACACCGGCCGCGCGCAGGGCAGCTGCCGCACCCGGTGCGACCAAGCCCAGTTCCCAAGCCCGCAGCGTTGCGTTGGACGGGGCGTCATCGCCGGTGGCGGTAGCTTGCCGCCAAATGCTTTCCTTCGCGGCAGCGGTTGGTACGGCCGCGCGGGCGCGCGCAGCGGACTGTTCACCCAGCGCCGAGACATCGGCTGCTTCTTCTTTGACGATGGCAGCTTCATCGAGTTCACCGGCAGCAACCAACGCGATAAGCGCAGTCCAGCGCACTTCTTGGTCGACAGTGAAGCCAGCCAATCCGGCGTCGTTGGCATCGCCTTCGAGGAGCGTGCGGAATACAGTCTTGTGTTCGTCACCAAGCTCTGTGGCGGCCAAGGCATTGACCAGCGCAAGCTGTAGGTCCGAACCTGCGGCAGCGTGCCGGGCCAACTTCAGCAGGCCAGAGGCCCACTTGTCATTGCCAGTGCTTTCCGCCCACGCAGGGTCAGCGTAGCGGTGTAGGGCAGTACCGCCCTGGCCAAGAACACGCTGGATGACGGAAACCTCCGACTCGGCACCGACACCAGCGAGCACCAGAGAAATAAAGTCGCGGGCGCGCATCGCACCCGAACGGGTCATTTGCCATGCCGCGGACCAGCACAAGGTGCGGGCCAATGGGTCTTCGATCGCCGCAATATCGGCAATGACGGTTGCCAGGCTGCGCTGATCGAGCTCAAGGAGGCAGTAGGTGAGGTCATCGTCGTTGACGAGGACCAGATCGCCTGCGGTGACTCCGGTGAGTGCTGGGACGTCAGTTAGCTCGCCAGTGACATCAATTTCGGTGCGGAACGTCCGCCGAATCTTGCCATCAGATTCGCGGGAATACACCCCGACAGCTACTCGGTGGTCACGCAGCTCACCAGCGCCCGGAGCCGCGCCGGTCTGACGAACCGCAAACGACTGGTAGGTGTTGTCATTGCCGACGGTGAACTCGGCGGCCAGAGTATTAATACCAGTGGTGGTTAGCCACTGCGCTGCCCAGTTAGACAGGTCACGGCCAGAGGTTTCGCTCATGGCCGACAGCAGATCGTCGAAGGTGGCGTTGGCGAAGCGGTGCCGGGCAAAATGCAGCCGTGCGCCAGCCAGGAAGGCATCATGGCCGACCCACGCAGCCAGCTGCTTGAGCACCGACGCACCCTTGGCATAGGTGATGCCATCAAAGTTCTGCTCGACAATTTCAATGCTGGAGGCATCCGTCGAGATTGGGTGGGTGGTCGGCAGCTGATCTTGCTGCACTGCCCACGCCTTTTCGACGTTGGCGAAGGTGGTCCAAGCGCCGTCATATTCGGACACTGCAGCCTGTGCCAGCACTGATGCCAAGGTGGCGAAGGATTCATTGAGCCACAAGTCATCCCACCACCGCATTGTGACGAGGTCGCCGAACCACATATGTGCCATCTCATGCAGGATGGTTTCGTTGCGACGCTCATAGCTGTATCGGGTCGCCCGAGACCGGAAGACATACTCTTCTCGGATGGTGACCGCGCCAGCGTTTTCCATTGCGCCCCAGTTGTATTCCGGGCAGAAAATCTGGTCGTATTTTCCGAAAGCGTATGGTTCACCAAAGTGGGCTGCGAAGTAGGCAAAACCCTGCTTCGTTTCGGTGAAGAGTCGTTCGGAGTCCATGTGCTCAAAGAGGGACTTGCGGCAGAACAAGCCGAGCGGAACGGTCATCTCGCCATCTGGTTGGTGCTCACCTGGAGTTTCCGGATGCGCCGACACCGTGCCCGTCCACTCATCAAATACCGAAGCCCATGGACCAGCGCATACCGCGACCAAATAGGTAGAAAGTGGCACATCGACCCGGAACGTGTGGATCCGGTTGCCAGAGCTGACATCGTGAATTGTTGGGGCGGAGTTCGACACCACCGTCCATGACTGTGGTGCGGTAACCGCAATGTCATAGGTCGCCTTAATATCCGGCTGGTCAAAGCATGCGAACACTCGCTTGGCTGCCGCTGTTTCAAACTGCGAGTACAGATACACCTCGCCGTCAGCAGGGTCGACGAAACGGTGCAGCCCTTCACCAGTGCGGGAGTAGCGGCATTCCGCGTCCACGACCAAGGTATGCCGGCCCACCGGCAGCGAGCCGAGCTGCAGGCCCCGGGTGGCGTCATAGGCGCAGTCCGTCAGCGGCACTGCTTGGGAAGTGATGTCAACGCCATTGAGGGTCACAGCGCGGACCGAGTCAGCGTTCAGGTCTAAGAAAGCGGCATCATCCCCAGCTGGAGACGCCAGCACCTCGAAGTCAATGGTGGTAACAGAGCGGAAGGTATCCGCTCCTGGGTTGCCGTGGCCATCAGTTAAGTCCAAGGAAATAGCGTAATTGTGAACGTCAAAAAGCTCTGTTCGGCGCTGGGCCTGCTGCTGGGTGAGGTTAAGGGAAGTCATGAAAACCACATTAGGCGCAAACACAGATTCGGTGAGGAAACTAGGCTGGGGCTCATGACTGAACAAGTGAGCTTCTACTTCGACGTATCTTGCCCGTACTGCTGGGTCACTTCTCGGTGGATGAAAGAGGCCGAAAAGGTCCGCGATATTAATGTCACCTGGCTGCCGATGAGTCTGTCAGTGCTCAATGAGGGCCGTGACCTGCCCGAAGACTATCAATACATGATGGACTGTAACTGGACGCCAGCGCGGCTATTTACCGTCGTACAGCTGGAAGACGGTGGCGATGCGGTGGATAAGTTGTACACCGCGCTGGGCACCAAAATTCACAATGAGGACCGCATTGACCGACATGCGCGTTTCGACGACCCGAATTCGGCATTTGATGAACTGATTACCGAGGCGCTGGCTGAAGTGGGGCTGCCACAGGAGCGGCTCGCGCAGGCGAAAACCGGGGACTTTGATGCGCAGCTGCGGGAGAACCAACGACTGGCGATGGAAGGTGTTGGGGACGAAGTGGGCACTCCGGTGGTCAAACTGGGGGACAATGCATTTTTCGGCCCGGTCATTACGCGGATTCCACGTGGGGAAGCAGCCGGGCAAATGTTTGACGCAGCGGTGGGATTAGCTCAGTTCCCGTACTTCTTTGAACTGAAGCGGTCTCGTACTGAATCTCCGCAATTCGACTAGGTTAAACTGAACCCATGCGCGTATACCTTGGAGCTGACCACGCCGGATTCGACATGAAGAACCTGATTAAGGCCCACCTGACGGAACAGGGCCACGAGGTTATCGATTGCGGCGCACACGAATTTGACCCTGCTGATGACTACCCAGCGTTCTGCATCGAAGCTGCTTCCCGCACCGTCAACGACCCGGGCTCGCTGGGAATCGTGCTCGGCGGATCCGGCAACGGTGAACAGATCGCGGCCAACAAGGTGAAAGGCGCTCGGTGCGCACTTGCCTGGTCGGTGGAAACCGCGAAGCTGGCCCGTGAGCACAACAACGCACAGCTGATTGGCCTCGGCGGCCGCATGCACTCCGAAGAAGAAGCACTTGCGATTGTCGATGCTTTCGTCGCTCAGCCATGGAGCGAAGAAGAACGTCACCAGCGCCGTATCGACATCCTGGCTGAATACGAGAAGACCGGTGTGGCACCGGCACTGCCAGAAGCGTAAAACTGCAGCAAGACTGGCCACACTAAGAACGTCGAAACCCCGAGCACAATGTGGGAAACCACAGTGCTCGGGGTTGCTGCGTTGTTGGGGAATTGCTGGGACTAGAAGTCGAAACCGCCGAAGTCGAAGCCGCCATCGCCACCAAAGTCGAAGAAACCGCCGCCGTCGCCGCCGTCCATGCCACCGGCATCACCCATATCGCCACCAGCTCCGGCATCGCCCATGTCACCACCGGCGTCCCCGGCAGCGTCTCCAGCGTCACCTCCGGCAGCATCCAAACCATCCTGGTAACCCTCGCCGTAACCGTCAGCGAACTGGTCAGCAGAGTAGCCGACGCCAGCCATGCCGCTAAACATGGCGCTGAACATCATGAACGACGCCGCCGACCACATGCCGGTGGCCAACGCGTCTGCCCACCATGGAGTGGAATACCAGCCAGCTGGCACTGGGCGGCCAGCCACCCGGCCGCCAGGGTAGTAGTGCGTGGCAGTGCTCGTTGCGTACGGCGAAGCGGTGATTTCCTGACCTTCGTGTTCGATGGTGCGAGTCTCGGTGACCTTACCCGCAATGCGCTGGCCTTCCAGCGGTGGCAGCTCTGGCCCAGCAGGCAAGTCCATAATTTCGCGGGCGGCATTGATGTAGTGCATGCCTTCCAATGCCGATTCGCGAGCCATCTTCGCCTGGGCAGTGGTCGTTGCCGAGGTGATCTGGGAATTCGCGGCAGTAAACCGCTCTGAAGCATCCGCGATGGCCTGCGAGGACGCGGCGTCCGAGCCAGTCAGATTCAGCACCTGGCCACCTAGTCGTTCAATCCACCGACGGGCGTCGGCAGCGGCATCGTGAAACTCCATTTGGTTCTTCGCTTCCACCGCCTTAGAGGTGCTGGACTTGTTGATCTGCGAAATGACGACAACGGCGATGGCCACCGCACCAAAGATTAGGAGAACCGCTGACATAGACAAACCTCTGCAAACTAATAGACGCCGGAAGAACAACTACGCATATATAACGTCAGATGCTGCCAAAAAGTTCCGCCAAGACAACGGCTGCATCCTGGGAAGTGCAGCGGGGAACCGCCGCAGAGGGCAGATGAGACAACAAAAAACGGGAGGACAGCACGTCCTCCCGTTATTTTCCTTGGCGATCGACGCCAAGTTCGTACTTGAATTTACTTGGACTCCTTGTTGGCTTCGCGGCGCTTCAGGCGGCCATCGTGCCATTCCTTGATGTCGTCAGAGTCCCATAGGGTTAGTCCGTGCATCTTGGTGGCAGGCGTTGGGGCCTTACCGCGGCCAGCATAACTAGTGAAAGTGCCTCGCGCAGTGCCGGAAAACTCGGCACATTCGGAAGCAGTCCACAGCTCGCGACCTGTGTCCTGATCAATGATTGTTGGCTTCATGAGCATGAAGTGTACATCATTAAATGGCCAAAAACCGCTACTGACTAGCACTTATGCAAATCTCATATTTGGCACCTGTTAATTTTCGGTGTTTGTGGCAGCAAGTTAGCAGGTAGTGGCGATGCTTAGCTTTCTTTACGAAAATATAAACGGGTGTAAATCGGGGTTAACTTTGTTTCGCCCGCGTCTTTTCTTACAGTTTATTAACGTTTGTAAACTGGGTGGCTGCGCTGACAAACGTCGAGAAAAACCGTCAAAAAAAGAAGTTGATAAAACTACTCAAGGGTGGGCGAATGAGAAAAGCCCTAGTCCAAAAGGACTAGGGCTTCATATGTGGAGGGAACGACGGGAATCGAACCCGCGTCTTCAGCTTGGAAGGCTGAGGTATTAGCCACTATACGACGTTCCCAATTCACTAACGCAGAAGTGAACCTTCTGTGCAGTGCTGGCTCATAGTATAACAACGCGCGGGAACCACCAAAATCTCCCAGTAGTCCATGGTTGCCGTGACCGGTGGGGAAGTGGTCCTTAGGGCTTGGTGGTGTTCTCCTCCCTGGCGGGGCATCTTTGAGGTGTTGATGGACATCTTTGGGGATGGAAGTTGCTTGGGCGGAGCTATTGGCTTCAGGTGGCGCTTGCGTTTATGCAGGTAGGCGGGGCGATTTCACTTTTCCGGTGGTATGTGAGTAATGTTCTTACTCGTTGCAGCGAACAACGCCGTAACAGCCGGGGTATGGCGCAGTTTGGTAGCGCATCCGCTTTGGGAGCGGAGGGCCGGGGGTTCAAATCCCTCTACCCCGACAAGCCCAAATCTGCCATGAGTGTTCTCATGGCAGATTTTTGTTTAAATGGGTGGATAATGTGCACATGCAAATCCAATCGCCACACAGGAGTGTGAATCAGTGAAGAGCTCCGTAGAGCAGCAAAACGAAACCCGGGCAAAGCTGACCATCGAGGTCCCATTCGATGAACTGAAGCCTGAATTCGACGAGGCCTACAAGGCACTGGCACAGCAAGTTCAGGTTCCTGGTTTCCGCCCAGGCCACGCTCCAGCGAAGCTGATTGAATCCCGAATCGGCCGCGGTCCTGTTCTCGAGCAGGTCATTAACGAAATGATTCCATCGCGCTACCAGGCAGCCCTGGAAGAGCACGATGTGCAGGCTATCTCCCAGCCAGAAATTGATGTCACCAAGATTGAAGACGGCGACGTCGTCGAATTCACCGCAGTCGTGGACGTCCGCCCAGAGATCACTGTCCCAGACTTCTCCGCAATTTCCGTGGAAGTTGACCCACTGACCGCAGACGAAGCAGCAGTCGACGCAGAACTGCAGAACCTGCTTGCACGCTTCGGCACCCTCACTGGCGTGGAACGCGAAGTTCAGAACGGTGACTTCGTCTCCATCGACCTAGCCGGCGAACTCGATGGCGAAGCTATCGAAGAAGCCTCCACCGAAGGTCTGTCCTACGAGGTCGGCTCCGGTGACCTCATCGATGGCCTTGACGACGCACTGCTTGGCCTGAAGTCCGGCGAATCTAAGACCTTCGTCGCAGCCCTGGTTGCTGGTGAGCACGAAGGCAAGGACGCTGACATTACTGTCACTGTCCAGTCGGTCAAGGAACGCGAACTGCCAGAAGCTGACGATGACTTCGCACAGATGGCTTCCGAATTCGACACCATCGACGAACTGAAGGCAGACCTGGCACGCCAGGTAGAAGCCACCAAGAAGAACGACCAGGCTACCCAGATTCGCGACCGCGTTCTGGACGCAGCTCTGGCACAGTCTGAATTCCCGCTGCCAGAAAAGGTTGTCGAAGACCAGGTTGAAGGCCAGGTTCAGCAGCTCGTTGGCCAGTTCGGTGGCGACGCATCCATCCTGGATACCCTGCTGCAGGCACAGGGCATGGACCGCGAAGCTTTCGACAAGGACAACCGCGAATCCGCCGAAAAGGCAGTCCGCACCCAGCTGTTCTTGGACGCCGTTGCTGAAGAGGAAAAGCCAGAAGTCTCCCAGCAGGAGTTCTCGGACCACATCCTGTTCACCGCACAGTCCTACGGCATGGATCCAAACACCTTCATGCAGCAGATCCAGCAGGCCGGTCAGCTCGGCGCGCTGTTTGCTGACGTCCGTCGTGGCAAGGCTCTGGCTGCAGCCATCATGAAGGCAGAAATCAAGGACACCGAAGGCAACGCTGTCGATGCCTCCGAGTACTTCGGTTCTGAAGAACCAGAAGCTCCAGCACAGGAAGAAGCTGCAGCAGACGCTGAATAAGCCAAGCACAGCGTCCGCCGATAGCGAACGTAACGCATAAAAGGGCCGTACCGGAATACTGGTGCGGCCCCTTTTGGTTAGCATCGAATAGAAGGTTGCACACGGACCGCTTCGTCAAAAAGCGTAGACCGGAACCAAAACCTAAAACCTTAAGAACGAAGGGAAGCATTTCTCCTATGAGCGCCGAAATCCCGAATGGCAACGAGTACCTCTTCAACAAGCTGTTGCAAGAGCGCATTCTGTGGCTGGGTGAACAAGTGGATGACGACATCTCGAACAAGCTGTGCGCACAAATGCTGCTGCTGGCTGCCGAGGACCCAAACAAGGACATCCACCTGTACATCAACTCTCCAGGTGGGTCGGTGACCGCAGGTATGGCCATTTACGACACCATGCAGTTCATCCCATGCGACGTCCGTACCTACGGCATGGGCTTGGCGGCATCGATGGGCCAGTTCCTGTTGTCCGCAGGCGCCAAAGGCAAGCGTTACGCACTGCCACACGCCCGCATCATGATGCACCAGCCATCCGCTGGCATCGGCGGTACTGCAGCTGACATCACCATCCAGGCAGAACAGCTCGCACTGACCAAACGCGAACTCGCACAGCTGATTTCCGACCACACCGGCCAACCACTGGACAAGGTACAGGCAGACTCCGAACGTGACCGGTGGTTCACCGCGGACCAGGCGAAGGAATACGGCTTTGTTGACCACGTCGTCAACAGCCTGAAAGACGCCGAATAAACCGCACGCAACTTCAGCTTTAGACACGGCCCGGAAAGGTCACCCACATGATTAACCCGCAGAACATGCCACAGTCCCGCTACGTGCTGCCATCCTTCATTGAAGAAGCACCATTCGGTACCAAAGAAACCAACCCATACTCCAAGCTCTTTGAAGAGCGCATCATCTTCCTGGGCACCCAGGTTGACGACACCGCAGCCAACGACATCATGGCGCAGCTGCTGGTGCTGGAGAGCATGGACCCAGACCGCGAAATCACCATGTACATCAACTCGCCTGGTGGCTCCTTCACCTCGCTGATGGCGATTTACGACACCATGCAGTACGTCCGCCCGGATGTCCGCACCGTCTGCCTTGGTCTGGCAGCATCCGCCGCGGCTGTACTGCTGGCTGCTGGTGCACCAGGCAAGCGTGCGGCACTGCCAAACGCACAGATTCTGATTCACCAGCCGGCATCGGAAGGCACCCGAGGTCAGGTTTCCGACCTTGAAATTGCCGCCAAGCAGATTGAGCACATGCGCAACCGCATGGAAGAAACATTGGCTCAGCACACCGGCAAGCCAAAGGAACAAATTCGCATCGATACCGACCGTGACAAGTTCCTCACCGCAGAAGAAGCAGTCGAATACGGTCTGATTGACCAGGTCTTCGACTACCGCAAGCTAAACCAGGTTTAACCTGCGGTTATAGCTGCACTGCTGGGTGTTCGAAAACGCTTCCGGCGGGCCTTGCCGGAAGTGTCTGACCCACCCGCTAGGCTGAGAAGCCACTGACACCTTGGAGAGGGGACCACAGCATATGGCACGCATGCAGGAAAGCGCCGATCTGCTCAAGTGTTCTTTTTGCGGAAAGAGCCAGAAACAGGTTCGTAAGCTCATCGCCGGGCCCGGCGTCTACATCTGCGACGAGTGCATCGAGCTGTGCAACGAGATCCTAGAAGAGGAACTCAACCCAGTTGCCACCAACTCCGAATCCGGCACCGAACTGCCACGACCAATTGAAATTGCCAAGTTTCTAGACAACTACGTCATTGGTCAAAACGACGCCAAGAAGGTGCTCGCCGTAGCGGTCTACAACCACTACAAGCGCATTCAGGCCGAATCCCACTCGCTTGGTGACCGGCGTGATGACGACGAAGTTGAACTGTCCAAGTCCAACATCCTCATGCTCGGACCAACCGGCTCGGGTAAGACTTACCTGGCTCAGACCTTGGCTCGGATGTTGGACGTCCCCTTCGCGCTTGCGGACGCAACCAGCCTCACCGAAGCTGGATATGTCGGTGAAGATGTCGAGAACATTCTGCTGAAGCTGCTGCAGGCCACCGACTTTGATGTGAAGAAAGCCGAACGCGGCATTATCTACATCGATGAAATCGACAAGATTTCGCGGAAATCGGAAAACCCATCCATTACCCGCGATGTCTCCGGTGAAGGTGTCCAGCAGGCACTGCTGAAGATTCTCGAAGGTACCGTCGCTGCAGTCCCACCACAGGGCGGCCGCAAGCACCCGAACCAGGAACTCATCCAGTTCGATACATCCAACGTGCTGTTCATTGTCGCTGGCGCCTTCGCTGGCCTGGACAAAGTCATCGCGGAGCGTACCGGCAAGAAGGGCCTTGGTTTCGGCGCCGAGATCAGTTCCGCACAGGAACAAAAGACCAAGAACCCATTCGACAAAGTGCTGCCCGAAGACCTCATTCGCTTTGGGCTCATCCCAGAGTTCATTGGTCGTCTGCCAGTCATCGCATCCGTGGAAAACCTGGACCGCGCAGACCTCGTCCGCGTGCTGACAGAGCCGAAGAACAGCTTGGTCAAGCAGTACCAGCGACTTTTCGAAATGGATGGGGTAGAGCTGGAATTTGAAGACGCCGCCCTTGACGCCATCGCGGAAAAGGCGCTGTCTCGCAACACTGGTGCCCGCGGTTTGCGTGCCGTCGTGGAAGAAATCTTGGTTCCAGTGATGTTCGACATTCCAAGCCGCGACGAAGTCACCGGCGTACGCGTCACTGCCGAAGCCGTCACCGATGGGGCAGACGTCGAAGTGATTGTTGACGAAGGCGGCCGTCACCGCGACAGCGCTTAACCAGCGCGAGCGCCCAGCTAATGGAATACCACCTGGGCAACAACTGCCCGGTGGTCCGATTGGGGCTGCTCCACAACGTCAAAACGCTCAACGACTACCGGTCCGGAGCCTGCCTTGACAAGCACATGGTCAATCGGAGTGCCGAAGAGCGCCGGGAGGTTCTGTGGCCAGGTGCCAATCGGGAAACCTCGAAGGCCGGGACCAGTAGTCGCCAGCGCTACCGCACGCGCATCCTGCAATGACGCTAACTGCGTCATGGCGCCGTGATGCCGCGTGGCGTTAAAATCCCCGGCCATAACCACCGGCCCGGAATGAGCCTCACCCCAACGCACCACACGCGACACATCCGCGCGCCACTCCGCCATGAGCTTCGGCAACGGCGGAACTGGGTGCAGCGCCACAATCGTCGGCCGCGTCGCATCCTCAACGGGCGCCAACGTCACAGAACCAATCGCAGTGACTGGACCAGCAACCTCGCGATACCGCCCCAAACTCTTATGGACCAGCACCGATGTCGGGGTGGATCGACCATTCGTCGACTGAAACGCCGTGTAGTCCTCAGCAAGATCCGTCGCCACCAAGCGGGCAATATCGGTACCACCCCCGGAACGCCCACCAGGAAACACCTCAGTTTCCGGCAGCGCAATGACCTCCGGCCGATGCGCCGCGACCAACTCGGCCAGCTCCGCTGCTGCATCGCGGCCCTGGGTATTCCACGACAACACGGTCACCGGCACAGCAGTAGCCGGATGCGAAACGCTCAGCTGCGCGGCCGCCAAATTACCAGAACTGGAGAGCGGCACTGGAACCAAAAACAATGCCCCAGCCAGCACAGACACCACGCCAGCTGCCAGCGCCGTACTGCCCACGGGTTGCGACACCTGCGTAAAACTAGGACGCAGTGCCACGACTCCCAGCCACACATAAGCTCCCCCAAGCAGCACCAACCCGCAGCCCAGCGCCACCGGGAATGCTAAGGCATGAGCAACCCCCATGTAGGTGGATAAGGCTGCGGACCACTGCCAGCCAGGGGCCCACGCAAGGACCAAGAAAAGGACAGCGGCAACTAGGAGCGCACTGGCCGAAACTAGGTAAGTCGCGTTTCGTTTCGTCAACACGCTCTAAAGACTAGGGCAGGCTACTCCACATAGTCGACGAAAATCGGAGTGAACATTTCTGTCGGTTCGCCGGCATCAAGGCCATACTCTGCTGCAAGCTGAGCCCGCCGGGCAGCATGGTCATAGGTGCTGCTATTGACATCCAAGTAGGACGTGCCGTGCTCGGTTTCGGTGGTCAAGGTAAGGAAGCCGAGCACAATGTCAATCGACATTTTCTTCAGGCCCTCAAGATTGCTGGCCGACTGCGGATTAACTCCGTAGAAAGCGCCAAGCGTATTCGGCAGCGCGAACATCGGCAGCACCGTGCCGTAAATCGTAAACAGCAAGTCCTGGCTACTAATATTCGGCCGGAACACCCCGGCCTCTTGGCCAAGCAGCAGCACCCGGTCCAAGTTAATGCTCGGGGTCGTCGGAGTAGTCATCGCCGTAATATCCGTCAAATCCAAAACGCTGTTGACGTTTTCGGTGATGACCAGGCGGACACAGTCGCTATTTTCCTGGAAACAATCAAACAGCAACGACACCAGCTGTTTGACGGCGTCGACCGGCCGGTCAGTGTCCGGTTCCAGAACCTCTGCTGGCGGGGTGAGAGTATGCACCGCGTGAATCAAGGCAGCTCGATACAGCCCAACCTTGTCCGTGAAGTGATAGTGCAGCATGCGCTTGGAGACATTGGAGGCTTCCGCAATGTCACTGAGCTTGGTGTCAGTGAAACCCTTCTCAGCGAAAATGCCAATGGCCGCGGCGAGGACAGCTTCTTTTTCTTCAGCTGCGGACCGAGCACGGACGCTTCGGTCGGCGTCGTCCGGGCTTTCAATATGTGAGGTCTTGTCGCGGTGCGGCATTGGCCCTCCCTTGTATCTGCCTGCGATCACTGGGTGCGGATCTGACTTACATGCTAGCGGCGGAGTTTTGATCATTTGGGATTCGGGATAAACGGGGGTAGTGCATGGGCCCGTTGGCCGGTGGGCAGCACAAGAATTGGTCGCTGCGCAGCAGAAGAATTGGCCGCTGCGCTACAGCCCGAACGTCAGTACAGTTGAAGACGTATCGCTTCGAAACCGACGATTAATTTCAACTCTTCAAGAATTGGAGACCACATGACTGTCGCACCAAAGAAGGTTGTTGTCACCGGCGCTGCAGGCCAAATTGCCTACCAGCTACTGTTCCGCATTGCAGACGGAGACGTGTTCGGCAAAGACACCCCAGTGAAGCTGTCCCTGCTGGAAATCCCACAGGCTGTGCGCGCCTCGGAAGGTGTCGCCATGGAGCTGGAAGACTCTGCCTTCCCACTACTCAAGGGCCTCGAAATCACCGACGATCCGAATGTTGCCTTCAAGGACGCCAACGTCGCGTTCCTGGTCGGCGCGAAGCCGCGCGGTAAGGGCGAGGAGCGCTCCGCGCTGCTGTCTGCCAACGGCAAGATTTTCGGCCCACAGGGCAAGGCCATCAACGATCACGCAGCTGACGACGTGCGCGTCCTAGTGGTGGGTAACCCAGCCAACACCAACGCCCTCATCGCCGCCAACGCGGCCCCAGATCTGCCGGACTCCCGTTTCAACGCGATGATGCGCTTGGACCACAACCGTGCCATCTCTCAGCTGGCGAAGAAGCTGGGCCGCGACGTGACTGATTTCAAGCAGGTTGTCGCTTGGGGTAACCACTCCGCAACCCAGTTCGCTGACGTGTCCTACGCAACCGTCGGCGGAGAGAAGGTCTCCGGACTGGTCGAAGAAGCGTGGCTGCGCGATGAATTCGAGCCACGTGTTGCCAAGCGCGGCGCGGAAATCATTGAGGTTCGTGGTTCTTCCTCGGCAGCGTCCGCTGCATCCGCCGCTATTGACCACATGCACGACTGGTGCCTGGGCACCCCGCAGGACAACTGGGTGACCGCAGCGCTGCCGTCGGATGGCTCTTACGGTGTGCCAGAGGGCCTTGTCTTCGGTTTCCCTGCCCGCTCCGTCAACGGCGAGTGGCAGATTGTGCCGGACCTCGAGCTGACCGACTACCAGCGCGAACGTATCGCCCAGAACGTTGCTGAGCTGGAAGAAGAAAAGGCCGCAGTTGTCGACCTGCTGAAGTAATTCGCTTTTTGACGAAAACTTTGACAGTTGAGCCGTCAGTTCCCGTCGGGACTGGCGGCTTTTGTCTCGATGGGGCAGGCCAACCACGGCCTTACTTATTCATTAGGGGCGTGACCATCTAAACTGGCCAGCGTGACCAACGTTCAGAACTCTGCCTCCGAAAACGTCAACCGCGCCGACCTCCTGCCAAAAAGCTGGGAGCCAAGCACCGTTGAACAGACGCTCTATGAAGGTTGGGTGAAGTCGGGCTACTTCACCGCCGACGTGGCTAGCAAGAAGCCACCATTCTCGATGGTGCTGCCACCGCCTAACGTCACTGGCCAGCTGCATATGGGACATGCCCTGGACCACACGATCATGGATGTGATGGCCCGCCGGAAGCGGATGCAGGGCTTTGAAGTGTTGTGGCTACCGGGCATGGACCACGCTGGTATCGCCACTCAGACGAAGGTCGAAAAGCAGCTCAAGGACGAAACCGGCCAGGACCGGTACGACCTTGGCCGAGAGGCTTTCGTCAACAAGGTGTGGGACTGGAAGCACGAATATGGTGACAAGATCACCAACCAGATGCGCCTTATTGGTGACTCGCTGGACTGGAGCCGCGAACGATTCACCATGGACGATGGCCTGTCCCGTGCGGTGCAGACCATCTTTAAGGAACTGTTTGACCGCGGGATGATCTACCGCGCGAACCGGTTGGTGAACTGGTCCCCAGTGCTGCAGACCGCGATTTCTGACATCGAAGTGAAATACGAAGATGTCGACGGCGAACTGGTGTCCATTCGCTACGGCTCCCTGAACGACGATGAACCACACGTTATTGTCGCCACCACCCGCGTGGAAACAATGCTTGGTGACGTTGCGGTGGCTGTCCACCCAGACGACGAACGCTACACCGACCTGATCGGTACCGAGCTGCCGCACCCATTCCTGGCAGACCGCACCATGGTTGTGGTCGCCGATGACTATGTTGACCCAGAGTTCGGTACCGGCGCAGTGAAGATCACCCCAGCGCACGACCCGAATGACTTTGAACTGGGCCGCCGTCATGACCTGCCAATGCCAACCATCATGGATGCCACCGGCAAGATTGCCGACACCGGCACCCAATTCGATGGCATGGACCGTTTCGAAGCCCGGGTGAAAGTGCGCGAAGCACTTGCGGAACAGGGCCGCATCGTCAAGGAAGTGCGCCCATACGTGCACTCGGTGGGCCACTCGGAGCGTTCCGGCGAGCCAGTTGAGCCACGCCTGTCGCTGCAGTGGTTCGTGAAGGTGGAACAGCTGGCGAAGATGGCCGGCGACGCAGTCCGCGAAGGCGATATGGTCATTCACCCACAGAGCCAGGAACCACGCTGGTTCGACTGGGTCGACGACATGCACGACTGGACTATTTCCCGTCAGCTGTGGTGGGGGCACCGCATCCCAATCTGGTACGGACCAGAAGGCGAAATCGTTTGCGTGGGGCCGGACGACGAAGCCCCAACTGGTGACGGCTGGACCCAAGACCCAGACGTTCTGGACACGTGGTTCTCCTCGGCACTGTGGCCATTTTCCACCATGGGTTGGCCAGCACAGACCGAAGACCTCAAGCGGTTCTACCCAACGTCGGTCCTAGTCACTGGCTACGACATCCTGTTCTTCTGGGTCGCTCGCATGATGATGTTTGGCACCTTTGTCGCCACCATCGCCGCCGAAAAGGGCGAAGAGCTTGGCAGCGGCCCGGCTATGGAAAATGGTCGCCCAGTGCCACCATTTAAGGACGTGTTCTTGCACGGGCTTGTGCGTGACGCACAGGGCCGCAAGATGTCGAAGTCGTTGGGCAACGGCATCGACCCATTGGATTGGGTCGAACGTTTCGGTGCGGACGCATTGCGGTTTACTTTGGCACGAGGTGCGAACCCAGGTTCGGACCTGCCGCTGGGTGAAGACGCAGCGCAGTCATCACGTAACTTCGCCACCAAGCTGTACAACGCCACCAAGTTCGCGATGATGAACGGCGCGTACGTCGGTGAACTGCCGGCCCGCGACACCCTCACCGACGCTGACCGCTGGATTCTGGACCGCTTGGAAACTGTCCGTGCGGAAGTTGACTCCGCCATGGACCGTTACGAGTTCGCTAAGGCACACGAAGCGCTGTACCACTTCGCATGGGACGAAGTGTGCGACTGGTACCTAGAAATGACCAAGTCTGACTTCCCATTCAACTTGGAGGAAGCCACCGCAGCGCAGCTTGAACGCGCTGCCTCCACCCGCTTGGTGCTTGGTCGGGTATTGGAAACTTTGCTGCGGATGCTGCACCCATCCATGCCATTCGTCACCGAAACTCTGTGGAAGGCACTGGTGAACGGCTCTGACGTCATCGACTCGGAGTCTCTCGTGGTGAGCCAGTGGCCAGACGCGTCCATGACGAACGGTGGTGTCCCGACGGATGAAGATGCCGCCCGCCGCATGGCTTTCGTCGAAAAGCTCGTCACTGAAGTCCGTCGTTTCCGCAACGACCAAGGCGTCAAACCAAGCCAGCGCGTACCGGCTCGCATTGACTTTGCCGCAGTGGATCTGGTGGCGCAGGAAGATATGGTCCGCTCCCTGGCACGCCTGGAGCAGCCTGCTGACGATTTTGTGGCAACTGCTTCGATTGAACTGCGCCTCGGCGACACCACCCTGACTGTGGATCTGGACACCTCCGGTACCGTCGACATTGCTGCTGAACGCAAGCGTCTGGAGAAGGACTTGGCCACCCAGCAGAAGGAGCTGGAGACTGCGCAGAAGAAGCTGGCGAATGAAAACTTCCTAGCGAAGGCCCCAGAAGCCGTGGTGCAGAAGATTCGCACTCGTCAGGAAGTTGCAGAGCAGGAAGTTGCGCGAATCACGGCGCGTCTGGAGGGACTGCCGAAACAATGAGTAAGCGTAACCCAGCTGAAAACAAGGACTGGTCGAAGGACGGGCTGGAGGAGTACGGGCCGGTTGGTCGCGGTGACACTCCGCCAGTGCTGAATATTCAGATGCCTAACTCACCGGACCCACTCGACAACTTGGACTTGAATGCCATCGCCGAGTACGACGCCGATGAGCTGGCAGACGCCCTCGACCCAGAGGTATTGGCGGCGCTGAGCCCGCAGGCACTGGCCAAGCTTGGCCTGGAAGAGGCCGCGGCACAACTCAAACGCGACCAAGCGGCAGCGGACACCGCCGGTACCGAAGACGCTGAGGACGCTGAGAGTGCGGAAGGCGCGGAAGGAGCAAGGGGCGACGACAACGCCGCCGGGAAGCTGACGCTAGATAGCGAAGGTCTGACTCTGCCCATCCAGATCGGGGCTGGGCAAGCAGCTGACCCGAATAACCCGATTCCGCAGACCCCCGTCACCGCTGAAGACCTTGCTGACCTCCAAGAAGTCGAAGCTGAGCTGAATACTCGGTGGAGCGAAGAGAAGATTGACCCGACGCTCGAGCGGATGGAGCAGCTGGTTGATATTCTCGGCCATCCAGAGCGGTCCTTCCCGTCGGTACATGTTGCCGGCACGAACGGTAAAACCTCGACAGTTCGAATGATTGAGTCACTCTGCCGCGCACTGGGGAGCAGCACTGGCCGCACCACCAGCCCGCATCTGCAAACCCCAACGGAACGGATCGCCATTAACGGTGAACCGATCTCCCCTCGGGAATACGTGGATGCGTGGCGGGAAATCCAGCACGCCGTGGAGTTAGTCGACGAACGTTCCATTGCCGGTGGCGGACCGCGGATGAGCAAATTTGAAGTGCTTACCGCAATGGCATTTTCGGTATTTGCTGACCGACCAGTTGACGTCGGCATTGTCGAAACCGGCATGGGTGGCGCATGGGATGCGACCAATGTGATGGACGGCGATGTCGCAGTCATCACCCCCATTGGTTATGACCACATGGACTACCTAGGGGAGACCCTGACGGATATCGCCACGGAGAAGGCCGGCATCATCAAGTCCCGCTGGGATATGGATGACTTGTTGGCGCCGCCCGACAACGTCGTCATTGTCGCCGCGCAGGAAGCGGAAGCGATGTCGGTGATTTTGCACCGCGCGCAGGAAGTCGATGCGTCGGTGGCACGAGCTGGCAGCGAGTTCGGCGTGCTGGAACGGCGCATGGCAGTCGGTGGGCAGGAGCTTACTATTCGTGGTCTCGGTGGCGAGTACACGGACATCTTCTTGTCGCTCTCCGGTGCCCACCAGGCGGATAATGCTGCAGTGGCGCTCGCCGCTGTCGAAGCGCTGTTTGGCATGGGTTCTGGCCGCATGTTGGACATTGATGCGGTCCGGATGGGGTTTGCCCAAGTTGAATCGCCGGGCCGGTTGGAGCGGGTCCGCTCGACACCATCGGTGTTCGTTGATGCCACCCACAATCCACATGGCGCTCAAGCCCTGGCAACCTCTATCGAAGAGGAGTTTGAGTTCCGACGCCTCATCGGTGTGGTCGGTGTACTGGGCGACAAGGATGCCCGCGGGATCCTGCTAGCCCTTGAACCAATCTTGGATGAAGTCGTGATCACCCAAACTTCGTCACCACGCGCCTTGGACACCTACCACCTTGCCGACCTGGCACGGGAAGTATTCGGTGAGGAACGGGTACACACGGTGGAAAACCTGCCGGGGGCAGTTGAATTGGCCATCGCTTTGGCTGAAGATACAGAGTTAGAAGGCGAAATCGTCTCCGGCTCCGGTGTGCTGATTACCGGCTCCGTGGTCACGGCCGGGGAAGCGCGGACCTTGTTCGGAAAGGAACCAAAATGACCCAAGGCGACGCAGATAACGCGCGATTTTCTTCCATTGAAGACGAACTAGCTGCCTATCGTTCTGGTGAGGACCTCTCCGAAGGCGGCAAATATGGTCCGCTCGGCAAGGGTCACGCACCGGCGAAGGACCCGCTAAAGGGGCTGCGTGGTGTGCTGGCTGGCACCTTGGTGCTGGAAGCGATTTGTATTCTGCTGGTGCTCACCGTGATTTCCCGTGTCGATGAAGGTGCTTCCTGGTCGACGTTCAACATGGTGTACGTCACGGTGCTCGGGGTCGGCATGTTTGTTGCCGCCGGATTCCAGGGCCGCAAGTGGGCGATTCCAGTGGATATTGCGCTGCAGGTGCTTGCAGTGGGTGGGTTCATTGTGCATCCGTCGATGGGCGTAGTTGGGTTGGTATTCGCCGCGGTGTGGGCGTACATCCTCTACCTGCGCAAGCAGCTCATTGAGCGGATGGAAAAAGGCATGCTGGTCACGCAGCACATTTAGCTGAGCACTTGTGGCCCAGCTCAACCGGTACAGCCCGACCGTCCCAGCACATCTGCGGGGGGCAACGCATGACCATGTCCTGCGGGGTTTTTCCGACCATGTAAGCTATTCGACATGACTGAGCGTACTCTCATCCTGATTAAGCCAGACGGTGTCAAGCGTGGTCTGGTCGGCGAAATCATTGCCCGCATCGAGCGCAAGGGCCTGACCCTGACTGCTCTGGACCTGCGCGTCACCGACCGCGCTACCGCCGAAAAGCACTACGAAGAGCACACCGACAAGCCGTTCTTCGGCGACCTGGTGGACTTCATCACCTCCGCACCACTGGTTGCTGGTGTTGTGGAAGGCCCACGTGCCATCGAGGCATGGCGCCAGCTGGCTGGCGGCACTGACCCAGTGTCGAAGGCAACCCCAGGCACCATCCGCGGCGACTTCGCACTGGAAGTTTCCGAAAACGTTGTGCACGGTTCCGACTCCCCAGAGTCCGCAGAACGCGAAATCGGCATTTGGTTCCCAAACCTGTAACAGCACTTTGACGCTGGCCGCGATGGCCACGCGTGGTGCGCCATCCGCCTGAAGCTCGTCCCAGGGCACCATCCCCGGACAGCTTTCAGGCGGATTTTTTGCTTTCAGTCATGGCAGTGAAAGGCCCCGAGTCAGTTCTGTGCCACAATGGGGACAGCCCGAATCTGTTCGCTCCGCTGCTGCGGAATCGCTGAAACGATTTCGGCTGATTGAGGCTTGAAGAAGAACTGAAAAATACGCTCGTGTGGCGGCGGCAATGGTGGCCAGCGCCCGGGCGACAACCAAAAGGAGCCATAAGTGGCGCTACCTGAAGTACCAAAAACTGCACCTGAATTGAATCGCGAGGAACTGCCCGAAAAGCAGCGCGTATATAGCCTGGCCAAGCAGATCGGGCTGACCTCGAAGGAACTGTTGCAGGTCATCCAGGAAGCTGGAATCTCCGGCAAAGTGGCCTCATCCACACTGACTTTGGCTGAGCAGAACTCGGTGCTCGATACCCTGCTCGCCGCCGACACCGCGGCAGCAGCGCCAGAGAAGGCAGCAGCGCCAGAGAAGGCAGCAGCGCCGGAGAAGGTAGAAGAAGCAGCAGAAGAAGAACAAAAAGAAGAGCGTATTGACGATAATCAGCCGGAGTCCTCGGAGTCCGCGCATGCTGCCGACACGCCCGAGGAATCGAACCAGGACGCAGTCGACAACCCGCTCGTTGAGCTGATTGCGGAAGCGGAAGAGGACGGCTCGTTGTCAGAGGTCCTCTCCGACATCACTCCACCGCCACCAGCAGAACCTCAAGCTGCCGGACCAGTGTTCCAGGCCCCAGTTTTCTCTGCACCGACATTCACCGCGCCGCAGGCACCAACGGCAACTGACGTTGCAGCAGCGCCAGGTGAGAGCAGCGTTCAGCCGGAACGCAGTACCGAAGCTTCCGACAGTACGGATGAGAAGCAAACCGAATCCGGTGCCGACACCACAGAGGATTCTGGCAGCCAGGACGGTGGCAAGCGTCGTCGCCGCGGCTCTCGCGGCCGTGGCCGTGGCCGCGGCTCCCAGTCCGCCAACCGCCGTGAAGATGACACCTCGCATGCAGCAGGCGCTGGTGACCAGGAACCGGAGATCGAGGAGATTTCCGAACCGAAAGCCATCCAGGGTTCTACCCGGATGGAGGCACAGCGTCGCCGCCGGATGCAGCGCAAGGCTGCGGAAGACCGGCCAGCGATTTTGTCGGAGGCTGAGTTCCTCGCTCGCCGCGAATCGGTGCAGCGCCGCATGGTTGTCCGAGACCGGAAGCGTCGCCATGGCCTAGGCAACAGCAATGGTGAAATCATCACGCAGATCGGCGTGTTGGAAGATGACCTGCTGGTGGAACACTTTGTTGCTACCTCTGAACAGGCGTCCCAGGTGGGCAACATCTACCTCGGCCGAGTCCAGAATGTGCTGCCAAGCATGGAAGCTGCATTCATCGATATCGGAACGGGCCGCAATGGTGTGCTCTACGCCGGTGAACTGGATTGGCGTGCCTTCGGTAAAGCCGGACGTTCGCGCAAGATTGAGAAGGCACTGAAGTCCGGCGACCAGGTTTTGGTTCAGGTAACCAAGGACCCGATCGGCCATAAGGGTGCTCGACTGTCGACGCAGATTTCCTTGGCGGGCCGCTTCTTGGTGTACGTGCCTAACGGCCGTAGCGCCGGTATTTCCCGGAAGCTCCCAGCCCCAGAACGCAAGCGCTTGAAGTCCATTTTGCGTGCCGTCGTTGCTGAGGACACGGGCATTATTATTCGGACAGCAGCTGAGGGCGTCGAAAAGCAAAAAATTGAACGGGATGTGCAGCGCCTGGCCAATATCTGGGAAGACGTGCAGCAGCGCACGGAAACCGAGATGGCGTCGAAGGGTGCCAAGCCGGTCCTGATGTATGAGGAGCCGGACACACTGATCAAGGTGGTTCGGGACCTGTTTACAGAGGACTTCGACCAGCTCATTGTGGAGGGGGAGCGGTCGTGGAACACGGTGCAGGACTACGTCCACACGGTAGCGCCGGACTTGGAGGAGCGCCTAGAGCGTTACTACCCGGAGCAGCACAATGGCGCGGATGTGTTTGAGCATCACCGCATTGATGAGCAGATTGCGAAGGCCCTGGAGCGCAAGGTCTGGCTGCCATCGGGCGGCACGTTGGTCATTGACCGTACTGAAGCAATGACGGTTATTGACGTCAACACCGGCAAGTTCACCGGTACGGGCGGCAACCTGGAGGAAACCGTCACGGCGAATAACTTGGAAGCGGCGGAGGAAATTGTCCGCCAGATGCGGTTGCGTGACCTTGGCGGCATGATCGTTGTCGACTTTATTGACATGGTGCTGCCGGAGAACCAGGAGCTGGTGCTGCGTCGCCTGCGGGAGTTCCTTGGCCGAGACCGCACTCGCCACCAAGTCAGTGAGGTGACGTCGCTGGGGCTGGTGCAGATGACACGGAAGAAGCTGGGCACTGGCCTGTTGGAGACGTTCGCGACGCCATGTACGGCTTGTGGTGGCCGCGGGTTGATTCTGCATGAGGAGCCGATTCAGGAGGAGACCGAGGATGAGCGGCCGTCGCGTCGGGAGCGGCCACGTCGTCGGGGCAAGCGTCCGAATCAGGATCCGAAGGAGCATCCAGCAGCGTTGGCGATGACGCACCATGACGAGGACAGCGATGCGGGCGATGCGCCTACTACCGCCGACACCACTGCGGCTGCCACTGTTGATGCCACTGCGGCTGCCACTGTTGATGCCGCTGCGGCTGCCGTTGATCCTGCCGATGCCCCTGTTCCTGCCGAGTCCCACAAGCCGGAGGGCCGTCGTCGTCGCCGCGTGACCCGCAAGTCGAATAGCGCTGGCTCGTCGGTGGCGGAGATCGCCGCGGAAGCTGTTGCTGCAGCTGACGAAGCCGATCCGGATGAGCCATCGGGCGCCAACTACGTTCCGGAAGCAGATTTCGTTGTTGACCTGCGCGAGGACCGTGAAGATAAGGGAGGGCGTACGGTTCGCCGTCGTCGGACTCGTTCCGGTCGGCGGGGCACAACGTCAGTGCTTGTTGACGATGCGAAGCAACGGAAGCAGCAGGCTGAGCAAGTCGCTACTGAGGACGAGGAAGCATCAGCGAAGTCGGAGGATAAGCCAAACGCTAAGTCTGCGGCTCCGGTGCAGCAGACGGTGGGGCGTCGCCGCCGCCGCGTGCGGGTATCCCGCGAGTTTGAGCAGTCAGCCGCGCAAGCTAAGCCAAAGTCTGAGGGCAAGCCGAAGGCAGAGGCTGAACCAGCGGCTTCCTATGAGGAGCAGCTGGCGGAGTTTGAGAAGTCGCCGCGCCGTAAGCGCCGTACTCGCGGCCGTTCAGCGTCGGACTTCCCACCGCAGCCAGAAGCAGAAACACAGCCAGAAGCAGAAACGCAGCCAGAGGCAGAAACGCGGCCGGAAGAGAAGCCAACAGCGAAGGCAAAACCAGCTGTCGAGGAGAAGGCTGCTGATGCGAAACCTGCGGAGGAACAAGCCGCTGCTATTACCCGTAGCCGTCGGGGTCGTCGGACCGTGCGCCGGGTGACAAGCACTTCGTCGAAGCAGTCGGGATCACGTCGTCGACAAGCGCCAAAGGCGGACGCCACGGCAACGCCGAAGGGGGCTGACCACGCCGAGGTGAAGTCCACCGACACGGCAGCTGAAGCACCTGCCACGGTGAACGTACAGCGACGGGGACGTGGCGGTCGTCGAGTCGTGCGACGCGGTTAGCTCAAAACCCGCTGCTAGTAGCGATTTTTGTTTTCGTTATGGTAGCGGGTACAGTGAACGAGTCGCAGTTCCGATCCTCATGCGCGCCGATTTTCGGTGAAGCGTGGAGTTGCCATGCGCAAATGTGCGAGATGGTGGCCGGAATGCAAATTTTAGTCCAGTCAGTCGGTGCAGCTGTGCCGCTGAGTCAAGCAATAAGATTTAAGGGGTAGCCCTCCTATGTACGCGATCGTCAAGACCGGCGGCAAGCAGTACAAGGTTGCCGAAGGTGACCTCGTCAAGGTCGAGAAGATCGAGGGTGAGCCAGGTTCGTCCGTGGCTCTCACTCCGGTCTTGCTCGTCGACGGCGCAGATGTCACCTCCGACGCTGATGCATTGTCCAAGGTTTCTGTTAACGGTGAAATCGTCGAGCACACTAAGGGCCCGAAGATTCGCATCATGAAGTACAAGAACAAGACCGGCTACAAGCGCCGCATCGGTCACCGCCAGAAGCTGACCGTTGTGAAGATTACCGGCCTGACCAAGTAACGGATTCCCTTTCGACCTTACGGTCGGATAGGATTCCACCAATAAGATTTTCCGAGGAGGGAAAACGACATGGCAACCAAGAAGGGTGCGTCCAGCTCTAGCAACGGTCGCGATTCTGAGGCAAAGCGCCTTGGCGTGAAGCGCTTCGGTGGTCAGCAGGTCAAGGCCGGCGAAATTCTCGTTCGTCAGCGCGGTACCTCGTTCCACCCAGGCGAGAATGTCGGTCGCGGTGGCGACGACACTCTGTTCGCTCTCAAGGCTGGTGCTGTTGAATTCGGCACCAAGCGCAACCGCCGCACCGTCTCCATTGTGGAGTCGGCTGAGGTTTAATTCGCTCCGGTTGGTTCGACGCTGGGCTGTTGTCCCGTCGACCACGCCGCACGAATACTTTATGCATTCACCGTCCGTGTGACGCGCCGTAGAGGTGCTGGCACTGGGCGGTGTTTTGCTATCTTCCGGATAAACTTTCCGGTAGACATCCCGGTCCGCCCGGCTGGCCGAATTGTGAAAGGTAGGCAAGCATGTCCCGCTTTATTGACCGTGTAGTGCTGCATCTGCAGGCCGGTGACGGCGGCCACGGTGCTAATTCCATTCTGCGTGAAAAATTCCGACCAATGGGCGGCCCGGACGGTGGCAACGGCGGCCACGGTGGCGACATCTTCCTTGAAGTCGATCCGCAGGTCCACACGCTGCTCGACTTCCACTTTCACCCGCATATTAAAGCCACCCGTGGCGCTAATGGTGCTGGCGACAACCGGGCTGGTGCCCGCGGTGACGACCAGGTGCTGAAGGTTCCGACCGGCACCGTGGTGCTTGATGACGATGGGGAAGTGCTCGCAGACCTCGTACATCCAGGGGAGCGCTTCTTGGCTGCCCGCGGCGGCTTTGGCGGCTTAGGCAACGCTGCACTGGTGTCGAAGTACCGACGCGCCCCAGGGTTTGCGCTGCTTGGCGAACCAGGGGAGCAGCGAGACCTGACGCTGGAACTGAAGTCGATGGCCGATGTTGGCCTGGTTGGCTTCCCATCGGCGGGTAAGTCCTCGCTGGTGTCGACTCTGTCGGCGGCGAAGCCAAAGATTGGTGACTATCCGTTCACTACGCTGCAGCCAAACCTTGGTGTGGTCAATGTCGGCCACGACGCCTTCACCATTGCGGACGTCCCGGGCCTGATTCCGGGGGCCTCGGAAGGCAAGGGTCTGGGCCTGGACTTCCTGCGGCACATTGAGCGGTGCGCTGTCCTGGCGCACGTAGTCGACTGCGCAGCCTTGGAGGTGGACCGCAACCCGGTTTCCGACATTAAGGCGCTGGAGGCGGAGCTATCGGCCTACGAGTCCGAACTGTCGTCTGACGTTGGCCTCGATGACCTGATGAGCCGCCCGCGGATTATTGTGCTGAACAAGATTGACGTGCCGGACGCCCGGGAGATGGCTGAGCTGCAGGAAGACGAACTGAAGGAAGAGTTCGGTTGGCCTGTTTTTGCGGTATCCACCGCCACCCACGAGGGGCTGCAGCAACTGAAGTACGCCCTGGCGGAAACGGTCCAGGCCTACCGCAAGGAACACCCGCTGATCCCAGAGAAGAAGGTTGGCGGCACCGTCATTCGGCCGCGTGCGGTTGATGACAAGGGTGACTTCACCATTAAGCCGGATCCATTCAATGCTGGTGGCTATGTGGTGGTCGGTGAGAAGCCGGAACGCTGGATTCGCCAGACTGATTTTGAAAATGATGAGGCGGTTGGATATCTCGGAGATCGCCTGGCCAAGCTGGGTGTAGAGAAGAAGCTATTCGAAATGGGAGCGGTTCCCGGTTGCTTAGTGTCCATTGGTGACATTACTTTCGAATGGGAGCCATTGACGGCTGCTGGTGTGGACGTCGTGCCAACTGGGCGCGGCACCGACGAGCGTGTTGAAGGCGCAGGCGTGGAACGTAAATCTGCTGCCCAGCGTAAGCGTGAGTCCCAGGTCCGTCGTGGCTTGATTGATGAATACGACTTCGGAGATGGTCAGGAAGCTGACCGCGAAAGGTGGCATTAGATCAGTGCAGGCATCTGATTTAGCTCTCGCTCAAACCTCAACAACCCTCGACGCAGATTTCATTGAGGAGGCAAGCGCAAAATCAGGATCTTTAGCCGGTTCGCAGGTGATCTCGACGCCAAGCATCATGAATCCCGAATCCATCATTTCCGCCGGGTCCTACTTCAGTGACACCCGCGACGCGATTGTCAAAGCTAAGCGCGTCGTGGTGAAGATTGGTTCTTCCTCCCTCACCGACGAAAACGGTTTGATTGACCCGGCACGCATCGATGAGCTTGCCGACGCATTGGAAAAGCGCATGGGCCGAGGCTCGGACGTGATTGTGGTGTCTTCGGGTGCCGTGGCTTCCGGAATGGGCCCACTTGGTTTGAAGCAGCGCCCGACGGACCTTGCGACCAAGCAGGCCGCCGCCGCTGTGGGCCAGGTCCGCTTGGCGGAAGAGTGGGGGCGGTCCTTTGGCCGTTATGGCCGCACGATTGGCCAGGTGCTGCTGGTGTCGTCGGATGCGGCGGTCCGTGACCGTGCCCGCAATGCGCAGCGCACCATCGACCGTCTGCGCCAGCTCGGCGCGGTGCCAATTGTCAACGAAAATGACACCGTGGCAACCTCCGAGTTCCACTTCGGCGACAATGACCGCCTTGCGGCGCTAGTTAGCCACCTGGCCTTCGCAGACGCGTTGATTCTGCTGTCGGACGTTGATGGGCTGTATGACCGCAACCCTGCAGAACCAGATGCGAACTTTGTGCCGGAGGTGCGCTCCGGCCACGATTTGAAGGGCGTTATTGCTGGTGACGGCGGTAAGCTGGGCACCGGCGGCATGGCTTCGAAGGTGTCGGCAGCCCGGTTGGCATCCCGCGGTGGTATCCCAGTGCTGTTGACCAGCGCCGACAATATTGACGCGGCTTTGGACCAAGCAGATGTGGGAACGGCCTTCGCACCGAAGGAAGACCGACTGAACGCGTGGAAGTTCTGGATGCTCTATGCCGCGGAAACCTCCGGCGTGCTGCGTTTGGATGCCGGTGCGGTGACCGCTGTGACCGATCAGCACAAGTCCTTGCTCCCAGTGGGCATCACCTCGATTGACGGTGACTTCGAGCGCGGCGACATTGTGCAGATCGTCGGACCGAATGGTGAAATTATTGGCCGCGGTGAAGTCAATTACGACTCCGCCGACTTGGCCACCATGATTGGGCACACCACTGGGGATCTGCCGGCAGATATGCAAAAGCCAGTGGTCCACGCCGATTACTTGTCGGATTACGCCTCCCGGGCGTAGCAGATACTTCGCATCTTGTCGGTGGTGTTGTCTAGAGTGGGTCGCATGACTGACGCTACCGATATCCGCGAAACTGAACGTGCTGAAGTTTTGGCGAAGGCTCGCGCCGCCAAGGAAGCTTCCCGGGAACTAGCCAGCTACACGGCTGCCCGGAAAAATGAGCTGCTGCTGGCTGCCGCTGATGCGCTTGTCGCCGCAACCGACGACGTCCTTGCGGCAAACGCCGAAGATATCGCTACCGGCCAGGCAAAGGGAATGACTCAGGCGCTGCAGGACCGACTGCGACTCGACGCTGATCGTGTCGCCGGTATCGCCGACGGCCTGCGCCAAGTTGCCGCACTTCCAGACCCAATCGGCCAGGTTCTGCAAGGCAAAGTGCTGCCAAACGGTCTTGAATTGACCCAAGTGCGCGTCCCACTCGGTGTCATGGGCATGGTGTACGAAGCTCGGCCAAACGTCACTGTCGACGCTTTCGGCCTGGCGCTGAAGTCCGGCAACGTGGCACTGCTGCGCGGCTCGAAGTCCGCAGTCCACTCCAACACCGCGCTGGTGAACATCCTGCGTGCCTCCTTGACAGAGCACGGTGCTCCCGAGGATCTTGTGCAGCTGCTGCCATGCCAAACCCACGGCTCGGTGCAAGACCTCATTACTGCCCGCGGCCTAGTGGACCTTGTTATTCCACGTGGCGGCGCTGGGCTGATTAATGCGGTTGTGACCGGCGCGACCGTCCCAACCATTGAAACTGGCACCGGCAACTGCCACATGTACGTCGATTCCTCGGCGGACCTCGACGAAGCAATCGCGCTGACCCTTAATGGCAAGACGCGTCGGCCATCGGTGTGCAATGCCACCGAAGTTGTGCTCATTGATAAAAAGTTGGGCGCTGAAAACGTCACTAAGCTCCTGACCGCGGTGGACGCCGCTGGGGTGACCATCCACGCGGACCGCACCAACCTGGCGGCCTTTGGCCATGACCTGGATTACCTCGGGGAGTTGGCGGCGAAGATTGTGCCAGCCACCGACACCGACTGGGATGAAGAGTACCTGTCCATGGACATCGCCGCGAAGCTTGTTGACGGAGTCGACGGTGCGATTGCGCAGATTAATGAGCACGGTTCCGGACACACCGAAGCGATCTCCGCGCAGGACTACCGCGCCTGCCAAGAGTTCGCGAACCGGGTAGATGCCGCAGCTGTGTCCATTAACGCATCGACGGCGTTTACCGACGGTGAGCAGTACGGCATGGGCGCTGAAATCGGTATTTCCACGCAGAAACTACATGCGCGTGGCCCAATGGCACTGCCTGAACTGACCAGCACCAAGTGGATTGTGCGCGGGCAGGGCCACACCCGACCATGAGCGCCGCAACTGACTACAACGCCGATGAGCCGAAAAACCCGCGGCGCATTGGCATTATGGGCGGCACCTTTGACCCCATCCATAACGGGCACCTGGTCGCCGGGTCGGAAGTGGCAGACCGCTACAACCTTGACCTTGTGCTGTTTGTGCCGACGGGACAGCCGTGGCAAAAGGCGGACCGGAAAGTCTCCGACGCTGAAGACCGCTACCTGATGACGGTGATTGCCACCGCGTCGAACCCGCGGTTCCATGTCTCCCGAGTCGACATTGACCGGGGTGGGGCGACCTACACCGTTGATACCTTGCAGGATTTGGCGGAAAAGTATCCCGGCGCGGAACTGTTCTTTATCACCGGTGCGGATGCATTGGCGAAGATTATGACGTGGCGCGACTGGGAAAAGATGTTTGACCTGGCGACTTTCGTTGGCGTGACGCGGCCGGGGTATGAACTTGAGGACATCACCTCGGCTGATGTTGAAGGCAAAGATAACGTTCAGCTGCTGGAAATCCCGGCGATGGCGATTAGTTCGACTGACTGTCGGCAGCGGGCCAGCACGGGACGCCCGGTCTGGTATTTAGTGCCAGATGGTGTCGTCCAGTACATTGCAAAGAGAGGTTTGTATAAACAGGCCGGTTTGTCCTAGGAGGGCCCCTTTTCGTGACCGCACATGCTGATTCCATCAAGTTGGCCATCGTTGCTGCCCAAGCGGCGGATGAGAAGCTTGCCGACGACATCGTCGTAATCGACGTGTCCGAGCAGCTGGTAATCACCGACTGCTTCGTGCTTGCCTCCGGCACCAACGAACGCCAAGTCGACGCCATTGTGGACGAAGTGGAAGACAAACTGCGGGAAGCTGGTGCCAAACCAGTGCGCCGTGAAGGCACACGGGAAAACCGGTGGGTGCTGCTGGACTACGGCACCGTCGTCATTCACGTGCAGCGCACCGAAGAGCGTGAATTCTACGCGCTGGATAATCTGTGGGCAGACTGCCCAGTCATTGAAGTTGAAGGCATCGAAGGCGCCGGCACCCGCGGCGAAGGCGATGCTGTGGACCCATTCTCTGTCACCAGCCAGGATGACCTGCCGCTGGCCGGAGAAGGCCCAAGCACCGACGACTTCTAGCGCCGAAAGAGCCACAGCCCATGCAACGACGACTCATTCTGCTGCGCCACGGGCAGACTTCCTATAACGCCACCAAACGGATGCAAGGCCAGTTTGATTCGGAACTGTCCGACCATGGCCGTGCCCAAGCAGAAACAGTGGCCCGCCACTTTGTCAGCCACGACATGGGCATCACCAAAATTGTAGCGTCGGACCTGCAGCGGGCCACGGAAACCGCACAGATTATTGGTCGGGAACTTGGGCTGGAGGTCACGCAGGATGCTCGGTTGCGGGAAACGCACCTCGGCCAGTGGCAGCAGTGCTCCCACGCAGAAGTCGATGGTGCATATCCAGGGGCGCGGGTGCGATGGCGGCATGACCCAGAGTTTTGCCCACCTGGTGGCGAATCCCGAGTTCAGGTGGCTGCGCGTACGTCGTCGATGGTCTTTGACCTGATGGATTCTTACGCCGACTGGGACGGGCATACGGTGTTGCTGGTGGCCCATGGTGGGGCGATTGGTGCGCTGACCGCACGACTGTTGGAGCTGCCAGTGCCGAACTACCCGCTGTTTAATGGTTTGAAGAATACGGCGTGGTCGCAGCTGTTGGCGCGTCCGCGGTACACCCTCGGCGACCAGGATTCGCCAGACACGGGGAACGCGGCGATCCCGGAAAACTTGTTGGCGCTGGAACAACAGGCTGGGCAGGGCGATGCCCCACGCGATGACCAGTGGTATTTGGAAGCGTGGAACGCTCAGGTGATGCCATGACCGTCAAAGTGATTGTCGACTCCGCTTCCTGCCTGCCTAAAGACGTAGCTAATCGTTATGGCATCGTGGTGCTGGACATGCAGGCCACGGAAGAGACTTCAGAGAAGTCCGGTTTCGGGGCAGCGGCAGCAACCACGTCGGCGTTGGCGCCGCTGGAGCTGTGCGCTGCTTATTCGCGGCAATTGGCCCTCGGCGATGACGATGGTGTGCTGGCGTTGCATGTGTCGAAAGCGTTGTCGTCGACGTGGTCGAATGGGGTGACGGCTGCGGAAGTGCTCGGTGATCGGGTGCAGGTCGTTGATACGCACAGCGTGGGGATGGGCATTGGTTTTGCGGCGATTGCGGCGGCGCAGCGCGCGGAACAGGGCGGCACGTTGGCGGAGTGCCATGATGCGGCGAAGGAGGTGCTGCGGCGGAGTTCCATGTGGGCGTATGTGCCGCATATGGAGCATCTGCGTCGTGGCGGTCGGTTGACGGCTGGTGCGACGATTATTTCTACGGCGCTTGCGATGAAACCAGTGGTGACGCTGCGTGACGGCAAGGTGGAACTTGCTGCGAAAACCCGCACGGAGACGAAGGCGTTGTCTCGGCTGGTGGAGTTGGTGGTCGCTGAGTCCGGTGATGAGCCGGTGGATGTGGCGATTCAGTATGCCGGTTCGCGTCGGGATGCCGCTGAGTTGGCGCGGGTGCTCACTCGGTTTTTGGGGGAGGCTGCGTCGGTGCAGTTGATGGAGATTTCGGCGGCCGTGGAAGTACATTCCGGGCCGGGCGCCCTGTTGGTGTCGGTGGCGCGTAAGCCGGTGGTGGGGTTGTCGGCCGGCGATGTGGATGCGTCAGATCCGTTGCAGCCGTCGCTGTTTGATGGCGCGGAGCTGGTGGGGGACCGCTTTGGTGCGGACTCTGGTCGGTTGGGAAACCATCCGATGCTGGGGATGCCTAGTTCCCCTTCGGAGGCCGCAGAAAATGGTGCGCCGGAGGACCCTTCTGCCGATGAGCGCACGCAGAATTGGTCGAGTTGGCGGGAGACGTTCCGACAGGCTACCGAAAAAGCATCGGAGTTGGCGGCGGAGATTGCGGCGGAGTTTTCCTCGGAACGCGCCAAGCGTGACACTCCCCGCACAGCTGACTCAACCAGTATTGATGACACCCCTGCTTCGGATACGCCAACCGAATCTGCCCCGGCCCCAGACACGGATCCGGACCGCCCTGCCGACAAGTAGCCCGGCGCGGCCGCCGCGCGGGTCCAGGTCACTTGTCCACATCAGGTAGTTTGTCCACAGGTTTGTGCTTGTTGACGTTATGGGCGCCGCTGCGCTGACTTGCCTCGTCCTACGGTGGGCGCATGTCCTCAACAGTGCGTACCCGTCTTCAGGAATTAACTGCCCCGGCTAGTGGCGATGTCACGATGCCGGTGGACTTTTCTCGACGCCGCCTAGCGATTAGTCGTCCCGCGATGGTTGTCATTGTGTTGCTGGCAGTGCTGGTGATGGGTGTTGCGGGGATGGCGGGCTCAAAAGTCACACAGCCGGAAGTCGCAGTGGTGCCCGACCCTTCGGTCGCAGCGATTGCCGACGATGCTGCGAGCGGCCCCGCCGGTAGCTCGGTGAGTAGTTCTGCTGATAGTGCTGCTAATAATGCTGCTAATAGTGCTGCGCAGAGTTCTGTGGCTACGCCAGTGGTGGTGTCTGTGGTTGGGCTGGTGAAGAAACCTGGGGTGGTAACCCTGCCGACGGGTTCTCGGGTGGCCGACGCTGTTGAGGCGGCCGGTGGTTTCTCCGCGAAAGCAAATCCAGCATCAGTGAACTTAGCGCGGTTGGTCTCTGATGGGGAGCAGATCGTGGTGACCGATCAGGTGGATCCGGCAGCGAACTCAGGCGGTGTCGGCACGGCCAACAGCACAACCAGCGGGACGACCAGTGGGACGTCCAGTGGGTCGACTAACGGCACTGCGGAGTCGGCAACTGGGGGAAAGGTCAATGTCAATACAGCCTCTGAAACTGAATTAGAAACCCTACCGGGAATCGGCCCTGCAACCGCCGCCGCTATTGTTGCGTTCCGTCAGGACAACGGGCCGTTTACGTCAGTGGCGCAGCTAGGCGAAGTCCCCGGTATTGGCCCGAAAAAGTTGGAACGAATCTCCGGTTCCGTGACGGTATAGGCGCAGCTATGGCCGCGAAAGCAGCTCGTCACCACTCCCGGGTGACGCCGGTGGAACCGCCTCGGCTCAAACGACCAGCCTTAGATCTTCGGCTATGGCCACTGGCAGTGACTACTTGGTGCGGGTGCGCAGCTGTGCTGAGCACGCGGTCGCTGGAACTTGCCTGGGCAGCAGTCGTGGTGTTAATTGCGCTGGCCATCCTAAGCCTAGCCGCAGCTGCAGTGCCCAGCGTCGGACCAGCACTATCCACAGTGGGGCCAGTGACAGGGTTCGGGGCAGCAGCGGCGGTAGCAATAACTGCAAGCCGCATCCACCGGGCGAATCACCACGAGGTGGCGTCCTGGCAGGGAAGTGCCACCACAATACGCGGCAGGTTAATTGCCGACCCCACACCAACTAGCGCAGATGACACTCACATGCTGCGACTTTCGGTACCTGAATTACCTGCTGACCTGACAGTGTTTGCGCACGCAGCACACACTGAACACTTAGGCGTCGGAAATGTTGTTGCCGTGACTGGCCAAGTTGCTGCAGCTAGTCGACCAGGAATCTCGCCGGTGACCATGTCAACGAACGCTCCGATTGAGATTGTTGGCGAACCGAATATGCTTTTCGGATTTGCCGCCAGTGCCCGCACCCAATTGGCACAGCTGGCCGCGGACACACTGTCCGAACATACGGCGGGCTTAGTGACGGGGATGGTGTTTGGTGATGTCCGGCCGCAACCAGCAGTGCAGCGGCAGTATCTCCTTGACGCTGGTTTGGCGCACCTGTCCGCGGTTTCTGGTGCCAACGTCACCATTGTGTCTGGTTGCGCGTTAACCGTCGCCGCCTTCCTCGGCGCCACCCCGAAAGTCCGAGTTGCTGTGGCGGCACTGGCGCTAGCCGCTTATGTGCTGGTTACCGGGCCTGAGCCATCGGTGCTGCGTGCCAGCGTGATGGGTGGCGTGAGCTTGGTGGCGATTGCCTCTTCACGGCGTAAACAACCACTATCGGCACTCGCGGCTGGCATCATCGTCCTGCTGTTGTGCTATCCGAATCTTGCAGTGAACTGGGGTTTCGGACTATCCGTCGGAGTCACGCTGGGGCTGATTCTGTTGGCTCCGTTTATTCGCCGCGGGCTGCTCCGGCTCCACTACGTCAATAAGCTCCCTGACGTGGTTGTTGGGGCGCTGGCGGTGGCAATCGCAGCGGAAATCGTCTCCATTCCGCTGCTTATCGGGATGAGTGGGACGGTGCCCATCGGTTCTGTGGTGGCGAACCTGCTGGCGTCTGCTGCGGTGGCGCCGGTGACGGTACTGGGGCTGGTGGCTGCGATTGCGTTGTGGGTGCCGGGGGTTGGCCCGCCGGTGGCGACGGTTGCGCTGTGGTTGGCGTGGCCGTGCGCTGCGTGGATTGATTGGGTGGCGGCGACGGTGGCTGCGGTGCCAGGGGCAGTGGTGGAAGTGGCACAATAGAGCCGTGACTACTCAACAGGTGGCGCCACTGACGGTGCTCAATGGCCGGGAAGAATTCCTCATGTCCCGTGCGCGGCGACGCCTCATTGCCGCGGTAAAAGCATCTTCACCAGCGCCGGAAGCGATGCCAATAACGGAGTTCGCGGCCAAAGATGTCACCGACAATGACTTGGTGGAACTACTCAGCCCTTCACTGTTTAGTGAGGAAAGGGTGCTGGTGTTCACCGACCTGCAATCCGCGCGGAAAGAAGCCACTGACACGTTAGTGAAATGGCTCAAAGACATTCCCGAGGGCATTGTCGTGATTGTTGAGCATGTGCCGCCGAAAAGTAAAACCGCAAAAGGGGCTGCTGCCGCGCTGAAACAGCTGCAGAAACTCGGGGCGGAACTCATTGAATACCCAGAGCTCAAACCCTCCGAGATCCAAGGGTTTGTGCACCAGGAGCTGCGCGGACACAAAATCCGGGCGGACTTAGACACAGTGCAGGCAATTGTCGAAGGTGTGGGTACCGACCTGCGCGATCTGGCATCAGCTATCAGTCAGCTGGTGGCCGATACCGACGGCAACTTTGACGCGGACAAGGTGCGCGAATACTACTCGGGGCGGGCTGAAATCAATGGTTTCCATGTCGCTGATGCCGCTGTGGCCGGCAATGTGGTCGGAGCGGTGGCCGCAACGCGCCGGGCATTGCAGCTGGGGGAGCCGAAACCAGTAGTACTTGCCGCCGCGATTTCTGGTGCAATTGGCGATATTGCGCGGCTGCATGCGGTCGGGCCGATTGATCCGAATCGGGCTGCCGGCACGTTCCGGATGCCGCCGTGGAAAGTGCGGAAAGTGCAGCAAGTGGCACGGTTGTGGCCGACCGAAGCCGTTGCCCGCGCAGTGCAAGTGGTGGCCGATATGGATGCCGGGCTCAAGGGCGCGGGGAGCCAGGACGAACAGTTTGTGTTGGAGACGTCAGTGCGAAAGATCGCGGAAATCGCCCGCTCGACTCGTTAACTCGTTGCTGTCGAGCGCGGCTGCGATGAACGTCGATAAGCAACGGTGGCCACCGTAACCACCACGATGAGCAGCGCTAATGGCCACCAATGACCAGCAATGGCTTCGATTGCGGACAACCAGGCGACAAAACCAACAGTGCTATACACCGCGGCCCACACCACGACCCCAGGGATCTGGGCAGCCGTGAACACTGACCACGTAATGCCAAGGAAACCAGCGGCCAGCAGCACCATTGTTTGCAACCCAACCGTGAAATAGCACAGCGGAATCGCCGCCACCCCGACGCGTTGCAGGGTAGTTTTTCCGCGGGTCAACGCCCCGTGGCTCAGTTTGCGTTCCAGCCACGGATTAGTGTGCTTGCTGACGTATCGGGCCAACCAGTACGTGCCTTGGCCGCGGGCCATGCCGACCGCGAAAAAGAAGGCCCAGGCCAGCCAGAATGGGTAGTGCTGCAGAGCGTCCGCCACGGGCTAACCCGCCAAAGTGTCGTGGTTGGCGGCGGTGGCTTCCAGGTCGGCGAATAGAGCTTGGTTGTAGCGGAAGGCCGCGATGGCTTCGCTGATAATGCGGCCCTGGGTGAACTCGTCGGCTGGCAACTGATCCAACGCAGCGCGGTAGCGGTCCTTGTACACCTTCAGCTTCGGGATATCTGGGAAGCGGTAGAAGTTCAGCGCCTCTGGAGCGATGTCATAGTGGCGGCGCAGCATAGCGGAAATGATTTGGCCGCCGGAAAGGTCACCGAGGTAGCGGACGTAGTGGTTTGCCACGATGGTCTCTGGGGACAAGTCAGTGGTGAGCGCGGCGATGTAATTGCGGGTAGCCGGCAGCAGCGGTACCTCGCCGGCAGCGATTCGGTCGGCGGCGTCGGTGCCGAGCAGTGCGTTCAGGTCCGCGGCGAGGCGTTCGGTGCGGCGCAGTGCGGTGTCATACAGCGGCGCGATAAGCGGGTGGTTCTTGTGCTGTTCAGTTGCAGACTCTAGCGCGTGGTAAATCGGGTAGAGCTGGGTAGCGAGGGCAGTCCACGCGTCGGCGGAGGCGCGGCCGCTGGTGAGGTCATCCATGAAGGTGGAGGTCTCAGCCTGCTGGTGAGCGGCGGTGGTTCGTTCACGCAAGAGTACGGACAGGGTGGTGCCGCTAGTTGTGGTGTCCTGCGTCGTTGCTGCGGTTGTCATGTTGGGCATCCCCTTCATCGTCGGTAAGGTAAGGCTCACCTTACAGTTTCGAGACAGGGTGTTGCAACTAATACGATACAAAAAGTTTGCTTAATTTAAATCTGGTGGGCGAGGAGGGGATTTCTTGGGGTGGCAACTGGGGAAATGCAAAAAGACCCCACCAATACAAAAAGACCCCACCGAAGTGGGGTCTCATTGGGTGCTCCCTCGCGGAAGCGTGGCATTAAGCGGAAGCCTGTGCCTTGTTCAGCGCGGTTGCCATAGCGGACTTCTTGTTCGCAGCGTTGTTGCGGTGCAGAACGCCCTTGGTGACAGCCTTGTCCAGCTTGCGGGAAGCCGAACGCAGCTGAGCTTCAGCAGCGGTGAATTCGCCGGCATCCAGAGCTGCACGGAACTTACGGATTTCGGTGCGGAACTCGGAACGGATCGACTTGTTGCGCATACGAGCCTTTTCGTTGGTCTTGTTGCGCTTGATCTGAGACTTGATGTTTGCCATTGGTGTTACCTCTTGATTTCTAGTCTGGCGGGACAACCAACCACAGCTTTTCGACGGAAACCAAGGCTGAAATGCCTACGGCTTTCGAAGGAATTCCCACGAGCATCACCCCAAGGTCCTGGGATGCACGGTGAAATCCAGCGGTGAGCTGGTCAACTCAAAGAACACTACCAGTCAGGGCCGCTGCTCCCAAAAAGCGTGTTAGCTCCAGCCGTGGCGAAGCCGCAAGGCGCGAGCTACCACCGCGAATCGGCGAGCCGGCATGATTGAACCGTCGCGTCGAATGCCAGACTCTGGAATCTCTAGCACTCGGTCCACTCGAACCCAGCTAGGTTTGCCATGACTGAAGCTGTCGGAGCCGATGGCCACCCAGTTTGTTTCGTTAGCGTGGTCTTCATTCGTGGAAATCAGTGTGCCGAGGAGAGTGTGTCCTTGCCGACCTACCACGAGAACTTGACGTTCGGCGGCCTGGTCGGAGTTCTCCTCGGTGAATCGCACATGGACCACCTCACCTGGGTCCGCGTGGCCATCCATATCTGGGGCGTACAGAATTGACCGAGCCATATCTTTGGCCGCATGCGCGACGATGATGCGGGAGTGAGTGTCTTGGCGGCGTTGACGACGAGTGCGAATCTTGTTGGCCGCGGTGGAGAATCCCAGTTGGTCGTCCAGTTCGGATAGTCCGTGCTCCAACGTGTGGATGCGGGAGATGCGTTTGTTGCCCACACCGTCGGTTTTTCGGTTAGGCAGGCTCGAGCCGAGCTTCCGGATTAGACGTGAAGCCTCCGAAAAAACCTTCCCAATACGCCGCTCAGCCATAGCCACCAGAGTAGCTGTATATCTGGATCGGTACAATGAGAGGACAAACAGCACGCGGGCCGTCAATCTGCTCGTAGGACCATCACTTTTGGCTACTTTCGGACAGGATTTCTTTGACCAAGAACTTTGCAAGCGAGACTTTTACGAAGCCATCGCAAATTCGCAACTTCTGCATCATCGCGCACATCGACCACGGTAAGTCCACGCTGGCCGACCGAATTTTGCAGCTGTCCGGCGCCGTTGAAGATCGCGACATGCGCGACCAGTACCTAGACAACATGGACATTGAGCGTGAGCGTGGCATCACCATTAAGGCACAGAATGTCCGCCTGCCATGGGTGCCGCGTTCGGGTGAGCATGAAGGTAAAGAGATTGTGCTTCACCTGATTGACACCCCAGGTCACGTGGACTTTACCTACGAGGTCTCCCGTGCGCTCGAAGCATGTGAAGGCGCCATTTTGTTGGTTGACGCCGCCCAAGGCATTGAAGCGCAGACGCTGGCTAACTTGTACCTGGCAATGGAAAACGAGCTGGAAATCATCCCAGTTCTCAACAAGATTGACCTGCCAGCCGCAGACCCAGAGAAGTACTCCCTGGAAATTGCCAACATTATTGGCTGTGAGCCAGAGGAAGTGCTGCGAGTTTCCGGTAAAACCGGCGAAGGTGTCCCGGAGCTGCTGGACCGCGTATGTGAACTCGTGCCAGCGCCAGTCGGTGATGCTGATGCGCCACCGCGCGCCCTGATTTTCGACTCGGTGTATGACACCTTCCGTGGCGTTATCACCTATGTCCGCATGATGGATGGTGCGCTGAATGCACGAGACAAAATTCAGATGATGTCGACCGGCGCGACTCACGAGCTGCTGGAAATCGGCATTATTTCGCCGACTCAGCACAAGGTTGACGGGTTGTCGGTCGGTGAGGTCGGTTACCTCATCACCGGTGTGAAAGACGTCCGCCAGTCCCGTGTCGGCGATACCGTTACGCTCGCCCGCAATGGTGCTGAGGCGCCGCTCAAGGGCTACGCCGACCCGAACCCGATGGTCTACTCGGGGCTGTTCCCAGTCTCCCAGCAGGATTACCCAGACTTGCGTGATGCGCTGGAGAAGCTGCAGCTCAATGATGCGTCGTTGACGTATGAGCCAGAAACATCGGTGGCGCTGGGCTTTGGTTTCCGGTGTGGTTTCCTGGGGCTGTTGCACATGGAAATTACCCGCGACCGCCTGGAGCGAGAGTTCGACCTAGACCTCATTTCCACTGCACCGTCGGTGGTCTACCGCGTCATTGAGGAAGATGGCACGGAGCGGATGGTGCAAAACCCGTCAGACTGGCCAGAGGGCAAGCTGCGCGGTGTGTTTGAACCGATGGTGAAAACCACCATTATTGTGCCGTCGGAGTTCATCGGTTCGACGATGGAACTGTGCCAGTCGAAGCGTGGTGAGATGGGTGGCATGGACTACCTGTCGGAAGACCGTGTGGAACTGCGCTACACCATGCCGATGGGTGAGATTATTTTCGACTTCTTCGACATGCTGAAGTCCCGCACGAAGGGCTATGCCTCGCTGAACTATGAGGAAGCCGGCGAGCAGGAAGCAGATCTGGTCAAGGTCGACATTTTGCTGCAGGGTGAGGCCGTGGACGCGTTCTCGGCGATTGTTCACCGCGACAATGCGCACTACTACGGCAATAAGATGACCAAGAAGCTGCGTGAATTGATTCCACGTCAGCAGTTTGAAGTGCCGATTCAGGCAGCGATTGGTTCGAAGATTATTGCCCGTGAGAATATTCGTGCGCTGCGCAAGGACGTCCTTGCCAAGTGCTACGGCGGCGATATTTCCCGTAAGCGCAAGCTGCTGGAGAAGCAGAAGGCCGGTAAGAAGCGGATGAAGAACATCGGCTCGGTGTCGGTGCCTCAGGAAGCTTTCGTGGCAGCACTCTCGACCGACGAAGAGTAAAACTCCGCTTTTTGACGGATTGTTTGGCTCGGTGCGTACCATTGGTGTAAGGGAAGGAATCTCATGCACCAGTTACTTGCCAATGAATTTGTGGACGCCCTAGGCGGCCCGAATATTGTGCAGCACATCGGCGGCATTGCCCTTGCTGCGTTGCTCGGCGCTTTGCTTGGCGCCGAGCGGGAGTGGCGTGCCAAAGACGCTGGCTTAAGAACCACCACGCTGGTGTCCATGGGCGCCGCTTTATTCACCATCGTTGGCATGGAAGCTGTCGATAGCGCCGGAACAGGGGACCCTACTAGGGTGGCCTCTCAGATTGTGTCGGGTATTGGTTTTCTCGGTGCGGGTGTGATTATCAAACACGGTGCCAGCGTGAAAGGTTTAACCACTGCTGCCACCATGTGGGCGGCAGCAGCGGTCGGCGCGCTCTGCGGAGCAAGCCTGCACCTGCTCGCAATTGTGGGTGCTGTGATGATCGTCTTCACCAATATCGCAATGCGCCCAGTGGTGAAAACCATTGAACACAAATCACCGAATGTGCATGAGGAAAGCGATCCAGCTTAGCCGTACTGGCTAGTTGGTTGCTATGAGTCGCACCTTTAGTGACGGCCGTCAATCCAGGCGGCTTCGGTGTGCTTTTCGATGTCTTCGATGGTGACGCTGGGCGCTAGTTCGCGCAGGACCAAATTATTGTCAGCAACGTCGAAGCTGGCGAGGTCGGTGATGATGCGGTCAACAACACCAACACCGGTCAACGGCAAAGTACATTCTGTAACGAGTTTTGCTGAACCGTCACGAGCGATGTGGTCGGTAAGCACCACAACGCGTGGGGTTCCTGCGACGAGGTCCATGGCGCCGCCCATGCCCTTTGCCATTTTGCCCGGAATCATCCAGTTCGCCAGGTCACCGGATTGGCTGACCTGCATGGCGCCAAGGATCGCAATTTTGACATGCCCCCCACGGATCATGGCGAAGCTGGTAGCCGAATCGAATACTGCCGCGCCAGGGAGCAACGTGACCGTCTGCTTGCCAGCATTGATCAGATCGGCGTCTTCTTCACCTTCGTAAGGGAATGGTCCCATGCCGAGAATGCCATTTTCAGATTGCAAGATGACGTTGACGCCCTCCGGCAAATTGTTGGCGACCATGGTGGGAATACCGATGCCGAGGTTGACGTAGTCGCCGTCGTTGAGTTCTTGGGCAGCAATAGCTGCCATTTCGTCGCGGGTCCAGCCAGTTTTCACTTCAGTCATTGTTCTGTCTTCAGCTTTCTTTACTTGCTTGGGTGCGGGCGGGTGGTGCGTTGCTCGATTGGCTTTTCAGCCGTTGAGGCATCGACGACGTAGTCAACAAACACGCTTGGGGTGTGGATGGCATCGGGCTGGAGGGCGCCGCGGTCAACGCGCTCTTCGACTTCAGCGATAGTGACTTTGCCGGACATTGCACAGAGTGGGTTGAAGTTTTGCGCGGTCAGCCGGTACATCAGATTGCCGTCTTCGTCGCCTTTCCAGGCATGGACCAGCGCAATGTCTGCGACAATGCCGCGTTCCATGACATAGGTGCGGCCATCGAATTCCTGGTGTGGTTTGCCTTCGGCTACAACAGTTCCAACTCCGGTGGCGGTGTAGAACGCTGGGATGCCTGCCCCACCGGCGCGCAAGCGTTCAGCCAGCGTGCCTTGTGGATTGAACTCAACTTCCAATTCCCCTTCGAGGTATTGACGAGCAAATTCCTTGTTCTCCCCGACATAGCTGGAGAGTACTTTGGTGACTTGGTGGTTTTCCAGCAGGATGCCAAGGCCCTTGCCATCCACACCCATGTTGTTGCTCACGATGGTTAGGTTCTTTGCACCGGTGTCCCGGAGTGCTTCAATTAACCGGAATGGAGTTCCGGAAAGTCCGAAGCCGCCGACAGCGATGGTCATGCCATCGCGAACGTGCTCGGATAGCAGCGCGGTGATGTCTTTGGTGTCACTCATCGAAATGCCTCGTCAGTTAATCGGGATTAATTGATGGCCCAATTATGCGGTCTAAATCACTTTCTGGATCGAAAATGACCAAAAACGCAGAAAGATCCTTCGTAGGTACTGGTTGACGCGATGTGAGATTCTGTAATCTTCCAAACCTTCGCAGTGCATTTATTACTTTCTGCACGCTTCTAGTGCGTTACAACCGAGTATCGGTGGAAGTGAAGAGTAGGTGGGGCGGTCTAGTTAATTCGCCTGCATGAATATCGCACTTCCTGCAGCGTTTTTGTGTGGGGGATATGCTGGTTAAACAGCGGGTATATGCATAATTGACGAATCACTAATCTGTCGTTGCTGTGATATTATGCAGTCAATGAGTTGTTCGCCGGCGCTCCTGAAGCGGCGGTGGCGGGAGATTGGCGGCGCATGTCTCTCGGTTCAGTTTTGCAGCTGATGAGTAGTAGTATATTTACACAGTTGTAAGATTTGGAAAGTGAGCCAAAATTCTCCAAAGCCTCAACAGCTATTTCGGTAAACCCAACGCCGATCTTAATGCGGTTGTGCCGCAAATTCGATGTGCAGGTGAGGAGCGAGCAAAATGCGTGAGACATCAACAGCTGTCGTTTATGTGTCTCCGACCGGTGTACATCCAAGCGATCACATTTTAGAGCTAGCTGTCATTCGGCTTGACCCACAAGGTCGTCAAGAGGACGTCTGGCAGACAATGCTGCGCCCCGCTCGTCATGCGCTGGATATTCACCCTCGAGGTATCACTTACCAAGATGTAAAAAACGCCCCATCCTTCGAGCAGATCGCTCACGAGCTGGCTGAACTTCTTGACGGTCGACTCGTGGTCTCCAGCTCCCTCTATGTCGGTTTGCCAATTCTTGTGGAAAGCTTCCGCCGCATCGGACAAACACTTCCGGACAGTGCCAGCTGGACGATCAAAATGGATGAGCTGGAGTCGCAGATGAAGGACAGGTTGCCCACGGCAGTTTTGCCGATGCCAAACTTCCAACGCTCTACCGCAGAATCCACTGCGCCATCAGACATCTTCCCCGCAGTCGAAGCCGCGGCGCAGATGATGTACCGATACCAAGACATCCTGCGGGGCCCTGACCTCATTCTTCCAGATCTTGAACCGCTGCATTTCGACATGTCGAAGTTTACCGCTGAGCAGCGTCCAGTGCTGCGCTATCGGGACATCGCTTCGCTGGGGTGGCCGTGGATTTACCGGCTCTTCGCAGGGCTGCCAGCAACTGGTAATAGCGACATTGATAGCTTGGCTGACCTGGTCGCGGATTTGGTCCTTGCTCGGCTGACCCCCGCTATAGACACCGACAACGAGGAGTCGGCGGCCCATGGCTCGGCGAAGGCTGTTGGAGTTGAGCCAAGCCGAACCGTCATGGAGCAACTTCTGGCAGCCGGTCGTGACCATGACTTTGACACTGAAGACATCGAGTCTTTGACACGCACGCTATTCCGCGCGCTGGTCGTTCGCGCTTTTGTCTTGGGCGGAGTGAATTTTGACCGTCGCGACCAGCTTGAGCAAGTCGGTAGCTTGCTGGAGTTGCCAGAGCGCTTTGTTCAGGAACAATTGAACCTTGACGAAAGCCTCGTGCGGTCCTACTTCGAAGGCATGAAGATGGGTGCCTACATCGCTTTCACTGGGGCGCTGGCATTGCCGCGTGAAATGTGGACCAACCGTGCCGAGGCCATGAGTATGCGGGTGGGCCCGCTCACCGAAGAAACAAGCGTTCTCATCGCTGCTGATTTCGGTGCATCGTCCGTCAAAAAGCAACAAGCCAAAGAGCTGGGCGTCCCAGTCATTGGGGAGCGGGAATTTGCCTGGCTGCTCAACGCAATCGAGTTGCGAGTGTCCAGCGGGCAGCCGCTACACGCACCCGATGCCGCGGTACCTGCGTCGACTGAAATCGAACCACAATGGCCATTGCAGCCGGTGTTCCCATGGGTGGGCGAATATATTGAGGCATTCAACGAAGTCGGCGACGTCGTGTCCGAATGGCTGGATGCCCATGAGCACGTGCCGCTGTGCGAAATGTCGCCATATTTGGAGCCAGAGCGGCTGCCACGCACCGTCAATCGCCGCCTGAAGTCGGTGGAGCGCTGGAAGCAGCAGTTCCCACAGCCGCTGACCGCATCGGTTGCGGATCTGCGCCGAATTCGTGGAGTGGGCATTAACCGCCTGAATGAGCTGGTCAGTGCGGTGGCCTTCGAGGCATTGGACCTGTATGAGGCGAAGACCGCTGGTTCCCGTCCGCAGCACACTTCGCACGTTGCTGCGAGTACGTTGCCAGGCAGTGTGACTGCCGGGGTGCAGGAACTGCGTGGGGCGGTGACCCTGAAGTCAGCCGAAATTATTGCTGATGCCACAGCAGACCTTGGGCCGACTTCATCACTTCAAGTCGACGCTGACTTCATCGAAGTGATGCGCTGGGCAATGCTCACCGGTGCCGAAATGCCAGTGGATCCGCCGAAATCGGTGGCTGATGCAGTGAATCGGATTCGGAGTATCCCTGGCCTGCAGGACCCGATTGTGGAAGTCATCAATGATGCCTACCGCGATGTGCAAAGCATTATGCGCATTGACGAGCGTTTCCCGACCATTTTGCAGCTCCGCATGTTGGAGCAGCAGACCCTTGACTCGGTCGGCAAGACGCTGGACATCACCCCAGAACGCGTCCGCCAGTTGGAGAACCTCGCCCGTGAGGAGTTCGAAAAGGGTGAATCTGCGCTGCTGATTGAGGTGTTGGCCCGCCGCTTCCTGCCATTCCGCTCCGAAGATGAAGTCCTGGAGAAGGTTCCTGCGCTAGCAAAACCTGGCCCGATTCCTGGTTTCAACATGCTTGAGACTGTTTCCGCCCTGACAAAACGGTGGAAGCTGGATAAAGGCTGGTTGCTTGCGCCGCGGATTGATAACCGCATCGAGAAGGTGCTTGCTTCCATGGCCAATGATTGTGGTGTCGTGGACCTGAACTTGGCTGCCCGTGTTCTCGACGCCGGGCTCGACAACCTGAAGGAACGTCTGCGGACTTTCCGTCGCAATCAGGCGCAGGTGGTCGGCGATCACGTCATCATCCAAGCATCCAGCCATGCGGATCGTGCTGTGGCCGTACTCTCAATCACGGGCGAACCACTGACCATTGAAGAGATTGCGCTGCGACTCGGTGGTGGCAACGTCCGGTCGATTATGAACCAGATGTCCTCCGACAGCCGATTGATGCGCACCGGTCGTGAAAAGTGGGCGCTGCGCAGTTGGGGTCTGCAGGAATACACCACAATTGCTGACTGGATTGGCCGCCATATCGATGTCACTGGCAGTTACCCATTGGCGAAACTGCTCGCCGCCGCCGACTCCATCGGTGTGTCCGAGGGCTCCATCCGAGCGTTTGCGTCCGGCCAGGATTTCGAGCTTGTTGACGGAATGGTACGACGTCGCATTGAGGTCACAACTTAAGAGAGTTTGCTTAGCCGCGGGGTCAAGCACATATGCTGGATATTGGATTCTGACCCCAAGTCTAAGGAAGCACATTGAGTGCCACCCCCTCGACCGAAAAATCAGCAATTGAATTAATGACCGAACAGCCACCGTCGTGGTTGAAAACGGATCGATTAATTTTTTCAGTGTCGGTGGGGGTGATTTTCCTATTTACTGTCGTGACGCTGACCCTTGGCGAAACCGCCAGGGACGGTTTGCAACTCATCTCCGGCTGGATTCTCAAGAATCTGAGCTGGTTCTACATCGCTGGTGTTTCCAGCATGTTCATTTTCCTCATCGGTATTTTCGTCTCCCGCTATGGTCGAATGAAGCTTGGCGACGATGACGAAGAACCCGAGTATCCACTGGCTGCCTGGTTCGGGATGCTCTTCGCCGCAGGTGTCGGTTCCATCCTGATGTTCTGGGGTGTCGCCGAACCAATGAACCACGCATTCAACGTGCCGATGAACGACCACGAGCCGATGAGCATCGGAGCGGCGAAAGAAGCGGTGGCTTTTACCGCCTATCACTTCGGAATTCATATGTGGGTTATTTTCGCATTGCCGGGATTAGCGCTCGGATACTTCATCTATAAGCGCAAACTTCCGCCGCGACTATCGTCCATTTTTGCGCCTTTGCTCGGCGGCTACATCTACAAATGGCCTGGCAAACTCATCGACGCTGTGGCCATTATCGGCACCATTTTCGGTATCGCCGTTTCCGTTAGCATGGGCGTACTACAGATCAACTCCGGTATGTCCCGACTCATGGGTGTGACGGAAAGCAACGTGTGGCGGCTGGGGATCATTTCGGTGATTGTCGTGATTGCCTGCGGTTCCGTGGCCGTGGGGCTAGACAAAGGTATTAAGCGGCTATCCAACCTGAATATTGCACTGGCAATCTTGCTCATGCTGTTCGTATTGGTGTTTGGTCCGACCCTGACATTGTTGCGGGCTGTTTCCGATACCGTCTCTATTTACGCCGACTATTTGCCGCGGCTGATGTTCTGGGCAGATGGCTTCAACGAAAATCCCGGCTGGCAGGGTAGTTGGACCGTGTTCTATTGGGCGTGGACAGTGTGCTGGGCACCATTTATTGGCATGTTTATCGCACGGATTTCCCGTGGCCGCACGGTCCGAGAATTCATTGCCGGTGTCATTGTGCTGCCGACGGCCTTCGTTATTATCTGGTACTCCATCTTCGGTCGTGCCGGCTTCGAATTGGAATGGGCCGAGCCTGGCCGCCTGACTAAACAAGTAGTCGAAGAAGGCGACGTGGCGGCATCGATGTTCATTTTGCTGGAAGACTATCCCATCAGCCAGATTGCCAGCCTCCTGGTGCTCATTGTGGTGGCGCTATTCTTCATTACCTCCATGGACTCAGCGGCAATGATTATGGACATGTTCTCCACCGGCGACGAAGACCAAACCCCGTCCTACTACCGGGTGATGTGGGTCGTCCTCATCGGTGTGGTCTGCTCGGTGATTATGACCATTGGTGGTGAAACCGGCCTCCAAGCGCTTCAAGAAGTGTCCATTATTGTTGGCCTGCCGTTCTTCATCATCATGGTGGTGATGATGTACTCCTTGCTGCGCGGAATGAACGAAGACTCCGCTGCCCGCCCAGTTGTCCAAACCCGACACTGGGAGAAAGTCATCAACGAGCACACGCTGGTTGAACAGCTGGAAAACCCGGCGCCGGGGTATGACTCTGAAGGCAATCCACTGCCGCCGATTGACTACAGCGTGGATGAGGACGGCACCATTGTGATTGAAACTGACGTCCGGATTGCTGGCGATGTCGAAGTAGACGGCAGCCTCGATGGCAATGTGGATGGATTCTCGGACGGTCCTGCTGACAGCAGCAGCAGCAGTAGTAGCGAATCTGGCAAATAGTCGAAACCGGCCCGACACATCGAGCTGCCGCGCTAACATCGCCGGTAGTTGCCGCCTTGCACAGCAGGGGAGAGCAGTTGACGTCGAATTGAGCTAAGGAGCATATTTGCTATGACCGCAGAAATCACGCGTGTGGGTATCGTCGGTGCCGGCCAAATGGGATCGGGCATTATCGAGGTCTGTGCGAAAGCCGGCAGCGAAGTGCTGGTCTGGGAAGCCGAAGAGCGCTTCCTCGAGGCTGGCAAGCAGCGGCTGCAAAAGTCGTTGGACCGCGCCGTCAATAAGCAAAAGATTTCCGAAGCTGACCGCGACGCCGCGCTGAACTGCATCACCTGGACCACTGACCTGGCGGATTTTTCGGACCGGCAACTGGTCATCGAGGCGATTATTGAAAACCCGGAAATCAAAGCTGATGTGTTCCGGCAGTTGGATGAAGCTGTCACTGACCCAGATGCGGCGCTATGCACGAACACGTCGTCGCTGCCAGTGCAGTCGATTGCGGCGGCGACCAGCAAACCAGAACGCGTCCTGGGGCTGCACTTCTTCAACCCGGTTCCGGTGCTGCCGCTGGTCGAGCATGTTCGGACGCTGACCACTGCGGACGCCCCAGCTGAGCGGGCATACAACTACGCCAAAGATGTGCTCGGCAAGACGGTGATTCGGGCGAAGGACCGCTCTGGCTTCATTGTCAATGCGTTGCTGGTGCCGTACCTCCTGTCGGCAATTCGGATGTACGAAGCTGGGGTAGCGACCGCTGAGGATATTGACGCCGGCATGGTCGGGGGCTGTGCGCACCCGATGGGGCCGCTGACCTTGGCTGACATGATTGGTTTGGATACCTGCAAGTTCATTGCTGATGCGATGTATGACGAATACCATGACGCGGTTTATGCTGCACCACCGCTGCTGAATCGTATGGTGGAAGCTGGGCACTTTGGTCGTAAGTCTGGGAAGGGTTTCTACGACTACAGCAAGTAGTTCACGGTAAATTCACTCAAGCGCAACCGGCAGGTTAATCATTTGCTGAGTAAGTGACACATCCCTTTCATAATGTGTAAAAAGTTATAAGAATCTTGTGAAAGGTATCCGGTGTCTCATCAGCCCCGCCGCGTTGCGCTTCGACGTATTTTTGCCACCACCCTCGCTGCCGTAGCGGCGGTATCAACGTTCAACTTCGTTGCACCAGTGCCCCAAGCGCAAGCACTGGACCTAGCCGGGTTGGTCAATGACAACCCGCTGAACCCGAAGCCAGCCAAGCACCATGCCGGCGCGCCAACCCCACGGCCTTTCGCCCCAGAACGCATGACTCGGATTTACCAGTCCGACAACTCCATCACTGGTCAGGCCTACTTCTATGTGGTGGACGACTTCAACAATCTGCGCCACAACCGCAAAATCATGAAGCAAAACCTGGACACGGTCGTGGCGACCAACCAGGCAGCTCGCGAAAACAAAGACTTGCAGCAGCGTTCACTTGACGATGCACACGAAGACCTCATGATTACCATGTCTAATGGCATGGGGCAGAACCTCGGTGGCCACTTCCGCACTGCTGTGAAGGAAGGTCGTTTGCCGAAAACTAGCCAGCTGCTGGCTGGGACGCTTGCCCGCGGCGGCGGTATCGCGTCATCGACATTTATTGAGAAGTACTACTTCAACTACAACCGCCCATATGTGGCGGCGCCACAGCGCATCACCAAGTACCACCGCGCTGGTGAAGACACCTACGACGGCAGCCCAGCATTTCCATCTGGCCACACCAACCAAGCCACATGGAAATCCACCATCATGGCTGTGATGATGCCGGAACTAGGCCCACAGCTGCTGGCCCGCGGGTCCGAAGTTGGCTACAGCCGCCAGGTCCTCGGCGTGCACTATCCACTGGATGTCATCGGCGGCCGTATGATGGGCACCGCCGCCGCCACCGACCGGATGCGTGACCCACTATTCCGCCAAATGATCACTGAAGCTCGTAACGAACTGCGCGCCGAACTGGAATGGCGTTGCGGCACCACTCTGGAACAGTGCATCGCCTCCGACGTGCCATACCTGTCCACTAGCGAAGCAGTCAGCGTATACACCGAGCGGATGACCTACGGCTTCCCGCAGATCAAGAACCGGAATAACCGCTTGATGGTGCCGGGCTACTCCGAAGTACTGCTGAAGACCGCCTTCCCGAATAAGTCGGTGGACCAGCGTCGGGCGGTGCTATTCCAGACCGCTATTCCTGCTGGGTACCCACTGGATAACCAGTCAGGTACCGGTTCGTGGCAGCGACTGAATATGGCAGCCGCATTCGCCGCCGCGCAGGGAACTGCGCCAGTCACTGCGCCAGTCACTGCGCAGCAGCGCTAGACTCCCTCAATTCCGAACTGTTGCAAGCGCTTACGGTCCGCCCGGCTGGAGGAGGCAGTCAGCTTCAGCAGTTCGGAATACACGCCACCCGTGGTGGCCAATTCTGCTGGCGAACCGACCTCATCCACGTGGCCCTGCTTCAGCGTCACAATCAGATCGACATTAGAAATCGTCGACAAGCGGTGCGCAATAATCAACGTGGTGCGACCCGACATCAGCTCCTCCAGCCCACGCTGCACCGACTGTTCCGCTTTAGTATCCAGCGAACTCGTCGCCTCATCCAGCACCAGCACCGGAGCGTCCTTCAAGATGGCACGCGCCACGGCAATTCGCTGCTTCTGGCCACCGGATAGCCGCAGGCCACGCTCACCAATCTTGCTGTCGTAGCCATCAGCAAACCGGCGAATGAACCCGTCAGCATTGGCGCGCTTGGCTGCCGCCACAATCTGCTCATCAGTCGCCTCTGGGTTGCCATAGGCAATGTTCTCCCGAATCGTGCCGGAAAACAGGGACGCATCCTGGAACACGACGCCGACGCTGGCCCGCAGATCCCGCGTCGACAGCTTTGACGTGTCATGCCCGCCGACGAGCAAGCAGCCGTTTGTTGGCCGGTACAGGCCGAGCAGTAGGTTGACTAGCGTAGATTTACCGCCGCCGGATTCGCCCACCAGCGCGACCTTTTGCCCAGGCGCGACTTGGAAGCTCACTCCGTCAATGACAATTTCATCGTCGGTGTAGCCAAAGACCACATCATTGAACTCAATGGCAGGGGCAGCCGGGTCCATTGCTAGCGGCCGACCCGGTTCGTCAATAAGCTCCGACTGGTCGCCGGAATTGGCACTGGCGGCCGCAACCAAACTGGCGGGGGCGTGTTCTTCCGGCAGTTCCGCCATGACCTTGAAGTAGTCGCGCGAGCCAGCGACGGCGCGTTGGGCAGCGTCGACCAGAAAACTCATCATCGTGATTGGCTGACGCACCATCGCTACCAGCTGAATCAGCATCACGGTGACACCGATAGAGAAGCGGCCTTCGAGCGTTTGCACAAACAAAATCAGGTAAATCGCGAAGAACACCACGTCCAGGGACACCGAGCGCAGTGCATCCATCCGGTGCCACCAACTGGACTGCGTCCGAGTCAGTGCGATGGTGGCGGCGAACCGACGGCCGAAGCCGCGCAGTTCCCGGACTTCCGAAATGAAGGACTTCACGACGCCAACCTGGCCGACGACTTCCGCGAACCGGCCGGACGCCTCATCGATTTCTTTGTTCTTCTCCCGTTCAATGGCCTGCCAGCGCTTCGAAGTCAGCGCAGTGAGCCACACGTACAGCGGGAAAATGATGAGCAGCAAAATCGCCAGCGGCCAGTAGTAATAGGCGGAGATACCCAGCACCGCCAGGATGGTTAGCACCATTGGGAAGAAGTTGTTGGAAAAGCCCTGCAGGAACTGGGTGACGTTCGTAATGGAACGGTCCAGCCGCGCAATGATTGTGCCGGTGACTTGATTGTCGAAGTAGCGCTGCGGCAGCGCCAGCAGCCGCGCGAAGTAGCGGGTCGACAGGATTTCGCGCATCCGGGCAGTCATCACATCGCCGATGTATCCGCCGATATTGTGCACCAGCGAGCCGACCATATTGGTTGCCAGAATGCCAAGGCTCAGCCACACCACGGTGCGCAGCGCGTCGGGGTGTCCGGCGCGGTCGGAGGCGGCATTCACCACAAGGTCAATGGCGTCGCGCACTAGGAATGGGGCGACCAAGGTGGCGGCGGTGGTCAGCAGGGAAGCGACCACAATTCCCAGGTAGTAGGGCCACAGGACGGACGTTGACCGGAGGATTCGAGACAGGCTGTTCACACATCCAGGCTACTCCGACCCGCCAAAACGGTGAAGCGTCAACAAAAGTAGCAGAGCTACAACTAGCCAATTGTGTTGCGGTTCCGTAACATTAGGCGCATTCTGTGGGACTTTTCGGCGCAATTGTCGCGAAACGGTAACTTATTTCGTCAGCGAATCGATGTGCTAGATAAGTCCAATTACTCAACCAACTCTGGAGCATTCATGCAGTTCCCTGACCTGCCAATCGTCAACTTCATCATCGCCACCATCTCTGGTGCGCCATTCTCCGCAACCGGTTCCCTCGGTGGCTTCGCTTCCGGCATCGTCCAGTTCTTCACTGGTAGCCTCGAGCGCTAAGCAGCGACCCCACGGCTGCCAGGGGAAGTGACAGCCACTCCGGGCGGTGCAGCGCCTCATACGCGCACTCATACACTGCTTTATCCAGCACATATCCACGCAATAGCAACTCACTGTTGACTGTGGCAGTGCTGGATTTTTTCATCTCTGCGCGATACCCAGCTAGAAACCGTTCCGCCGCGCCATTGGTGCTTATTGACGTATTGGCTCCGCGCTTACTGGCGGCGGCATAAGAAAAACTCCGAAGCATCCCAGCAACATCACGCAGCGGACTATCGGGCTCACGGCGCTGCTCCCATGGCCGGGCTGGCTCGCCTTCAAAGTCAATGAGCAGCCAGCGCTCGCCATCAAAGAGCACTTGCCCAAGGTGCAGGTCACCATGGATGCGCTGCACCGGCACCGGTGGCAGTTCTGCAATCTGGGCGTACAACTCGGTGATAGCGGGGGAGTGCTCGGCTAATTGCGGCACTAATTCACCGGCCCAGGCCAACCGACGCCCGAAATCCGCAGCTATGTTCGCAGCCGACGCACTTGCAACAGGCAGGTGCGTGGCAAGTAGCTGATGGGTGCGGGCAACCGCTCGGCCGAGCTGCTGGGCCTGTGCTTCGAGCTGCTGGTCGGACCACGCCAACGCCAACTGCCAGCCATCGTGCGCGCCGGGCACCAACTCCTGCGCCATGGCGAAAGTGCACACTGGCGCGCCCGGTGACGTGCTCAGTGATTCGGTCCACTCGCCAAGCAGTGTCGGGACCGGAGCCTGGAGTCCTGCACAGTCGGTTGCGCTAGCGGCACTGGCGGCAGTTAACACGCCGCTGAGTTCTGCATCGGGATTGCGCCCAGGATGGACTTGGCGGAAAAACTTCCAGATTGAGACGTCATCACAGATCAGCGACGAGTTTGATTGTTCCCCAGAAAACGGTTCCACCATGGTTGGCGCCGCGAGCCCAAGCAGTGGTGCCAGCTCTTGGAGCAGCGGCGTTGCCGATTCAGCGGTGGTCAAAACGTCAATAAGCTCAGCTGGGGTGGTGGCAGCAGACAGTGCGCCGGGGGCAAACCACAACTGGTAGGGGGCGGTGGCTGTGGTGACAATAATCTGCTCGGCGGAACGGAAACTGCGGCGGTGACACACGCGCAGGGTGGTGACATCGTCGGTGGTGCCGCCGAAGAACCGCTGCTGGGGTAGCCACTGGCGCAGCAGCGTAAGTTCTGCGGGGGAAGCTAAAGCGGCGGCGTCGGTCGGGTCATCACAGTTGTTAGCGCAGTCGTCGAACACAATGCCTATGCAACCACACCACCATCTTCGCCGCCCGCGGCGCCGGCTGCTGCTGAATCGTCGCGTGCACCGGACCTGGCACCAAATCCACCTCAATGGTCGTCACGCCGAGCAACTGTTCAATCGGACCCTGCTTCGGGGTGAACCCCTGCACGCGCGGGTACGGAATATAGGTCCATCGGCGGGTGAGCCAGCCACTACGAATAGAAATGCCGTCGCCATCCAAACGGGTGGCTTGCCAGTCGGCATCAAACGGACTGACCCAGCGCACCTGCCGCGGCGAATGCTGCCAGCCGACATCGTTATGGAGGAACATCCGCTGCCACACTGACGGCGTCTGCAACGCCGAAGTGACAGCGAACATGTCCTCCGCGGAACCAACCGGCAGCAGGGTAGTCGAACTCGAAATCAGCTTGCTGGAATTGCCATAACCCGCCACACTCGCCTTGACCTGCCACCAGCCAAAGAAACGCCACAAAAATGGCTGGCTGACTTCCAGCGCGTGAATGCGATCAATCGGAATGGACTGCTTGCGCTCTTCGGTCAGCCCGTAGACCAGATTCAAATGCTCCGCATCGATGGCGCCGCGACCACGCCAACCGCGGTTCACCTGGCCCCATACGGTCTGCACCACCGCAATAATCGCCGCGATTGCACCGACCATCGACGAACCTAAATAAATCGCCAACCCGAGCATCCCCACCGCGAACAGAACTGCCCACACACCGCTGCTCAGGAACGTCGAACCCAGAATCCGGCTCGTCCCAATTGGCCCGTACAACATGCGGCCAAGGTTTGGCTCTTGCTGCAGCTCCGCCGGGTCCGCCACCGCTGGCACCACACTAGCGGGGACATCGTCGGGCAGTGCCTCACCGCGAGCGCGGGCTTCGGCTCGGCGCACCGCTTCCAAAATTTCCGCGCGGTCCAGCTCAATGTCCTTCATCGGCAGGAAACGAATCGACGCTTTCGAATCGGAACCGCCCGCAGCCTCAATCGCAATTTCGCCGAGCTGAAACGGCCGCGCAATCAACGGCTGCACCACGTCGACGGTCTGCACCCGGTCCAAGCGCACATGGTGCTTGGTGCGAAATAACACTCCGGAATGCACCACAATGGCATCGTCTGTCAGCCGGAAACCCATCGCCAACCACGCCAGGTAGTTAAACACCAACCCGGCAGCCAACACGGCGGCGAGCACACCGCCAACGAGCAGTAGCTGATCCGACGTTACTTCACCAGACTTCAGGTCGCGGTAGAGGTCAGCAAGGACATCGATGAGGTTGAAGAACACCAACGCCAGTACCGCGGCGACCGCGGCCCACATTTCGAGCACAGGTGTGAGCGGGGAGAGTTTCCGGAGTTTGCCAGCCGGGGTAAATGCCCGCCGACCGGGAGCAGCACGGTGGGTCATTTACAGGCCCGCCATCCGTTCCTTCGCCTGCCCCGACAACCGTTCCCGCAGCGCCACCGCAACCTCCTGCGGCAGACCCGGGATACTGCAGTCCGACGAGGCCGATGCAGTATTAATATGCGCTGTCGTCAGACCCGCAAACCGTGCCACTGGACCTTGCGAAAGCCGGACAAATTGAATCCGGCCATAGGGCACAATCGTTGCCCGGCGCCACATCCGACCTTTGCGTACCACCAGGTCAGTGTCGGTTTCGACCCAACGAATAGCAGTGGCGCTGCGCACCCCAACCCACATGCCCCATACGGACAGGCCGATAACCGTCAGCCACAGCCATAACCGCAGGTCTAGCCACCAGCACAGCGCGAGGCTAAGCAGCAGCCCAATAAGCGGCGACACTAGCCGCACATACGCCAGTTTCGGGGACACGGCATGCATCCCCGGCGCGTTGGGCTGCAAGTAGTCAATCTGTGGGCTCATAGGCTTAACGCTAGCTGACGCTCACATAAGGTGGGAGCATGACTTTGACGAACCTGGACCGCACTGAAATCGACCGGCCGCACCCGCTGCTGGAGCCCTCCTCGTTGCCGCATCAGCTCCCGGACTTCGCCGCCGTGGCCGCTGCCGGTGACGACGCGGTCATTCCGGCGTTCCGGGCGGCGTTCGCAGAGCATGACGCTGAAATCGCCGCCATTGTCGATAACCCGGAGGCTCCGACCTTCGACAACACGGTCGTGGCGCTGGAGCGCTCCGGCCAGGCGCTTGGTCGCGTTGCCGCCATTTTCTTCAACCTCGCAGGCACCGATGCCACCGAATCGCGGCAGAAAATTGAAGCGACTATCGCCCCGGAACTGTCCGCGCACCTGGATCGCATTCGGATGAATGATGCCCTCTACCAGCGTCTCAACGCCGTCACTGCACCCGACGATGATGCCGAGGGCACAGTGCTGTTGGAGAAATTGTTGCGGGATTTCACCCGTTCCGGTGCCGGGCTTAGCGACGAAAACAAGCAGCAACTCGCGGCCATGAACAACCGACTGTCGGAACTGTCCACCAAATTTGGGGAGAACCTACTGGCTGACACGCAATCGCGTGCCGTACTGCTCACCGACGAAGCTGAACTTGCTGGCCTGAGCACTGATGCCCAAGCCCAGTTGGCTGCCAGTGCGAAAGCCGCCGGTCACGACTCCGGTTGGCTGGTGACTTTGGACCTGCCGACCGTGCAGCCGATTTTGCTGCAGCTGGAAAACTCAGCTGCCCGGAAGAAGATTTGGGAAGCTTCCATTGGCCGCGGCCAATCGGACGATCGCGATAATGAAGCGATTGCGTTGGAAATGGTGCGGCTTCGGGCACAGCGCGCGGAACTCCTCGGCTACAAAAACCATGCGGATTGGACTTTGGTGACCCAGGTTGCCGGAAGTGCAGCAGCCGCACAGCAGCTGATGGATGACCTAGCACCAGCTGCCGCCGCTAATGCCGCCGGTGAATGGAAAGAGGCAGCGGACTTGGCTGCTGTGCGCGGCCACGATGGGGAAGTAGCTGCCTGGGACTGGCCATATTGGGCCGAGCAGCTGCGCAAGGAACGCTACAGCGTTGACACCGCTGCCATTCGTCCTTACCTCGAGCTCAACCGAGTGCTGCATGATGGCGTGTTCCATGCCGCACACGAAGCCTTTGGCATCACCATTACTGAACGTGATGACCTGAACGGTTACGCCGACGATGTTCACGTCTACGAAGTTACCGACGCAGATGGCAGCAGCATTGGCCTGCTGCTGACCGACTACTTCGCCCGTCCGGTCAAACGTGGCGGCGCCTGGATGAGCAGCTTTGTCGACCAGTCGAAGCTGCTTGGCACGCAGGCAGTGGTCATCAATGTGCTGGGCATTGCGCCACCAGCCGCCGATGAGCCGACACTGCTGACTCCCGATGAAGTTCGCACACTCTTCCACGAATTTGGCCACGGTCTGCATGGCTTGCTGTCCAACGTGACGTACCCAACCCTGTCCGGCACCTCAGTTCCACGGGACTTCGTAGAGTTCCCATCGCAGCTGAACGAAAACTACGCCTGGCAACCAGAACTAGTGCGCCGCTACGCCCGCCATGTGGATACCGGCGAAGCGATGCCCGAAGAGCTCCGTGCCGCACTCGTGCGCGCTGAAGCTGCCGGCCAAGGTTTCGCCACCTCTGAGCAGCTAGCCGCATCCCTCATTGACATGGCATGGCACTCACTGAGCAGCGCGGAAGCCGCGGAAATTACCGATGTCGCTGAGTTTGAAACACAGGTCCTACAGCGCAGTGGCTTGAATATGCCATTTTTGGCACCGCGCTACCGCACCGCCTACTTCAACCACATTTTCGCCGGCGGCTACTCGGCTGGCTACTACTCCTACATGTGGGCCGAAGCGATGGACGCAGACACGTGGTCGTGGCTTCACGACGGGCAGGTAACCGTCGAAAAGCTCACGGAACGTACCCAAAAGTACCGGGACCTTGTCCTATCCAAGGGTGGAAGCATCGACTACACCGATGCTTATCGGGCGCTGACAGGCCATGATGTGAGCCTTGACGCATTGCTGCAGCGCCGCGGACTGGTGGGGGCGGTTTAAGCCCCGCGGTGTAAAGTGGCAACAATGAGTTCGATCATGGAGCGATGGGACGCGGTGGAGCAGTGGCTTATCGCCGCACCCATCTGGCTGCAGTCAGTGGTGCTGCTCATAGTGCTCATTCCACTGCTGACAGTCGTCGCTTTTATCCTGATTCGAATTATTGATATTGCGGTGGGGATGGCCCATAGCCGCTGGGCACAACCAGGTTTTGTCGTAGAGGCAGAACACGCAGAACACAAGGAACAAAAGGAGAGCTAACCAGTGCGCGGATCCAAAGTGAAACTTGTGCTGTACGTGCTCATTGCGCTGATCATTATTGCCGGACTGGTGTCTTCACTGCCGTGACGCCGGCTTAACGCCGCAACGTTGGCTTAACGCCGCGACGCCCCCGCCACCTTCTGGAAGGTTTCCAACTCGGCGAGCTCATTGACTAGCACCGACTTGCCATCGGCATCGGTCAGCGGAATGCACCAGTTCGGATACATCGACTTATTCGTACCCGGCTGGTTCTGGATCCGACGGTCGCCCACCATATCCACTAGCGAGGTGCAGGTCAGCGCAGACGGGGTCGCCGACACGTATCGGTGTAGTCCCTCCGTCAGTGCCGCCACATCGGTGAGTTCCTCGCGCTTGACCGTCGTGAAATCAGTGAACTCCAACTCGGTGCCCGCAAAGTAGCCACGCTCGGCGGCAGCAGCCAGCACCTTCCGGATCCACTCCATGTCCTTTTCGTCTTCCTCCGCAGCGGAGTTAACGAGGACGCCGAGCGCATCACGCAGTCGAATATGCTCACCGGCCAAATAACCTGCGGTCGGCGGCAAATCATGAGTAGTCACCGAGGACAGGCACAGGCGCCGGTACGCTTCTGGTGGCTTCGGGTAGTCACCCTGCGATTCGAACCACAGAATCGACACGCCCATGATGCCGCGCTCTTCCAAATACTGCTGCACCCATGGCTCGAACGTGCCCAAGTCTTCGCCGATAACTACCGCGCCAACCAGCTCCGCCTCCAACGCCAAAATGCCGATGAATGCTTCGTGGTCGTAACGGACATAGGCGCCGTTAAGCGGCGACTCCATCCGCGGCATCCACCACAGGCGGAACATGCCCAAAATGTGATCGACGCGGATACCGCCGGAGTGGCGCAGCACCGTACGCAGCATGTCGCGCCATGGGCGGTACGCCAACTTCGCCATCTCTACTGGGTTCCATGGCGGCTGCGACCAGTCCTGGCCGTTTTGGTTGTAGCCGTCTGGTGGCGCGCCCACCGACGCATCCATCGCTAGCGCGTCGCGCAGGTTGTGCGCATCGGCGCCACCTGGGTGCACACCGACCGCGAGGTCCGCCATAATGCCAATCGACATGCCGGCTTCCTTCGCCGCACGCTGCGCCGCCTCAAGCTGCTCATCACAAATGAACTGCAGCCAGCAGTGGAAATCAATGAGCTCAGCGCGCTCATCCGCTTCATTAGCGTGGTGGTTGAGGCCTTCTGCCAGAAGTTCGCGCTCCGCGCACCACGTCGCGTAGTCAATGAGGCCTTGGCCTTCCTCCTCCTTGAAACGGTCAAAGGCATCCTGCCGCATCGGCGACTTTTCCACGCGGTGCAGGGCATGGAGCACCGCCAGCTTTGCGGCGTAGATCGGGTTGCGGTCAATTTCATCGGCCGTCAGATTCGTGGCGCGGAATTCGTCAGCAATCTTCTGCAGTTCAATGAGTTCATCGGCATCGAGGTACGGCAGCTCCGGAATCGACTCAATGCGGATGTAAATAGGGTTGGTGTACCGACGAGTGGTTGGCAGGTACGGGGAGTCTTCTACTGGCGGCAGCGGTTCAGCAGCATGCAGCGGGTTAATCAGCAGGAAGTCCGCATCGGCGTCGCGGGCACAGACCGCGGCCAAATCGCCAAGCGTAGTGAAGTCGCCCATGCCCCAGCTACGATGCGACCGAACAGAGTACAGCTGCGCCATGACACCGGACACCGGGTTTTGGACGAAACGGTCGGCGGTGGACAGGCGTCGTGGAGTGACCGCAAGTTCACACTCAGCGCGCAACTCCCCAGAGCGGGCAACAATCCGGTGCCAACCCAACGGCAAATCTTCCGGCACGGCGAATGCAGCTTCACCCATCACCACGCCATCGACAGTGCGGGTGCCAACATTGTGCTCGACCTGCGCCAACGGTCGCATGTCACCGTCGCAGTCGCCGCCAATCAGCTCAACATGGATGCTAATTTCCGACCCGTCTGGCACATGCACCAGCACTTCGCGGTAGCGACCTTGGGTCGACACCACAATTGGCGGCAGCATGGCGCGCCAGTGTTCGTTCTTAAGGTTCTCGCGGGCCGCGGCGATTTCTGCAGCGAGCCCTTCTGGGTCGCCGGTGGCTTCCTCAGCCTCATCGGGGGTGACTCCCAAGTGGATGCCCATGGCTGCCAGAAGGGCAATCAACGTGCGAATGGACACCTCGGTGTGCTGGCCGTCGGCGGCGGTGTAGCTGGTGGAGATGCCACACTCTTCTGCCAAAGCTTTCAAGTCTGCGATTAATTGGGTCGAGTAGCTCACTTTTTCTATTTTGCCCGGTTCTGCCGATATCTGCCGCACGAGTCCTTTTCGACGCATACTAGGATCATGGAAGCAGACCGCATCATGCAATTGCTCAGTTCCGTGGACCTTGCCGAAATTGTCTCCATCGACCCCGATGTCTGTGCTGCACATGCCACAGACTGGACGGGCCGCTGGTCACAGATTCCCGCCGCAGTCGTGCAGCCAACCACTGTCCGAGAGGTAGCGCTTGCGGTTCAGACACTCACCACAAATGGGGTACCTGTCACCATTCGCGGTGGCAACACTGGCCTCGTCGGTGGCGCGGTGCCCCTACCAGATGGTGTTGTGCTGACCACCGCTAAACTCAACCGAATCGGTGATGTCACACCAGATCTGACCATCACCGTCGGCGCGGGCGTCACCCTAGAAGAACTAGAAGCCGCCGCGAAAAATTACGGCCTCACTTGTGGCCTTCGGTTGGCGTCCGGAGGTAGCGCCACGGTCGGCGGGGCGGTATCCACCAATGCTGGGGGTGCGCGGGTAGTGAAGTATGGCTCCACCCGCAACCGAGTGCGTGGGTTACGGGCAGTGCTTCCTGACGGAGGGATCATCGATCGCCGGGGCGGCCTGATCAAAGACCAAACTGGTTACGCCCTGAGCAACCTCATCATCGGTGCTGAAGGCACCTTAGGTGTCGTTACCGACGTCACTTGGCAGTTGGAGTCGCAACCAAAAAGCTTCCTGCAGTTGGGAATTGCCGCCCCCGATGTGCATAAGGCAATGGAAGTGATGCCGAAGCTGCGCGAAATTGACGGACTGGAAGCCGTCGAGTGGATCCCTGGAAAAGATGTTCCCATTGTCGTCGAAAAGCTCGGACGGCAAGCACCACTGCCGACCGACGGGCTCTGGCTCATCGTGGAAATTACCCACACTGAGGCGGATGTGGACATTCTGGAGGACGTCACTGATGTGCTCGATGAGGTTGTTGACATTGTTGGGCCAGACCGGTTGATTGTGGCGCAGACCGATGCCGAACGGCAGCTACTGTGGCAGATTCGCGAAAATATGACCGAAGCAGTGTCGAACTTGGGGGTGCCGCTGAAGCTGGATGTGGCAGTGCCGGTGGCGAACTTTGCTGCGCTGTATGAAACCGCCGAGCTGGTGGAGCAGGAATGTAATGCGCGGGTGATTCAGTTCGGGCACTTTGCGGAAGCTAATTTCCATATCAATGTGCTCGGGGCCGATGGACACACGCTCACCGGCGCGGAGGCTGCACAAGTGGAAGAAATTGTGCTGTCACAGGTGCTTCGTCTGCAGGGGACCGTATCTGCGGAGCATGGCATTGGTAGGTTGAAACGAGGATGGCTACCACGTCAGCGCGGTGCAGCCGAGCTGGCAGTGATGTCTTCAGTCCATGACGCAATCAATCCGACGAAACTGCTGAATTTAGGTGTGCTTTTGCCCTAGATTGTGATCATAGACACTTTTTCATAGGCATTATGACCCGTTTGGAATCTGAAAGGACAGGGCACCGAGCATGGATGAATCAATGCAGGAAGCCAAGTACGTCATTAAAGATGACGAGAATATCGTTACCGCGATGCAGGAGCTGGCGAGGAATCGGCCTAATACCGTCAGCATTTCGCGCCTGAAAGATTTCGAATGGATTGAGGTTACGGCCAAGGACTTCATGGCCGAAGTATTCGCGGTGGCAAAAGGCCTCATCGCCAACGGTGTCGAAGCAGGTGACCGTGTCGCGCTGCTGTCGGAAACGCGCTATGAGTGGACCCTGCTGGACATGGCGATTTTCGCTGCCGGTGCAACCGTGGTGCCTATCTACGGTTCCTCCTCGTCCGAGCAGATCCGCTGGATCATTGAAGACTCCGGCGCAGTCATTGGCATCACCGAAAACGAAGAGCACACCTCCCGGATGCATGAGCTGCTGCTGAGCAAAGACGGCACCCCGCAACTGGTCGATTCCCCTTCGAAGCTGCGTCGCATCTTGGAAATCAATGCCTCCGCAGTCGACACGTTGATGTTCGAAGGCCGCGGCATCAAGGACGAAGTGGTCCAGGAACGCATTGACGCTACCGGCGCGGATGACCTCGCCGCCATTATTTACACCTCCGGCACCACCGGCCGTCCGAAGGGCTGTATGCTGCGACACTCCAATCTCCTTGGCGAAGCCCGCGCCGTGCTGACCAGTGCCTTTGGTCAGATTGCGCGCCCAGGAAATCGTGTTTTGACCTTCCTGCCGCTGGCACATATTTTCTCCCACGCAGTGCACCTGGCTGTCCTGATTTCCGGTGCCACCCAGTCCCACTGGGCCGATACCTCCACTGTCACCCTGGAATTCCAGCGCTCCAAACCGCACCTGATTTTGGCGGTGCCGCGCGTGTTCGAGAAAGTGCGGGACGCTGCGAAGGCCACCGCTTACGCCAAGGGGAGCATTGGTAAGGCCATTTGGGCGGGCGCGGAGGACACCGCCATTGCCTACTCCAAAGCGATGGACACCCCGCAGGGCCCAAGCAAGCTGCTTAAGGCCAAGCGTGCGCTATTTGACCGCCTGCTTTATGCCAAGGTTCGAACCGCACTTGGCGACGAAGTGATGGCGGCTATTTCCGGTGGATCCGCACTCGGCTCTGACCTAGCCCACTTCCTGCGCGGTCTTGGTGTGGAGACTTTCGAAGGCTACGGCCTCACCGAAACCACTGCTGCCTTGACGGTGAACACCCCAGGTGATGTCCGCGTCGGCACTGTCGGCCGCCCAGTGTCCGGCAATGCTGTGCGTATCGGTGAAGACGGTGAAATCCTGGCTAAGGGTGACGTGGTGTTCCATGGCTACTGGAAGAATGAGAAAGCTACCGATGAAGCTTTCGTTGATGGTTGGTTCCGCACTGGTGACATCGGCAAAATCGACGAAGATGGTTTCCTGTCCATCACCGGTCGTAAGAAGGAAATCTTGGTTACCGCCGGCGGGAAGAATGTTGCCCCAGCGCCACTAGAGGACCGTCTGCGCGCGCACCCACTGGTGTCACAGGCCATGCTGGTCGGTGACGGTCGCCCGTTTATCTCCACGCTCATCACCTTGGATGAAGAGGCACTGACTAAGTGGCGCGCTGACCATAACGTTCCAGAGAACCGCTCTAAGCGGGAACTGTTGGCGGACCCACTGTTGCGTGCGGAAATCCAGGACGCAGTGAACAACGCCAACACGTTGGTATCCCATGCGGAGGCGATTAAGAAGTTTTGGATTCTCGAAAATGACTTCACGGAGGAATCCGGCGAGCTGACGCCATCGCTGAAGGTGAAGCGGCACATTGTGATGAAGAATCAAGACGCGCTCATCGAGAACCTGTACAAGCGATAGGCAACGCGACGGGAGGCAGCGACACCGGCGGCACCGGCGACTCTAGAGACACCGGCGAGACTGGCGAGACGAGTGCCACTAGAGGCCAACGGCGCTGTGTCGCTGCCGAAGTTGGTACCGGCGCACACCTATGGTTGGGGTGTTCGCCGAATTTATGTCTAGGTAGCGACAGGGTGGTGATGATGTGGAGATCGGACAACTAGTGCAAACAGACGCGCAGCGCCGCCTGCGTGAAACAACCCAAGAGCTTTACGATATTGCCGACGAAGTTGCCGAATACATTAACCACATCGCCCAGTCAATCGCCGATTGGGACCCAGAACTGCTCGATGATTGCATCGACGAACTCACCGACATTGTCGACGAAGGTGTTGACGATGCGCGCCGCGCCCTGACTGAAGTACTCAGTCTCCGCCGCGCCCTGACTGCTGGGCTACGCTCTGGGATGCTATCGGCTGGCCGCAGCCCGGCCCGCGCTTTTTATAAGCTGCCCGCCCAACTCACCGTCGCGGACCTACACGCGGTCGGCCGCGCCCCCGAACAGCCCGTGCCCATCGGCACCCTGGATGCCTTACTGCGCGCACGCACCCAGTTGACCATTACGTACCTCAATGACCTAGCGCAGTGGATTATTAGCGCGGTCGGTGCCGGTATTGCCGACCCGGAAAATGCGCAGCCGATGCGTCAGCTCGCAGGTGCTGGCCGCCGCGCCATGGAAGCTGCGGCCGCGTGGAAAGTATCGGTTGCCGAAGCGAACCCGCAGTACACCGAGGCAATGACTGGCCACAACCCACCAGAATTCCTCGGCGAACGCATCCGCGTCGATGCAGTCGTAGCCCGAGTGATTGCCAAACGTCGGCAGGAAGACTCCGATGGTTTCGTCGGCTAGCTAGCATTGCTGGTATGGCCCCAACTGTTCCGACTGACAACTTCGGCGTGTATCTGCACGTCCCATTCTGCGCGACCCGCTGCGGTTACTGCGATTTCAACACCTACACCGCGGGCGAGCTCGGCTCAGACGCCTCCGCCGGCAGCTACCTAGACGCCATTGTCCGCGAACTGGAACTTGCGCTACCTCGAGTCGAAGCGGAACTTGGTCACATTCCCACCGCCGACACCGTATTCATTGGCGGCGGCACCCCGTCGCTGCTTGGCGTCTCCGGCCTGAACACTTTGCTGAGCGGGGTACGAAACACATTCGGTTTGTCTGTGGGAGCAGAGGTGACCACGGAATCAAACCCAGAGTCCACTTCACCAGAATTCTTCGAGGGCCTGCTCCAGGCCGGTTTCACGCGGGTTAGCTTGGGTATGCAGTCCCTGGCTCCGCATGTGTTGGCGGTGCTTGACCGTAGCCACACACCGGGCCGAGCCCCAGAAGCCGCTCGGGAAGCAATCGCCGCCGGGTTTGAACATGTGAACCTAGACATGATTTACGGGACGCCAGGGGAGACCGACGATGATGTCCGTACCACCGTCGCCGCTGCCATCGATGCCGGGGTAGACCATGTCAGCGCCTACAGCCTGATTGTGGAGGAAGGCACCGCGATGGGGCGCAAAGTCCGTCGCGGGGAGCTACCCGAACCCGATGAAGACGCGCTGGCTGACCGCTACGCCATCATCGATAACGCTCTGCGTGAGGCTGGTATGGGCTGGTACGAAGTATCGAACTGGGCTGAACCGGGCGGGCAGTGCCGCCACAATATGCTCTACTGGCGCGACGGAAATTGGTGGGGTGCGGGCCCCGGCGCCCACGGCCACCTAGAGGCCCACCGCTTGGTGAATGTGAAGCATCCGGCCCGCTACGCCCGCGAAGTGTCCACCGGCGCTCTGCCACTATCGGCCGTTGAAACCTTGACCGACTACGACCGTCATACCGAGAAAATCATGTTGGGGTTGCGGTTGCGAGAAGGCATCAGCATGGAGCTTATTGACGACGCGGCCCACCAAACCGTCAATAAGCATCTTTCTGCCGGGTTATTGCAGCACGACAATGGCCGCATCATTCTCACCGAAGCTGGACGGTTGCTGGCCGACGGGATAATTACCGATATTCTCGTGGGAGAAGAGTTAGGTGAGGAGGAACTTGGCTTTGTCTAGTACACAGCAGCGCCGTTTCGAAGTGTTGCGGGCAATTGTTTCCGACTACATCGAAATGAAAGAACCCGTCGGCTCCAAAGCGTTGGTGGACCGGCACAAACTCGGGGTCAGCTCGGCGACAGTACGCAATGACATGGCGGTGCTGGAAGCCGAAGGTTATATTTCGCAGCAACACTCCAGCTCGGGGCGAATTCCGACGGAGAAAGGGTACCGACGTTTTGTCGACAGTCTGCAGGAAGTCAAACCTCTATCGCAGGCCGAACACCGCGCTATTTTGAAGTTCCTGGAGCAGGGCGTGGACATGGAAGATGTGCTGCGCCGCTCCGTGCAACTGCTGGCGCAACTGACCCAGCAGGTGGCAGTGGTGCAGCTACCCGTGTTGAACACGTCCCGGGTGCGGCACTGCGAAGTGGTGCAGCTGACCCCGGTGCGGTTGCTGCTGGTGCTGATTACTGACACCGGGCGGGTGGAGCAACGCAATGTGGAGCTGACTATTCCCATGTCGGAGGACGCCACACCGCAGCTGCGGGCGCTGCTCAACCGCGTCACCGAAGACAAAACCATGACGGACGCCGCCGCAGGTCTGGCGGATTTAGCGGCAAATGGGCCCTCGGAGTTGCGCGATACCATTACCCGCTGTGCCACCGTCCTGATTGAGGAACTGCTGGAACAGCCACCGGACCGGCTGATTCTGGCTGGGACATCCAACCTGGCGCGGCAAGCCCCGAATTTCTCCGTCGGCCTGTCCGCGGTGCTCGATGCCCTCGAAGAGCAAGTGGTGCTGCTGAAACTGCTGTCGGCAGCGTCTGACCTGCACCGCGTGCGGGTCAGTATTGGTGAAGAAAACCTCGATGAAGACCTGCGGAACACGGCGGTGGTGGCGGCGAGTTATGGCTCTGGAGCGGTCAGCATGGGCGGGTTGGGTGTGGTCGGCCCCACATTCATGGACTATGCGGGAACAATTGCGGCGGTTGCTGCCGTTGCACAATACATGGGCCGAGTTCTTGGTAACGAGTAACTCTGGCATAGAGTCATAGGTGTTTTCTGGGCGCGCACCCCAAGCAGCGCGCCGAGCGATCAGAAGAAAGATAAGTGGGCGTGGCACGAGATTATTACGGCATCCTTGGTATCGACCGGTCGGCAACCGACCAGGAAATCAAAAAGGCCTACCGTAAATTGGCGATGAAGTTCCATCCGGACCGCAACCCAGACAACGAAGACGCGGCGGAGAGCTTCCGCGAAGTATCCGTTGCCTACGAGGTATTGTCCGACCCAGACAAACGCCGGATGGTCGACGCTGGCCGTGACCCACTTGACGAAACCCAAGGCACAGCCGGGTACGGCGACATGTTTGCGAACATGTTCGGCGGCGACATCTTCGACTCCTTCTTCGGCGGTGGTGCCCGCACCCGCGGACCAATGCCACGCGTTCGCCGCGGCAACGACGCGCTGATCAAGCTGGCCATTTCCCTTGGTGAGGCCTACACCGGTGTGCAGGAAGTAGTCGAAGTGGACACCGCGGTGCTGTGCACCGACTGTGGTGGTTCCGGGTCCGAATCCGGCGCGGCCCCTGTGACCTGCCCGGACTGTAATGGTGCCGGTGAAATCCAGCAGGTCCAGCGGTCCTTCCTCGGTAACGTGCTGACCTCTCGGCCGTGTGGCCGTTGTGGTGGCACCGGCGAAATCATTGAAGACCCATGTAAGCGCTGCGGTGGCGACGGTCGCGTGCGTGCTCGCCGCGACATCACCGTCAACATCCCGTCTGGTGTGGACGACGGAGTTCGGGTGCGTCTGGCTGGCCAAGGCGAGGTTGGCCCAGGTGGCGGCCCAGCTGGTGACCTGTACGTGGAAATCGAAACCACCGAAGATGACATTTTCCACCGCGACCACGACGACCTGCATGTGAACCTCAACGTGCCAATGGCTGACGCGGCGCTGGGCACCTCCATCAACATTGAGTCGCTAGTCGGCGAGGAAATCACCATCGATATTGAGCCAGGTACCCAACCATCGCAGGTTATTCGCCTGCCGGGCCAGGGCATGCCGAAGCTGCGCTCCAGCGAGCATGGCGACCTGTTGGCGCACATCACCGTGACGGTGCCAACGAAGCTGGATAAGAAGAGCCGTGAGTTGCTGCAGCAGCTGGCGGAGCGTTCCAGCGAGCGCGCCGGGCTGACTGAAAAGCCAGATGAGGGCGTGTTTGCTCGCCTGCGCCGCAGCTTCGGCCGCTAACCCACAGAAGGATTGCCCATGAGCCTGCCTGTTTTCATTGCGGACGCCTTGCCGGAAACCTTAGGGCCGCAGGGAGTCAGCACAGTGCTTATTGACGGAGCGGAAGGCCGACATGCTGCTACCGTCAAACGGCTCAAAGTGGGCGAAGCGGTTCAGTTAACAGATGGTCGTGACCGTCGGGCAACGGGCACCATCAGCGAAGTTCGCGGCAAAACAGCCATTGCAGTAGCAGTGACTGAGCTGGCGGATGTACTGCGACCAGGACCAGAAATCACCGTCGTGCAGGCGATCCCAAAGGGCGAACGCGGTGAGCTTTCCGTGGACCTGATGACACAAGCTGGCGTTGACCGGATTGTGATCTGGCAGGCGGCGCGCTGCATCGCCAGATGGTCCGGTCCGAAGCAAGAAAAGGGCCGAGACAAGTGGGCGGCCACTGCCCGCGAAGCAGCTAAGCAGGCCCGCCGATCCTGGATTCCAGAGGTCAGTGGCCCCGCGACGACTGCGGACGTCAAAAAGCTCATTGCTGAGGTGGATACCGCGCTGGTACTGCACGAAACCGCGGCGACCCCGCTGACACAGGTGCCGTTGCCGGAATCGGGGCATATTGTTCTGATTGTCGGGCCAGAAGGCGGCGTCACGGAGGAAGAGATCGCGGCTTTTACCGAGGCGGGCGCCCGAAGTGTGGTGCTGGGGCCACAGGTGTTGCGCAGTGCGGCGGCTGGGGCAGTGGCGTTGGGGGCACTGGGTGCGCTGACCCCACGCTGGGACTGACTCGGCAGTGATGGGTGCAGCTACCCGACTAAGCTTGAGAAAAACAATTACTAGCGAGTTAAGGCAGGCGAGTTCAAAATAGCAACGGACAGCCAAAATTCCACCGTCACCACCATCGTGCATTTGGAACCGGAATACGCACAGACTGTGTTAGGTATTGCCGACGCCAACCTGCGGGTGGTGGAGAATTTACTCGGCGCCGCTATCCATGTGCGCGGTACGAAAGTCACCGTCAACGGCAGTAAAGCCCAAACCGCGGTGGCTATCCGGGTGTTCCGGGAAATGCAGGCGATGGCAAAACGCGGCCATGAACTATCCCGCGAATCGGTCACCCGCCTGGTGTCGATGGTGTCGGCGGAGGCGCCACAGTCAGTGGCAGCGCAGTTAGCCGGGGAGATTATTCGCCGCCGAGGCAAAGTAGTGCGGCCGAAGACTGCGGGCCAAGCCGACTATGTCGAAGCGATTGATGACAATACGATTGTGTTTGGCATTGGCCCTGCCGGTACCGGTAAGACCTATTTGGCGGTTGCGAAAGCGGTGCAGGCGCTGCAGAACAAAGAGGCGGAGCGGATTATCCTGTCCCGCCCTGCAGTGGAAGCCGGGGAGAACCTGGGTTTCCTGCCAGGCACTCTCCACGAGAAGATTGACCCGTATCTGCGGCCGTTGCATGACGCACTGCGCGACATGATGGACCCGGAAATTATTCCGAAGCTGATGGAGTCCGGAGTCATTGAGGTGGCGCCGCTGGCATATATGCGTGGCCGTACGCTCAATAATGCGTTTGTCATCCTGGATGAGGCTCAAAACACCACCCCGGCGCAGATGAAGATGTTCCTGACCCGCCTGGGGTTTGGCACCAAGATGGTTGTCACCGGTGATATTTCGCAGGTAGACCTGCCTGGTGGGCAAAAGTCGGGGCTGCGGGTGGTGCGCCATATCCTCGAGGGGCTGGATGGGATTCACTTCGCTGACCTCGGCAGCGCCGACGTGGTGCGGCATAATTTGGTGTCGGCAATTGTCGACGCGTACGACCGTCACGACAATGAAACCGAAGCACGCAACAAGGCCGCCAAGAAGGGCAAATAGTCATGAGCATTGAGGTTTTTAACGAGTCCGGTGTCGGCGTCAATGAAGAATCGCTCATTGACGTTGCCAAATATGCGCTGACCCGGATGGACGTTCACCCAGCGGTGGAAATGTCGATCCATATTGTCACCTCGGACGTCATTGCGGACCTGCATCTGCGGTGGTTGGACCTGGAAGGGCCAACGGACGTGATGAGCTTCCCGATGGATGAGCTGACCCCAGGATCCGGCCGACCGGATGCGAAAACCCCAGAAGGGGCGATGCTGGGCGACATTGTGCTGTGCCCAGAGTTCGCTGCCCGACAAGCTGAGAAAGCGGACCACCCACTAGCGCATGAACTGGTGCTGTTGACGGTGCACGGGGTGTTGCATCTGCTCGGCTATGACCACATTGAGCCAGATGATGAGCAGCGGATGTTCGCACTGCAAAACGAACTGCTCAGCGACTGGTATGACGATATTGACCGCCGCGGCGTGGAGTTCCACGATAAGCCGATTAACCCAGGTGCCTTCCCGTCAGCCGCGGAGCGTGAAGCATTGGATGATGTGCTGGATGAAGAGTAATGGTCGTTGACCTCGGGATGCTAGCGGCAGTGGTTGTGCTGCTGACGCTGGCATCGATGATTAATATCACCGAAACCGCGGTCAGCTATGTGGCCCGCACCCGCGTCGAAGAGCTGCACAATACTGGCCATTCGGGGGCGCGGTCGCTGCTGAATGTGCTGGACCACCGCGCGCAGCACGTCAACCTGTTGGTTCTGCTGCGCACCCTGTGCGAAGTGTCTTCTGCCGTGCTGGTCACCGCACTAGCTATTGACGCCATTGACTCCTACCCATGGGCGATTGTGGCAGCCATTGTGTCGATGACCTTGGTGTCCTACGTCGGCCTTGGGGTAGTGGCCCGCACATTGGGCCGTCAGAACCCGTACACCATCTCCATGCGCGCCGCGATTGTGCTTTCCGGTTTGGCGCAGCTGATTGGGCCAATTTCGGGGTTGTTGATTCGTGTCGGTTCGGTGGTCACCCCAGGCGGCGGTTTCCGTGATGGGCCATTTGCCACCGAGATCGAGCTGCGCGAAATGGTCGACATTGCCCAGGAACGCGGCATTGTAGAGTCTGATGAACGCCGCATGATCCAGTCGGTATTCGATTTAGCGTCAACCACGGCCCGCACCGTGATGGTGCCCCGCCCAGAGATGGTGTGGATCGAGTCGACTCGCCACGCCGGTCAAGCCACCGCGCTGTGTGTGCGCTCGGGGCATTCCCGCATTCCCGTCATCGGCGAATCTGTCGACGATGTCCTCGGTGTCATCTACCTCAAAGACTTAGTGCAGCAGACCTATAACCTCACTGATGGTGGCCGTAGCGTCAACGTCACTGAAGTGATGCGCCCTGCGGTATTCGTGCCCGATTCCAAGAACCTGGATGATTTGTTGCAGGATATGCAGGTGGAAAGGTTCCACATCGCCATGCTTGTTGACGAATATGGTGGCATCGCGGGTTTGGTGTCCATCGAGGACATCTTGGAAGAGATCGTCGGCGAAATCGTTGACGAGTATGACCTGACTGAAACCGCTCCCATTGAAGATCTAGAGGATGGTTCTTTCCGGGTAGTGACAAAGCTAAGCTTGGAAGAACTGATTGAATTCTGGGAAGACCGGTATGGCGAGAACTTGGTATTTCCAGAAGATGTCACCGATGAAGTCGACACTGTTGGCGGTCTGCTGGCTTATGGCCTAGGCCGAGTGCCGTTGCCGGGTTCAGAAGTGCGGTTTGCTGGTTTGAGTTTTGTGGCCGAAGGCCACCGGAACCGCCGCGGCCGGATGCGTGTGACGCACGCACTTGTGACTGCCCACCCTGACCCATCGCCAGAAATCTTCGACGGAGAACACGAGGACCGCAATGACTGAATCTGATCAATTTGACCTGTCGGAGTTCAACACCACCGACGGCGTTGCCATCGACATGGACGACATCGGCGACCTTGCCGGGACGGCGGACCAGTTTGCCGCGCCGGAAGACTTCCGGTCGGGGTTTGTGGCTTTCGTCGGCCGGCCAAACACCGGCAAGTCCACACTCACCAATGCTCTGGTGGGGCAGAAAATTGCGATCACCGCGAACCAGCCGGAAACGACCCGGCACCCAATCCGTGGTGTGGTACACCGCCCGATGGCGCAGCTTGTGCTCGTCGATACGCCCGGTTTGCACCGGCCGCGCACGCTTCTCGGTAAGCGTCTGAATGAGGTGGTTGAAGACACCTACTCTGACGTGGACCTGATTGCGCTGTGCATTCCGGCGAACGAAAAAATTGGTCCTGGTGACCGATGGATCCTGGAATCGGTGCAGAAGCTAGCGCCGAAGGTGAAGCTGATGGGCATTGTCACCAAGATTGACCAGGCGGGCCGGGACCAAGTCGGTATGCAGCTGATGGAACTGCATGCGCTGCTCGGCGGTGAATGCGAAGTGGTGCCAGTGTCCGCGAAGGACGCGGCGAACTTGGACACCCTCGTCGACGTGGTGGCAGAGCAGCTTCCGGAAGGACCGAAGTTCTACCCAGATGGGCACGTGACGGATGAGGGCACCGAAAAGCGCATGGCCGAGCTGATTCGTGAGGCCGCGCTGACGGGGCTGCGCGATGAGCTGCCACACTCGGTGGCCGTCGACATTGAAGAGGCACATCCGGATGAAGATAAACCACATGTGATGGTTGTCCGTGCGGTGATTTATGTGGAACGTTCGGGACAGAAGATGATTCTGCAGGGCCGGGACGGCAACCGGATGCGGTCAATTGTGCAGCGCGCCCGGAAAGAAATCATGGCGCTGCTGGACAGTTCCGTATTCTTGGACCTGCACATTAAGGTGCTCAAGGACTGGCAGTCTGACCCGAAGCAGCTGGGCCGACTGGGCTTCTAGCTGGGGGTTAGCTGGTTTTCTATGCGTGGGTATCGGGATCGAGCGCTGGTGGTCCGCCGCTATCAGCTCGGTGAAGCAGACCGCATTTTAGTGCTGCTGACCCAGGACCATGGGCTGGTGCGGGCGGTAGCTAAAGGTGTGCGCCGCACTCGCAGCCGATTTGGCTCTCGGCTTGACCCCTTCACCGACATTGACGTCCAGCTTTACCCCGGCCGCAGTTTAGCGACCATCACTCAGGCCGACACCGTGGAAACCTGGGCGGCGGCCATTGTGGATGATTACCCGAAGTACACCGCAGCCTGTGCAGTACTTGAGTCGGCGGAACGTTTTGCCGCCGAGGTGCATGGCCCACAGCATGAATTGTGGCAACTCACGCGGGCTGCGTTGGCTGAAATTGCCCGCACCATCCGGATGCCGGCGCTGGTGCTGGACTCCTACTTGCTCAAAGCGATGGGGCTTGCAGGGTGGCAGCCGTCGCTGGTGGACTGTAGCCAGTGCGGCGCGCCGGGCCCACATACCGCGTTTCATGCGCCCAGCGGTGGGGCAGTGTGTGTGCAATGCCGACCACCAGGCGCCGCAACTCCGCCACCGGAAGCTGTTCGGTTGATGTGGTGGCTGGCCAATGACGCGTGGCCCGCTGTCGATGCAGCCGCAACTGAGCCAGGATTTATGGATATTGTCGCGCGCGCTCGGACGTTGGTGCAGGGTTTGGTGCAGTGGCATTTGGAACGCGGAGTGCGGGCACTGAACTTCGTTGAGGTGCAGATGCCTGGCACAATGAACACGTGAGTGAGGAACAAGTGACTGAGCAGCACGCAGCAACTTCCCCGGAATCCCATCCGGCATTGACGATTCCGCAGGAGTTCATCCCGAAGCATATTGCGCTGGTGATGGATGGCAATGGTCGATGGGCGCAGGAACGTGGCTTGCCGCGCACCGAGGGCCATAAACGTGGCGAACAGGTGCTGATGAATGCGGTAGATGCCTGCCGGGAACTGGGCGTGGAGTACCTGTCGGCGTATGCGTTTTCGACGGAGAACTGGCGGCGCTCCCCGGATGAAGTCCGCTTCCTCATGGGCTTTAATCGCGATGTGCTGCGTCGTCGGCTCGATGAGCTGCACAGCAAAAATGTGCGCGTGCGCTGGGCTGGCCGCCGACCGCGACTGTGGCGGGTGGTGATTCGGGAGCTCGAGCGGGCCGAAAAGATCACGGCGAATAACACCGGCCTGACCTTGACGATGTGCGTTAATTATGGCGGCCGGGCCGAAATCACTGATGGAATCCGTTCGCTTGTTGACGATGTGCAGTCTGGGAAACTACGCCGACTCGATATCACCGAGGACGTAGTGAGCCGCTACATGTATGTCCCAGAGATGCCAGATGTCGACTTGTTTTTGCGGCCATCGGGGGAGATGCGCACCTCGAATTTCCTGCCGTGGCAGTCGGTGTACGCCGAGATGGTGTACCAGCATGTGCTGTTCCCGGACTTTACCCGCGAGCACCTGTTTGATGCGGTGAGCGAATTTGCGCGCCGCGACCGACGTTTCGGTGGCGTGAAAAAATAACCCCGTGCTAAATAACCCCGTGCCGAAGTAGCGGCGCGCACACGGCCGCTACTGGTCTACTTCTTCTCGTCCTCGGAGCATTCGGCACAGACGCCGAATACTTCGGCGACATGGCCAGTTTTGGTGTAGCCGTTTTGCTCGGCAAGTTGTTCCGCCCAGGCTTCCACTGGGCCACCGTCGATTTCTACGCTGGCGGAACATTCCGTGCACACTAGGTGATGGTGATGTTCATTGCTCTCGCAGAACCGGTATTTTGCTTCCCCTTGCTGGTTGAACAAAACGTCAACAAGCTCTAAATCGGCCATGGCCTGCAACGTCCGGTAGACGGTAGCCAACCCCACCTTGGTGCCCTGCGAGAGCAATTTATTGTGGACCTCTTTGGCCGACAAGAAACGTTCTTCTTGGGTGAGAACCTGGTAGACGGCGTCGCGCTGCTTGGTATTGCGGGCTCCCAGGCGCGGGGCCTTCTGCTCGGAGCGGTCGACGCCCTCAGGACCAGTAGCTGAAGCAGGAGACGAAGCAGATGACATTGTTGATACCTCAAACTTTCACTTGTCAAAAGAATACGTCGGCCTGACTGCATCGGTGCAATCGGTGACAATATAGGGTTGTTCGTGTATGTCTAAACGCTAAGTTGGATGAAGGAGACGCCCCGTGGCTGACAAGTCGATTGTCGATACCGTTGCAAACCTGGCCAAGCGCCGAGGTCTGGTCTACCCCTGTGGTGAGATCTACGGCGGTACTCGCTCTGCCTGGGACTACGGTCCACTCGGCGTAGAGCTGAAGGAAAACATCAAACGCCAGTGGTGGCGCACCTTCGTACAGGCACGCGCCGACGTTGTCGGCTTGGACTCGTCCATCATCCTGCCGCGCCAAGTGTGGGAAGCATCCGGCCACGTGGCAACCTTCACCGACCCACTGGTCGAATCGCTGCACACCCACAAGCGCTACCGCGCTGACCACCTGCTGGAGGCCTACGAAGCTAAGCACGGCCACCCACCAGCAAACGGCCTGGCCGACATCAACGACCCAGAAACCGGCCAGCCAGGTAACTGGACTGAACCAAAGCTGTTCTCCGGCCTGATGCGCACCTACCTCGGTGCCGTCGCTGACGAAGAAGGCCTGGCATACCTGCGCCCAGAAACCGCGCAGGGTATCTTCACGAACTTCAAGAACGTGATGACGACCTCCCGTGTGAAGCCACCATTTGGCATCGCGCAGATTGGTAAGGCGTTCCGTAACGAAATCACCCCAGGTAACTTCATTTTCCGTACTCGTGAATTCGAGCAGATGGAAATTGAGTACTTCGTGCCGGAAGACCAGGCAACCGAGAAGTTCGACGAATGGGTCGACGCGTGCTGGAACTGGTTCGTTGACCTGGGTATCAACCCAGAGAACATTCGCAAGTTTGATGTGCCAGACGGCGAGCGTGCCCACTACTCCAAGCGCACCATTGACTTCGAATACCGTTTCCACTTCAAGGGCAACGAGTGGGGCGAACTGATGGGTGTGGCCAACCGCACCGACTACGACCTGGCATGCCACACCGAGCACTCCGTGGAAGACATGCGCTACCACGACCAAGTCACCGGCGAGAAGTACCACCCATGGGTGATTGAGCCGTCCTTCGGCCTGACTCGCTCCCTGATGGCCTTCCTGGTTGACGCATACGACGAAGAAGAAGTGCCAAACGCCAAGGGCGGTACCGATACCCGTACCGTGCTGCGTCTAGACCCACGCCTGTCGCCAATCAAGGTCGCGGTGCTGCCACTGTCGAAGAAGGACACCCTGACCCCAACCGCAGAGAAGATTGCCGCTGACCTGCGCAAGCTGTGGAACGTCGACTATGACACCTCCGGTGCGATTGGTCGCCGTTACCGCCGCCAGGACGAAATCGGTACCCCATTCTGCGTGACCGTCGACTTCGACTCGCTGGAAGACGGCGCTGTGACTGTCCGTGAGCGTGACACCATGGCCCAGGAACGCGTGGCTATCGACCAGCTGCAGTCCTACCTGGCTGCCCGCCTCGTCGGCTGCTAAAGGCGAAAGGAAGCGCGCATGACGGAGCCGGACAAGGACCTGGAGCGGGACCTCAACACGAACCCTGAAACCCAGGAAGATCCGTACACGGATCTGCCGCAGGCCGCGAAGCTGCCGGATTACGGCATTTACCGCGATGGCGATGCCATTGTGGAAGCGTGGCGCTTTGACGAGCAGTCCGCGGCCGACGGTCGTACCCACGCGACGCTGATTGCCGCGTCCGGCGACGCCATTGCCACGGTGTCCTCTGGTGAGGGCACCGCCAGCGTGAACACCGATGAAGGCTCGTGGGAAGTCGACGCGCCAGCTGCTGGCCCGTGGACTATCACCCCGATTGGTGGCGAAGCCATCACTGTGACATCGGCCCAAGCCGTCAAAAAGCTCACTGACGCAAAGAACTTTGCGGTCTCAGGTATTGGTGACGGCATGGTGGTGACCCGGGAATCGTCCTCGCAGTTCGTATTTGAGACCGTGCATGGCGAAAAACTGGGACAGTTCACCTCCGCGGACCGCGCCGTGCGCAACCCACGCATCGAGTTCGACACCGACGCTGGCCGAGCCCTGGATACCGACGCCAAGATTGCCGTCGCATTTATCGCGCGGCAGCTTATCCACGCGCGGACCGTCTCATCTCGGACTATCGTGATGTGGGTACTGGTCTTTTTGGCAGTAATCGCGTTTCTGTTCTGGCAGGTGGGATAAAATGTCGCGGTGGCAGTGGCAAAACAAGCAGCTTATTGACGAAACGGGCCGCTGTTTGGCCACATACTCCCGCGACCGACTCACCGTGCTCGCTGACGGGCACGAATTCGTATTCAGCGCGGACCGGAAATTTGGTCCCCGACTGGACGTCACCATGGACCTGCCAGTGACGCTCACGCGCCCCGCCACTGGGGAACGCCTAGAGTTGCTGCCGTGCTCGGTACGCACCATGGGACTGACGACATCTCGACTGTCTGTGCAATGCGGCGACCGCGGCTATGTCATTTCCCGGAAGAAAATTGTGTCCGTGGCCATGCCGATTGCCGGTTCCGACAGTGCCGGCGGGGAAGTGCAAACCGTGGCGCATTGGCAGCGCCACCGCGTGAACCGACAAGTGGGGATTTCCTGGGTCGGTGACCTAGCGGACACGGAGCCGCAGTTTGTCGACCGACTGTTCTTAGCGTGGGTGCTGCGCCTGGCGTATGGGCCAGGCGACCTGCGGGTGTAGCTGCGGTTAGAAGCGGCCGGAGAAGCTGCCGCCGCCACCTCCGCCACCGAAGCCACCGCCACCGAATCCTCCGCCGCCGAAGCCGCCGCCGCGGCCGCCGCTGTTCAAGATGCTGTTGAGCACCGCACCGGCGATGAACGCCCCAGCGTTGGAACCACCACGGCGGCGACGACCGTAGCCATAGTCGTAGCTGCCGTATCCGGCGAATTGCTGCGCATCAAAGTTTCGGATGTCGCGCTGCGCACGACTGGTCGCATCCTTCGCGGCGCGCTGCGCTTCCTGCGCGGCCCCAATAGCGCTGTGGAGGTCGCCAGTGCTTTCCAACCGCAGCGCATTGTCGAAGTGCTGATTAGCGGTGTGCAGCGACGTACGCGCCTTGCCGCCAATAATCCGCCCGCGCGAGGAAATCAGGTCGTCTGCAGCACCAATCTGCGCGGCCGCATCATTTTTCAGCTTGCCAAGCAGCTGCATGCTGCGCTGTTGGTCCAGCTTGGCGTCCTGCGCCTCTGCCAAGGCAATGTCCAAGGTGGCGTCAGCGTCTAGCAGCGTGGAGTATGTCTCCAGTGGCTCTTGTTCGCCACGGTTGCGGGCGTCCGTCAAGGCAGCGTCCGCAGCCTTCCGCGCCGCACCGAGCTTGGCGACGTCAATGGTCGATCCTGGGCGTTGCGCATCCATGAGCAGGGCATCGGCCTGCCGGATCTCCTCTGCCACCTCCTGAATCAGGCTGTCCATCTGGCGGCGTGCCTCGAGGATGCGTTCTTCCGCACGGTCCACGTTGTCCATGTTGGTGGCAGCTTGATTCAAGGCAGTTTCTGCGGCGGTCAATGCGTCCAAAAGCCCTGCCTGCTGGCCGGCTGGCTGCTTACGGATTTCTAGGGCAGTGTTCAACGCATCGTCGGCTTCATGCAGCAGCTCTTCGGCCACCTCGGGGTTATCGGCGATGGAAGCCAGCACGTTTTCTTGGTAGCGCTGCTTCAAACCGTCGAGGGTGGTGCGCACCTGGGGAAGGCGGCTGGTGTGTGCCACCAGCTGCTGCGTCAGTTCCGTGTATTTGCTGTCGCTGTTCAGCATCATTTCGCGCATCTTGCCGAACTCTTCAGTTTGGCTGTCCAGCGCGTCATCGGCGGTACCGCAACGATTAATGATGGTCACCATCATGTCGCGGCGCTCCTGCTGGCTTTCCGGGATGGAATCGTCAAGGCGCTGCCGCAGCTGAAAACCTTCCGCCAACGCTTGGCGGGACTGGGCAAGGGCCTGCGACAGTGGGCGAGTGCGCTCCGGGCCGAATTCCGCGGTAGCCATCTGCAGTTCAGTTTCTGCGCGGCGAATGGATTCGTCGGTGGAGGCCAATTCTTCCTTGGACAACTCGTCAAGGACATCGACATCGAGCTGGTGCAGTGCATTGGTATCAGCAGGGTTGATATTCCGGGCGTCGCCGACTTGCGCGGTCGTGCGGCGTTTACGGTTGCGGCGAGCCCACCAGAAGGCGCCGCCACCGACGACCGCAGCGCCACCGGCACCGACAGCAAGAGGCACGGCGTTGAAGTCATCGCCATGTTGTACCTGGTTAATCGCTGCTTGTGCCGCCCCAGCCCAATTCTTCGCCCGCAGGTCGGAAGACATGGCCGTACCAATTTCTTGCGCTTCGGACTGGCTTAAATCGGCGCCGCCCTTGACGGTGTAAAACCCATCTTTCACCGCGACTGCAACGAGCACGAGGTTGTCGGCTGCGTTGGCATCATAGGCACGCTGGCCCCACGTATCGGCGGATAAACCATCGAAGCTATCGACGAAAACGATGAAAACCATTTTCCCGGTATCGGCTTCGGTCTCGGTAATCCGCGCTTCTAGGTCGCTAATATCGGAGTCGCTGAGCACCCCGGATTCATCAGTGACGGACTGGCGGTAAAGCTGCGGCGCGGACGCTAACACGGTGTGCTGTCCAGCGGGCATGCTGACTTCGGTAATTCCCGCGGCGGGGGTCTGCGCCACCGCGCCCGGGAAAGCGCCCCAAGCCGCGCCGCCGATGCTCATGACCGCTCCGATACCGGCAGCTGCACCGACTCGAATCAAAAATGGGGTTGACGTGGAATTTTTGTCAGCAACATGTCGCATGCATCCCACAATAATCGCAATTGCTCAGGCACAATTGGTTCATCATGATTCCGTACCGTTATTCTGCCGAAGACCAGGCCCGTTTCCTCGATAGCGAACAGAAAGCATCGCTGCTACCTGGGTTGTCGGAAAACCGGGCTGAATTTTCCCGCGACCGCGCCCGCGTCCTGCATTCAGCTGCGCTGCGCCGACTTGCCGACAAAACCCAGGTCGTTGGCCCGCACGATGGCGATACGCCCCGCACTCGGCTCACCCACTCGCTGGAAGTCGCCCAGATTTCGCGAGGGATCGCGGCGGACCTTGGTGCCGACCAAGACCTCGCAGAACTGGCAGGCTTGTGTCATGACATTGGTCACCCGCCCTACGGCCACAATGGGGAGCGCGCCCTCGACGAGTTCGCTGCCGAATGCGGCGGATTTGAAGGTAACGCGCAGACCCTGCGAATCCTGACCCGCCTAGAGCCAAAAGTCCTGGACAATCAGGGCGACCCCCGTGGCCTGAACCTGACTCGCGCGGCCTTGGACGCAGCCTGCAAATACCCGTGGACCCGCTGGAATGACGATGGCAGTATTCGTCGCAAATATGGCGCCTACGACGAGGACGCCGACGTATTGGCCTGGATCCGGGATGGGGCGCCAGGGGAGCGTCGCTGTTTGGAAGCGCAAATCATGGACTGGTCAGACGATGTCGCCTATTCCGTGCACGATGTGGAAGACGGCATTGTTTCCGGCCGCATTGATCTGAACGTGCTGTGGGACACCGTGGAGTTGGCGGCGTTGGCTGACCGCGGCGCGCAGGCTTTCGGTGGTGATGCCGCGGAGCTGGTGGAAGCTGCCGGTCGGCTGGCGGATCTGCCAGTGGTGCAGGCCGCCGCCGAGTTCGATGGGTCATTGCAGGCAGTGGTGGCACTCAAGCGGATGACGTCAGAGCTGGTGGGCCGTTTCGTCACTGCGTCGGTGTCCGCAACCCGCCAGGCATGGACAGCCGCTGGCGGCGACCCCGATGCCGGTATTGGCCGCTACGCCACGGATTTCATTATCCCGCCGATTGTGGAGTCGGAAGTCATCATTTTGAAGTCCATCGCGGTGCTGTATGTGATGGATTTGCCGGCGCATACCACCCGTCAGCAGCGGGAACGGGACCGGATTTTCCGGGTGGGCGATTATTTGTCGGCAGGCGCGCCGGGCACGTTGGACCCGGTTTTCCAGGCTGCGTATATCCGCGCGGCTGAGGCCGGCGATGAGCTTGCGTGCCTGCGCATTATTGTCGACCAGATTGCTTCGCTCACTGAGTCGCGTCTGGAGCGCTTGGATAAGCATGCTTTCGGCATCACCACTGCGTGGGGTTAGCCGGTACGGGCCACTTAGCCTTCGGCGTCAGTGATTTCGCAGAAGGTTTCAAAGTGGTCGAAGGTGAAGTACCACGTGTCAGGGTCAGTTTTCGTGCCACCTCCGACAACAATGCGCCACGGTCCGCGGTGATTCAGCCCCGGTTTTTGCACGGTGTATTCGCGGTAGTAGCTGCTCTTTTCCTTCGGCAGCAGCCCTTCGTAGTTGCCGAAATGTTTCCCATCTTCCGGGCTGATCATCGGGTCGCCCGCCAGAATCCCCTCAATCTTCACTTCCGCTTCGGCAGGCAGTTCCACCAGGGGACACACCCCGTCGTCGGCATTGCTGGGGTGCACTTTGGGGCTTGTTGACGGTTTGGGGCCCGGTTTTCGGGCTGTTGATGACGTCGCGCTCGACGCTGAACTTTCTGCTGTGTTTGCCTGATCTGCGTTATCGGCATCATGAGAGGTGGCTTGTTGCGTTCCGAAAGCTGCGGCTAGCAGCGCCAAGATGACAGCGGCGGCGCCACCGCTTTTCTTCAAAAAACCGCCGCTTTTACTTGTGCTGCCGTTGTGTGGAGTGGGGTGTTCGGTGCCGCGTGGTGCCATGCGTTCTAGTGTATCGCGCGGGTTTCGTCAGCTAGCTCGGTGGTAAAGTCGCAGGGTGACGTGCCTACCGCGGGTGCGGCCGACAATGCGCCGGTGAACTGCGCATAAGAAGTGAAGCTGTGACCAACAACTTGCCTGCAGGCATTACCGACGAAGAGATTTTCAGCGCCCACCGAGGCGGCAAACTAGAAGTCAGCTCGAAGCTGTCGCTGGAAAGCAAACGTGATCTGTCCGTTTCGTACACCCCTGGTGTTGCCCGAGTATGTTCGGCCATCCAGGACGATCCTGACTTGGTGCGGGAACTGACGTGGGCTGGCCGGAATGTCGCCATTATTTCGGACGGGTCAGCAGTGTTGGGTCTGGGCAATATTGGTCCAGCCGGTGCACTGCCGGTGATGGAAGGCAAAGCACAGCTATTTAAGACCTTCGGTGACCTGAACGCTGTTCCGATTGTGCTGGGCACGCAGGACTTGGAGGAGCTGGTGCAAGTCATTACGGCGCTGGCGCCATCGTTCGGCGCGATTAATCTGGAAGACATTTCCGCGCCACGGTGTTTTGAGCTCGAGGAGCGCTTGACTTCAACGCTGGATATTCCGTTGATGCACGACGATCAACACGGCACCGCCGTGGTGACGACTGCCGGGCTGGTTAACGCTTGTAAGCTCACCGACCGAGCTCTCGGGGACCTCCGCGTAGTGATTTCTGGTGCAGGCGCTGCTGGCGTGGCCATTACCCGGATGCTGCTCAAGGCCGGAGTCCAGGACATCACCGTGCTGGATTCACGTGGCATTATCCACAAGGATCGGTCGCCGCTTAATGAAGTGAAGCAGGAGTTGGCGCAGCTGACGAACCCACGCAATCTGCACGGCGATGCTGGCGTTGCGTTGCGCGGCGCGGATGTATTCATTGGTGTGTCCGCCGGCACGATTACCGAGCAGCAGCTCTCTGGCATGGCACCGGAACCGATTTTGTTCTCGCTAGCTAATCCGGACCCAGAAATTCCATATGCTCTGGCAGAAAAGTACGGCCGAGTCATTGCTACTGGCCGGTCGGATTTGCCGAACCAGATCAATAATGTGCTGGCGTTCCCGGGGATTTTCCGTGGTGCGCTTGATTCTGGTGCCCGCCGCATCACGCCGTCGATGATGCTCGCAGCGGCTGAAGCGATTGCGGGCATTGTCGGTGATCAGCTTGCAACGGATTACATTGTGCCGTCGCCGCTGGATGATCGAGTCGCTGGCACAGTCGCTGCAGCGGTGGCGAAGGCCGCGAAGCTGGATCCAGCTGCAAAGGTTCGGGTTGCTGAAAAGTAGCCGGATTCATCTGAGTCCACGCCCACTCAGCTGGCGACTTCGCGCAAGTCTAGAGTGGCACCTATGAACGCAGCGCCGCAACGAAAAGGTCGAATCCCTGATTCGGACATTGCGGCGATCCGGGATCGCACCGCGATTGAGGAAATCGTCGCCGAATATGTGCAGCTCAAACCCGGTGGCGCCGACTCCCTGAAAGGTTTGAGCCCGTTCAAGGACGAGCGGACCCCCAGCTTCCATGTCCGCCCCAATCACGGCTACTACCACTGCTTTTCCACGGGCAAAGGTGGCGATGTCTTCAACTTCCTGATGGAAATGGAGCACCTCAGCTTCCCAGAAGCTGTCGAGGCCTGCGCGGACCGTATTGGCTACCGCATCAATTACGAGGGCGGTGGCCCAGTCCGTCAAGAAGCAGGCGGGAACCGGCAGCGACTGCTCGCCGCAAACCGGGAAGCACAACGCTTCTACGCCACCCAGCTGAAAAGCGACGAAGCGGAAACGGCGCGGAAGTTCCTGCAGGACCGTGGCTTCAGTGGGGAGCAGGCGCAGGAGTTCGGCTGCGGCTACGCCCCCGACGGGTGGGACACCCTGACAGTGCACCTGATTCGCCTGGGCTTCGACTTTAAGGAACTGGAAGCGGCTGGGCTGTCCAAAATGGGGCGGCGCGGCCCAATTGACCGTTTTCACCGTCGACTGCTGTGGCCAATCCGAAACCTTGCGGGCGACGTGATCGGCTTCGGCGCCCGCAAACTCTACGACGACGACAATCTGGGCAAGTACATGAACACCCCAGAGACGATGCTGTACAAAAAGTCGAAGGTGCTTTTTGGCCTTGACCTGGCGAAGAAGCAGATTGCCGAGCAGCACCGCACCGTCATCGTGGAGGGCTACACAGACGTGATGGCCATGCACGCTGCCGGGGTGCAGACGGCGCTGGCGTCCTGTGGCACCGCTTTCGGCGATGAACACCTGAAGCTGATTCGCCGCTTGATGCTCGACGACAACTACTTCCGCGGTGAACTGATCTACATTTTCGACGGTGACGAGGCGGGGCAGAAGGCAGCACTGCGGGCATTTGAAGGTGACCAGCTGTTTACTGGCCAGTCCTATGTCGTGGTGATGCCCGATGGTATGGATCCGTGTGACCTGCGCCTAGAGCGTGGTGATGCTGCCGTGCGCGACATGTTGGAGCGCCGCGTGCCGATGTTCGAGTTTGTGGTCAAGCATGTGCTCGCGGACTACGACCTCGCCACACCCGACGGTCGGATTCAAGCGCTGCGCCGTACCGTACCGATTGTGGCCGGCATTCGTGACCGTTCCCTGCGCGATGAATACGCCCGGCAGCTTGCAGGTTGGGCTGGGTGGCCAGACACGGTTGAGGTGGTGCAGCGGGTGCGGCAGGAAGCCAAACGCGGTCCGCGTAAGGCCCCAGAATTAAAGCGCCGCAAGGAGCTTGTTGACGATAACCAGCTCGGCGGGGCAAGCGCCAGCGGCGGCGCAGTAATTGCGATGCCGCGGCCAAACCCGAAGGACCCACACCTGTGGGTGCAGCGTGAGTCGTTGAAGCTGGTGCTGCAGGAACCGGCAGCGACGGCCAGCTATTTCGATCAGTTGCCGACGGATGTATTTGGCGCGCCGGTGTATCGCCAGCTTGCAGAAGCAGTGTTGGCGGTTGGTGGAGGCGCCGGCGGGGCATCGCTTGGTTCGGTGGCCTACTTGGAGGCAGTGTCCGCGCAGGTGGGCGATCCGATGCTGTCTTCGCTGGTATCAGAGTTGGCGGTGGAACCGCTCTATGTGGCGCAGGATGTGGAGAATCTGGAGCCCTATGCCGGTAGTGTGCTGGCGCGGCTGCAGGAATCGTGGGTGTCCGAGCAGATCACGCAATTGAAGGCGCGGCTGCAGCGGATGCGCCCCGATGATGACCCAGAACAGTACAACCAGGTGTTCGCAGATTTGATGGCGTTGGAGCAGTATCGGCGAATTCTGTTGCAGCGGGCCAAAGGTGAGGGATAGCCGCGCCAGTCAGGGGCGAATTTCACCGCTGTGACCTGCTGATTTGGTGGCCGCGCTGGTTGAGGTTAAAGTAATGTCTCGTTGCCAGGACATCGGCAATGAACATTCCCCCATAGCTCAATGGCAGAGCATTCGACTGTTAATCGAAGGGTTACTGGTTCGAGTCCAGTTGGGGGAGCAAGTCACCAGGTCAGAAGATTTTCTGCCTGGTGTTTTTGCGTTAATGGCCCAATGCGTCCATTTAGTGTCCATTAATCTGCTGTAGAAGCGTAGCCTGGAAACTATTGCCTAACCACGAAGGAGTTTCCACTTGCGCACACCAGTTCAGGACTATCTGAAGAAGATGCTCGACGTTGCCCGCCCGAATATTTCGGGTTCGCGGGCGTCGTATATCCCTGAACTGCGTGACGCAACGCCGGACCTCCTCGGGATGGCTATCTGCACCATTGATGGCAACATTTACTCCGCTGGTGATGACCAGGAAATGTTCACCATCCAGTCCATCTCCAAACCCTTCATGTACGCATTGGCGTTGAAGGACCGCGGTTTGGACACGGTGATGGAAACCGTCGGTACGGAACCGTCTGGCGAAGACTTCAATGAGTTGTCCCTTGAAGGGGACACGAACCGGCCGATGAATCCGATGATTAACGCGGGCGCAATTGCCGTGAACCAGTTGATTAACGGCGAAGAGTCCACGACTGAGGACCGGATAGCGCTCATTTTGGAGTTCATGTCGGACCTGGCCGGCCGCGAGCTGGAAATCGACCACGGTCTGTGTGAAAGCGAATTCGCCGGGGCGGACCGTAACCTATCGCTGGCGCATATGCTGCGTAGCTACGGCATCATCAACGACACCGCCCATGATGCGGTCTTCAGCTATGTTCAGCAGTGCTCGATTTTGGTCAACGTCCGTGACCTCGCAGTCATGGGTGCCACCTTGGCCAACGGTGGCGTCCAGCCGCGTACCGGCAAACAAGTGCTAAAGCCAGAGATTTGCCGCCAAGTGCAGTCAGTAATGGTGTCAGCTGGGATGTACAACGGCGCAGGGCAGTGGCTGTTTGACGTTGGTATCCCGGCGAAATCTGGTGTCTCCGGCGGTATTTTGGGAACGCTGCCTGGCCAGTTGGGCATTGCGACGTTCTCGCCACGTCTAGATAGCAAAGGCAACTCGGTTCGCGGTGTCCGAGTGTTTGAGCAGCTGTCGAAAGACATGGGGCTGCACCTCATGGCCACTGAACCGTTTGGTGGTGATGCGCTGCGTGAGATCACTTCCGATGGCTACACCACCACCATCCATGTGCAGGGCACATTGAACTTCTCTGCTGCCGAGGAACTGCTATGGGAAGTGCTCCCTCGGGAACTGCCCAATGAGCGCATTATTGTCGATTTGACGGAGGTGCGGCGCGCCCGCGTTGCTGGTAGCCGAATCCTGCTGGACGGCATCACTGCGCTGGAAGAATCCGGTGCCGACGTAGCCGTCTACGACCCACATTTTGTGCTGAAAACACACGAGCGGGAAGACGGCACTGACATTGAGATCGTCGACAATTTGCCGGTTCGCTAAGCCTCAGCAGCCCACAACGTCGCAAAGTGGTTCACCGGCCCGTGCCCACGCCCAACGTTGAGGTCATCCGCGGCGCGCAACGACTCGGTGAGCCACTGTTTGGCTTGCGCCACTGCCTGCGCCCAGTCCTTGGTCTGTGGGTACAGCGCAGCGACGGCAGAGGATAGGGAACAGCCGGTGCCGTGCGTGTTACGGGTATCGACACGTGGCGCTTCCAGTTGAGTGACTTCTCCCTCTGGCGACACCAATGCATCGTAGACAGTGGTGGAGTCTAGGTGACCACCCTTGGCAAGCACCTGAACATTGTAGCGCTCAGCCACGGTTTTCGCCTGGTCAATAACATCCATCCAGGTTTCGGCCGGTTTGCGCTTGGCCAGCACCGCCAGCTCCGGCACATTCGGGGTGATGAGGTCCGCGTCGGGCAAAAGTCGGCGCAGTGCGCTTTCGGCTTCCGCGGACAGTAGTCGGTCGCCAGAGGTGGCCACCATGACGGGGTCCAAAACGACGGGACCATGGTGAGTGTTGCCCAGCCACTCGGCGACGGTGTCAATGATGTCGGTGGTGGCCAACATGCCAATTTTGACGGCATCAATGGTGACATCATCAGAGACAGCTTCAAGCTGCTCTTTCAGGAACTCGACCGGTGGAATATGCACCGACCGGACGCCCTCGGTGTTCTGCGCAACGAGGGCGGTGACCACTGCCATGCCGTAGGCGCCATTGGCGGCGAAGGACTTCAGGTCGGCGTGGATGCCAGCACCGCCAGTGGGGTCAGTGCCGGCAATGGACAGGACGCGGGGAATCTGTGGGGTGCTCATGACCCCAAGCGTAGGCGAAAACTCGTGGGTAAAAGCTAGAACAGTGGTGCCGGTTCCATGTCGTCCAGAACGCGGACATTGATATCGCCGGCAAAAGTCCGTCCGGTAATCCGCACCACGAGGCGCTGCGCTGGCCGCGATGCTTTGACTACTTCGCGGCCCATGATGCCGCCTTTTGGTCCACCAATGAGACGGTTGATGAACCCACCGAAGGTATCTTCCCGCCCGTGACGCATTTTCTGGTCGCCCAAAATGGTCTGTACATCCCAGTGGATGTCGGTGCCGGCCGGCACAATCAGCGTCATGTCGGCAAAGATGAGGTTGAGGTCGAGCTCGACAACGCGCTGTTCCACAAGAGCTTCGCGCAGGTCCAGCTTCACATCGCCCATCACGGAATTCCATTTCGTGTAGGCAGGTAGCCGGAATTGGCCTTGGCGTTTGACGTCGCTGACAATCTGCCACCCAGACGGTTGCAGAACTGGTGCGAGCGGGTCAACATACGCTTCGACTTCAGTGGTGCGGGACTCGTGAATGATTTTGTCCAGCTCAGTGGCATCTTGGGTGGACCAAATCATGTCCGCGCGGTCGCTGTACCCCGCCAAGGTGAGCTCACCGCGGCCGACCATCTTTTCCAAGGCCATTTGAGCTTGTTGACGTTTATTGTGCAACGAGTCGCCGTGCGGATCCTCGTAAGGATTTGGGGGCATGCTGAAGTCGTCCATGGCCTTGATCTTACGCGGTTATGCGCCGTACTACCGTTGAGCGCGGTGCAGGTCAGTATCGTCTGTGACCAGCACCGCAGGTGGCAATTCTGCAGCCAGCTCTTCAACTTGCTCCGCATCACCGAAAGAGGCCACCATGCCATGCCGGCGAGTTGCCAGTGCGCCGGCTGCTGAACCAAACCGGACCGCGTGATGGAGGTCCGCGCCACGTGCCAAGCGGGCGGCCAGTGCGCCAACAAAGGCGTCGCCAGCACCAACATTGTCTAGCGGCACTTCGAGCTGGCTGCTGGGTTGAAAGTACATTTCCGCGTCTGCGCCATCAATGAAGACGCAACCACGAGCGCCGAATGTGACTACCACTGATTTGGCATAGTCCCGAAGTGCCTCCGCGAGTGCGACTGGGCCTGTTTCCGCGGTCAATCCTTTGTCGGGCGCGAGGGTATCGAGCAGTTCGGTGGCTTCCACTTCATTGACAATGAGCGGATCGGCGTGAGCAAAAGTGTCCTTATACACACCGCGCACCGGGGTGAGGTTCAACACGAAGCGACCTCCAAACTCCAAGTTGGCCAGTTCGCGGGTGACGCTCGGAAATAAGCCGCCTTGAGCCAAAATCACGTTAGCGGTCTTCAATTCGTCAATAAGCTCAATGGGGGAGTTCAACCGGTCAATGTCGCTGACCTCAACGGTGGCGGTGGTGCCGTCTTCGGCGTTGAGGCGCAAGACCTCAGCGGTGTGGGCTCCGGCGATGACGCGGACGTTGGTGGTGTCGACCTCGTACTTGCGGAGCACCTCAAGGCAGCGGTCGCCGGTGGTGTCATCACCGACGACACCGAAAAGCTTGGCGTGGACACCAGAACGTGCCACCGCGACGGCTTGGTTGGCGCCGCGGCCACCCAAACGCATCATCCCTGTCTCTCCGACAACGCGCTCACCATTGGCAGGGGCATGGTGAACACGAAAATGCCTGTTCAGGCGGATAGTGCCGCAAACGGCAACAATTGGGCCGGTCATGATTCTAGATTGCCACGAAACGGAGAACCGTGCAGTGACCAATTGGGTCGGAAGGAACTAACTAGGCCTGACGGTAGCGGAAGCCACCAGCCGGAACACGGCTCGGCATCTGCTGGCCCTCCGCCAGCGCCGACACCTCATCCCACGGGGCAAACGACTTCGCCGCGCCGATGGAACGCACCGCTAACGCGCCGGCAGCGTTGCCATACAGCACAGCCTCTGCCAGCGACTTACCGCGCGCAAGTTGCGCAGCGAGGGTGCCAACAAACGCGTCACCCGCACCGGTGCTATCGACTGGGTCAGTAACCTCCACCGACGGCTGCAGCCAACCAGGCTCATTCTGCAACTGATAAGCGCACCCCTTCGGACCCACGGTAATGACCACCGACTTGGCATAGTCCAACAGGCGGTGCATTATTGCCGGGATGTCCTCGGGGGAAAGGTCGTGTGCCTCATCGAGAGCCTGCAAAACCTGGTAGGCCTCCAGCTCGTCGACGATGAGTGGGTCAGCCGCGGCAATCAGACCAGGGGAGACCGACTCCGGCACCGGCGCCAAGTTCAACACAAAACGGCAACCATGCATATTCGCCAAAGTTGCAAGCTTCTCGGTCGCTGCTGGAGTGATTTCACCCTGGCCAAGAACCAAATTGGAGGTCTTAATGGCGTCGACGAAATCGACCGGATCGGTGACCTGGTTCGCGCCAGCAGTGACGATAATGATGTTGTCGCCCGCTTCGTTCGACATAATCACCGCCACACCCGTCGGATGCGTCGACGTCGTGCGCACCGAAGAAATATCCACGTTGTAGGTGGCCAGCTCCGCCAGCACATCCTGGCCACGGACATCAAGACCGATCGTGCCGACGAACTTCACCGGCAGTTTCGCGGTAGCCACAGCAACCGCCTGGTTCGCGCCCTTGCCACCCAACGCCTTCGGACCTGGTTCCGCATGCACAGTGTGGCCCTGCTCCGGGAAGTGATCCACCAAAACAAAACTGTCCTTGTTGATGGACCCACACACCAGAACGCGTGGCTGCTGATTCACGATTTCTCCCTCTAACCTTTGACTAACCGCTTGGACGCCGAAGAAAGCTCTTAGGTTCCAGTTTGGCACGCCCCAGTGATCTTAGGGGAGTATTAGCCCGCTAAACTGCATGGTGCAGCTTTTGCTGGGGGCTATAGCTCAGTCGGTTAGAGCCGCGGACTCATAATCCGCTGGTCACGGGTTCGAGCCCCGTTGGCCCCACCATACTTTTCCGCCATTGCCGGGCATTTCCGTTAACCTTTGCCTATGACCGATTCGAATCGCCCAGCTCAGCCGCAGCATCCGCAGGAAAATCCCCAGGATCTCACTGCCGGTGCTGGTCTGCCGCAGCAAGCGGGTCCATCGAGTCACCTGGAAAGCCCAGACAGCAGCCCAAAGCTTGCCGTAGCCGCCAACAATCGCACCACGATTCTCGCAATCGGTGGCGCAGTTATCGTCCTGGCTATCGTCGCTTTCGTGGCGTTCAGCTTCCTCGGCGGCAGCGATGGCAAAAACGCCGAGGCCTACGCTCCGCAGTCCTATGTCGAGAAAACTCACGACGACAAGGGCAACCCCGAGCCGTGTTCCATTCCGCCGGAAATTCTCAGTAACCTGCAGGTGACCAATATGTCCCCGGGGTTCAACACGAAGTACCAAATTCGCTTCTGCGACGGCTCCCTGCCAAAAGTCCAAGTCAAGGACGAAGACGGCACACAGCGCAACCAGTCGGTACGTTTTTCGGTGTCGTTCTTGCCGCAAAAACTCATCGATTCCGACAATGGCATCCGAACCTCCCTTGAACGTTTCCAGTCGTTGTCTGCCGCTGGGCTGTCGTCGGGTTGGGAAGTTCACCAGGGGCCTTCTGACGCCGGTCTCGAATACTGCTCCTATTACTGGCCAACCGAGAAGGGTCGTCTCGGCCTGTATCTTGGCGCGGGTGGCAACTGCACTGCGCCATCACCGCAGCTCACGGAAGTGATGAAGTTCGTGGAGTCCTACTAGCAGCCCGCTTTTCCCCGCTTTACACGACGCGAATATTGGCAAAAGATGACACATGTACTAAGTTGTCCAACATGTTGCTTCTTACTTCACGCCGCTGGGTGGACCTCCGCCTGCAGGCCTCTGCCATCTGTCAGGCGGTTAGCTAACTTCAGCTAACCGACGCCCGCGCCGCCTTCGCGGCCAGCAACATTCCCAACATTTCCGATTATCGCAGTGCTTTCGACCTGCCTATTTGTTGGGCTTTTTGACGTTTACTTCCGGCCGCATTCTCGCCGCCGACGCCGGTTAGCCACCACCGCGATCCACATCTCGCGAGCAATGAAACATTCATCATTCTTAACAAGGGGACTTTTACGTGGCTAACTCCACTCAAGCGCCTGCGCAGCAGGCAACGGCGCCTACCGATACGTCAACAAGCGAAACGAAAAATAATCACGGTATTCAGCTGCCTGGTTGGCTGAACAATTTCGGCGTCCAAATCGGGCTTGGCCTAGTCGTCGGCCTCGTGCTCGGCTTTATTGCCAAGGGGATGGCGGATGGGAATTGGCTGACCACAGCGCTAGAAACCGTCGGCGATACATATGTGCAGCTGCTGAAAGTGATGATTCCGCCGCTGATTGTGACTGCGGTGATTACCTCCGTAGCGAACCTGCGGAAGGTAACTAACGCGGCGCGGCTGGCGGGCCGAACCCTGCTGTGGTTTATGGCAACGTCGCTGGTCGCATCACTCATCGGTATTGCGGTTGGGTTCCTGATTCGGCCCGGCCTGAACTCGTCTGTGTCTGCGGATGCCGCTGCCGAACCGTCGAAGGTTGGCTCCTGGTGGGCGTTCGTGGAATCACTGATTCCGGACAATATTTTGGGGCTGCAGATTGCTACCAAGCAGGCTGAATCCGGCGCGCTGAACTCCACAGCATCGTTTGCGGTGCTGCAGCTGTTGGTGGTGTCGCTGGTCCTCGGCGTGGCGATTGTGCAGACCGGCGCGAAGGCGCAGCCGGTGATTGACTTCATGGAAGCGCTGCTGCAGGTGGTGCAGAAGGTGCTGTGGTGGATTATTCGCCTGGCACCGATTGGTACCGCCGCACTGATTGGTACCGCGGTGGCGACCTACGGCTGGGATGCGCTCGGGTCGCTCGGTAAGTTCGCCATTGCGATTTATGTCGGGCTGTTCTTGGTGGCGCTGGTGGAGTACCCAGCGGTGCTGCTGATGCACGGCCTGAGCCCAATGCAGTTCTACCGCCGCGTCTGGCCAGTGACTTCGCTAGGTTTTCTTACCCGTTCGTCGCTCGGCGTGATGCCGGTGACGCAGCGGATTACCGAGCAGGGCCTTGGCGTGCCAGGTGCGTACGCCTCCTTCGCGGTGCCGTTTGGCGCGACATCGAAGATGGATGGTTGCGCCGCGATTTACCCGGCAATTGCTGCGATGTTCGTCGCTGACTTCTATGGCATGCACTTGGGCCTGACCGAGTATGCGCTCATTGTTTTCGTGTCGGTGATTGGTTCGGCGGCAACTGCTGGCACCACCGGCGCAACCGTCATGCTGACCCTGACCCTGTCGACGGTGGGGCTGCCGCTTGCCGGCGTTGGCCTGCTGCTGGCCGTTGACCCAATTGTCGATATGGGCCGCACCGCTCTGAACGTGACCGGCCAGGCGTTGGTGCCAGCGGTGGTGGCGAAGCAGGAAGGTGTGCTCGATGAGGAAGCCTTCAACTCCCGCACCCCAGTCGCCACTGATGCCTAGCGTGGTTGTGGCGGACTAGCCTTGAGGGCATGACCTCGCCACAATCACAACCAGAACCGCAATCGCAACCGCAACGCAGCGTCCAAAGTGTGCTCGACACCCTGAAATATTGGCCCGCCGACCACATTGCCGCCTCCGTACTGGCGGAACCGGACGCTGATGGCGCCCCGAAGATTGTCGGCGAATTCGGCGACCGACAGCGTCAGTTCCGGTTGATGTCGGTGACAAAACTGCTGACCACCTGGGCAGTGATGGTTGCGGTTGAAGAAGGCATTTTTGAGCTTGATGACGCAATGGGACCCGAAGGGTCCACTGTCCGGCACCTGATGTCGCACGCATCTGGTGTCGCTTTTGGTGAGCCGGTGCAGGAAAAGCCGGTGGAGGAGCGGCGGATCTATTCGTCGGCAGGCATGGACATTGTCGCGGACGCCATTGCAGCGGAAGCGGGCATGCCGTTTGCGCAGTATCTCGATGAGGCGGTGCTGCAGCCGCTCGGGATGCGCGATACCTACTTGGAAGGCTCCGCAGGCCATGGGGGAGTGAGCACCGTTGCTGACGTGGAAAAGTTTGCCGCTGAAGTGCTGGAGCCCCAGCTGCTGCACCCCGCAACGGTGCAGGAAGTTTTCACCGAGCAGTTCCCGGAGCTCGATGGGGTAGTGCCAGGCTACGGCATGATGCGACCGTCACACTGGGGAATTGGGTTTGCCATTTTTGGCGGCGGCAACGACTTGAAACCAGCCCGGTTGTGGTTTGGGGACAATATGCCTGCCGACGTGGCGGGGCACTTTGGCCAGTCCGGTACTTTCATGTGGCTGCATCAAGAAACGAAACGAGCCGCGATTGTGTTGACCGACCGGGACTTTGGTCAGTGGGCAAAGCCGCTGTGGTCGAAGTTTAACTTTGAATTGTGGGCCGCGCTGGAGGGATAAACCTTCAGCTGGGAGGGCGGACTGAACCTTCAAGTGAAGGTTCAGTAAATGGGGGTGTCAAGTGGTAGTTGAGCGTTGATGGCTGCTTCCCCAACGGGCACACTAGCCCTAGTAATCAAAGACAGTCACTGCGGGGTGGAACCCGCAACGGCGACTTGATGAGAGTGACGGACCGAGGGCGTTGGGGAAGACGAACCTCGTCTTACACCGCAGTACGTGTGGCGGTGTCCGCTCATCACAAGGGGCCACAACATGACTGATCCCGTTTTCGGGAACCCTGCGGCCGACACTGCGTCGGTCACAGGACGAGTGTGGATTCACTCCGCACCAGCTGCGCTCTGCCCGCATATCGAGTGGGCATTTGCCGCAGCCAACATCAACGCTGGCAGCGTGAACGCGCGCGACCGGCGTGTCCGTCCTGCCTGGGGACACCAGGTCGCAGCACCGACAGGTGCTTCGGGTACTTCGAGTACTTCGGGTACTTCGGGGGCCCCGCACTATTGCTGCGAAGTCGAGCTGCAGTGCTCGGCAGAAGCCGTGCGCGGCCTAGTGGCTAACCTCATGCGGTGGGAAATGCTCACCTTCGAAGTGGGTATTGATGCGCCGAGCAACGGCATGGGGCAACGGATTTGTGTCACCCCAGAGCTCGGCTACTTCGAAGGCGCCACTGACGAAGTCGGAAATCTACAGGTGGGGGAGATGCAGCTGCGCTCCATCATGTCCGCCCACGGCCATGACGCAGCCGCGATGAGCACAGCGATTGATGCGGCGCTTGGCGGTCCGTGGGATCGAGCGCTGGAGCCACTACGAATGGGTGCAGCTGGCTTTAGTCCGGCGGATATCGCCGCGATGTGCCAGCCACAAACTGACACGAGCACGCAGCGACTGCGCGCAGTTTAGTGCGGCAGAGCCGACAAGGCGCTACTTGGTGGCAGTGTCGGTGCTGTCGCTGGTTTGCTCTTCGATGTAGGTAGCGACATCATCCAAATCGCGGAGCTGCTGGATGGCTTCGTCATCAAATCGCACCCCGAAAGCATCCTCGGAGCGTACGGCAAGTTCAACCTTCGACAAGGAATCAATAGCCAACGTCTCATCGAAGTCGGCATCCGTCGCAATTTTATCTGCATCCACGCCCGTTGCCGTCGACACGATCTCCAGCAACTTGTCAATAATGCGTTGGCGAGCGGACTTGGTCGGTTCTGGCTGATCCTGCTGTTCAATCACGGGTTTTATCGTACCTGCTCCGCAGCAAAAGGAACGCTTTGCCCCGGCTGGCACACAATTCGTGGCACCGGAGTAGTGGCATAAGCCTGCCGAGCTGGCACCGACACCACATCCCACTCCGGCCACCGAAACGCAGTCAGCTCACCACCAAAACAGCATGCAGTGTCCACACAAATCACACCATTGACGTGCCGCGGTGCCGCCACCGGTGTATGTCCATGCACAACCAGTGGGTGGCCAGAATATTCCTGGGCCCAATCCAGCCGCACCGGATAGCCCGTTTCCGTCACCTGCGAACTATCAACCACACCAAATAAGGCTAGTGAACGCTGTTTCTTCGGTTTCAGCTTCGAGAAGAAATCAGGTCGTGACGCATGCACCACGGCCACGTCGTCAACAAGCAAAATTTCGTACGGAAGCCCATCCAACCAGTCACGGACCTGTTCTTGGAACCGTCGCGGTGTGGCGGCGAAAAGTGGGGCGGTGACGCCGAAGCTGCCGGAGAGCTTAACGTCATTGCCGTGGAGGAAACGACGGAGTTTGTCATCATGATTGCCGATGACCATCCGTGCCGAACCGGCCGCGCACATGCCCATGACCAGACGAACGACACCGACGGGGTCAGGGCCGCGATCCACTAAATCACCGAGGAAAACAGCCTGCCGACCGGGCGGTGCGACAGCGGAAATCGGCACTGAGGCGGAGTCGGCGGCAGAATCGCACGGGCCGAATGTGACGTCGTAGCCGAGTCTGGCCAGCAGCTCGAGGAGTTCGTCGAGGCAGCCGTGAACATCACCAATAATGTCGAAAGCGGTGACATCCACGGACAACCTCACAACCTCACTTCGCTCTGCGCTGCCGATACTTACTGCAGTTAGACAACCGTTGGGTCATCCAACTCGAACTTCTCGGCAGCTTCCTGCGCCACCGACATGTCCAGCTTGCCTTCGCGAGCCAAACCAGACAGCGCCGCAACCACAACCGACTCCGCATCAATGTTGAAGAATCGGCGGGCCGCCTCACGAGTGTCGGAGAAACCGAAACCGTCCGCACCCAAGGTGGTGTAGTCGCCCGGCACCCACTGGCGAATCTGCTCTGGCAGGGCCTTCATGAAGTCCGACACTGCAACAAACGGACCAGAGGAGCCTTCCAACTGCTTTGCCACAAATGCGGTGCGGTTGTCAGCGCCAGGGTTGCGCAGCTTCTCGGTTTCAATCTCCAGGCCTTCGCGAGCCAGCTCATTCCAGCTGGTGACCGACCACACGGTGGCAGGGACATCGTATTCGTCGCGCAGAATGTCGCGAGCACGAAGCGCCTGCTGCATGCCGATACCCGACGCCATCAAGTTGACGTGGTTATCGCCTTCAGCACGCTCGTAGGCGTAAATACCCTTGAGCAGGCCGTCAACGTCCAAGTCCTCCGGCGCAGGCGGCTGGGGGGTTGGCTCGTTGTAAATGGTCAGGTAGTAGATGACGTTTTCGCCGCGGCCTTCGCCGTACATGCGGTCAATGCCCTCGCGGACAATGTACGCAATCTCGTAGGCAAAAGCAGGGTCGTAGGACACCACACCCGGGTTAGTCGACGCCAGCACTGGGGAGTGGCCATCCATGTGCTGCAGACCCTCACCGGTCAGGGTGGTGCGGCCGGCGGTAGCGCCCAGCAAGAAACCACGCGCCATCTGGTCGGCAGCGGCCCAAATCGAGTCGCCGGTGCGCTGGAAACCGAACATCGAGTAGAAGATGTACAGCGGAATCATGGCCTGGCCGTGGGTGGCGTAGGACGTACCTGCCGCCATGAACGACGCCATGGAACCGGCCTCCGAAATACCCTCATGCAGAATGTGGCCATCGGTGGCCTCGCGGTAGGACAACATCAAGTCGTGGTCCACCGGGGTGTAGTTCTGGCCATGCGGGTTGTAAATCTTCAGTGTTGGGAACCAAGAGTCCATACCGAAGGTGCGGGCCTCATCCGGGATGATTGGCACGAGACGTTCCTTCAGCTCTGGATCGCGCATCAGGTCCTTGAAGATGCGGACCAGTGCCATCGTGGTGGCCACTTCCTGCTTGCCGGAACCCTTCAGCGCCGACTTGATGGTCTCCACCTTCGGGACCTGCAGCGGGGTGTATTCCTCGCGGCGAGACGGCAGGAAGCCACCAAGTTCCTTGCGGCGTTCCATCATGTACTTCAGCTCTGGCGAATCCTTGCCAGGGTGGTAGTACGGTGGCATGGCTGGGTCGGCCTCTAGGACCTCATCGGAAATTGGGATTTCCTGCTTGTCGCGGAAAGCCTTCAGGTCCTCCAGCGTCAGCTTCTTCATCTGGTGGGTAGCGTTGCGGCCCTCGAAGTTGTGGCCCAAACCGTAACCCTTAATGGTGTGCGCCAAAATGACAGTTGGCTGGTCCTTGGTCTCCATGGCGCGCTTGTACGCTGCGTAAATCTTGCGGTAGTCGTGGCCACCGCGGCGCAGGTTCCAGATATCTTCGTCGGTCATATCTTCGACGAGCTTGGCGGTCTCTGGGGTGCGACCAAAGAAGTGCTCACGGACGTAGGCACCGTCGTTCGCCTTGTAGGTCTGGAAGTCACCATCCGGGGTGGAGTTCATCAGGTTCACCAGGTGGCCGCCGGTGTCCTTTTCAAACAACACATCCCATTCGCGGCCCCACACCACCTTGATGACATTCCAGCCGGCACCGCGGAAGAAGGACTCCAGCTCCTGGACAATCTGGGTGTTACCGCGGACTGGGCCATCGAGGCGCTGCAGGTTGCAGTTGATGACGAAGGTGAGGTTATCCAGGTTGTTCAGCGCAGCCATCTGAATCAGGCCGCGAGATTCTGGCTCATCCATCTCGCCATCGCCGAGGAACGCCCACACATGCTGCTCAGAGGTGTCCGTAATGCCACGATCATGCAGGTAGCGGTTGAAACGCGCCTGGTAGATGGCATCCATTGGGCCGAGACCCATCGACACGGTTGGGAATTCCCAGAAGTCTGGCATGCCGTGCGGGTGCGGGTAGGACGGTAGGCCGCCCTGCTTGCGGGACACTTCTTGACGGAAACCGTCCAGGTCATCTTCGCTGAGACGGCCTTCAAGGAATGCGCGGGCGTACATACCTGGAGCGGCGTGACCCTGGTAGAAAATCTGGTCACCGCCACCTGGGTGACCCTTGCCGCGGAAGAAGTGGTTGAAGCCCACTTCGTACAGCGGGGCAGCGGAAGCGTAGGTGGAGATGTGACCACCGACGCCGATGCCTGGGCGCTGCGCGCGGTGCACCATGATGGCGGCGTTCCAGCGCATCCATTTGCGGTAGTGGCGTTCGAGTTCTTCGTCGCCCGGGAAATCCGGCTCCATGTCGGTAGGGATGGTGTTGACGTAGTCCGTGCTGGTCAAAGCCGGCAACGGGACGCGCTTTGCGGTGGCGCGTTCCAGCAGGCGCAGCATGAGGTAGCGGCCGCGTTCTGGCGACTTTTCCTCTAACAGACCGTCGAGAGACTCCATCCATTCCCGGGTTTCATCCGGATCAGAGTCATTCAAATACGATGCGACACCATCGCGGACCAGTGGGTATGGGCCATCAAGCGAGGCTTCCGGCGCATGACGATCGGTTGTTTCGTCAGACATTAGACTCTCCTAGTTTTGGACGTCGAATAGTTATGTCAAGGATACGTCCAATTCGCCGTTTTCCGCAGACACTTCCACCGAAGCAAAGAAGAACCGCTATACCCTCGGGGGTGAACGGAATGTAGCCACCCAGCGGGGGCATTTACACAAATGTTGCCTATAAACCAGGTAAACCAGCGATAGATATCCCTAACAGGTAAGGTCTGACACAGTATTGCAAGATTATTCTGCAACCTTGGCAGCAGTCGGCTGCTGGGGATTTATCTGAAAGGACTTCTGAGGTGGGCGACGCCGCCGGCGCACAAGGCTCTGTGGCACTGGACTATGTGGATACCCTGGGTATTCGCGAAGGTCAGGTAGTGCAAGAAATTGGTTGGGATGAAGACTGCGACACTGCAATCAGTGAAGCAGTGGAAGATTTCCTCGACACTGACCTGTTGCCCGAAGACACCGATGAAGTGGTCGACGTTGTGCTGGCTTGGTGGCGCGAAGAAGACGGTGACCTAGTCGACGGCCTCGTGGACATGATACGCCCGCTGTCCGACAATGGCCGCATCTGGCTCCTCACCCCAGGTCCGAAGGAATCAGGTGCGTTGGACCACGCCGTCATCCAGGAATCCGCGGTGCTTGCAGGGCTGGTTGTTACCACCACGAACCTGCTGGGACAGTGGTCAGGGACCTGTTTGGTACAACGGCCAACTAAACGCTAAGATAACCCAAGTGCTTAACGCCGCAATAGCGGTGCAGTGGCACGGGCGGGAATAGCTCAGCGGTAGAGCTCTGGTTTTACACACCAGCGGTCGGGGGTTCGAAACCCTCTTCCCGCACAATCACAAACACAGCCTGACTTTGGTTTCCCAAAGTCAGGCTTTTTGTTTGGCTTGCTCAGGTTTAGCGCACGATTATATTTCGTGCGTTGCTGCCTCCGCGCCGACCGCAATCTTTCGGTCCGCCGCCGCCAGTAGGCGCGCGTCATGGCTTGCCACTAGGACAGCCCCTTGCGCCGCGTATTCCCGAAGCAAACCAATAACCGCTGCGGCATTTTCGTCATCCAATGCTGCAGTCGGCTCATCACACAGCAGAATCGGTCGCCGGCGCAGTAGCTCCGCTGCGACGCACACCCGTTGGCGCTGGCCACCGGACAATTCGTCGGGCAAGCTACCTTCTAAACCAGTGATTCGTAGGGCAGCCATGAGCTCCGCGATCTCGGGGTCGCGTGCGCCGCTGCGCCGTAGTAACTGCCCGACGCGTACCGACGGATTCAACGCCAGTTCCGTTTCCTGCGGGATCCACGCAAACTGTCGTCGCAGCCGCGCAGTCCGCTGCCGCAACTGCCACGGAACACTGTCCCCATTGACCATGAGAGTTCCCGACACCGATTGCTGTCCCACCAGCCCTGCGATTGCCTGCAACACCGAGGTCTTCCCGGCACCAGAGGCGCCCGTTAAGGCCACGAGCTCGCCGACCCCGACGTCAAAGCCCAATTCGTCAAAAAGCATCCTTGTGGAGCGCATCACCTGTAGCTTGGCTACCTGCAGTAGGGGCGGTGGTGCTGTTGAGCTTTCGGGGGCAACGGGTGTGCTCCCCAGCGGCGTCGATGGTGCAGGCCGAGGCGAAGACTGGCAAGGCGAAGGTCGCCGAGGTGAACGGCGCTGGGTTGGCGGCGACAACTCAGATGTGCCGTCGGCAGTCAGGCGAACAACCCGGTCAGCGAGCGCATATGCTGCAGCCGTGTCATGAGTAATAACCAGGCCAGTGGCCCCCGCACTCTTCAGCCCCGCCGACACAGCCGCAAGCACCCGCCGTTTCGCCTCGGCATCGATGCCCGCCGTCGGCTCGTCGATGATGAGCAGCTCAGATTGCGCGACAATGCCGGCCGCAATCCCCACACGGCGACGTTGCCCGCCGGACAATTCCGCCGGGAACCTATCGAGCAGCTCCAGCTCCGCCGGCAACCCCAGCTCCATGAGCAGCGCCAACGCCGCAGAATCAGACGGCGCTTCGACCCCGGCCAGCTGGGCCCGATGCCGTAGAAGCTGCCGCACCCGCTGGTTCGGCGGTAGCGCCGCGCCAGGGTCTTGGTCAATGAAGCAACACCGACGCCGAAACTGCCGCAACTGCTGAGGCCGCAGCGCGAACGGGTCGATCCCGCCGACCTGCACGGAGCCGGCCACATGAGCCAAACCGGGCGGCATATGCCCCAAAAGCATCCGCGCAAGCGTCGACTTCCCGACCCCGGACATGCCAAGCAAAGCGACCGTTTCCCCAGGCTGGATGGATAAGGTGCCGTGCGTAAACAGTGCGGGTCGGTGTGCTGCTTGGTGACGCGAACCTGCCGGACGCACTGTCACATTTGATAGCTCAACGTGCATCATCGGTGTTCTCCTGTCCACAAGTCCAACAGCAGTGCTGGCGGAGCCGTGAGCGCACCGATGGCCAACACCGGAGCGGCAACCGCCCACACATTCAGATCAATCCCCGCTAGGCCTGCAGCAGCTAACGCCGCCCACGTCTGACCACCGTTTCCGCTGCTAGCACCCAGAAAGGACACAGTTGCGGTGATGAACACAATGGCGACGAAACGCACCCCCACATCGGCAACCAATGGGCGGCGCATCGCTGGAAGTACTTCCCGAACCACAATTGTTGGCCAACTATCACCTGTGACCCGGGCCCGGGCAACAAAACCCGACGCCAACACTGACTCAGCTGCTGCGCCTAAAAACTTGGCAGACTGTGGCAACGCCATCACCACTGCAACCACAGCAATCGCCGTGAAATTCGCCTGTGTCGCAGTGATGGTGGCAAGTAGCAGGATCATCCCCGGGATGACCAGCACAATTTCCAAACCTGAATGCAGCACAGGGCGTAACCACGGCACAGCGGCGGACAGTAACCCAAGCAGGAACCCGAGGGACGTTGCCGCGAGGGCTGCGATTGCTGGGGGAATCAGCAAAGCGGCGTTGCCGGACAGCAGCTGAGCAAGCAGGTCGCGGCCTAATCGGTCAGTGCCGAAGATGTGTGCCGCAGTCGGCTCGTCGAAAGGGCGTGCAACTGGGGTGGCGGGGTCCGGTAAACCCAACCATCCGGAAATAGCGGGGCCCAGCACCGCAGCGGTTATCGCGCTCGCCCAGATGAAGACAAGCAGCCAGGTGGCAACCCTTTTCATCGCAACCACCGGCCAATAGCATCGGCGGCGGCGAAGGAGGCCACAGTGATGGCCGCAACGCCAGCGGTCAGCGTTGCCACTGCCACGGTTTCGCGGCCAGCGATAAGAGCGGCGAGCAAAGTTCCAAAACCCGGGAAGCCGACAACATTTTCCACCACGAGGGTGCCTGCGACGGCATAGGGGACAGTGGCGGCGCACGCTTGTGCGATTGGGGCCTTCGCCGCGGGCATGATGTGGTGCCAGTAGACAGCTGCTGGGTGCTGTCCCGACAGATGTGCTGCCTGGACGTGCGGCAGTAGCGTGGCATCGGCAATAGCGGCGCGAACCATCCGGTGCAGCCATGCGCCGCCGGTGATGGCGAGGGCTAAAGCCGGCACGAGCAGGATTTCGGGGCGGTCAAAAGGAGTGCCGCCTGCAGGCACCAACGATACGGTTGGGGCAACGCGGAGCCATCCAGCCAAAACCACGAGCAGCATAATCGTCAGTGCGAAGTCCGGCGTTGCCAGTGTTACCTGCGCCCCACCGGTCAGGGAACGGTCGCGGGTGGAATTTGGCCGCAAACCCGCGAGCGAACCTGTGGTGACACCGAGCAAGAGCAAAAGCGGAAACGCAATTGCCAGCAGGATGGCTGAGTTACGCACCGCTGGCGCAGCAGTCAGCCACACGGAAGCTCCGGTGCGGTACAGCGTTCCGCCATCGAGGTGGAAAAGGAGCCCGGACATCCAGGTCCACAGCCGAGTCGGCAACGGCTCGTCTAACCCCATGTGGTGTTGAACGTGGCGCAGTTGCTCGGCGTCGGATGTCACGACCAGCGCTGATGCAGCATCGCCGGGCAGCAAGTCCATCACGACATATGTCAAGGTTGCGGCGCTCATGAGTACAGCAATTCGCCGCAGCAGGCTGCCTGTGGTGCGCCCTAGGCAGCGAACTGCGTCGACCGGTTTTTCGCGTTTCTGATTCACTCAGCTACTGGCATCTCATTTAGTCGTTGGCACTGGCACAGACTGGGACACCGGCATGTCCGCTAGTCCTTTGGTTCGGCCGTGGATTTCATTGGCGTATCCCCACAGCAGGTCGCCACCGGTTTCTGCGTACTCTCGGGCCAGCTCTTGAATCATGTCGCGGCGCTTGTCCGCGTCCGTTTCGGCTTGGGCAGCGCGGAGTTTGCCGTCCCACTGTGGATTTGCGCCAAACCCGGAAAGGTTAAACATCGCCTGCGAACCGGTTAGGAACGGCAGTGCTGATTCGACCGGCCGGTTGACGAGGTAGGACGCAAAGAGTGGCAGTTGCGTCAGCGCAGCCATGTCGGCGAAGTAGGTGGTGGGGTCCCGCTTGTCGACGGTTACTTTCACTCCAGCTTCAGCGAACTGTTGTGCGGCGATGTCAGCGCCGTCATTCATTCCGGGAGAGAAGTCGGCAGTGGTGAGTGTGAGTGTGGTGACGCCTTTTTCGGCAAAGATTCGGCGGGCTTCATCGAGGTTGCGTTCAGGTGCCTTGAGCTCGGCTGGGTAGTCGTCGAACCCGAGGCCTGGTGCATCGGCGCCAGGTTCTCCGACTCCGTCGAGGGCTTGGTTGACCAGTGCTTGCCGGTCTAGGACGAGCTTGGCGGCCCGGCGGACATCGGCGTCATCAAACGGTGGCACTTTGGTATTTAAGACAAAGAGCAACGCTTTGGAATCGGCGGGACCCGGGATCCAGGCTTCTGCGGTTTTTAGGCTACGAGCAGCGGTGGCGGGCAAGTCCATGGCAAGGTCGACAGCCCCCGATTCCACTGCGCGTAGTCGGGCAGCGGCGTCAGCAATTGATTGGACTTCGAGTTTGTTGGAGATGCGTCGGTCGCTCGGGAAGTGCTCGTTGGCAGTGAGCATCCAGCCTTGGCTGGAGTCACCAGATTCAACGACATAGGGGCCAGAACCGATGCCTTGCGCAGCATCGCCACCTTTAAAGACGAGGCTGGAGATGCCCAGGACCGCCGCGATGAAGTCGGCGCGGGGTGCTTTGAGCTGAAACTCGACGGTGTGCGGGTCTAACGCCGCGGACTTTTCGACATCGATGTCGGCAATCACCATGCCCTTCATTGGGTCTTGTGCGGTGCTGCGGAAAGACTTCAGGACGTCGTCAGCGGTGACAGGACTGCCGTCGGAGAACTTCGCGTCATCGCGCAGCCGCACCGTCCATGCCGTTGCATCGTCGTTTGCGGTGATGTCCGATGCCAGCTGCATGACGGGGCCGGAGTCGCCGGCGATGACAAGGGACTCGAAGATGGCGTAGAGCACCGTCCAGGTGGCGGTGGATGCTGCTTCTGCGGGAGTGAGTCCTTCACCTGGTCCGCCGAACGCAGCAATGCGCAGTGTGTCTGTTGGTTGTCCGTCGGGGTTGTTTGTGGTTGAGCATGCGACGACGGTTGGCGCGACCACTGCGGTGGTGGCTGCAGCTGCAAGTAGGCGCAGGAAGTCTTTTCTTAGCATGAGTACCTTTTCGGTATTACTGTTAATGCGAAACAGTGTCAATAATAAACAGAAGTGTTCCCAAAATGATCCACCGGTTTCTGCGATGCCTTCTCGGCATTTGACTACCGTCGCTCAACAAGGACCCCGCTTGACGAAAAAACATGCCCCCACCACTGACGCCGCACCGACAAACTCACAACCTGACTACTGGTCGGCGCCTAGACTGCTGCGCAGATTCATTGGCAGGCGACGCTTTCTGCTCTCGATTGCCGTGGCATGCGGCCTGCTATCTGGAATCACCGAGCTAGCCGCCGCATGGGCAGTATGGAAATTGGTATGCGACATGGTTGCCGACCAAGTGACAGCCGCAACGGCGCTCCAGTATTCAGCGTTGGCTTTGGCCGGCGTCCTAGGCAAGTCCGCCTTCTTCGGTGCGTCGACGGCGCTGGCGCACCTCGTGGCCTTTGACGTCATTGCGGAAATCCGACGGGCGTTGGGCCGCAACTGGATCGCATCAACGGTGGGGTCCATGGCGAAGATTCATTCCGCCCGCGCGAAAACCATTGCCCTCGACCACTGCGAGAAACTGGAGTTGTTTATCGCCCATGCCATCCCGGAAACAACCGCGGCGCTGGCTGTCTGGGGCGGCGTCACCATCTGGCTGTTCATCGTCGATTGGCGACTGGCGTTGGCCACAATCGTGTTGGTGCCGATTGCCTTTGCCTCGATGGTCCACGCCATGCGCTCCAATGGTCACCGCATGGGCGACTGGATGGCAGCCAATAGTGAAATGGCTAATGCCATTATGGATTTCGTCACGGCGATGCCCGTCATTCGTGTGTTCAACCGAATTGGCACCGACCACCAACGCACAGCCTCAGCCGTCCGCGCCAACGCGGAGCTGCAATCTGACTGGGGCCGCGCGTTCGTCCGGTGGGGCGCACCCTTTTCCACGCTGATCGCCTCCGGCATCGCGGTGATTGCCCCAGTTGCCGCGTGGCTATTGTGGCAAGGAACTGTGGAACCCAACACCGTGCTGCTTTTCCTGATTCTGGGCCCAACCTACCCAGTTCCGCTGGTGACGGTGTTTTACCGGCTGGTCTCCCTGCCGTTGCTGGCCGCTGGCGCAGTGGAAGTAGAAGCCGAACTCAGCCGCTCTGATGACGCCCGCCGACACACCGAAACAGGCCAGCACCCAACACAGAACCCAACGCACAGTTCAGACATCGTTTTTGACTCCGTGACTTTTGCCTATGAGCCCGGGCACCCAGTACTCCATGACATGTCATTTACTGTCCGCGCCGGCACCGTAACCGCGCTCGTCGGGCCAAGCGGTGCAGGAAAAACGACTATTGGTGAGCTCCTCCTGGGTTTCCACACTCCAGATTCTGGCCGAATAACGATAGGCGGCCGCGACATCGCAGCCATGCCCGAATCCGACCTCTACCAGCAAGTCGCCGCCGTGTTCCAGCACCCATATTTGCTCGCCGGCACCATCCGCGACAATGTTGTGCTCGGCCGTCCCGCCGCCACTGACGCGGAAATCCAGGTTGCTGTTGATGCTGCTGCGGTCAGTGGTTTTACCTCGTTGCTTGATGACGGAATGGCCACCGTCCTGGGTGAACATGGCTCTGGCCTTTCGGGCGGCGAAAAACAGCGCGTGGCTATTGCGCGGGCGCTGCTCAGCGATCGCCCAGTTTTGGTACTGGATGAGGCAACCACAGCAACGGACCCCGACAATGAAATGCTCATCCAACAGGGACTGAGCGCCGCAACTGAGGGCCGCACTGTCGTTGTTATTGCGCACCGATTGCACACTATCCGCAACGCTGACCAGATTCTGGTGGTGGATAACGGGCGGATTATCGAAAGCGGCACCCACGACGAACTGTTGGCCGCTGACGGAACCTATAGCGAATTGTGGAAGGTCAGAAAATAGCAATGCGCTCTAGTTACACACTATGGAAACTCTGTGGTCCTGCACGCTGGGCGGTTGCTGGCGGCGCCCTGCTCCGCCTGGTGCAGTCGCTATTTTTAGGGATGTCTTATGGCGCGGCTATCAGTTTGGTTATCGCCCTAGTGCAAAACCAGACCATTGGTGCTGCTGATTTTTACCGCATATTAGTACTGTGCCTGGCTTCTGTTGCCACCCAGTTGCTGTGCGGGTGGGCATCCGCGCGGATGTCTTGGCTGGCCTCCTACCGAACAGTCGCCCATATGCGGCTGACCGTGTTGGACCATCTCCGGCAGATTCCGATTGGGGCGCTGGGCAAACGGCAACGCAGCGAGGTGTCGTCGCTGCTCAGCTCAGACCTGCAATTGGTCGAAAGCTTCCTTTCTGAAGGCGCCCCTCGCCTTGGGCAATCCTTGGGCATTCCGCTGCTGGTTATCGGCGTTGTGTTGACCCAGGATCCGCTGCTCGCACTGACACTCGCTGCACCGATTCTGGCGATTATTCCGCTGATGACTTGGTCCAGTAAACGCCTAGCAGAACTCGCGGACCAGCGACAGCAATCGCAAGCCCAGGCAGCTGCACGAATGATTGACGTGGTTTCTGCCATGCCGGCACTACGCGTATTCTCCACTCGTGCCCGCACCGAATCCTGGTATGACCAGGCAGTGCAAGACTTCCGGGACCTATCCGTCACCATGCTGCATCGACTCATTCTTCCGCTATTCGCCGCAAGCCTCGTGCTGTTGCTCGGCGTTCCGGTTGTGCTGCTGGTTGGCAGCATGGAGTTAATCCGCGGCACTGCCGAGGTTGCGCTGGTTGCGTTGGTGTTCGTGCTGGTTTTGAACGTGTATCAGCCGGTTCTCGGTTTGTTGTCTTCTAACGAGTCTTGGCAGATGGCGCAGGCCGCACTCCGACGGGTGAATGCGGTGTTGGCGGTGCCGCCCCTGGCACAATCGGCGTCGGCGGAGAACACCGCAGATGTCCCAGCTGCGGAAGTCAGTTTTGACGCAGTTGACTACCGCTACCCAGATGGCACCCAGGCTTTGCGCAGTATGACCTTTACCGCGGAAGCCGGAAAGACCACGGCAATCGTTGGCCCGTCCGGGGCTGGCAAGTCGACGGTGCTGAATTTGATTGCGCGGTTCGACGACCCGACGGCTGGGGTCGTGCGGGTCGGTGGCGCCGACCTTCGAACCTTAGATGCCGCGCATCGAGCTGACGCGGTGACCATGGTGTTTCAGGATGTCCACCTTTTCCCCGGAACAGTCGCTGACAATATCGCAGTGGGAAATCCGCAGGCTTCGCGTTCCCAGATCGTTGCGGCTGCGGAGTTGGCTGGGGCAGCGGAATTCATCGCGCAGCTTCCTGCGGGCTACGACACCGTACTCGGCGAGGACGGTGCGGGTCTTTCTGGTGGGCAGCGGCAACGACTGTCAATTGCCCGGGCCGCACTGAAAAACGCGCCCGTGGTGCTGCTTGATGAAGCCACCGCCGCGTTGGACCCGGTTAATGAGGCAGCGGTGCAACGTGGGCTTGCTGCCCTGCTTGAGAACCGGACAGCAATCGTTATCGCGCACCGGTTGGGGACCATCGCTGCTGCCGACAATATTGTGGTGGTGGATAACGGCGCGGTCGTCGAAAGTGGCCAACACGCCGACTTGTTGGCCAAGGGCGGTCTGTACGCACGCCTGTGGTCGCGGCTGCGTGCGGCAGGTCAGTGGCGACTGGGTTAGTACTCGTCGTGCAGCTGCTTACGCACTGCCGCGCGCCGGGCCTTCCGGTCCGATTCGGTGCTTTGAGCAGCCAGTTCGGCTTGCTCTTCTTCGTCGCGGCGCTTCTCCCGAATTTCGCGCCACACCACCCAGGCCAACAGAATTGGGATACCAATGCCGAAGACGTACCACTGGATGCCGTAGGACAGGTGTGGGCCGGTATCCAGGTGGGGTAGTGGCGCCACGTTCAGGGCACCTGGTTCGCCCTCAGCTAGCTGCAGGTAGTCGGTCGCCAAATCGAGGTCCGTTACAGTGCCAATCTGGCCAGTGTTAATGCCGTACACCTGAGTGTGCCCGTCAGCTTCGAATGGCGGTTTGTCCGGCTTGGGCTCATCAAAACGTAAAAAAGCATTGATGGTGACCGACTCTGTGGGTGCCTCGGCGATCGGTGGGACCGCAGCCCCCTCCGACAACGGTTCAAACCCCCGGTTTACCAGCAGAATTGGCCCATCATCGACCTGGAATGGGGTCAAAGTTTGGAAACCCGGCTGCCCAGAGACCGGACGGTTACGCAGCACCACTTGACCAGCCGACAGATACTTGCCGGTCGCGAAGACACGATGCCATTCTTTATCCCGCGCGATGGCGCTGCCGTCAGCAGGCACAATATCGCGCACATCAACGGGGTCAGTTTCGAACGCGACCTCGAGGTTATGGTTCCGCTCCTCGAGACGATCATTCTTGCCGAGCTGCCACGGGGCGAGCACCGTCACCGCGAAATACGCGAAGACAACTACCACCGCGAACAACGCAACCCAGCCGGGCGTGAGGAATTGGCGCAACTTATTCACGCCATTGACCTTACTCTGCGTCGCGGACAGCCAAAGTTTCGTCAATCCACGACATCAGCCCCGGCATTGCCGCCTCAATTTCAGTGCGGGTCCGAACAAAACCATCGACACCGCCGTAATACGGATCATCGACAATCGCGGACTTTGGGGCAGCAGGGTCGAAACTGCGCAGCAGACGGATATTGGTAAACGGTGCGCCGCGATTGACCAGCTCCGAAACGTGCGCCGTGTCCATGGCCAGCAGCAAATCGGCTGCAAGGTGTGTCGCACCAACCTGCGCCGCCACATGCTCAGTGTGGTAGCCGTTCTTCTGCAATTCTGCGGACGCGCGGCGGTCCATTGGCTGTCCAATGTGCCACGAGCCGATGCCGCAGGATGACACTGCAACTCGGTCATCGAGCCCCGCGGCCACTAGCGCATCATGCAGGATTTTCTCGGCCATTGGGGAACGGCAGATATTGCCGGTGCACACCATAACGATTGACAGGTCAGGTGCAACATCCTGATCGTAACTGTGGAAATCGTGATTCATTATGCGTGTGCTCCTTCAGACTGCGAAGCAGCCGACTGCACGGCAATTGGAAGGCCCGCCCACTGACGAACATAGGCATCTAACTCCTCTGGCGAATGCACCACAGCTGTTGCCATCGCGTGCTCCTCCGGTAGGCCATAACCCCAGCTGACCAGCACCGTGTCAATGCCATGGGCACGCGCACCTTCGATGTCATGGCGACGGTCGCCAATCATGAGGACATCCGGTCCCGCAGCGATACCCAGCTGGGCCAACGCGTAAGCAATGACATCGGCTTTCTGCCGCCGGGTCCCATCATTCGACGCTGCCCCAATCGCAGCAAAGCAGTCCGTGAGCTCAAACATCTCGAGGACTTTTGCCGCAAAGTATTCACCTTTGGTGGTAGCGGTTGCTAGTTGTAAGCCATCAGTGCGCCAGCCGTCTAAAATTTCTGGCCACTGCGGATACATGGAGGTCATTTGCCAACCGCCCATGCGCTGCTGATTCATGTACACAGCGAACGCGGCGTCAACCTGTTCGTCGGAAAGCCCCAACGCGGCCAAAGTCTCGACCATAGGTGGGCCAGCGATGGTAGCTAAGAACTCCTCATCGGGGTGTGGCACCCCAAGGGAATCGAGTGCTTCCAGTAAACCGGCGCGGATCCCAGGCATGGAGTTGGAAATGGTGCCGTCCACATCAATGAGTACTGTTTTCACGCGAAATTCCCACCCTTGCGACCGCCGCAGGGCAACCGCTTATCTGTTCATTACTTTTTGTCAGATGTCACCTTATTGCCTATTGACGTTGCGGGGAAACGAAAAGCCGGAACAAATCGGTCTGCGCAGGTCACAGAAAGATCGAGCGGGACTTGTAAAAAGTACTCATAGATAGCTGGTGCTAGTGCTAAAAATGATCCCAGCGCTTTCGCCGCTTTGGCCACGAGCCAAACCGGCCTCCGCAGGCAACGACCGAAAGGAAGAACATTGGGTTCTATCGAGTACATCCTCACTGCAATTGCAGGCCTGACCGACGACAACCTTGAGGCATTACAGGGCAAAGGCTTCTGGAACGGGGGATTCCTTCTCAAAGGGCATCTCGGCAACGTAGCGGAGTTTGTGACCTCCGTGCTGAAGCTGGATAGCGCATCCATCGACCACCTAGGGTCCTCTGAGCTGACTGACGGTCAGAAGGGTTCGCTTGACGGCCTGTTCGGCCTGTCTTCCGACGCTGAAGAACCAGCAAAGTAACTGGAGCGACAACCCAGCCGCATTAAAACAACTACCGTAAGGAATTCACAAGCAATCATGTTTGGTTTAATCGAGACATTTCTTTTCAACAACAACGTCTCCCAGGGTTTGATGGACCTGTCGGTGGGCGAGGGCAACCTCGTCGGTTCAGCGAAGATCGCTCTAGGTGCCGACAAGCTGGGCGGCATCGTCGAAAAGACCACTAAGATCTTTGACTTTGACCTGTCGGCCGCAGAAGTCTCCTCCAAGTTCAGCATTGAGTTCCAGCCAGTCAATGATGATGTCCAGCCGATTCACCGCGAAAAGTAGAGGAACAATCATGAGCTTCATTAACTACGCAGCCGAAGCAACCGAAGCAGTCGTCCGAGACTGGAACGGCTTTTTCAAGACCATTAACGACAACCTGGCAGTCGTCGGCGAATTCTCTGCTCGCGGCTTCGGATCGACCATCGCAGGTGACAAGGGCGTAGCAGAAGGCGAAGGCTACGAATCTGTCTTCCGCACCTTCGGCGAATGGTCCTCCAACTTGTCTGCGGAAAAGAAGTAAACCTGCGGCTAACACCAGCCCATCCCTCGGAACAGCGCTCGCTGCAGCCGGGGGATTTTCTATTTCACTGGCATGATGGAAGAACACGTTGGAGCAAAAGGCCAACCCAGTTGCATAAAGGAGTTCGCAGATGTCACTTGCCGTCAGCTACACCGTCGCAGACATTGTTGCCGTGTTGGATGCGGCGTATCCACCAGAACTAGCCGAAGACTGGGACCGAGTCGGGCTTATCTGTGGCGACCCGAACCAAGAAGTTAGCTCGGTGCTGGTGGCCCTCGACTGCACCGACGAAGTAGTAGCCGCGGCAGAACAATCCGGCGCGAATATGATCGTGGTACACCACCCGCTGTTGCTGCGCGGAGTATCCACCGTTGCGGCGAACACCCCGAAGGGCCGGATTATTCACCGCCTGATTCGGAACAACATTGCACTATTTGCCGCACATACCAACGCCGATTCCGCCCGCCCAGGCGTCAACGACCGGCTTGCTGAACTCTTAGGCGTCACCCCAGGCGCGCCGCTGGCGCCAACTCGCACCGCACCAATGGATGCATGGTCAGTGAAAGTTCCAGCCAATACCGGGGAAAACACGCAAGATGATCCCGGAATCGACTTCGCGGCGGCCGTCAAGGACGCCGTCTTTGCCGCCGGCGCTGGCCAAGTCGGCGACTACGAACAAGCAGCGTTCACCATTCAGGGCCGCGGCCAATTCCTCCCCACCGACGAAGCCAACCCAACCATCGGCCATGCTGGCACCGTCGAATATGTCGATGAAGTGCGCGTCGAATTCATCGCAGACCCCGCGCAGCGCACCGCGATCTACCAGGCACTGGTCGCCGCACACCCATATGAAGAACCGGCCTTCGATATCGTCGAAACGCACGTTACAAACCTGAACCCCGACTACGCCACCGGCCTAGGACGCATTGGGAAACTGGACACCCCCATGCGTTTTGCTGACTTCGTCCAGCGTGTCGCCGACCGGCTACCGGAAACCGAATGGGGCGTGCGCGGCACCGGAGACCCAGACCGCATCATCGAAACGGTGGCGGTGGCATCAGGGTCCGGCGACTCCTTCCTCGCCGTCGCCGCAAAAATGGGGGCTGACGCTTTCGTGTCCTCCGACCTGCGCCACCATCCAGTCGACGAGCAGCTGCGTGTCGGCGGCCCTGCCATCGTCGATACCGCACACTGGGCCAGCGAATTCCCATGGTGCCAGCAAGCAGCCGATTTGCTAGAACAGGCCCTCGGCGTGGAAGCTAACGTCACCGATATTCGCACCGACCCATGGACCATTTCGGCCCACAAGACCCAGGAGGCTTAACCGATGTCCCACAAAATTGCGCCTAATGAACAGGCGCTCCTCGTTGAGCTGGGACAAGCCGACGTCAAACTTCTCGGTGCGAAAAACAACCGGGCCGTGGCCGAAAAACAAAGCGAAGTCGACCGCTTGCGGGCCGAAAAATCCCAATTGCGTCGACAAACAGCCGGTACCCAAATCCGGGCGCAAGACTTGGAATGGGACATTGATCGGCTCAAATCGGACCTGGAAAAGCTGCAGCAGCGCACCGCGGCCGAAGAGGCAGCCATTGCCGACACCGACGACGCCGACGAAAAACGCGACCTGAAGTTCGACCTGCGTGCCACCCGCCGCCGCACCGTCGAACTTGAAGCTGAACTGGCCCGCGCCGAGCAGCACCGCGCCGCCTACACCGACCACCACGACAGCACCGGCGCCAACACCGACGACCTGCTGGACGAACTCGCCGTGGCCGAACGTGACCTAGCCGCCGCACGCGAAGCCACCGACCAGCGCATCGCCGCTGCCACCACCGCCGTCGAACAGCTCCGTGCCCGCGTCAGCGCCGACACCCTCAACCTCTATGACCAACGCAGCAAAGAAGCCGGCATCGGAGCCGCCCGCCTCCGCGGCCGAATCTGTGGCGCCTGCGGCATGGAACTATCCAACGCCACTATCTCCGAATTCGCTGCCCTGCCATTGGACGAAGCTGGCGAATGCCCAGAATGCGGCGCGTTGCTGGTACGCGGCGCCACCTTGGATCTTGTTTTGGGCGCATAACCGCAATAAGCTGTACGCAGTGTGAACGAGATGGTCGGGTGATCGCGACTTCAGGCACCGGCGGCACGTCCGCGCAGGCCTGGAGCCGAGGAAAGTCCGGACTCCAACGGGCAGGGTGGTTGCTAACAGCAACCCGAGGTGACTCGCGGGACAGTGCCACAGAAAACAGACCGCCACAGTGCACCGACTTCGGTCGGAACGATGCACTGCGGTAAGGGTGAAAAGGTGCGGTAAGAGCGCACCAGCGGCCAAGGTGACTTGGTCGGCTTGGTAAACCCCACTCGGAGCAAGGCAAAAGGACGTACTTCAGCGTAAGCCGCGGTATGTCTGCACGGATGATTGAGGGCGGCCCGCCCGAGTCCGAGGGTAAGCTGCTGGAGGCCGTCAGCAATGGCGGCCCTAGATGGATGATCACTGCCCGCATGCGGGTACAGAATCCGGCTCATAGACCATCTCGTTCACCCCACCCAATTAGCGCCGCGCGGGCTCGCCTCTGCCGTTAAGCTGGGGGACTATGAAACTTTACGCAGCTCAGTTGGATTTCCGGCCCATCGCCCACGAATTCGGCATCCCGGAACGCTTCACCGAGCAGCTCCACCACGAAGCTGCCACCGCTGTGGACCGCTTCGCCGACCAACGCCGCGACGACCGCGCTATTCCATTCGTCACCATCGAACCAGCCGGTTCCATGGACCTTGACCAAGCCGTCCACCTCGAACGCAACGGCGATGGCTACCGAGTGCGCTACGCCATCGCGGACGTCGCCGCGTTTGTCCAACCCGGCAGCGAACTGGAGGCCGAGACCTTCCGCCGCGGCCAGACCTACTACCTGCCAGACGAACCGACCCGCCTGCACCCGGCGGAACTGTCCGAAAACCGTGCGAGTTTGCTGCCTAATGTTGACCGACCCGCGGTGGTGTGGGACATCGTGCTGGACACTGAGGGCTCCCCAGTGCACACCACTGTCTCTAGGGCGCTGGTGCGCTCCGTAGCGCGGCTGGACTACGACGGAGTGCACGCCGACTACCAGGCAGGCACAATGCACCCGTCGATTGCATTGTTGCCGGAAGTGGGCCGGTTACGGCAGCAGTCTGCTCTGCGACGACATGCAGTCAACCTCAGGTTGCCCGCGCAACGAGTAGAAGCTACTTCCGACGGGCTATGGCAGTTAGTGCTGGAGCCGCGGCATGAAGTCAACGACTGGAACTCAGAGATTTCGCTGCTCACCGGCATGGTCGCCGGGAAAATGATGGTGGAAGCGGGGGTTGGGCTGCTGCGCACTCTGCCGCCGGGGTCGGAGGCAGACCAAGCCAGCTTTGTGGAAGCAGCTGGCGCACTGGGCTATACCGTCGGCGATTCCATCGGCGAGTTCCTGCTGAGTGTTGACGCTTCCGAACCACGCGGTATGGCGGTGATGAAGGAAGCACAGAAGTTGCTGCGCGGTGCCGGATATCTCTGGTTCGATGGGGAAGTGCCCGAGGAAAATCAGCGGATCCACGCGGGGATTGGCGGGGCATATGCGCATGTCACCGCGCCGCTGCGCCGCCTTGTGGACCGGTTTGCCACTGAGATCTGCCTGGCCATTGCGGCGGCACAACCCGGTGGGACGGTGCCGTATCGGCCGGAGATTAATCTGGTTGCGCCGCAGGTTCCTGATTGCGTGACATCACGCAGTGAGCAGCTGGTGAAAACCATGAATAAGACCAGCAGTCTGAATAACCAAGTCGCGAACGCCTGCCTGAGCCTGACCGAAGCAGTGGTGCTCGCGCCATGGCTCAATCAGAATTTCCGGGCAGCGGTGCTGCACACCAAACCGAGCGGCCAATCAGATGTGTTTACACCGGAACCACCAATCATCGCCAAATGCCATGGTGCCCCACCAGTTGGGGCCACCACACTCATCACATTGACGGAGGCAGACCCTGTCAGCCGAAATGTCCGCTTCTCCTGGCCAGCAGACTAAGCCAAGCTAGCGGGGCCGTGCGCATGCACCACCCGCGCATTGGCCAACTCCGGCAGCTCCGGCAGCTCCGACGCCGCCACCGCCACCACATAGCCGGGCCAGCCACCGGCAGCTCGCGACACCACGCGCGCATCATCACAAGCTTCGAATAGGTCCGCTGCCTCCGGCAACGCCAGCCCATAATCAGATGCCATGGCACGGCGAGAGGTATTCATTGCGTCAATAAGCGGAAGGACATTGCGGTTCCGCAACGCCGACGCTGCCGTCTGCGCCCGCACCGACTCGGCCTGCAAATAGGACAGCCACGACGCCGCCTCCGCCACCTGCGGCAACGGCGAATCGGTATGGCGAGCATGCACCGCCTGCAACCACTCGATAATCCGGGTCGGCCCATCCGGCAACTCACACAACGAGGTCACCCCATAAGTCCGGCACGCGTCCTCAATCAACTGGTCGCGCCGGGCGAGCGCCGCCGTGGTCTGCGCAAACTGCTCCGGCGTCGCGTTCGGGCGCAGCAACGCCAACGCCGGCTCCCACTTGTCAGTACGCACCGGCATCTGGGTCACCGCACCATCACAATGATTAATATTCAGCACCTGGTCGACATGAGTACGCAGTGATGTGGTCGCCCAATCAGCGATGCCACCCACACCGATTTCGTCGGCGGCGCGCACCACAAACTCAGCCATCTTCGCGCGGGTTGGAATATCATCGCGGTCACCGAACTTGCTGTTCAGCGCCAGCGCCACCGCACTACCAAGCGCAGCCACCACCGCCGGGATCTGCAGGTCCGGCGCGTCCGAGGTCACCGCCACCGACGTACCCGACTCCTCCCGCGGCACGCCCCAATGCTGCTGCATGCTGGTGACAATGCTGGAAGTAAAAGCCGTGAGCTTATCGACGTTTACCCCAGGATTCTCAGCGACCAGAACCGTCGAGCCGGCCTGATCGCCGATGGCTGCAGCCACCTGAATCGACGTCGCCAAGGTCAAGCCATGCCCACCAAAACGGCTCCCGAATTCGCCGAGCAATCCCACCGCAATTGGGGCAGTAGCCACCACCGATGGGTCGCCACTAAAACTCTGCTGATGGTGAGTTTCGGCGCGGGAAGCGACATCATCGGAGTGCGTAGGCCACGCAGGCATAGAGGGCGATCCTTTCGTTGGCGGGATATGAGGTTGATCCTACCGCCTGAGTTTTAAAGTCCCAGTAGTCTGGGAAGCACACGTAACCGATGCGCGTCACAGGAGGCCGCGATGAGCGACAACAACAAGTGGTACTACGACCTGGAAACCGGCGAAGTCAGCGACCAACTGATCGGCTCCTGGGAGACCCGGCTGGGTCCATACGACAGTTACGAAGAAGCCAAGCATGCCTTGGACATTGCCAAGCAGCGCAACGAAGCGGCCGATGACAAAGAAAAGGCATGGCAAGACGACTGGGACAAAGACAACTGGGACTAGCCCGGTTGCCTTGGCCCGCTGCCGAAGCAGGGTGCCTAGCCCCGCTGCCGGGGCGGGGGGACCTTGGTCCGTTGCTGGCGCGGGGTGCGTGGCCCGCTGCTAAGGCCTACTTCTTTTTCTGACCCTTCAGCCGCTTGTAGGCCTTAACAATCGCAGCCATATCGTCGTTATACTTCTGCAGCGCCTCCAGCCCATACTGGTGCTCCATCTGATACAGCACACCATAAGCAAACGTGCTCTGACCTTCGGTTTCGGCCTGCTTAGACTTCTCTAGCAGCACATCGCGCGCCGTAACCGCATCCTGGAAATCACCGAGGGAAGACTGCAGATCCTTACACGCGTTGTACAGCTTCTTCGTCTTCAGCCCCGTGGTCTTACCCGCCGCTTCCGCGGAGTAACGCAGCCGCTTGGCGCCCTTGCGGACATCGTGGAAATTATCTTCCCGCTCATGCAGCGACAACGACTCGTCATCCTGACCGTCGATGGCCTTCTGATGACGCTTCATCAGCTTGTCGTAAGCCTTATCTAGGTGCTCCGCCAACACCGCCTCAGTGGACACGCCTGCTTCATCGGCCGCGGCGTCCGCAGCGTCCGCGTCATCGGCATCAGACACATCCAGCTCACCGCCCGCCAGTGGCGGATCCGCCAGCAGCTCATCAAGCGAATCCAGCAGCCGGAAGTATTCCTCCGAGTTCATATATTCGATGGACGCGGCGTGGGCTTCCTTGTACTCGCGAGCCATCTGCCCAGTCAGCTTTTCCCGAGCATGGGCATCAATAATCGCAGGGTCCACTTCGTCAATAAGCTCAAGGAACCGTTCCTCAACGACCTCGGCGTCGCGGGCCACACCCAAGATACCGGCCAGCTTCTTCAGGCCCTTTTCCACGAACTCGAACTGGTCGCCGACCAAAATGCCATCAAAAGTCTGCAGGTGCGAGCGCAGTTCACGAGTAGTCACCCGCATCTGGTGCACCGAATCCCACTCATCGCGACGCACCGTCGGATCCAGCGCAATCAGACGGTCATGATTCGCCTGCAACGCCGTGACCACCGCATTACCCGGCGAGCCTTCCGGCAAATCCGCAGGCATTGGCGGCTTTGGGGCCTTATCGACGGAAGCGCCCAACGCAGACACCAACTTCGCTGGGGACGAAGACAAGTGCGCGCCATGGGACACGAAGTAACGCATCGCAGAATTAATCAGCTTATCGCCGTCTTCCGCATCCAATGCGCCGGTCAGCTCGACCTCCCACTCGCGCCACTTCGTGGACGTACCGCCCGGCAGCAGTGAAAAACCGGTGACATTGTCATCGCAGAACTCCGCAACCGCAACGCCATCATCATTGAGCAATTCGCGCTCATAACGGGTGTTATCGACCTGGGCGACCGGAACGAGTTCATGGTCGCGGACAATCGAGCGCACCATCGAGAGCAATGACTCCGGCACCTGAACCGAACCATTTTCGTCAACGTCATCAAGCGGGGCAGTGAGCTCCAGGCGGCCGCCCTCGGTCTTCAACTTCACATGCCAACCCGAATCCTTACCTCCGGTACGTCGGCGCAAGGACACCTTATTGCGCAGCAAACGCAAATCTTCAGTGTCGTAATACACCGCCGATAAATGGTGGGTGACCGGTTCAGCGACCGTCGCAACGCCGACTACCGCATCAAGCGGCGGCACAGTCAGGTTCTCCGAAACGGCGAATTTAGCTTCTACCTCTAAAAATGCGCTGGTATTCATGCCCACCATCTTACCGGTTCACTGAGCAAAAGAAGTTGACGCATCCGGGAACGTGCGGTCCGCCACCGCCTCCCGGTAGGTCACCGCCGCGTCGCGCAACACCTCACCGACCTGAGCAAACGGCCGCACAAACGACGGGGTGCGCCCACCAGCCGGCAACTGCGCGAAATCCTGCCACACCAAAACCTGTGCGTCCGTACCGTTTCCAGCACCAATACCCACCGTGGCAATGCTGAGCTCCTTCGTCAGCTCCGTGGCAATCGGCTCCGGAACCATCTCAAAGACCACACTGAACGCACCAGCCTGCTGCACCGCCTGCGCATCCGCCCGGAGCTGATCCGCACCATCGCCGCGACCCTGCACCCGGAAACCACCCAAGTTCTCCACCGACTGCGGCGTGAACCCAATATGGCCCATCACCGGGATACCAGCCTGCACAATCGCCGCAATCCGATCCGCCATCCGGACCCCACCCTCAATCTTCACCGCCGACGCGCCCGACTCGCGCATCATCCGCGCCGCCGACAACACCGCCTGCTCATTGGACGCTTCATAGGTGCCAAACGGCAGGTCAGCAACCACAAACGCCTGCGGGGCGCCGCGGACCACACCGCGGGCCAACGGAATCAACTCATCCAGCGACACCTCCGTGGTGGTGTTGTAGCCGTAAACCACATTGGCCGCCGAATCACCCACCAGTAACACCGGGATTTCCGCCTGAGCAAACGCCGCCGCAGTGGAATAGTCATAAGCCGTCAGCATCGCCCACGGCGAGCCCTCCTGCTTCCACCGGGCAATGTCATTGATGCGAATCTTCTTCATGCCACAAGTGTGCCACTTCGCAGACTCTTCGGGGACGTAATGTGGAAGGTATGAATCGTCAGCAGGAATTTGTACTACAAACCATGGAAGAGCGGGACATCCGCTTCGTGCGCCTCTGGTTCACCGACATCCTCGGCACCTTGAAATCCGTTGCGGTGGCCCCAGCCGAACTCGAAGGCTCCTTCTCCGACGGCATCGGCTTCGACGGCTCAGCCATCGAAGGCTTCTCCCGCATCTCCGAAGCTGACACCATCGCCCTGCCAGACCCCTCCACCTTCCAAGTGATGCCCTGGCTGACCGACGACGGTAAACCACACACCGCCCGTATGTTCTGCGACATCATGAACCCCGACGGACAACCATCCTGGGCCGACCCACGCCACGTCATGCGCCGCCAAATGAGCGCCGCCGCCGACGAAGGTTTCACCTGCTACGTGCACCCAGAAATCGAGTTCTTCCTGGTGAAATCCTTGGACACCGATGGGCAGCCACCGGTCCCGGCCGACCGAGGTGGGTATTTCGACCAGGCGGTACACAACGCCGCCCCTGATTTCCGTCGCAAAGCAATCGAAGCGCTGGAAGAAATGGGCATCGAAGTTGAATATTCCCACCACGAAACGGCCCCTGGCCAGCAAGAAATTGACCTGCGCTATGCCAACGCGCTGACCATGGCCGACAATGTCATGACCCACCGTTACCTCATCAAACAGGTCGCGGTGCAAAACGGGGTGCGCGCCACCTTCATGCCGAAACCGTTCTACGAACACGCCGGCAGCGCCATGCACACCCACATGTCGCTATTCGAAGGCGACGACAACGCCTTCCATGACCCCGACGACGAATTCAAAATGTCCGCAACGGCGAAGGCGTTTGTGGCGGGCATCCTGGAACACGCCAACGAAATCTCCGCGGTGACGAACCAATGGGTGAACTCCTACAAACGCCTGCAGTTCGGCGACGAAGCACCAACCGCCGCGACCTGGGGCATTGCGAACCGGTCGGCGATGGTGCGCGTCCCAATGTTCACCCCTGCGAAGGAAGTATCGCGGCGCGTGGAAATCCGCACCGTCGACAGCGCCTGCAACCCATACCTGGCGTTTTCGGTGCTGCTCGCCGCGGGCCTGAAAGGTATCCGGGAGGGCTACGAACTGCCAGCGCCGGCCGAAGATAATGTCACCGAGCTGACCCGCCGGGAACGCCGCGCAATGGGATACAAGGACCTGCCGGTGTCGCTGGAAATGGCGCTGCGGGAAATGGAACGCTCCGAACTGGTGGCAGAAACGCTAGGCGAGCACGTATTTGAGTTCTTCCTGCGGAATAAGTGGCGCGAAGTGCGCGAATACCGCTCGCAGATTACGCCATGGGAGCTGCGCTCCAACCTGGATTACTAACATGACCCGCAGACCACGCACCTCCCGCCACGCACTACCCACCCTGGCCGCCCTCGGCGTGTCCGGACCACACGCCCGCGAAGATTTGGACCGTTTAGGCTGGTACAACGCCGAATCCCTCGACCTGCTGTGGGGACTCGCATGCGCACCAGACCCCGATTTAGCGTTAGCCACAATCAGAAGGCTTTATGACGCATTGGACGAAGCAGCACACCTCGGCGACTCGGACGCCGACCTCGCCGGACTACCAGGCGCCGGGGCCGCCGAAATGGACATGCAGATGCGGGAATCGGAAAAACTACGCACCCGCGTCTTTGCCCTGACCGGCGGATCGACGGCGCTCGGCGAACACCTGGTGGCGAACCCAGCTATCTGGTGGCAACTGCTTGCAGACGTGCCAACCCGGGCCGACATGCTGTTTGCCCTGCTAGAAGCAGTAGAAGCGACTGCGGAACGGGGCACTGAAACCACCCCAGCCGGAAACCCGGAAGCCGCGGGCGTATTCCGGGCGGGCATCAGTGGCCCCGAAGCGGAAGTGGAACTACAACGCACCTACCGCAGCCTCATTGTGCGCATCGCCGCGGCAGACCTCGCCGGAACCATGGCACGCTCCGAACGGGTGGCACCACAACCGACCCTGTCATACACGCAGGTCACCGGCCTGCTATCGGACCTGGCCGATGCAGCACTGACAGCGGCGCTATCCGTTGCCGTGGCGCGCGTGTACCCCGGCGCACCGGTCAGCAGCCGACTGGCGGTCATTGCGCTAGGCAAATGCGGGGCCCGGGAACTGAACTACATCTCCGACGTCGACGTCCTCTTCGTCGCCGAACCCGCCGACGCACGCGCCACACGCCTAGCCTCCGAATTCATCCGGATTGGCACCAAATGCTTCTTCGAAGTGGACGCCGCGCTCCGGCCAGAAGGCAAAAGCGGGGCACTGGTGCGCACCCTGGACAGTCACATTGCCTACTACGAACGGTGGGCAGAAACGTGGGAATTCCAGGCGCAGCTGAAAGCGCGACCAATGACCGGCGACATGGCGCTGGCGAAGGACTACGTCGAGGCGATGTCGAACTTTGTGTGGTCCGCAGCGGAACGGGAATCCTTTGTGCCCGATGTGCAGGCGATGCGGCGCCGAGTCATCGGTAACCTGCCGAGCGAACTACAAGACCGAGAGTTGAAGCTTGGCGTTGGCGGCTTGCGGGATGTCGAGTTTGCCGTTCAACTACTGCAAATGGTGCACGGACGCAGTGACGAAAGCCTACGGGTACTATCCACCGTCGACGCCCTGAACGCGCTGGTAGCAGGCGGGTATGTTGGGCGGCAAGACGGGCAGTCGCTGGAAGAAAGTTACTGCTTTATGCGGCTGATGGAACACCGCCTGCAACTGCAAAAACTACGCCGCACCCACACCATGCCGGCCAAAGACGATGAATCCGCAAGGTGGTGGCTGGCGCGGGCCTCCGGCATTGGGCTGGCCCGAAGCTCCACCGTTGCGCTGGAGAAAAAATGGCGGGAAACCACCCGCAAAGTCCACGGTCTGCACCTGAAACTGTTCTACCGGCCACTGCTGGAATCCGTTGCTGCGCTCGACGTGGAAGCGCTACGCCTGACCCCCGACGCGGCACGCCGTCAGCTTGCCGCACTGGGCTACCACTACCCAGACCGAGCCTACGAACACCTGAACTCCCTGGCCGCAGGCACACCCCGAAAGGCGCGCATCCAAGCACTACTGCTGCCGTCACTGCTGGAATGGCTTAGCCACACCGCCGACCCAGACGCCGGTCTGCTGAACTACCGGCGCCTGTCGGAAGTGCTGGAGGACAAGCAATGGTTCCTGCGGATGCTGCGCGATGAAGGTGTGGTGGGGCAGCGGCTGATGCATGTGCTGGGCTCGTCCGCCTACGTCACCGAGCTGCTGCTTGCCACCCCAGAAGTAGTGAAACTCTACGGCGACGGTGCGACCGGACCGAAACTGCTCAGCGTTGACGACGAATCGATAACAAGGTCGCTGGTGGCAGCGGCGAAACGACACTCCGACCCAGTCAAAGCCATCGCAGTGGCGCGTGCACTACGCCGGGCAGAACTGGCGCGGATTGCTTCGGCGGACCTGCTGGGTTTTGTGGAGGTCGTAGACGTCACTAAGGCTCTATCGAGGGTGTGGGACGCGGTGCTGGAGGCCGCCCTGTCCGCCGAAATTCGTGGCTGGCAGGCGGCGAACCCGGGGGAGGAGACGCCGGCGAAAATCGCGGTGATTGGGATGGGGCGGCTCGGTGGGATGGAGCTGGGGTACGGCTCCGACGCGGATGTGCTGTTTGTGTGTGAACCGCGCGAAGGGGTTGATGAAACGTCCGCGGTGAAGTGGGCGATTCGGGAATGCGACTCGATGCGGCGGCGGCTTGCACGGCCCGGGCGCGACCCAATGCTGGAAGTCGACGTTGACCTGCGGCCGGAAGGGCGATCCGGGCCGATTGTGCGCACCCTGGAGAGCTACACCAACTACTACCAACGGTGGGGCGAAACCTGGGAGACCGTGGCGTTGCTGCGGGCCACGTGGATTGCTGGCGACGCTGACCTGGGTAAACGCTTCCTGCATATGGTGGATAAGCTGCGCTACCCGAAAGGCGGCATCCCGGAGAAGCAAGTGCAGGAAGTGCGGCGAATGAAGGCGCGCATTGACAACGAGCGGCTGCCGCGGGGTGCACGCCGGCAATTCCACACGAAACTCGGCCGCGGCGGGCTCACAGACATTGAATGGACTGTGCAGCTGCTGGTCCTGCAGTACGCCGACCAGTACCCCGGGTTGCACAACACCTCCACGTTGGAGTGTTTGGATGTGCTTGTTGACGAAGGGGTGCTGGACCGAGCAGATGGCGAAAAACTCCGGATTGCCTGGTTAATGGCAACGAAGGCCCGTAATGCGCTGGTGCTGGTGCGGGGTAAACGTACTGATGAGCTGCCGCAACCAGGACCAGCATTGGCGCCGGTAGCTGGTGCCGCGGGCTGGGACCCGCAGGATTCGGTGGGGTACATGGACCACTATCTGCGGCTGACGCGCCACGCCCGAGCTGTGATTGACCGGGTATTTTGGGGTGAGGACGGCGATGATGTCAGTTCGATTGCGGATGACTATTGATGACTAATGATGTGGGGCGAGGGTGTAGGCGATCGTTGACTGGCCGTGTCCAATGACAGCCGAATGACAGACGACTGACAGTCCAATGACAAACGACGCTGACACACCCCAGTTGGTGTCAGCGTCGTGAAGACTGTCTTTGTGACGGCGCAAGTGCCGAATATCCTGTGTGGCGTTAGGTATGGAGGTGCCACGAGTTATCTGCCAAACTTTCTCCCATCGGTCTGCCGCTTGAACTAAGGTAACCCTAACTTGCTGCGATGGGTGCGTCAAGGGTTTAGGAAACAAAAGTGTTTCTTAATGGGTTCTTAATGGGGTCGTGGGCGGGGTGGAAGCACGTCTAGCAGGCATTCCCTGTGGAATGCCTGCTTTTTTGAATGCGGAAATAGGGGGGGGGGGCGGTCGGGCTATGGGTGCTCAGGCGATCCCGGTGGGGCTGGCGGTTCGGCGGTGCCCGGCGGTTGAGGCGGTGGGACGTATCCTGGGGCACGCCGTGTGGCGGGTCCGGTATTGAACGTCGGTGGGTGGGCGGTGCCCTCTTCATCGACGTAAACCCTGCCGGACCTATAGTTCGTTTCTGCCGTTCGAGGTGACATGTGGCTGCGGTTCGGTGCTTGCCAGGTGTCGTCGTTTTGGCTGTGGTGGGTCCGACACAGCGGAACTAGGTTTTCGATATCTGTGCGTCCGCCTTCGATGAACGGCAGAATGTGGTGAATATCGCACTGGGCTATCGGCTTATCGCAGCCTGGGCACTGACATCCTCCGTCAATTATTTGCAGTGCAACTCGCTGTGCATAATTCGCATGCCGCTGACCTTGGTGCATCGTCAAGTTCACTGGCGCGAAGCCGGCGCGAGTATCAATCAAGCTCAGTAGCGCATTGTCGCTAAGGCCTAGGCGAAGCAGCTGGCAGGCATTTAGGGTGGTGCCGACATTGGTGTGGAATCGATCATGCGCCCATGGGTTAGCCCACGGGGTGCTCGTGCGGTGCGCGAAGTCGTTGGCGTTAGCTACGACAACCAGACTTGCCAGGCCGGCCGGTGTTCCGCTGCGCTTATGAGCTTGGCGAGTAGCGTCCTCAAGGATTCGGCGCAGGGCATCGGCATTAAGCTGCGGAAAAGTGCGTTTGTCTTCATGTGCGGGAACGGGCGTGCCGACGCCGCGTTTGGCGTAGCTGCTCAAAAGTTGCAACAACAGGGTAGAGGAAGCTCCATCCAGTACACCGTTGACTTTGACGCAGCCATCACTGTCAGGCTTGCTGACCGAAAGTCGACGACGCCTAAGATCGGTGAACGGGTCGGTTTTAGTGGAGACCGCTTCATTGGAATTCGTCACTAACTTCCTGGCCAGTGCTTTGATTTCCCGTGCGGTGAGCTGGTCGACCTCGGAATAAACCTGCGCCTTGATCTCTTCAGCAGTCATAGCGCCGCCAGGTAGCAGGCGGGATAGCTCCCACAGAATGTCGGCCCGGGTTTGGGCAGTAAGTCGCCCGCTTGCGGTTGCAGCTCGCGCATCATTCGCATTTTGCTCCCGCAGTCGCTGTTGCTGTTCGCGATGCTTCTTCTCGGCCGCGAGTTCCTCTTCAGTTGGCTGCGATTCCGTCAAGCTTTCTGCGGCGTCTGGAAGGCAGTGACTCCTTGGTGTTGTCAGGTTCAATATCGCCGTCTAGTTTCGCGGCGTTCACTCTTTCGGAGGCCTCCCGGTGCGAAATTCCTAGATGGTCCATGAGGAAGCTCACCGTATTTTTAGTGCCGGCGGTATCGATCCCTGTTGGTGTAAGCAGTTTGTTTACTACGTGGAGATCAATCAGCCCTCGAAGCTTGAGCGTTTCTTCGAACTGTTTTGCTAGTTCGATAAGATCCCAGAATTCGAGGTCTTGGTCGGAACTTCCTGGGGTGGATTCGAGGTAGGTGAGGCTATCAACTAGGGCGGTCAGTGCATCTTTGAGGGTGGCGACGTGCGTGAAAGAGGGGTGTGGGGAAACGTCATTTGTGCTGGTTGGCAAATTGACGACATCGCTATTGTGCTTAGGTATGTGTGGTGCGCGTAATTGGCTAGCGTGCGAGTTCTTTCTTGCCGTTGCGCTTGGTGCTGGTTTTGGTGTAGACATTTCCCCTCCTTTCCTTCCTTCTGTTTCTTGCGGTCATGTTTCGCTTGTGAGTTCGATATTAGCAATCCATCCGGTCGCTGCGAGTAGAAAAGAGAACACATGTTCGTTAATTGTTTTGGTCTCACAGGTGTCTTCACGGTTAACGGCGTGAGGCGTTAGTGGTGCTGCGTCAACGGTGTGGTGCGTCGACAGTGACGCGTCAACAATTCCCGCCGCGCAGCACCGAAAACTCGGTACGCTTGAACCTATGAAAATCGCAATCATCATTGGCAGTACCCGACCTGGCAACCTCGGCACTTCCGTAGGCGAGTGGGTGAACTCCCAAGTCGCCGACCGTGGTGACGCAGAATTCACTCTCCTTTCGCTCGCTGATTTCAACCTCGACTTGCTCAACGAGCCGACCATTCCTGGCGCTGCGAACGGCAAGTATGACAACCCGAAGACTCAGGCATGGTCCGACGAGATTTCCCAGTATGACGGCTACATTTTTGTCACGCCTGAGTACAACCACTCAGTGCCAGCGGCCATGAAAAATTCTTTTGATGTGCTCGGCGTCGAATGGCGTCAAAAAGCGGTGGCTTTCGTCGGGTACGGCGCCAACGACGGGGTTCGCGCGGTGGAGCACTGGCGGCAGATTACGGCGAACTTCTCGATGCTCGCTGTGCGAAATCAGGTCGCGCTCAACACGTTTGGCGACTTCACGGAGGGCAACTTCACCCCGATTGAACGTCGCGCGGGCGAGCTGCACACCATGGTCGACGGGTTGGTCAACTACGCCAAGGTTTCCCAGCAACTGCGTGGGGCTTAGTGACGATTACGGGCCGACCGTGAGCGACTGAGGTCTGGTTCGGTTAGCCCGATAATGGCGGTGACGGCTGCGCGGGGATACTATTGGGAACAGTTTTCAAACGACTTTTCTGATAGGAGTTTTTTCCATGCGCAAAACTGCTGTTGCAGCTGTGCTGTTCACCTCCGGTCTGGTGCTGGCTGCTTGCGGTTCGGCAGACAACGGTGACGCCGAGAAGAAGGACTTCACCATCGCCGCGACCACCACGCCGCTGGGCAGTGTTGTGGACGACATTGCTAAGTGTGCAGATGGCAAGTCCATCACCATCATGAACCCAGGTTCGGACCCACACTCCTTCTCGCCGTCGTCTGAACAGGTCGCTGACATGGTGAAGTCTGACTTGGTTGTCGCTAACGGCCTCGGCTTGGAGAGCGGTCTGCAGTCGGCCATTGATCAGGCTAAAGCCGACAACGTTCCAGTGATGGAAGCTGCTGCCGAAGCAGATCCAATTCCATTTGGCGAAGACGGCCACGATCACGACCACGCGCACGAAAGTGAAACTGCCGACGAGCACGCAGGTCACGACCACGCTGAAGAAGGTCACGACCACGCTGAAGAAGGTCACGATCACGCGCATGAGGGCGAAGCAGCGGACCCACACGCTGGCCACAACCACGGCTCCGAAGACCCACACTTCTGGCTGGACGCTGCTCGCATGTCCATGATTGCGAAGAAGATCGGTGAGCGCGCAGCTTCCGAGTCCGGTAACGACAAGTGGAAGGACTGCGGCGTTGAGGTGTCCAAGGAATTGGACAAGGTCAACGACTCCGTCAAGGAAACCCTGAACAAGGTGCCAGAAGACCGCCGCGTCATCGTCACTGACCACGACGCATTCGGCTACTTCAACCAGGCATACGGCTTCAAGTCCGAAGGTGTGGTCATCCCAGGTGGCTCCACCCAGGCTGAACCATCCTCCGCAGAGCTTTCCGCACTGGCAAAGACCATCAAGGAAAACAAGGTCCCAGCGATCTTCTCCAACACCGCCATCGACTCCAAGCTGGTCGACGCTGTGGCTAAGGAAGCTGGCACCGAAGTCAAGGTTGTTCCACTGCACGTCGGCTCCGTCGGCGAAGAAGGCTCTGATGCCGCAACCTACGCCGGTATGATGGAATCGAACGCCAAGGCAATCGCGGACGCCCTGTCCTAACCCGGACTCGGTGTCCTAACTCGGACGCAGCGTCCTCAACCCCCTTTTCACGAGAGCATTCTCTTGATTGATTTTCTCACGGAACCCTTCCTCCTTGGGTTCCAACAGCGCGCCCTCATCGGCGGGCTCATCGCAGCTGTGATGTCCTCCACAGTCGGGGTCTGGCTTGTGCTTCGCGGCATGAGCTTCTTCGGCGACGCCTTCGTACACGGCGTCCTTCCGGGCATCGCAGCTGCTGTCATCTTTGACTTCAACCCGCTGCTCGGCGCCGCCGTTGCATCGCTGGTGATGGTCGGCTCCATCGAGCTCATCCACCGGCACACGAAACTCAAAGAAGACACCGCCATCGGCCTGCTATTCGTCGGCATGATGGCGCTTGGCGTGGTCATCATTTCGAAATCGCGCAGCTATACCGGCGATCTCACGTCCATCCTGTTCGGCGATGCCCTCGGTGTTTCGTGGGAGGCAATCCGTCAACAAGCAATCTTGGCGGCAATTGTCATTATCGGGTCGCTGCTGCTGTACCGACCACTTCTGGTGCTGTCCTTTTCGCCAATCAAGGCGGAGAGCCTAGGGATGCGGCCCAAGCTGACGCACGCGCTGCTGCTGGTGCTCATCGCCACATCGGTGATTGGTAGTTTCCAGGCGGTCGGCACGATGCTGGTGTTCAGTTTGCTGGTGGCACCTCCGGCGACTGCGGCGCTGCTGGCCCGGTCGATTCCGCTGATGATTGTGCTGTCCGCGGTCATTGGTATCGCGTCGGTGTACGTCGGGCTCATGCTCAGCTACCACTGGGGCACTGCCGGCGGCGCGACGATGGCGCTGGTGCCGATTGTGCTGTTCATCGTTGTGATGGAGATGCAATACATTCGGCGGAGGGTGAAGTATGCCAAGCACAACCAATAACTTCGCCGTCGCCCGTGGTCTGGTGCTGGCCTACGACAACAAAGTCGCGATGACTGCCTCCGACGTGGACATCCCCGCCGGAAAACTCACCGCCATCATTGGGCCGAACGGGTCCGGAAAGTCGACGCTGCTGCACGCGGTCGGCGGCCTGATGACACCGGCGGCCGGTGAGCTGACCGTGTTGGGCACCACCGCTGCGAAGGCCCGCCCGCGCATCAGTTATGTCATGCAGCAGGTGAACTTTCCAGAAGGAATCCCGCTGTCGGTGCAGGAAATCATCACGATGGGTCGATACCCGACGGCAGGTTGGTTCGGTCGACTTCGCACGTCGGACCGCGACCGAGTGCGCGCCGCGATGGAACGCCTCGCCGTCACCGACCTCGGCAAACGCCATTTGGAAGAGCTTTCCGGTGGTCAACGTCAGCGCGTGTACGTTGCGCAGGGCATGGCGCAGGACCATGAGGTTTTGCTTCTTGACGAACCGATGACCGGCCTAGATTTAGTGTCCGCTCGGACTATCGACGACATTATTCATAGCGAAACTGAAACCGGAAAGACGGTCGTGCACACCACGCACGATCTAGACGAGGCGCGTGCTGCCGACCATGTCATTTTGATGAGCGGTCGGGTAGTGGCTTACGGGCCGCCGGAAGAGGTCCTGACCCCAGACAATTTGCGTGAGGCATATAACCTCGGACAAATTCACGAAGATGGCCTAGATGGGCCGTTTTTCGACGACCCCCACTAGGGCAAAAATCGTGGGTTAATCGTCGGTGCACGCGGCCGAAAAATGGTTAGCATGGGGTTATGTTCCATTCGGTTCGGCCGCATATCCTGTCCACGCTCACCCTCGGAATTCTGGCATGCGGCGCGACCGCGGCCCTCACGCTGCTGCCCGCAGCGCCGGCGGCAACAGTGCTAGCAGCGCCGGCAACACTTGCCGCACCAGCGGTGCACGCTCAAGCCACGCAAACCCAAGTCCGCACCGAGATCACGGACCCAGACGGTCACCTCTCCGACAGTGACAAGCAGATGCTGCGCACCGAAACGGAGCGCCTGACCCTTCCAGCGCAGGTCGCGCGCGTTGACTACGTTGTGCTGGGCAAAAACAAAGACAATTTCAACGACAGCATTGAAGAGTATCTGCGTGCGAACATGCCGGAACTAATCGCCGATGACGACGATAGTTTCGCCAACGGTTCGCTGATTGTTGCCGTGGGAATGGACCCGCACCGCAACGGCATTTACTGCGGTGATGATGTCTGCAGCGCCGCGGACTTGTTTTCTGGCCGACACCTCGACAAGTCGCTGGAAGCGATGAAACCGGCGCTGAAGAAGGGCAATACCGCGGTCGGCTTGCTGGATGGCGCTCGCTACGCCACGGACCGGAATGCCGCTGCCGACGATAAGGCCTCCCAGAAACGCTCAGACAAGATTGCGCTGGGCATTGGTCTGGGCCTTGGCGGCGCCGGAATCACAGCCTTGGGTGGCGGTTTGTACGCGTATCGCCGGAAGAAGCGCCGCGAGAAAATTTCAGAGGCTCGCGCTGACTTTGATTACGTCATGAAGCACTATGCCGACGTGGCGCAACGCCTACCTGCCATTGACGTGCGCGCGAATTCGCTGCAGTCGGAGTTGGCGGATGCGGAGCTGCGGAAGCAGTGGGCCGATGTTCGTGACCGTTTCGCGGAGTTGGACGACACGGTTGACAAGTTCCGCAATGTTCGCCGGGATTCGGACGACGACACGTTTTACGAACATGCCGAGGAAATTGACCAGGCGGAAACGACAACGCTGCAGGTCACGCGGGCGGAAGAGAATATTGAGAAGCTCTGGCAGATGGAAAATGGCAATATTGGCCAGCGTCGTATGGAGCTAGCGGACCTGCGCGATGACGTAATTAAGGCGCACACGGAGGTGCAGTCGTCGAAGCTGACGGCGCGCCTGGCGGACCTGGAACAGCGTATCGGCGAACTGGACCGCGACCTGTCCGCCCCGGATTTTGCCACCCAGTATGCACAGATTCTGCGGGAATATCGCCTGCTGCTCGATTTGGTGCGGGAGGAAGAATTTAGCGATGTGCCGGTGTCGGAGAAGCACCGCCGCGCGCCGCGCCTGTACGACGAGGATTATCGGATTGGTTACGGCTACAACAGCTTTGTGCCGTTCTGGATGTTGTCCACGTGGCATGCCAATGATGTCGAGGCGCATGCCGCGGCGACGGATATGGGCAGTGCGAATACGTCGTTTAGCTCTGGTTTTTCCGGCGGCGGTGGCTCGTCAAGTTGGTAGCCTAGGGGTATGAGCGCATCTACTTCGGCCCCGACAATTGCACTTCTTCCTGGTGATGGCATCGGCAGGGAATTGGCGGAAGCCTGCGGCCCGCTACTCCGGGAACTGACTCCGAAGGTGACGTGGCTGGAGGCGGAAGTGGGGTGGGAGTGTTGGCGCCGCGATGGTGATTCCGTCTCCGCGGCCACTTGGGAGGCGTGCCGCGCCGCTGATGCTGTGCTGCTTGGTGCGATTACGTCGAAACCGGCTCCGCAGGCTGAAGCTGAATTGGCGTCGCATTTGCAGGGCAAAGGGTTGGAATATCGCTCGCCGACGGTGCAGTTGCGCCGCGGTTTGGATTTATTCGCGAATGTGCGCCCAGTGGAGGCACGCGATGGTTCCTTCCGCTTCATGGTGGTGCGGGAAAACACCGAGGGAATGTTCGGCCACGACCTTGGCGTGGAGGATTTGGAGCGGCTACCTGGGCTGATGTCGTTGCTTAGTGACGACACGACGGTGCGGGAAGCCAATCCGGAGGAAATCGCGGTGAGTTTACGCGTAACAACCGGGTTTGGTTGGCGCCGTTTGCTGCGCGTGGCTGCGAAGTTGGCCAAGCGTTCCCGGGGCGTTGTGACGGTTGCCGACAAGCCAAATGTGCTGCCGCAGACCGGGGCAGTGCTCGTGAAAGCTGTGTCTGATGTGCAGGCGGAGTTTCCGGATGTGCAGTTCGTGATGGAAAACGCGGATGCGGTGGCGATGCGGATGGTGACCGAGCCCGAGCGGTATGACGTGATTGCGGCGGAGAACCTGATTGGCGATATGCTGTCGGACTTGGGCGCTGGTTTGGGGACAGGGCTTGGGGTAGCACCGTCCGCGAGTTATGGGACGCGGATGGGATTGTTTGAGCCGGTGCATGGCAGTGCGCCAGATATTGCGGGGCAGGGTATAGCGAACCCAGTGGCGTTTTTGTTGTCGGCGGCGTTGTGCTTTGAGCATGTGGGGGAAGATGCTGCCGCAGCGAGGTTACGTGTTGCGGTGGAATCTGTTGTTCAACGAGGTCTGTCCGGTGACGGGAAATGTGTCACCTTTGATCTAGGCGGGGTAGCGACAACAGCCGAAATGATTGCAGAGATACGCAAAATGCTCGAGCTGTCAAGCTCGAAGTGTGAGCCTTCGCCGCTCAAAAGGTGAATGGCTAGTGCAGGTCGGGGACGGCGCCGCAAATATCTGACGGACATAGCGGAGAGCGCTGACTGGTTGGGGTACTGGGCAGTTTTTAATTTTCGCTCCAAAACAACTGGGTTCCCCCTATCCTCGAAATATGAATCGTGAGTCAGGTCACTTTTGAAGTGAACTATTTCGCGGCACCGACAGAGGAGAAGACATGGCGATCCGCAGCCCATACCCACCGGTCGACATTCCGAACACCAGCATCTACGACACCATCTTCACGACCCTGACTGACGAAGAACTCGAACGTATTGCAGTCACAGATTCCGCAACCGGGCAGCAAGTCACTTTCGGTGAGCTGCGGCAACACATCAATCTCGTTGCTGGTGCCCTTGAAGCCCGAGGGCTCACACCCCACGACGTTGTTGGACTGCACTGCCCAAACTCCTATGCCTTCATCGTGATATTTCATGCCATCATGCGGGCAGGTGGAACAGTCACTACCCTTGGGTCACTACTTACCGTCGAAGATATCGCACGGCAATTGAAGACTGCTCAGGCGACCATGGTCTTCTCCATCAACATGCTCGGCGAAGCAGGCTTCCGCGGCGCAGCATCCTTGGCATTCGAGAAGACAGCATCTACGCCCTGGAAACTGAACTCCCAGCAATGCTCAAAGAGGGACACCAAGCGCCAGACATCACCATAAATTCCGCCACCCATGTGGCAGCCATGCCATTTTCGTCAGGAACCACGGGCGTAGCCAAAGGTGTGCGGTTGAGCCACCGGAACCTTGTGGCGAACATGATGCAGCTTGCCCCACGCCTGGAGCCAAACGGCATGCGTAGCGATTCCGTCGTGATGTGCGTCCTACCGTTCTTCCATATCTACGGCATGAACGCGCTACTCAACAACTGCCTAATGGCACGGGCACATCAGGTCACCATGCCGAAATTCGATCTAGTTGAATTCCTGGAGCTACACGAAAAGTACGGCATTGAACTGTCGTTTATTGCCCCACCAATTGCTGTGGCACTAGCGAAGCACCCCATCGTCGACAAGTTCACATTGCAAGCACTAGACACCGTGATTTCCGGCGCCGCTGCATTGGATGGGGAACTCGCCGCCCATGTGGGAAAGCGACTGAACTGCAAAATCATGCAGGGGTTCGGAATGACCGAAACCTCACCGGTGACTCACCTGTCAGACGTTGGCATCACACCACTGGAATCCATTGGAATGCCACTGCCAAATACCGAATCCAAAGTCGTCGACATCACCGACGAGCAACTGCGGGAGATTACGCCTCCAACGGAAGAAGGCGAACGCTCTGCCGACGGTGAAATGTGGATTCGTGGACCACAAGTCATGCTGGGGTACCTCAATAACCCCGAAGCCGACGCCAAGACTCTGACCGCAGACGGATGGCTGCGAACCGGGGACATTGTGAACCTCGACCACCTAGGAAACACCTATGTTGTTGACCGAATGAAAGAACTCATCAAATACAAGGGCTACCAAGTCGCGCCAGCGGAATTGGAAGCACTACTCATGACCCGCGAGGACGTGGCTGATGTCGCGGTCGTGGGCTTCACCCGAGAGGAGGACGGCGAGGAAGTGCCACGAGCCTTTATCGTCCGCCAAGTCACCGAAGCTGGTGACCCTCTGAACATTGACCCGGCAGAACTCATGGCATGGGTCGCCGAGCGCGTCGCGCCGTACAAAAAGATTCGGATGGTTGACTTCCTCGACTCGGTACCGAAGTCGAATACCGGCAAGATCCTTCGGAAAGACCTACGGAACGTGCCAGCGACTTCGGATACCGCGATGTGGAATGCCAGCTACAGCGCGTAACGGTCAGCCAGCTGAGTCGCGTAGGCAACCAACATCTCCACAAACTGCGGTGTTGGTACGCCTGCGCGATTAGCATTTTCCGGCCGGTCAAGGCTCCGGCGGACCACACCCTCGACGATGATCGCGACTTTCCACACCCCAAGCACATGCCAAAAACCCAGCGCATTGATATCGCGGCCGGTACGTTCGAAATACATCGTCGCCAGCTCCTCCGGAGTAGGGAAACCCTCAGCCAGCGCCGCATCGAAACCCGGCAACTGTGGACCATTGCGCACCGGCCAATACGCCAAAAGGGAACCAATATCGGCAAGCGGATCGCCCAGCGTCGCCAGTTCCCAGTCGACAACCGCAAGCGCGGAACCATCCGCCGGATCGACCAGCAGATTACCTAAATGCAGATCACCATGGACCAAAGTCGTTTCTGTTTGCTGCGGCACCGCAGCGTGCAGCCGCTCAGTCAATGACTCCAATTCCGGCAACTCCCGAGTCTTGGATTTGTCCCACTGCTTTGTCCATCGACGCAGCTGACGCGGCGCATAAGCATCAGTACTGGCCACATCCGCCAATCCAGTTGCCACTAAATCGACCTGATGAACGGCAGTCATTGCGTCGATAAGCGACGAAGCTGTTGCCCTGCGCACGGTGGGGGACATGCCGTCGACCACCCGGCGGCTATTGGCGGTCACCCCGGGGACGAAAGACATCGCGATGGTGGGCTGGTCAGAGACCGCGCCGGGCCTGGTCACATCGGACGCGCCGAAAATAGTTGGTACGGGCACGGGCGTGTCGGCAAGCGCAGCCATGATGCGGCCCTCGCGGAGCACATTATGAGCCGAAGCAACAAGGTCGCCAAGCGGCGGCTGTCGGACGACTACCTGGCGGCCAGTCGAATCGGTGACCACAAACGTCAGATTAGATTGGCCCCGTCGATGCGTTCGAGCGTCAGCGGCGGAACAAGGCCCGCAACGTCGCTGAGCCACCCTTCCAAGGCCGGGATGTTGAAGATACTAGCGGTGTCCATCGGTGTTTTCCTTCTGGTGGCGGCGGATTTCTTGGCGGGCAATGGTCATCAAATGCACCTCATCTGGCCCATCAGCCAGCCGCAACGTGCGCAGACCCGCCCACATGGCAGCCAACGGCTGATCATCGGTGACACCTTCGCCACCAAAAATCTGAATCGCCCGGTCAACCACCTCCAGCGCCATCCGGGGCGCCGCAACCTTAATCGCCGCGATCTCCATGCGGGCCGCCTTATTACCGGCGGTATCCATCAGCCAGGCAGCACGCAGCACCAGCCCGCGAACCATGTCAATGTTGATGCGCGACTCGGCAATCGTTTCGCGCACCGTATCGCGGTCAATGAGTCGTTTTCCAAAAGTGGTGCGCTGGCTGGCGCGCTCAATCAGCAGGTCAAGGGCGCGTTCAGCCATGCCAATCGCCCGCATGCAATGGTGAATTCGGCCCGGCCCAAGACGCGCCTGCGCGATTTCAAAACCGCGGCCTTCGCCGAGCAAAATATCCTTATCAGGCACAAAGACATCGTCAAACACCACTTCCGCATGGCCCTCACGGTCGTGGTAGCCGAACACCGGAAGGTTCCGCTCAATCCGCACCCCGTCAGCGTCGGCAGGCACCACCAACATTGACTGCTGCCGGTAGGTGTCCGCATCCGGGCTGGTCTTGCCCATGACAATGAGCACCTCCAGATGCGGATGCATACCGTTGGAGGCGAACCACTTGCGGCCATTGAGCCGGTAGCCGCCGTCGACCCGTTCCATCTGCATGGAAATGTTTGTGGCATCGGACGACGCAACCCCCGGCTCCGTCATGCAAAACGCTGAACGAATCTCCCCAGCAAGCAGCGGCTTTAAGTACTTTTCGCGGTGTTCCTCGGTGCCGAAAAGCTCTAAGATTTCCATGTTGCCTGTGTCGGGGGCATTGCAGTTGCACGCTTCCGGCGCTAGGTGGATGCTGCGCCCCATGATTTCCGCCAGCGGCGCGTATTCCGCGTTCGTGAGTGCTGGGCCATCTGTGGCATGCGGGTGGAACAGGTTCCACAGGCCGCGGCGTTTGGCTTCCGCCTTCAGGTCCGCCAGGACGGCCGGGAAATGGTGCGGGTTGTGCGCGTCAGCTACTTGTTGCTTTGCGACGGATTCGGCTGGGTACACACATTCCGCCATGAATGCGTGCAGTTTTCGCTGATACTCCAGGCTGCGCTGAGTTGGTGCAAAATCCATGGTGACCTCCTAATCTTCCTGCTCTTCCTAGTTTCCGCCGACTAGCTGACCGCCATCAATGACCAGGTTCGCGCCAGTAATCCAACTAGAGTTCGGCACGGCGAGGAAAGTGATGGCCTCCGCGATGTCTTCCGGTTCACCGATGCGGGCCAGCGGGGTGATGGCGTTGACCGCGGCTTCGTTTTCTTTCCATAAAGCTTCGGAGAGCTTGGTGCGAACGACGCCTGGGCTGATGGCATTGACGCGGATATTGGGGGCGAGCTCGCGGGCCATCTGTTTGGTCAGGTGCACCAGCGCGGCCTTCGACGCGTTATAGATGCCGATGTGGTCTTCCATGGTCAGCGCACCAATAGAGGACACATTGACGATTGCCCCCTGCCGTGCGTTGCCGAGACCTGCAGCAACAGCGGCGCCTGCCCAGATTGCTGGCGCAGCGGCATTAATGGCGAAGACTTTCTGGATAACCTCGGGGGACTGCTGGTGTACGGGCCCAAAAGCTGGGTTGGTGCCGGCATTGTTTACCAAGATGTCGAGGCTGCCGAACTCTTCGGCGGCGCGGTTGCAGATAGTGGTTGCAGCGTCGGCGTCTCCGGCGTGGCCGGCGACACCAATGATTGTGCCGAAGGACCCGCCGGCGGAGGTGCCGGCAGCGCCGGATGCGCTGGCCCAGTCGTGGACTTCTGCGTTGAGTTCGGCGGCGGCAGCTTCAGCGGCCTCGGCTTTGCGGCTGGTGATGAGGACATTGGCGCCGCAGGTCGCGAGCTGTTTCGCGGTGGCGCGGCCAATGCCGCGGGTGCCACCGGTGACGATGGCGGTGTATCCGGAAAGCTGGTAATTGCCCAACTGGGTTGGGGAGGGGGGTGGTGGCCATGGTGCGCTCCTGTGGAATCAGTGGGAGTTGATGCGCCCCAGCCTAAATTGAATCAGGATTCAATTTCCCGGTTTTCGTCAAAAAGTAAGTTCCTCCAAGCCCAAAGTGCGCCGCCAAATGGTGTCGACCGTGGCTGCAACCCGTTCAAACGTCGCATCGGTATCCGGATACTGGTGCTCCACCCAGGTGAGGTAGGCAAGGCGGCTGACCATCGACGACAGTGCGGCGGACAACATTTCGATGTCCGCAATCGCGCGCTGGTCGCCATAAATATGACCCTGTTCAGCGGCAATGAGTTTGGTTAGGCCGCGGACATTGCGAGCGATGAACCCGCGGGCACGGTCCAAACGCTTCGCCGCGAACGCCGGGTCGGCTTGAGCGACCTGCTCCATGAGTGCCATGACGTCGGCATTTTCGCGGTAGGCGGCGAGGTACGCCCGGTTGACCGCGCTGATGCGCTCAAAGGGAGACATGCCTGGCGACAGGTGCGCGCCGGCCTGGAACATTTCTTCTTCGGCATCGTCGAGCACCTGGCTCAGCAGTGCCGCGCGGTCTGGGAAGTAGGAATACAAGGTGCCGACTGCGCAGCCCGCCTCTTCCGCGAAGGCGGTCAGCTTGGCGCGGTGATAGCCATCCCGGAGAAAGATTTTGCGCGCGGCGGTGAGGATGGCCTGCTGGCGCTGGGTGGCTTTCGGTCTGAGCGGCTTTTGCTCTTCAGTCATGCCCAAATCGTATAACGTCAAAGCTGAATCGTAGTTCATATTCGGCGGGAATGCAGCGAAGGTGCTGTGAGGATGCGGAAGGGGAGGTGCGAGCGATGGCAATTGTGTACTTGGTACGGCATGGGCAGGCAGGTTTCGGTGCTGGTGGTGCTGATGCTGGCAGTGGGCTTGTTGACGACTTGGGTGGCGCGGGCGGGGCGGCGCACGCGGGCAACTCGAGCAGGCCTACGATGGGCTGTCGCCGCTCGGAGTTGAAGAGGCGGAGCTGACTGGTCGGGCCTTGGCTACGCGGATTTTTGGGGCCGGTGGGGTGGGCGGTGCTGGGGCAGGGCCCTCAGTGGACTCAGTGGGCTCGTCAGAATCTGTGGCGCTGTACTCCGGAGCGCTGCAACGGCAACTGGCGACGGCTCGGGCGATTGCGCCTTGCTTGGCGGCGGGCGTGGAGCGTGTCTATGACCTTCGTGAATATGACGCGGATGAAGTGGTTGGCGGATGGCTTGCGCGGCAGGAGGAGGAATTTGCGGCAGGCCTTCAAACTGCTGTGGGCGTCCGTGGTGTGGGCAGCATCGTCATGCGGGTGACTGCCGAATGGGAAACCGAACCAGGATTCGGTCGTTTTCAGCAGCGAGTGGAACGTGGATTGCAGCAGGTTGCTGCCGGAGCTACGGAGTACGGATGCGCGGTGGCCGTGACCTCTGGCGGCGTCATCGCTGCGGCTGCGCAGGCTTCGCTGGGTGGGCAATGGTCAAATTGGGCCCGCCACATTCTGACAGCATCGATCAGCGTATTCCGTGTGGAAGCGATGGCAGAGGCAGAAAGCGAGCAACAGTATCGACTGGAACTGCTGAGCTTTAACGAACATGGACACCTCGATGAACCTGATGCTGAGGGCGTGCGAAGGCTGCGGAAGTACCGGTAAGGCTAGAACGCGCTGGCTTCCTGCTTCGTTGGCTTGTGCCCAAATGTTGGGGCAGGGCCGGTCACGTCATCCTTGCTAACCACCACCCACCAGTCGTCCTCGAGAAACACTCGGTTTGGATTGGTGGGGAAGTCCTTTGCGCGAGCTACATACGCGCTGATGAAGTCCCCTGCGCCGGGGACTGGCAAACCCAGCTTCGTGGCAACGTCACGGTGGAAAACATAGTCACCGAGAATGATGATGCCGCTCGGCTGCAAAGCAGTGCGGGCACCGCCGGAAGAACGCACCCGCTTCATTGAGTCTTTCTGCTGTGCGACCGTTTCTACAGTGCCGCGGGGCACAATGCTGCCAACAGCCTCCTCAAATAATCGGTTCACACGCTGCTGACCCGAGGACGGCTCCAAAATGTACTCAGCCGCCTCACTCGGCAGCTGCAAAAGGACATTCGGTGGCAGCGGCTCATCCTGCCACGCCCACGCAACAGCAGTGCGACCATCCTTCTTGATAGTGCGCTTTTGGTCCCGGTTTCCGCCCTTAGTCAAAATCTTCGGCGTAATGTGCACGAACCCCACGCTCCACGTGGAATCGGTATCCGAAGCGTGACAAACCATGGCCCAGTGGCCCAACGCCTCATTGGGAATCATCCACGCATACAGAGTTTGGGAGAACTTACAGTCAACTTCGGCGTTAACCTCCGGCAAGCCCTGCCGCAGCACAGCAGGCAAGTGGACTTTGAAATCCATGACCAAGCCGTCGGCAAGAAAACCATCGAGGGCGCGACGCAGATTAATCTCAATCAACGTGCCGAAATGCGTCTTCTCCGTCTTGTGCAATTGATCCCAACGGTAACGGCCGGTGTGCATGCCATCGTAAAGCTGGTCATAGGTCTCGCGGAAAGTGCGAGCGATGGTGGTGCCACCGACATCCCAACTGCGTAAAGCCTCAGCTAGGCGGAGTGAGGTGGCATCCGGCCGGTACACAGCGTCGGCGAGCTGCACTTCAAGCGGAGAGTCGAACATATGGTCCAATCCTATTTGGGCTGTCGGGAAACTATGGCATGCTTATAGCCGTGAACGAGCTGACATCTTTAGAAATCTGCGCTGGGGCCGGAGGCCAAGCATTAGGGTTGGAAAAAGCCGGATTTAAGCACGCAGCCGTTGTCGAAATTGACCATGACGCATGTGACACGCTGCGACTGAACCGCGACAATCCGTCCATTCCCGTTGACCAGCGGTGGGGCGTAATTGAAGAAGATGTCTTGGAATTCGATGGTAGAGCATTCGAAGGTGTAGATCTCTTCGCCGGGGGAGTACCATGCCCACCGTTCTCCGTGGCCGGCAAGCAGCTCGGCCAAGACGACGAACGTGACCTTTTCCCGAAAGCGCTGGAGCTGGTTGAGCAGATTCACCCACGCGCCGTGCTGTTGGAAAATGTTCGAGGGTTAGCATCGGCTCGGTTTGCTGGCTACCGCAAGGAAATCATTTCACGGTTGGAAGCCGCAGGTTACTTCGTGCACTGGCAGCTGATTCAAGCGTCGGAACACGGGGTACCACAGTTGCGACCACGCTTCGTGCTCGTGGCAATGAAGCGTGAGTATGACCAGTACTTTGCATGGCCGCGACCAGTTCTCTCGCCGCCGACGGTTTCGGAAACCCTATATGACCTGATGGCAGCCGATGGCTGGCCAGGGGTAGATGCCTGGGCTGATAAAGCCAGTGGCATTGGTCCGACGTTGGTTGGCGGCTCAAAGAAGCATGGTGGGGCAGATCTTGGCCCGACCCGCGCCCGCGAGGGTTGGAAAAAACTGGGTGTGCGAGGAACCTCGCTGGCGGACGCCGCGCCGGGGCCAGACTTTCCGGTGGACGAACTGCCACGCCTGACGGTGCGCATGACTGCGCGCATTCAAGGCTTCCCAGATGATTGGCAGTTCGCCGGCCGGAAGACCTCCAACTACCGACAAATCGGCAATGCCTTCCCGCCGCCGGTGGCGAGGGCCCTCGGCATCTCCATCAAGAATGCGTTGGCGAAAAAGGAGCTGGAGCCGGAAGCCCAGCTGCGACTGGACGCGGTCTACCGCACTCAAAGCAGCTCGATACAATAAAATTGACTCGAAACGTCAACACGCAATGGACAATGATCCGTGACACTCGAGTGGACAATTACTGCTCAGTAAAAATTGTGAGCTTGGCGATTAGGCATTTGTGATTGGTCACCTGCTCGATTTCAGCGAGTTGTTGGCTAACGTTAAGAGATAAATTGAGACCATATAGGCCTATCAGTCATACCGCTAGCCCCATCGCGGTCGATGGTTAGCCAACCATCCGAACAGCCATCCTCCTCACCCCAGCCCAAATGGCGTTCTATATCTTCAACTTCGGGGTCGGTGCCATAGGTCACCACCAATACTTTTGGCTTGACTGTCCTGCTCATGAACTCCGAACGTAAAGCTGAATTTACTGGTTCATCGCGGAAAGAATATCCAACGATGACCCAATGATCGGATTCCTTGAGCCCTTTTGAAAACATGCTATACGCTAAACTGAATGGAAACTCAGCGGCGTCTTTAGTTTTTTGGTTGCTGCTCGCAAGGACCACTGTAGGGAGCGCACTTGACTTTTTGTGAGAAGCGGAGAGGCTTCTAAATGACTCCCACGCGGAACCATCTTTTAGTAGATCTTTTGGTACCTTGAAATATGCGCCGCTTTCAGTGCTTTTCCAATAGGTGAGAGAACCATGAAGATGCAAGAGTCGAACGCGGCGGTCATCCGGGAAATCACTGGTTGACCGGCGCAATTCGGACATGTCCCTTTCGCGACCACAAAAATCAACTTTAGTGGTTCTCCAGCCATGACCCATATCAGCAAATTCTGTTTTGCAGCTGTCAATCATCGCGGCGAGTAGGACGGTGTCGTAGTTGAGATTTCCAAATGTGACGTTTCCTTGAAATGCACTCTTCGCTGCATTGACCAGTGCATTTGGCACAGTCAAATTGTGTGGACGCGCAATTGATCGTTCTGCAATAACTTCAAGCACATAAGAGGTTCCGGTATCTCTGATTTGGCGCGCGAACTGTCTAGTAAGTTTAATTGCTTTCTGGATTTCTAAATTGTCCGGATCGGCCAACTTCGCGAGCGAGTTTAAGTACTCTAATGTTGCTGTTTGGGTCCCAAAGGCGCCTACGAGTTTCTCGAAGTCTTCATCACTCTTGTTTCCGTCTGGAAGCGTGTTAGTTGCAATATTCTTGATTGCTTTTACAATCTCACCGCCAGAAGCATCCTCGATTCTCTGAAGGACTTCATTGGTGATATTGGATAGATTCAGATCCAAATCTGAGGCGATCGACAGTCCATTACCAACTAGTAAAGCTGCATTTCTCTTTTTCATAGGTAGATAGCCTCGTTGAAACGTAGATTTCCGTTTCATATTTTTACAACTCGGTTCTGAATGCCATGCTAGCTGCATAAATATGAAGTAAGCGTAGTTTACCGATTGAGTGTATCAGAGATGAAGCATACGGGTGTCTTGTTACGGGGGTAAGAGCTCCCGCTGTGAGTTCTGGCTATCAGCGACTTGAATTCAGGCGAATTTCGTTGGAACGCCGAGCCATAACAGCAACAAGCAATAAAAAATGGCCAATGACTGTCGCACGGACAATCACTGGCCTGGCACCATTACTTGGCCGGGTGCCATCGCCCACCCCGTCGGCGGGCGTCACCGACAAGCAGCCATCACGACTTAGCAGTCGTAGTACAGCTCAAACTCCAGTGGGGTAGGGCGCTCACGCACCGGCGCGATTTCGTTGTCCCACTTGTACTTCAGGTAAGTGTCCAGCAGGTCCTCGGTGAAGACGCCGCCTTCCTGCAGGAAGTCATTGTCTTCCTCCAGCGCGTGCAGTGCCTCATCCAGGGTGACCGGTGCCGATGGGATGCCTTCAGCTTCCTCTGGTGGCAGTTCGTACAGGTCCTTATCAATCGGCGCCAGTGGCTCGATGCGGTTCTTCACACCGTCCAAGCCAGCCATCATCATGGCGGCGAAGCCCAGGTATGGGTTACCCGTTGGGTCCGGCGCACGGAACTCAATGCGCTTAGCCTTCGGGTTAGAACCGGTGATAGGAATACGCACCGCAGCGGAGCGGTTACGCTGCGAGTACACGAGGTTAATCGGTGCTTCGTAGCCCTTAATCAGACGGCGGTAAGAGTTCAGCGTTGGGTTGGTGAATGCCAACACTGCGCCGGCGTGCTCCAGGATGCCGCCGATGTACCAGCGCGCCACATCCGACAGGCCGCCGTAGCCAGCTTCGTCGTGGAAGAGTGGTTCGCCGTCCTTCCACAGTGACTGGTGCGCGTGCATACCGGAACCAGCCTCACCGACCAGCGGCTTAGCCATGAAGGTGGCGGACTTGCCGTTGCGCCATGCCACATTCTTCACGATGTACTTGAAGTTCTGCAGGTCATCGGCTGCAGCAAGCAGGGTGTTGAAGCGGTAGTTAATCTCCTGCTGACCACCGGCACCGACCTCAGAGTGGGCGCGTTCCAGGGCGAATCCTGCTCCGGCGAGCTCCTGGCACATTTCATCGCGCAGGCCCTGCAGGTGGTCGTATGGCGCTACTGGGAAGTAGCCGCCCTTCGGACGAACCTTGTAGCCACGGTTACGCTGCTCACCGTCGAGCTCAAATTCCTTGTCGCTGTTCCACCATGCGCCGTTGGAGTCGACTTTGAAGAAGCTGTGGTCCATGCGGGAGCCGTACTGCACCTCGTCGAAGACGAAGAATTCAGCTTCTGCACCGAAGAAGCAGGTGTCGGCAATGCCGGTGGACTGCAGGTATTCCTCAGCCTTGCGGGCGACGTTGCGTGGGTCGCGGGAGAACGGCTCGTAGGTGAACGGGTCGTGGACGAAGAACTTCAGGTTCAGCGTCTTGGCCTTGCGGAACGGGTCCACCATGGCGGTCGACAGGTCCGGCAGCAGGTTCATGTCGGACTCTTCGATGGTGGTGAAGCCCTTGATGGACGAACCATCGAATGCGAGGCCTTCCTGCATCGCATCCTCGTCGAACATGGACGCTGGAATGGTGATGTGGTGTTCCCGTCCTGGCAAATCGGTGAATCGGACGTCCACGAATTCAATGTTTTCGTCCTTGATGTACTTTTCGATTTGCTCTGGGGTTTCGAATCCCACGGTTTCTCCCGGTATTTCGATGACAAATGAGTAGTGCTACCGATCAATTGTAACGAAAACTGCAGCAGCAGGTGTACACCCGTTACGGCTTTGCGCCAACACCCGTTGCGGTTGCGCGCCGCCGCCGCATTAGGCTAGACGCATGAGTCAAAAGAGCAGCTGGCTTGATGGGCCGCAAATCCCCGGGCAAAACACCGATCCGAACCGCCCGGATAACTACCCCGGCCAAACTCTGGGCCTTCCGCAGCGCGGCCCCGGTTCCATTGTCACGGTGCTCCGCCGCGTCGGCGGCCTCGCCATCGACTGGATCATCAGCCTCGGTATCGCCGCGGTTCTCTTCCCGTTCTTTGGTCACACCCCGGAAGAAATGGAAGCGCTGGGCCTGAGCCCGCTGACCACATGGGGTTCCTTCGCCTCATCGTGGGCGATCGTCGTCTTTGTGCTGGTGGGGACGGTGTCCGTGTGGGCAATGGGCCGCACCCCCGGTCAAGCCGCATTGGGTATGGGCGTTGCGCGTATTGACGAACCGGGCGTCGGCGTCGGGCTGTGGCGGGCGTTTCTACGGAGCATTTTGACGGCGTGCCTCTTCCCGCCGGTTATCCAAGACTCTGACGCCCGCGGCCTACATGACCGCATCACGAACACTGCCGTGATCCGAGGCTAACAAGCCGCGGTCCAACCTGCGCTGTCGCGGCTAGATCAGCGCCACGATGAGTAGCTGCGCGAGGATGATTTTCGCAATCATCGCCATCGGGTACACCGTGGTGTAGCCAATACTTGGCAGCTCATTTTTCGAGGTGTCGTTGACGAAGGTCAGTACCGCTGGGTGGGTTTGCAGGCCAGCCAAAATGCCGGAAACCTGACCAAACGGAATCTTCAGGACCTTGTGGCCAATAAACAGGGTGAGGAATGCGGAGGCCACTGCGATAACTGCGGCTAGGCCCAGCACGGTCAGGGACTCCGGGTCAGACAGCGCGGCTTTAAAGCCTGCACCGGCAGTGGTACCAATACCAGCCAGGAAGAGCGCCAACCCAAGTTCGCGGAACGCCAGGTTCGCCGAATACGGCATCTGCCACACCACTGGGCCCGTGCGACCCAACGCGCCCAGAATCAGCGCCACGACCAGCGGACCACCAGCGGAACCCAGCTTCAGTGCGGTGCCGCCAGGCATTGGGATTTCAATCATGCCGATCAGCACACCGATGGCCATGCCCAAAATGAAAGTCGCCAGGTTCACGTCCGCTAGGCGCTTGTAGGAGTCACCGAAGAACGCGGATACTTCCGGTAGCTGTCCTTGACGAACCACGACACGCACACGGTCACCGAGCCGTAGCGTCATTTCTGGGGAAGCAACCTCATCGCGGTCACCGCGACGGATACGCGTAATCACCATGCCCGGGTGGCGCTGGTACAGCTGCTGCAGCGGAATGCCGACCACATCCGGGTTCGACACGAAAATGCGGCGGAACTCTAGCCGGGCATCTTCAGTTGGGTCACCGGCGAGCAGCTCACCGATCTGCTCAGCAGCATGATCGATTTCCTCATCGGTGCCGACCACGGCCAGTACATCGCCGCGTTCGATTTCATCGCCAAGTTCTGGCACGAATAGGCGGCCGTGGTGTTCAATTCGGCTGATGGTGATGTCCAACCCGAGCTGATGTGGCAGCTCCGACACAACCGGCAAATCATCGCGGTCCACCCGAATCCGCTGCGTCGACAGCGGTAGCGACGCCACTCCGGCTTCAAGTGCTTCTTTGTCGTGGTCGACTTTGAAAATCTTGTTCATCACGGCAATCACCAAAATGACTGCCAGCACACCAATCGGGTAGGCCAGCGAGTAGCCAATCACCGGCATCTGCTGCGCTTTAGACAGGGCCTCCGGATCGTCAAAAAGCCCAGGTAGGGACTCAACCACCGCGGACAGCGCCGGGGTGTTGGTCAGCGCACCGGTGAACATACCGGCGCCTTCTGGGCGGTTGATGCCGGTGGCGGTGATGACGAGGAAGCCGAGTCCTGCCAGCGCGGAGAGCATCAGCAAACCGAAAATGTTGTGTTTGATGCCGGTGGACTTCAGCGACCGGAAGAAGCCTGGGCCCGATTCCAGCCCAATGGTGTACACGAAGATGGCAAGGCCAATGATGTACACAATGTGCGGCAGTTCAATTGCCGGTTCCAGGGTCGCCAACCCAAGGCCGACGAATAGCACCGCGGCGACGCCCAGCTTAAAGCCGCCGATTTTGATTTGGCCGAGGACCATACCGACGGCCATGATGACCAATAAGGCTAACAGGGGAGTGTCAACAAGAATTTGCACTCCTCCATGATCGCACGAGAATAAGAAAGCCGCTACTAGCCCAAAAGTGGGTCAGCAGCGGCTAAGTGAGGCAAGTGAGCCTCACGTGGCGGGGAAGGCTGTCTTAGTTCTTCTTCCCGCGTTCAGAAGCGCGGCGCGCACGACGGTTCATACCGCCCATATTCTGTGGATTCTTCGGCAGCGGACCACCCGGCAGGCCAGCGCGGCGCCGCAGCTGGTCCATCGACTCAATCCGGTTCGCCAGTGCTTGCGCCTGGCCCTTGTCCATATTGCGTGGCAGCTTCGTAATTTCGCGCTGTAGGTGCTTCGCCGGCACCTGACCTTCGCCCTCACCGACGAAGAATTCGTAAATTGGGGCGGTACCAGCAATTCGGCTCATCTTCTGCTTCGTCTGACGCATCATGGGCTTGGTGCGGGACAAATCGCCCTCAGCCACCAGCACCACACCAGGGTTACCCACTAGGCGGTGCACCGCGTCCATATTCTGGTTCGATGCCACCGCAGCTTCATAAGCCCAGTACATGCCTGGCACCTTACGGTCAGCGAGCTGCTCCAAGGTCCACGCACCGGCACCTGGCTGGTCACCGATCTCGTCATACATGGAGTTCTTCAGGCGGGAGGTAAACAGCCACATCGCCAGCAGCAGACCCACCGCAACACCCACCGGCAGCAGGAACCACTGAATATTCCAAATCAGCCCCAGCAGGAAGAACAGCAGTGCGGGCACCAGCACCGCGGCCACCATAATCGGGATCAACATCTTGTCCCGCTTGCGCTGCATATTAAATGCCTGCACAAACTGACCGCGCGTTTGCTTACGCTGTGCCTTCTTCGCTGCGCGCTCGGCCTTCTTCTGAGTCTTATCCTGATCCTTCGCCATAGGGTTAAGAATAGGCTATTGCTCAGACAAGGCGTGCATTTGCCTTAGTGTGCGCCAGTTAACGTGCCACCGGGGTTTCCACCGACTGGCCATACTTTTCCAGCAGTGACTTCGCTTCCTGCGCCGTCGAGCCCTGGTCAGCTTCACCGAGGTGTGCCAGGTTCTCCGGCAGCTCACGGCCCTTTGCCTTCATGGTCTGCGCGTACAGGCGACCCGCACGGTAGGACGAGCGCACCAGTGGGCCAGCCATAACACCGCTAAACCCAATCTCGTAGGCCGCATCGGACAGTTCCACGAACTCTTCCGGACGCACCCACCGGTCAATCGGGTGGTGCAGGTTCGACGGCCGCAGGTACTGCGTGATCGTCAAAATGTCGGTGCCTGCGTCATGCAGGTCACGCATGGTGTCCAGGATTTCTTCCTTGGTTTCACCCATCCCGAGAATCAGGTTCGATTTCGTCAACAAGCCTGCTTTTTGGGCGGCAGAAATGACTTCCAGGGAGCGGTCGTAGCGGAACGCTGGGCGGATGCGCTTGAAAATACGCGGAACCGTCTCAACATTGTGCGCGAACACTTCCGGCTTGGAATCGAAGACGGCCTGTAGGGCATCCGGGTCGCCGCGGAAGTCATCCACCAGCAGTTCCACACCAGTGTGTGGGTTGAGCTGGTGAATTTGGCGGCACGTTTCAGCGTAAATCCAAGAGGCGCCATCGGGCAGGTCATCGCGGGCGACACCAGTGACGGTGGCGTAGCGCAGCCCCATTTCCTGCACCGACTCGGCGACACGTCGTGGTTCGTCGCGGTCCAAGGCGGTTGGCTTACCGGTAGCAATCTGGCAGAAGTCGCAGCGGCGGGTGCATTCGTCACCACCGACAAGGAAGGTCGCCTCGCGGTCCTCCCAGCATTCGTGCATATTTGGGCATCCGGCCTCTTGGCACACCGTGTGCAGGCTGGCGCCGGACACGCGCTGTTTCATCGCGCGGTATTCCGGACCAACTTTGGCGGTGGTGCGAATCCACTTCGGCTTATGCTCAATCGGGGTTTCCGCATTGCGCGCCTCGACTCGCAGCAGCTTGCGTCCTTCAGGTGCGATAGTCATAGTCAATACCCTACTCGGAAAGTAAGAATCAGTGCTTTTCGACGTTTATGCTGCCGTCAAGTGCAGCAAATAACGCGTCGACCACGGGATTTTCCATCTCTTTCACCGTCACATCGCGGCCGAGCTCTTCGGACAGCGTGGTGGTGCCGGCATCGGCAATCCCGCACGGAACAATGTGGTCGTAGTACTCCAAGGTGTTGTCGCAGTTCAGGGCGAAGCCGTGCATGGCAACACCGCGAGTGATGCGCAACCCAATGGCGGCGATTTTGCGTTCTGGTTTTGGGGTGCCATCGAACCAGCCGGCAGGCAGCCACACTCCGGAGCGGCCGTCGACACGGTCAGCAGGCAGGCCAAGGTCGCGACATACTTTAATGAGCGCATCTTCAATGCGGCGAACGTAGTCAATGACGTCGATGGGGTCAGCCAGTTTGATGATGGGGTAGCCGACTAGTTGGCCCGGTCCGTGCCAAGTGATGCGGCCGCCGCGGTCAACATCGACAACCGGCAGACCGTTGGTGGGGCGGTCTTCGGGTTGGGTGCGTTTGCCGGCGGTGTAGGTCGATGGGTGTTCCAGCAGCAGCAGGCGGTCGCCAATGGCGTCGTCGGCGCGTTGGTTCGCGAGGTCTGCCTGCAGATGCCATGTGTCGGTGTAGTCGACAGTGCCGAGGTCGTGGACTTCGACAGGGGTGGGGTAGCTGGCGCGGATAGATTGACCGGATTGCATGCTATCCAGGCTAGCGCTGTTGCTGAATAAGCGATCACTTTGGTCGAAGAAACAAAAAACTGCCCTGGTGCCCAACCACTTTCGTGGCGGGAGACCAGGGCAGCTAAACGCGGTGCCTAGTGCGCGCTAACCGGGTTTACAGTCCCAGTTCGTCGTCGAAGGCGACCTGCTCCAGGCGAGCCCGGATGGTGGTCAGGAAGCGACCTGCATCTGCGCCGTCGACCAGGCGGTGGTCGTAGGTCAGTGCCAGGTAAGCCATGTCGCGGATAGCGATAGCAGCATCGTCGCCACGGCCAGTGACCACTGGACGCTTCTCGATGATGCCGGTACCCAGGATGCCGGACTGTGGTGGAGTCAGGATTGGGGTGTCGAACAGTGCACCGTTGGAGCCCAGGTTGGTGACGGTGAAGGTGGCACCAAACAGGTCGTTTGGCTTCAGCTTGTTGTCACGGGCGCGTGTTGCCAGCTCGTCGATTTCCTGAGCCAGTTCCGCAATGGACTTGTCCTGTGCCTTGTGGATGACTGGGGTCAGCAGACCGCGTTCGGTGTCCACAGCAATCGCCAGGTTGACGTCCTCGTGGTAGGTGATTTCGCCCTTGTCTTCGTCGATGGACGCGTTGACGTTCGGGTGCAGCACCAGTGCTTCGATGATGGCCTTGACGAAGAATGGCAGGAAGGTCAGCTTCACGCCGTGCTTGTCCTGGAAGTTCTGCTTGACCTTGCCGCGCAGTTCCCACACGGTGGTCATGTCGACTTCGTGGACCTGGGTCAGCTGTGCAGAGGTCTGCAGCGCTTCGCGGGTCTTCGCAGCGGTGACCTTGCGGATGCGGTTGACCTTCTGAGTGGTGCCGCGCAGCTCTGCGAGCTCTGGGCGCACACCTGGCAGGGCAGGCTTGTCGGCAGCCTTCTCTGCCTGTGGCTCGGCCATTGGGCCGGTGCCAGATTCGCCCTTAGCTGCAGCCATGACATCCTGCTTGCGGATGCGGCCGCCGATGCCGGTGCCGGTGACCTTGGACAGGTCAACGCCGTGCTTCTCAGCGAGCTTGCGCACCAGCGGGGTGACGTACGGCAGGTTGTCGCCGGTGTTCACTGGCTCCGACTTGTCTGCCTTTGGCTCTTCCTTAGCTTCAGCCTTTGGAGCAGCCTTCGGCTCTTCCTTCGGCTCTTCCTTCTTTTCGGCCTTAGGTTCAGCCTTTTCTTCTGCCTGTGGTTCTTCCTTGGCTGGTGCTTCGGATGGGGCTGCGTCTGCGTCGCCAATGCGGGCGATGACTGCGCCGACGTCGACGGTGTCGTCTACTTCAGCCAGGATTTCTACCAGGGTGCCAGCTACTGGAGATGGGATTTCGGTGTCGACCTTGTCGGTGGATACTTCCAGCAGTGGTTCGTCGACCTCGACGGTGTCGCCGACTTCCTTCAGCCAGGTGGTGATGGTGCCTTCGGTGACGGATTCGCCGAGTTCTGGCATTTCCACGTCGGTGGCGTCGCCGGAAGCAGTAGGCTTGGATTCCTGCTTGGCCTCAGCCTTTGGCTCTTCCTTCTTTTCAGCCTTAGGCTCAGCCTTTTCTTCTGCCTGTGGTTCTTCCTTGGCTGGTGCTTCGGATGGGGCTGCGTCTGCGTCGCCAATGCGGGCGATGACTGCGCCGACGTCGACGGTGTCGTCTACTTCAGCCAGGATTTCTACCAGGGTGCCAGCTACTGGAGATGGGATTTCGGTGTCGACCTTGTCGGTGGATACTTCCAGCAGTGGTTCGTCGACCTCGACGGTGTCGCCGACTTCCTTCAGCCAGGTGGTGATGGTGCCTTCGGTGACGGATTCGCCGAGTTCTGGCATTTCCACATCGGTGGCGTCGCCGGAAGCAGTAGGCTTGGATTCCTGCTTGGCCTCAGCCTTTGGCTCATCCTTAGCTTCTTCTTCCAGCTCTTCTTCGGCAGCTTCATCTTCTGCCTTGTCGTCACCGGAGTCGCCTGCTGGTTCTTCGCCCTCTTCGCCAATGACTGCGATGACTGCACCGACGTCGACGGTGTCGTCAACTTCCGCCTTGATTTCCAGCAGCACACCTGCGACTGGGGATGGGATCTCAGTATCTACCTTGTCGGTGGACACTTCGAGCAGCGGCTCGTCTACCTCGATCTTGTCGCCGACTTCCTTAAGCCAGGTGGTAATAGTGCCCTCGGTGACAGATTCGCCCAGTTCGGGCATCTCAACGGAGATCGCCATGTGATTGACTCCTAGACAGTTGAATAATGAGAGAAATCGTTACCTACGACACTACCGCGTCCCACACGGCAATGCTGTTGTCTCCCCCCCCAAATCATTGCGTTTAGGCAACAAATCATCTTCACCGGGGGCTTCGCTACACTCGATCGCGTGTGGAAGCTGTTTGGACGAGGCAAAAAAGGATCAACCGGCGGCGGAGGTCTGACCGGTCGGAAAGGTCGCGTCCCTCGGGCGCCCCGCAGCCCCGACGGTACCATCCGAGCCGAAGACCGCGCCTACCTGACCGCTTGGGCCGCCGAGCGCGCCATGGTTGAGGCCTACATTGAGCCGGAAACGTTGGTGAATGAGATGTCCGTAGTGCTTGTTGACGAAACGGGGGACTGGACTCGGAGGCGCATCGGCGGGCCAAAGGGAATTGCGGACGTCCAGCATCTGCTGGCAGTACCAACCTTCTTCGTCGAAGATGCCGGATATCCGCAGCGGATGCGCGACCGGATCGAACACGACACCAAGATGCGCAAACGCGAAGAGCAGGCGCAGCGACGCAAAGAACGCGCCGCACAACGCCTGCTCTCCGAACTGGAGTCGGAACTCGAATCAGACCTCGACGATAAGCCTGGAAACTAGTTCGGCCTCCCGGCTACTGCTCCGCTAGGTCCGTCAATACCTTCGCAATGGTGCGCACTGGCACACCGGACGCCTTCGCTGGGGTGTATCCCCACGGCTTGGACGTGTTGTAGGACGGGCCAGCGATATCGACGTGCGCCCACTGGACATCGTCGCCGACGAATTCGCGCAGGTATGCCGCCGCAACCATCATGCCGCCAGCGCGGTCATTAGACACGTTCCGGATATCAGCCACTGGAGTCTTCAACCCCTCGGCCAGCTCTGCTGGGATTGGCACAGCCCATGCGTCTTCGCCGACAGCCTGGCCAGCTTCAGCGACCTGGTCGCGGAACTCATCAGTGCCCATAACACCAGAGGTGCGGTTACCCAGCGCCACAATCTGCGCGCCGGTCAGGGTAGCGGTGTCGATCAGGTAGCTCGGGTTGTCTTCACAAGCGCGAACAATCGCATCGGCCAGTACCAGTCGGCCTTCCGCATCGGTGTTCAGCACTTCGCAGGTCTTGCCACCGTACTGGGTGATCACATCGCCCGGACGGTAGGAGGTTGCCGATGGCATGTTTTCTGCCATTGGGATGGTCGCCGTGACATTCAGTGGCAGCTGCAGAGCTGCAACCAGCTGCATCGAGGCAATAATCGACGCGGCGCCACCCATATCGGAAATCATGTTTTCCATGTGGGCTGGTGGCTTCAGGCTAATTCCGCCGGTGTCGAAAGTGATGCCCTTGCCGACCAATGCCACATCCACAGCATCGGAGTCTGGCTTACCGCGGTAGTGCATCCGCACCAGACGTGGGCCGCGAGCCGAACCACCGCCGACGGCCGTCAGACCGCCGTAGCCGCTCTCGGCCAATTCGTCGTCACGCAGCACTTCGGTGCTCAACCCACTGGCATCCGCAACGGAGGCAGCGACCTCCGCAAAACGTGCCGGGTAGAGGTGCGACGACGGCGTGTTGACCAAGTCGCGGGCCAGCGCCACAGCAGAGACAGTGGCCACAGCGCGGTCAAAGTCAGCCTGTGCGTCATCGCCGCCGACAACGGTCAGCTTGCCCAGTGGCTGCTTATTCGCTGGCACCTCGTCGGACTTCAGACCGCGGTAGCTGTAGCCGCCCAGGCCGAAACCTTCGATTGATTCAGCTAGGCCGAAAACTCCCACGGTGGTGGCAGCGTGTTCCACGCCGGTTAGGGCGCGGGCAGCAGTTCCGCAGGCCTGACGGACCTGGTCAGCGGTGGTTTCGTCGCTGTCGCCCAAACCAACTGCCAGCACGGACGCTGCTTCGATGGCCTGCGGTGCTGGTACGCGGGTCAGCTCGCCGTGTGCACCGGTCGCGCCGACCAGTTCCAGGGCTGCGAGCAGTGGTTCGGCAACGTCGGCGGTCAAACTGTCGGTTGGCAGTTCCAAACCGTCCTCACCAGTGAAAACCGGTACCACGAGCACGTCTACGTCCTCCGGCAGGGCGGTAGCCAATTCGAAGGCTGGAATGTGGCCAATGGCCGGAAGTAGCTTAGCTACTGTCACGTCAATAGTCCTTTCTAGGTGAAAACTAAAACCAGTTGTTCATTTTTTACCCTAGCCGTGGCGAATGAGTCATGGTGTCGGGCGCGTCAACTAAGCTGCCTACCATGGCTACTCTCGATTTTTCCGTCACCCCCAATCCCAACCCGGTTTCCGACGCGAAACGCGCCGAGATTCTTAGCAACCCCGGCTTCGGTGACTACTTCACCGACCACATGGTCACCATCCAGTACACCGAAGGCCAAGGCTGGCACGACGCCGCGGTGGTGCCATACGGTCCGCTGAGCATGGACCCAGCATCGATGGTCTTCCACTACGGCCAGGCGATTTTCGAAGGCATCAAGGCCTACCGCCACCCAGATGGTTCCGTCGCAACCTTCCGCCCGGGCGCTAACGCGGAACGTTTCCAGCGTTCGGCAGAACGCTTGGCCATGGCGCAACTGCCAGTGGAACTTTTCGAAGAGTCGCTCAAGCAGCTACTTGCCGTTGACGAAAAGTGGGTGCCGGCCGCCGGCTCCGAGGCATCCCTCTACCTGCGTCCATTCATGATTGCCCGCGAGGTTGGCCTGGGTATTTCCGCATCGGATACCTACACCTACCTGCTCATTGCTTCGCCAGCTGGCAACTACTTCGCCTCCAACAAGACCGTGTCGGTGTGGCTGGGCCAGGAGTACGTCCGCGCCGCCCCAGGTGGTACCGGCGCTGCCAAGTGCGCCGGTAACTACGCAGCGTCTTTGGTTGCCGATGCCGAAGCTCGCGCTAATGGTTGCGACCAGATTGTGTGGCTGGATGCGGTGGACCGCGAACACATCGAAGAGATGGGCGGGATGAACCTGTTCTTCGTCTACGGCAATTCCGATGACGCCTCCGACATCACCCTGGTCACCCCATCGCTGTCTGGCTCACTGCTGCCGGGCATCACCCGTGACAGCTTGCTGCAGGTTGCGCAGGACCTCGGCATGAAGATTGAAGAGCGCCGCATCACCTGGCAGGAATGGCGCGATGATGTGGCTGCCGGCAAGATGACCGAGACTTTCGCCTGCGGTACTGCCGCGGTCATCACCCCAGTTGGCCAGCTGAAGTGGGATGGTGGCAGCTTCGCCATTAATGACGAAAAGCCAGGGCAGTGGACCGTGAAGCTGCGCGAGACCCTCACTGGTATTCAGCGCGGCATCGTGGAGGACAAGCACGGCTGGACTTTCCAGCTCACCGCAGCGAAGTAAACCAGCGCTGGTGTGGGGTTCCGGCCCCACAAAAGGTTGCGCCCCGCTGTTGTCGATTGTGCTTTTCGACGATAGCGGCGCGTTTCCTTATTTAATACTGCTCACGAGCACTACTTATCAGTGGCGCCTGGTTCCGACGTGAACTTATTGTGGGCACCCGAAACGAACGACTGCAGCTTTTCGGTTGCAGCCTGCAGCACATTGCTGCCTTCTTCATTTGGGTATTCCGAGGCATCGCCTTCAGGCTTGTATTCCTTGTACGCCGTTGGGTTCGATGTTGGATCATCGTCGTCGTCAGCTGCGGTGAAACCACGCTTCTTCGCATCGGCGTACTTGTAGGCCGTCGGGTTGGAGGTTGGGTGGTCGTCATCGTCAGCTGGAGTAAATCCACGCTTCTTTGGTTGTGGCGTTTCGTCGGCAGTCGGTTCGAATGGGGTCTGGTTCATGGCTGTTACTGCGCCTTTCAACGGGCAAAACTGCAGGTACCAGCATTAGTTTAATCCGCAAACCTAGTTTGCGCTGGTTAAGAATCTGCAGCATCCGGCGCTGCAGTCAAATCGTCGGCAAGCTCTTCGCCCTGTGGTTCAGCCGGCTGGCCACATAGCGCCACTGCTGTTTTCACCAACTGCAATGCCACCGTCGCCCCGACGCCCTCGCTGCCGCTGCTTGCCAGATCCAGCACCGGCTGCAGCTCCAACTGGTCTAGTGCAACCCGCTGTGCTCGGTGCGCGGAAGAGCTGCCCGCCCGCCACCAGGCTTTCGTTTTCGGTTCCAGCTCATGCGCCAGCATCGCCGCCGCCACCGTCACTGGGCCATCAAGGAGCAGCGGGGTGCGGGTAGTGGCCGCTTCCATCAACATGGCGGTCAGCGCCGCGATATCTGGGGTGCCGATAGTTCGCAGCAAACCCAGTGGGTCATGCCGCAGTCGGCGTCCGTGGAACATTGCATTTCGAGTGGCGACGGTGCTGCGTTTCCATTCATCAACATCGACATCAGCTGGACTGTCCACGAGCAGCACCGGCTCGGTGCGGGTAAGTACGCCAATAATCGCAAGCGCCGCAATCTCGCTGGTCGACGTACCGCCAGCTACCACTAGACAGTCGGCGCCTTCAGCGACCGCGTTTTGTACCGCGGTTGTGCCCGCATTCATAGCTTGGGTCAGCTGCAGACCAGTCATCGGTTCAGTCGCCTCACCCACAGCAATGCGGCGCACCTGAGCGCCGGATGCGTCCGCAGCGACCGATAGTGGTTCCAATCCGTCACTAAGTACTGGGTCCGGGGCGGAGGACACCGCAAGGATGTCGCATTGCGCCAGTGGCCGCGGCGGGAATACTCCCTGGCAGGCGGCGACCCACGCGGCAAGTTCGCGGAGCGACCCTAAAGATGCAGGTAGGGAAGCTAAGGCTTGCTCGCGGATTGGCTCCGATGGGGAAGTCAGTGCGGAGGGGGTCACGCCGGTCATGCGCAAGCCTTTCAGGTCGTCGGACAGGTGCATCCGAAAGTCTAATCTAGACCGCGCCGACCGGCCGAGAATGGCGGCCGAGACCACCGGTGGCCTTAAATGCGGCCTTCCACACGGCCTTAAACGTTCGCGCCGACCTCAACCTGTGGTCGGGGTGCCCGCAGCCGACGCAACTGCGCCGCCCGCTGGTAGGCGTAGAAACCGGTGCCAAAACCGATGCGCTCCTTGGTATCTGGGAACTTCGCCCGGACAGCCTTATTCGCCCGACGCGCCAGCACCACACCTTCGATGAAAATCACGACCAGCACCACCATGGTGATGGACGACAAAATCGCCGCGACCTGCGGCCACGCCTGCCCAATAATCAGAGTGAGTAGCAGCACCAGCGCAAACGGCATAAACAGGTTGTTAATGAAGCGGCGCGAGTCAATCCAGTCGCGGATATAGCGACGTTCCGCGCCGCGGTCACGCTCCAGCAGGTAACGCTCGTCGCCTTCCATCATCCGCTTTTCAGCTTCCTGACGGGCCTGCTTCTTCGCGCTCTTCTCCCGAATCTTCGCAGCCTTAATTTCCGCCTTCGACATGGACGATTCCATCTCTTTGCGCTTGGCTTTGGCCTCCTTGCGGGTCAGTGGTGCGGACACTGGGCCCTTCAGCGTGCCCTGCGCGCGCTCCACGTCGGCACGTTTCGGGGTTGGGCGGCCCTTCTTCGGGGTGTAGCCCTTCGGCAGCGGCTTGTCCTGGGCGGCCGACTGCTCGGCAGCAGGCGCATCAGCAGCCGACGGCGCAGAGGCGTTCGCGTCGGTGTTGTCAGAGTTTTTCCACGGCATCTTCACAGTGCTTAGGCTATTGAATAACGCGCAGGAGGGGAAATTTGCCCCCACCTAACGCCCTACCTCGCCGCCGACTTAGCGACCCTTGAACTCCGGCGCCCGCTTCATCGCCAACGCCATGAGCGCTTCGTGCAGGTCCTCCGACGGCAAGAACGCCGAATTCCACACCGCCACATACGCATTCGACGCATCCACTGACGGCTGCCGCACATGATTGAGCACATCCTTGACCCCGCGCGCCACCAACGGCGGTTGCGCCGCGACTTCCGCCGCCAGTTCTAGGGCCGCCGCCAGGAGGTCCGCGCCGGGCTCTTCGGGCTTAGTGACGGTTACCTGCCGACTGATCAGACCCAACCGCAACGCTTCTTCGGCGGTGAAGTCGCGCCCAGTCAGTGCCAGTTCTCGGGTAGCGGCGTCCCCAATGATGTGTGGCAGTCGGGCCAGGGAACCCATGTCGGCAACAATGCCGAGGCGGATTTCGCGGACGGAGAACTTCGCGGTGTCATCTGCGATGCGGATATCGGCGGCGGATACAAGATCGACGCCGCCGCCAATGCACCAGCCGTGCACAGCCGCAATGACCGGGGTGCTTGCCTTTTCTAGGGCAGTGGCGGCCTGCTGCATCTGCCGGATGAGGTCCAGCAAAGCAGTGCGTTCGGCGGCGAGTCCGGCTGCGGCAGCATCACCGGACGCAGCGCCCATAATCATTTTCGGCGGATCCATAATGTCCAGCCCGAAAGTGAAGTTCTTATCCGAGCCCGACACCACAATCGCGCGAACGTCGGGGTTATTGTCCAGCTGCGCGATTGCTTCGGGGATTTCACGCCACATGGCCACACCCATTGCGTTGCCCTTGCCGGGGCCGGTCAACAGAATGTGGCCTACATGGTTGGCTGGGAAGGAAATTTCGAGGGACTCAAAAGTTTTCATGTCCCAACCATTCCAGAATTATTACTGAATTTTGGCGGTTTTCGACGACCAGGCTTCGTCACGAAGCACATTCTTTTTCACCTTGCCGGTGGAGGTCCGCGGCAAGTCATCAACCACCACAATGTCCCGCGGCACCTTATAGCCCGCAATATGCGTGCGGCAGTGCGCAATGATCGCTTCGGTGAGCAGGGCAGGGTCCACGTCACCTTGCACCTCGGTGCGCAACACCACATAAGCGCGGACGCGTTCGCCCCACTTATCGTCTGGCACACCGATGACGGCGCAGTCGGACACATCTGGGTAGGAGACCACAGTCTGTTCCACTTCCACGGTGGAGATGTTTTCGCCACCGGAGACAACAATGTCTTTTGCGCGGTCGAGCAGCTGAATGTAGCCGTCTGGGTGCATGACGCCAAGGTCTCCGGTGTGGAACCAACCGCCGCGGAAGGCCACCTCAGTGGCTTCTGGGTTGCGGTAGTAGCCCTGCATGACGCCATTACCGGTGAGCACAATCTCACCCATGGTCTTGCCGTCGGCAGGCACATCAACGAGGGAATCGTCATCATCGTCGGTCAGCTGCACAATGCGCACATCTTCATTGGTGAGCATGGCAACGCCCTGCCGGGCTTTGAGCACCGCGCGGCGGCGAATCGTCATGTCATGCCAGTCTGGCTTTGGCTCGCAGACCGTGAACGGCCCATAGGGCTCAGTCAGGCCATAGACGTGGGTGACCTCCACACCGATGTTTTCGCAACGAGTAATAATCGTTGGGCTTGGCGGGGCGCCAGCCACCACTGCCGACAGATTGGTGACGCGGCGCTTAGCTTCCGACTCCACCATGGTGGTGAGCACCGCTGGGGCGCCGCACATTGCGTTGACACCTTCATCTTCAATGAGCTGCCACATTTCATCGCCACGCACCGCTCGCAAACACACCTGGGTACCGGTCGCTGCCATCACAGCCCAGCCTGTGCACCAGCCGTTGCAGTGGAACATCGGCAGAGTCCAGAGGTAGACCGTGTCGCGGGAGAAGTTCTGCGTTGAAATCGCGCCGAGAGCATTCAGGTAGGCACCGCGGTGGGAATACACCACGCCCTTCGGCTGGCCCGTTGTGCCCGAGGTGTAGTTAATCGAAATCGGGTCATTTTCGTCGGCCACGGTAAACGGCAGCGGTTCATCCGAGCCATCGGTGAGGAAATCACTGAAGGTGCGAGTGTTTTCTTGACCGGACACATCAGGCTCGAGGCCGTCGCTTTCAGCGCCCACAATGTACTGGGTGACAACGCCGGAACTATCCAGAGTTGGGCGGACGCCCGCGAGGAGGTGATCGTCACCAAGCAGAAAGTGGATGTCGGCATGCCGCACAATGAAGTCGACCTCGGCTGGGGCCAACCTGGAGTTAATTGCCACCAACACGCCACCAGCGAGCGGTACCGCGAATTGGCTGAGCAGTGCCTCGTAACTGTTGGTTGCGAGCACACCGACACGGTCCCCGGGAGCGAGCCCATTGGCGCGCAAAGCTTGTGCGAAGCGGGTCGCATCGGTGCGGAAGCGAGCGAAACTAATGCGGCGTGGCCCATCAACGCAGGCCAACATGTCCGGATGGACGTTGGCACTGCGTTCTAGAAAGCGGAGCGGAGTGAGGGGGACGTTGAGGCCAGTGCGCATATTTCCTCTCAGAGGTGGGATCGACGGCTGGAGCTGTAATCCAGATAACAGTGATTAACTTAGCGATGTGTTTGCCATAGAAAGTAGGTTTCGGAAAAATTGCGCCCACAGATGACGAAAAGTCCCACCGGCGGAGTTAGGCAGACCTATGTTGATAGGTGTACATTGGCGGCTAATCGGGTTGACAACATTGCGGGAATAGAACCCGCCAAGTAGTTGTTTTCCGGAGTAACCACGCTTATACGAGGAGACAAAATGACTACAGCCCAGACCAGTGGCGTAACCATGACCGATGCCGCAGCTGCGAAGGCTAAGGCACTGCTGGAGCAGGAAGGCGAAACCGACTTGGCGCTGCGTATCGCCGTGCAGCCAGGTGGTTGTGCCGGTCTGCGCTACCAGCTCTACTTCGACGACCGCAGCCTCGACGGCGACGTTGTCACCGAATTCAGTGGCGTCAAGCTGGTGGTTGACCGGATGTCCGCCCCATACCTGATGGGCGCGAAGATCGACTTCGCCGACACCATCCAGCAGCAGGGCTTCACCATCGACAACCCGAACGCTGGCGGCTCCTGCGCCTGCGGTGACAGCTTCAACTAACCGTGGAGCTTCACTAGCTGCGGAAATGTGGCCGTTTCTGCATGGACACCGACAGCTAAAAGACCCAATCACCTGTGACCATGACGGTCATGATGATTGGGTCTTTTTGTGTGTCTAGTTACAGTTCGACTGGGTAGTCTTTGCGCTCAATCTGCGGATCAATGCGCTTTTCGACGAAAATGCCATGCCACACCATAAAGGCCAACACGGTCCAGAGGCGACGAGAATTGTCCTTCTCCGTCGGATGATGCTCTGCCAGCATCTTTTCCACTACCTGCTTGTCGAAGAGGTGATCCGTTTCGGACTCGGCAATAATCTTCGCGGCCCAATCATGGAGCTCGTCACCAGCAAGCCAGTGACGAATTGGCACTGGGAAGCCGAGTTTGCGGCGGTGCAACACATGCGGCGGCACAATCTGCTCCAGCGCGCGGCGCAGCGCATACTTCGTCGTGCCGTGCGAGACCTTCAGTTCCGTCGGCAGCGTCTGCGCAACTTCGAAGACGGCCTTATCCAGGAATGGCACCCGCAGCTCCAGCGAGTTCGCCATGGTGATTTTGTCTGCTTTGACCAGAATGTCCCCGCGCAGCCAAGTGAACAGGTCCAGGTGCTGCATGCGAGCCACTGGATCCCAGCCCTTCGACTCAGCGTAAATTGGGGCGGTCACCTCGCGGTGGTCCATGTCGGCGCTCGCCCACGGCAGCACTTCGAGCAACTGCTCAGTATTAAAGGAACGGGCGTTGCCGTAGTAGCGGTCCTCGATCGGGGTGGTGCCACGGAGTAGCAGCGACTTGCCGCGCATCCCTTCCGGCAGCGCTTTGCCCACCGCGTGCAGACCCTTCAGCAGTGGAGACGGCACCTTCTCAAACGGTGCCAACGAAATTGGCTCCTTATAAATGGTGTAGCCGCCGAAAAGCTCATCGGCACCTTCGCCGGACAGCACCACCTTGACATGCTTGCGGGCCTCCGCGGCGACGAAGTACAACGGCACCAACGCTGGGTCGGCGACTGGGTCGTCGAGGTACCACATGATGCGGGGTACGGCTTCGGCGAACTCATCTGGGTTCACAACTTTGACGATGTGCTCCGCGTCAATTGCTTCAGCGGACTCAGCTGCGACATCGATTTCACTGAAACCGTCGCGTTCAAACCCCGTGGTGAAGGTCATCAGATCCGGGTTGAAGCGCTTGGCTAGTGCCGCAATGGCTGTGGAGTCAATGCCGCCGGAGAGGAAAGACCCGACAGTGACGTCCGCGCGCATATGCTTGGCGACGGAATCAGTCAGCGTGTCGGCAATTTTGTTGTAGACGGCCTGTTCATCGCTGACCGGCTTGATAGGGAAAGTCGGGGTGAACCAGCGGGTTACCTTGAGCTCATTGCCCGGAGTGAGCGTGGCGTAGCAGCCCGACTCGAGACGACGAATCGACGCATGCAGCGATTCTGGTTCCGGCACATACTGCAAATCCACATAGTGGGCGACGGCGCGGCGATCCAATCCGTCATCAAGCCCTAATTCCGGCTGCAACTCCAGCACACACTTCTTCTCGGAGGAAAACGCGGTGCCGGCGGCGGTGGTGGCGTAAAAGAGTGGCTTAATTCCGAACTGGTCGCGGGCGAGGAATAGCTGCTTGGTGACGGAATCCCAGATGGCGATGCCGAACATGCCGCGCAGATGCTTGACGGCATCTGGCCCCCAGTGATGGAAACCAACGACAATTGGTTCGCCGTCGCCTTCAGTATTAAATGTGTAGCCAAGAGCGGTGAGCTCTTCGCGCAGTTCCACATAGTTGTAGATTTCGCCGTTGAACGTCATGGTGTAACGCTCTGGCTCATCCGCCGGGCCCCACGTCAGCGGTTGCGCGGAGTGGGAAATGTCAATGACGGACAGGCGGTTGAAGCCGAACACCATCTGGTCGTCATGCCACGTTCCGGAATCGTCAGGGCCGCGGTGGTGCATAAATGGCAATGCACGTTCGATGGCCGGGACTAGCGTCGCTGCAGTTGCTTCGGAGGGCAGCATGCCGAGAAGACCGCACATACGGTGAAAACCTCTTTCTGGCGGAAACTTTGTTACCCCGCCACTCTACTTGTCGACCCAGATGCAACACAGTTCAGCGATGCAAAACGGTTCGGCGGCAGTTCGTGCGTCGCGCTTGTGCCCCCTGTCTAGGGGTTTAATGGGGGAGAGGCTTCTAAGGCTTCTATTAGGGTGTTTATAATTCGGCTAACCCCGTGGACCATGTCGCGTATGGCTTCCGCGGAGAAATCAGCTACTCTTCAGCAGTAGTAAAAACCAAGAGTTCTTAGGTTTTAGAGAATCAGGAAGGCTTATTCACGTGGATCAGCGTAAAAAGCGTGGTCTTGCTCGCAAAGTCGGCATTCTCGGCACCCTGGCTGCCAGCGGTGCACTTCTTGCCGGTTGCGATGTGAACCCACCAGAAAACGGTTTCTTCAAGCTGCTGCGCTTCGGTTGGCCAGAAGGCATTACTCCGGAAGCTACTGCCATGGGTAACTTCTGGGTATGGACCTGGGTTGTCGCTTGGATCATCGGTATCATCATGTGGTTCCTGATGATCTTCTCGATGATTGCGTTCAGCGCTAAGCGTGCTGAAAAGGCAGGTAAGGGCCCTTACCCACGCCAGACCGCATACAACGTTCCACTGGAACTGATTCTGACCGCTGTCCCAATTCTGATCGTCATGGTGCTGTTCTTCTTCACCGTGCAGACCCAGGACAAGGTCACCGCAATGGACAAGGACCCACAGGTCAAGGTCGACGTGACCGCATACCAGTGGAACTGGAAGTTCGGTTACGACTACGTCTCCGGTGACGTGATGGGCGGCTCCGACTACAACGGTCGCCAGGATGATCGTAAGCAGCAGGACACCCTGGAAGGTGCCTTCGACAACGTTGAAGAGCAGAAGCCAGGCCCAGTCCACGGTCGTTCTCAGACTGACCTGTCCTTCCTGAACTACGACGAGATTGAAACCGTCGGTACTTCTGAAGAGGTTCCAGTTCTGGTTCTGCCAACCAACACTGCTATCCAGTTCGACTTGGCTGCAGCTGACGTCGTGCACTCCTTCTGGGTGCCAGAGTTCCTGTTCAAGCGTGACGCGTTCCCACACCCAGAGGCGAACAAGTCGCAGCGCACCTTCCAGATTGAAAAGATTGAGCAGGAAGGCGCCTTCGTCGGTCGCTGTGCAGAAATGTGCGGTACCTACCACGCGATGATGAACTTCGAAATCCGTGCGGTTTCCCCAGAAAAGTTCAAGCAGTACATCGAGTTCCGCAAGAACAACCCAGAAGCAACCAACGCGCAGGCTCTGGAAAAGATTGGTGAAGCTGGCTACGCTACCTCCACCAGCCCATTCCTGACCGGCCGTAAGGACACTCGGGGCGACGTGAACACCGTCGACCTGAATGCGAAGTAAGCAGCTCGAGTAGGAAATCAGAGGATAAGAAATGAAATCCGCAGCAAAGATGTTCTACGGTCTGACCGCGTTCTTCGTGTTCATTACTGTGGCGTACATCTACCTGACCATTAACCTTTCCGACACCGGTAACGTCCGGGCGCTGGAGTGGGCGGGCGGCACCGCACTGGTGATGGCCACCCTGATGACCCTGATGCTCGCTGGTTACCTGCACATCACTGAGCGCAGCGCTGACATTGCGCCAGCTGACTGGGAAGAAGCAGAAGTTTCGGATGCAGCAGGCACCCTGGGCTTCTTCTCCCCGAACTCCATCTGGCCATTCTGGATGACCGTGGCCATCCTGTTCATGGGCTTCGCTATCGCCTTCTGGCAGCTGTGGCTGCTGGTTCTGGCTGCAGTCGGCTTGATTTTCGCCACCGTGATGCTGTCCATGCAGTACTACTGGGGTCCTGAGAAGCACTAAAACCCCTCCGGTGATGGGCCGGTTAACTCATCGCAATAAGAACTCTTGAAACCGCTGTTACCGAAAGGTGACGGCGGTTTTTCTCTTTGGTGCGGCTTTTGTGCAAGAAAGTGACGGGGGTGTCATTCCTGCAGCCACGGGGGACATAGGTAAGGCTACCCTTACCAATGGCGGCCTTTTTCACTAACGTGAACACGTCCATTCATCCGTGATCAAGGAGAAAAGTTGAACCGCCTTAAGGCTCTAACCCTCGGCTGCGCCACCGCAGCCGCCCTCATGCTGTCCGCCTGCAGCGCCCCGTCCGACACCGGAAGCGGAGACCCCGCCAAAAATGGCGCCACAAACGCCTCCAGCGGGTTGACAGTCACCGACGTGAAGGACCGCACCGTCGAGTTCGACAAAGCCCCAGAACGCATCGTGCTCGGCGAAGGGCGCGGTATCTTCGCCACCGCCATCTTGAACAAGGACAAGCCAGCCGACAAAGTTGTCGCAATGGGCACCGACCTCGCGAAAGCAGCTCCGAGCTACTACGAGAAGATCACCACAACCAACCCAGAGCTCGAATCCATCCCACAAATCGGCCACATCGGTAAAGGTGACGTCACCATCGAAGAAATCGTCTCCTTCAAACCAGATGTCATGGTCATCTCCGCCGACCAGTATGACGACATCAGCACCACCGGCATGAAGGACAAGCTGGAAGCCGCTGACATCAAGTACGTGGTCACCGACTTCCGGCAGCATCCGATGGAAAACACCACCAAGTCCGTCGACATCCTCGGCCAGCTCACCGGCCAAACCGAGTCCGCGGCGGACTTCAATAAGGAATGGACCGAGACCGTCGACCTGGTCCGTGACCGTGCCAGCAAGGCGAAAGACCGACCAAAAACCTTCCTCTGGCGCGCTGCTGGCCTGAAAGACTGCTGCGCCACCGTCAAGGAATCGAACCTCGGCGAAATGGTCAACCTAGCCGGCGGCGATAACCTCGCCGATCACGTCCTCGCCACCGAGGAAGGCTCCATGACCCCCGAAAAGCTCATCGCTGACCAGCCAGACGTCATCATTGCCACGGGCGGTTCCTGGGCACCAGACCCAAAGAAAAAGCAGCCGCTGCCACACACCACCCTCGGCTACAAGTCCGAATCCGCTGACGCCGCCCGCACCCTCACCGGCCTGCTCAAGACCCCAGGCTTCGACCAGCTCAAAGCCCCTAAGGACGGAAAGTTCTACGGCGTCTGGCACCAGTTCTACGACTCCCCATTCAACTACGTAGCCCTGCTGCAGTTCGGCAAATGGCTCCACCCAGAGCTTTTTGACGACATCAATGTCGATCAGAAGTGGAAAGAGGCGCATGAAAAGTTCACTCCATTCGACGCCTCCGGTACCTTCTTCACAGCTCAGAAGTAGTCCCCGCAGACAAATGGCAGTTTCAACATCTTTGGCAACAGCAACTCTGGATTCAACTCCGCCGCCTGAGCCAACAGCCGCCGATGTCTTGCGTAGCCACCGGCGTGTGGTCATTCGGCGCATCGCCATCATCGGGGTGCTGACTGTCGGGGCCCTCGGTGCCTTCATCTGGTCTGCTGCAGTCGGTGCCCTTGACCTCAGTTTGACTGAAGTCCTTCGCGGGATGCTCTCTCCCAACAGTGTTGACGAGCAAACCCGAACCGTGCTGTGGAAACTTCGGCTGCCGATGTCCGTGATGGCACTGCTTGTCGGTGTCGCACTGTCACTGGCAGGCGCCCAAATGCAGACCATCCTCGGCAATCCGCTGGCAGAACCATTTACCTTGGGTATCTCCGCTGCGGCAGCCTTTGGCGGCGCGGTCACCATCGTGCTCGGCACCACAATTTTCCCGGTGTCCCAGTTCAATCTGGCCGCGATGGCTTGGCTATTTGCCATGCTCGCCACTGCCATCATCGTCGGGGCTGCTCTCCTCCGCGGTGCTACCTCGGAAACCATGATTCTGCTGGGCATCGGATTGGTGTTCTTCTTCCAGGCGATGCTGGCTCTTGTGCAGTACATCGCCACCACGGAAGCGCTGCAACAGATCGTGTTTTGGTCCATGGGCTCGATGACCCGGGCCACCTGGACTGGAAACCTCGTCATCGCCTTGTCACTTGCGGTGTGCATTCCAGTGTTCATCGGCCTAGCGTGGCGCTTGACGGCGCTGCGTCTTGGCGATGACCGCGCGCTAGCCATGGGGATCAATGTCTCCCGGCTCCGGATTGTGGTGCTGGTTTTGGTTTCCATGCTTGCCGCTACCGCTGTGGCCTTCGCAGGCATCATTGGCTTCATCGGACTAGTTGGTCCACATGTGGCCCGGATGCTGGTGGGGGAGGACCAGAAATTCTTCATTCCCGCGTCCATGGCCGCCGGTGCGCTGACTATGTGCACCGCTCATGCACTCAGCATGATTATCGTGCCGGGTGTTGCTATTCCAATCGGCATCATCACCGCGTTTGTTGGGGTGCCATTCTTCCTCGTCATCGTCATGACAAATCGGAGGGCGTTGTGGTGACACATTCCAACGAACTAGAAACCACTTTGGACATCACCGGTCTGCAAGTGCGCTACGGGCGACGCAACGTGCTCGGGAACTACACCCTGCAGCCGCTGCGTGGTGGGAGACTAACCGCGCTCCTCGGTCCGAACGCGTCGGGAAAATCGACGCTGATTAAGAGTGTGGCGGGTGTCGTCAAAAAGCACAATGGGACGGTAACCGGCCACCTCGCCGGCCGCGAACTGACCGGCAAAGCTCTGCGCATCCGAACCGGCTACATGCCGCAGGACTTGCCGCATAGTGCCGCACTGTCGGCATTCGAAGCGATTGTTGTGGCGACTAAGCAGGGGCGCGCGGCATCGGCACGGGAAACAGCAGCCAACGTGATGGAGCAACTTGGCATCACTGGGTTGGCTCAGCGCTACCTCGCGGAGCTGTCCGGTGGGCAACGGCAACTGGTGGCATGCGCCCAGATGCTCGCCACGAATCCGGACTTTTTGCTTTTGGACGAACCGACCTCCGCGCTGGATCTGCGGCGGCAAATGTTTCTGCTTAAAGTCGTGCGACAGCATGTTCAGCAACGCGGCGCAGTCGCGCTGATTGCAATCCACGACATCAACTTGGCAGCACGGATGTGTGACGACATGGTGTTGATGCGCAATGGGAAACCGCTTGCGCAGGGCACGCCTAACGATGTGCTGACGCCGGAACTCATTCGCGAAATCTATGGCATTGACGCTGAAGTGCTGACCCACAATGGTGTGCCAGTGGTATCACCAGTGGGGTAGGGGAGCGCGACTCCGTTCAGTAAATAGGCAACGAAAAACCGCCTCGGGGAGAATCCCTCGAGGCGGTTTTTGTGAGCGCGTGAAAACTAGCGGCTAGGAACTAGGAACCTAGTCCTTCTTGTTTTCGATCTCTGCGCGGTTTGCGCGCTGCAGCTCGTTGAACATTGCCTTCTGCTCAGAGTGGTTCTGCTCATCGATTTCAGCTGCACGCTGTGCGATGGACTCATCGTCAGCGGAGAAGAAACCACCGCGGCCTGGTTCACCGGCGTAGCCCAGCGAAGCCATGTTCTTAGGAACCTTGGCACCCTGGTAAGCCAGTGGGATGGCGTGGCCGTGCTCGTCGACTGGGCCCAGCGGCTGGTGGACCTCAATGAAGGCACCGTTTGGCAGCTGCTTGATGATACCGGTTTCGATACCGTGCTCCAGGATTTCGTGGTCTGCACGCTGCAGGCCAACGCAAATCCGGTAGGTCACGAAGTATGCGATTGGAGGCAGAATCAGGAAGCCGATGCGGCCAACCCAGGTCATTGCGTTCAGCGAGATGTCGAAGTGGAACGCAATGAGGTCGTTACCACCAGACAGGGTCAGCAGAGCGTAGGTGACCAGAGCCATGGCGCCCAGACCGGAGCGGACTGGAACGTCACGTGGACGCTGCAGAATGTTGTGGTTCTCGTCGTCGCCGGTGATCTTCTTTTCAATCCATGGGTAAGCGAAGACCAGGACAACCAGGACACCCAGCAGGATAGCTACCCAGAACACTGCAGGGATGGTGTAGTTACCGAGGTACAGCTCCCATGCAGGCATGATACGAGCAGCACCGTCAGTCCACAGCATGTAGATGTCCGGCTGGGAACCAGCGGAAACCTGCGATGGGTTGTATGGACCAATGTTCCAAATACCGTTGATCTGGAAGACACCTGCCAGGAAGAACAGGAAGCCGAAGACCACGAACATCAGGGAGATGGCCTTGGTTGCGAAGACCGGCACAATGCGGACACCGACAACGTTGTTCTCGGTGCGACCAGCGCCAGGCATCTGGGTGTGCTTCTGGAACCAAACCAGCGCCAAGTGAACGGCGATGAGACCCAGAATCAGAGCTGGCAGCAACAGCACGTGCATGATGTACAGGCGGTCAATAATCAGGCCACCTGGGAAGTCGCCACCGAACATGATCCAGTGCAACCAGGTACCAACAACTGGCAGGCCGACCACAATCGCGGACATGATTCGCAGACCCACACCGGACAGAACGTCGTCTGGCAGGGAGTAGCCCATGAAACCTTCAGCAATGGACAGCACCATCAGCAGGGAACCGATGATCCAGTTTGCTTCGCGTGGGCGACGGAATGCACCGGTGAAGAAAATACGCATCATGTGCGCCAGGATGGACACAGCGAACAGCAGTGCTGCCCAGTGGTGGACCTGGCGGATGAACAGACCACCGCGCACCTCGAAGGAGATGTTCAGAGCGGTCTCGTATGCGCGGGACATTTCCACGCCGTTCAGTGGTGCGTAAGCACCGTCATAAATGACCTTGGACATCGATGGGTCGAAGAACAGGGTCAGGTAGATACCCGAGAACAGCAACACGACGAAGCTGTACAGGGCGATTTCACCCAGCAGGAAGGACCAGTGGGTAGGGAACACCTTGTTCAGCTGCTCACGCAGGAAGCCTGCTCCGCCGAGGCGGGAGTCAGCTTGGTGTCCCATCTGTGCAAGACGTGATGGCTTAGTTTGAGTAGACATTAGGACTTACGCTCCCAGAAGGCTGGGCCGACTGGCTCAATGAAGTTGCCCTTGGCAACCAAGTAGCCTTCTTCGTCGACGGTGATTGGCAGTTCTGGCAGTGCACGTGCGGCTGGGCCGAAGATTGGCTTACCGTACTGCAGCGCGTCGAACTGCGACTGGTGGCATGGGCACAGAATGCGGTTGGTCTGAGCCTCGTAGAGCGAGGTAGGGCAACCAATGTGGGTGCAAATCTTGGAGTATGCGAAGTAGTCACCGTAGTGGAACTCTTCCTGGCCCTTACGCAGCACGGCGCGCTTTGCGTCAGCGGTACGCAGACGGATGAGCATCACCGAGTTACGGGAACCATGAATCGAGTGCATGTGCTGCTCGTAAACTTCGCGGTTCTTGTCGTACTTGTCGCCGTCGTTCACCACGTTCTCCAGCAGTGGGAACACGGTTTCCATGGAACCTGCGGACAGGTCTTCTGGACGCAGGCGAACCAGACGAGAAACACCCTGAGTGGTCATGTGACCGTCGTGCTTTTGTGCAACTGCACCAGTGTCGCGGCCGAGGTAAATCTTGCCCTTGTACTCCGGGTTGTCGAAGTTCGACCAACCGGTGGTCCACAGGGTGCCGTCACCGGTGACGTCCATCTTGTACTCGCGCCATGGGTTCTTCACGATGCCGCCCAGTGGCAGCAGCATAGCTACGCCACCGAGGACTGCGGAGGTGCCCAGCAGGCCACCGAGGACCTTGCGGCGACCCAGGGTAGAGGTTTCCCAAGAGTCGGTCAGCAGGGCGCCGATGGTCTTCTGGTCAACTTCGGAAGATGGGCCGTCGTGACGGACCTGAACCGCGATTTCTTCTGGCACGAAGCGCTTGATGTACTTCACAGCGCCGATACCCAGAGAAAGCACGGACAGACCCATGGTCACACCCAGCAGTGGGGTGTAGAAGATGTACCACCACAGGCCATCTTCACCGAGGTACTTGTACTCCCATGGCCAGAAAATGTAGATGGCCACGAATGCCAGCGCCAGAACGATGGACAGGGTCCACCAGAATCCGACATCCAGCACAGCACGCTTTTCCGCTGGGTCATCTTCGATAGGGAAGCGTTCCTTGCGGTAAGCAATAGTCACGCCGTCGAGTTCAGCACCCAGGCGCGCCAGTTCCTCGTTGCTCATTGCAGCGAGTTCCTGGGAGGAGTAGTTCTTCTTATCACTCATGAGCGAGATCCAATCCACATAGCAGCGCCAACCAGAGACAGAATGCCGACAGTCCACATTGCGAGACCCTCAGCAACTGGGCCGATACCGCCCAGTGCGTAGCCGCCAGGGCCAGGGGTTTCCTTAGTGGACTTGATGAAAGCGATGATGTCCTTCTTCTCGTCAGCAGTCAGCTGACGGTCAGAGAACTTCGGCATGTTCTGTGGACCGGTGAGCATTGCCTGGTAGATTTCCTGCTCGTTTGCAGGGTCCAGAGCCGGTGCGTACTTACCGGAGGACAGTGCGCCACCACGACCGGTGAAGTTGTGGCAGGATGCGCAGTTCAAGCGGAACAGGTCGGAGCCACGAGCAACGTCCTTCGGGTCAATCTGACCGTCGAAGTTTGAGCCGCGCAGCGAATCCATGGCGATTTCGCCATTGTCGTCGCGGACGATGCCTGGGCCACCGCCGTTAGCCTGAACGTAAGCAGCAATCGCGAGGGTCTGTTCCTCGGAGTAGCGAGGTTTCTTACGGCTAGCCTGAGCTTCGTTACGGAGCATAGGCATACGACCGGAGTGCACCTGGAAGTACACTGCACCTTCGCCGACACCAACCAGGGAAGGACCGCGGTCCTTAACGCCCTGCAGGTTAGCGCCGTGGCAGGTGATACAAGCGACATCGTAGATGTCCTTGCCTTCCTGAACCAGGGCAGCGGTGTCCTTGTCTGCGGTTGCTACTTGAGCATCTGGGGTGAGGGCGCTGGCCAGCAGGCCGGCGCCGGTAAGGCTCAATGCCAAGGCTGCGCCGCCAGCAAGGGTGCGTTGCACCTTGCGGCGAGTCTTAGCGTTCTTTGGGGTTGAAACCATCATTTTCCCTTAATCGAAATTGCGGAAAGTGAAGGGCTGTAGGCCGCGCGGCGCGTTCACCAAGCGGCGGCTACGGCCTACTGGATGAAGTAGATCGTGATGAACAGGCCGATCCAGACAACGTCAACGAAGTGCCAGTAGTAAGACACAACGATGGCTGCGGTGGCCTGAGCTGGGGTGAACTTTGCCTTGGAGATGCGGAGGATAACCACCACGAATGCCAAGACACCTGCCAGAACGTGTGCGGCGTGGAAGCCGGTGGTGATGAAGAACACCGAGCCGTACACCGAGTTCTGGATGGTCAGACCGTGACCGACCAGGGTGAAGTACTCATAGCCCTGGCCGATCAGGAAGATCGCGCCCATCAAAGTGGAGAGGGCGTACCAGCGGCGCAGACCGTAAAGGTCACCACGCTCCGCTGCGAAAACGCCCATCTGTGCGGTAAAAGACGACAGCACCAGGATGGTGGTAATCGTCAAAGCAAAGGGAACGTTGAGGTGGGAAGTGCCCCACTCCCAAGAACCCTGCTGGCCATTCGCTCGTGACACGAAGTACATAGCGAAGAGTCCAGCGAAGAACATCAATTCCTGAGACAGGAACACGATGGTTCCCACACTGACCATGTTTGGTCGGTTCAGTGTGGCAACTCGTGGTGCCCCTGCCATACCTGTGTTTCCAACTGCGCTCGTCACAGGGAACAGTATGGCCTTTATCTAAGAAATAGTCATCTATTGACCCCCGTAATGGGCGTGTCAAAATGCAAAACCCCAGGTCAGTGACAGGCGAACCTGAGAATGGGGGAAGAATGCGGGGTTACCGGGAACTTTTTCCGATCAAATCCGACGGTCGGATAATTTTCGGGATTTTGTGGCTTCTTTTCGCTCGAGGCGGGGACTGCGTGCAACCGCTCCGTCGGCGTATGGCGCCCACCATGCCGTCAATAAGCAAAATGCTAGCCCATTTTGGCCACGTTGCGGGAGTTGGGTGCGCGCAGGGGGTAACTGCCGTACTAAGCTTCGGTCAATCCCTGTCGATAGTTTCGGAACCTGAAAGGAGTGCGCATGAGCGACCACCACAACCACACACTTCCGGAGATTATCGACTGGCAATGGACCCTGAACACCCTCGGTGCCGGTGCGGAACTGCCACCGGAAGCAATGGCCTTCGCCATGGACTCCATCATGGCTGGGGAAGCGAGCGACGCACGCATTGCCGCATTTATATATGGCATCTACATCAAAGGCATCACCCCGGCCGAACTCGATGCTGCTGCCGACGCAATGCTTAGCTTCGCTACCCGACCGCACCTTACTGGCACCCGCCAAGCCCTCGACCTTGTCGGCACCGGCGGCGATGGGCACCACACTGTCAATATCTCTACGATGTCCTCCGTCGTCGTTGGCGCCACAGGTGTGCACGTGATGAAGCATGGCAACCGGGCGGCCTCCTCGAAGTCTGGTGGCGCCGACATGCTCGAGGCCCTTGGCGTGGACCTAGGTGACGGTCGCCTCCGCGTGCCGGAATACCCGGAGTTCAAGCTGACCTTCTTATTCGCCAGGAACTACCACCCGGCAATGAAGTTCGCGGGTCCAGTCCGCTCGCAGCTCGCCGCGCCCACCCTGTTCAATTTGCTGGGCCCACTGACCAACCCAGCCCAGCCCGGCTCTAGCCTGATTGGCTGCGCCTTCCAGAGCCAGATGGAGACCATGGCGCACACCTATGCGCGGCGTGGGCAGCAGGTGTTGGTGGTCCGTGGCTGCGACGGGGTCGACGAAATCACTATTGCCGGCCCATCTGATGTTTACGTCGTTGCCGACGGTGAGGTCCGCCATGAAGTGCTCGACCCGCGCGATTTCGGCTTCACTATCGGTCAAACCTCCGATCTGCGGGGCGGTGACCCAGCCTTCAACGCTGATGTGGCGCGGCGCGTGTGGTCGAATGAACTGCACGGCCCAATTCGCGACGCCGTTGTGCTGAACTCCGCCGCCGCGTTGGTTGCGCACCGCGGCCTCGGCGGGCAGTCGCTTATTGACGCAATGACCGCAACGGTTGCTGAAACTGATCAGATTCTGGCCAGCGGGGTGTGCTCCGACATTATTTCGGCAGCAGTGAGCCAGTAGCGCCCATAGTTTATCGGTCGCGCTCGCCATCTATTTGCCGGTGGCGGCACGGGCTTGCGCTGCCCAGGCGGTATGCCGCCCAGCAATGAGCGGCTCCGACCAAGTGCCGTCCACAGGGCCGATGCGTACACCGTCGCGGCCAAGCCACTTCGCAATGGTGACCAGTTCATCTTGGTTGGCGCCGTGGAAAGGCCCGCCCTCATCTATTACTGTCGCCGCGCTCGCTTCCACCAGCGATGCCATATGTGCCGCGCCGGCACCTCGGGGCGAGTGCCCAGCCCCGGCGAGCCGTCCATAGCGAATCACCGCTAGGTTCCAGCCGCCATTGCCGTCGGGTGCTGCTGCTTGAAGCTGCGCAAGTCGGGCTAGAGAAGTGAGTCGGTGGAACCGCGAGACTACTTCAATGAGGGTGGCGGTCGCGTCGCGGAGCATGGCGGCGCGTTTGAAACGCGAGTGGGCGGCTAGGTCAGTGATGTGCGCGATGATGCGCTCGATGGGGTCGGCTCCAGAGGCCAAGCCAAGCAAGTGCCCGATGGTGGCGTCGTAGCTATCTGTGGTCAATTGCAGCGCTTGGAAAATGACGTCGGCATCGGTGCGGTTGCGGAATGGTCCTAAAGAGCGGCCTGCTCCTGCGGCGATTCCGGGACTGCGCGCGACCTTAGGCCCGGCCTGACCAACGGGCGGCACAATCCACCACCCGCGGTTCGGTTCGGTGCTGCGCCGGTTGTAGGGCGGTCGGTGGGCGGCGATGAGTTTTGCTTCCCGTACTTCAGCATCAAATCCGTGGACGCACGGTACGGTCTCCACTCTTTCGGTCAGCAGCACCATTTGGTGCATGCGGGTGCGTTTTTCAGACTGCGTGAAGTAGCTGCGCACTCGGCGTCGAATATTTACCGCTGTCCCTATATATAGAGCCTCGTTTCGTGCGCCACGGAAGATATAGACCCCGGGTCCGTCGGACAGGTCATCTGCCAGGTGTGCTTTGGCGCGAACCTTTGGGTCCACTTTCGGTGAATAGGCGGTGAGTTCATCGAGAGTGCTGACGTCTGCGGTGCCTAGCCGGGCAATGAGTTCGTAGAGGACTTCGGCTGTTGCTGCGGCGTCGTCTAGTGCGCGGTGATTCGGGGTGACTTCGGTGCCGATGAGCCGGGCAAGCTCGCCCAGTCGGTAGCTGCGCGCTTCTGATGGCGCAATGACGCGGCGGGCAAGGGCGAGGGTGTCGAGGACAGTGGGTTCTGGCCACCGCAGGCCTGTGTCGGTGCAGGCGGCGCGCAGGAAGCTGATGTCGAACTTCGCATTGTGCGCGACTAGGACGGCGCCTCGGGCGAATTGCAGGAAATCGGCTAGGGCAGTGGCGATTTGGGGTGCGCCGATGAGGTCGTTGTCAGTTATATGGGTGATTTTGGTAATCACTGCTGGCAACGGCACACCGGGGTCGACGAGTGTGTGAAAACGGCCGAGCTCTTCACCGCCGCGGGTTTTGACGGCGCCAATTTCAATGATGTGGCAGTTCGCTGGACTCAGTCCGGTTGTTTCCAGGTCAACCACCACAAAAGTTGTATTCCGCAGCGACGTGTCCGCCGCTCCGCTGTCGGCGGCAAGCGAATCGAGACTGAGTTGGGGATCGGTGGGGTTCATATCACTGCGATGGTGTCATACCGGTCAGACAAGGACGGTGCTTATTGACGGTTACGGGGAACCGAATGGCGAGAATTTGTTGTCATCTCACGAAAAAACTGGCCGAAAAACGTCAATGTGATGAACGTCACAGTAAGACTTTCTGGCTAAGTTTGAACCTGTCTGTCTAGTGGAGTGTGTGTCAATGTGTCACTAACTGGAAAATGGGGTCTATATGCGAAAACTATGTGAAGTTATCAGGAAGGCTGCAAAACCGTCTCGAAGATAACGGGAAGATAACGGAACGAAATCAAAGTTGATAACAGGATGATTACGGCTTGGTTTCGGCGCGTCATCTGGACAACGGACCGTTACCTTTCGTAATCTCCTTGTGACATTGAAACGAGGGCAACGTTCCCGAGTTCCAACGAATGAAAAACAGCCTAATCCTTTTCGCCAACGAAAAGGAGTCGGGGACCCAGTTACTTTGGGGTGAATCCTTCGCAAGAAGGTAGGGGAGCTTCCGCACTCGAACCCGTCAGCTAACCCGGCCGGCATAACAGGAAGACATTTGGAGATTTTCAATCGTGGGTAAGCACACCGCTCGCAAGACCAACACCGCCACCAAGCTCGCTGCAGGTACCGCTGCAGTTGCCGCACTGACCGTCGCAATGCCAGCAACCGCTGCTGCAGACACCATCACCATTGGTGGCCACAAGGTTCACGTGGACGGCAAGATTATGGACCAGGCACGCAGCCTGGGCATCAACCCAGAAGCTGCCGGTGGCAACGTCACCCAGCAGGCCACCATCAAGCCAGCTTCCTCCGCTAAGCAGGCTCCTTCCAACAAGGGTCAGGCAATCGTGGACGCTGCTATGTCCAAGATTGGCTCCCCATACGTGTGGGGTGCAGCTGGTCCTAACTCCTTCGACTGCTCTGGTCTGACCACTTGGGCACACCAGCAGGCTGGCATTTCCATCCCACGCACCTCCGGTGCGCAGGCATCCGCTGGTAAGCCAGTGTCCCGTGGCAACCTGCAGCCAGGTGACGTTATCTCCTACTACGGCGGTAACTCCCACGTTGCTATCTACATCGGCAACAACAAAGTTGTGCACGCTATCAACTCTGGCACCCCTGTGAAGGTCACTTCCATGGACTACATGCCATACACCACCGCAGTGCGCTTCTTCTAAGTCCGCATAGCTTTCTCGACGAGACCCGCAGCTTCCTGCTGCGGGTCTTGTTGTTTTGATGGGCACGCGCGGCTGCAATTTCGGCGTGAAAACTAATTTCTACACAATTCGCAACGCTACAAATTTCACTTGTGTCACACCCGACACAAATGGTCTCAAAGTCTTTTCCGTTTGATTACGATCTGATATAACTGCTTCAGTATCGTTATCTAAAAGCAGGTATTTTTCTGTGAACGCACGTTCTCTCCACCGCACCCGTATTGCAGCGGCCACCACCGCATTTGCAGTCCTTGCGGCCATCGCAAGTCCACTGCCAGCACAGGCCCAGGACGACCCAGCCAAGCCCGCAGCTGACACCGCCATCAGCGACATCAAACTAACTGATGACATGTCCACTGAAGAGCTCATCAGCACCTTGGAGAAGGTCTCCAAGAAAGCTGAAGCACATTCCGAGGCTGTCAACAAGCTAGAAGTTGACATTAAGGCACAGAAGAAGACGCTCAAGTCCGCCCAGAAGAACGCTGCGGACACGAAAAAGGCAGCTGAAACAGCTCGCGAAGCTGCCGACGGGAAGCGGGAAGCTGCCACCCCGATTTACCGCGCATCGCTGAACAATGTGCAGACCGACCCGCTGACCGCTGTGCTCGGCGCCACCGATCCGCAACAGGCAATCGACCGTACCGCCTACTTGAACTCCATCAACCGCGGTAACACTCAAAATTTGAAGGCAGTCAGCGAGACCACGTCGAAAGCCGGTGAACTGCACGCCCAGGCCGCTGCGCACGAAGCAACCGCTAAGTTTGAGCTGTCGAAGCTGACCATCCAAGAGAACAAACTCAAGGATGAGCGCAAGAGCCTCGACAAGCTCATCGACACCATCAAAAAGCGCATCGACGAACTGGAACCAGCAGAACTCGCCCAGTGGCGCGACCGGTTGGGGAGCATCGACCCGAAGCTCATTAAAGCTGACGCCTCGAACGTCCTAGCTGCAGGTATGACGAAGATCGGTTCGCCTTACTCGTGGGGCGCCATTGGTCCGAACGAATTCGACTGCTCCGGCCTCGTCATGTGGTCCTACCAGCAGACTGGCAAAACGATTCCACGTACTGCTGCTGCGCAGGTAGCCGGCGGCACTCCAGTTTCCCGCGCAGATTTGCAGCCAGGTGACGTGGTTGGGTTCTACTCGCCAGTGAGCCACGTCGGTATTTACGCCGGTGACGGCATGGTGCTGCACGCCTCTGACTACGGCATTCCGGTGCAGGTCGCGCCGCTGGATTCCATGCCATTTACTGGCGCCTCTCGCTACTAAAGCAACACATCCGCTACCGAAGCACTGCGGCCGCTACTCAAGTGCTACCGCACGACTAGCTGTCCGATTGGCGACGTCGCAGTCGCTACCATGAAAGCATGCGACGTACCCTGTTGGTCACCAACGACTTTCCACCGCGAATCGGCGGCATCCAGTCGTATCTCCGTGGCTTGTGCGCCTTACTGCCGCCAGACCGCATCGTGGTCCTCGCCTCCAGCTTCCCCGGCGACCTCGACTACGACCGCACCCTGCCGTACCCGGTGGTCCGGATGCCGACCGAGACCTTGCTGCCAACCCCCGGTGTGTTGGCCAAAATCAATGGGCTTATTGACGAATATGGCATCAGCTCCGTCTGGTTCGGTGCCGCGGCGCCGCTCGCTATGCTCGCGAAACCGTTGCGCGCGCAGCATCCGCATCTGAAGCTGGTGGCGTCGACCCACGGCCATGAAGTGGGGTGGTCGATGCTGCCAGGTGCGCGGCAGATTTTGGGTCGCATTGGCCGCTATTGCGACACCGTGACCTACGTGTCGCGCTATGCCCGCAACCGGTTCGCCAGTGCCTTTGGCGCTCATGTTGCGCTGGAGCCGCTGCCAGGCGCAGTGGATACGGATGTATTCGCCCCGCAGCCAATTGCACAGCCAATCACAGCAGAACCATCCGATTCGAAACCGCCGACTGTCATTTGCGTGTCCCGGCTGGTGGCCCGAAAAGGCCAAGACATCCTGATTCAGGCGTGGCCGCAGGTGTGCGCCGCCATTGCTGACGCTCGCCTGCTCATTGTGGGGCAGGGCCCCGATGAATCTCGGCTTCAGTCGTTGGTCGCTGCAAGCGGGGTAGCAGAGCAGATTGACTTCGCTGGCCGCGTGCCTGACGGCCAGCTGCCACAATTACTTTCGGACGCGGATCTGTTTGCTATGCCGGTTCGCACGCACGGTTGGGGCCTAGACGTGGAAGGCCTAGGAATTGTGTACCTAGAGGCGCAGGCGTGCGGCACTCCCGCGATTGTCGGCAATGCCGGAGGAGCTCCGGAAACCGTGCGCGATGGTGTCACCGGTTGTGTCGTCGATGGCGCTGATGTGGATTCCGTCGCCGCCACACTCATTGAGCTGCTTTCCGACCCAGAGCGCCTAGACGCCATGAGTCACGCTGCTCGGCAGTGGGCACTGGAGAAGTGGACATGGTCGGCACGGGCGAGTGCCTTGCGCCGCGTCCTGGGCCTCGAGCTAGGGCCAAACAATGACTGACGCACTGACCATCGGGTTCGACATCGGCGGCACCAATCTCCGCGCAGCGGTCGTCCGCGCCGACGGCAGCATCATTGACCGCCGCGCGACTCCCACGCCAACCACACCGAGTGGCCTAGAAGCTGGCATCGATGACATTGTCACCGACCTGCGCAATCACCACGAAATCAAGGCTGTCGGCTTGTCCGTGGCGGGTTTTCTCGACGAAAACCGGCACATCCTCCGCTTCGCACCGCACCTGCCGTGGCGCACGATTGCGCTAGCCGATCACCTTCAGCATCGGCTCGGCCTGCCAGTCGAAATGGAGCATGACGCGAACTCTGCCGGCTGGGCAGAACACCTCTACGGCGCTGCCCGCGGCGCTGACGATTGGGTTTTGCTGGCCATTGGCACCGGCATCGGCGTGGCCCACATAGCCGACGGCCGTATTCAGCGCGGCGCATTCGGTACCGCCCCGGAACTGGGCCACCTCACGGTAGTGCCGGGTGGTCGTCCATGCCCCTGCGGCAAACGCGGCTGCTTGGAGCGCTACTGCTCCGGAACGGCGCTCATCACCACCGAAGTGGAGTTATTCGGAGACAATCAGTACGCGGATGGTGCCGAAATCTTCCGCGCTGCTCGGAGGGAAGAACGCCGGGCGGTAACCGTCATCAAGCATTTTTCTACCTGGTGTGCGCAGGCGTTGGGGATGGTGTCGGACATTTTCGACCCGGAGCTCATTGTGCTGGGCGGCGGGGTAGGGGCCCAGGCCGACCTTTACCTTGACCAGGCACTTTCCTTACGGCCGCAGTATGTCACCGGTGCTGCTTATCGACGATTACCAGATGTTGTTCCTGCGACACTAGGCCCGGATGCTGGGATGATCGGCGCGGCAGCAGTGGCGGCAGGTAGTCTTGACCTGTGAACAACCGCTGGTACAAATTCTTCAAACACATCCTCATCGGGCCATTCCTTCGCCTGTGGAATCGCCCCGTGTACGTCGGTGCAGAGAACATTCCGGCTACCGGATCGGCCATCATGGCATCCAACCACCTCGCCGTGATGGACAGTTTCTACTTCCCACTGGTCTGCGACCGCCAGCTCACCTTCCTGGCGAAACAGGAGTACTTCACCACGCCAGGGTTCGTTGGGGCAGTGCAGAAGTTTTTCTTCACCTCTGTCGGCCAAGTGCCAATTGACCGCACCTCGAAGGACGCTTCCGCAGATGCGCTGCGTGCCGGGCTGAAAGTATTGGAACGCGGCGACCTACTAGGCATGTACCCAGAAGGCACCCGCAGCCCAGATGGCCGCTTGTACCGCGGAAAGACCGGCGTTGCTCGGGTCGCGCTGGCATCCGGCGCGGACCTCATTCCAGTGGCGATGGTTAACACCGACAAAGCTAATCCAATCGGCTCGTGGATTCCGCGGCCAGCGAAAGTCGGCATCATTGTGGGCAAACCAATCAAGGTAGACCCGTACCTAGCTATCGGCGACACCCGAAAAGCTGCCCGCGCACTGACTGACCGTCTCATGCTGGAACTGCAGCAGCTGTCCGGGCAAGACTACGTCGACCAGTACGCCGCCGACGTGAAGAAGGCACAAGCCGACGATGTCCCACTGCCACCTACCGACCGGCCAGGTAGCGGAAACCCGCTGGGCATCTAAAAATCCAGGCACGCTAGAGTAAAGACCGTGAAATACTTCTACGACACCGAATTCATCGAAGATGGCAGCACCATCGACCTGATTTCCATTGGTGTCGTAGCTGAAGACGGCCGCGAATTCTATGCGGTATCCACTGAATTTGATGCGTCGAGAGCTGGCAGTTGGGTGCGCACCCACGTGCTGAACCAACTGCCACCGATTTCCTCCCCCCTGTGGATGGATCGCCGCACCATCCGAGAACAGTTAACAAACTTTCTGGCGCCCACTGGCCAAGAGCGACCAGAACTGTGGGCTTGGGTCGGCGCCTACGACCATGTCGCTTTCGCCCAGCTGTGGGGCAGCATGGTGAAACTGCCGAAGTGCATGCCGCGGTGGACCCACGAACTGAAACAGCACTGGGTTGCCGCGGGTAAACCACCGCTGCCGAACGCGCCGGGCAACGCCCATGATGCCTTGGCAGATGCGCGACACAATTTGGCGAAGTATCGGGCGATTGAATCAGCGCGGCTGCAATCTATGGGCAACCACGGCCTTTAGTTGACCAACCCTCTATGCTCATAGGGGTGAGTTGGACGATTGATGTACCCGTAGATGATTTGCCAGATTTGCCACCAATGCCCGAGGGCGTGCAGGCGCAATTTGATGACGTAATTTCCCGCCCCGCGCTGCAACAGCCGAGCTGGGACCCAGAGCATGCCGCAAAGGTACGCCGAGTCCTCGAATCCGTGCCGCCGATTGTGGTGGCGTCCGAGATTCAGCGCCTGCAGTCCGAGCTGGCAGACGTGGCGAACGGCCGCGCCTTCCTGCTGCAAGGCGGTGACTGTGCGGAGACCTTCGAATCCAATACGGAGCCGCATATTCGTGCCAACATTAAAACGCTGCTGCAGATGGCGTTGGTGCTGACCTACGGCGCATCCACCCCAGTGGTGAAAATGGCCCGCATCGCCGGCCAGTACGCCAAGCCACGCTCCAAGGACATTGATGGCGACGGTCTGCTGAGCTACCGCGGCGACATTGTCAACGGTGTTGAAGCCACCGAAGCTGCTCGCGTCCACGACCCGAACCGGATGGTCCGCGCCTACGCAAACGCCGGTGCCGCGATGAACTTGGTGCGGGCATTGACCTCCTCCGGCACTGCGGACCTGCACCGCCTGCATGAGTGGAACCGCGAGTTCGTGCAGAACTCGCCTGCTGGCGCCCGCTACGAAGCGCTCGGCCGTGAAATCGACACTGGTCTGCGCTTCATGTCTGCTTGTGGTGTGGATGACCACAGCCTGAAGACCGCCAATATTTACTCCTCCCACGAAGCTCTCGTGGTGGACTACGAACGCGCGATGCTGCGCCTAGCGGACAATGAGTTCGGCGAAACCACCATGTACAACCTGTCCGGCCACTACCTGTGGGTCGGCGAGCGTACCCGCGGCCTGGAAGATTTCCACATCAACTTCATGGCCATGATTGGTAACCCGATTGGTGTGAAGATTGGCCCGACGACCACTCCAGAAGAGGCGGTCGCTTACGTCAATAAGCTTGACCCATTCAACCAACCGGGCCGACTGACGCTGACCACCCGCATGGGTAACGACAAGATTCGCCAGGCGCTACCACCAATCGTGGAAGCCGTGGAGGCTACCGGCCACAAGGTGATTTGGCAGTGCGACCCGATGCACGGCAACACCCACAACTCCTCGAATGGCTACAAGACCCGCCACTTTGACCGCATTGTCGACGAAGTGCAGGGCTTCTTTGAGGTGCACCGTGAGCAGGGATCCCACCCAGGTGGTATCCACATTGAGCTCACCGGTGAGGATGTCACCGAATGCCTCGGTGGCGCGCAGGACATTATGGATGTGGACCTGCCGGGCCGCTACGCGTCGGCATGCGACCCTCGTCTGAACACCTCGCAGTCGTTGGAGCTGGCGTTCCTCGTTGCAGAAATGCTGCGCAAGTAGAACGCTGCGTAAGTAGCTAGAACGTTGACAGGCTGACGGTATCGCCCTTGCGGACCGTCCGCCCCGACAGCGGCGACTGGAAAAACACAATCCCAGCGTCATCGGAACCAGCGCTGAGCTCAACCTTCAGCCCCAGCGCTTCGAGTTCCTTAGTGGCATCGGGCACCGACTTACCGATTAGCCACGGCACCTTCACCCGGTTCGTGACCACCAGGTCCACCCGCGGGGAATCCGGATCCACCAACTCACCGGATTCCGGGGAGGTCGCCACCACCGCGCCATCGACCAGCTTGGTTTCGGAGGTTTCCGTCACCGCGGTCACCGTCAGCCCGGCTTCCGTCAGAGTGCGCCGCGCGTCAGCTTCAGACATTCCGGCCACATCCGGCACTTCGATGGCGTTATTCACAATGACCTCCACTGGGCTGTCGTTTTCCAGGCCGGTGCCCGCCGGCGGCTCCGTTCGAATCACCTGCCCGGCAGCGACGTCTTTATCAAAGCTTTTTGACGTTTTGCCAGGGGTAAGTCCGGCTTTTTTAATGATGTCCCGAGCTGCTTCTGGTGTCGCCCCAGCCACATCAGGCACTTTTGTTGGGGCAGGTCCCTTGGACGCATGCACAGTAACCACCGACCCGACCTTCACTTCGGAGCCCGGTGGCGGAACCGCCTGCGCAATTTCCCCTTCGGGAACGGTATCGGAGTACACCGGCTCCCCGGAGCCGAGTTCTAGGCTCCGGTCAGCCAGCAGGATACGGTAGCGCTCGTGGTCGGCGCCGTCTGGGATGGTCGGAACAGTAGGTTTTCCTTTGGACACGAGCACCGACACTTCCGACCCGCGCGGTGCCCGGTCACCAAAAGGGGGATCAGTCCCCGCTACCTGGTGTTGCGCCACCGTGTCATGCCAGACATGCTTTTCGGAACCAACAAACCCAGCGGTTTCTACGCGCTGGATCGCTTGTTCACTGCTCAGGCCATAGACCTGGGGGACTTCGCCGTAGCGACCCGAACCGACCCACCATGCGCCCGTGCTAACCAGCATCGCCAGAATCAGAGCGATGACCAGCCACATCGCGCAGCCGATTTGAGTACGGGACCGAGCCGGGCGAGCTGGGGCCGGCGCCAGTTCCGTGTCGTAGCCAGGCACCTTGGGCTCATTGCCATGATCGGCGTAGGGGATAGGCGCGGCCGGACCGGGTGGTACCGCTGGCGCGATTTGGGTTTCAAACGCGCCAGTCGCTGGCTCTGCCCATTCCGCGAAGTCATCGCGGACGAGCTTTGTCGTCGCCCCAGCTGCATCGCCTGCCCCAGCTGCATCACCGGCCGCTTCTTCCGCCCGTCCTGCCGCAGTGTCCCGTGGGGTTGGCACCCGGAAATGCGGCAACTGTAGGTCCGTTGCCACATCACGGAGTGCTTCGGCGAATTCTTCCGCGTCGGCGAATCGTTCCTGCGGATCCTTCACGGTTGCTCGGCCGACCAATGCGTCAACAAGCGAAGGGACACCGGGCATCACTGACGACGGTGACGGTACATCCTGCTGTAGCCGCTGCAGGGCGATGGCGAGAGACGTGTCGCCGGAAAATGGGGTGGAGTCGGTGAGCAGCTCGAAGAGGACAATGCCGGCGGAATACACGTCGGTGGCGGAGGAAATTGCGCCACCATCGACCTGCTCGGGTGCCAAATATGCGGCGGTGCCCAAAATGACGGAGTCTTGGGTTAGGCCGGATTCGGCGCGGGCGCGCACCAGACCAAAGTCCGTGAGCTTCACCTCGCCGCGGGAGTTAATCAGAATGTTCTCCGGCTTAATATCGCGGTGCACCAACCCGGCGCGGTGGGCAGTGGCCAGCGCCGACAGCACCGGTTCCATCACCGCAAACGCAGCATGCGGCGGCATCGGGCCGCGCTCAGTGAGCAGCTCCCGCAAGGTGCCGCCGTCGACCAGTTCCATAATCAGGAAAACGTGCTCACCGTCGTCATCCTGGTCGTAGACGTTGACAATATTCGGGCCGTGCAACCGGGCGGCGGCATGCGCTTCGCGTTCCAGGCGGGCACGGAATCCCTGGTCATTGTTGTACTTCGGGTCCATGACCTTCGCAGCAACATCCCGACCCAGGCGGGTATCGGTGGCGCGGTACACAGTAGACATGCCGCCGCGGGCAATAACCGGGCCGATGCGGTAGCGGCCATTGAGCATGTCGCCGGGGCGCAACGTGGACATGGTGGCCTCCTGGAAAATGAAACTAACGCCGTCAAGTATGACCCGAAACGGCAAAGCGATGCCAACTGGGTCGAGGAAGGCGCGCTACATTGTGAGTGTGAGTAATGTACCTGCACCAGAAGAAATCCTGTCCGCCGACGAGCCGCTGCTGACCATTCCGGAAGTCGCCGACCGCCTAGGCGTCCTGGTCACCCGAGTCCATGCACTGCTACGCGAACAGCAGTTGCTGGAGGTACGAGTCGATGGCGTGCGTAAAGTTCCCGCCCGGTTGCTTAATGACGATGGCACCATCAACCGGTTCGTGCCTGGCGTGATTGCGCTGCTGTCGGACGGGGGTTTCCAGGACTGGGAAATCCTCCAGTACCTGTTTACGCCGGATGAGTCGCTTCCTGGTCGGCCAGTGGACGCGCTGCATGGGCATCTTGCCCGCGAGGTGATGCGCCGCGCTCAAGCCATGGCGCTGTAAGACCAGCAACCCGGGTCATCCAGTAGGTCAATGCCAGCGCACCGAGCGTCCATGGGATGTTGTATAGCCGGTTGTTGCCGTCGCCGGTAAAACTCAGCGTCAGGAACGCTGAGAAGGCGAAGACACACCAGATGACCCACTTGGGTGGCTTGACCGCGCCGATAAGCGTCAGCGGCGAAATGTAGTACCACGGCAATGTCACCGCATTAAATACGGTGGTGACCCCGTAGGCAGCGGAAATACCGGCAACATTGTGGCGGGTGGTGCGCTGGAATAGCAGCCACGTCACCACTAGGCCCACCATCATGAGCCCCATGGAGATTGGCCGCAGGAAGTCCACCAGCACATTGAAGGACACCGCATCGGTGAACATGCCCGCAATGGCACTGATAGTAGAAGCAACTGCCGATGGGAACGCCAGCGGGTTAATCACCTTGGTGTTGCCGGAGATTTCCGACAGCCAGCCCCAGCTGGTCCCAGAAAGTTCCGTCACGGCGGCCAGCGCCGCAATGCACACCGCAAGGTGCAGCAGCCCGTAGCCAACTAGCTCCGGCAGTCGGCGCGCAAAACCTGGCCAAGTCCAGCGCACCTCGTGGCGACGGGTCAGTGCAATCCACACAAGGAACGGCAGCGCAATAATGCCGGTGGCTTTCATCGACACCGCAAGACCAACTAGGAAAGCGCCGACAACGGCACCGCGCAACACTGGCATCCGCAGCGCCGCGAGCACCCCAAAGTTCACCAAGGCGACCATGATGGCCTCATTGTGCAGACCGCCGACAAGGTGCAGCAACACCACCGGGTTCAGCACCCCAAGCCACAGTGCCATCGCCGGATTGCCACCGACCGCGGTTGCGATCCGTGGGGTAGCCCAAGCAATACCGGCGTATCCGACCGCCGCAACAATGCTGTACACCATCACACCGAGGGTGACATTATTGCCCACCAGCGACGTAATGCCATCGCCAAGCCACAGATGCAGCGGCCCGTACGGAGTGGTTGTGTTGCGCCAGTCCATAGACACTTCAAACAGGTATGGTCCCGGCAGCACGGAGGCACCTTCGGTGTACGGGTCGAAACCTTCCCGAACCATGGCGCCTTGCATGAGGTAGGAGTACACGTCGCGGCTAAACAGCGGCGCGGCGAACACTAGCGGCACAGCCCAGTGCCACAGGCAGCGCCGAACATTGTCCAGGGTCAGTTCCCGGCCGAGCCGTGCCCATGCGTACACCATCAACACAATGCCGACGAGGACGAACATTTGGCTCAGCGCAGAGCCGTGGCCGTAGCTGAGGAAGGACAAACCGAGGCCTTCGAGCACACCGCCGCGGGCGCGGGTAGCGCCGGCGCCGTAGGACCCCACTGCCAACAACAGCCCAGCGATGAGGCCGAGTCGGGCAGGTGACGACAAGGTGTTCACAACATCAGTCCTTTGGGTCCTTAGTCTTTCGGCAGCGGCTCAAACCGGGCGGCAGCATGCGCACCGGACATCATCACCGTCGGTACCCCAATGCCTGGGGTGGTGGTCGCTCCGGCTAGCACCAGGTTCTCTGGCCGCTTCGGATGCATATTGCGTGGCCTAAATGGTCCGGTTTGCGTAACTGTATGCGCCAACGCGAATGGAGACCCGGCCCCCATGCCAGCTTGCGCCCAAGTAGCTGGGGTATCAATCCGGGCGATAGACAGCTCGGACATGTCGGAAAAACCGCGGATTTCCAGAACTTTCGCAAGATCTGCGACGTATGGTCCGGTCAGGGTGGACCAATGTAGCGCTGCCGATTCCAGATTCGGGCATGGCGCTAGGAAGGAGATCGGCTCGTGGGTTTCGCCGTCTGGGCCGGTGACAATGAACTCCGGGTTGGTGGCCGCTGGCCGTGTCACCAGCAGTGATGGGTCGGACATCAGCTGCGCGTTTTTCGGGGCAGCGATTTCCTGGAAAGTTTCTGACCACTTGGCCCCAAAGGAAATTGTGTGGTGTCGCAGCGGCTTCGCCCACGTGCTTGTCACTGCGGTCGGCAGCGTGCCATGAACAACCACAGCCGACGGCGACCAGCGGTAGCCAGCCCGGCGATGCGGCGGCGTGAACCCACCGGCATCCAACCACCGGTCCACGAGCGGTAGGTCAACGGTACTGACCACCGCGTCACACGGGAGGCTGCCCTGGTCAGTGTGCACCGCCGCGACCCGATTGCCGACGGTATCCAGGCCCGTCACGGTATGTTCCAAAAGTACTTCGCCACCGAGCTTTTTGACGGCAGCAGCCAGCAATCCGGGAATGGCTCCCATACCAGGGCCGGTGGCTGACACCGTCGGGTAATAGACACCCATCGAGGTATCCATATGCGCAATCATCGCGTACACCGCACGGGCATCATGCGGGGAGACCCCGGCGTACAGGGATTGAAAACTAAAGACTCGGGCAAGATCGGGGTCTTTAATGAACCGACCAATTTGCCGTTCCAAGGAGCTCAGCCCGCCGAGCTGCAGCAGCTCGCCCATTCCCGACTTCAGGGCAGTGGTTTGCCACATATCCGACAGCTTGTCGAAGTCGGAATTCATGAACGGGAATGCTGTGGAGTACATCTGCTTGAGCCACTTGCGTAGGGCGAGGTAGCGCCGGGCAGCCGCCGGACCGTCGCCATTGCGGCTGGTGGTAAACCGAGCGATTTCCTCGGCCATCCGGTGCGGGTCTGCCATGACGTCAATGTGGTCACCGCTGTGGTGGCCGCCCGCGAATTCGGCGTAGTAAGTCGGGGAGATGCGGCGGAGCTCAAAATCTGGGTCGACATCGTCAATCCGCAGGCCCGCGGAAGCCAAAGTGGATTCCAGCAGGGTCGGCAACGTCAGCACCGTGGCGCCGGTGTCGAAGCGTGCCTTAATGTGCGGCATGCCAGTGTCCGAACCACCAGCGGTCCGGCAGGTGGTGGCGAGCAGTTCCGTTTGGCAGCGGCCGCCGACCTGGCTGCCTCGGTCCACGACGGTGACGTGGTGGCCGGTAGCGAGCAGTCGGACAGCGGCAGTCAGACCGGATAGGCCTGCGCCGATGACAACGACCGTGCCGGTCGGGTAGGGAACTTGACGACGTAGTGACATAAGTGGGTTCTCCGACTTATTTGGTGCGGTGTCCCGTAGCCTGCTCGGCAAGGTCAGCCAGCTGGGCGCGGATATCAGGGTTAATCGGGGCAGATGCTAGAGCTGCAACACCGGATTCGGTGAGCTCTGTGATGCGCCGCTCCACAATATCGGCTGCACCAGAGTGGTGGATAATCTCGCGGAGCTCGTCAACGTCCGCCTGTGCGCGAACGGTCCCAATGCCGGCGCGAAGCTTCGCGGCGGCCGCCGGGTCGTGCTCGTCACAAAGCTTCAATGCTGTACCAAAAAGAACGGTGCGCTTACCTTCCCGCAGATCGTCCCCGGAACCTTTACCCGTCGCGGCGGGATCGCCGAAGATGTCGAGGTGGTCGTCACGAAGCTGGAAAGCGATCCCCACATCGTGGCCAAAAGTGCGGTACGCGCGGACAATATCCTCCGAGGCATCAGCCACCGCGGCGCCCAAATGCAGCGGGCGTTCGACGGTATAGGCGGCAGTTTTGAAACGATATACCCGCTCAGTGTCCGTCGTCTTCTCCGATGCGGCGGCCTCCAACGCAATGTCCAGCAGCTGACCGCCCAGCACCTCAGTGCGCATCGCCGACCACGGGCCGATCGCGCGGCCGAAAGCGTCGGGGGACAACCCAGCGGTCATCAGCATGTCATCAGCCCACGCCAACGCGATATCGCCCACCAGGATGGCCACCGATTCACCGTACTCGTCGGAACTGCCTGCCCAACCGTGCTCAGCGTGGGCGGCAGCAAAGCGCCGGTGAACCGTGGGGAAACCGCGACGAGTTTCCGACGCGTCAATAATGTCATCGTGGATCAGCGCACAGGACTGGATCAGCTCGAGCGCAGAAAACGCAGCCACGACCGCCGACTCCGACTCGGTGGACGTATCCGAATCGACTGCACCGAGGTAACCGAGCCACGCGAACATCGGACGCAGGCGTTTGCCACCGGTCATTGTGAAATCGCGGAGCGCACCGACCGCCTCCGTGAACTTCGGATCGATGCTTTCGACATGGTTGGCACGCGAATCGAAAAACTCAGATAAAGCGGTGTCAACAGCAGTGCGCATTGATATCACGGTTGATGAAGCTCCATTCGTAGACGGGGGCGAACTGTTAAACGAGCTCACCCCACTAAGATACCTATCCATGAACAGCGACTCGACCCCGGTAGCACCGAAACAGCGCGGCATTTGTGATGTTCTGTCCTTGCCGTCGCCTGGAAAAGTGCCTTTCTCAGTGGAATTCATGCCCCCTCGCGATGAGGCCGCAGCTAACCGGCTCCATGAAATGGCCATCGGTATGCACGACTTGGGCGCCGCATTCGTCGCTGTAACCTACGGCGCCGGCGGATCGACCCAAGACCTGACCATGGATGCTGCGGTGCGGATGAAAGACCAACCGCTCACCACGCTGTTGCACCTGACCCTGGTCGACCACACCGTAGAAGAACTACAAGAAGCACTCCGCAACCATGCCCGCCGCGGCCTGACCAACTTGTTGGTACTGCGCGGTGACCCACCGGGAGACCCAATGGGCGAGTGGACGACCACCCCGGGCGGCCTGACCTACGCCTCGGAACTGATCGAACTGATTAAGTCGATGCCGGAATGCCAAGACTTTGAGGTGGGTATCGCCAGCTTCCCAGAAGGGCACTACCGAGCCGCTGACTTAGAAGCCGACACGAAGTGGACGCTGCATAAACTGCGCTGCGGCGCGGAGTACTCCGTCACCCAAATGTTCTTTGATGTTGACCACTACCTGCGGCTGCGGGACCGACTGGTGGCTGCCGACGCTGAACAGGGCGCCAAGCCGATTATTCCGGGCATTATGCCGATTACGTCGCTGCGGTCGGTTCGTCGCCAGATGGAACTATCCGGCGCGGAACTGCCGAAGCACCTAGAGAAGCGGTTGGTGTCCGCCGCTGCCGGCGATGAAGTGGCCAACCGGGAAGCAATTCGGGAAGTGGGCATTGAAGTGTCCACTGAGATTGTCGAACGCCTCATCTCGGAGGGGGTGCCAGACCTGCACTTCATGACCATGAACCATCCGCGGGCGACGCAGGAAGTGCTACACAACGTGGGCATGGCACCGGCCTGGGGTGGCGCCGGGCACGATATGGTCCGCGGCGGCTTCTAGCGCGGCGACCGCCGTTTCAGCGCTTACTCGCTTACAGTGCCCAGTCGTCGACGGTTGGCTTCTTCGGCTCCTCGGTGCTTTCGCCCGGTGGCAGGGCCAGTGGTTCGGCTGGGTCCTGCGTTGCAGTTGCTGGACGGCCAACGAGTTTTGTGTGGGTCATGCGGGAGTTCCGTACGGTCCACACGGCGACGCCCGCTGCCGTCAATAAGCCCACGAGCATGGTGATGAACGTCCACTGTTGCATTTTGGTGCGGGAGTCTGGGGTGGAGGCGGCTTCGGCGGTAACGTCTAAGACTTTGCCGGGCTGACCTGCCCATTGTGCGGCGGTGTCGGAGCCTTGCTGCCCGTTGGTGGCGCTCAGCGGGCCGGGGAATTCGACGTTGAGGGCTAGGTCGGCTTTGTCGGCTTTGACCTTGGTGAAGTCGAACATGCCGTTGAGTTCCATCGTGTTGGCTGAGGTGCGCTCGAAGTGGATATTCGTGCCGGCTTCGTCGCTGATGGAGTCGATGAGGCTATTGAACTCTTCGAAGCTGAGGTCGTCTAGCGTGAACTTTTTGCCGATGTAGCCGTCTTGGTCGTAGTCACTGGCGGTGATTTTGTCGTCGAGGGTGCTTGGGATTTGCCAGTCGACGATTTTCGGGTGCGCCTTTTTCGGGGTTGCCACGATGACGTTGCCAGAAACCCGGTCATTGCGGTCTGCGGTGAGCTCGGTGTGCAGCCGCATGCAGCCGGTCAGGGGCAGCAGGACGGTCATGAGCGCTGTGGCGGCGGTGGCGCGCAGCCAATTCCGGTTGCGAAAGGTCATGGGTCTACTGTGCCACGTCGGCTGTGCTGGTCAGCGGAAGCTTGGCGCCAAGGATGGCGAAGGGGCGGTCGTCGCCGGGGAAGTAGAAGTCGCGGAGGATATCGACGAATCCGAGGCTGCGGTAGAGCTGCCAAGCGCGATTGGCTTCAGCCGGAACTTCTGGGGTGGAGAGCAGTACTCGTTGGTCGGGGCGGTCCCGCATTAGTTCTTGAAGGAGTGTGCGGCCGATGCCGTGGCCTTGGTAGTTCGGGCTGACGTGGATTTCGGTTAGTTCGCAGTAGTTGCTCAGGACTGCGGCGGTGGCTTGCACCTTCCATCCGTGCTGAGCCATTCCGGCGCGTACTTGCTGGCTCCACCATTGATTGGATTGGCCGGTGTAGCAATAGGCAACGCCGACTAGGGGATTGGTGAGGTCTGCGAGTGCTTCCGTGGGGTCGACGTCGTCGGGGTGGGCGATGGCCATGGCTCCGCACCAGTTGGGGTTGCGCATGTGGCGTGCCCAGGCATGGGTGCGAGCGTCGATGAGCGTCCGTGCGTAGCCCATGGCGTCAACGTAAATTTCCACGGCTGGGCGTAGGCGGGCCTGGAAGATGGAGGCTGGGGTTTGCAGGACGCTAATCATCACGCTTCGATTATTCCCTTTTTTGCTTGTTGACGTTGGGATTGCCCCCAAAAAGCCGATAGAACATGTGTTCTATGTCTGGTGAGGGTGCTGTCTGAGCTCGGCGCTATCGTTCGGGTATCGAACAAAGGAATGATGCCATGACTTTTCCAGCTAATCCAGAAACCTTTCTTGAAGATGCCCAGCACTTGTTGACTGCATCCGAACACTGCAGCGAGGCTGACGACGCAGTGGAATTTGCCTACCAGGCCGCACTGCGGGTTGCTGGCGCGGCACTTGCGACATTGCCGCGCAAGCGTGGTGGACCCACCGGAGCGTGGGCCCAGTTGCGACACCGGATCCCAGAGCTTGCCGACTGGGCTGCCAAATTTGAGGCGTATTCGCGGCTTCGCAGCCGATTGCTCATGGGGCTGGAGCGTGATGTGGATCCGGCGGTGCCTGAACAGCTCCGGCTGCTGGCGCGCAGCTTTATGACTGATGTACACCAGACGCTGGGACATGTGCCGCTGGCCGCCTAGTTTTGGTAACGGATTAGCTACCACTTTCTGGGGTGGTGGCATAATGCTTTCCGTTGTCTAGCTTTGCTGGCTACAATGACAATTACTAACGCAGAAGCCTGCTGTTTGGGGGAACAATATCGGGCCCCCGTTCGTTGGACAGGGTAAGAGGACTTTGTTTCCGACGGTGAGCAGGCAGCTGCTGATTGTCACGAAAAAGCGGAGGAATGATGGCGCTTTCAGAACACGAGCAGCGAACGCTCGACGAGATCGAGAGCGCGCTGTACGCGGACGACCCGAACTTTGGGTCCTCTGTCCGGAAGAACTTCGGTAGTACAGGCGAGCCTGGTTCGTTTGCGCTTAATGCGCGTGGCGTCGCTATTTTGCTGATCGGCATTTTGCTGCTGCTTGGCGGAATGATGGCAAGCCAAATTAGCGTCTGGTTTGTCGCCCTGACTGTCCTTGGCTTCGTGGCCATTGTGGCAGCGGGTGTCATGATGTTCAGCTCTGAAAAGAAGAAGCCGAACGTCGTAAGCATCACGGATGTCCCACGTCGCGGCCCGGCTGCACCAGGCAAAAAATCTGGCAACAACGGCTTCGGTGACCGGATGGAAGACAGCTTCCGCCGTCGCTTCGAAGACCCAGGCTCGATGTAAAAAGCAGATGTAAAAGCCCTAGCACCTAAAAGCCGACCGGCTGCGTCATTATGCTGCGCAGCCGGTCGGCTTTCTTATGCCCAAAGTGGGGAGAAATAGGGAATGCCTAAGCCGCTGGCGGCAGTGAATTATCCACCATGCAGTACAAATCCGTCCGAAGAGTGGCCGGATCCGTGTCTGGCGTTGGCATTGTGTAATAGAACTCCCACGATGGCATCAATGGCGTCCACCCCTGGGCCATAAAGTCCGACACCATCTGCTGCCATGCGCTGGCCAGGCCTTCATATGGGCCGAAGTACGACACACGCGCCAACTTGCCCATCGGCAGCTCAGTCGAATCGATGCTGAGCCCCTCTGAGATCAGTCCTGCTGGAATGGGGCCAGCGACCGGGAAACCAACTTCAACATCGACCGGTGCAGTCGGGTCATCGCTGATGTTGTTGTATTTGGCGACTGCAGGTCCAACCGGTGAGATCTCGCCGCGCTCAATTGCTGCGCCCAAGGCGCTGAACGCAGGGTCCATAATCTGGCCCAAGTCCTTCATGGCGTACTCGGTGTAGGCAATAGCGGCTAGGGGGACAAGTGGGGCGTCAATAATCTCGACTTTGGAGATGGGCTCGGAGAGAAAGTATGGCTGCGTCATAACACCGAGGATAGTGCGATTTCCGCCGCGCCACTTGTCAACTTCAGCGATTGTGTAGCCCACACTGTGCCGCCCCGCTTCTGTGCGCCTGCCAAGGTCGCCCACTTCGCCCCACCCCAACCACCCACTTCGCCCCACCGTCCAACTTGGGCTGCGCATGACTGGTGAAATCCACTGCAATGGGCCGCTTTTCACCTGCTCAATAGTTTCATTTAGTCACAACAATCACTGTGTTCACGTCGAATCGGGGTGGGGTGCGGAAAATTGTGGGGAGGGCGGCCCACCGCCTCCCACCTCTGCATACTGCGGAAACACTCGATTTTCTCAGGATTCTTGACCGTTCTGAGCTTGATTGTGGGCGAAAGTGGGGTAGTGTGGGGCATGTTGGCGCTTCAGGTAGGGCGTTGACGCAAGGAAATGACAACTGAATACCAACAACCACATGCGTAACGCGGTTCCAGTCACGGGAAATGGAAGGGGTCTGGGCGAATGTTCCTCGGCACCTACCACCCAAAGATGGATGACAAGGGGCGCCTGACGTTGCCAGCAAAGTTCCGTGCGGACCTTGCCGGCGGTTTGATGATTACCAAGGGCCAAGACCACTCATTGGCGGTCTATCCCAAGGAAGAATTCACCAAACTTGCTCGTCGAGCAGCTTCAGCATCCCGAACTGACCCGCAGGCACGTGCCTTCGTTCGTAGTTTGGCCGCTAGCACTGATGAGCAGATGCCAGACGGTTCCGGGCGAATCACGCTGTCGCAGGATCACCGCCGCTACGCGAACCTCACTAAGGCTTGCGTGGTTATTGGTTCGGTGGATTTCCTTGAAATCTGGGATGAAGAATCCTGGGCCAACTACCAGGCAGAACACGAGGAGGCCTACTCCTTGGGCGAACATGATTCGCTCGACGGTGTGTTCTGACCGACTGGAGCGGTGCCTGCAGGCCCCCGCCCGGCGAGCTGGTGTACTTCCCCGACATCAGGTCACCGGGTAGGGCCCTGTAAGTACCGCGCACGATGCCAGCAGTACAGCCCAGGGAGGGAGGGAACTTTGACCACACAACACCCAGAAACCAACGACGTGTACTCCAGTGGACATGTTCCCGTGCTGCTGCACCGCGTTACCGAACTTCTAGACCCCGCCGAGGGTGTCATTGTCGATGGCACCCTCGGTGCTGGCGGACACAGTGAGTATCTGCTGGAAAACTTCCCGAACATTGCCATCATCGGCGTCGACCGCGACCCCCAGGCACTCGCCGGGGCGTCCCGTCGGCTTGCCCGTTTCGGTGATCGCTTCGTCACTGTCCATTCGCGTTTCGACGGAGTGGGGGACGCGATTGATGAAACACCAGGTCCCGTATTTGAGCGAGCGCGCCGCGGCTTAGCCGGGGCGCTTTTTGACCTTGGTGTTTCCTCCATGCAGCTCGATGAAACGGACCGTGGCTTCGCCTACCGCGTCGACGCGCCGCTTGATATGCGCATGGACCCAACCTCGGGTCTTACGGCCGCCGACATCCTCAATACATATGAGCATGGCCAACTAGCGCGCATTCTGAAGGACTACGGCGACGAGCGCTTCGCCGGGAAGATCGCCTCTGCGGTGCTGCGCGAGCGCGAAAAGGAACCCTTCACCACGTCGGCGCGGCTAGTGGAACTGCTCTACGCCACCATCCCAGCAGCGACCCGCCGTACCGGCGGCCACCCAGCAAAGCGCACCTTCCAGGCGCTGCGCGTGGAAGTCAACCATGAACTGGACGCGCTCAAGAACGTCATTCCAGTCATCACCCGCCGCCTCGCGGTCGGTGGTCGGGCAGTGTTCATGTCCTACCAGTCGCTGGAAGACAAAATTGTCAAACGCCAACTCGCAGAACTGACCAAGTCCAAGACCCCAGCTGGACTGCCAATGGAACTACCAGGCACCGCGCCGAAGTTCCGCCTCATCACTCGGGGTGCCGAACAGGCCACCGAATCCGAAATTGAAGACAACCCTCGGGCCGCACCAGTGCGAGTCCGTGCCATTGAACGAATCGCACCTGACTCGAATCCGGGAGAATGACAATGACCACCACGCTGAACAAGACTGCCAACGGTCGGTCGCGTACGCGTCTGGGCACTGCCACCGGCCTAGACACTGGTCGCCGACCAGATCGGGACGCCGGCCGACGGTTACCACCACAGACCGCCCGAGGACGCCGCACCGCCGGATTCAAATCCGATGGTGCACCAGAACGGCAACGTCGTCGCCGAATCGCCAGCCGCACCGGTTCGAAACAAATCCTCAGCATCCGTGGCCGCCGCATTGCGCCGGAAACCGCGGACCCGTCAATGATCCGATTCGTCATCGCGATCTTGCTGGTGGGCACCATCGGCATTGCATTGGCGATGGCGCTATCGGCTATCTCTACTGAGCAGTCCTTCCGACTCAGCGATGCCCGTTCTAAAGGGCAGCTGATTTCTGACGAAATCGAAACACTGCAGCGTGACGTCGAACACGCCCGCTCCACCGCCGAAATCTCCCGACGCGCCGGCGAAATGGGAATGGTGCAGATCAAGCAACCCGGAGTCCTAGAAGTCCGGAAAGATGGCAAAGTCGTTGAGAAACGGCCCGCTGACGTCGAAAAGCAAGGAAAACTAGCCGACATCAACGGCGAGAAAATTCGGCCGAAAAACCCAACGTCAGACCCGAAGGAAACCGACAACGTCCCAGGTATGACACCGCCAGGACCTCCGGAATCGCGGCACAACCAACCAGCGCCGAACTCTGGACTGGCTCCATACACCCCGGGCATGCAGAATGATGTGCAAGCCCAAGGTAATTCCAACACGCCGGATAATGCTCACGCACCGAACCGGGAAAACCAGGCACACTCAGAGAATGATCGACCTGAGGTTGGTGGACAACAGCCGTGACCCGCACTCCTAGCTCCGGGTCCCGGGGCGGGAACGCACGTCCTGGGGCACGACGACACATACCCCAAGACCGGCAACGGCCAGCATCAAGCGTGCCGCGCGACCATCGTGACCAGCGCGACCCGCGTGATGCACACATCCGGCGCGCCCCTCGCAGCGCTGGCGGACTGACCCCCAACGCGTGGAACTCCATTGACACCTCTACTGGGGCATTGACGCAACGCATTCGCGTCGCGCAGATCATCGGCCTCGTCATCATCTGCATGATTGTCGGCCGCCTGTTCTGGATCCAAGTGTGGGCAGGCCCAGGCCTTGCCGATAAAGCCGCATCGCAGCGGACCGTTGAAGTCATCGACGCTGCCCGCCGCGGCGAAATCGTCGACCGCAATGGCTCCTCCCTCGCCTTCACCATGGAAGCCCGCAGTCTGACCGTGCACCCAAACCGGCTGCGCGCCCTGCTTGACGAACGCCACCGACTGTGGCCGGAGGATTACCCAGACGCTGACACCCGCATGGAACAAATCGCCGACGAACTACCAAAAATGCTCGGCAAAGACTCCGGCGGCAAAAACCCCGACCGGCCAGACTCCTCGCAGATCAAATCCAAAGACATTCTGAATAAACTCCGCGACGAAGAGTCGACCTACGAGGTCCTCGTCCGCAACGTCGACCCCGTCACCGCCCGAACCATCACCGACAAGTTCAGTGAAATCACCTCCGAGCGGCAAGACATCCGCGAGTACCCAAATGGGGCAGTCGGTTCGAATGTCATCGGCAAAATTGGCATGGATGGTGTCGGCCAATACGGCTTTGAGGCTTCCCGCGACGCCTACCTGCAGGGCATCAACGGCGGCCGCGTGGTTGACATTGCCCAAAATGGCATTGCAATTCCTGGCTCCACCCGCGACCAGCGTGACCCGATTGATGGCACCAGCTACGAACTGACCATCGACGTCGATATGCAGTACTACGTGCAGCAACAGCTGGAGCAAGCGAAGGCAAACTCTGGGGCGAAGAACGCCTCGGCGGTGGTGCTTGACGCCAAGACCGGCCAGATTCTGTCGATGGCCCAGTCCGACTCAGTCAACCCGAACAATGACATTGGTAAGCAGGTCAAAAAGGGCAAAGACATCTCCAACCTGTCGGTGTCCAGCCCGTTTGAACCAGGCTCGGTAGCCAAGCTGATTACCGCCGCTGGTGCCATTGAACACGGCCTGACCACCCCGGATGAAGTGCATACCGTACCCGGCGCCATCGAAATGTCCGGCGTGACGGTGAAAGATGCGTGGGACCACGGCGATGTGCAGTACACCACCACCGGTATTTTCGGTAAGTCCTCCAACGTCGGCACCCTGATGCTTGCGCAGAAACTCGGCGAAGACCGCTTCGCGGACCTGCTACGCAAATTCGGCATTGGCCAGCTGACCGGTGTGGAACTGCCGGGCGAGTCCCAAGGTTTGCTGCCTGCCCGCGAGCAGTGGTCCGGTGGTACTTTCGCTAACCTGCCCATCGGCCAAGGTATGTCCCTGTCCCTGTTGCAGATGACCAGCATTTTCCAGGCGATGGCCAATGACGGCGAACGAATCCCGCCGCGCCTTATTGCCTCGCACACTGGCCCAGATGGGGTAAAGGTTCCTGCGGAGCAGCCTGAGGCAGTGCGGGTGGTCAGCCCGGAGACCGCGAAGATTATGAACCAGATGTTCCAGTCGGTGACGCAGTCCGCGCCAGGGCAGTCCGGCACCGGCCCAGAAGCATCCGTGGAGGGCTACCAGGTAGCCGGCAAAACCGGTACCGCCCAGAAAGTCGACCCGAAAACGGGCGCTTACTCCAACGACAAGTACTGGATCACCTTCGCAGGTATCGCCCCAGCTGACGACCCACGTTTCGTCATCGGCATCATGCTCGACGAACCAAAACGCGGCACTGACGGTGGCGGTGGCCAGTCCGCGGCGCCACTGTTTAGCGACCTGGCGGGCTGGGCGCTGAACCGCTACAACGTTTCGCCATCACCACCAGCTGAAGGCACGTTGATGCTTGAAGTAAACTAGCCTGCTTTCCCGCCAAAATACACACCCACAAGGAGTTACCCATGGCGACTACGCTGCACACCCTCGCAGAACTTGTCGACGCACAACTGGTACCTGCGGTCGGCCAAACCGCAGCCGCTGCAAACGACATTCCGGTTGCCAGCATTTCGCTGAACTCCAAGGAACTGGGGGAGCAGGCCCTGTTTGCCGCACTGCCAGGCACCCGCGCACACGGCGCGAAGTATGCCAACGATGCGGCGGCTGTAGCAGTGGTCACCGATCCGGCTGGGTTGGACATTATGGTGCAGGCCGGTGGTCCGCAGCGCCCCGTAGTGCTTGTTGACGATGCCCGCGCCGCACTTGGCGCTCTTTCTGCCGAGATTTACGGCCACCCAGCTGATGACCTCACCATGATTGGCGTGACTGGCACCTCCGGCAAAACCACAACCACCTATCTGATGGAAGCCGGTCTGATGGCCGCCGACCTTCGGGTTGGCCTGATTGGCACCACCGGCACCCGGATTAACGGCGAAAAAGTACCGAGCCATCTGACCACCCCGGAAGCCCCAGACCTGCACCGACTGCTCGCCACGATGCGGGACCGCGGAGTCACCCATGTAGTGATGGAAGTGTCCTCACACGCGCTCGAGCTGCACCGCGTCGGAGGTGTTGCCTTCGACACCGCGGTCTTTTTGAACCTGTCGCAGGACCACCTGGATTTCCACCCGACAATGGAAGAGTACTTCCACGCGAAAACTAAACTTTTCCAGGCCATCAACGGCGCGGCCGCCCCAACTCCGGTGATTTGCATCAATGATGACTGGGGTCGCCGCTTGGCCGACATGCTCACCGTCGCTGGGCGCACCCCAGTCACCGTTGCCACCGAGGCCACTGCAGGTGCAGCGACGTGGGAGCTTATTGACGACAGTGTTGCCGACGATGGTGTGCAACATGCCACTGCGAAGGGACCAGACGGCAGCACCAGTTTCGATGTGGGCCTGCCAGGTCGCTACAACATTGCCAACGAATTAGTGGCCATTGCGGCGCTGCACACAGTCGGGGTGACCGGCACTGCGGTTCTCGAAGCGATGGCGAAAGTCCAGGTGCCGGGTCGCATGGAGCGGATCGACGGTGGTCAGGATTTCCTAGCCGTGGTCGACTACGCCCATAAACCAGCGGCGATTGGCGCAGCACTGACGACGCTACGGGCCCAAACCAACGGCCGCGTCGCCATTGTGATGGGCGCCGGCGGCGACCGAGACGCCACCAAACGCGCCCCAATGGGCGCCGAATCCGCGCAAGTCGCGGACCTCGTGGTGGTCACTGATGACAATCCCCGCTCGGAAGAGCCAGCGGCGATCCGTGAGCAAGTATTCGCGGGAGCAACCGAGGCCGCGAAGCAACGGGAACCGCAGCCAGAAGTGGTCAATATCGGCGACCGCGCGGAAGCCATTAACTACGCCATTGCATGGGCTCGCAATGGCGATACCGTTTTGGTTGCCGGGAAGGGGCACGAAACCGGTCAGCAAGTTGGTGACACGCTGCACCATTTCGATGACCGGGAAGAAGTTGCCCGCGCCATTTCCCAACGCTCAGCTCAGCGCTCAGCCCAGCGCAGCACCACTCACAATGACCACTCCGCCAGCCCCCAGGAAGGTTCCGCTCAATGATTACGATGACCGCAGGTGAGATAGCTGCGCTGGTAGGCGGCGAACTCCACCACATTGACCCCGACACTCCGATTGAAGGACCCGTCGAATTCGACTCCCGTAATGTCACCCGCGGCAGTATTTTTGCCGCATTGCCGGGCGCCCGAGTCGATGGCCATGATTTTGCTGCCGGTGCGGTGGCCGATGGCGCCGCACTCGTGCTCGCGGCGCGGGATATTGGGGTCCCTGCTGTCGTCATTAAGCCCCTTGGCAAACAGGACTCCAATGCTGAGGCCTTTGCCCACGACCCTGATGGGGCCGGTGCTGCGGTATTGGCTGCGATGGGGAAGTTGGCCCGCGCGACCGTTGATACTTTGGCGGAACGCACTGGGCTGCAGGTTGTTGGTGTGACCGGGTCGGCGGGTAAAACTTCGACGAAGGACCTGATTGCGTCGGTACTGCAGGGCGACGGGCCGACCGTTGCGCCGCCGGGCAGCTTCAACAATGAGCTTGGGCACCCGTACACCGCACTGCGGGTAGGGCAGGACACCAAATACTTGGTCGCAGAAATGTCGGCCCGCGGTATTGGCCATATTGCGCACCTCGCGGAGATCGCGCCACCGAAAATCGGTGTCGTGCTCAACGTTGGATCCGCGCACCTAGGCGAATTCGGATCGCGGGAGAATATTGCACAGGCGAAAGGCGAGCTGGTGGAAGCGCTACCAGCCGACGGCACCGCCATCCTCAATGCCGATGATGACTTGGTCTCCGCGATGGATAAGCGGACTGCGGCACCGGTACTGAAATATTCCACTGCCGCACATGCCGCCGCCAACCCGCAGGTGCAGATTTACGCCACCGACATTCAGCTTGATGAAGTCGCGCGTGCCTCGTTTACGTTGAACCTACCTGGGGCGACCCCGCAATCAGTGCGACTGCAGATTTTTGGCCTGCATCAAGTCTCCAATGCGCTGGCTGCCGCAGCTGTCGGCCATGCGGTCGGGTTGTCGGCGCAGCACATTGCGCAGGCGCTATCCGCTCACACAGCGGCGTCGGCGAATCGGATGGATGTGCGCACCCGCGCCGATGGGGTCACCATTATTAATGACTCCTACAACGCCAACCCGGAATCCATGCGGGCAGGCATCGCAGCGCTGGCGTACACCGTCTCCGCGCGACCAGATGCCAACTCGTGGGCAGTGCTAGGGCAGATGGGCGAACTCGGCGATGACGCGATTGGCGAACATGAAGCCCTCGCCGAGGTCCTAGACTCGCGCCACATCTCCCATCTGGTGGTTGTTGGCGACGGTCCAGCGCGGAGCGCCCTCGCGAAAGCTGCGCAGAAGCGCGGTATAAATACTGTGTCTGTAGCCGACACTGACGCCGCGATTTCCGTGGTGTCCCGCGGCGCCCGACCAGGCGATGTCGTGCTGGTCAAAGCGTCTTACGCGGACCGGCTGTGGCGCGTGGCCGAAGGATTGTTGGCAGGCAGTGAACTAAAGGAGAATAAGTAGCGATGACGCAGATCATCATCAGCGGTGTGGTGGCATTCCTGGTTTCGGTGTTTCTCACCCCAGTGCTGATTAAGAAATTCTCCGACGGCGGAATCGGCCAGGAGATCCGCGAAGATGGCCCTGCCAGCCACTTCGTCAAACGCGGCACCCCAACCATGGGCGGCATCGCAATCATCATTGGTTTGTTGGCCGGTTACATCGCCGCGACCGGCATCGGTTTTGCCACCACCGGCTACGGCCCATCGGCCTCCGGCCTGCTAGTTCTCGGCCTGACGCTGGCCATGGGTGCCATTGGCTTTGCCGACGACTCCATTAAAGTCTTCAAAAGCCGCAACTTGGGTCTGAACAAAACCCAGAAGCTGGTGCTGCAGTTCGTCGCCGCGATTGCCTTCGGCCTGCTGGCGCTGCTGTTTAAAGACGACATGGGGTACACCCCAGCGTCGACGCACCTGTCCTTCATCCGCGACCTGGACACCGTCAACATTGCGATTGGCCCAACCATCGTTGGTGTCGTCATCTTCTTGGCGTTCATCTACATTCTGGTCGCCGCTTGGACCAACGCGGTGAACCTCACCGACGGCCTTGATGGTTTGGCGGCCGGCACCATGTCGATTCTGCTGGGCGCCTACACGTTGATTACTTGGTGGCAGTTCCGCAATAGCTGCTCCTCGGACATCATCGGCGGCTGCTACGCCGTCCGCGACCCGTTCGACTTGGCGCTCATCACTGCCGCAGCCCTCGGCGGTTGCCTCGGTTTCCTGTGGTGGAATGCGCACCCAGCAAAGATTTTTATGGGCGATACCGGTTCGCTGGCACTCGGTGGCCTCGTCGCAGGTGTGTCGGTGATGTCCCGCACGGAGCTGCTCATGGTCATTATCGGTGGCATTTTCGTGGTGGAAGCCGCGTCCGTGGTCATTCAGGTGATTGTGTTTAAGTCCACCGGTAAGCGTTTCTTCAAGATGGCGCCAATCCACCACCACTTCGAACATTCCGGCTGGGCGGAAACCACCGTTGTTGTGCGTTTCTGCTTGATTGCCCTGGGCCTAGCCATGCTCGGCGTGTCCATTTTCTACGGTGAGTGGCTGTCCGTCACTGGGGAGGGGGTCTAATGTCCAGCCTCGAACTACTGCGTTCCGGCCCCGTTTTGATTGCGGGTGCCGGTGTATCCGGTGCCGGTTCCGCTGCGATGGTGCGCCAGCTTGGTGCCACCGACCTGTACATCGCGGATGATAACGCCGACCGCGGCCAAGCCGTTGCTGCGGCCAATAACGCCACGTGGTTGACCACCGAGCAGGCGATTGATTTTCTGCCGCAGATCAACTTGGTGGTGACCTCCCCGGGTTGGGCGCCGCACACACCATTGCTCGCGGCGGCCACCGAGGCTGGCATCAGCGTGATTGGTGATGTGCAGGTTGCTTGGGAAGGCGATCAAGCCGGCCGTTTCGGCGAGCCGCGCACCTGGGTCGTCATCACCGGCACAAACGGCAAAACCACCACGACCGCCATGACCACCGCGATGCTCCTTGCCGACGGTCAGGCCGCCCAGTCAGTTGGCAATATTGGTATCGCTTTGCAGGATGCATTGTCGGCACCGGAGCGTATTGACGTTTTGGTCGCCGAATTGTCGAGTTTTCAGCTGCACTGGGCGCCAGAGCTGCGGCCACAGGCCGGTGCGCTGCTGAATCTGGCGGAGGACCATCTGGACTGGCATGGTTCGATGGAAAACTATGCCGTAGATAAAGCTCGCGCATTGACCGGCGAAATCGCTGTTGTTGGTATCGACGATGCTGTCGTCAAAAAGCAATTGGCCCAGGTCTACCCACAACAATCCGCAGTACCGGCCCGCCTGGTCCCCTTTACGTTGGGGGAGCCGGAGGCCGGGGAGTTCGGTGTGCGCGATGGCATGCTGGTGGATAACTGCTTCGGTGACAATGTGGCGTTGGCACCGGCAACCGGGATTTCTCCGGCAGGTCCGGCTGGTGTGCTTGATGCCTTAGCGGCGGCGGCGCTGGCTCGGTCGCAGGGGGCCTCGGCGGAAGCGATTGCTACGGCGCTGCGGGAGTTTACGGTGCAGCCGCACCGCGGACAGGTCGTCCACGAGGCTGGTCAAGTCAAATGGGTTGACGATTCGAAGGCGACAAACCCGCACGCCGCTGATGCCGCCCTGCGCGGCCACGATTCAGTGGTGTGGGTTGCCGGTGGTCAGCTCAAAGGCGCTGCCGTCGATGAGCTAATTACGCAGCATAAGCATCGGATGCGTGCGGCGATTGTGCTTGGTGCGGACCGGCAGCTACTGGCGGATGCATTTGCACGCAGCGCACCAGACATTCCGCTGACCGTGCTGGATAACACCGACCCTGACACCGTGATGAGTGATGTAGCGGCCGCTGCAGTAGCGGTCGCACAGCCCGGCGACGTGGTGCTACTGGCACCAGCCGCCGCAAGTTTAGATATGTTCTCCGGGATGGCCGCGCGCGGAGACCGCTTCGCCGAAGCTGCCGTCGCCGCGACACCGGGCCAGAAAGGCTAACCATGACCACCGCCAAGACAGCGAAACCAACGTTCGGGCAGCGGCTCGGGGACGTCCTGTCGCGGCCACTGACTGACTACATTGGCATCCTGGCCGTCACCGGTGCGCTGACCGTCATCGGCATGCTGATGGTGCTGTCCAGCTCGATGGCAATGTCGGTGCAGGAAAACAACTCGGTGTGGGCGATTGCGCTGCGCCAATTCATGATGGTTTTCGCCGGGCTGGTCGCCATGTGGATTATGATGCGCATCCGGCCAGCACATCTGCGCCGCCTTGGCGTACCCATGATGGCCGTTGCCATTATTTTGCTGGTTTTGGTGCTGATTCCGGGTCTGGGTACGGGTCTGGAGCAGATGGGTTCGCAGTCCTGGCTGGTCCTGGGGCCGCTGACACTACAGCCGTCTGAGGTTGCGAAGTTCACGCTCGGTGTGTGGGGCTCAGCTTTCCTGGCAAAGCGCCTGCGAGAAGCGCGCGATGTGATCAGCCTCTTCGGTACTTTTATCATCGTTATTGCGCTGGTGCTGGTCTTGGTGCTGCTGGAGCGCGACCTCGGCATGATGGCATCGCTGGCGGTCGTTGTTGTGGCGCTGAGCTGGTTCGGCGGTATGCCACGCTGGATTGTCACCCTCGGCTCGGTCGTACTGGCGTTGGCACTGGTCGTTTTCACCGCGACCGTCGGTTTCCGTTCCACCCGTATTTCGGTGTATTTGGAAGGTCTGCGCGGCAACTTCTTGGACACCCAGGGTGCGGCGTACCAGTCGTACCAGGGGTACCTTTCGCTTGCTGACGGAGGCATCAATGGCGTCGGGTTAGGGCAGTCAAGGGCCAAGTGGTTCTACCTGCCGGAAGCGAAAAATGACTTCGTATTCGCCATCGTCGGCGAAGAGCTCGGCTTCATCGGCGCCATGATGGTGGTGCTGCTGTTCCTGATGCTCGGCTTTTTCGGTATGCGCATTGCAATGCGGTCGAAGGACCCGTTCCTGCGGCTACTCGCTGCGACTACCACCACCGGTATTGTCGTGCAGGCCTTTGTGAACATGGGCTATGTCGTTGGTTTGCTGCCGGTGACCGGTCTGCAGCTGCCACTGATTTCCGCCGGCGGTACTTCGGTGATTATTACCTTGGCATCGATGGGATTGCTGGCGAGCTGCGCCCGCCATGAACCAGAAGCAATCTCGGCAATGCAGGAAAATGGGCGGCCAGCATTCGACCGCTGGTTGATGCTGCCGGAGCCAACCAATGCGCTCAGTACGAGCGCGGAGCGGGCCGACAAGCCGAAGCGGGCATCAGGCCAGCAGCGCTTCGGGGAACCAGTTACTGCTCGGTCGAGTGCGCAGCGGCGTGCCCGCGGCGCAATGCCACCGGCGGCCGGTCGAGCGGGTGGCCGCAGCACCGGTGGCCACAGTACTGGCGGCCACGCTAGTAGTCGCAGCACAGGTGGGGCAGCCCGCCGCGGAACTGAGCGCAGCGCCTATCGTGGTGAACAGCGCTACTCGCCGTCGCCTCGCCGCGGCGAGTACAACCCATCTGAACGCAGGAGGAACCGATGACCGCAACGCCCGTCCAACCAATTTCCGTGGTGGTGGCCGGAGGCGGCACCGCCGGACACATTGAACCGGCGATGGCGGTGGCTGATGCCCTGCGCGCCAAAGACGACCGCAGCCGCATCACCGCGTTGGGAACCGCGCGAGGATTAGAATCTGACCTCATCCCCGCCCGCGGCTATGAACTGCAGCTGATTAACCCAGTGCCTGTGCCGCGAAAGCTGAATGCGGATCTGTTCAAACTGCCATTCCGGGTGCTCAAAGCGGTGCAGCAGACGAAGAAAGTTTTGGACGATTCCCAGGCTGATGTCCTCATCGGTTTCGGCGGCTATGTCTCCGCACCGGCATATATCGCTGCGAAACTAGCCAAGCGCAAGCCAAAAATTTTCGTGCATGAAGCTAATGCCCGCGCAGGCCTTGCGAACAAGCTAGGTACCTGGCTGGGAGGCACAGCCCTGGCGGCGGTGCCTGGCTCCGGCCTGAAAGCTGATGTGGTCGGTATCCCCGTGCGCCGAACCATCACGGAGATGTCCCGCTCGGAGCTGCGCGCGGAGGCCCGCGAGTATTTCGGTTTGCCAGCTGATGGACCAGTGCTGCTGGTCAGTGGTGGATCGCAGGGCGCGCAGTCGCTGAATAATGCGGTGTTGGGCGCGCAGGATGCGTTGTCGGATGCGGGCATTGCGGTGCTGCATGGCTATGGCAAGAAAAATGAAGTGACGGTCACTCAGCGGCCAGGCGGCGCGCCGTATGTGGCGCTGCCATATATTGACCGGATGGATTTGGCGTATGCCGCTGCGGACCTGATGGTGTGCCGCGCTGGCGCTATGACGGTGGCGGAGGTGTCGGCGACTGGGCTGCCGGCGGTGTATGTGCCGCTGCCGCATGGCAATGGGGAACAGGAACTAAATGCCCGCCCAGTGGTTGATGCCGGTGGCGGTATTATTGTGAAAGATTCCGATTTGACCCCAGAGCGGCTGGCCGAGGTGGTCATTCCGTTTGTCACCAACTCCGAAGCGCTTGCGGAGTCCTCTCGGGCTGCGGCGCTTGTTGGCCACCGCGGTGCCGCGGATCATATCGCTGAACTCATCTTTTCTGCTGCCGAAGGAGCTGCCCAATGACCGCTGCAAACGCACATCGCCCATTGGATCCGCGCCTAGAACGCGTCCACATGATTGGTATTGGCGGCTCCGGCATGTCCGGTGTTGCCCGCATTTTGCTCGACCGCGGCGCCGAAGTCACCGGCTCCGACGTCAAAGAATCCCGCGCCGTGATTGGGCTGCGGGCGGTTGGCGCGAAGATTAATGTCGGCCACGCCGGTGAGAACCTGGACCTTGGTTCGGCGGCACCGACCTGCGTCGTGGTGTCTTTCGCGGCGATTCCGCAGGACAACCCAGAGCTGATGCGCGCCCACGCCGAAGGCATTCCGGTGCTGCGCCGCTCTGATGTGCTGGCGTTGCTCATGGCGGGCTACCAGCAAGTCCTCGTTGCTGGCACCCACGGCAAAACCTCCACCACGTCGATGACGGTTGCAGCGATCCAATCCGCACGGTTGGACCCAAGCTTCGCGGTTGGCGGCTTGATCTCCAGAGCCGGTGTCAACGCGCACCACGGCAGCGGGAATGTGTTCATTGCCGAGGCCGATGAATCGGACGCGTCGCTGTTGGGTTACGCCCCCAACGTTGCCGTATTGACGAATGTCGAGCCCGATCACCTGGATTTCTTCGGCACCTCCGAGAAGTACTTCGCAGTATTCAACGAATTCGCTGACCTGCTGCCAGATGATGGTGTGCTGATTGTCTGCTTGGAAGATGCTGGGGCTGCGTCGGTTGGCCTCTACGCCCAGTCGAAGGGCACCACAGTGTGGGGCTACGGCGGGGCAGAGGCTGCCGCCAAGTTCCCGGAAATCCCGTTGGTAGGTGAGCTGCACCAGTGGCGGGCGAACAAAGTCGGCGCGGAAGTGGACGTCACGGTCAACGGCCAGTCGGCGCAGTTCCAGCTACAACAGCCTGGCCGCCACATGGCACTGAATGCACTCGCGGCAATTTTGGCGGGTGTGGCCGTTGACGCTGACTTAAACAAGCTCGCTGCTGGGCTGTCGGACTTTACCGGAGTGCGCCGCCGCTTCGAGTACTACGGCACCGTGGCCAACGGGAACTTTGCGGGGGTGCGGGTCTATGATGACTACGCCCACCACCCAACTGAAGTGCAGGCCGTGCTCAATGCAGCGAAGGAAAAAGTGGCGCAAGAAGGTACCGGTGACGTCATCGCGGTATTCCAGCCACACCTGTATTCGCGGACTAAAGCTTTTGCCAATGAGTTTGCGCAGGCCCTGTCGATTGCGGATTCGGTTGTCGTGTTGGACGTGTACGGTGCCCGAGAAGAACCAATGACTGGGGTCACGGGTGAGTTGATTGCCCAAAACGTCACTAAGCCCTGCCGTTATGAACCGGATTTCTTCCAGGTACCTGCCCGCGTTCGGGAGGTTGCCCACCCGCATGATGTTGTCCTGACAATTGGTGCCGGTACCGTCACTATGCTGGCGGGCGAAATCTTGGACGCGCTGAGTTAGCTGAGCGAGTCGGATGAAGAAACGCAACATCACCATCGCAGCGGGTATCGCCCTGCTGTTGGCGATTATCGCCGCAGCGGTGCTGTACTTTGTGCCCGTGCTGAAAGTGAAGACCATTGCTGTCGACGGCATGGGCTACACCCAGCAAGCTGAGGTTGACGCTGTGCTGGCCGACCTGAATGACACGAATTTGCTGCGCGTGGATACTGCGGCGGCAGCGAATAGACTCGTTGAACTGCCGTGGGTGGCGCGGGCGGCCGTGGACCGGGAACTGCCGAGCACCGTGGCGGTGACACTGGAAGAACACCAACCGCGAATGTTTTACCGGAACAAAGGCGAAAGCTATCTGGTGAACGAAGAGGGGGAAGTGTTCCTGGTTGGTCCGCCGCCAAAAGGTACCGCTGAGCTGGCTGCTAAAGACCCGAAGCCGGAGACGGTGAAAGCGGCGCTGGACGTTATCAATGCACTTAATGACCCACTGCGTAAACTGGTGAAGAAGGTGGAAGCGAAAGGGCCGCGGGAGATCGTGCTGCAGCTCAATGATGGGCGGAGTGTGAACTTTGGTTCCACCGACAACCTGCATGACAAAGTGCTGGCAATGGAAACGGTGCTCAAGCGCGAGGGGAAGCACTGGGATGTGTCGAACCCGTACTTGCCTGCGGTGAAATAGCTTCACAAGGGGGTAACACTGCACCTCAAGGGCAGCTTTAGGGTTGCGACACGCACCCGCCGCTTGCCCCTAAAACGCCGGAACATCTAAGACAATAGACCCATCTCCGAAGAAGAAACTTACTGCGAAAGGCGAGCAACAAACTCATGACCTCACCAAACAACTACCTCGCCGTCATCAAGGTCGTCGGTGTCGGCGGTGGCGGCGTTAACGCGGTCAACCGCATGATTGAAGAAGGCCTCAAAGGCGTCGAGTTCATTGCTGTGAACACCGACTCGCAGGCCCTGATGTTCTCCGAAGCAGACATCAAACTGGACATCGGCCGCGAAGCAACCCGTGGCCTTGGTGCCGGTGCCAACCCAGAAGTGGGCCGCACCTCCGCCGAAGAACACAAGGAAGAACTAGAAGAGACGCTCCGCGGCGCCGACATGGTCTTTGTTACCGCAGGTGAGGGCGGTGGCACCGGTACCGGCGCAGCTCCCGTGGTTGCAGCTATTGCCCGCAAACTCGGCGCACTGACCGTCGGCGTCGTCACCAAACCATTCTCCTTCGAAGGCCGCCGTCGCACCCGCCAAGCACAGGAAGGCATCGCGGAACTGCGCGAAGCCTGTGACACCTTGATCACCATTCCAAATGACCGTCTGCTGCAGATCGGTGAAATGGACACCTCCATGATCGACGCCTTCCGCATGGCCGACGAGGTGCTCTTCAACGGTGTGCAGGGTATTACCGACCTGATTACCACCCCAGGTGTGATTAACGTTGACTTCGCCGACGTTCGCTCGGTGATGGCTGGCGCCGGCTCCGCCATGATGGGTATTGGCTCCTCCCGCGGCGAAAACCGTGCAGTTAAGGCCGCCGAAGCAGCCGTGAACTCCCCACTGCTGGAATCGTCCATGCAGGGTGCGAAGGCAGTGCTGCTGTCCTTTGCCGGCGGCTCCGACATGACCCTGATGGAAGTCAACCAGGCAGCGTCGCTGGTGGCGGAACAGTCCGACGAAGACGCCAACATCATTTTCGGTAACATCGTCGACGACAACTTGGGCGACGAAATCCGCGTCACCGTCATTGCCACCGGCTTTGACGCTAACCAGCCGAACACCGGTGCTACGAAGCCAGCCGCACCAGCGGAACCATCCCTGCCAGGTGGCGACAACCTCGGCGCAGGCGCAGCTGCCGGTGCTGCAGGCGTTGGTGGGGCAGCGGAACCAGCCGCACGCCCAGCAACCGAAGCACCACGCACCTCCTTCCAGCAGCGCACCGCCGCAAACCCAACCCCAGAACCACGCACCGACCGTGGCATGGAACGCGGCATGGATCGTGGCGCTGGTCGACACCGCGTCGGCGGCCGCTCCGGTGGACTGTTCACTTCCGGTGAGCAGACCTTCGCCCCACGCCAGTCGCAGCAAACCCCACCAGAAGAGGACGACCTGGACATCCCAGACTTCCTCCGCTAACCCGCAACCCGAGGAACCTGATGCCTGCCCAGCACCTGTTCACGCAGCGGCACGGCGGACACTCCCTGAGCCCCTATGATTCGCTGAATCTAGGGGCTCATGTTGGTGATAACCCCGACGCCGTCACCGCGAACCGCCAAGAACTCGCGAGCCGAATCGGCCTGCCCCTTGACGACCTCATCTTCATGGAGCAAACCCACTCCGCCAACGTCGCCATCGTCGACCGCGCCACCGCCAGCCCAGTGCCAAACATCGACGCGTTGGTCACCGCCGACTTCGGTTGCGGATTAGTGGTTTTGGTTGCCGACTGCACGCCAATTGTGCTTATTGACGACACCCACCACGTGATCGCGGTGGCCCATGCCGGTCGCGTTGGCGCAGAAGCAGGCATCTTGCCAGCAACCGTCAGCGCAATGCAGCAACTCGGCGCGACAGCCCAAACCACGAGCATGCATTTGGGGCCAGCTGCGTCGGGGAGCCGATACGAATTACCCGAAGAAATGGCCCGCAACGTCAATAAGCAACTACCTGGAAGCCTCTGCCGAACCCTGCAGGGCACCTGGGGCATTGACGTGCGCGCCGGCCTAGTGCGACAAGCCGAAGCCCTGGGTATCCAGGACATTTCCGTTGACCCGCGGTGCACCATTGCGTCGGAGGACCTGTTCTCCTACCGGCGGGCGCAAGGGGCAACCGGACGGCAAGCCGGTGTGGTGTGGCAGTGACAAAAACTTCAAATAAGGCGTGTCGGAACCCCAGAAGCGGACGAAAAACCAGTACGTTTAAGTGAGTAACAACCCAGGGAAGGAACGCAAACCATGGCAGGTTTTCTAGAGCGCACGAAGGACTTCTTCGGACTGACGCCAATTGACGACTTCGAAGACGAGTACTTCGACGGTTACGACCGTGAATACGACCGCGGTGGCCGTGACCACGACGTTCGTGACGCGCGTGACATGCATGACGCCTACGAAACGCAGCACGCACCACGCCGCTACGCACGCCCAGCCGTCGACGAGCACGACGACTACTACGAGCGTCGCGACGAGCGCCGTGCCCCACGCCTAGTCGAACCAGCCGCACCATCGGTGCCAGCAGTTGCAGAACCGCTGTACATCCCAGAAGAAATTACCCTGGTAGCCACCGAATACGGTGACGCCGTGCAGATTGGTGACGCAGTTAAGCGCGGTGACGTGGTGCTATTCGACGTATCGAATATGTCGACCGCCGAAGCAAAGCGCATCATCGACTTTGCTGCGGGCTTGGCATACGCATTCGACGGCCACTTCAAGCGCCGCTCCGGACGCGTATTTGAAATCGCCAAGATGGAATCCTTCAAGACCTACACCGCTGGTCAGCGCCAGTCCGTCTAACTGCGGGCAGAGCGCTGGTAGGACCGGCGCGCCTGCTGCGCTAACCTTTAACCGTGGCTTCTTTTTTCGCTATCCTCTACTTCCTGGTCAGACTCTATGTGCTGCTGCTACTGGTGCGCATCGTCATGGAAATGATCCAGAGCTTCGGCCGCCGACCGCGGCCAGGCCGGATTTACTCCATCGTCGGGGAATTCGTATTCCGACTGACCGACCCGCCAGTACGCGCCCTGCGCAAACTGATTCCGCCGCTGCAACTAGGCGGGATTGCACTGGACCTATCGGTCATCGTGCTGTTCCTGATTCTGGCGGTGCTACAAATTGTGCTGCGACTGCAAGTTGCAGCGTTTAGCTAAACGACGCGCGCGGCAGACCTGATTCACACCAACCTTCCCGGTGTGGGTCAGGTCTTTTTGTATTTGGTGAGTCGCAGGAGGGGAAAGGGGGCAAAATGGCGGCAAAATGGCGGAGAAAATGCCAAAAAGTGCTGAAACACGCGGACTGACCACGGAATTCATGAGGGAGTCCGTGGTATCCTCGAGTTCGAGCTGAGCTTCAGACTTGCGTAAATGAGACGCAAATGGTGTTTGGCCGTTTGGCAATTGAACATAGATACAACAATTCGGACCGGTCGGTTTTGTGAATTTTGTGGACGAATGGTGCGTTTAAGTGGCATTCGTGACTAGAGTTACTAAACTGGCTTTGAGAGTAAACAATTTACAGTTCGAAACAATGTGGTTGACTGACCGAACTTTTGGTTCTGGATGTTCCAATTGAAGTTGGTGAGTTGATTGCAGGGCTCGCGCCCGCACTACTTATGAAGGGGAACCAACCATGCCGCTGACTCCTGCGGATGTGCACAACGTCGCTTTTGGCAAGCCGCCAATCGGCAAGCGTGGCTACAACGAGGACGAGGTCGACCAGTTCTTGGACCTCGTTGAGGACACCCTCGAGGACATGGTCCGCGAACGCGATGACCTAGTCGCCCAGCTCGAAGACAACGGTGGTGGCGCAGCTACCGGTGCCGGTGTCGACGAAGCTGCAGTACGTGCAGAAGTTGAACAGCAAGTTCGAGGCGAATACGAACAGCGCCTGGCAGACGCCGACGCGCGAGCACAGCAAGCAGAACAGAACGCCCAGGCAGCCCAGGGTGGCGCAACAGCTGAAAGCGAAGTTGTCTCCCAGCTGCAGCAGAAGCTGGCCGAAGCAGAGCGCCGCGCTCACGAAGCAGAACAGCGCGCGGCAGCAGCAGAACGTCAATTGGCAGAACGCCCAGCCGGCGAACAGACCCCAGTGGCAGCCGCAGCCGCACCATCGAACGCCGACGCTGCCACCCAGGCAGCACGCGTCCTGACCCTGGCACAGGAAACCGCTGACCGTCTGACCGCAGACGCACGCAGCGAATCCGAACAGATGATGAGCGAAGCACGCGCCGCCGCCGAAGAGCAGCTGCGTTCGGCAAACGAAGAATCCACCTCCACCGTGGAAAACGCACGCCGCGAAGCCGAAGCAACCATGAACAACGCCCGCAACCAGGCCGAGTCCATGCTCGCCGACGCCAAGCAGAAGTCCGAATCGATGCTGGCACAGGCAACCAACGAAGCCGAAGACAAGCGCAACCGGGCAAACGAAGAAGCAACTGCCATGAAGGCCAACGCCGAACAGCAGTACTCCGAAATCATGTCCAGCCTGCGCGACCAGTCCCAGGCCGGCGAAGCACGGATCGAAAAGCTCAAGACCTACGAGCGTGAATACCGCACCCGCCTGAAGACCTTCCTGGAATCCCAGCTGGACGAACTGTCCAACCGCGGTTCCGCAGCACCAGCAGAAACCGACGACCAGTAGTCGCATACTAGTCGCACACCTGCTGACAAGAACCCGCCAACCAGCACCGGTCGGTGGGTTTTTGCGTTAGTGTTTGCAGGCCACGACGATGTCGCATTAAATTGAACACATGCTTCTCTTCGCACTCATTTTGGCCCTGGTGGGGTTCTTCCTGCTCACCGTGGCCCTCTGGCTCGGCCAGATTCTCTGGGCCTGGGTCTGCATCGTTGTTGCGCTGATAGGCATCGTGCTGCTGATTATCGACGCGGTGCGGCGCCGCAAGTAGCGGTCGGCGGTAGCAGACGCCAGTAGCGGCCGTAAGAAGCAAGCACCCGAAAATAGAACCAGCGTCACACAAGCGCTATACTGCATACCCAGATGCACCGATCCGGCAATCACCGGGGAGCATCCCGGAAGAACAGAAGACTACCCACGTCGACTCAGTAGAACCGGGCGGAGAGAACACGACACGTTCCAACGAAGCGGGTTCAGCAATGTTCAGCAATGCCGAACCAAGCGGGGTGGTACCGCGCACCTTCAGCCCACGCTGAAGACTGCGTCCCTGTGGCCCAAAGTCCAAACGGATAGTCCACACGAAAGAGGAACCCCGGCAAATGGCTACCCCAGCAGGTGGCGCGTACCCACGCGTAGACATCACCGACGGCGTATACAAGACCAACAGCTTCCCGAAAATGGAAGAACAGGTCCTAGACTTCTGGAAGAAAGACGACACCTTCGCCGCCTCCGTTATCCAACGCGACGGCGCCGACGAATACGTCTTCTACGACGGCCCACCATTCGCCAACGGCCTCCCACACTACGGACACCTGCTCACCGGCTACGTCAAAGACATTGTCCCGCGCTACCAGACGATGAAGGGCAAGCAAGTTAGCCGCGTCTTCGGCTGGGACTGCCACGGCTTGCCGGCAGAACTCGAAGCTGAAAAGCAGCTGGGCATCAAGAACAAAGCCCAGATTGAAGGCATGGGTATCGCACAGTTCAACGACTACTGCGCTACCTCGGTGCTGGAATACACCCAGGAATGGGAAGACTACGTGACCCGTCAGGCACGTTGGGTCGACTTTAAAAATGGCTACAAGACCATGGACCAGCCATTCATGGAATCGGTCATTTGGGCGTTTAAGGAACTGTGGAACAAAGGCCTGGTCTACAAGGGTTTCCGCGTCCTGCCATACTCCTGGGCGGAGAACACGCCACTGTCTAACCAGGAAACTCACCTGGATGACGCCTACAAAATGCGTCAAGACCCAGCGCTGACCGTCACCTTCCCAATCGTAGACGTTGACGGTGCGGACGCCGCCGCCTGGGACCTGCTCGGCGCCAAACTCCTGGCATGGACCACCACACCATGGACCCTTCCATCTAACCTGGCGCTGGCCGTCCATCCAGAGGTCACCTACGTCGAGGTACGTGTGGGCGATAGCGGCGTGGAAGAATTCCGCGGTGAACGTGTGCTGTTGGCGAAGGACCTGATGGGTGCCTACGCCAAGGAGCTTGGTGACGATGCCTCCGTGCTCAACGAGTACCCAGGCTCTGCGCTCGTCGGTCTGAAGTACCAGCCAATTTTCGACTACTTCGCTGACCAGCCAAACGCTTTCCGTGTTCTGGCAGCTGACTACGTCACCGTTGAAGATGGCACCGGTATCGTCCACCAGGCACCTGCTTTCGGTGAAGACGACATGTGGGTCTGTAAGGAAAACGGTATCGAGCTGGTCATCCCAGTGGACATGGACGGCAAGTTCACCTCTGAGGTGCCGGACTACCAAGGCCAGCTGGTGTTTGATGCGAACAAGAACATCATCCGTGACCTGAAGGCAGCCGGCCGTGTGGTGCGCCACGAAACCATCGAGCACTCTTACCCACACTCCTGGCGCTCCGGCGAACCACTGATCTACATGGCACTGCCATCGTGGTTCGTGGAAGTGACGAAGTTCCGTGACCGGATGGTCGAACTGAACCACAACGAAGTGAAGTGGACTCCGGAGCACATCCGCGACGGCCAGTTCGGCAAGTGGCTCGAAAATGCCCGTGACTGGAACATCTCCCGTACCCGTTACTGGGGCTCACCAATCCCAGTGTGGGAGTCCGACGACCCTGCTTACCCACGCACCGATGTGTACGGCAGCCTGGACGAACTGGAACGTGACTTTGGTGTGCGGCCAGCCTCCTTGCACCGCCCAGACATTGATGAATTGGTTCGACCAAACCCAGATGACCCAACCGGCAAGTCCATGATGCGCCGCGTACCAGAAGTCTTTGACTGCTGGTTCGAATCCGGGTCGATGCAGTTCGCGCAGAAGCACTACCCATTCGAGAACAAGGAATGGTTCGACACCCACGCGCCTGCTGACTTCATCGTGGAATACTCCGGCCAGACCCGCGGCTGGTTCTACACCATGCACGTGCTGGCTACCGCACTGTTTGACCGCCCTGCGTACAAGGAAGTCGTTGCCCACGGCATTGTGCTGGGTGAGGACGGCCAGAAGATGTCGAAGTCGAAGCGGAACTACCCGAATGTCAATGAGGTGTTCGACCGCGACGGCTCCGACGCTATGCGCTGGTTCCTCATGGCATCGCCAATCCTGCGCGGCGGCAACCTGGCCGTCACTGAGCAGGGCATCCGCGACGGTGTCCGCCAGGCACTGCTGCCACTGTGGAACGCATGGTCTTTCATGCAGCTCTACGCCTCCCGGCCTGCGCAATGGTCGGTGGACTCGGACAACGTGCTCGACCGCTACATCCTGTCCGCACTGTCCCGCCTCGTCGATGACCTGACCGCCAAGCTGGACAACATGGACATCTCCGGCGCCTGCAACGACGTGCGCCTGTTCACCGACACGCTGACTAACTGGTACATCCGCCGGTCCCGTGACCGGTTCTGGGCCGGCGAAGACGAACACCCGGAAGCCTTCAACACGCTGTACACCGTGTTGGAAGTGCTGACCCGTCTGACTGCACCACTGCTGCCAATGGTTTCCGAAGTGATTTGGACTGGTCTGACCGGTGGCCGCTCTGTTCACCTCGCTGACTGGCCAAACTCTGCTGACCTGCCACACGACGACCACCTCGTCGACACAATGGACCTGGTGCGTGACGTGTGCTCGGCCTCCTCGCGGGTGCGTAAGTCTTCGCAGCTGCGTAACCGCCTCCCACTGCCAGCAGTGACCGTCGCCGTGCCGAACGCCACCGACCTGGCGGCCTTCTCGGACATCATCAAGGATGAAGTCAACGTGAAGGAAGTCGTCCTGACCGACGACGTTGACGCAGCTGGCACGTTCGAAGTTGTCGTTAACGCACGCGCAGCCGGCCCACGCCTGGGCAAGGACGTTCAGCGCGTCATTAAGGCTGTGAAGTCCGGAAACTATGAAGTCGTGGATGGGGCAGTGGTTGCCGATGGCATCACTTTGCAGGAAGGCGAATTCAGCCGCCGCCTCGTTGCCACCGACCCGGACTCCACCGCGGAAATCGACCACGTGGATGGCCTTGTGGTACTGGACCGCGAAGTGACCGATGAACTGGAATCTGAAGGTTGGGCCGCCGACATTATCCGTGGCCTGCAGGATGCCCGTAAGGCTTCTGGCTTTGAGGTGTCCGACCGCATTTCCGTGGAACTGGCAGTACCGGCCGACAAGCTGGAGTGGGCAGAACGCCACCAGGACTACATTGCTGGTGAAGTGTTGGCGACGTCCTTTGTGCTTATTGACGCTGCAGTTGCCGCTGAAGAACCACGCGACGAAGTCCGTGAAGTCGTTGCAGGTGTGACTGCCGCACTGGAAAAGGCTGAGGCGTAAGCAATAGCGAAGCGTCAGCGAAGGAGCGAAAGCGCCTTCCTGAAACGAGGCACGAATAGCAGGCACCCTGAACTGTGGGGTGCCTGCTTTTGTGTTTGGAAATGGGATGCAAGGCGTAAGGAACGGGAAGTGGCGCCGGTTAGTTAGTGGTCCGGCGGCTCGGGTGGGCCTGGTGGATCTGGCGGTTCGGGTGGGCCAGCGTCTGGGGATGGGACATACCCTGGGGCTTGCCTGCTCGTTGGCCCATCATTGAATCGTGGTGGTTGCGGGTTGCCATTTCCGTCAATACGCACACTTCCGGAACGGAAGTTGGTTTTTTCGGTGCGGTCGCACATGTGACTTCGGTTGCGGGCCTGCCTGGAGTCGTCGTTTTGGCGGTGGTGGGTTCGGCAGAGGGGAACGAGGTTCGCCAGGTCGGTGGTTCCACCGTCGTGGTAGGGCTCGATGTGGTGGATTTCGCAGTTCGCAATCGGCTCGGAACAACCCGGATGTTGGCAGCCGCCGTCGAGAATCTGGAGCGCGATGCGTTGCGCCCACCCGGCGATGCGGTGCCCGGAAAACAGTGACATATCGATCGGGGCGAGGCCGTCGCGTGTATCGATCAGGCTGAGCAGCAGATTGTCAGTCAAACCAAGGCTGACCAGCTGCGCCATATTGAGGGTCGTGCCGACGTTGGTGTGAAACTTGCGCTGCCACGATGCCTGCTTCCGCGCTTCCGTGTCCGCGAAATCGGACGCGTTAGCGACAATAACCAGGCTTGCGAGTCCGCCGCGGCTGTTGTTTCCGGATTGGGCGTGGGCGGCCGCGTTTTTGAGGATTTCCCGCAGCGCGTCCGCGTTTCGCTGTTCAAAGGTGCGTTTATCTGCTTCGACCCCGCCGACCACACCATGGCCAAGTTTGCTGTACTGACCAAACAGCTGCAGCGCCAGTGTCGCTGACACACCGTCAAGCGTGCCGCGGATGTTCACGCAGCCATCGGCGTCAGGTTTGCTGAGAAACAGCTTTCGGCGGCGCTGGTCTGCGTGCCGGTCCTTCGGTTTGCGCACGGTGTCATTGGAACGGGCCACCAGCTCGCGCACCAGCAGTTTGATTTCATGCGCGCTGAGGTTGTCCAGTTCAGCGTAGACCTTCTCCTTGATATCTTCAGCGGTCATGGTGCCGCCGGGCAGAAGCTTCCGCAGCTCCGCCATAATGTCGGCGCGGATCGGGATGGTGAGGTCGCCATTTGCGGTCGCCGACTGGGCTGCCCGGGCATTCTGGGCGCGTTTGCGTTGCTGTTCGGCGCGGTGAGCTGCTTCGGCGGCGCGCTCTTCCTCTGTCAGCGGGGCAGTGGCGGCTTCTTCCGCGGCGCTGTCTGGGCTCAGCGATTCGGCGGAACCATCCGGTTCAATGTCCCCATCGAGTTCCGCAGCACGAACCCGGTCAGTGGCTTCCCGCCGAGAAATCCCCAGGTGGTCCATAAGGAAACTAATGGTGTTGCGCGTACCCGCAGCCTCAATTCCGCGCGGGGTCAGCAGCGTACCAGTGACATGCAGGTCGATGAGGCCACGCTGAGCGGCAATAGTCTCGAACTGTTGTGCTATCTCAATAAGTTGCCAAAATGGTAGCTCCTGCTGTTGCGATCCCTCACTGCTGGTGTCGGTGAGTGAAGATATCAGCCCATCGAATGCAACGGACAGTGCTTCTAGGTGCGCAAAAGCAGGATGCCTGAAACATGCCTGGTTGCTAGCGTTATCCCCACTCTCGACAACGCTAAGCTGAGAAGGGTTATGCGCAGGCTGCGCGCTGACATTATCCGTCATGGCGTCGCCAATCCGTGGCCGTGGCATCGACATGTTTCCTCCCCTCAGCTAACTTCCCCCGTTTTCGCTTGCGTGTTTGACTGTAGTGCATCGACCGGACGGCTGTTGGGGTAGATGGCACGCCTGTTCGAATGTGTTGGCTATAGGGTGTTTGTGGGAGGGTAAACCCGCAGGTAGAGAGTGGGTATAGAAAATTGTGTTGGTAACTGTTAGAACATTGCTTGTTGATGGATAGGGCCGTACTTCTGGTTAGAAGTGCTCCGAATTCCGGATTCACTAACAAAAGCAAGCAGCGAGGCGCGTTCGCTAAAACGCAACCTCGCTGCAAACTTGCTTGGATAGTTCGGAAAATGATGCGCGGGAAGTGGCAAACACGCGGGGAAGTGCCGCTTCGGCGGCGTCGACTTTCGCCGACCCAGCCGCCGCCAGCAGCTCGCCATGAGCGAGCCCACCGTTAGCGCAGTTCTGCCGGTTCTTTCACACGCGGACCTCCGGTCTTCGACTTCGAAGCGGCACCGGCACCGGCACCCGCCCCCGAAGCACCAGCGCCACCGCCGGACCGCGCCGCGCCCGAAGCCCCAGCCCCAGCCGTCCCAGCGCCAGCCCCAGCCGTCCCAGCGCCAGCACCTACGCCAGCAGCTTTCAGGTCAGCTGTAATGGCTTCGACGGAGGTCTTTGCGTCGCCAAGCAGCATGTCGGTGTTGTCGTTGAAGAACAGTGGGTTTTGCACCCCGGCGTAACCGGAGCCCATCGACCGCTTGAACACGACCACGCGCTCAGCTTCCCACACCTTCAGTACCGGCATACCCGCAATCGGCGAGCCCGGCTGCTGCGCAATCGGGTTCACAGTGTCATTCGCGCCAATCACCAGCACCACATCAATGTCAGCGAAATCATCGTTGACTTCATCCATCTCCAGCACCAAGTCATACGGCACCTTCGCCTCAGCCAGCAGCACGTTCATATGCCCTGGAAGACGCCCCGCCACAGGGTGGATGCCGAAGGTGACTTCCTTGCCGGCCGCCCGCAGCGCCCGGGTCAGTTCGGCGACTGGGTACTGTGCCTGCGACACGGCCATGCCGTAGCCTGGTGTGATCATCACGGTGCGGGCCTGTTTTAGCAGTTCAGCGGTCTCCGACGCGGTAACTTCAGTGTGGGTGCCCACTTCACCGTCAGCTGCGACCACGCCGCCGTCGGTACCAAAACCACCGAGTAGCACGTTGAGGAAGCTGCGGTTCATGGACACGCACATGATGTACGACAGGTACGCGCCCGAAGAGCCAACCAGCGCGCCGGTAATAATCAGTAGCTGGTTGCCCAGCATCAGACCAGTGAACGCCGCGGCCCAACCGGAGTAGGAGTTCATAATGGACACGACAACCGGCATGTCACCGCCACCGATGGCAATAACGAGGTGCCAGCCAAGGAAGAGGGATAGCGCCGTCATCACGCCCAGCGCAGTCCACGCCAGGGAGCCTTGACCTGCCACAATGAACGCGACCATCAGTCCCAGGGACACCAGCAGCACACCCAGGTTCAGCACGTTGCGGCCCGGCAGCAGCACCGGAGCGCCCTTAATTTTCGCGGCCAGCTTCAGACCAGCAACCACCGAACCGGTGAAGGTGACACCACCGATGAACACGCCCAAGAACACTTCACCCAGGTGGAACATTTCGGCGGCGCGGCCCAGCTCCGGCTTATCGAGGAAGGAATTGAAGCCAATGAACACTGCGGCCAGACCAACGAAGCCGTTGAAGTAGGCGATGAGCTGCGGCAGACCAGTCATTTCAACGGACTTGGCGCGCCACACGCCGATGCCTGCACCCAGCGCCATCGCCAGTCCGATCAGCAGCAGCGTCACCAGCGGGTTGAGGTGGTCGCCGGTGGAGTCCACCGCGGCGGTCACCATGGCCTGCGCAACGGCGACCATGATGGCGATGGCCATGCCAGTAATGCCAAGGGCGTTACCGCGCCGGGCGGTTTCCGGTTTCGACAGGCCCGACAGCGCGAGGATGAAGAGCAGCGCCGCTCCGATGTAGCCGACGGTTGCTAGTTGGTTTGTCCAGGTCAGGAGGATTTCAGTTGAGGTAGTCATGGCTTAGGCTGCTTTCTTCAGTGCCGGGCTGTCCTTGACGAACATGCCGAGCATCCGGTCGGTGATAGCGAAGCCACCGAAAATGTTGATGGAGGACAGGACAATCGCGAGGAACGCCAGCGAACTAATAACAATGTTTGTCGAGCTCACGACCAGAATCGCGCCGATGAGCACAATGCCGGAAATCGCATTCGTCTCCGACATCAGTGGCGTATGCAGCCTCGGCGTGACCGCGGAAATGACGTAAAACCCAAGGACAATCGCGAGCGTGAGCACCATGTAGTTTGTGCTTATTGACGACGGGGAGAGCAGCATTAACGTGACCCCGACGGCAATCGTGACACCGAGGGCGACCCCGGCGCGTTTGCCACCCATGAACGCCACTTTCTCTGGTTCCTCAGCAGCGGCTTGCGCGGCGAGCTGTTCCTGCTTCGCGGCCGCCGGAGTCGCGGACACTTTCACCGGCGGTGGTGGCCACAGGATCGCAGCCTTGCCGGTGGCGGCGCCCGCCGCTGCGCCTGCTGCGGCGCCGGTATCGGCCTGGGTGACGGTGATGCCACGGATGATTTCGTCTTCCAGGTCCAGGGTTGGCTGGCCATCCTTGTTCGGCGTCATCAGCTTGAACAGGTTGACAATGTTCTGTCCGTACAGCTGTGATGCTTGGCCTGGCAGGCGTCCAGCTAGGTCCGTGTAGCCGATAATGGTGACGCCACCAGGCGTGACGGTCACTTCACCAGGGACGGTGAGCTCACAGTTACCGCCGTTCGCGGCTGCCATATCGACAATGACGCTACCTGGCTTCATCCGTTCCACATCAGCTGCAGTCAGCAGCAGCGGGGACTTCCGGCCTGGGATATTCGCGGTGGTAATCACAATGTCGGCGACAGCGGCCTGCTCCGAGTAGAGCTGCGCAGCGGCTTCGGCCTGCGACTGCGACATTTCTTTGGCGTAGCCGTCATCAGACTTTTCCGCCGCAACTGGGATCGGAATGAATTCCGCACCCATCGACTCGACCTGTTCACCGGCTTCCGGACGCAGGTCCGTGGCACGCACAATGGCGCCCATCGAGCCGGCGGTACCGATAGCGGCTAGGCCACCGACACCAGCACCGATGACGTACACATTGGTGGGCGGGACTTTACCGGCGGCGGTGACCTGTCCGGTGAACAGGCGACCGAAGGCGTTAGCTGCCTCAACAACAGCGCGGTAGCCAGCGATGTTTGCCATCGAAGACAGCACGTCCATGGATTGTGCGCGGCTCAGGCGCGGGACGGCGTCCATGGCGAGGGCGGTGAGGTTTGCGTCGGCAAGCTCTTGGATGAGTTCTGGGTTGCGGGCCGGTGCCATCCGGGCGATGAGGGTGGCGCCGGGGCGCATCCGACTGCGGGCGGCAGCCGATGGGGTGTCGAGGGTGGCGATGATGTCGGACTGCCAGACGTCGTCGCCTGCGATGCGCGCACCTGCGGCGAGATACAGCTCGTCTGGGTAGGCGGACTGGGTGCCGGCGCCGGATTCTACGGATACGTCGTAGCCCAGTTTGATGAGCTTTTCGACGGTATCGGGGGTGGCGGCGACGAGTGGTTGGCGGGGGTCCGTTTGACGGGGAATTCCGATTCGCACGATGGACTCCTGAGTGTCTGGCGAGTTTGGGTGCAGGGGTTACCCAAATTGGGGGAGGGTGGTGTTTCGATGTGTGTCCAGCGTGGGTGGTGGGTGCTGGTTGTCCGACTCGGTGTGTTCATTAAATGTGCAAAAAATCTGTAAAGGAAGAGTTTGACAAAAGTGGCGCGTGCGAAAACGCCATTGCTAGTGGTAGAGGGCATTAAAATAACCCCGCATTTAATACGGGGTTTGTGAGCTGCACCACAGGAAAGTGTGGAAACTATGTGCCCTTCACATTCAATACTTGGCGCAGTTTGTGCTTCACCGTGACCAGTCGCGCGGCATCAGCCATCACTTGGTCAATGTCCTTGTAGGCATCCGGAATCTCATCGACCCATGCCTCACCCGGCCGGTACACAATGCCCTCCATCCGCGCATCAAGGTCCGCGACGTCGAAAAGTTCACGCGCCTTCGTGCGGGAGTAGCGTCGACCAGCCCCGTGTGGCGCCGACCGTAGCGCAGGCGCATAACCCAACCCCTCCACCACGTAGGAAGCCGTGCCCATGGAACCCGGAATCAACGCCGGGGTGCCTTCATCAGCGCGAACCGCACCCTTGCGCGTCAGCCATACATCCTGCCCATAGTGCTTTTCGACGACGGTGTAGTTGTGGTGGCAGTTAATCCGCTGTGCCTCTTCGACTTCGGTGCCCATGAATTCGGTGACGCAGCGCGCGAAGCGGTCGAGCATCTCTTCGCGGTTCAGCCAGGCGAACCGCTGCGCCCATTTGAGGTCGGCGAGGTAAGAATCGAACTCGTCGGTGCCTTCGGTCAGGTACGCCAGGTCCTTGTGTGGCAGGCGAACCCAGTGCTTCGCACACTGTTCCCGAGCTGCAAAGATGTGCTTCTGCGCAATCTTATTGCCGACACCACGCGACCCGGAGTGCAGGAACAGCCAGACGCGGTCGGCTTCATCCAAACACAGTTCGATGAAGTGGTTGCCGCCGCCGAGGGAACCGAGCTGCTGCCGCCATTTCGGCGAGTGGTCGAGGTCCACGCCGGTGTCCTCGGCCAACTGTGCAAGCTCGCGGGTGCGGGCGTCGGCGGTGCCTTCCATGACCCACTGGTTGTAGTTGCCAGGGGAGAGCGGAATGGTGGCCTCCACCAGGTCACGCAGCTTGGTCAGGTCGCGTTCGGCGAGGTCAGCGGTGGTGAATTGGGTCTGTAGTGCAATCATGCCGCAGCCAATATCCACGCCGACAGCCGCGGGGATGACGGCGCCGACGGTGCCGAAGACGGTGCCGACGGAGGAGCCCATGCCGATGTGTGCGTCCGGCATGAGTGCAACGTGCGGGTGCACGAAAGGCATGGCGGCGAGGGTGCCGGCTTGGTCGAGGACGCCCTGTTCAATTTCGGAGGCGAACACTTCGATTTTTGGGGTGTCGTTGAACTTGCGGCGCGTGTAGTTTGGCCGCAGATTCATGGCCGCTTTTCGGCGGCGCGAGGCAGACATGATGAGTCCTTTCTTGGATTGGGCCCGGGTGGGCGGTGTCCAGTGCCCGGGCATGAAAAAACCGGCGCGACTGCCACCATTATCGGTGACGGTTCGCGCCGGTTAAAGCGTTACTTGGTTTGGCCTGTGCTTAAGCCTGTTCGCCCTTGCGTGGGCGTGGGTAGGCGGCAGTGCGCACCGAAAAGTGGGAAGCCGGAAATTGCAGGTCAGCTTGCTTATCTCGCAGATTTGCAACGCGCTGATACTTCGACATGGCTTCTCCCTTCGTGGATTCGGTGGCGTTGTTGTAGGCCATGCATCAGATAAGCACACTTGCTGCTACCTGGCAACCATGACTTCTGGTGACGTTTAGCTGTCTGGCTCCTTTTGTGCCGAGGCATTGCTTTTTGACGCAGCTATTTCTCGCAAGCGACGCCGTCGCCGTCACGGTCAAGCTTGCGACTGTAGCCCGGTTGGCCAGCGTAGAGTGGCGCTGCGCCAGCAGCCCGAACCGCATCGCAATTTGCGTAGTAAGTTGACTGCGGCGCTGGCGCTGGCTGTGGTGCTGGCGCTGGCTGTGGTGCTGGGGCCGGCGCTGATTCCTGTACTCGGGTTGTTGGCTTGTTTTGGTTCCCGACTAGTCCTTGCGGCTGGGTGTCCGCTTCTTTTACTGGGGTGGAAGTGCGGGTTGTTGATGGTTTCGGTGGCTTGTTGGCTGCTGTCGTTGAGGTGCTGGTAGTGCTGCTTGTGGACGTAGTTGAGGTAGTAGTTTTTTCACTGTCGCAGGCGACACCGTCACCGTCACGATCCAGCTTCGGGTTGTACCCTTTTTCGCCACGCTTCAGTGGCGTCTTGCCAGCGTCCTCCGCTTCTTGGCAGTTCTGGAACATCGCCGCCGCAGGTGCGTCAGAGGAGTGTTCCTTCTCTGATTTTTCACTCGAAGCGGTCTTGTCTGTTTCCTGCTTTTGGGAAGTGGAATTCTCCGTGTTCGCTGCCGGAGTAGGGGCTGTTGAAGTTTCTGGCGTTGGCAGGGTTCCAGCACCAACAAGGAAGCTGGCTACAGTCGCGGCGACAATGCGTCCCCACCGGCGTTTTACTGGGGGCTGGGATGTCGTGACGCTTCGTCGGTCAGCGCGCTCGTAGTACAGCCAAAACCCAGATGGCAAGGCAAACGCTGCAGCGAGCAGTAGGCTGCCGAGAAGCTCTTTGGGGCTGCCGATGCTCCCCAAAGCTTCAATGGCCAAGCCAGCCGCAATGACCAAGCCAATAATCGACAAAATCAGTTTGCCGATGCGCGGCATACCGAAACTCAGGTTGTTCAACATAGTGCTCTCCTATTTACAAGCCGCGACTCTATGCACAAGTCGCATCAAAGCCGTGTTGCCGACGTTGGTGGCGGCTCCCGCGTGGTCGACTTGGGATTCATTTAGGCCGTTGGGCGCGTGTCATTTTCTAATCCGACGGTTGGATTGATGCTTGCAGTCGCAGTGGTGAAGCTCGTCGAATCGGTAGATAGCGTTGAGCCAGCGGAAAAGGATTTAGCGCTGGCTTTTGAATGCAGCAGACGCCACCATTGGGTTTGTCTACCTCTCTAGTGACGGTGACTGCTGAAGTGGCTGCGACTACGGTGGGTCTCAAAGCAGTGCTGCCGTCACCGCCTGAATAGCTGACCATCCAGGCAACTGAAGCGAATCTGGCGGCCGCTGAGCTAGAGCCTTGCGAGTGCCAACCGATGAAGTTTTCATGTAAAGCCTTTGAACTCAAGGACACTGTTCCGTGGTATCAACGGCATCATTGTGTCACTTGCACCCCAGTAGCACCATTGCAGGCTTAAGATGGTGTAGCCCCGCCTACCCCCAAAAGCAACTGTTTGACCAGTGGTTAGGTGGAATTCTCACGTGATCTCTAGGTAGTCACCCGTCCACTTGGCATCGATGAGAAGCTCATACTGTGCCTGTAACCAGTCACCATAACTGCGGTAAAGATACGACGGCCCAACTTCATGGTCCATGTCCAGTACTTGTCCGGTGGTGCCTTCGTCCCCCGGTGTCATGTCGACGGCGCTGCTATTTCCTGCTCCGTCGCGGCTAATGCAAATCCAGCCGTCGGCCCAGTAATGGGGTAGCAGCTGTGGGTCGCCGAGATGGTCATTGTTGAAATCTCCCGCAGCGACATTTGAGCGCAACTGACTCGTATTAGCGAGAATCTGGTCAACGCTTAACAGCTCACCTTCGGGCCAGGCATCATCCGCGCTGCCGTTGTGACGTAGCAGAGAAACCCGTAGGTCTTCTGAAATCTGCACGCCCAGCTCACTTTCCAGACGGGCGATATCCGCTTCCGTCGCGCCGGGCCATAGCACTTCGGCCGCACCTTGCTTGTCGTACCACGTTTCAATTGCCTGCCAGATGGTGTTGATATAGCTCATGGCATTGAAAGTACGGCACAGATGAGGGGGCGTCAGATTCTGGTCACTGTGAATCTGAACGTTTGGACGGTGCTCGGCTTAGACGACTTGAGCTGGAAGCCGGTGACGAGGCTCAGCATTTTTGATCGGAAAGATCCGCAGGGAGTGTTCTTGCTAATGGTGCCCGCGAATGACGGACCATCCCGCAATGTCTTCTAATGCTTTCTGAACAACGACCAGCGTAGAGCGGCAGCCGTGTAATAGAGGACAAAGTGGTGTTGTGAAACGTTGTGGGTACTTCGTGCGACCGAGCTCCTTTGGATTATTCTCCGGCACGGACAGATAACAATACGTCCGCCTGAACTGACGTAAACTTGAAGCACTTATTGTTTAGCAGTGAAAGGCCACCATGGAACTCGCACCGATTGCAGCTTGGACATTCCTGCAGGAAGTACCCATCCCGAATGATGTGGTCGAATTGATGGTGCCGGGGGAGCAGCCGTTTGCGGCGTACAAGACGTTCCGGGATTCCGCCGTGTTCACGAATAAGCGGCTAATTGTGCGCGATGCGCAGGGTCTGAGCGGCAAGAAGGTGGAGGTCTATTCGCTGCCGTATTCGTCCATCACCATGTGGTCGTCTGAGAATGCCGGTAAATTCCTGGACTTCAATGCCGAGCTGGAACTGTGGACCAAGGCGGGGCATGTGAAGATTTCTGTGGGCAAGCAGATTGATATCCGCCGCCTAGACATGCTGATTGCGAACTGTGTGCTGAGTGAGTAAATAACCCAGCTAGTGCCTTGTGGCGAGCCCACATAGCCGCCATGGGAAAATATGCGTGTTTCAGCGAATTCGATCATGTGTTCATTAGCTGACTTAAGCTGTCTGAAGTGCGTAGTATCCATAAAGATGCCCAAGTAATTGGGTCTCTGATGGCGGTTACCTGTGGGCCATCCTGAGCTGAGGTCAGGAAGGGAAGTCGTATGCTTATCGTGGATAACGCTGATGACTGGATGCGGAATCGAAGTGTGCAGTCGCTTTCACTGTGGGCGAAATCTGGTAATGAAGATGGCTACCTCTGTTTGCCACAACATTTAATCGATACTGCATGTGTAGCTGAATGGCTATGGGCGAACTGGGTATCGGATTCCCTCAAAACCTCATTGAGTAGCAGCTGGGATTTAAGCGCAGAACAAGTACGTACGTTGTTCTGCTTCCTTGCCGGCACTCACGATGTTGGGAAAGCGACGGTTACCTTCCAACGCCTGGTGGAGCGCCGACCTGATGCAAGACGATTGCTTGGCCCAATCGAGGATGCCGGATTGAGTCTGGAATGGCCGCAAGGGGAAGGACCGGATAGGCAGTTTTCGCACGGCATGGCGTCAGCGCTACTACTGCGGAATTGGCTGGCGGACCATGGTGTGAACGCTAGACGTCGAGTGGCACTGTCGGCAGTGGTCGATGCGCACCATGGGTTTACGTCCAATGCAGTAGTTTTGCGAAACTTCAGTGACGCGATTTCTGGGCGACTTAACCCATTCGATGATCTTGTCACCGAGCTTATCGATGCCATGGCGGAGCTCACCAACATCGAGCCAGTGTTAGACGCGATCGGTGATGCGGACGTTCCAGTTGCAGATGCGCTTCAGCTCATGACTGGGCTAGTCATTATGGCCGACTGGATTGCGTCAAATGAAAACGCGTTCCCTTACACGCCACTAATTCCTCAGCGCGCTCGTTTGGCGCAGGCAATTGCATATATCGGTCTGCCGCGACCATGGTCTCCAGTAGAGATTCCATCAGATGACGAGGAACTCTTTCAGCGTACTTTTGGCTGGCCATCAGAATACCAACTGCGCCCGGTGCAGCGGACTGCGGTAGAGCTATCGCGTAAATCGGTAGGCCCAACTTTGATGATCATTGAAGCTCCCACTGGTGAGGGGAAAACTGAAGCTGGTCTAGCCGCAGCGCATGTGTTGAGTCAGAAAAGTGGTGCGCAGGGAGTGTTTTTTGCAGCACCGACAATGTCCACCGCCAATGGGTTATTTGACCGGACTGCTAACTGGGCGAGCAAAAGTTCGGAAGCTGGGGAAGTGGTCTCCATGTTTTTGGCGCATTCGAAAAACCGGTTGTCAAAGCCGTTCCAGAAAATGCGGTTTCAGGGAATTGGCGAAGACTTGCCGGAGGAAAACAGCGGCGACGATTCACCGCGGCAAAACAGTGGATCTGTGATCGCTGCGTCCTGGCTGTCTGGACGGAAAACTGGTGTGCTTTCGGACTTTGTTGTCGGCACGGTTGACCAAGTCCTAATGATGGCTCTGCAAGCTAGACATTCAATGCTTCGGCACGTCGGTTTGGCAGGCAAAGTTGTCATTATCGATGAAGTGCATGCTTATGACGCCTACATGTCGCAATATCTTTACTGCACCCTTGAATGGCTCGCACGGTATGGCGTCAACGTGATTTTGATGTCAGCGACATTGCCACCAGCACAAAGAAAGCGGCTGGCACAAGCATATGCTTGCCAGCTGATTGACGACGCCGAAACCGCTGTTGAAGCTCTCGATTCCACCTCCTACCCGCTGGTCAGCATTGTAGATACTGACGGAGTGCGGCCTGTTGAAGTGCAACAGCGCCCAGTAAACCAACAGGTCGCTGTGACGATAATTGACGACTCATTGGCGGAGCTGGCAACAACACTGAAAGCGAAACTGACAGACGGCGGAGTTGCGCTGGTTATTTGCAATACCATTGCACGCTCCCAAGAAGCTTTTCATGATTTGAAGTGCCATTTCCCAGAAGAGGTGGAGCTGCACCATTCGGCGTTTATCGCTGCGCATCGCAGTGAAAAGGAGGATCTCCTTCGGGAAGAGCTAGGGCCGAAAGCTCGCCGAGGCCACGACCGGCCATGGAGACGTATTGTGGTTGCAACTCAAGTTGCTGAGCAAAGTCTGGATATTGACGCTGATTTGCTGGTCACAGATCTAGCGCCCATCGATTTGATTATTCAACGTGCCGGACGTGTGCACCGGCATGACCGGCCGGAGTCAGACCGGCCGACGCAACTGAACCATCCGCAGATTCTGCTGCGTGCGATTAAAGCTATCGGTACTGTGCCGGAATTCGATGGCGGTGCTGCAGCCATCTACGGGGAGAAGCTTCTGCTGTCGACGATGGCGCATCTGCCGCAGAGTTTTTGTCGGCCAAAAGACGTCGCTGATTTGGTGCGGAAGGTTTATACAGCAGAACCTGATATTCCTACTGAATGGCGGGATGCGTGGGAGACTGCGTGCAGCGAAGATTTCGCGAAACGCTCAAGCGCCGAATTGCGGGCACAAAGTTATCGGATGCCGAGCCCGACTCACGCCGAGCACTTGAGTAGCTTGTTTGCGCAGCTGCATGAAAATTCCGAAACTATCGGTGGGGAAGAACAGGGTAACGCGCAGGTTCGTGATGCAGAGTTTTCCGTTGAAGTAATCGCGCTGCAAAACACCGACTACGGCTACATCCCACTAGGTGGCGGCTTGGAGATTCTCAATGGAAGTGAAGTCTCGAAGCAAGCAGAACACCAGCTAGCCGCGAACACTCTGCGGTTGCCAACTCGCCTGACCCGCCGAGAATCTGATTTTGACACAGTAATCGACGAGCTTGAACAACAAACTCCTGAGGAATGGACGAAGTCCGGAATGCTGCGGGGCCAAGTTGCGCTGCGATTCGACGACGATGCTAGAGCCCAGCTAGGCCGGTTCGCGCTGAGCTACGACGCAGAAAGTGGGTTGCGCGTTGAAGCTAAATAAAAACCCCGCCAGCGCGGGGAAGGTGGTAGCTCCAACAAATAGGAAGGCTCATCCCAGCCATCGCAGGGATGAGTTCAGCCTAAATTCAATGAGTGCTCTGAGCAAAACCACAGGCATTGGCTCAATCATTGTCGAAAGAGAACCTAGACAACCGTGAGCTAACTCCTAATTGTTTGAGGAAGCGGGGTGGTAAGGTTGTGTTAGCTACAAAACAAAACGGTAGGAGGAGCGATTGTTTTCGCTAGTAGACGATCCTTGGATACTGGTGGTTGATACCGACGGGCACCAACGATTGGTGGGGATTCGACAGCTCTTTTCTGGCGACGTGAGCGCCATGGCAATCCAAGGTGATTCCCCAGCACAGAACTACGCAATCCTGCGTCTATTGCTGGCAATCTTCTGGCGAGCGCATGCGCCAGAGAGCAAGGTTCGTGCCGGTAGGACGTTTAGTTTCAGTGACTGGTTTGAGCGGACACGGAAGCGGCTTCAAACGACTGGGCGCGACGAAGCTGTCCTTCAATACCTTGCGGAGTACGAGGATCGCTTCGAGCTTATCGATTCCCCGACGCCATTCATGCAGGTGCCGGGATTGCACGTGAAGTCCGGGGAAGTTAAACACATCACAACAATTGTCCCGGAGGCACAAGAGGATTACTTCTCCATGCGTGCCGGTCAGCCGCGGGATACGCTTGAGTTTGCAGAAGCAGCGCGCTGGCTCATCTACGCCCAAGCGTTCGACTATTCCGGTATTAAAAGTGGGCTCGTTGGCGACTCTAGGGTCAAAGGTGGAAAAGGTTACCCAATTGGCACTGGGTGGACAGGGATGACCGGTGGAACCGTGGTTGTAGGCGATACCCTACTGGATACCCTCGTCCTTAACACCACTATCGACGCCCTGATTAATCCGGGCGACCGACCTGTGTGGGAACGAACTCCAGATGGGTCTGATTCGCGCGCAGCTGTTGGTGAACCACCAGGCCCACAAGGGCCGGCCGACCTGGCAACTTGGCAATCACGCAGGATTCGACTCCATGTAAATGAAGGTCGGGTAACCGGCGTTGTGCTGGGAAATGGAGACAAAATTCCGGAGGCTGGCGCCAACGTTTTGGATGATCCCATGACTCCGTACCGCTACTCAGCCAATAAATCGAAGAAGGGGCGCACTGTTTATTACCCGCGACCGTACGATACTCAGCGGACAATGTGGAAGGCTCTGGAACCGCTCATTGTTGCGGAGACCGATGGTGGCTTTAGCGGGAAAGAGAAGGCGCCAAAGCGTCCCATGAACTTAGATAACTTGGCTAATCTTTCCGACGAAGTCGACGGCATTCCTCAAGTGCTGAACATCGACCTCGTTTCGGTGGAGTACGGAAACCAGGCATCCTCAGTGGCGACGACTTTCGCTGCGCAGATGAATATGCCCACTATTTTGCTGATGAGGCAGTCAGCGCCGCTTCGTGCTGTGGTTCGGGATGCTGCTGCTCAAACGACAAAAGGTGCAGTGTCGCTGGGGCAGTTTGCTGGCAACCTGCTGGTTGCTGCGGGAGATGATTACCTATTTCGGCCGGAGCCTACCGACCGTGCACTGGCAGAGCTAGAACCACAATTCAATACGTGGCTCGAATCATTAGCGGCGCTGCCGGTGAGTGCTGCTAGAGCGGAACATGAATTAACAAAACCGTTCATTGAGCAATGGCAACAAACCGCCCGGCAACTCATTGATGAACATGCCCGAATTCTCCTACGCGGGGCTGGGCCAAAGTCCTTCGTTGGCAGGACCCTTGAGTCAGGTGGGGAAAACTCCAATAGCCAATTCGTATCTGCCGCAAGCTATTACCAGCTGCTGCAGCGTTCGTTGGACAAAGTGCTTCCTTTGACCGCAAAACAACGAGATAAGGCCAATGAAGGTGAAAGGAAAGAAGGGAAAGAATGATTGATGCAGCTAGTGATGCCGAACATGGTGTCAATGACAAACGGCATTTCACTCCAGACCTATTGAGAAATGCGGTAGGTGCGACTTGCCACCGACTACAAAATAACTACTTTTGCGACCCCAATTCTCGCGAACACCATTCCGCGCGCGCCGCGCTCGCGGAACTGCGGCGCCATGCCAGCTTAGACATCACTGGCGACGCACTCGCCTTGGCGAACGCGTTGTTCGTTATGGATGGGGAGTTTGCGAACAAACTAGCCGGAAAAGGCGATGATCCGACTGACTCAGAATATGCTGCATTCGTAGCGCTAACGCTATTTGGCATCCATATGCAGTCGGCGACATCACCCCAGCACATTCCCGGAACCAGCTTTGCTGCAGCTTGCGGGAAGCTCCATTCGCTGGAAATTTCTGACTCAATCAAACCACGTATTGACGCAATGCTGCTGGCCGGTAATGAAAAATCTCGGCTCGTTCATATTCGGTCACTCATCACTTTGTTACGCGGGCAAGATATTGGTCTTGACTACGGACTCCTAGCTCAAGACCTCCGTGCCCTTGCGGATCCAAGAAAGCGATCTGGCGTGCAGTTGAGGTGGGGGCGAGACTTCGCCAACGGCTACTTCATGGGCCGCACCACAAACAATAGTGCTACGTCAACACCTGAAAGCAACTAAGAAAGGTCACAACCATGTCCCTCGTCGTAGATATCCACGCACTGCACACCGTCCCACCTAGCCTGATTAATCGGGATGACACTGGATCGCCAAAAACTGCGATTTTCGGTGGTGTTCCACGTCAACGTGTTTCTTCCCAATCATGGAAGCGAGCAATCCGACAGTACTTCGAAACACAGGTCGGTGAAGACACCGTCGGTTTCCGATCACGGCGGCTTCCGGAAGCAATCATCAAGAAAACTCTCGAAATTGCGCCAGAAATCGACGAGGCAGGAGCAATTGAAATTCTCAGGCAATTGTTCAAAGTCACTGGTGCCAAAGATGGCATCAACTTGGCACCTCCAGAGAAACCAAAAAAGGGCCAGGAGGCTCAAAGCGAAGACGCAGATGAAAGCTCCAAGTATCCCACAACCGGAGCGTTGCTCTTCCTAAGCCCACACCAGATCGAACGTGCTGCACGAGGTATCGCCGAAAAGGCCGCTCTGAAGGCCGCTGGCGATGACAAAGGAAGCAAGTTCACTAAAGCGCAGGCCAAAGAAATACTAGATACCGAACATGCGATTGACATGGCAATGTTTGGCCGAATGCTTGCGGACGTTCCTGCCTACAACATTGATGCTTCGGTTCAAGTTGCACACGCTATTGGCGTTCATGAATCGCAGCCTGAATTCGACTATTACACCGCCGTAGACGATGTTGTAGAGGACAATGATGAAACTGGGGCCGCCATGATTGGCACTACTCAGATGATGTCTTCGACTCTGTACCGCTTTGCAACTGTCAACGTCGAAGCACTAGCGGAAAATCTTGGCAACAGGGAACTTGCATATGAATCGACAGCTAATTTCCTCTCTGCGTTCATCGAATCGATGCCGACTGGTAAGCAAAACACTTTCGCGAATAACACCCTGCCGGAACTGGTGTATATTGCAGTGCGAGACACCCGCTCGGTGTCACTAGTCAATGCCTTCGAAGAGGCGATTGAAGTGGAATCTGGAAGCCGCCGACGTGCAGCAGCAGAGGCTCTAGCTCGAGAAGAACGCGATGTGGAAGAAGTCTATGGAATGAAACCATTGGCGGGATTCATCATGGCGACCGGTGGGCTTGGCGAAAAGTTCCAGGGTTTGGCTGAAGCCGTCAATAAGCTGGAATTATCCGCCAAGCTCATCGCGGCATTGACCATGAAGGAATCGGAGTAGCTCATGGCTCATTCACTTCTACTGCTGCTCAAAGGGCCATTGCAGTCGTGGGGTGACGAATCGCGCTACACCACTCGGGCAACTGGCAACACACCAAGTAAATCAGGTGTCATTGGGATGCTTGCCGCCGCCCAAGGACGTCAACGCACCGATCCTATTGAAGACCTGGTGCAACTTGATTTCGCGGTTCGTGTCGACCAATCTGGTTCTCTTTTGAGCGACTACCAAACAGCGCAGCCATGGCAGAAGAACCCAAATGCCGCAGCACATCTAGTGACTCGGAATTTTCTGTCCGATGCAGCTTTTGTTGCGGCAATCGGTTCCGAAGACCGCGGATTGCTTGAAGGACTACAAGAACAACTGAAACATCCCGCATATCCGCTGTTTCTGGGGCGGCGTTCTTGCCCTGTGCCACCAAACCTGGACTTAGGGATTATTGATAAACCAGTAGTCGAGGCACTCCGCGAACACGATATATGGCATGCGACACTGACACACAAAAAGGAACGGTCCCGTCACGTTGAGCTGCCAATTTATCGGGACGGCAAACCGGGTGAGGTTGGTGTTCCCCGGCAAGATGTGCCGTTGTCTTTTGCCCAAGAACACCGCAAATACGGTTGGCGAACTGTAGTGAACGCTGGATCGAAAACTATACAAAATGATCTCGGCACTAACCGGGACCCGTTTTTTGAAACGGTGATATCTTCATGACGACATTCACCAAAATACTTATCAACCCGGCGCGTCGGCAGGGGCGGAAATATCTGACCAACCCACATGCACTTCATGCGGCAGTTCGGTATTCTTTCCCAGATGACATTGACCAAACCGGCCAAAGAATCTTATGGCGGTTGGACAAACGGGAACATGACCACATCCTGTACATTGTTGGCCCTGAAAAGCCGACTGCGACACATATCGTTGACGAAGCAGGGTGGGAAGTGCGTCCACAACAGACTGCAGACTACAATCGGTTTCTTTCGCAATTGCGAAAAGGCCAGAAATGGAATTTTGCTCTTACCGCAAACCCAACAAAAACGCTTAACCGGGGACGCGAACAGCGTGGCAAAGTTGTTGCGCATCTCAGCGCGGCAGAACAAATTAAATGGCTGCACAGAAAAGCTGAAGCAATGGGGGTGAGCTTTCAGGAAATCGAAAACAGTACTGCTCAAGTTGTCGAACGAAAGACCCTCGAATTCAGCAAATATCGGCCGGACGGGACTAAGGGGGCACGAGTTCACCTTGTTACCGTTCGATACGAGGGAACCCTTGAAGTGGTTAACGTGGACGAGCTGCGAACGACGCTAACCGGAGGGGTCGGCAGGGCAAAAGGATATGGCTGCGGCCTTTTGACACTAGCTCGTGGTGAGCAATAGCTATGGCGGACAAACCAAGTGCAACGCCACTCGATCGGCTGCTTCTATCGAGGATGGAAGACCGACTGTCGTTCCTCTATATTGAACGAGCCGTGGTGAATCGTGATGGAAACGCACTAACTATTCATGATTCTCGGGGCGTTGCACACGTGCCAGCCACCCAGTTGGCAGTGATCCTCCTTGGGCCCGGAACAAAAGTCACCTACGCGGCTATGGCGTTGTTGGGTGATGCTGGAACCTCCGCCGTTTGGGTCGGTGAAAAAGGCGTGCGTTATTACGCACATGGGCGTCCCGCAGCAAAAACTTCGCGCTTTGCCGAAGCGCATGCTCGGATTTGGGGGAATCAACGATCTCGACTGCGCTGTGCGCGGGCGATGTACAGTATGCGGTTTCCTGGGGAAGAAGTTTCCCAACTCACAATGGCCCAGCTTCGGGGACGGGAAGGAGCACGAATGAAGCGGCTTTACGCTGCGGAAGCCGAACGTACTGGAGTCGAATGGAACCGACGTTCCTATGACCCGAATGACTTTGATTCGGGAGATCCTATTAACAGGGCATTAACCGAGGCATCTGCCGCACTTTACGGAATTGCTCATGCAGTGATTGTGGGCTTGGGCTTTATCCCAGCATTAGGCATCGTGCACACAGGCACTGACCGAGCCTTCGTTTACGACATTGCAGACCTGTATAAAGCAGAGATCTCGGTTCCAGCAGCGTTTGAAGCGGTAGCTGCAGTCTCCCCAGATGACGAACTGAACGTGAGGAAAAGAGTGCGGGACAAAGTCGTTACTGCTCGCCTCATGCAACGTATGGTCCATGATCTTCAAGCATTGATGGAGATTCCAACAGAAGACTCTTATTCAGATGTTGAACTCTATCTTTGGAACGAACTTGAAGTAATTGCCGCTGGAGTGAACTGGGACACGAAAGACAGTGTGTTTTGATGATTGTCTTGAACGTGACCGCAGTACCCGAAGGGTTGCGGGGTGATTTGACCAAGTGGCTGATGGAAATTGCTCCGGGTGTTTTTGTCGGAAACCCCAGTGCTCGAATCCGAGACTTGCTGTGGGAAAGAACCATCGAGCTTTGCAAAGACGGGCGGGCGCTACTAGTCTACTCGGCTGCCAATGAGCAAGGGATGGAATTTCGAACGCATCGCCATAGCTGGGAACCGGCGGATTTTGATGGACTGTCACTAATCATTCGACCTGTTCGCGCTAGCAGCGGCCGGGCGTACCCCCGCAGAACTGGATGGTCGACTGCAAGACATTTGCGTCGGAACCGGAAATGATGGGGCGGATGCCTCAACGAGACTGATATCAAGTGGGAGATTTCCGCTCATTCACGTGATGCTAGATCCCTGAAGTCTCATTCGACCCCGCGCCCTCTTGGGACTTGAAATTGACTGTTCACCCAAGTTAAATGATCTAGTGGAGCTCGGCATACAAACTTGCACTTCAGCAAGTGTGTTCCCCGCGCAGGCGGGGATGAGCCCAAGCATGATAGGCACTTGCATTAGGCACCTGCGTGTTCCCCGCGCAGGCGGGGATGAGCCGGAACAGAGGGAGATGAGGGAAGCATTGCCGAAGTGTTCCCCGCGCAGGCGGGGATGAGCCGAAGCCCGCAAACATGGGTTCAACAACTACATCGTGTTCCCCGCGCAGGCGGGGATGAGCCCTATCCAGGATGGAGAGCTCATCGGTCCAGTGGGTGTTCCCCGCGCAGGCGGGGATGAGCCTAGAGAGTTGAACGCTTACCTGTTTCGGTCCAAGTGTTCCCCGCGCAGGCGGGGATGAGCCCGCTCCCACCCGTTTGATGCCGGTCTAGATTGCGTGTTCCCCGCGCAGGCGGGGATGAGCCCACGTCGCGCGCCTGCGAGCCGCCGAACTGTGTGTGTTCCCCGCGCAGGCGGGGATGAGCCGCTGCCGGCATTGAAGAGCTGACCGTCGACGCCGTGTTCCCCGCGCAGGCGGGGATGAGCCGGCGGGCTGCGGCGCGACTGCATTCGAAAGATAGTGTTCCCCGCGCAGGCGGGGATGAGCCCTTGACCGGCTCCGGCGGCTCTTATGCGCTGGCGTGTTCCCCGCGCAGGCGGGGATGAGCCCTGACTATCAATGACATGTGGCACCGTGAGCAAGTGTTCCCCGCGCAGGCGGGGATGAGCCCGATTCCGCAGCAGATGCTGTATGCCAAGGCTGGTGTTCCCCGCGCAGGCGGGGATGAGCCCGGCCTGTGTGGCCTTTTTTGATTTGCGGTTATCGCGGTCGAGTGTTCCCCGCGCAGGCGGGGATGAGCCCCTTGAGATGATGCGCCGCATTGAGCAGACCCTGTGTTCCCCGCGCAGGCGGGGATGAGCCCTCGGCCATCACGTCGCGCCGGTAGTGCGCCTCGTGTTCCCCGCGCAGGCGGGGATGAGCCCACAGTTCTCGACGCACGCTTCGACATGGCGGGGTGTTCCCCGCGCAGGCGGGGATGAGCCGAAATCGAAGAACGCGTCCGCGCCAATCTCCACGTGTTCCCCGCGCAGGCGGGGATGAGCCGGGCGTGGGCAAGGACGGCGCGGTCATCGGCGTGTGTTCCCCGCGCAGGCGGGGATGAGCCCTGCAGCTCGAACGGATTAAGGCGACCGCGACAGTGTTCCCCGCGCAGGCGGGGATGAGCCCGCGGCAAACGTGGCAAACGCAAGCCCTTGCCGGTGTTCCCCGCGCAGGCGGGGATGAGCCGGGCGAACGCCTCAGATTGTGGTGGTATCAGCCGTGTTCCCCGCGCAGGCGGGGATGAGCCGGCGATTACCAGAACGGTGGCAGTCAAAAATAAGTGTTCCCCGCGCAGGCGGGGATGAGCCCCTAGCGACACTCGACCGGCGTGCACTGAATCGGTGTTCCCCGCGCAGGCGGGGATGAGCCAGCCCTGCAGAACCTGCAGATGCAGGCCAACGCCGTGTTCCCCGCGCAGGCGGGGATGAGCCCTAATCGAGCCGACAGAATTTCGGATTTTGCCCGTGTTCCCCGCGCAGGCGGGGATGAGCCGCGCGACCGGATTCGCTGGACGTTCAGACTGTAGTGTTCCCCGCGCAGGCGGGGATGAGCCGCGGCTCGAAGAGATTCTTGCCGACGTGAGGGCGTGTTCCCCGCGCAGGCGGGGATGAGCCGTCTGACGTGGCTAAAGCGAAGGTCAGTTCTGTGTGTTCCCCGCGCAGGCGGGGATGAGCCGTTCATAGCTTGCCGTGTGGAAGATACGGGGGTGTGTTCCCCGCGCAGGCGGGGATGAGCCGAAACCTGCCGCGCAGCCGGCAGCACCGACTCCGTGTTCCCCGCGCAGGCGGGGATGAGCCCAATGACCTACTTCCGAATCCAGCCAGCAGACCGTGTTCCCCGCGCAGGCGGGGATGAGCCCCAGAGGGCAAGCCGACATTGGTGCCAGAGTCCGGTGTTCCCCGCGCAGGCGGGGATGAGCCGCGGCGTCGGCCATAGACACACTGGTGCCCGTAAGTGTTCCCCGCGCAGGCGGGGATGAGCCCCCACCGGCGACTACTGGGCAGACGGAGACAGCGTGTTCCCCGCGCAGGCGGGGATGAGCCCGCCTGCTAGACACGGGTGAGATGTGGCAGCTAGTGTTCCCCGCGCAGGCGGGGATGAGCCCGCGCCTTCCGGCGTACCACGTTTCGACTTTGAGTGTTCCCCGCGCAGGCGGGGATGAGCCGCCACTGGCCGTGTAATTCCGCTGCTGTATGGGGTGTTCCCCGCGCAGGCGGGGATGAGCCCGTGTCGAAGAAGCGGGAAAACGTCGACAGGTCGTGTTCCCCGCGCAGGCGGGGATGAGCCGAATTGGAATGACCCGAAGATGGGTGGACTTGGGTGTTCCCCGCGCAGGCGGGGATGAGCCGTGGTTCGCCACCGCGTTAGTGATGGCCACCGAGTGTTCCCCGCGCAGGCGGGGATGAGCCCAATCAGCAAATAGTCGTCATCATCGGCGACATGTGTTCCCCGCGCAGGCGGGGATGAGCCGGCCACGTCCCTCTGATTTCTTTCCTCGATGTTGTGTTCCCCGCGCAGGCGGGGATGAGCCGCCCGAGTCTGCCCACCAGACGTGGCGCACGTCGTGTTCCCCGCGCAGGCGGGGATGAGCCCCAGGTTGTGGAGCCACTTGGCGGCAAGCTTGTGTGTTCCCCGCGCAGGCGGGGATGAGCCCTGCACGGCTTCCAGGTGGGTGTTGGTGTTCAGGTGTTCCCCGCGCAGGCGGGGATGAGCCGCTACCTGATGTGACAGAGCGGGCAGTGATGGCGTGTTCCCCGCGCAGGCGGGGATGAGCCCAAGCCACGCATTGTGGTCAACGGCGCATTTTTGTGTTCCCCGCGCAGGCGGGGATGAGCCCATCATTGCCATTGCTGCCGCTGCCACGGCACTGTGTTCCCCGCGCAGGCGGGGATGAGCCGGTCAGAACCTGTCACTAGTCGACGGCGTGGCAGTGTTCCCCGCGCAGGCGGGGATGAGCCCCAGATTGGCGCGGCGAGCTCCTCGGGGCTTGGGTGTTCCCCGCGCAGGCGGGGATGAGCCCTACTCCCGCTCGCTGGGGCCGCAGTCGGTCGGGTGTTCCCCGCGCAGGCGGGGATGAGCCCAGCAGCTGCTCGGTAATCCAGGATGCGACGAAGTGTTCCCCGCGCAGGCGGGGATGAGCCCCAGATTGGCGCGGCGAGCTCTTCGGGGCTCGGGTGTTCCCCGCGCAGGCGGGGATGAGCCCAGCAGCTGCTCGGTAATCCAGGATGCGACGAAGTGTTCCCCGCGCAGGCGGGGATGAGCCCCAGATTGGCGCGGCGAGCTCTTCGGGGCTCGGGTGTTCCCCGCGCAGGCGGGGATGAGCCCACGGCGCGTGCTTTAAACAGTGCGTGTTCTGCGTGTTCCCCGCGCAGGCGGGGATGAGCCGTGCACCCCACACAGAAACCAGTCCCACTACTGGTGTTCCCCGCGCAGGCGGGGATGAGCCGTGGGCTCGCGAAGTGGTGGAGCCTGCAGCGCAGTGTTCCCCGCGCAGGCGGGGATGAGCCGGAGTGCCAGGCGGTCAGCGGAGCGGATGCGGGGGTGTTCCCCGCGCAGGCGGGGATGAGCCCCAATTCCCGTTGCCCGAGGGAGCAAGAATTTTGTGTTCCCCGCGCAGGCGGGGATGAGCCCTCGTACCTAGAGCCGCTAACCCTCACGATTTCGTGTTCCCCGCGCAGGCGGGGATGAGCCGGCGCAGCGGCAGGTGACATCGGAACCATCCGCGTGTTCCCCGCGCAGGCGGGGATGAGCCCGGACTATTTGACTGGCTCTACCTTGTCTCAAGGTGTTCCCCGCGCAGGCGGGGATGAGCCGTCCACAAAATCACCAGTCAGAGTGTCTGTGCGGTGTTCCCCGCGCAGGCGGGGATGAGCCCTGCGATTTATCCGCCTTCCCCTCCATCGAGGAGTGTTCCCCGCGCAGGCGGGGATGAGCCCGCCGCGTACCATTTGCCGTCGTCGGCTTTGAGGTGTTCCCCGCGCAGGCGGGGATGAGCCTTGTGGGCGACGCAGCAGTCTGTGAACCGGCACGTGTTCCCCGCGCAGGCGGGGATGAGCCGCAGTGGGCAGAATACCCATTCCGTGAAACCTTGTGTTCCCCGCGCAGGCGGGGATGAGCCCAAACCGGACAACAGGTCGTAGATTGTGGCATCGTGTTCCCCGCGCAGGCGGGGATGAGCCCTGCTCGGCATCATCACCCATCTAGGGGCTCGTGTGTTCCCCGCGCAGGCGGGGATGAGCCGTGGTGGCGCAGGGAGTGAAAGTTGACATGGTCGTGTTCCCCGCGCAGGCGGGGATGAGCCGGAGCAAAAATGCTAGATGTCATTTTATTTTTGGTGTTCCCCGCGCAGGCGGGGATGAGCCGGAAGATGAGGACTAAGGAATGCCAAACAAGGCAGTGTTCCCCGCGCAGGCGGGGATGAGCCGCCGACGGCAGCAAGCCCGAAGCTCATGGAGCCGTGTTCCCCGCGCAGGCGGGGATGAGCCGCTGTAGTGTATGCGTGTGACGAAGGTCATACTGTGTTCCCCGCGCAGGCGGGGATGAGCCCCTTCGCGCCCTGCGCGCCCGCTGTATGCGGCTGTGTTCCCCGCGCAGGCGGGGATGAGCCTCATGAAAATGCCTCCTCGGCGGTCTGGAAGGTGTGTTCCCCGCGCAGGCGGGGATGAGCCCCGGCTGCATTGAGCTGAGTTTGCATTACTTTTGTGTTCCCCGCGCAGGCGGGGATGAGCCCGTTCTCACCGACAAGCACCGCCTGCGACACCAGTGTTCCCCGCGCAGGCGGGGATGAGCCCCCCATCATGGACACCAGCTACAGAAGCCGCCTGGTGTTCCCCGCGCAGGCGGGGATGAGCCTTCCGTCGAATCTCGCTGCCCATGTCTTGATGAGTGTTCCCCGCGCAGGCGGGGATGAGCCCCTCCGGAATATGCTTGCGGTCGCGCACCTCGCGTGTTCCCCGCGCAGGCGGGGATGAGCCGCGCTAGGGGAATTGGGGCCGGTGTATGTGTCTGTGTTCCCCGCGCAGGCGGGGATGAGCCCTGACATGAACCCCGAACCGGAAGGAACCCCCGGTGTTCCCCGCGCAGGCGGGGATGAGCCCGCCGCCATGGCGTCGATGACTCCAGACCAGATGTGTTCCCCGCGCAGGCGGGGATGAGCCCGGTCTGTGGAACGGCATGAAGGGCGCTTTTGAGTGTTCCCCGCGCAGGCGGGGATGAGCCCGTCATCACCGTCAGATCCATCTTCGTCTGCTGGTGTTCCCCGCGCAGGCGGGGATGAGCCGGGCGACGATAGCGCCGCCCAGAATGTTTTCCAGTGTTCCCCGCGCAGGCGGGGATGAGCCCCGTCCAGCACAAGCTGCGACAGTAATTGCCCAGTGTTCCCCGCGCAGGCGGGGATGAGCCCGGTCATATGGTCGCTGGTGATGATGACCTTGCGTGTTCCCCGCGCAGGCGGGGATGAGCCCAATGCTTGCTGCCAACGCTGCTCTTCACGGCCGTGTTCCCCGCGCAGGCGGGGATGAGCCGCTGCGCCATAATCTGCGCCGCATCAACCTGGTGTGTTCCCCGCGCAGGCGGGGATGAGCCCCGTTTTAGTCACCCCGCGCCACACATCATCTGGTGTTCCCCGCGCAGGCGGGGATGAGCCGACATGCGGGAAGTCGAGTTTGTCCGTCTACGGGTGTTCCCCGCGCAGGCGGGGATGAGCCAGCATCCGAAGGGCGAGGAGCTTTCGCGCGTGCGAGTGTTCCCCGCGCAGGCGGGGATGAGCCCTCGAACCCGAACAGCTAGACAAGATGATTGCCGTGTTCCCCGCGCAGGCGGGGATGAGCCGGCACCACATGTTCAGCGTCATCGAACTGCCCCGTGTTCCCCGCGCAGGCGGGGATGAGCCCTTGGCGAAGTTCCTGGGCGTTTCCGAGGGTGAGTGTTCCCCGCGCAGGCGGGGACGAGCCCCACCGGCAACCCGAACACTCACCCTTGAAAGGAGTGTTCCCCGCGTAGGCGGGGATGAGCCCGATGTCCCATTGCTCCAAGGTTGCCCGCCCACTATTCTTTTGCGATCCCGAGAATCCGTCGTTTTGCGGCCTCGATTTGATTCTCAATATGCAGCTACGTAGGGGTGGTAGCTGCACTATTCACGCCCATTCGGTTCAGCGCTTCGCCTAGGTCTAGGAAGCACGAGATCGCCTGCGCGCAGCTAAGAAAATTACCGTCAATTTGCTCGCCACACACCCAACAGCCAAAGCTTCACCTCAGCTGCAAAATAAGCATTTTCGAACACACCTGCTAAACTCGCACCTATGCAGCGCTGGGTTCTTCATATCGACATGGACGCCTTCTTCGCGTCCGTCGAACAGCTCACCCGGCCCACCCTCCGCGGTCGCCCCGTCCTCGTCGGCGGCACCACCGGCCGCGGCGTCGTTGCCGGCGCCTCCTATGAAGCCCGCGTCTTCGGCTGCCATTCCGCTCAACCAATGTCGCAGGCCAAAGCGCTGCTGCCATGGAACGGGGTCGTAGTCGCCGGACGTCACCGCGTCTACCGCGCCGCCTCCCGTCGCGTCTTCGCGCACATCCGCGCCCGCGTCCCCGTCATCGAACAGCTCTCCATCGACGAAGCGTTCATGGAACCGGAAGAACTCCGCGGCGCCACCCCCGATGACGTCACCGCCTGGGCGAACACTCTCCGCGCCGAAATCCGCGACCAATTCGGCCTACCATCATCCATCGGCGCCGGCAGCGGTAAACAATTCGCCAAAATCGCCTCCGGCCTGGCCAAACCCGACGGCACCCACGTCATCCCGCACGAAGACCAACAAGCCATGCTCGGCCCGCTGCCGGTCCGCGAACTGTGGGGCATCGGCCCGGTCTCCGGCACCCGCCTGAAAGCGATGGGCGTCGACACCATCGCCGATTTCGCCGCCATGGACCCGCGCGATGTGGAAGTCGCCCTCGGCCGCACCATCGGCCCGACCCTGCAAGCCCTCGCCCAGGGCCACGACGACCGCCCGGTGCACGAGCGCGCCGAACGCAAACAAATCAGCGCCGAACACACCTACCCCGAAGACCTCACCGACTCCGCGCAGGTCACCGCCGCAGTTCGCCGCGCCGCCGCCGAGGCGCACCGCCGATTGCTTAGCGACGGAAGGGCCGCCCGCACCACCACCGTCAAAGTGAAAATGGCGGACTTCCGGCAAATCACACGCTCGGCAACCCTGTCCTACGCCACCGACGATTTTGATGTCCTGCTGGCCACGGCGCGCCGCGTCACACCTAGCTATCGCGACACTGGCCCCGTCCGCCTTATCGGAGTCGGATTCTCTGGGCTGGAAGAAGCCCGCCAAGGCGCCATGTTCCCCGACTTGGAATTAGCCAGCTTGCACATTAATTCCGCTGCTACCGAGCTGGATGAAGATATTGAAACTGGGGTGCTCAACGCTCCCGTCACTAAGCCCGGCGATGCTGCGCCGGACACCGCTGACGCCCTGCCGACGGCGCGTAAACGCCGCGGGGCGGGGGAGTGGCGCCAAACCCAAGACGTTGTCCATCCGGAATTCGGGCACGGCTGGATCCAGGGCGCTGGACACGGCGTGGTGTCGGTGCGGTTTGAGACCCGCAGCACCGGGCCAGGCCGCACCCGCACTTTTGATGTTGACGACCCGCAGCTTCAGCCCGGTGACCCACTCGACAGCCTCGACTGGGACCTCACTGACGAAGAACGCGGCTAAACCAGCTCAGCTAGAACAGCTCCGTCAGCGGTGTGCCGGTCGCAATCGACGCGGCCAACACCATTCGTGCCTGTGGGGCGCGCAGATCCTGCGACAACACCGCCCCCTTGCGCAGCAAAATACCGCCGCCACCAGCACCACCATAAGCGCTGCTCGTTGGGCCAAATGGCACCCGGGTCGACACGACAATCGGCACACCAGCATCCAGCGCCCGCTCCACCGCGTCGGCCATGGCGATGCCAACGTTGCCGGAGCCCATTGCCTCAATCACCACGCCCTGCGCGCCCGCAGCAATCGCCGCATCCAGCGCGCCGCCATCAGCGCCCGGGTAGGCAGTAATAATGTCCACCCGCGTGCCCGCCAAGGACGCACCCGCGAGCGGCCGCACCGCTGACCGCCGCGGCGCAGCCACCGTCGACCCGAAGGCCTTCTCCGCCTCCGTATGGGTTTTCACCACCCCGCGCGCCGGCAGCACCTCGTGGCCAAAGACCACCAGCGGCCCAGCGCCGCGCGCCGACTCATCCATCGCCACCAGCAGCGCTTCGAAAATATTCTCCGGACCATCGGCCTGCGGGTGGTCAGAGGCATGAATCGCGCCGGTCAGAATCACTGGCCGCTCATCATCGACCGCCAAGTCCAGCGCCATTGCGGTTTCCTCCAGCGCGTCGGTGCCGTGGGTGATCAGCACTCCGTCGACCTTCGGGTCGGCCAATGCGTCATGAAGCGCCGATAAAATGAGGTCAATATCACTAAAGGTCAATGAGGAACTATCCAGCAGCGCAATATCGCGCACATCGACGGACAGTGAACCGGGTGCGAAGCGGGAAACAACCGGGTCAACCAACATGCGTCCGGTGAGGTTAGGCACCAAATGACCATCCGCGTCGGTGGTGCAGGCGATGGTGCCGCCGGTGGTCAAAACCACAAAATGTGCTGCCGAAGTAGCCGGTGGGGAAGCGCTCTCAGATGCGAACATGGCTACCAGCGTAATTCAAGCCACCATGGAAACCGTGTAGCATTTATCAGGTAGAAATCCATGCGAGGGAGAAGATTAGTGAAGCTCACCCGGACCATCGCTGCTGGCGCATTTGCTGCCGCACTGACCATGACCCTGACTGCCTGCGGCAGCGACGACGCCGACACCACCGGCGGCCAGAGCAGCAGTAGCTCCACCACCAGCACGTCCCAGGCAGCACAACTGCCGACCGCCGCTGACCTGAACGCCATCCTGGCAACCGCCGTCGACCCAGCGGCCTCCAAGGAAGAAAAGGTCAAAACCGTTGAAGGTGGGGAACAAGCCCCAGAGCTTTTTGACGTTTTGGCTAAGTCGAAAGCAGAATCCGGCGCGGAATTTGAGGTCGTCAACCCAGTTCTGCCTGGCTACGAGCCAGATTCTGTTCTAGCGACCGTCAAGTTCAACCTGCCAGACGGCACTGAGCAGCTCTTCGACGACGTGAAGTTCGTTAACGAAGGTGGCGACTGGAAACTGTCCCAGCTCTTCGCCTGCACCTTGGTCAGCAATGTGGCACCAGCGGAACTGCCAAAGTCCTGTGAAGCAGTGGGCGTGACCCCAGCTCCAGCACCGGGCGGCGAAGCGCCAGCACCAGCACCGGCTCCGGGCGGCGCTGAAGCACCAGCTCCAGCCCCAGCACCGGCTGGCTAAACCCAGCTAGCTCCGGCTAGCCCCACCGAATGGCGCGGTGAGTGTGCTGCTCAACAGCAGTATCACTCTTATCCGCGCCATATTTGATCGTCGTCACATAATCCAACGCGCCGCTCGTCGGCAGCGGCTGCGACAAATCCACTGACAACGTACCCAGCTGCACCTGCGTCTTAGTCGACTGCACCTTCAACTGGCCCGGAGTAGCCGCACCTTCATCGGCACCAAAATCCAATGCCTGCTGTGACGGGGTCTGCTCAACCGCCACATCCAAATCCAGCTTGTCGCCATCTCGGCCAGCCAAGGTGTACGTCAACTTCTGCAGGACTGGGGTGCCACCATCAACACGGTTTTCCACCGTCCACTTCGCCCCGACACCAACCGGTTCATCTGGGAAAATCACCGGGGTCTGCAACACCAACAACAGTGCCCGCTCCACCGACGCGCGTGCCGTTTCCGACGCTATTGTTGGCGCCGCGAAATCGGTTTCCACCGCTCGGCCCTGGCTATCGGCAGGCACCGTCACCAGGAAACCTTCCGCCGTTTCAATATCGGACTGCAACTCCGACACCGAACCAGAAGGCTTACCCAACTCGTAATGGCGCTGCTCATCGTCAATGGTGGCGGTCAGCGGCAACGTCATCGTGTTATCTTCCGGCGCGCTGTCTTGCCCCGGCGCGGTCTGCGCGAAACCCTGCGTCACCGTCAACGTGGCAGCCTGCTGGATGTCGTCGCTGAGGGAATATCGCAGTTCCTGCCGGTCACCAGTGCCTGGATCCACTACTCGAACCGCTGGGCCTTCCAAGGACACAGTCGCAGGTTCTTCCACACTGGCGCCGCCTACGGAGCAACCAGTCAGGGCCAAAGATGCCGCGAACACAGCTGCGGCAAGGGAACGAAGTTGACGAATCATCACGCCTTTAGGCTACCTGGCTGGAAACCGCAGGCCACGATCGACAATGATGGACATGTGACTATGCCCCCAACCGCAACCCCCAACCGCCGGAAATCGAAGGCCGGCCTTCTGGCGCTGATTGCCATCGCCACCATTGTCATTGACCAAATCAGCAAAATCACTGCCATCAATGCACTCGACTCCGGACGAGTCATCGACGTCCTCGGCAGCTGGCTGACCTTCCGACTGGTGCGCAACCCGGGCGCCGCTTTCTCCATGGGCGTGGACGTCACCTGGTTGTTCACCACCATCCAACTGGTGTTTGTGCTCGGTGTTGTGGCGTACACCTTCTGGGCGCGCAAAGTGACTGACACCGTCACCGCAGTGTCCCTTGGATTGCTGGCCGGGGGAGCAGCCGGCAACCTCACCGACCGCCTGCTGCGCGAGCCAGGTTTCTACCATGGCCATGTCATTGACTTCATTGCGGTGGATGGTTTCGCCATTTTCAATCTCGCGGACTGCGCCATCAGCGTTGGTGTGGCCATTTTGGCGGCATGGATTATCTTCGGCCCACAGGAAGCCCCACAGTCCACTCCGCAGGAGGTCGATGCTGATGCGTGAGTCTCGCGTGTTGCACGTTCCCCCAGGACTGGTAGGCATGCGAGTGGACGCTGGCGTCGCTAAGCTCACTGGCTTGTCCCGCACCATCGTCGCGGACCTTGCCGCCGCCGGGGACATCACTATTGACGGGCGGACTGTCGGCAAATCCGAACGCCTCACCGATGGCGCATGGCTGGAAGTGCTGCTGCCAGAACCGGACCGGCCGCTGGAGCCAGTGGTCGAAGAGGTCGAAGGCATGGACATTTTGTACTCCGACCAGGACATCATTGTGGTGAATAAACCGGTGGGTGTCGCCGCGCACCCAACTGTGGGGTGGGAAGGGCCGTCGGTGGTAGGCGGATTGGCTGCCGCAGGTTTCCGCATTTCGACTTCCGGGCCGCCGGAACGCAAAGGGATTGTGCAGCGCCTGGATGTCGGAACTTCCGGGGCGATGGTGGTGGCAGCTTCCGAACGTGCCTACACCATTTTGAAGCAGGCTTTCCGCGACCGGGAAGTGGAGAAAACCTACCACGCGCTGGTGCAAGGCCACCCGGATCCGCTGCAGGGGACGATTGAAGCGCCGATTGGTCGGCACCCGTCGGCTGGGTGGCGGTTCGCGGTGACGTCCGACGGTAAACCCGCCGTCACTCACTATGAAACGCTGGAGGCTTTCGCCCCCGCCACGCTGATTAAAGTGCGCCTGGAAACCGGCCGCACGCACCAGATTCGCGTGCACTTCAGTTCGCTGAACCATCCGTGCGTTGGCGACCCGATGTACGGTTCGGACCCAGAGTTAGGCAAGCGCCTGGGGCTGAATCGGCAGTGGCTGCATGCGGTTGGCGTGGGTTTTACGCACCCAGCTGATGGCCGCTGGTTCACTATTGAAAGTCCGTACCCGAAGGACCTGCAGCACGCGTTGGACGTGCTGCGCGCACACCACTAGTTACCCTCCCCGAGCAGATAGGCACCCTGGCACACCATGAGCTCTAAACGCGTCGAACGTTCCCGCAGCTCCCGGCACCGCGCCGCCGACACCACCCGCCGCGACGGCATCCACCCAGGTTTCGCCATCGCCTCGCTGCTGTGCGTAGTCGCGCTCATCGCTGTGGTGTTTGCGCTGTCTGGCTCCGACCGGATGGCCAAACCCATGGCCATCAATGGGGATCAGTTAGGTCCAGATTTCGACGAAAACCTCGGTGCGTACGCCCTGCGCGCAAAAGAAACGCTTGATGACGCACAGGTCAACCATCCTGAGCAGCAACGCTGGGCGCTCGTCAGTTTCACCCCACCCGCCAGCATTGATACCGCTGCCGCCGCCGTCAGCGACATTGACGGGCTCCGCGTCGCGCAAGTATTGATGGGCCCAGCTGCCGCAGTTGGCGTGCCCGAACCTACCGGTTCGGAAAGCCGCGCGGATGTCTTCACACGGGTTCGTGAACTCACCGGACCGATGGCCGGGTTCGAACCGAACTCGCCAGAACTCGACTTCACCGGACTGGTGGTCTACGGCAATGCGGACCAGCTGGTGCAGATTGCCGAGCGCAAAGAAATCTTCGCCGTCGAAGCCCTGCCTACCGATGCGCGCGCCGGGCATTTCGGGGTGCAGCCGCTGGTTGACCCAGAAGAGCGGTAACAGCGTTAGGGTAGAGCAGTGATTTACGCGATCCTCGCTTACCTGCTCTGGGGCGCATTCCCGGCATTTTTCCCGCTGCTTGAACCTGCAGCACCGCTGGAAATTTTGGCGCACCGTTTCGTCTGGACGCTCGGCTTTATGGTGCTGGTCCTCACCGTCACCCGCCATTGGCGACCCCTGCGCGAAGCATCACTGCGCACTTGGGGTTGGGTCGCTCTCGCCGGGTTTTTCATCTCCGGTAACTGGGGCATCTACGTCTACACCGTCAACACCGGCCACGTCGCCGAAGCGGCACTCGGTTACTTCATTAACCCCATCGTCTCGGTCGCATTAGGTGTGCTCTTCCTGAAAGAGCGACTCAGCCCACTGCAGACCCTGTCCGTTGGGATCGCTTTCCTCGGTGTCCTGGTCCTCACCATTACCTTGGGCACACCGCCACTGTTGGCCCTCGGGTTGGCTTTCTCCTTCGGGTTCTACGGACTGATTAAAAAGCGCGTCCCACTCACATCCACGGAATCGCTCACCGCCGAAACAATCGTCATCTTCCCAATCGCCGCCGCCTACCTGCTATTTCTATCCAGCCAAGGCGAATCCACCTTCACCGAGTTCGGGTGGCAGCACACAGCCTTGCTCATGACCGCCGGTGTCGTCACCGCCACACCATTGCTCTTTTTCGGCAAAGGTGTCAAAGAAGTGCCGCTCGCTGCCATCGGCATGTTGCAGTACATGACCCCAACCATGCAGATGCTCTGGGCAGTGTTCGTCACCAAAGAAGACATCAGTACGGCGCGCTGGGTCGGATTCATCATCATTTGGGTATCCGTCGCCATCTTCATGACCGACATTGCCCTGCGCGCTCGGCACCGCGCTCACATCAAGAAAAGCCGCCGCGTGTAGTCGTTGAGGAACATGCCCGCCGGATCGGCCAGCTCGCGCGCTGCCACGTAATCGTCAAAAAGCGGGTAGGCCTGCTGCAAATCCGCAAACCTTAACGTATGCAGCTTGCCCCAATGCGGCCGACCACCGGCAGCCCGCAGAATCGGCTCCAGCAGCGCAAAGTACTCCCGGAAACTGCTGCCGTACCACTGGTGCACCGCAATGTAGGCACTATCGCGGTCGTAGGCAGTGGACAGCGGCACATCGTCAGCCTTGGCGGAGCGAATCTCCAGCGGGAAGGAAATCTGCAGGCCAGAAGCATCAATTGCCCGGCGAATCTCCGCGAGCACCGTCGGCAACTGCGCCAGCGGCACCGCATACTCCATCTCATTGAAACGCACCCGCCGCGGCGACACGAACACCTTATGCGGGTAGTCCACGTAGGTGCGCTCGGCGACGAACTTATTCGCCAACCGGTTGATATGCGGAATCGCCGCCGGAATGCGTCGGCCCAGTCGGCACACCAGCCCATGCACGCCATTATTAATCAGCTCTTCATCAATGAAGTTCTGCATCGGACCAATGGGCTGACGCAACACATCAGCGCTAGCGGCCTGGTCCAACGGCAGGCGAGTATTGTGCTTGACCAGCGCCACATCGGTGTGCGGGAACCAGTAAAACTCCAGATGGTCAGCGGTTTGGCAGCGCTCCGGGAACGTGTCCGCAATCTCCGCGAAAGGCACCGGCCGCTCATCAGCCACCAGCAAATACGCCGGGACCGTCGCCAAGGTAATCTCGGTCAGCACGCCAAAGGTGCCGAGCGATAGCCGCGCCAAATGAAACGTTTCCGCATTTTCGGTTGGTGAATACGTGCGAGCCACCCCATCGGCCCCCACCATCCGGAAACTCCGCAGCATGCCACAAAAACCAGTGAAACCCAGCCCCGTGCCATGCGTGCCCGTCGACACCGCACCAGCCACCGCCTGCGGATCAACATCACCCTGATTCGCCAACGCCACGCCATGCGGCCGCAGCAACGCCGGGATGTCCCGCAGCCGCGTCCCCGCCTTCAGCGTCACCTCACCTTTGAGCTTATTGACGTTCACCAGCCCGGCGTGATGGTCCAAATTCAGCTGGATACCGTCGGTCACAGCAGCTGGAGTGAAGGAATGTCCCGCCCCGACCACCCGCAGCGCAGTATTCGTGTCGGCGGCGCGAGTGACAGCAGCGCTGATAGCAGCCTCGGAATCCGGCTGCAGAAACTCCGACGGGGTGGCAGTGTACTGCCGGGACCAGGTGGACCAGGAATGTGGGGCAGTGGCAGCGCGCTTGGTGCGAGTGCGGGTGCGCAGAGTCATGACAATTCAATCCCTTCGCCGCGGTAGGTCGGCCATTGGTCGATGAGGGTGCCGCCGGAAAAGACGTGCACCTGGTTAGTGAATTCGAAACCTTCACCAGCTTTGGTGTGCCGGAACCACACGTGATCGCCGATCGAAAGGTCATTTGCGGCGGCGCCAAGCAGCGGGGTTTGTACCTCGCCGGGGCCTTCATCGCGGGCGAACTTCAACCCAGCCGGGAACACCGGTGTTGGAAGCCGGTCTGGATTGGCAGGTCCGGAAGCAATCCGGCCGCCGCCATAGACGGTGGCTACATCCCGCGCTGGGATCCGCAGCACTGGCAGCACAAACCACTGCGCTGGGCGGGCCTGAAAACTGGTGTAGGTATCAAATAGCGGCGCCGACAAAATACCGGAACCGGCAGCAATTTCCGTGACAGCATCTTCGGCAGCGGTGGACTCAATGGAACCAGTGCCGCCGCCGTTGACGAAGCGCAGCGGCGGTTTCTCATGTGCCCGCAGCAATGCTTCGACACCAGTGACGAGCGCGGCGCGGCGCTCGGCAACATCTTTGCGGGATGCCTTTTGCATGGTGCGGATCACTGCGGCGCGGGCGGAAGCACCAGCATCGCCAACACCGGCGATCTGCGATTCATAACCCATCACGCCGACAAGCTGCAGATACGGTCGGCGCACTAAGGCACTGACTAGCCGGGCGACATCGGACATGGTGCGCACTGGGGAACGCAGCGCTCCGAAGCGGGCGCCAGAAAAGCTGTAGGCGCAGTCAATATCGAGGCAAACCTGCACCGATGGCAACGGTTCGCCGGAGCTTTCCGAATACGCCGCCGTGACCTGCTCGCCAATGAGATCGAGGTGCGCCACGCTGTCGACCATCACGGTAATCGCGGCGCGCGCTGCGGCATTGCTCACCAGTTTCTGCAGCGCAGAACGGGTGACCGTGGGGTAGGCGACAACAATATCGTCGGAGACGCCTTCGGCGTGCAACCAGAGCGCTTCATCCAAAGTGGCGGCCATCAGCCCGGTGACGGAGTCGTGGCCCAATACGTCAATAAGCAGGTTCTTTAGCCGTACTGATTTCGTGGCGATGCGCAGTGGTTTGCCGGCGGCGCGGTCGATGAGGTCGTGGAGGTTGGCGCGGGCACGGTCGAGGTCAATGACGTTGAACGGCGCGTCGAGGTGCGCGGTCGCGGCACGCAGTTCGGCGGAAGGCGCAGGGTTAACAACAGCAGAGTTCACAATGATCCTCGTGACGAAAAGGGCGATTTTTTGTCACGATAGTGCGCAATGGTTCTGAATTAGTTAGTTTTCCGAAAACATTTCGGTGTGGGGCGGGGAAATGGCGTGAAAACCGCTTGACTGTTTTGTCGAGTGAAGTAAGCTACATCACAATTACGTCAATCGGTAGTGAATTATGTAATGGCGTAACCAGTTAGGGGAGGAGAAACCGTGACCACAACAGACGCATCTATGCAGTCCGAAGGAGGTGGAGGTCATGCTTGATGGCCGACGACGCACTCTCATTGCAACACTTGTTGCAGCAGCAGCTTTTATGACCACCGGCTGTAGCGCCGGGTTCGGCAGCCGTGACGAGGATGTCCTCGTAATGTCGGACAACTATTCGCTGACCCACCCAATGGGCAAGGGCGGGACCAAGGCTTTCAAGGAAACCCTGGTGAAAGAAGGCCCGGATCACGGCTTCAAACTTGACTATTACGCCAGTGGTCAGCTCGGCAAACAGTGGGACATCCCCACCATGATTCGTACCGGAGCAGTAGACATGGGCGTAATCTCTCCGTCGTATGTCTCCTCAGAAATGCCACTATCCACCGTGGCGGATCTGCCTGGGCTGGTGGAAGACTCCTGCATCGCTGGGTATGCACTCAAAGAATTAGTCTCTGAAGGCGGCATCCTCTACGAAGAGGAGTTCAAGCCGCTCAATATTCGACCGATGTGGATTGGCATCATTCCGAAATATGAAGCCATGGCCGGCGACCGGCCAGTACGCACACCGAAAGACTTGAATGGGACCGTCTTGCGTTCTACCGGTGGCGCCCAGGACCGTATCGTCGACGCAGTACATGCAGCAGGCGTCGGTATGCCGATTGCTGATCTCTACGAAGCCATGACGCGCGGAACCGTAGAAGGAACCGTCGCAAGTCCGGTCAGTATTACGCCATACGGTTTGGAAGAAGTCATCGGGTATTCCACCTCTGGCGCCAACCTTGGCTCCTTTACAGCAATCTATGTTGTGAACGAAGACACCTGGCAAGGCCTTAGCAAAGAGCAGCAAGGCTTTATTCAAGCTCAAGCTGACATTGCCCAAGCGAATGTCTGTAAACAGCTAAACAAGTCGGTAGCGGAATCGTCCAAGAAGATGGCGGAATCCGGTGTGGAATTCATCGATGTAGAACCCCACAAGAAAGAATGGGACAACCTGCTCGAACCAACCCGGCAGGGCTGGGTCGATGACATTGAATCAACTGGTCGGCCAGCTGGCAAAGTGCTCGCAGAATTCGAGCGGGCCTTAAAAGCCAATGCTCACCACGCAGATAGTGAGGTCCAATAATGGGTAGCATTATTGTCCACCCAGGCCGACACGGCACCGGTGAGCGCACGACTTTCGGATTCATCACTGATGATTACCCGCTGCTGCATAAGCTCCAAAACGGGATCTCCGGAGTGTGTGCTGTTATTGCAGCGGTCGCAGTTGCGCTCAGCGGTATCCTCACCCTCATCGAAGTGGTGATGCGATCTTTCTTCAAAAGCCCCTTGGGCTGGAATATCGGTTTTGCCGAACGCTATTTGATGATCGCGATTGCCTTCTTCGGCGTAGTGACGGCCTACCGGACCGGCGCTCACATTGCCGTGGCTACGCTATTCGGAAAGTTTCCGCCGGTGGCACAGAAACTGCTCATTCTCATGGCCGAAGCCATTTGTGCAGTGACCTTCGCCCTGTTGATGTGGGCCGGTATTCAATCCACCAGCTTTTCCATTTCTATCAATGAACAAATCCCACCGGGGATGGCAGAGCTGGCCTGGCCAAGCTGGACTTGGCGCGTCATGGTTCCCATTGCCAGCGGGCTTGGTCTGATCGTGGTGCTCATCGACCTCTTCCGAGAGCTGACCACTTCGTGGACTGCTGCCCACACAGATTACGAACCAGGAGAGGAAAGCTGATGTTACTCGCACTGATTATTGTGCTGCTGGTCATCTTGATCATGCTTCGCGTACCGGTATCCTTCGCCATCTTTATCTCCGGCATCCTCGGTCTGCTCATCATCGGCGGAACCGAACTACTGATGCCAGTGCTGGCGACCGCGCCTGTTACAGCGGTTCGGTCTACTGCGCTGACCGCAATCCCGTTGTTCATGCTGATGGCGCAGTTCATGTTGATGTCCGGGCTGCTAGATTCACTTTTCGACGCCGCTCGCGGGATGGTGGGTCGAGTGCCAGGCGGCACTGCTGTAGCATCCGTCGGCGCTGGTACTGCTTTTGCTGCTGTGTCTGGTTCGTCCACCGCTGCTGCAGCTACCTTGGCGCAAACCTCGACAACGCGCATGATTAAAGAGGGGTACCGCAAAGATGTAGCCTCGGGTTTGGTTGCTTCCGTCGGTACCCTCGCCGCGATGATTCCACCAAGTATTATCTTGGTGTTCTACGCCATTACCGCAGAAGCCCCTGTCGGTGACGTATTGGTTGCCGGGTTCTTCCCTGGAGTCCTCATTGCTCTCGCGATGATTGTCACGATGTATTTGGGCATGCTGCGGGACCGCCAATCGATTCCAATGGGCGTGAAAACATCCGCTAAAGAAAAGTTTGCCTATCTGTGGCAAGCCTCGCCACTGATTTTAGTTTTCGCGGCAGTAGTTGGCTCCATCTTCTTCGGGGTAGCAACCCCAACTGAAGCTGCCGCACTCGGAGCTTTCGCTGCACTACTACTAGTGGTTTTCCGTGGTCGTTTCACTATTCAGGGGATGGCAGTCTGCCTGACTGAAACGGTGAAGTCCACCGCAATGATCCTTGCGATCATCATGTCGGCGCATGTGCTTGGCCATTTCCTCACCGAAACCCGCGCAGCGCCGAAACTGGTGACCGCGATTGAAGAAAGTGCAATGCCAGCGCTACTAGTGATGGCCTTGATTGCAGTGTTCTATGTCATCCTCGGCTTCTTCATGGACCAGATTGCTGTCATCGCGCTGACAGTGCCAATCGTTCTGCCGGTAGTCGAACAGCTCGGCTATGACCCAGTGTGGTTTGGCATTTTTATGGTGCTGCTCGCGGAAGTAGGAATGGTTACCCCACCAATGGGCATCAATGTATTCGTCGTATCGAAGTCCGCAAAACTTCCACCAATGACAGTATTTAAGGGCGCATTCCCTTATGTGGTGGTAATGCTGGCAATGGCTGTGCTCTTCCTGCTGTTCCCGCAAATCATCTTGTGGGTCCCAGCCTTAATGCAATAGCTCGCACCTCGCCTCAACTCCAGAACTGAATCCGCATTTCACTTCATGCCAAAGGAGCTTTTCTATGTCCACTGAAAACAACAGCCTGCTTGTCGAGCGAGACGGCAATATCGAAATCTGGACCCTAAACCTGCCCGAAATCCGCAACCCGATTTCCTCCCCAGACATTATTGACGCATTGGTCGACAACGTCGCCCGGGTAAACCAGGACTACGACGTTCGCTGCGTTATTCTCACCGGTGCTGGTTCTGCTTTCTCCGCCGGTGGCAATGTGAAGGACATGGTCGACCAAGCTGGAATGTTTGGCGGTAGTCCATACGAGCTGCGCGACGGTTACCGCAATGGCATCCAGCGCATCCCGATGGCGCTGTACCACTGCCAGGTTCCCGTTATCGCGGCAGTCAATGGACCGGCCGTTGGTGCTGGCTGCGACCTGACCTTGATGTGCGACATGCGTGTTGCATCCGAAAAGGCCTGGTTCGCTGAGAGCTTCGTCGGCCTTGGCATTATCCCGGGCGACGGTGGCGCCTGGCTTCTGACCAAAACCCTGGGTCCAGCGCGCGCTGCTGAAATGGCACTGACCGGTGACCGTGTCAAGTCTGACCAAGCATTGGAGTGGGGCCTAGTCAACCAAGTCGTCGCGCCAGAAGAACTTATCGACGCCGCGAAGAAACTCGCTGGCCGAGTGGCCAAGAACCCACCGCACTCAATTCGCATGGCCAAGCAATTATTGCGCGAATCGCAACATCAGTCGTTGGCAAGCCTGCTGGAATTGTCAGCTTCGATGCAGGCTTTGGCGCACCATACTGCGGATCACCGCGAAGCGCTCAGCGCCTTCATGGACAAGCGTCCAGGTAACTACACTGGGAAATAGCAATTAGCCCCTTGCTTGCCAATTAGCGCGGTGGCGCTTCAAAACATCAACAAGTTCATCGCGCCGGGCAGCGATTTCTGTCCCGGATCCGATGACACCCACCGCAGCGACGGCGTGCCCATTTTGCTCAACAGCAATGGACACGCCGTCAACGTTTTTCTCCGCAACTGCTGGGGAAGCGCAAATGCCGGTGGTAGCAATCTCTTCAGCGGCGTTCAAAAACTCGGTGACATAAGGTGCGTCCTCTGCCGGACGAGATTTCAGGTATGTCCACAGATCGCGCCGTTCCATATTCGCCAGCAGCACCCAGCCAGACGATGTGCGCAGGAGCGAACGAGGCAAGAAATTCTCGGTGAGATATTCGTACGTCATGCCTTCGGCGGCGTGATGGAGATAGAACACGCGGCCATCGACAGCAATGGAGAGCACCGTAATGAGCCCGGTTTCCGCGAAAATCGCATCAATTTCGGCTTGGGAGACAACATCGATGGGGCGGCGGCCTGCCATGACATTAATAAGGTACGGCGCCATACCTAGGGTGTATTTCTTAGTGCGCTCATCTAGGTATCCGGCTGCGGTGAGCCCATTGACTAGACCTTGCGTGGTGCTGAGGGGGAAATCAAGCTGATGCGCAATATCCGTGAGCGTAAGGCCATCGCGGGAGCGGGCGACCAGTTCCAAGATGGCGGCCACACGGTCGACCATGCGGTGGCGGGGGCGGGTGGGCTCAGTCATGGTGGCAAGGTTACCAGGAAAATAAGGGACTACCTGCGGTTGAACGAAGCTCTCCGCCCAGAAAACATTTCCTGGCAAAAATAATTGTTACAAAATGCCGTAACGGGTTACGTAAATGCGGATAATCGGTTACTGTGTGACTACAGTCACGACAGACAAAGAAGGCAGATACTATGACTCAGTCCGCTGACAACACAGAACTGTACGAAACACTGCAGCAACTCCGCCGCGATGTCCGTGCCTTTCTCGCCGAGAAAATCAAAGAAGGACGCATCACCCCCAGCATTGACACTTGGCTGACCAAATGGGATGAAGACTTCACCAAAGAACTAGCCGCACAGGGCTGGGTGGGCATGACCATTCCTACTGAATACGGTGGCCATGGGCGTACCTTTCTCGAACGCTTCGTCGTCACCGAAGAACTGCTCGCTGTCGGTGCGCCGGTAGCTGCGCAGTGGGTTGCCGACCGGCAGATTGCGCCATCATTGCTCGCACACGGCACCGAAGAACAGAAGAAGGAATACCTACCACGCATCGCCGCCGGTGAATCCTGCTTCGCCATTGGCATGAGCGAACCTGACTCCGGCTCCGACCTTGCCTCAGTACGTACCAAAGCAGTGCAGGTTGACGGCGGTTGGCGCGTCACCGGCACCAAAGTGTGGACCTCCGGCGCACAACACTCCGAAGCCTTCTTCTGCCTCGCGCGCACCAGCCCATTGGACACCTCCAACCGCCACGCGGGCCTGTCCCAATTCCTTCTGGACCTGCGTAGCGACGGAGTGACCATCCGTCCAATTGAATCAATGTCAGGCAGTCGACACTTCTCCGAAGTCATCCTCGACGAAGTCTTCGTCCCAGATGACATGGTATTCGGCGAAGTTGGTGCCGGTTGGAAACAAGTCAATTCCGAGCTTGCATTCGAAAGGTCTGGTCCAGAACGATTCCTGTCGTCCTTCCGGCTCTTCGCCGAAGCTGTTTCACCATCACCCGGTGGCGCAGGAATCCTCGACAAAGGCACAACCGGCCGCTACGTCGCACGCCTAGCAGCACTGCATGGCATGAGCTTCGCTGTTGCCGAAACACTGCAGTCAGGTGGACGCGCTGATATTCCAGCGTCGCTAGTCAAGGTGCTCGGTACTACCACTGAAGGCGACATTGTTGACGCAGTAGATACCGCAGTCGGCGACAACATCACCACCGACCTCACCCTGGCCACCTTGCTACGAGCCGGAGTGACCCAACGACCAGGATTCACCCTCCGCGGCGGCACGAATGAAATTCTGCGCGGAGTTATCGCACGCGGATTGGAGCTGCGCTAATGAGCATCATTGACCACGAAGACTACAAAGACCTCAAAGACTTGGCCGAAGGCATCTTCACCCAAGCTCGAGACAACGAAACCAAAACTGGCGACGTATGGGCTGAACTAACCGAACTTGGGCTAGCCCGTTTGACCGGCCCAGAATCCGTCGGCGGTTCCGAAGCTGGATGGGGCGAAGCCGCAACCCTCGCCTCTGCTGCAGCAGCTGCTGGCGTGCCAATCCCATACGTCGAAACCGACCTGCTATCCGCATGGCTGCTCGACACCGTCGGTCTGGAATCTTGCACCAATATTCGCACCGTCGCGCAGATCGATGACGACGGTTATGCACAAGCCGTCCCATGGGCAGTTCAATCCGAACGCTTCGTCCTGATTTTCGGCGATGCAGACTCCGGCTGGAAAGTGGCCAAGGTTAAGGCATCGGATGTCACTACCAGTGAGTACCCTGCTTTTGGCCGCGAACCACGTGCCAATATCACTGTCTCCGACGCTGTGATGGCGCAGCTGCGCGAACCGGGCAATGACAACGTCAAAACGCTCAGTACTGCGCAGTACCAGCAGTACCTGCTTCGCGGTGCATTGGCGCGCAGCCTCCAAGTCGTCGCGGCATTGGAAACCGCAACGGACCTGGCCAAAGAACATGTGGTCACCCGAAACCAATTTGGCCGACCATTGGCGAAATTCCAGTCCGTGCAGAACCTCATCGTCGACGCCGTTGCTGAAACGGCGTTGGCCCGCTCTGCGGTTGACCAAGCATTGCAAGACGCACTGGACACAGACCTGGCTGGCCCATTGAGCGTTTTCCGCGTTGCCGTCGCGAAATCCGTTGTTGGCCGCGCCGCATCGGTCGCTGTCCGCAACACCCACCAAGCCCTAGGCGCCATCGGCACAACCGAAGAACATTCCCTACACAAGTTCACTAACGCTGCCGAAACCTGGCGCAGCGAATACGGGGCCATCCGCAGCTGGGAATTGCTCCTTGGCCAAGCCGCCACCGCCGGTACCACCGACGACGTTTGGGCCCTAGTCGTCGAAGGCGCCCAGTTGGAAGGAGCGCTGCATTAATGACTCAGCCAGCTCTCACAGGAGTTCGCGTCATCGACATCTCGCGAGTATTAGCCGGCCCGATGTGCGGCCAAATGCTCGCTGACCACGGCGCCGATGTGTATAAAGTCGAACCCCCAACAGGCGACGAAACCCGCTACTGGGGCCCGCCATTTTTCCGTGACAACCAAAGCGCCTACTTCACGGGTCTGAACCGCAACAAAAAGAACATCAGCCTGAACCTGCGTACGGACGGCGGCCAGGAAGTTTTGCGCCGCATGCTCAAAGACGCCGACGTGCTGATTGAAAACTTCAAAGCGGGCACGCTAGCCAAATGGGGGCTTTCCGACGAGGTGATCCGCGAAGAATTCCCACAGCTCGTGCACTGCCGCATCACCGGATACGGCGTTGACGGCCCACTTGGTGGGGCGCCTGGATATGATGCCGTGATGCAGGCGTACTCGGGTCTAATGAGCATCAATGGCGAAGCAGACGGCCCAGAGATGCGGATCGGTATCCCACTGGTCGACATTGTTACCAGCCTTAATGCGATGTCCGGAATCTTGATGGCACTTCGGGCCCGCGACACCACAGGCCGAGGCCAGCTCATTGATATGGCTTTGCTGGATAATGCACTGTCGATTCTGCATCCGCATGCTTACACTTTCTTGGCCTCCGGGAATAACCCGAAGCGCACTGGCGTATCACACCCAACCATTGCCCCCTACGAAACCTTCCAGGCAGCAGATGGTCCCTTCTTCCTGGCAGTGGGCAATGACAATCAATTCCGCAAAGCCTGCGCAGTATTGGGCGCGGAAGCAGAACTATGCACACCGGAGTTTGAGACTAACCCACTGCGAGTGGAAAACAGAGCGAAGCTGCGGGCCAAACTCAGCGACATCATCGGGAAATGGAATCGTGATGAGCTAGCTGACAAAATGATCGAAGCAGGCGTGCCGGCTGGTCCAGTCAACCAAGTCAGCGACGCCTTGGCTGAACCGCAGGCTTTGCACCGCAATATGGTGGTCCGAGCAGGGGAGTACACCGGGCTTGGCTTGCCGATTAAACTGACGGACACTCCTGGTTCCGTGCGTTTCGGGCCGCGGCGTCGCGGCGAAGATAACAAGGATATTCTCGCCGAGTTTGGCTACTCCGAAGCAGAGCAGCATGACCTAGCGAACACTGGCGTTATCAGTGCGTATATGCCGGAGAATTAAGACGCGGAAGCAGCTGGGTAAGCGGCAGAACAAGTAGTTTGACGGGTGTGCCTAAGATGAGTGGTTATGAGCAACTCTTCCTTCGTCCATCTGCACAACCACACTGAATATTCCATGCTGGACGGCATGGCGAAGGTGGAGCTGCTGGCCGAAGAAGTCATCCGCCAAGGCATGCCCGCCGTCGGCATGACCGACCACGGCAATATGTTCGGCGCCGACTCCTTCTACCGCACCATGACCAAAGCCGGCGTGAAGCCCATCATCGGCATTGAGGCATACATGGCGCCGGAAAGTCGGCTGAATAAAAGCCGTGTGCGGTGGGGCACCCCGGACCAGAAGCGTGATGACGTATCGGCCTCCGGCGCATACCTGCACCAGACCATGATTGCCGAAAACGTCACCGGGCTGCGCAACCTGTTCTACCTGTCATCGATTGCCAGCTATGAAGGGCAGCTCGGTAAATGGCCACGGATGGACTCCGACCTGATTTCCGAACGCGCCGAAGGCATTATCGCCACCACCGGCTGCCCATCCGGTGACGTGCAAACCCGCCTGCGGCTCGGCCAATTCGACGAAGCGCTCAAAGCCGCCGCGAAATGGCAGGACATTTACGGCAAGGACAATTTCTTCCTGGAACTGATGGACCACGGCATTGAAATCGAACGCCGGGTGCGCACCGAACTGCTGGAAATTGGCCGGAAGCTGAAGCTGCCACCGGTAGTAACCAATGACTGCCACTACGTCACCCGGGAACAAGCCCCTGCCCACGAAGCAATGTTGTGTGTGCAAACCGGCTCCACGCTGGACGAACGCACCATTGATGAAGGCGGTACCCGGTTTGCCTTCAGTGGTGATGGCTACTACATCAAGTCGGCCGCTGAAATGCGCGACATGTGGGATCACACCGTCCCTGGTGCCTGCGATAACACGCTGCTGATTGCCGAGCGGGTCGGTGACTACAGCGAAGTGTGGGAAGAACACCCACACGACCGAATGCCGCTGTTTGACGTGCCGGAAGGCCACACCCCAACGTCTTGGCTGACTGAGGAAGTCATGCGCGGGCTGAAGGACCGCTTCCCGGATTCGGACGTGCCGGCTGAGTATATTCAGCGGGCGAATTACGAAATTGAAGTCATTGACATGAAGGGCTACCCGTCCTACTTCCTCATCGTCGCTGACTTGATTAAGCATGCCCGTTCCGTTGGCATCAAAGTTGGGCCGGGCCGTGGTTCGGCTGCAGGTGCATTGGTTGCGTACGCATTGACGATTACCAACATTGACCCGATTGAACATGGTCTGCTGTTTGAACGTTTCTTGAACCCGGAACGTCCGTCCGCGCCCGATATTGATATTGACTTCGATGACCGTCGCCGCGGTGAAATGATTCAATATGCCGCCGATAAATGGGGCGAGGACAAAATCGCTCAGGTGATTACTTTCGGTACCGTCAAAACGAAACAGGCACTGAAAGATGCCGCCCGTGCGCACCACGGTTCGGCTGGGTTCCAAATCGCCGACCGGATTACCAAGGAATTGCCAGACCCAATTATGGCGAAGGATATTCCACTATCCGGCATTATGGACGAAAAGCACCCACGCTATGGCGAAGCGGCGGCAGTTCGTGAACTGATTAATAGCGACCCGGATATTAAAAAGATTTACGAAACCGCCCGCGGCCTTGAAGGCGTGGTTCGTCAGCCGGGTGTGCACGCATGTGCGGTGATTATGTCCCGCGTGCCGTTGCTGGACACCATCCCAATGTGGAAGCGTGCCCAGGACGGCGCGATTATTACCGGGTGGGACTACCCAGCATGTGAGGCCATTGGCCTGCTGAAGATGGACTTTTTGGGGCTGCGTAACCTCACCGTCATTGGTGACGCCCTCGAAAACATTAAGTCCAACCAGGGCATTGACCTGGACCTTGAGGGCTTATCGACGGAAGACGACCCGACCTACGAGCTATTGGCACGCGGTGACACCTTGGGCGTGTTCCAGCTGGACTCCGGCGGTATGCGCGAACTGCTAAAACGCATGAAACCCACCGGTTTTAACGACATTGTCGCCGCGTTGGCGCTCTACCGACCGGGCCCAATGGGTGTGAAAGCGCACTGGTCTTATGCCGACCGTAAGAACGGCAAGCAGGAGATCACCCCAATTCACCCAGAGCTAGAAGAGCCGCTGCGCGAAATTCTGGACGAAACTTATGGCCTGATTGTGTATCAGGAGCAGATTATGAAGATTTCGCAGAAAGTGGCGAACTACACTGCCGGCCAAGCAGACGGTTTCCGTAAAGCCATGGGTAAGAAGAAACCGGAAGTGCTGGAGAAGGAGTTCATTAACTTCGAAGGCGGCATGAAAGCCAATGGTTATTCCGCCGAAGCCATTAAAGTGCTCTGGGATACCATTTTGCCATTCGCCGGTTATGCGTTTAACAAGTCGCACGCCGCAGGCTACGGGCTGGTGTCTTTCTGGACGGCGTACCTGAAAGCGAACTACACCTCCGAATATATGGCGGCGCTGCTGACGTCGGTGGCAGATAATAAGGACAAGTCTGCGATTTACCTCTCCGACTGTCGTCACTTGGGTATTTCGGTGCTGCCACCAGATGTCAATGAATCGGCATTGAACTACCAATCCGTCGGCGACAATATTCGCGTTGGCATGGGTGCGGTGCGCAATGTCGGTGTTGATGTCGTCAATAGCATTATTAAATCCCGCCGGGAAAAAGGTGCGTTTACGTCCTTTTCCGATTACCTCGACAAAATCGACACGGTGCCATGCTCCAAGCGAGTCACTGAATCGCTGATTAAAGCCGGTGCTTTCGACTCCCTCGGCCACCCACGTAAAGGCCTAGTCCTCGTCCACGAAGATGCCATCGACGCCGCACTGCCAACGAAGAAAGCCGCGGACAAGGGTCAATTCGACCTCTTTGCTGGCTTCGGCGGTGACGACGATGACAATGACTCCGCCTCGGTGTTCCACATCAACGTTCCCGACGAGCATTGGGAACGCAAATACCAACTGGCGTTGGAAAAAGAAATGCTCGGCCTCTACGTCTCCGGCCACCCATTGGACGGCTTCGACGAAGCGCTAAACGCACAGACCTCGACATCCATCGCGACGGTGCTGTCGGAAGAAATGCCCGATAAATCCGAGGCCACCATCGGCGGCATTATTACTGGTGTGCAGCGCCGCACGAATAAACAAGGCGAGTACTGGGCGATTGTCACCGTGGAAGACCACATTGGTGCGTCGGTGGAAGTGCTGGTTTTTGCCCGTTCCTACGCGGCGCTGCAAACGCTGTTGGTCGAAGACACGATTGTGCTGATGAAGGTGCGCATCACCTACCGCGAAATGGGCATGTCCGTCATGTGTGACGATGCCCGCATCCCAGACTTGGGACGCAACGGTGCATCCGGCCCACCGCTTCGGTTGACGCTGCGCGCGGACCAGTGCACGGCTGCTACCGTCGCAAAGCTCAAAGAAGTGCTGGTGGACAACCCAGGCGAATCGGATGTGTACCTCAACCTCACCGAAGGCGATGAATCCACGTTGCTGATTCTCGGGGAGCACCTGCGGGTGGAACGATCCCCCGCACTCATGGGTGATTTGGTGGCCTCGCTTGGCCCGAACGTAGTGGGGTAGCGAGTTGGTGACTAAGCTAACACCATGCAGAAAACTCCCGCAGACTCGACGACAAGCAATGCAGTAACACCAGTTCAGGTGCGCGCTGCAGATATTCAAGCCGCACAGGTACGAATTTCGTCGATTATTGCGGGCACCCCGCTGCAGTACTGCTCCCGGCTGTCAGACGAAACCGGGGCGAAAGTCTTCCTCAAACGCGAAGACCTGCAGGACGTGCGCTCCTACAAAATCCGCGGCGCCTACAACGCAATGGTGCAGCTCACCGACGCCGAACGTGCCGCCGGTGTCGTCGCCGCCTCCGCAGGTAACCACGCCCAAGGTGTGGCCTACGCCTGCCGGAAACTTGGGGTGAAAGGCCGCATCTATGTGCCAACCCAAACTCCGAAGCAAAAACGCGACCGCATCAGCTACCACGGTGGCGACGCCGTCGACCTGGTCGTAGTGGGCAATAGTTTCGACGAAGCGGCCGAAGCTGCCCGCAATGACGCCCGCGATACCGGCGCCACCCTCATTGAGCCTTTTGACGCTTTCAACACCATCGCAGGCCAAGGCACTGTCGCCGCGGAAATCGTGGCGCAGCTCGGAAGCCAAGGGCTCCAAGCTGACACCGTGGTCGTACCCGTCGGCGGCGGCGGACTGCTCGCCGGCATCACCGCGTATCTGGCTGACCTAGCGCCAACCACCGCAATCGTGGCCGTCGAACCGAAGGGTGCCCAATGCTTGCGCGCCGCCCTCGATGCCGATGAACCAGTGACGCTGCCGCACACTGATCCGTTTGTTGACGGCGCCGCCGTTGCCCGACTCGGCGACCTGCCGTACACGATTGTCGACGCTAACCGCTCCCGGATCCACTGCATCGCTGCAGACGAAGGCGCTGTTTCCGTCGAAATGCTCAACCTGTACCAAGACGAAGGCATCATTGCCGAACCTGCTGGCGCCCTGTCGGTGGCAGGCCTGCAGCAACTGTCGATTCGGCCTGGGGAAGTGGTGGTGTGTGTCATTTCCGGCGGTAACAACGACGTGCTGCGCTACGCCGAAATCACCGAACGATCCTTGGTATACCGCGGCCTGAAGCACTACTTCCTGGTGAGCTTCCCGCAGAAACCAGGGCAGCTGCGGATGTTCCTGTCCGACGTTCTTGGCCCAGACGATGACATTTCCCAGTTCGAGTACCTCAAGCGCAATAACCGCGAAACTGGCACCGCGCTGGTCGGTATTGAGCTGCGCCGCGCCAGCGACCTGGAAGCGCTGATGGAACGGATGGCGGCGTCCCCGCTGGACTGCAAGCGACTGGAACCAGGCACCCCAGAATATGAATTCATGACCTAACCCAGCCCACGCCAGCCCAGCCCACGCCGCGCCGGAAACTATGCCGGGGTAACGTGGCAGACTATGGGATCAACTACCGCGGCCATCCCAGCCACCGGTCATCCGCGCCGCTGGCTAGGACTAGGCTTCCTCTCCACCGCACTGGTCATGCTCGCCATCGACATGACCGTGCTGAACGTCGCTGTCCCGGCAGTGACCGCAGACCTGAACCCAACAGGCGCGGAAATGCTGTGGATGGTCGACATTTACGCACTGGCCATCGCCGGGCTGCTCATCACCTTCGGCACCCTCGGCGACCACATTGGCCGCAAACGTCTGCTGCTGTCCGGCCTGCTGGCGTTCGCCGCCGCATCGGCACTATGCGCCTTCGCCGACCACGCCCAACTGCTGATTCTCGGCCGCGCCATCCAAGGCATCGCCGGCGCCACCCTCATGCCATCGACCCTGTCGATTATCCGCACCATGTTCCCCGACGCCGCCGAACGTGCCCGCGCGGTGTCCATCTGGATCGGTACCTACGGCCTCGGCGCCGCAGCTGGCCCAGTTGTAGGCGGTTGGCTACTCGAACACTTCCACTGGGGGTCAGTGTTCCTCATCAACGTCCCGATCGCGCTTATCGTGTTCCTCGGCGGCCTTGTCACCCTGCCGGAATCGCGCAGCCATAAACCTGGCGCCTTCGACATCGCCGGGGCAGTGCTATCCATCATCGCGATGCTCACATTCGTCGGCGCCATCAAGGTCGTCATCTCCGGCAACTACTTCGCCGCCGTCGGACTCGCAGCGCTGTGCGTCATCGCCGCGCTCGGCTTCATTATTCGGATGCGCACCGCCGACAATCCCCTCATTGACCTGCGCCTCTTCGAATCGACGGCCTATAACTCCGCAGTGCTCATTAACCTGCTCAGCTCGCTGCTATACGTCGGTCTGCTGTTCCTGCTCATGCAGTACCTGCAGGTGGTCATCGGCAAAACGCCGCTCGAAGCGGGCATCATGCTGGTCCCAGCGTTCGTCCTCGGTTTCCTCACCACCATCGTGGTCGGCGAACTACTCCGTTTCGTCTCCGCCCGCCCGGTTCTCATTTCGGCGCTGGTGGTCTCCGGTATCGGTTTTGCCGGGCTTGCCGCCAACGTCCAGGGGCTGCTGTCACTGTCAGCTACGCTCACCGCGGTCGGCGGCTGCACTTTGATGTCCATGTCCGCCGGCGCGATGGACCCCGTCACAAACAACATTATTTTGAACGCCGCCCCACCTGAGCACGCCGGCGCGGCCTCCGCGATTTCCGAAACCGGCTACGAGCTCGGGGGCGCGCTAGGCACCGCTGTCCTCGGGTCCATCATGGTGGGTGTCTACTCGCATGGCATCCGCGCGTTGACCCCGTCCGATTATGGCCTCACCGAGTCCCAGCTCACGCACGCTGCTGATTCAATTTCGGCAGCCCACAACGTCGCTAAGCCCATAAATCCGGACTTTATTGCGGCGGCCGACCTTGCCTTCGACACCGGCATGGCGGCGGCGCTGTGGGCCGGGGCAGCGCTGTGTGCTGCGGCAACGGTCGCGGCGTGGGTGAGTCTGCCCCGCACAACCACCTAGCATTAAGCTGATTATCAGCATTGTCCGCTGACCCCAACCCCAAGGAGCATCGCACCATGTCCTTCGACCACGCCGCCATGCAATGGTGGCTGACCGATACCGAGCGTGAACTGCGCGGACGTCTCGCCGGCAGCGACGCCGACAAGGCTGCACTGCTCGCCTTCGCCGGTATTCCGATGGACGAAGTGGAACGCATCGACAGCTTCCTCGGCCATGCGATGCGCAGCAGCGACAACCCCGCCTCCTACCTCGAATCGAACTCCGCCATCCTGGTGACCTCCCTGGCCGGCCGCGCCGCACGCCTAGCTAAACCCGAGGACCTGTGGCACGACTGGTGGGCGGGAATGGGCCTGCCGGTCAACGATGCCGTCGCGCAGCGCCTACCTGCCCTCGCCAACGCCGCACTGGACACCGTCGGCCTGGCCACCGCCGAAATCCTCGGCTTCGACACCGTCACCGCCGACACGGACCTCGCCGACGCGCAGGACACTATGGGCACGGTGCTGCTGCTCCACGCCGGCGTGCAACTGTCGGTGATGCCGCTGCTGATGGCCGCGCTTGATGACGATATCGCCGCCGGAAATGTCGTAGATTCCGACGCTCTGCGCGCCGAATTCGAAGCCGACGAAGCAGGCGACACCCCGAAAGCGCTGCGGGAACTAGCCGGACGGGCACCTGGCCGCGCGCTGCAACTCATCGACGCAACCGCTGCGTTCATGGCCGCTACCCACGCCGACCCAGTGCACTGGGAATCCAGCGAAGCCTACACCCCGGAACGCTTCGGCCTGCCGACCGCACTCTACGACGCTGCCCGCGAAGAATTACGGGCCCGACCAGCAGGCACCCCGGACCGTCGCGGCGCGATCGGTATCGGCAGCCGCTCCGGCCGCCCACAGCTCTACCTAGACGATGAACTGGGCGTGTGCGTGCAGCTGCCGCGACTGGCACCGAATAAGGACCAGTGGCGCATCACCTTCGGCGGTACTGTGGTCACCGCGTTCCGTTCGCACCCGTCGCAGCCACGCACGTTGGTGCCGATTACGGAAGCAACCCGCGAAGTGCTCGTGGAGAATGCGGACTCGTCGTGGCGACTGCCGGTTATTGACTCGACCGACCCGCTGCTGGTGTTTGCGCGTGATGGCCAGGCAATTAATGACAAGGTATCGCTGCATGCAACCAGCGCGAATGTCGTCTACCCGATGGACACACAGCTGCGCGACGCCATCGCCGGTACCGATGCAGTCCTTGCCGGGCCTGCGGAAAAACTGCCGTGGCCACTGTGGCGCCGCGCCGAGCTGGATTTGACGCAGATGGTATCGCTGCAGGCCACCCGCCCTGGTGTCGATGGCACGATTCGGTCGGTTAGCCCGCTGCGCAAGGTGACCTTCTGGTACGACAACGCGCCGCTGCCGGGTGCAGCGAGCCCGCACAACTGGCCGGTGCAGGTTGCCGGCCCGAAGGCGGTGTTCCCGCCGTCGCTGTCCGGCCGTGATGAACTGTGGCATCTGAATGTGGCGCCGTTTACGGAATATGGCGACTTTAGCCAGGATGCGCTGCTGGTGTACGAGCTGGTGGTGCCGGCTGCTGGTGGCCAGGTGGATTTGCTCACCGACGACGATTACCCGTGGATCGGCGAGTTCGTGGTGCGTCTGATTAACCCGCGCGGTTTTTCCACCGACACGTACTTTGCGCTGGCTGAGGGCGCGCATGTGGAAGCTGCTGGTCCTGGCGCAGAGCTGCGCGCCCCGGATGCGGGCGGGCTCAGCCCGGTGACGGTGCCGGTGGTGCACAGCGGCAAGGAGTTCTACAGTGAACCGGCGATGCTGCGACTGGGCGCGGCAGATGTGTCCGGCGAGGTGTCATTGTCGACGGATGAGGGCGCGGAAATGACAGTGACGTTCACGCCGCCACGCCTGCAGTTCACCTTGCCGATGGTAGACCGCGGCGCGTTGACCTGCGATCATACTCAGGTTTTGCCGCGGGTACGGCTGGATGTGTCGGGCGAGTTCGTGATTTTGTCGCCGATTCCGCTGCGACACCAGCGCTTGTTGGTCACGGCGGGGGAGAAGGAACTCGGGGAGGTGCCGCTGAAGGGCAACCGGGCATCGTTGCCGCTGCGGATGCAGGACGTCATTGGCAGCGACGATGAGGTCCGCATCAGCTTCGAGTTCTCCCGCCCCGGCGCCCGCCGCCAGGAAGTGGAGTTGGTGCGTGCCCGACCAGGCGCATTGGCCACCGGCGCCAGCCGCGACGGCAATTGGGTGCTTTTTGACGTTCCGTTCCGCGACTCGAGCCAGGAATTGGCTGCGTTTATGTGGAATGCGGCGCGTCCTGGTCACGACGCGGTGCGCGTAGAAATTGAATCTGGGGAAGAGGGCCATTACGCGGCGATTCCGGAAGAGTTCGGGGATAGCCCGCTGGTTGTGCAGCCATTCTTGGCGCGTAACCGGGCGCTGCCACCTGCGTGGCCATCTGACTCCGCGCTAGTAGTCCCGGCTGCTGCGGATGCTGCTGTTGGTGCTGACGCGGAAACTGGCGTCGATGCTGCAGCGGCGCTGCCTAATGACCTGGAGAATTTGCCAGGGTTGTGGCGTCTGGCTGGTGCACTGCGCGACTCTAAAGCCGCCCCAATTGTCGAAGCGATCGACATTGATATGCAGTCTCTGGTGCCGTTGTTGTCAGAGAACCCGCGTGCTGGTCTGGCAGCATTGGCAACCGCGGCGCTTCCAGTGGGCGCGCAGCCTGGCCTGTTGATCACTGCTGGTCTGGCAACCAAGAACTTCGCAGAAGCGGCTGCAGATCCAGCCGAAACTGACACCGCCGAGCCAATTGCAATGCCTCGCCGAGTGCCGTGGCTTGCCGCTCTTGCAGATCTCGCCGCGCTGCCAGCAGTTGCTGAGCAGGCAGAGGCGAATTTCCCGCTAGCTGATCCCGCCGAACCAGCTGAATCTGCTGAATCTGCTGAACCAGTTCAACCAGCTGGCTCAGCTGACCCATCCGAAGCGGTCACCACAGCAGAGCCAGCAGAGTCTGCGGAAGCGAAGGCACACCGCGAACTACTCAGCGTGCTGCAAGCCAACGCCGGCGACACTCTGCTTAAGGTGCTGGCTACCGGTAAAGATGCCACGCTTTCGTCAGCAAGCATCGATCGCACGTCGGTCATGCTCACACAGCTGCCTGCTGAGCAACAGCGCATGCTGATGGCGCAGATTTTTGACCAGCACCGCATGGTGCCGGGGCCGCTGACGGATACCGATGCGCGGATTTCGGCGATTCACCAGGTGGTGACGCAGCGCGACACTATCGTCGATGCGCAGATTATGGCGGAGCTCGCGGGTATTTCCCGGTCGCTATTCGGCATGGTTGGCAACGCGTCGTCGCCGCTGCGGAAGGCCGTTAACGTGCGCTTCCACAAGCTGGACGGTATTGACGCCACCGACCTGTCGCTCGTGTGGACGCTGGTTCCAGCAACATCGCTGCTGGTTGCGGTGGCAGCGCGGGCCGTGGCGCATGGTCTGATGCCCGAGCCGGACGTGCTGGATAAGGTGCGACCACTGTGGGCACAGCTTGCTGACGTCGCGCCGCTGCTGGTGATGAGTGACCTGCTGGTCGCCGACGCGATGGTGATTCACGCCACCCACGGCGACCTGACGCTGGACTAAACCTAGTCCGCGCCGATTACTGCGCAGCCCCACGGCTGCAACACCACAGTGTCGGCGCGCAGGTCCACCGCGGAGTCCTCGAAGCACCAGTGCACCTTCCGCACGCCATTCGAGTTCGCCGCAACCCCGTCTAGTGGCACGGTCACTGGTTGGTCAGAAAAGTTCGCGGCCAGGGACAATGCGGCGCCGGATGCCCCGCGGTCCATACGCAGCCACTTGGCGGATTCGTCGAACTGCACCCGCATTCCGGCCACCCACGGGTTCGACAAAACGCCACCGGTTCGACGCAGCGCAATCAGCTCCCGATAAGCCTGCAGAATCCGCTGGTGGTCACTATCGCCGACCTCATCCCACTTCAGTTTGGAGGCGGTGAAGGTTTCCTCGGCAGCTGGGTCTGGAATGTCGTCTGGGTTCCAACCACTGCGGGCGAATTCGCGCATCCGGCCCTCGCGGGTCAGACGCAGCAGCTCCTCGTCCTCGTGGGAGCAGAAGAACGCAAACGGTGTCGACGCGCCCCATTCTTCACCCTGGAACAGCATTGGCGTGTACGGCGAGCACAGAATGACGGCGGCTTTGAGCACCTGCTGCGCTGGCGTGAGGTTCATCGACGGCCGGTCGCCGGAAGCGCGGTTACCGACCTGGTCATGCGTGGTGGTGTAAGTGACAAAAGCACTGGCCGGCTGCATATCGGTGTGCACCGGTCGGCCGTGGCGACGCCCGCGGAAGGACGAGTAGCGCCCGTCATGCCAGAATACGCGCTGCAAGGCGGTGGCGAGCACTTCCAGTGAGCCGAAATCCGCGTAGTAGGCATGGTTTTCACCGGATACTGCGCAGTGCAGCGCGTGGTGAATGTCGTCATCCCACTGTGCGGCCAAGCCGTAGCCGCCGCCGGAACGAGCTCGCACCAGCCGTGGGTCGTTCTGGTCTGATTCGGCAATGAGGCTGCGGGGCGCGCCGGTTTCTGCCGCTACCGCCTCGGCAACGTGCTGCATCTGCTCCAAGATGTGGTACGCCCCAGTGTCGTGCAGCGCATGCACGGCGTCGAGACGCAGCGCGTCAATTCGGTAGTCCGCCAACCACATTCGCACGGCGTCGAGGATGTAGGCGCGGACATTGTCCGACCCAGCGTCATTGAGGTTGACGATTTCACCCCAGCCGGTGTTACCACCAGAGGTGTACGGGCCGAACATGCCAACATAGTTGCCATCTGGCCCGAAATGGTTGAACACCACATCGAGAACAACGGCCAATCCACGGGCATGGCATGCGTCAATAAGCTCAACTAACCCATCCGGCCCACCGTACTGTTCGTGCACGGCGTGCCAACTGACGCCGTCATACCCCCAGTTCCGCGTGCCGCCGAAGGGTTGCACGGGCATCAATTCGACGTGGGTGACGCCAAGGTCAACGAGGTGGTCGAGCTTATCGATGACACCGGCGAAGGTGCCGTCCTCCGCGAAGGTGCCCACGTGCAGTTCGTAAATGACGGCGCCGTCGATTGGGCGGCCGGTCCATGGCGCAGACCAGTTGAATTCCTGCGGGTCTACGACCTGCGAAAAGCCGTGCGGTCCGTCGGGTTGGCGGCGCGACCGAGGATCCGGCAGGGGCTTGGACCACAGCTCGGTGTTGTCTGGGGTGGGGCTATCGTGGTTGTCGCCGGTGGTTGGTTGCAGCGAGTAGGCGTAGCGGTCGCCGGAGAACATGCGGCGGTTGGATTCCCACCACCCGTCACCAACTTCGTGCAGGTCAGTGGTCTCGGTGCTGTGGCTGTGGACGGAACTGTCGGGGGATGCTTGCTGTAGATGGAGGCGGACCGCCCCGGCGCGGGGTGCCCACACGCGGTAGGTCGGCAGCGGATGAGTCGACGAAACAGCAGGGGGGAAAGTCATGATTCCAGGGTAGGCGAATGTGGCGACGTGGGGGAGGGCAACCGCGGCTGCTGACGGCAGCTAACCTGGAATCTATGTCTACTTCTGCTTCTAACCCGGCGTCGAATCCGGCTTCTAACCCGGCTGAGGATGCGCCACTGCTGTTGCCGGTCGCGGGTCGCACGTTTGTTGGCGAGCTGGAGATTAAACGCAGTCGGTTCATTACGTGGATTCGGCGCGTGAGCAGCGAAGATGAGGCGCGGGGGTTGATTGCGCAGGCGCGGGAGGAGTTCCCAGACGCGCGCCATCACTGCAGTGCGTACCTGTATGAGGTGGAGGGGTCGAACCGGGTGGAGCGGTCCAGTGATGATGGCGAACCGTCGGGCACCGCGGGTCGGCCGATGCTGGATGTGTTGGCCGGGTCGGGTCTGACCGACATTGGCGCGGTGGTGATTCGGTATTTCGGCGGGGTGAAGTTGGGTACTGGTGGGTTGGTCAGTGCCTACTCAGATGCGGTGCGGCAGGTGCTTATTGACGTTGATGTTGTTCGGAAATCGCCGAGGGCGCTGCGTAGTCTGGAAGTGCGGCATGCGGATGCCGGACGGATTGAGGCGGAGTTGCGGGCGCGCGGGGTGACGGTGGTGGATGTCGCGTATCGCAGCAAAGCCGTGCTGACTTTGGCGGTCCCGGCGACGGAGGAAGCGGTCGCAGAGTTGGATGCGTTGTTGCAGGCGCTGAGCCATGGTGCGCTGACAACTTCAGCTGCTGGGCACACATGGTTAGAATGGTGACTGTGAGCCTGAATCCTTATAACGCCAATCCTATTGAACTGCGGAAGCAAGCCGTGCGAAAGTATTCGCGTTCCGCGGTTGTGTGGACCGGTGGCGGTCTTGCAACCGGTGCTGTCCTTGGTCTGATGGCCGGTTCTTTCGGCACGTTCATTCTGATTTCCCTGGTCGGTATTTTGGTGGGGCTGGGGTACTTCAACAAGGTCCGGAAGATTGTGAACCACCGCGACCCACAGTGAGTCATTCGGCAGCTGATCATGATGGTTCCGCCGCGGTGCGGATCGATGTGTGGTTGTGGGCTGTTCGTTTGGTGAAAACTCGCGGTGATGCTGCTGCGGCATGTCGTGGTGGGCATGTTCGTATCAACGACAAGGTTGTCAAGCCTGCTGCCCAGGTGGTGCCGGGTGATGCGGTGCGACTGTGGGCGAATCACCGGGAAACTGTAGTGACGGTGGAAAAGACGTTGCTGAAGCGCGTGGGTGCGCCGATTGCGAAGACTTGTTACGTGGATAACAGTCCGGAGCGGCCGTCGTGGGAAGTGATGGGTGCGGTACCGATGCGTCCTCGTGGTTCGGGGCGGCCGACAAAGAAGGAACGACGCCAGTTGGATAGGTTGCGCGGGCGGAGTAGCTACTGAATCGTGGTGGTTCATGCGGCGTGGCGGGGGATAAACGAATTTCCCTTTATAGAAGGTATAAATCCGCTCAGAACGGTGGCTCTTCATCAAAATCCTGCAGATTGCCGTAGTCGCCTAGTCCCACTTCGTGGCGGCGCTCATTGTGGGCGGTGACGCGCTCGGATGCGTTCTGCTTCATTTGTGCGAAGTTCACCATCGGGTAGTGCTTCGACAGGGGACCTTCCGGCACCGTGTAAGTCACCTCGTCACTGTCGTGGCTGGTCCATGCCTGCACTCCCGAAAAACCCATAATCAGGTGGGAGTAGCGAGCGGTTTTCAGCTGATGGTGCGACTTGCACAAGCAATGGAGATTGTCGACATCCGTTGGCCCGCCCGCATCAAACGGAATGATGTGGTCGATTTCGCATCGGTGGGCTGGTGTTTCACAGCCTGGCGCGCGGCATTGACCATCACGCGCTCGCACATAGCGCACTTGTTCCGCAGTTGGGGTGTATGCACTGGTAGCAGCCGGTTTGGTGTTTTCAAGCACCAGCTCGGTTATGCGACTGAGGAGCGGCTGTGCGAGAAAAGGCGTGAGCCAACCAACGCGGTCGGCCCAGAGCATTGGGATGTCCGCATTGGCATAAAGGTGCAGCGTAGTGGACACTGCAGAACTGCCATCGATAAGACTCAGTAGTGCCTCTGCTTTCGTCATGCCATCGCGAGTTGCGACTTTGTCGATTGCTAGGCGTACCCGCTCGGCATCGCCCTTCGACAGGGTGAGATAGAAAGTCGTCGAATCTTCAGCGCGGTCATCTATGTCGAAGGTTCCTGCACGTCGCCGCCGCTCCTTTTCGGTTTTCTCCTCTTTGTCTATGGGGCGGTAGAGCGGTGCGAGCAGTTCCATAATTCGTTTAATCTGATTGAGCATCGCACGCGGACTCGGCAGATTTTGGTTGTCGATGCGCGGTTCCAAATACTCGGTCAGATGAAGGTCTAGTTCTGCAATAACGATCGGGTCCGACAACGGAAAAGCGGTTTCCGCAATATAGCGCAAATGATCGAAACCGAGAATTGGGCGTCGATTCAAAAACTCCCGCAATGCGGGCAAGTGGCTCAGCGCCCAGCCGATTGTTGCGAGCTTTTCAAATTGCCAACGAGTCAAACCAAGTCCGGTGCCGAGCTCTCGAAAATGGTCATCGAATCCAGTATCTAAAGTGTCCGGACGCAGTAGAAATGCAAGGTCAACTGTTTGCTGGTTACGTTGCATAACTAACGAAGCGGTAGGTGCGCAGCTAGTTTCAATCGACCAGTATTTCTGGTTCGTGTCACCAGGCGGAAGAAAATTCTGAGTAACGGGCGGCGGGTTGCTAAATTCGTTCACGCGTTCGAAATTAACACATCGAACCGACAGTATTTTCGACAAAGTGCGCGAAGTTAGAACCCGTGTTCTATTAAGTTGTCAGAACTATTTCCGTGCAACGTATTTCACGGTCTCGGATGTTCGATTTCCTGGTACCTACTCAATTTTGTGCTTATTGACGATTGCGGCCCGCGATGTGGCCACGAGGATCCGTCGTACCGGGGGCTATCGCTCAAGCCGCCAGCTAACCCTGCTTGCTCAGCTCGCTGACTAGGTGTTGCTGCATTGGCTCGCCAACAGCAGCCATGTCGAAGCGGGTAAGTGCGTGTGCTGCAACATCGCCCGCCGCCGGTGTAAAGGCATACTCACGCTTCGTCGCATCCACCTGCTTTGCGGCAGCTGTGTTCGTGACCTGCGCAGAAGCCACAGAAATCTGAACCTGACCCCCTTCGTCAATAAGCAATGTTCCTTCGAGGGATTCGGTCTGCCCGGTCGGCTGTGCGAGTACGAATTCAATCTTCCCGTCGCCGGTTGGTCGCAAAAAGCCCAGCTCGGTGTGCATTGGCGTGCCGTCGGCGCTTTGTGTTTTCTGCTCGTAGCGCAGGAATGGCTTATTTGGGGCGGCGCTAAACGTCACGGTTTCGCGGTAGCGGAAGGCGTCGATGGTCGGGTAGTTGCCTTGGCCTTCTCCGGACCAAGTGCCGATGAGTAGTTCAAGTGGGGTAACCAGCGGATGTAAATGCATACCCCCGACGGTACCTGAAGTGTCGAAATGGGGGAGGAAAGTGGCGCCATTGTAGCCAAAATTATCCCAGCGATGCACCAAACAAGTAGGTTTATCTGAGTATTACTTCACACTTGCCCGAGAGGGGAATAAGAAAATGATTATCACCAAGGCTGGCGCCAAGCGTGCCACCACCATCACCGCGGCCCTCGCCGCCACCGGCCTTGTCCTCGCCGGCTGCTCCAACGACGGCAACGATTCCGCCTCCGCCGACACATACCAAATCGGCATTAACCAGCTCGTTCAGCACCCAGCCCTCGACGCCGCCACCGCAGGCTTCAAGGAAGCCTTCGACGAAGCTGGCGTCGACGTCGAATTCACCGAGCAGAACGCCAACGGCGAGCAGTCCACGGCGCTGACCATCGCGCAGCAGTTCTCCGCAAAGGACCTCGACCTGGTCCTCGCCGTGGCCACCCCAGCCGCGCAAGCCACCGCGCAGAACATCGTTAACATCCCAGTGGTCTTCACCGCCGTCACCGACCCAGTCACCGCTGACCTGGTCGAATCCGAGGACAAGCCAGGCAGCAACGTCACCGGCACCTCCGACGTCGCCCCAGTTGAAGACCAGTTCGACCTGCTCAAGGAACTGGTGCCAGACGCGAAGAACGTCGGCATTGTGTACGCCTCCGGCGAAGTGAACTCGCAGGTTCAGGTCGACGCGGCGAAGGAAGCAGCCAAGTCCCGCGACCTGGAAATTAAGACCCAAACTGTCACCAGCGTCTCCGAAATCCAGCAGGCCGTCGGCGCGCTCGGTGATGTCGACGCCATTTACGTCCCAACCGACAACATGATTGTCTCCGGTATCGCCTCCCTGGTGCAGGTCGCCGAGGAGAAGAAGATTCCAGTTATCGCCGCGGAAGCCGGCACCGTTGAGGGCGGCGCGATTGCCACCTTGGGCATTGACTACAAGAAGCTCGGCAAGCAGACCGGTGAAATGGCGCTGCGCATCCTGAAGGAAGACGCTGACCCAGCCGAAACCCCAGTTGAAAAGGCTACCGAGTTCACCTACGTCGTCAACGAGGAAGCTGCCAAGCGCCAAGGTGTGACCATTCCGCAGGCAATTTTGGATAAGGCGGAAGAAGCTAAATGATCAGTGCTGTTGAACTCGGGTTGCTCTACGGTGTTGTCGCGCTTGGCGTGTACCTCACCTTCCGAGTGCTGCACTTCCCGGACCTGACCGTCGACGGCAGCTTCACCACCGGTGCGGCAACTGCGGCCGTCCTGCTAGTCAACGGCTGGTCCCCGGTCCTTGCGACCCTCGCCGGTTTCGGTGCCGGTTTCCTTGCCGGTACGGTCACCGGTTTGTTGCACACCAAGGGGCGTATTGACGGTTTGTTGGCCGGTATTTTGACCATGATCGCGCTGTGGTCGATCAATCTGCGGATCATGGGCACTGCGAACGTGCCGTTGCTGCGCAAAGACACGCTGTTTACCCCGCTGCGCAAAGCAGATCTGCTGGGCACGTGGGCTGGCATTGGTATTGTCGCGGCGTTTCTGGTTGTGCTTGGTTTGGTCGTCGTGTGGTTCCTCACCACTGACCTGGGGCTTTCCATCCGGGCGACCGGCGACAACGGCCCGATGATTACTTCCTTCGGTGTGTCCACTGATTTCACTAAAACGTTGACGCTTGGTTTGTCGAATGGCTTAGTCGGTGCTGCTGGTGCGCTGGTTGCGCAGTACCAAGGTTTTGCGGATATTTCAATGGGTATCGGCCTGATTCTGATTGGTTTGGCGTCGGTGATTATGGGCCAGGCAATTTTCGGTCAGCGGTTCCTCTGGCTGGCAACATTCGCCGTGGTGGTTGGTGCCGTGGTGTACCGACTGATTATTTTCGCGGCGCTGGAAGTCGGCTTGAACCCGAATGACATGAAGCTGATTACCGCGCTGCTGGTGATTGTGGCGTTGCTGTTGCCACGATGGCGGTCGGCGCTTGGTGGTCGGAAACCAGCTGCGAAAGCAAAGGTGTAGCGAACATGTTGAACATTGAGTCAATTACCAAGACCTTCTTCCCCGGCACGATTAATGAGCGGGTTGCGCTGAATAATCTGTCGTTGCACCTCGATAAGGGCGATTTTGTCACCGTCATTGGTTCCAATGGTGCCGGTAAGTCCACGCTGCTGAACACCGTCGCTGGCCGCATTTTTGTCGATTCCGGTGTGGTGAAAATTGGCGACAAGAAGGTGAATAAGCTGCCGGAGCACAAGCGTGCTCGCTTCGTTGGCCGCGTGTTCCAGGATCCACTGGCAGGTACCGCGCCGAATTTGACGATTGAGGAGAACCTGGCGCTGGCGTTGCAGCGAGGCAAACCGCGCGGGCTCGGTCCAAGTTTGACCAGTAAGCGGCGCGAGCTGTTCGTTGAGCATTTACGCACGCTGGAGCTGGGGCTGGAAGATCGTCTGTCGGCGAAAGTGGGTTTGCTTTCCGGTGGTCAGCGTCAGGCATTGTCGCTGCTCATGGCTGGTTTCACGAACCCGCAGATTATGCTTTTGGACGAACACACCGCAGCCTTGGACCCGCAGCGCGCGGAGTTGGTGACCACCTTGACGCAGAAGATCGTCGGTGAGGGCAACCTGACCACATTGATGGTCACCCACAATATGGAGCAAGCATTGCGGCTGGGTAACCGGCTGATCATGATGCATGAAGGACAGATTGTGTATGAAGCTGACGCCGAAACGAAGGCGAAGCTGACGGTGCGCGACCTGCTGCAGGAATTCGCAAATATCAAGGGCGCGACCCTGTCTGACAAGGCATTCCTCGGCTGACCGTACTGAATGGCAGTTCTGGTGGGATTAGCTCCGCTGGCTTTTTAGCCGCTGCTTAAGCCGCGACTTCAGCACATTCTTGCGCTGCGCACTGCGACCCAGCTCCGCAGTCGCCGCAATGTGCTGGTCGCCAAACTGCTGAAGCAGCAGGTCATCGACAACACGCGCATGTCCAGGCGTGAAGGAGTAGCCGGTGGCGTCGATAACGTCGGCAACATTTTCCGGGGTAGTCAGCTCCCGCAGCTGCCCAACGGTTTGCACGTCATTGGCGGTCAGCAGCTGCTTGATCCACGGGTATTGGTCGGCGCGCGACCTCGGAAATCGTGGCCCAAGCATCAACGTCAACATGCCCGGCAGGTCCTCGGCAACGATGTCCACGTCATCGGCCCCGGTGCTTATTGACGTATCGGGGGAGCGCTCATCCAGCACCGCTGCGATCTGGTCGAATTGCTGGTCCGCTAGTTCAATGAGGCCAGCTGCGAGTGTGAATGCTCGGTCAATGCGGGCATCGGCGACTGAATCCAAGTCCACCTTCCGAGGGTCAGCCTTGTAGCGAATGTCGTGCTCAAATTCGGCCCACGCATGTTGCAGCACCGTGCGGATCTGGACTTCTAACGTGGAATCTTCGTAGCCTTCTAACCCCGGTGGGGCTGGGGTCGGGATGCGCGCAATCAGGTGATGGGAGCCGTATCCGAATTCGCCGGAGACCCGGGTTTGGGTGGTTTTGTCTTCGGTCTCGAGGATTTCCAATGCGTCGGAAAGCACATCAATGACCGTGGGGATGGCGGTGGAGTGGAACGTGGTGACGCGGGCGCCGATAATGTCGTGGATATCGTGCCACGGATCCGGGTAGGACCAGCGCGGTTCACCTGCCAGTTCCTGCCGGACGGCTTTTGCCCGGAGGGAACGCCAGCTTTTCACTCGGCAGGACACCCGGTCGTAGGACACACCGGCGTCGCTGAGCAGCTCCGATAACGCCTCTTCGATGTTGGTGGCTGCAGCTGGGTGCGCCTTATGGAACTCTTCGAAGTGCCGCCGGAGCTCCGGAATGACATCCGGGCGGGCACTGCGGCTGGAGCGGCGAGCCACTAGCTGCGCTCCGCAACCAACAACGCCTGCGGATGCTGCGCGAACAAACTGTCCACGCCCACGGTGCCGGACCAGGTGTGGCCGGTCAGCCGGTCAATCCAGGTGCCTTCCGGCAAGGTGACGGTGGTGTTGCCCCAGCCGCCGGCCCGGTTCAGGCTGATTGGGCGGCGGGTGACCAGCGCGATGATATCCACATCCTGCCCGACTGGGCCACGTGCCATACCCACCACTTGGTGTTCCTGCTCGCCTTTACCGAATACTGGCTGGTAGCGGCCACCAACGAAGGATTCCCGGCGGTCTTGGCGCAGTCGCAGCGACTCGGTAACAATGAGTTGCTTGACTTCGTCGGCGGTGCTGGCACCTTCGGCGCGAATCTTGTGCAGGGTTTGTAGCCGCGCGGTGTAGTCAATGAAGCGGCGGTTATCTGGGTCTACCAGCGTGTCCTCGGTGAACTCCGTGCCCTGGTACACATCTGGAATGCCAGGGCCGATCAGTTGCAGCAGTTTGCGGGAGTGGCTGACCACTTGCGCTGGAGCGTCGATGCGCTGCACAAACTCGGTGATGGAGGAGGTCAACGGACCATCGAGCAGGGCATCCAGCCAGTGTTCCACCGCCAGTTCGAAACTCTGGTTTTGGTCTGTCCAGGTGGTGCGCAGTCCAGCTTCGCGGTTTGCCTTCTCCGCGTAGGCGCGAATCCGGTCACGGAATTCGTCGGTGATGACGCCGTCGGCTGGCCACACCCCGATGATGTTCTGCAGCAGGAAGTAGCCGGTACCGCCATCAGGAGCTGGGGTGACGGCGGACCATTGACGAACGACTTCAGTCCAATCACCGGCCAGTTCGGTTAGCTGGCTGATGCGGGCACGGACATCTTCGCCGCGTTTGGTGTCGTGGGTGGACAGGGTGGTCATGGCGCGTGGCCAGAGGCGGGCGCGTTCGTCTTGCAGCAGGTGGAATTCGGCGGCGGAGACGCCGAACTTTCCGGGGTCGCCGCCGACTTCATTCAGGCTGACGAGGCGGGATGCTCGGTAGAAGGTGGTGTCTTCCACGCCCTTGGCCATGACGGCACCACAGACTTGGGCGAAGCGGACGGCGGCTTCGGAGTGCGCAACCAGGCCCGCAGCGATAAGCGACAGTGCCAACACGCGAGATGGGAAACGTTCGGCCATATCGGAGATGACCATGGCAGTGACGCGGGACAAGGAGACGTAGTCGGCGCGGTAGACCGGCATGGCGGCTACGACTTCGCAGATGGTGTCGAAGAGCAGCTCGTCGGAGACGAAACCGCCGGCGGTGGACCAGTTGTCACGGCGCAGCGCGCGGGCAAGGCGACGGACTTCTGCGCCCAATTCGGTGGCGGCTACCGACTTTTTCAGTTCCCGTTCGGTGGCGTGTAGCGCTTCGGCGTCCCAGGTGGAGCCGGTTTGTTGGAGCGCGAGGATGGACATGGCGTCTTCGGCGGAGCGGTTGATGAACACGCCATCGAGTTCGCGGAGCGCGTCGTAGCCGGTAGTGCCGTCGACCGCCAGGCGCGGGTCAAGTGGTTCATCGGACCCAAGAATCTTCTCAACGACCAGCCATTTATCCGCGCCAACTACTTCGCGCAGCTGGTTCAAGTAGCCGAATGGGTCAGCAAGGCCGTCGGGGTGGTCGACGCGGACACCGTCAATAATGTCGGCGGCGACGAGTTCCCGCAGGATGCGGTGGGTGTGTTCGAAAACAATTGGGGTTTCTTGGCGAATACCGGCCAGCCCGTCCACGGAGAAGAATCGGCGGTAGCCGATAATGCCGTCGCGCCAGTAGGTCAGTCGGTAGCACTGCCGGTCGTGGACCTCTTGCGGGCTGCCTTCGTCAGTGCCGTCGGCGATGGGGTAGACGTTGTCGTAGTAGCGCAGCAGTGGTTCGGAGCCACTGCGGTCAATTTCGAGCTTATTGACGTCTTCGGGGCTGCCCAACACTGGCAGGCCCATCTTGCCGTTAATGCCGTTGTCTTGGTGCCAGTCAATATCGAAGTAAGGCTCGTACTGGGAGTCGCGACCATTTTTCAGCACGTCCCACCACCACTCGTTAGCTTGTGGGTCGGCGATCCCAACGTGGTTCGGCACGATGTCGATAATGATGCCAAGTCCGGCGGCATGTGCGGTGTCTGCTAGCTTTTGCAGGCCTTCCCGGCCACCGAGTTCTGGGTTGATTTCGGTGGGGTCAATGACGTCGTAGCCGTGGTTGGAGTCCGGCAGGGAGGTCAGAATTGGGGAGAGGTAGAGGTGGGAGACACCCAGCTCTTTCAGGTAGGGCACGATCGTTTCGGCGTCGGCGAAGGTGAACGCGCGACCTTGTGGATCTGCTTGTGGCCCGCGCATCTGCAGTCGGTAGGTCGACGTGATCGGTTGCCGAGTCATGGAGTTACTCACAGCCCTTCAAAGCTAGGCGAGGATATGTGCACCCTGTCCACTGTAGTTCGGCATTGGGTGTCCATGGGGCGCAAGCGTCGTTTGCTGCAAGGCATAAAGGTGTGCGCGGCGCTCCGGTCGGGCTACTTGTGGCGTCCACAGTTGTAGCGCGACATCGTCACAGGTGTGTGCCAGCGCGGAAATCGCGTCCGTGCCAGCTGCACGGTAGGTGTCCATCGCAAACTGATACAGCAGCTCGAGCCCATCAGCCCCGGTCGGTGCCGCAATCAGCAGGTCAGTGGTGATGGGGAAGAATAGGGGTACATCATTGAAGTACCTTCCGAGCGTGTCGACGACAGCACGCAACGTTTCTCGGTGGGTGAGCCACGAGCTGGCGTAGCCATTGTCTGCTCGGATCTGAATACCTGGGGCGTGGTCTCCTTGTGGGGACACCAGATCAATGATCGCTTGGGCCGGACGAATCTGGATATTTAAGCCGCTGGCGGAACTGTTTGCCGCAATGAAATTATTTGCTGCCGTATCGATTGCGTCAATAAGCGAAATGCCTTGTTTGGCAATGTCGCCGGCGGTGACGAAGTGCTGGGCGGCTGGCCGGTACAGCGCAGAGATGAAATCGTCTCCGGCGAAGGTCCAGATTGGGCGGTCTTCCAATGGCAGGTGATCAAAAGTCAGGAGCCAAGAGTGTGGCCGCAGCACCGGAACGACTTCCGGCACACCTGAGTTCATGTGATTCGCCTCGTTTCGCACGTTTCCCCCGTAAAAGCTATGCCTACTTTCTCATGTCTTTAGACGCAGCGCGCGCCCAAATGGTCCGCCCGAGTCTAGCGCGCTAACCCCGTTCGGGGGAAAGCGTGCTGAAGTTGCAGGTCAGAACGGGGGCGCTTCGTTCAATCCGAGCGCATCAAGCAGCTGGTTCGCCGTCCAAATCTCAATGTCCTGGCCCTTGGCCTGCAGCTCCTCCGCACGCTTCTGCTTCGACGTCACCGTATCCCATGGGCCCGCCACCAACACGGTGGTCTTCTTCGTGACATTCTTGCCGACGGTGCCGCCCGCTCGGGCAATCAGATTCCACAACTCGCCCTTGTCGTGCGGGGCGAAGTCGCCAGTGAGCGTGACATTGGCGCCAAAAAGAGGATTGTCCGGGTTGGCATCCGTGTTGGTTTCCGGAATAACATCTGGGGTTTTCGCTGCGTCCCACCGAGCTTGGCGCTGCTGCTTCGGCGCAGCTCCCGCTGGGGCGATCGTGGTTTTGCCACCAGCTGGACCGCCGGAGTTATGCACGAACACCAACCCGGCCGGGGAGAGCCGGCCCTGCGCGAACCGAATCGACTCGGCGTATTTCGCCGGGGTGTAATTGTGATCGCCTGCCATCAGCCACAGCGCAATATGTGCCGAAGCGACCGCATCTTCCTTGGCATCGTGATGGTTTTCCACCGTGACGCCCGCTTCACCAGCGACCGTAGTGAGCCGGTAGTTCTTCAACCCCGGAACTGCGCGCCGAGCCCACATGAGTGTGCAGCCGAATTCCCACTCCGGCAACTGTGCGCCCGACGCTTTCGCGGCCTGCTGGAATGCGCCCATATCGAACGCGGCGTTGTGCGCTACTAACGGAGCTGTGCCGACAATGCTCTTCAGTTCGTTGAAGCGTTCCAAGAATGTTGGCTCAGTTGCCACATCCGATGGGCGGATGCCATGAACGCCAACGTTTTCTTCCGCGAACGCCTCCAAGCCTGCAGGTGGGCGGCACAGCCAGCTGTATGTGTCAGTGATTTTTCCGCCGCGCACCACTGCAGCTCCGATTTGGCAGATGGAACCGAGCTGGTCATTGGCGGTTTCAACATCGACGGCCACGAAGTCAATCGGCGCACCAGCGCCAGAGCCAGCACCAGCGCCAGCATCCGCGTTGCCTGCGCCGACCAACAAAGTTGGTTCAGCGAGGTTCGCCAGTGGCGGCAGCTCATCAGATAGCTGGCCTGCACGGGCCTGCTCCAGGGCCTTCGGAAATTCCTCGATAACAGCAGCGTGTGCCACTAGCAGCCACATTGTTTCGGCGGAATCGTCAACCAAAGATTGCGAGTCGGGCTCCATATCGTCAATAAGCACGCGGATGAAACCTGGAACCAATGGGGACGGCGCCGCGGTGTCGACGCCGGTGATGGCGGATACTGGGATTTCGGTGACGGTGCCGTGGCGACCGCGGGCGAGGAGACCTCGTTCGATGCGGACAGTGGTGTTGCTCATTGCCAGGCGTGCGCCGTATCCCAAAAACTCCATGTGGCCAGTCTACCTGGGTGGAGGCGGGGAGAGTTTGGCAAGAATTCACCAAACATTTGCAGAGGGCTGCGAAGAGTTAACACGGGCTGGCTATGCTGTGGCCACGTTGGACCTCAGCTTGTACGCCGCGAAGGAGAAACCCAATGGCTCGAACTGCCGTTGCACATCCCGGAACCGTCCTGGCCCAAGATTTCCTGGCCCCTCGAAACCTGTCCATCTACTACTTGGCCGTCAGCATTGACGTACCATCGTCGCAGCTAGGCCGCTTCATCGCCGGGCAACGGCCCGCAACCCCAGACCTAGACCAGCGCCTGACCGAATTCTTCGGAACCCGGCCCGGCCACTGGACCAACTTACAGCGACAATTCGAAGCGAACTAGTTCGCCTCAATCAGAATGACAATGGAGCGGGACGGAACGCGGATTTCGCCCTCGGCCTCCACAAACTGCTCACGGGTTGGGCGACCAGTCAGCTCGTAGGTGTTCACCAGTACCTTCCACCGGTCGCTGTAATCGGAGCCCGGCACCTGGAACATAATGTCCTCGTAGTGCGCGTTGAAGCACACTAGGAAACTGTCATCGACAATGCGCTGGCCGCGCTCATCCGGCTCGGTGATGGCGTGACCGTTGAGGTACATCATCAGCGATTTACCGAAGTCGAAGTCCCAGTCCTCGGGGGTCATCACACGGCCGGCGTAAGTCAGCCATGCCACGTCACGGCCTTCGGCGTCTTCACCCAGCGGGCCGCCCTTGAGGAAGCGGCGGCGGCGGAACACCGCATGCTTTTTGCGCATCTCAATGAGGAAGGTGGTGAAGTCCACCAGCTCCGAGTTGGTTTTGACCTGCTGCCAATCAATCCACGCCAGTTCATTGTCTTGGCAGTAGACGTTATTGTTGCCGCGCTGCGTGCGACCCATTTCATCGCCGTGGCAAATCATTGGGGTGCCCAGCGACATCATCATGGTAGTCAGGAAGTTGCGGCGCTGACGGCGACGCAGACTGTTGACGGTTTCGTCGTCGGTGGAGCCTTCCACGCCGCAGTTCCACGACCGGTTGTGGGATTCACCGTCGCGGTTTTCCTCACCGTTGGCCCAGTTGTCCTTCTCGTTGTAGGACACCAAGTCGTTCAGGGTGAAGCCGTCGTGGGCGGTGACGAAGTTAATGGATGCGGTTGGGCGGCGACCGTTGTGTGCGTACAGGTCGGAGGAGCCGGTGATGCGGGAGGCGAATTCGCCGAGGGTGGCTGGTTCGCCGCGCCAGAAGTCGCGGACGGTGTCGCGGTATTTACCGTTCCACTCGGTCCAAATCGCTGGGAAGTTACCGACCTGGTAGCCACCTTCGCCGACGTCCCATGGCTCAGCAATCAGTTTGACCTGCGAGACAATTGGGTCCTGTTGCACGAGGTCGAAGAAGGCAGAGAGCTTATCGACGTCGTGGAGTTCGCGGGCCAGGGTAGAAGCCAAGTCGAAGCGGAATCCGTCGACGTGCATTTCTTCGACCCAGTAGCGCAGCGAATCGAGAATCAGCTGCAGGGTATGTGGATGGCGCACGTTCAGGGAGTTACCGGTGCCGGTGTAGTCCATGTAGTGCGTTGGGTCGCCATCGACGAGCCGGTAGTAGGCCGCATTGTCGATACCGCGGAATGCGATGGTTGGGCCGAGGTGGTTACCTTCGGCGGTGTGGTTGTACACCACGTCCAAAATCACTTCAATATCCGCTTCGTGGAATGCGCGGACCATGCCTTTGAATTCGGATACTGCGCCGCCTGGTTTCCGGGCCGCCGCGTAGTCCTGGTGCGGGGCGAGGAAGCCGAAGGTGTTGTAGCCCCAGTAGTTGCGCAGTCCCAGTTCGCGCAGGCGGTCATCCTGCAGGAATTGGTGTACTGGCAGCAGTTCAATCGCCGTGACACCAAGGTCTTTGAGGTAGGAGATGATCGCGGGGTGCGCGAGGCCAGCGTAGGTGCCGCGGAGTGATTCCGGCACGTCTGGGTGGGTCATGGTCATGCCCTTGACGTGCGCTTCGTAGATGACGGTTTTGTCGTATGGGTGGCGTGGCGGGCGGTCAGCGCCCCAGTCGAAGAATGGGTTAATGACCACGGATTTCATGGTGTGGCCGAGGGAATCTTCGGTGTTGCGGCCATGCGGGTTCGACGGGTCGGTGATGTCGTAGCTAAATAGCGACGGGTGGCCGTCGAATTCACCGTCGAAGGCTTTGGCGTATGGGTCGACCAGCAACTTGTTCGGGTCGCAGCGGTGGCCGCGGGCCGGGTCGTATGGGCCGTACACGCGGTAGCCGTAGCGCTGACCGGGCGCGACACCTGGTAGGTAGCAGTGCCAGGTGTGGGCGTCGACTTCTTCCAGTGGGATGCGGGTTTCGTTTTCGTCCCGGTCAATCAGGCAGAGCTCGACCTTTTCTGCAATGTCAGAGAACAGGGCAAAGTTGGTGCCTGCGCCGTCATAGGTGGAGCCGAGTGGGTAGGCATCGCCTGGCCACACGAGGTAATCGCCAACGGTTGTTACTGGGGTCATGCAGTTAACCTTATATGTACCGTGCCCGTTAGTCCCGCTGTCGGCAGTCAGACAGCGGAGGTGCCGGCCAGGATGATGTCAATACCGGTAGCGATGCGCTTGTGGTGTGCGGCCCCATCGTTGCTTTTTGACGGATCGGCGGCAGCTAGATTTTCTGCTGTCTGTTCATCAACGGTCGCGCCTAGGATGAAATAGATGAGTGTCTCAGCAGCGTGCTTCGGGCTGATTGCGAGGTCAGCTGCCCCGAGGATCTGTTGCAGCAGCGCAGCGGGATCCGCGCTGGCGGTGCGGGTGGCCAAGGCAGCGGAGACAACTTCAGCGCCATCGCGGTGACTGGTCAGACAGCGGTGGAACGTGTCTGCGAACTGCGCAGCTTTGCTGCGCCACTGGTCAGTGGTCGCAACGTCAATAAGCGACGGTCGGGACAGCGGCGCGAGGAGACGGTCGGCGATACCACCCAGCAGTGCCTGTTTGGAGGGGAAGTGCCAGTACATGGCGCCAGCGGCGACGTCGAGTTGTTTGGCGAGTCGGCGGATGGAGAGATCTTGGAGGCCGTACTCGTCGAGGATGAGGAGGGCGGCGTCAACAATGGTCTCGCGGGAAAGCTGCATGAACTCGATGATAGTGCGCACAATCCCTTGGGGAAGCTAAACCACAGGCGTAGAATTAGAGGTGAATACCCAGTATCCAAAGAGAGCGAGGGATTCCAATGAGTGAACACAAGGTGCACGCTGCCCACGACCATGAACATGGTGCTGACTGTGGACACCAAGCATTCGAGCACGGTGACCACACTGACTACGCGCACGACGGTCACATCCACCGCAAGGTAGATGGCGAATGGGTCGAATGCGAACCAACTGGCCACGTGCAGGCCGAAGACCACGGCGGACATGTCCACGGTGACAACTGTGGCCACGAAGCAGTGCCGCACGGTGACCACGTGGACTACCTGCATGACGGACACCGCCATGCAGCCCACGGCGACCACTACGACGAGCACTAGTCGCAAACTGGTCAATGCGCGCTAACTAACTGGCGCTGCAGGAAAACGCTGGTAGCCCGGTGAGAAATCGCCGCGCTGGCCAGCGTTTTTTATGGTTTGGGTTTGTCAGGTGAACTAAGTCCGCTACGCTCTATTAAACACCGTTCAAAACAGTGTTCAAGTTCTTAGTTTCACAACGTTAACCTCTTGGAGGCAGCCCAATGACCACCAGCGTCACCACGACCGACATCCTCGACCTAGCCCGCGACAAGGTGCTTGGCCGCGGCGAAGGCCTGAACTACGACGAACTGGTCCAGGTATTCCAGCTGCCTTTCGACCGCAACGAAGAACTACTCAAGCTCGCCCACGACGTCCGCCTGAAATGGTGCGGCGAAGACGTCGAAGTCGAAGGAATTATCTCCCTGAAAACCGGCGGCTGCCCAGAAGACTGCCACTTCTGCGCCCAATCCGGCCTTTTCGACTCCCCGGTGCGCGCCGCCTGGCTGGACATCCCATCGCTGGTCGATGCCGCCAAGCAATCCTTGAAGTCCGGCGCCACCGAATTCTGCATCGTCGCCGCGGTCTCCGGACCAGATGAGCGACTCATGCAGCAAGTTGAACAAGCCATCCAGGCCATCCAGTCCGAAGTGGACATCAACGTAGCTGTCTCCATCGGCTCCCTGACCCAGGAACAGGTCGACCGCCTCGCGAAAGCGGGCGTACACCGCTACAACCACAACCTGGAAACCGCTCGCTCCCACTTCCCATCAGTTGTCACCACCCACACCTGGGAACACCGCATGTCCACGCTGGAAATGGTCAAAGAAGCGGGTATGGAAGTGTGCTGTGGCGGCATCCTCGGCATGGGGGAGACCGTGGAACAGCGCGCCGAATTCGCAGTGCAGCTGCAAGAACTCGACCCACACGAAGTGCCACTGAACTTCCTCGACCCACGCCCAGGCACCCCATTCGCCGGCCGCGAGCCACTGCCAGCCGAAGAAGCCCTCCGCGCTATCGGTGCTTTCCGCCTGGCGCTGCCGAAAACGATGCTGCGCTTTGCCGGCGGCCGTGAACTAACCTTGGGCGACCTCGGTGCCGAACAAGGCCTGCTGGGCGGCATCAACGCCCTGATCGTTGGCAACTACCTGACCACGTTGGGCCGCCGCGCCGAAACCGACGTCGATATGCTCGGCAAACTGCGTCTGCCAATTAAAGCCCTCAACGCCACCTGCTAATCATGACAACACGCACCCGAGCCTCCGCCTCCCCGGCCGAAGCCAGCCCATTTACGGAACTGGCCCTGACCTTCCTGACCGGCGAAGGGCACCTCTACGACCCGTACACCGGCGCTGACCTCGCAGCCGGGGAAACTCCCGCACTGTCACACGCAGCGCGCGCCGGGCTGGAAGCACCTCGTTACTGCCCACTGTGCAAGCGCCGCATGATTGTGCAGGTGCGACCAGACGGCTGGACAGCGAAATGCTCCCGCCATGGCAGTGTCGACTCTGCGCTGTTGGAGCGGTAAATACCCGCAAAGCACTGCCACACCCGGTATACACATATCTGATGAATGAAAACACCACCATGATCCGGGATGTGGACAGTGCTGCCGCCAGCGCCGTCACACCCCGCGAAGAGCGGCGCGTCCTCGCCGCAACCGTCATTGGCACCACCGTCGAAATGTTCGACTTCCTGGTGTACGCCCAAGCCGCCGGCATTGTCTTCGGCGCCCTATTTTTCGGCCCACTCGGCCAATCCAACCCAGGCCTCGCCACCGTCCTATCTTTCGCCACCGTCGGCATCAGCTTCCTCTTCCGCCCCTTGGGCGCTATTATCGGCGGTCACCTCGGCGACACCATTGGACGCAAGCGCACCCTAGCGCTCACCTTGTTCCTCATGGGTGGGGCAACCGTGGCTATCGGCTTGCTCCCGACCTACGCCCAGATCGGTGCTGCTGCGCCGCTGCTGCTCATTGCGCTGCGTGTGCTGCAAGGCATTTCAGCAGGTGGTGAATGGGGTGGGGCAGTGTTGTTGTCTGTTGAACACGCACCGGTGGGACGCCGCGGCCGCAATGGTGCCTTCCCGCAAATCGGTGTTCCCGCTGGCTTAGCGCTGGCGTCCGCCACGATTTTGCTGACCCGCGCAGCGATGTCCGAAGAGCAGTTCATGTCCTTCGGCTGGCGCATCCCATTCCTGTGCTCGTTGGTGCTGGTGGTCATCGGCATTGTTATTCGCCGCGCCGTTGACGAGTCCCCGGTGTTCGTCGAAATGCAACAACTCCAACGCCGTTCCTCCGCACCGATTGGCCGCACTTTCCGGGAACAATGGCGCCGTATTGTGCACCTCGCGCTGGTTTTTGCGGGCAATAATGCCTGCGGCTACATCATCATTGCGTTCATGGGCACCTATGCCATTAAGACGTGGGGGCTGCCGCAAGTTCCGGTGATGCTCTGCCTGCTGCTGGCTGCGGTGCTGTGGATTGGTACCACGTTGTGGGGCGGGGTCCTCTCCGATGCCATCGGCCGGGTCCGTGCCCACCAACTCGGTTTTGTGCTGCAGGCCGTGGCGATGGTGCCGATGTTCCTGTTGGTTGACCGCGCCGGTGCGGACGGGAGCTTGTGGCTTTTCGGTGTCGGCGTTGTGTTGCTCATCCCAGGGCTTGGGCTTTCCTACGGGCCCACCTCGTCGATGTTCGCGGAGTTGTTTCCCGCGGAGCTGCGCTACTCCGGCATTTCGTTGGCCTATGCGCTCGGTTCCATTATCGGCGGTGCATTCTCCGCGATGATCGCGCAGATGCTGCTGAACCGTTTCGATTCCTCCCTCGCGATTGCCGCGTACATGATTGCCATGTCGCTGGTTGGCCTGCTGGCCGTGTCGTTTGTGAAGGAATCCCGAAACGCACCACTTCGTCAAGAAGCTCGCGTTAGCGAGTAGATTAACTGGCATGCCTGAACCGATGCCCACCCAACCTTCAGCCCCGCGGATTTCGCCGTTCTTCGGTGACGCGGGGTTGCTGTTTTCCATCGCCATGGTGCTCAACGCGTTGGCCGGCGCCGCGATCGGCGCTTTCGGCGCAACCACGTCAGCTCAGGCCGTCGAATTGGACAATGGGTTGGCGCTAGCAATTGACCCGTTGACCTCCGGCGCTGGGTTCGACAATGTTGCTTGGTTCACCGTCGTTTCGATGGTGCTCGGTGCGGCGGTCGGGGCATTTGCTTTTGGACGTTTACGCCGCAGCCGCGGCCCTGTCATGCTGCTGTGGGTCTTAGCCGTCGGACTAGTTGGTTCCTACCTCATGTTGCTGGTAGCGCTGGGTGTGGGCGACCTGATGCACCCGGTGCCGAACCTGGACAACTTCCAACCGGGGGATATCGCCGAAGTTTTCCCGGCGATGAATCCTGGTGTGGCGATCATTGTGGAATCAACCCTGGCGGTCGCTGCCTATTGGTTGGGCATGTTCGTCGCCGGTGATGACGACGAACCGGCTACTCCGACTCCGGATCAAAGTTAGGTTCGGACTCGAAGGGATCGGTGACCTCGGAGAATTGTTCCTCCGGCGTGACTGGCGGGCCTTCAGGCTTGAGCGCTTCGTTGAGCTTTTCTGACCACTCTGAGCTCTTGGAGACAGGGCCGTGAGGGGGTTCAGCGGAGACTACATGCAGGTGCTCGGGAAGATCGAAGAAGGGCAGACTCAACTGATCTGGATTGACGTCGATATTTCGGTCTTCAGACTCATCGTCGTCCTCGTATTCCTCCTCATCCTCGTCGTCCCAGTCATCCTCCTCTTCCCAATCATCGTCATCCCAACTGTCAGCGTCGTCGGTGACCTCGTTGTCCTCCCACTCGACCGCGTCATCCTCGGTGTCGGGAGCAGCGTTGTCGATAGTCGGTTCTGGCCACTCTTCCGCAAGTTCATCGACATGCGTCACCAGGTTGGCTAGCTCATCTGGATCGACCTTGATTCGGCCATCGAGCAGCTCCACTTGTTCTTGAAGTTTCTTCAGCTCACCGGAGAAATATCGAAAGCGGCCCTGGTTCTCAAAATCAAAACTCAGCAGCGCATTGGTGTACAAACCACGGGCGACGCCTAAGCACTCGGCCTCACTTTTCAGCATGACGAGAGCTTCCTCGGCCCGCTTATAGGCTTGCTGTTCAGCATCCGCGATATCCAAATGCGCCACGGTCAGTGCCGCTTGCAGCATGGTCTGTGCTGCGATGTTGGTGTCACCAATTCGGCGCCGCAAATGAATAGTGTGCATCAAACTATCGAATGCGGCGTCCAAGTCATCGAGCTCGCGGTAACACAACGACAATTCAAAGCGCAGTTCCGCTGCTACCCGGAGCTCATGAATTGATGCGGCATAATCCGCAGCTGCATCTAGGGCCGCGATGTATTCGTCATGGCGCTCAAGCACCCCATATGCACTGGCAACCTGTCGCAAGTACGTCAGTACCTTGTTACTGCCCGCAATGTGCTGTACTTCCGCAAGTAGTGGTTCGGTACGTTCCAAGAACACGGCCGCATGCCGTGGCCGCGTACCGCACTGCGCTAACAATGCGGCTGCAGTCAGCGCATCAGCCACCAGACCGTGGCGAAGCGAAATCTCCAGACTCGCCAACGCACATCGGCGACCATCCTTGAACTCGCCGAGCGCACGAGAATAACTACTGAGCAGAGCTAACGCCCGGCTTGCAGCCAGTACTGGCGTGTGAGTCGGCTCGGTACTGATGTGTTCGAGCAGCTGCCCAGCCGCCGCGCTTTCCGGCGCATAAATACTGTCGTCAGAAAAGGCACGGAATAACTGATCTGCTTCGCGTGCCCACTCCATCCGAGCTTCGGCAATACCGGGATTGAAATGGTCAGCTACCGCCTGCAATTTCGCTGCCAAGTCTGCATTCGGCGCGAAAATACGGCTCGACGCCAAGTCCCGCAGCGCCGACTCGGCTTGGACAAACACCCAAGCAAGCTGCTGCGACACCACCGGTGCCAGCTCTGGGGAGCCTTCCTCAATGAGTTTGTTCGCGAAGCCCAGCTTCCGTTGCAGCACCACAATCTGTCGTTGCTGGCTGCGAACGTCGTCAAGCAAAAAGGCTTGACGCAAATCCCACGTCGCATTAATCAGCGACCGCACCAACAACATCACATCGCTGTCGCAGTTAACTTCCACCACCATTGACACTTCATTGATCGTGTCAATGAGCGCGGCATCATCAAAGTGGATCCCGGCCGCGAAGCCCTGCAGGAAGCACTCGATCCACTCCTCTTCATCGTCGAGGAGGTAGGACGCAGTTTCCGAGAACTGTGGCCAAATATAGCGAGCGAAATGGGATGGAGCTCGACGCAAAGTGACGAAGTCATTGGTCAACCGGGCGGCAATACATTCACTGATGAAAGCGCTCAGATCGGAAGGAAGTGGGTGTACTTCTTGCTGCGGGATCATCGTGTGCTCGCCAGCAACGGTGGGCACTTCAACCGGATCGAAGGAGGCGTCCTGCGAGACTGCCTGCGTCAGAAACTCCATTGCTTCGACCTTCGATTCGGTCGTAATCGGCATGGGGGCAAACGGAAACGGCTCCATGTATTGCGACTTGTATTCCTGAAGCGCGGCCAGCTTGGACACTGCCTCCGACGAAGAATCGAAAGAAAAACCGATCAAACTAAGGGCATACGCCACCGGGATTGCTGGGTCCCGCCACCACCGGGAGTAGCCCCACGCGCAAGCAAGCCGCACCCACGCATCAATCTGAGCGGCCGGCGCATCCGGGCCGTCCAATTCTTCAGCCAGCAGCACTGCCTGAGTCGAATGCACTAAAGCCTGATTGAAGCTGTCGGCGCGCAAATGCAACTCGGCCAGGGTTTCTGCGAACTCCAATTCTTCAGCGATGCTGCGGCGGGGTAGGAGCTCGGAAATCTGCTCGAGCACGGTGATGGCGTGTACGACATCCTGCACGCTTCCGTCAATAAGCGCCTGCCCGAAAAGTAGAAATAACCGCGCAACTGCGGCATCGGCGGTGTGCGGGTCGACGTTGGCGAGGCCGAATCGTGCGGCCGCTACTTTCGTATCAATGTCTCCGACTGCGGTGGCGCGCTCAATTGCGTTGACCGCAAAGTCGAAGCGGAACCTGCTGAGCAAATATAGGTCCTGGCGGTGCAGAATATCCGCGGTCAAAGCATCGAAGCTGTCCCAACGACCAAGTTTGGCCAACGTCTTGGCCCGGAAAGTCTCGGATTCGAAGGCCAAAAATGGGAACTTCGCGGCGTGGGCAACTTCAGAGGCTGCAGCGAGACACCGGAGCGCTTCGTCCTGCTCATCCATCAGTGCCGACAGCATCCCCAACTGGAGATAGCTGCGGAATAGGGTTGCAGCTGGGTCTGCCGACTGTGCAGCGGTCGCAATCGCATGTTCGTGCAGGTACGCATGTTCCGCAGGGGAGGCTGCATTCGACATTCGGACCAGGAGCATCAGCAGCGGTGGGCCAGAAACGAACATCCCCAGCAAGTCGGTCGAACGCTGCGGGAGCTGCTCGAGGATCGCCGCTAGTTCCAGCGCCGCCGCCTCGTCGTGCAGCTGCTGACCGGCGTAAATGTAGGCATCAATGACATCGGTGAACAATGCGCGCTCGCCATCAGCAGGGGCGAAATCGCGCAGCTCTGACCAGCGCGGGCCACGGGTCATCGAGTCCGTAAGTTCAGCAGGAGCAATGCACGGATGGGTGAAATCGGGATAGTTCGCGGCTAGCAAACTTGCCACCGCAAGTAGGCGGCTGTGCGCCTGGTGGTACATCAACGCATCGTCGGTATCTGCGGCCAGCTGTTCCCACTGCGCGCAGGTCAGCTGGGCCAGCTGCAGTTCACCATTCATCGTTTCGAAGAAGTAGGCCGCAGCAAACCACTCCGACTGCAACTGCGGGGACAGCTCCGCAAAACCCTCCGGCAGCTCGCCGCGCCGATACCACGTGGTGCCTAACACTTGCAGGCAGCTCCAATACTCCGATTCCAGCGATCCGCGTCGTGCCTCACCGGTTCGCTCCAGCAGCGTGTCTAGCGGTGTGAATTCGGAAGGAAGTAATAGCTCAAACAGAAAGTCATCAAGTTGCTCGGACAGCTCGCCAGGGATATCGGCATGTGTGTAGGCATGAGAGCGAGGAGCGGTGAGCGCAACCTGTGGCTGATCTGGCTGCCGCCACCACGGGGCAGGATTCTGGAAGAGCGAAGCACTATTCATGAAGCTCCTTTCATGCCTACAAGATCCACCATAACGGCGGACAAACCCCGCGGTGGTTGAACAATGATGAAGTTAGCAACCTCCTCAGACACTACCGCAGCACACTAGCTACTATGTTCGGTTTTGTGCAGACTGCGGGGCGGAATCGGCAATTTCGTCGCTACGACATAGAATATTGCCCATCCCCAATTAACCAGGCACAAAGAAGAAGTAGTCTTGGCAAATCAAGGAGAAGCGAATTGACCAGCGTTGCCAGCAACCGCCCCGCGCTTGCCCCACTCGAATCTGATCTGCTGGACCAGATCACCGACGGCCCGCACGGATACAGCGGAATCGAAGCTGACGAACACTGGGCAGCCGAAGTTCGACGCCTTGCCAAAGCCCGCAACGCCGTCATTTTGGCGCACAACTACCAACTCCCAGAAATCCAGGACATCGCCGATTACACCGGCGACTCCCTAGGACTGTCCCGCATCGCTGCCGAAACCGACGCAGACGTCATCGTTTTCTGCGGTGTGCATTTCATGGCAGAATCCGCGAAAATCCTCAGCCCAGAAAAGACGGTCCTCATCCCAGATGAGCGCGCCGGCTGCTCCCTGGCAGATTCCATCACCGCCGAGCAGCTCGCCGAGTGGAAGGCAGAGTACCCAGACGCCATCGTGGTGTCCTACGTCAACACCACCGCCGACGTGAAAGCACTGACCGACGTGTGCTGCACCAGCTCCAACGCAGTGGAAGTGGTCGCATCGTTGCCAGCCGATAAGGACGTGCTGTTCAACCCAGACCAGTTCCTTGGCGCACACGTCAAACGCGAAACTGGCCGCGACAATATCCGCATCTGGGCCGGTGAATGCCACGTCCACGCCAATATCAATGGCCAGGAGCTCAAGGACCGCGCCACCGAAAACCCAGACGCTGACCTCTACATTCACCCAGAATGTGGCTGCGCAAACTCCGCCATTTACCTGGCAGGCGAAGGCACCATTGAGCAGGACCGCGTGCATATGCTGTCCACCGGCGCGATGCTGGATGAAGCACACAAGGCAGAAAAGTCCGGCCAGAAGAAGGTGCTGGTGGCCACCGAAATTGGCATGCTGCACCAGCTGCGTAAAGCCGCCCCAGACGTGGACTTCGAACCGATTAACGACCGCGCATCCTGCTCGTACATGAAGATGATCACCCCGGCAGCCCTGCTGCGTAGCTTGGCTTTGGGCGCCGACGAAGTGGATGTGCCAACCGATGTTGCGGATAAGGCCCGCGCATCCCTGGAACGCATGATTGCCATTGGCCAGCCTGGTGGTGGCGAGTAAGCGGTGGCCAGCAACCCAACGAACCCAGCCAAGGTCCCGGCGCCAGATAGCACTGTGCCATTGGATCGCGCCGAAACAGACGCGCTTATCCGCGCTGCCCTCGACGAAGATCTGCGCTACGGACCGGATGCCACGTCGGTCGCCACAGTCGACGAATCCGCCCGCAGCGTCGCGAAAATTGTCGCCCGCAAACCTGGCGTGATCGCCGGGGCGGACATCCCCGCTTGGACCCTCGCGCAGCTGACCGACCCAGAGAATTTCACGGTGGAGTCCGTCGCGGACGGCACCCGAGTCCAGCCGGGCCACGTCGTCGCTACGATTTCGGCGCCGACCCGCACCCTCCTGACGGCTGAGCGCACGTTCTTGAATCTCATCACCCATGCCAGCGGCATTGCGACCGCCACGTCCCACTGGGTGGATGCAGTGCTCGGCACGGGCGCCCGAATTCGCGATAGCCGCAAAACCTTGCCGGGCATGCGGAATCTGCAAAAGTTTGCAGTGTCCGTGGGCGGTGGGGTGAACCACCGCTATGGCCTCGGCGACCAAGCGATGATTAAAGACAACCATGTCATTGCCGCAGGTGGGGTAGTTGAGGCGTTGCGGAAAGTGCGCGCCGCCTACCCAGACCTATGGTGTGAAGTGGAAGTCGACACCTTGGAACAGCTCGATGCGATTCTCGCTGAGCGCCCAGACCAGGTCCTTTTGGACAATTTTGAACTGTGGCAAACCCAGATTGCGGTGCAGCGCCGAGATCAGCTGTCGCCACGGACCACGTTGGAGTCCTCCGGCGGGCTGACCTTGGATGTTGCCCGCAACTATGCGACCTGCGGGGTGGACTACTTGGCAGTAGGCGGGCTGACACACACGGTCACCGCGTTGGACCTCGGCCTCGACTTCGAGGACTAGTTCGCGCCGGGCAGGCCCTAGTCCGCGGCGATTTCGGTCTGCAGGTTCGCCAGCAAAGTCTGCAATTGCTGCGCCTGTTCCGCATCACCGGCGAGTTCCGCGGCGCCAGCCGCCAGCCCCAGCGATTCGATCGCGGCTTGGGTGAAGGTGTCGGCGTCACCAGGGGCGCCGCCGTGTCGAATCCAGTCGACGGCGCGGCGTTCTTTCTTCCCGGCAAACGCAGCAATTTCCGCGGCCCGGCCTGCGTCCCCGGCGCTGCCGACCCCGCGTGCTGCATCCATGGCGATGTGGTGGGAGACCAAGCCCCAGGGCAGTTCGGTGGCCAGTTCAAATGCCGCGACACAGATCTCGGTCATTTCTTCCGGTTCCCGCAGCGCCAATGCTAACGGTGCGGCCTGGGCGGCGACGGCAAGGTGGTCGATGGCGGTGTCCGCGGTGGTGTAGGTCAGCGCGTCCCGCAGCGTGTCCATGGCCTCGGCGTGTTGGGCTTGTTGACGCAATGACGCGGCGCGATACACTGCTGCTTCGGTTCGCAGGCTTGGGGTAGCGGTGACCTCAGCGAATCGGGCAGCTGCCGTCTGCGGGTTACCTTCAACGAATTCTCGCAGCCCCATGGCAAGCTGCATCCGGTCTTGTTGCCCTGCGCTGAGTTCACCGGCGCCGTCGGCTGCCTGCAGTCGCTGCGCAACCGGTTCCAACACGTGGGCGTTGCGGAGCCGGGGGAGCAGGGTAAACAACTCGACTAAGCCAGCCAGCGCAATAGGCTCGTCGAAATCCATCAGTTGCGTGGTGGCTGCTTCGACTAATTCCGCAGCTGGGGCACCGGTACCAGCAAAACCTGGTTCGGTTAGCCAGCGCAGTGTCACATTCTGCGCGGTCGGCGCCAGCGCCAGAGACACTGTGAGTGCTCCGGCTCGGTCGGAAAAGCCACGAGGCAGCACTAGCCCGTCCGCAATCAGACCACGCAGCCACTGGAAGACTAGTTTTTCCTCGTCGCCCAAAACGTCAACAAGCGCACGGGTGGAAGGGGCATCATCGCCGAACATTCGTGCGGCCTGGGCCACAACGGCGGAAATGTCGGTGCCAGCAGCAAATGAGTCGCAGGCGGAAACCAGCAGGGGACGGACCTTCTCGACGGTAGGGGCCATGATGTACCTTCAGCTATCCTTCATCCAAAATTTCGTGGGCAATTTCCAATAATTCCGGGTCAGCGTTTTGATGATCGACCAATAACGCCACCCGGTCACAATAACTATGCGCTTCCTCGAAGCGGTACTGCTCCACTAGGTAGCGAATCCCAATCAGGTACGCCTTCGCGGCGTCATCGACTTCACCGTGCTGCACAAAAATCTCCGCCGCCGTTTCAATATCGGCAATATCAGCGCGATCGCGGTCCGCGGCCTGCAGCACCGTGAAATGCAACATCAGCCACAATGCGCGGTCGACCTCAGAGGTCGGTGCGGTCTCATTGAGCCACAGCAATGCGCGGTCCCGGTCCGCCTGATCCGGGGATAGCGCAGCAAACCGAGCGGCATGCCGCAACGACATCGCCCAATCTTCCATGTTGCCGCGGGTTTTCATGAAGTCGGCGGTGTCCTTCATCAGTGACATCGCACCAGCAATATCGTCATTGAAGCAGCGAACTTCCGCCGCAATGATGAACGCCAATGTGGTCCGGGAATCCTCGTCGGTCATCTGCGACCAACCCGCAACTGCCATTGCTGCGGCGCCGGCTTCCTCATAGTCACCGGCCATGAAATAGGCATTGGCCACCAGTAGCTGCAGATCCAAATGCAGCGACGAGACCGGCAACCCATGCGCCGCCCGCAGATAAGCGCCCCCGAAATCGAGGACATGCTCAATTTCGCCGGAATCGTGCAGATACTTCACGTACATTGCCGCCGAACCCAACCCGGCCACAATGAAGTCATTTTGCAGCGCAATCGTTGCAGCTGCCCGCACATGCGCGAAGGATGCTTCATGGTTTTCCCGGAGGAACTCCAGGTAAGCGTGCAGGTTGTGGGCCTCAAACACGGAGGTGAGGGCATTATTAACCGGTTGGTATTCGACTTGGGCCAGCAAATCTTCTGCCGTGGCGATATCGTCCTGGTGCCACGCAATATGGGCGCGCAGCAGCTTCAGCGCATCGGTGTTGGCGCCCTTGGCATCCAACTTGGGTTCATGCCGGGCGATCGACTCGGCCAGCCCAACCAGTTGCTTGGACAGGCACGCCTCCGCCAACACAATCGCCGCCGCACCCACGACCGGCATCGGGGCGGCGCTCATCAGCTCCACCCGGTTAACGAATTGCAGCGTCAACGGGAAGGCAAAGCCGCCGATGGTTGCGGTGTCACTGTGCAGCTCTGAGATGGCTCGGTAGGCCAAGCTCAACAATTCATTATGCGAGTCCAGGTTTCGTTCGGCCCACTCCAGCCATTCGGCTTGAATCAGGTCCCGCTCGTCGGATAGCTCTAAAAAGTCGGTGATAGAGATGCGTTGCTGAAACCATTCCACCGCGGACTTCTTCGGCAATGTGTCCAGGTCCGGCTGGTCATACCAGTGGGTGCGGCCCAGGCTGGTCTGCACCCGCCACGCCCCGGCATAGTCGCCGGCAGCATTGAAGGCGACGGAGGTGGCGAGCAGGTCAGTTAAGTCATCCGGCAGGTCTTCCAGGTCTGCGGTCCGCTCGGGAAGTGGGAAATCCGCACTCGTCGGGTCGACTGGAAAATTCGGTGGATAGGCCAGGGATGCAAAGTCTTCCCACCATGGATGGCTGTTGGTCATACTTGCCAGTCTAGGGGGCAGCGCAATTGTGTCTCGGCTTCGTCCTATGATTGAAGCGTTCGAAGAACCAACCGGAAAGTTCATCATGCTGACTATTACTGACCTGCGCGGTCGTACACCTTCGGTCGCACAGCTGCGGGCAGCCCTGCCGCGCGGCGCAGCCGATGTCGATTCCATGATCCCCACTGTCCAGCCAGTGGTCACCGATATTAAGGCCCGCGGGGCAGCAGCAGCCCATGAGTTTTCCGAAAAGTTTGATGGGATTCGGCCAGCGAGCATCCGAGTGCCGGAAAACATTATTGCGGCCGCGACCGCTTCGCTGACTGCTGAGGTCCGCCAAGCGCTGGAAGAAGCGATCCGGCGGGTCCGCGCCTTCCATGAGGCCCAAAAACCAGCGGATATGACGCTGGAGGTCGCCCCAGGCGGCACTTTGACCGAGCGGTGGATTCCGGTGGAACGCGTCGGCCTGTATGTGCCGGGCGGCCAGGCCGTGTACCCATCGTCGGTGATTATGAATGCGGTACCGGCCCAAGCCGCGGGCTGCAGCTCCCTGGTGGTGGCCTCCCCGCCGCAGCTAGACAATGACGGTTGGCCGCACCCAACCATTTTGGCCGCGTGCGACCTGCTGGGCGTGGACGAAGTGTGGGCTGTCGGTGGGGCACAGGCCGTTGCACTGTTGGCTTACGGTGATGAAACCGGCGAGACGGAAGCGCAGCCATTGGCGCCGGTGGATATGGTCACCGGCCCGGGCAATATTTTTGTCACCGCCGCCAAGCGCCTGTGCCGCGCAGTGGTGGGCATTGACTCGGAGGCCGGCCCAACTGAGATCGCGGTGCTTGCGGACCACACTGCGGATCCAATTGCGGTGGCCTATGACATGATTTCGCAGGCTGAGCATGACCCGATGGCCGCATCGGTGCTCATCACGGACTCGGAGGATTTGGCCGCCGCCGTCGATAAGGAAATCACGGCGCGCTACGAAATCACCCTGAACGCTGACCGCGTCCGCGAAGCACTGACCGGCCCACAGTCCGGCATTGTGCTTGTTGACGATATGGCGCAGGGCGTTGATGTGGCTAATGCTTACGCCGCCGAGCACCTGGAAGTCCATACCGCTGATTCCGCCGCAACCGCCGCGCAGATCACCAACGCGGGCGCCATTTTCGTCGGGAATTTCTCCCCAGTGCCATTGGGGGATTACGCCGCAGGTTCAAACCACGTCCTGCCAACGTCCGGTACAGCTCGGTACTCTTCGGGCTTGTCGACGCATACGTTCCTCAAGAACGTGCATGTCATCGAATACGACGAGACCGCGTTGAAGGACATTGCCCCAACCGTTATTGCGCTGGCAGATGCCGAACGCCTGCCCGCCCACGGGGAAGCCATCCGCGCCCGTTTCGAAAACCTCCCAGCCGCCGAACCAGCAGCAGAACAGGAATAGCAGCACCCCATGACACCCCAGACTCCAGGACGCGATACCACATTGGCGCAGCTGCCCCTGCGCGAAGAACTGCGCGGCGAGGAAGCTTACGGTGCGCCGCAGCTCGACGTTTCGGTTCGGCTGAACACCAACGAAAACCCATACCCGCCAAGCCAAGCACTGGTCGACGACCTCGTTGCAACGGTTACAGAGGTCGCGAAAAACCTGAACCGATACCCAGAACGCGACAGTGTGCAGCTGCGCGATGCGTTGGCCGCTTACGTCACCAAGCAATGCAAAACCACGGTGACCCGCGACAACGTCTGGGCAGCTAACGGCTCCAACGAAGTGTTGCAGCAGCTACTTCAGGCTTTCGGTGGGCCAGGACGCAGCGCGATGGGCTTCACCCCGTCGTACTCGATGCACCCCATCCTGTCGGCTGGCACCCAAACGGAATTCATTGCGATTCCGCGCACCGACCGGTTTGTTATTGACATGCCGAAGGCACTGGAAGCAATTGCCGAGCACCAGCCGGATGTAGTGTTCATTACCACTCCAAACAATCCGACCGGTGGCGTGACGCCAGTCGCGGACCTGCGGAAGTTGATTGAAGCCGCGCCGGGCATCGTGATTGTCGATGAAGCTTACGCGGAGTTTTCGGCTGAACCTTCTGCGGTGCAGCTGATTGCCGACTATCCAGAAAAGCTGGTGGTGTCGCGGACCATGAGCAAAGCTTTCGACTTTGCTGGCGGACGGTTGGGCTACTTCGTTGCGGCGCCCGCTTTTATCGACGCGGTGATGTTGGTGCGTCTGCCATATCACCTGTCTGTGCTGTCCCAGGCCGCTGCCGAAGTGGCGTTGCGGCATGCCGATGACACGCTGGCTACTGTGCAGAAACTGTCCGAAGAGCGTGACCGTGTGGTCGCTGGGCTGACGGAACTGGGCTACGACGTCATTGAGTCGCAGTCCAACTTCGTTCAATTCGGGCACTTTAATGATGCGCATAAAGCATGGGAAGCGTTCCTGGCTGAAGATGTGCTCATCCGCGACAATGGCGTGCCAGGTTACCTGCGTGCGACCATTGGGCTGCCAGCCGAAAACGACGCCTTCCTCACAGCGGCGAAGAACGTGCCAGCTGAACTACGAATTCAAGCACCAGGAGCATAACTATGGTTGACACTGACGAGCCAAAAGACCGCATCGGTCGGGTAGAACGCGCCACCCGCGAATCCTCGATTGTCGTCGAACTGAACCTTGACGGCGCCGGCACCGCCGACATTCAAACCGGCCTGCCGTTCTTTGACCACATGCTCACCGCATTCGCCTCCCACGGCCGCTTCGACCTGTATGTCCGTTGCACCGGCGACGTGGATGTGGACGCGCACCACTCGGTGGAAGACACCGGCATCGTGCTCGGCCAAGCGTTCCGGGAAGCTTTGGGGGACAAGCGAGGTATTCGCCGTTTCGCCGATGCATGGATTCCGATGGACGAAACGCTGGTTCATGCCATCGTTGACCTGTCTGGCCGCCCATACTTTGTCATGACTGGTGAACCAGAGCAGGTGCTGCACGCAGTGATTGCTGGCCACTACGCCACGGTGATTAACGAGCACTTCTTTGAAACCTTTGCGTTCCACGCTGGCATCAACCTGCACATCCAGGTCCAGTACGGCCGCGACCCGCACCACATCACTGAGGCGGAGTTTAAGGCTGTCACTCGGGCGCTGCGCGGTGCCTGCGAACTGGATCCGCGCGTGACGGATATCCCATCGACCAAGGGGGCACTGTAAATGGTCGACAATGGTGCTTTCCCGTGGTGGGTTTACCTCATGTTTATCCTGGCGGGTGTTCTGGCCGGTGGTACTTGGTCGGCATATAAGTCGGGTAGTCGGGTCGCCACCGGTGTCCTAGGTTTATTGACTGTAGGAGCGCTCGGAGTAGCAGTGCTGTGGATGATGGGAGTAATGGATGTCTAATGGCGGTGCCAAAACCAGTTCTACTGATTTAGCAACCGTTCCAATTTTCCGCGTCCCAGGATTCCTGGCAACACTTGTGTCCACCGCAGCGGCGTTCTGCGCGTGGGCATTGCTTTTGCCTGTCATCCCGCAGGCAGTGCTCGATGAAGGTGGTTCCAACACCGCAGCTGGTGCCATCACTGGTGTGTTCATGGCCGCAACCGTGCTCACCCAAACACAAACTCCGCTGCTGCTGCGCAACCTCGGCTACCGCGCAACAATGCTCATTTCCGCGGTGTTCCTTGCTTTACCGACCTTGGGGCACCTTATTTCTATGGATGGCTGGTTGGTGCTGACCATCGCGGCGCTGCGTGGTGTTGGCTTTGGCTGCATGACCGTTGCTCAGTCGGCGCTGCTGGCTGAGCTGGTGCCGAGCAATCGACTTGGCCGCGCAGCTGGGCTGATGGGCATGTGCATTGGGCTGGCTGAACTGATCGGCCTGCCCGCTGGCCTGCTGATGGCTGACTCCGTTGGTTACCCGCCGGTGTACATTGTCGCCACCATTATTGGTGCGATCGGCGGGGTGATGGCGCTGCTGATCCCGAATATTAAAGCGGCGCCGAAGCAGGCGAAAGGCCGTAAGGACTCGGCCTCTGCCACAGACAGCGAATCCGAGCACCAGCCAGCGCGGCCACTGTGGCGGCTGGTACTGGTGCCAATTATGGCAATGTCCTGCGTGTCCATGGCTTTCGGTGGTGTCTCGACCTTCCTCGCACCAGCTGCCCGCGCTTTCGACCCAGTCGCCGGTGCCACAGTCGGCGGTATCTGCCTAGGTGTGGTCGGCGCCGGTCAGATGCTGGCACGGTATGTGGCCGGTGCGGTCGCGGACCGAGCCGGTGGTGCCGGTAAAACTTTGGCACCTGGTTTGATGCTTGCGGTGCTTGGCATGGCGGCGACTGCGTTTGTGTTGTCCACTGACGTGTCTGCCTGGTGGATTTTGCCGGCGGCGTTGCTGTACGGCATGGGCTTTGGCACGGTGCAAAATGAGTCGCTGCTGCTGCTTTTTGAACGCCTCACTTCCAAGCGTGCCTCCCAGGCATCTGCGCTGTGGAATATTGCCTTTGATGGTGGTACCGGTATCGGTTCCTTCGTCCTGGGTGCGGTTGCCGCTGCGGGCTTTGTGACGATGTTCGGCACCGCGGGAGCAATTATTTTCGTTGGTTTTGTGGCCGCAATTGCCGATGCCATGTTTGCGCCAGAGCGTAAACAGCACCGGCTTAAGAACGTCGAAAAGCTGAAAAAGTAGGATAGCGACGTGAAGAAAAACGTTGTCCTGCTTGACTACGGCTCCGGAAACCTACGTTCGGCCCAACGCGCCCTAGAACATGTGGGCGCTGACGTGACGGTAACCGCCGACCAGAACTTGGCACTTAGTGCCGACGGCATGCTGGTGCCCGGGGTGGGCGCGTACTCTGCATGTATGCGTGGGCTGCGGAAAGTGCGCGGCGACTACCTGATTGATATGCGTCTTGCCGGTGGACGACCAGTGCTGGGTATTTGTGTGGGCATGCAGGTGATGTTTGCTGAAGGTACCGAGCCGCGACTGACCCCTGGTTGCGATCAATGGCCGGGTACCGTCGATAAGCTGCACGCGGAGATTTTGCCGCACATGGGGTGGAACACTGTGGAAGTGCCCGCGGGAACGGAAATGTTCGCTGGGCTGCCAGCGGATGAACGATTCTATTTCGTGCATTCCTATGGCGCGCGCAGTTGGGACCTGGATACCTCTGACGGGAAGACGATTCCGCCGCTGGTCAGCTGGGCGCAACATGAAGATGACCGCTTTGTGGCGGCTGTGGAAAACGGCCCGCTGTGGGCAACCCAGTTCCACCCAGAAAAGTCGGGGGAAGCTGGGTTGCAGCTGCTGCGTAACTGGGTGGAAACGCTCTAACACCCCGCGCACGGTGGTCGCGGTCACGGTACCTCCTATACTGGTGCAGTACACACTGCGCACCGCGATGTGCGCCCAACCACGAAGGTGAGTTCCATGAGCCTGACATTGCTTCCCGCAGTCGACGTCGCCGACGGTCAAGCAGTCCGTTTGGTCCAAGGTGCCGCGGGCACAGAAACCGGATACGGCGCCCCACTCGAAGCCGCACTGGCCTGGCAAAACGATGGCGCAGAATGGATTCACCTCGTGGACCTAGACGCTGCCTTCGGCCGCGGAAGCAACTTCGACATCCTGCAGGATGTTGTCGGCACTTTGGACGTGAAGGTGGAAATGTCTGGCGGTATCCGCGACGATGAGTCGCTGGAACGCGCCCTGTCGACCGGTTGTGCCCGCGTCAATATTGGTACCGCAGCGCTGGAAAACCCGGAATGGTGCAAATCGGTCATTGACCGCTTTGGGGACAAAGTCGCGATTGGCCTTGACGTGCTGAAGGAAGGCGAAAGCTGGCGACTGCGTGGCCGCGGCTGGGTCTCTGACGGTGGCGACCTGTGGGAAGTACTGGAGCGACTCGATGCTGAAGGTGCCTCCCGCTTCGTGGTGACCGACGTGTCGAAGGACGGCACCTTGAAGGGCCCAAACGTGGATCTGCTGCGCGATGTTGCGGCAGCCACCGACGCGCCAATTGTGGCTTCCGGCGGTATCTCCAGCCTCGATGACATTGTGGCGCTGCGCGCGCTGGTCGACGAAGGTGTGGACTCCGCTATTGTCGGCAAGGCCCTATACGCTGGTCGTTTCACCTTGCCGGAAGCACTCGCCGCCGCGAAGTAGACCGCTGACTGACCACACACCTGCCAAATAGAAGTAGACGAGACCGCACATGGACGAAGAACTGGATCTCCCAGAAATGTGCGCGGTCGCCGAGAAGGTTGTCGACGGGGTAGTTCCCTTCTTCAAAGCGAACCTCGGTGCCCCGCCGGTGCTCACCAAAGCGCGCGGCGACTTTGCCACCGAAGCGGACCTGCACATTGAACGCAAAATGGCAGTGCTGCTGGAATCCATGTCCGGTTTCGATGTCCTTGGCGAAGAGTACGGCGGCGAACCAGCAGAAACTTACTGGGTGGTCGACCCGATCGATGGCACGTCGAACTATGCCGTCGGCTACCCGATGTGCGGCATTTTGGTGGCACTGATTCACCGCGGCGAGCCTGTTGTCGCCGTCAGCGCCATGCCGTTTCTGCGGCAACGCTACATGGCCTACAAAGGTGGTGGCCTGCGCATTAACGGCCACCGAGTACCGCGCCTGTCGGAACCTACCGGAGCCCGCACCGTGGGTTTCGGCTCCATCATTGCGCGCCGCGACAAATTGTTCCCCATGGAATGGCGGCAACGGTTGCTCAACAAGGTGGGTATTAAGTTTCCATCGATGCGTATTGACGGTTCGGTCGGCGTCGATCTGGCTCTGACTGCCTCCGGGGCGTTTGCTGGGTCGGTCACATTTTCACCACATTCATGGGACAACGCCGGCGGGGTGCTTCTCATTCGGGAAGCGGGCGGGATTGCTACTGATGTGTTCGGCGAACCGTGGCATCCAGGTTCACATGGGGTGCTCGCCGGTACGCCACGCACCCACGAACAACTACTAGAAATTGTGCAGTCATTGGAACTGCCACCTGCCAAACAAAAGGAGCTTTAACCCATGTCTGTAGCAATCCGCGTTATCCCTTGCCTCGACGTCAAAGACGGCCGCGTGGTTAAGGGCGTGAACTTTGAGAACTTGCGCGATGCTGGCGACCCAGTCGAACTAGCTGCCCGCTACAACCAGGAAGGCGCTGATGAGCTGACTTTCTTGGATGTCAGTGCCTCCAAGGATGGTCGCGGCACGATGCTGGATGTGGTGCGCCGTACCGCTGATGAAGTGTTCATCCCGCTGACTGTTGGTGGTGGGGTGCGTTCAGTCGAGGACGTCGACCAGTTGCTGCGCGCGGGTGCGGATAAGGTTTCCGTCAATACGTCCGCGATTGCGCGGCCTGAACTGCTGCAGGAACTGTCCGAGCGCTTTGGTGCGCAGTGCATTGTCCTGTCGGTTGATGCCCGCCGCGTGCCTGAAGGCGGCCAGCCGCAGCCAAGCGGTTACGAAGTGACCACCCACGGTGGTACCAAGTCCGCGGGCATTGACGCTGTGGAATGGGCACGCCGTGGTGAAGAGCTCGGCGTGGGGGAGATTCTGCTGAACTCGATGGATGGTGACGGCACTAAAGCTGGTTTCGACTTGGAGATGTTGGCCGCGGTGCGTGCTGCGGTGACGATTCCGGTGATTGCTTCTGGTGGTGCCGGTAAAGCCGAGCATTTCCCGCCTGCTGTGGATGCGGGTGCGAACGCAGTGTTGGCTGCGTCGATTTTCCATTACGGTGAAGTCAGCATTTCGGAAGTGAAAGATGCGTTGCGGGCAGCTGGGAAGGAAGTGCGCTGATGAGCGTCGATGATGACCTGGATGTGGTCACTTATGACCTGCCACAAGAGATTGAAGAAAAAGTAAAGTTCAACGCTGACGGCTTGGTCCCGGCGATTGTGCAGGAGAATAGCAGCGGCCGAGTGCTGATGATGGCGTGGATGGATAACCACGCGTTGGCGTACACGATTGCCACTAAGCGCGGGACTTACTGGTCGCGCTCCCGGTCGGAGTACTGGATCAAGGGGATGACCTCTGGTCACTTCCAGAAGGTGACGTCTCTGGCGCTCGACTGCGACGGCGACACTGTGCTGATGGAAGTGGAGCAGACCGGTGCGGCCTGCCACACCGGTGCGCACAGCTGCTTTGATGTCACCCCAGTGTTCGGAGTGCCACGGTAGCTACCAAAATAGCTGCGGGCCGGATTCATCCTCGCGGCGCAGATATTCCCGCAAGCCGGGGATAGCGAAATCGACTTGGCCGTGGCCGCGGGAGAAGATGATGTGGCGGGCGATGAGCCGCCGACGGTACTGCGCGGTGACATCGGAACCACGCGCAATCCGGTCCGCGATATCGCCGGAACGCGATGGGCCGTCGTCGACGGCCATTGCCTTAAGATAGGCCAACTCGAGTTCGGTGAGGCTGGCAATGACCGGATCAAGGACTAGGTGGCCAAGTTCATCGGTCGCTGCTTCTACTCCGGTTGTGGCGGCGCGGACGGAGATGGAGCTGCTGATTTCGCCGCCGTCCAAGTGTTGCTGGGCACGCCACGCGTGATAGCCAATCAGCTGAATCATGAATGGGTAGCCGTGAGTGGCCGCAATTGCCGACCGTAACCCAGTGGCGTCCCAGGAAAGACCAGCGGCTTGGACCGGCGCTGCTAGGCCTTCTTCAGCTTGAGCTGGGGTGACAGCCCCGAGGATGCGGCGGTCGGCGCGGCGTAGGAAAGTGATGCCGCGGTGCTCGAGCAGCGTGGCGATTTCTTCCGGCAGACCGGCGAGCGCAATGGCGATATTGCCGTTTTCGCGGAAGAGGTGCTGGATGGCGGCGGTCAGCTCAGCGAGCTCGTCAGCGGTAGCGCGGCCAACTTCGTCGACGGTGAGGAAGAGTCCGGAGCCTTGTTGCGCCAGTAACTCGACGGCTTCTGTCAGCAGCGGCCGCAGCCCAGGTTCTGGCGTATGCCGGTCTTTGATTTCGGTGCGGATACCGCCGAGACCAGCTGGAGCCGTGATTCCGGTAATGCGGCGGCGAGAGCTTCGTGGGTCAATGTCGCTTAGCAGGCTAGGAAGTTGTTGCTGCACAATGCGGTCGGTGAGGCCAGGCAATGCCGTCTCGGGGATGACGCGCCAGCCAGCGCGTTTAGCTTCGTCTTCGAGTTCATTGAGCAGCACTGTTTTTCCGATGCCTCGCGTTCCAGTGATGATCATGGCTCGCGATGGTGCGCCCGGTCCGTCGATAAGCGCGCCGGAAAAGGCATCAATGATGTCATCTCGGCCAACGTACACGGCGGGGGAGGTGCCGAAGGTTGGGGTGAAGGGGTTGCGCAGTGCAGGAGATGGAGGCAATGGAGAGCTCGGCATGCTACTCAGTTTACTCAGTTTCCGCACTCCTGCTCAGTTTACTCAGTTTGCCTGGTCGGGGCGAAAAACTCGGCCGCTGAAAACCGAGACCTCACAACTCAAGCCGAGAATGCCCACAACACGTCGAAACGGTCCTTAATCTGGCCGTAAGGCTGACCCCACGGTGCCATCTCAAATGGCATCGCAACCGCAGCGCCGGACTGCACGAACTTCTCCCATACTGCGGTAGCTTCCTCAACAGAATCAAAGGACAGCAGGAAAGAGTAAACGTCGGACTTGAGCGGAGGCAACGTCTCACCCATGGCATCGCCGCCATTGATAATCACCCCATCGGCCACCAACTCCGCGTGCGCAACCGCATCCTTCGGCGGGGTGAACGGCAGCATATCTTCCATGCCGTCGTAGGAATCAAAGTTCAGCTCGCCGCCGAACATGTCCTGGTAGTAGGTCATGGCCTCACGGGCGTTGCCTGGGAATGAGATATATGGGCTGAATCGAATAGCTATGGGTAGTCCTATCAGTTACGGATGTACAGGCTGCCGACCACAACGCATGTCGGTAGTCGATATGGTACGGATCACACCTGATAAAGCGCCGAGAATCAGTGCGCTTTTTACTAATTAATCCGCCGCGTAATTTTTCTTCCGGCAGCGAAAGTGGCGTGGCACACTAGTCGCATGCCTGTTACACAACTTGCGCAGGTCACCAGCCGCGAAGAATTCCACACTCTGGCTGCTACCCACCGGGTGGTTCCAGTTGTGCGGCAGTTCCTCGCGGATGCGGACACTGCACTCAGCGCCTACACCAAGCTGGCTCATGGCCGGCCTGGGTCATTTCTTTTGGAATCGGCGGCGGTTGGGCAGTCGTGGTCGCGCTACAGCTACATTGGTTGTGGTGCGCGCACGGCGCTGACCGTCAAAGATGGCGAAACTGTGTGGATCGGGCAGGCACCAGCGTGGGCACCCACCGGCCAGCCACTCAAGGCTCTTGCGGAAACACTAGAACTCCTGCACACCGATTCCGTGCCCGGAATGCCGCCATTGAGCAGCGGCTTCGTCGGCTTCTTCAGCCACGACATCATCCGCTATGTCGAAGACATTCCAGACACCTGCGAAAATGACCTGCACATGCCGGAGATGATGCAGATTCTGGTAGAAGATCTTGCGGTTTTCGACCACCACCAGGGCGTCATCACGCTGATTGCGAACGCGGTGAATTGGGATGGCAGCGACGAGCGCGTCGACCAAGCCTATGACGATGCGGTCGCGCGTATTGCCGAGATGCAGCGCCGATTGGCCTCCCCGGCACCATCCGATTTGCTTAGCCCTGCGCTTTTTGATGCCACTGCCAAGCCGAACTTCCGTCGCCAGCGCAGCCGCGAGGAGCATATGCGCCGGGTGGAGCAGCTGCGTCAGCGCTGCGCCGATGGGGAAGCGGGCCAGGTGGTGCTCTCGCAGCGTTTTGAGATGGACACTGATGCCACCGCGCTCGACATTTACCGGATGCTGCGGATTTCGAACCCGAGCCCGTACATGTTCCTGCTTAACCTGCCGACCGATGACTTCACCGATACCGCATTCCAGATTGTCGGTTCTTCGCCGGAATCACTCGTGTCGGTGCAGGGCGGCATCGCCACCACCCACCCGATTGGCGGTACCCGTCCGCGCGGCGCCACCGAGGCCGAAGACGTTGCCTTGGAAGCAGAATTGCGCGCCGACGAGAAGGAAAACGTCGAGCATCAAATGCTCATTGACCTTGGGGTATCCGACATCAGCAAGGCCGCCGCACCCGGCACCGTCGAAGTGACCAACGCCTTCCGCATCGAACGCTATTCCCACGTCATGCACCTTGTCTCCACCGTTTCCGGCACCCTTGCCGACGGCCGCGGCCCCGTCGACGCCTTCATCGCCAACTTCCCGGCCGGCACCCTTTCCGGCGCCCCACGGGTCAAGGCCCTTGCGCTTATTGACGAATTGGAAGACACTCGCCGCGGATTCTACGGCGGCACAGTAGGGTACTTTGACCTGTCGGGAAACACCGACCAGGCGATCACTATTCGCTCTGGTTTGGTCAAAGATGGCACAGTGTATGTGCAAGCCGGTGGCGGCATCGTGGCGGAGTCTGACCCAGCAATGGAAGACGACGAGACACTCAATAAGTCCGCTGCGGTATTGGCGGCTGTTGCCGCCGCGCAAACTCTGCGCACTGTGAGCTAGATGGAGGAAGCTGTGACGGAGGAAAAAGCACAAGCAGGTCGGACGAAGCCGAATCGACGGGCGCTGATCGCTCAGTTACTGATTGTGCTGGCATCGCTGCTGCTTTTTGCCTCCAGCCGCATGGGCTGGGTGTCGGTAGAAGCATTCGACGACAAGTCTGGTGAATCCACCAACAGCATCGTCGGCGGCACCTGGGCGCCAGAACTCACAGCGTGGGCCTTGGCCCTGCTTGCGGGCGCTGCAGCGGCGCTGATTCTACGTCGGCTAGGCCGCCGCATCCTCGGGGTTGTGGTTGCGATTGTTGGGATGGTCGCCGCTTGGCCAGCTATCCAACTGCTCAGCACTGACCCAGACCCGCAGCGCGCCCGTGACTTACTCACCTCCGGCGCGGCAACTCAACGTGCGAGCGACCCCACCATGCTCTCCGACTGGGCACAGCTCACGGCTGTGGATGCTATTGCACTGCCAGCTGTCATCGCGATTGCGGCAGCTGCCTGCGCTATCTTTGGTGGCATCTTGATGGCGATGCAGCCAGGGGCTGCGAAAGACTCCGCGAAGTACGACAACCCAGAAGCTCGCAAGAGCAAAGTCGAACAGGATCTTGCCGCCGACCCGACATCCGGTCGCGTGCTGTGGGACGCACTTGATGCCGATATTGACCCGACTGAGCATCGGTAAAAAAATGCCCTAAAGCGCTAGTCCATATGCAGCACGGTGCGCAGGTCGGCAAATACATCCGGCTTGATGTGGTGAGTGACGGACCGGCCGGCGCGTACTTTCTCGAGCAGTCCGGCCTCGGTCAGTCGTTTCAGATGGTGTGACACTGTTGGTTGGCTCAGGCCAACAATGTCGGTGACTTCGCTGACGGTCTTTGGCTCGCAGCCGGCAGCTGCAAGTTCGGACAAAATCTGGAGACGCGTTGGGTCGGCGAGCACACTGAATAGATTCGCATAGCGCAGTGCGGCATCGTCGTTAAGCGGACCTGAGCCCAGGGAACAGCAATCGGTCATGGTTCCCACAGTATACGCACTTCATATTGACGACTATCAATATGTCAATTATCCTGATATATCGATGAAGCTCAATATGTCATTTCTGGATAAATTTCTACCAGTCTGGATCCTGCTTGCCATGGCCGCTGGCCTCCTCCTTGGGCGCTTGATTCCCGGGCTGAGCGACGGTCTTTCCACGCTCGAAGTCGGCGGTATTTCGCTGCCAATTGCACTTGGACTGCTGGTGATGATGTACCCGCCACTTGCCAAAGTGCGCTACGACAAAATCGGAGCAGTCGCAGCAGACCGCACCTTGATGCTTCTTTCCCTCGGACTCAACTGGATAGTGGGTCCCGCACTCATGTTTGCGCTCGCTTGGATTTTCCTGCCGGACCAACCGGAACTGCGCACCGGTCTGATTATCGTTGGCCTAGCTCGGTGCATTGCCATGGTTCTGGTCTGGAGTGACTTATCCTGTGCGGACCGCGAAGCAACCACGTTGCTGGTTGCGCTCAACTCCATCTTCCAAGTCCTGATGTACGGCATCCTCGGGTGGTTCTATCTACAAACCTTGCCTACCTGGCTTGGTTTAGAAACCACCTCCGTACAGTTCTCTTTCTGGGCAATTGTCGGTTCCGTGCTGGTATTCCTTGGTATCCCACTGCTGGCAGGTGCGCTATCTCGCGTGCTCGGTGAGAAAATTAACGGTCGCGAATGGTACGAAGACCGGTTCTTGCCGGCCATCTCACCGCTAGCCCTGATTGGGCTGCTTTATACCATCGTGCTGCTGTTTTCCCTGCAAGGAGAGCAGATCACGTCGCAGCCGTGGACGGTTGTCAGCCTCGCGCTGCCACTGCTCGGCTACTTCGTCGGCATGTTCCTGATCGCGCTCTTTGCTGCCCGCGCCCTGCGGATGAATTACGCCCAGTCCTCATCTGTTGCCTTTACCGCAGCTGGCAATAACTTTGAGCTGGCCATTGCCGTGTCCATCGGCACTTTTGGCGCCACCTCACCGCAGGCTCTGGCCGGCACCATTGGACCTCTCATTGAGATCCCCGTCCTTGTTGGTTTGGTGTATCTGACGCTGTGGCTTGGACCGAAGCTATTTCCCGGAGATACCACGGTGCCAGCACGTCAATCAGCAAACTCGTCAATAGGCACGCTTGCAGCGGGGAATAAATAGCCCCAGTGCTGCCCACTTTAAGCTGGGCAGTCAACATGTGACCTCACCCGTTTAGGGAAAATAGTATGACCCCGGCTACGGTTACTTCCGGAAGCGAAAGCGACTAACCGATGACTCTAGAGATGGGGGACCGCATGACGACTGTGCTCGATGAGATTGTCGCTGGTGTGCGTGAAGACGTTGCCGCGCGCGAGGAGCTCGTTCCCTATAAGGAAATCAAGGCCAGGTCGAAAGACGCGCCGCCCGCTCTCGACGCCATCGCCGCACTATCGGCGCCCGGTGTCAACGTAATCGCGGAAGTAAAACGCGCCAGCCCATCTGCCGGGCCACTGGCAGACATTCCATCGCCAGCAGAACTAGCCAGCGCCTACGAACGAGCCGGGGCAGCCATCATTTCCTGCCTGACCGAAGAACGACGCTTCAACGGCTCACTCGCTGACTTCAGTGCAGTCCGAGCAGCAGTGGACATCCCGATGCTTCGCAAAGACTTCATCGTCGGGCCGTACCAAATCCACGAAGCCCGCGCTTATGGGGCAGACGTCATCTTGCTGATTGTGGCCATGCTTGACCAAGACACCTTGGTATCGCTGCTGGACCGCACCGAATCACTCGGCATGACCGCGCTGGTAGAAGTGCACACCGCGGAAGAAGCCGACCGGGCACTGGCCGCAGGTGCAAAAGTCATCGGGATTAACGCCCGCGACCTCAAGACCCTGAAAGTGCGCATGGAAACCTTCAGCGAAATCGCACCCGGGCTGCCAGTCGACGTCATCAAAATCGCTGAATCTGGCATCAAAACCCGCAAAGACCTGTTGAACTATGGGGCAGCGGGTGCTGATGCGGTGCTTGTTGGACAATCACTGGTCACCGCTGGTGACCCTGAGGCAGCTGCGCGCACGCTGGTCAGTGCCGGACAACACCCCTCCTTTCTATAGGCGGCAAGTAGCCCTGTAAGACCGCCAACTTCACCACTCCGGCCTCATCACCCGGACCCAAAATTCCGACCAGCCGCCACATCACCGGCGGTGATACTGCACAATGGAACCTGTGACCATGAACGACTTCAAAAACATCGACGCCAGCGGCAACGCGCTGCCCACCATGGGGCAAGTCATTGCCGCGACCACCTCTTCCGAACCAACCGATTCCGGCCACTGGCAGGAATGGGGTGGCCGCTTCGTTCCAGAAGCACTGATGGCTGTCATTGAGGAAGTCACCGACGCGTACGAAAAGTCGCGCCTGGACCCGGAGTTCCAGCAGGCACTCGACGACCTGCAGCGCGACTACACCGGCCGCCCATCGCCGCTGTACCACGCGAAAAACTTCTCCAAAACCATCGGCACCCAGGTCTACCTCAAGCGTGAAGACCTGAACCACACCGGTTCGCACAAGATCAACAATGTGCTCGGCCAGGTGCTGTTGGCGAAAAACATGGGCAAGACTGACGTCATCGCGGAGACCGGCGCCGGCCAGCATGGCGTTGCCACCGCAACCGCCTGCGCACTGCTTGGACTCAACTGCCGCATCTACATGGGTGCAGTGGACGCAGCGCGGCAAGCCCTGAACATTGCCCGAATGCGACTGCTCGGCGCGGAAGTCATCGAAGTGGATGCCGGTTCCGCAACGCTGAAAGACGCTATCAATGAAGCAATGCGCTACTGGGTGGCCAATGCCGACAACACCTACTACTGCTTCGGTACCGCCGCCGGACCACACCCATTCCCACGGATGGTCCGCGACTTCCAGCGCATCATCGGCGCCGAAGCACGCCAGCAAATCCAAGCACAAACTGGTCGTCTGCCTGATGCGGTGATCGCCTGCATCGGTGGCGGCTCCAATGCCATTGGTCTGTTCCACCACTTCATTGATGACGAAGGTGTTCGCCTCATCGGTGCCGAAGCCGGCGGTGACGGGCTAGAAACCGGACGTCATGCCGCGGCAATCTCCGGTGGTCGCCCAGGTGTGTTCCAGGGCTCCTACGCGGATTTGCTGCAAGATCAGGACGGCCAGATTATTGAGTCCTACTCGGTGTCCGCTGGTTTGGATTACCCAGGTGTCGGGCCAGAACACTCGTGGCTGGCAGCCAAGGGCCGTGCTGAATACATCGGGATTTCTGACCGGGAAGCCATGGCCGCCTTCCGACTGCTGTCCCAGCAAGAAGGCATCATCCCGGCGATTGAATCGGCGCACGCGGTAGCTGCTGCGATCAAGGTGGCCGAGGACATGGCCGAAGATGACATTGTGGTGGTCAACCTGTCCGGCCGCGGCGACAAGGACGTGGATACTGCAGCTCGTTGGTTTGGGCTGCGTGACGGCGCCCCAATCGTCGATAAGCAAACATTGCTCGGTGCGGTCCGTGACCGCGAAGACCAACCCATCACGAAAACTGCGGGCGGAGAGGCGAAGTAATGAACCAGGACACCATCACGGACATCCTCCAGGGCGCGAAAGCTGAAAACCGCGGCGCGTTCATCGCCTACTATCCAGCAGGTTTCCCCACCGTTGAAGAGTCCATCACCAACCTGAAGTCCCTCGTTGACGCCGGAGTGGACCTCATCGAGGTTGGCTTGCCGTTTTCGGACCCAATGATGGACGGCCCGACCATTCAAGCAGCAGCCAACGTGGCCTTAGACAATGGATTCCGGGTTCGCGACTTCTTCGACGTGGTCCACGAAGTCACCTCCTACGGCGGCAACTGTGTGTTCATGACCTACTACAACCTTGTGTTGCAGTACGGCCCAGAAAAGTTCGCGAAGGACTTTGCCAAAGCTGGGGGACTCGGTGCGATTATCCCAGACCTGATTCCGGAAGAAGCAGGCGAGTGGATTGCGGCATGTGAAAAGTACGGCATCGACCCGATTTTCCTGGTGGCACCATCGTCGACCGCTGAACGATTGAAGATTACAACCGCGGCATCCCGGGGATTCGTGTACGTCACCAGCCACATGGGGGTGACCGGTGCCCGCGAATCCATCGGCTCTTCCGCCGGGGAATTGGTCGAACGAGTCCGCGAGATTTCCGACATCCCGGCCTGCGTCGGTTTGGGCGTGAAAACCGGGAAGCAGGCTGCGGAATTGTCGCAGTTCGCCGACGGCATCATTGTTGGTTCCGTACTGATTACCGCCGCGGAAAAAGGCCCGGAAAAGCTGGACCAGCTGGCAAACGAACTTGCAGCCGGTGTCCGCGGCCAGTTTTAGCTGACCGCCCAGCCGTGGGGCAGCGCCCAGTACACTGGGCGCGTGATCTCAATTGCTTCTGTTGCCCACGCGGCGTCAGCCGCTGTAACCCGCGCCATCATCCCATCGCCGCCACAAGGTGTGTGGGATGTTGGCCCCATCACCATCCGCGCATACGCCCTCTGCATTCTGGCGGGCATCGTGGTGGCGCTGTGGTGGACCAGTAAACGCTACGTAGCTCGTGGCGGTGACGCCGATACCGTCATCGATGCGGCGCTGTTTGCCGTGCCTGCCGGTATTATCGGCGGCCGTGTTTACCACGTGGTGACGGACAATCAACTGTATTTCGGTGCGGGCAAAAACCCATGGCAAGCGCTCAATATCACCGCAGGTGGGCTCGGTATTTGGGGTGCAGTACTCTTCGGGGCGCTCGCAGTATGGGGTGTACTGGCCTATAAGGGCAAGCCTCTTGGCCCCTTCGCCGATGCGGTTGCACCGCCACTGATTTTGGCGCAGGCCATTGGTAGGCTTGGCAACTGGTTTAACCAGGAGCTCTATGGCCGCCCAACTGATGTCCCATGGGCATTAGAGATTTACCGCCGCGTCAACGACGCCGGGTACATCGACCAAGTTGCGGGCCGATCCACCGGTGAAGTCCTAACCACCGTGCACCCAACTTTCCTGTATGAGCTGCTGTGGAATGTGTTCATCTGCCTGCTGCTGGTGTGGGCCGACAAGCGCTTCCGAATGGGCCGGGGTCGACTGTTCGCACTCTATGTTGCTGGGTACACCGCTGGCCGGTTCTGGATTGAGCAGATGCGTTCGGACTCGGCTAACGAATTCTTCGGCATGCGAATCAACACCATCATGTCCATCATCGTGTTCGTGGCTGCAGTGGCATTCTTGCTGCTCCGCAAAGGTGAGCGTGAGGACCCAGCGACAGTTGCCGGCAAGTCCGAATCCGACGAAAACACAACGTCAACAAGCGAAAACAGGGCAAAAATGACTCAGCCGGAGGCCAAACCTGCCCAACGCGCCGCAGATGACTAGGGTAAAAGACGTGGATAGACGAACAAAGATCGTATGTACCCTTGGACCGGCCGTAGCTAGCAAAAATGGCATCCTTGACCTTGTCAACGCTGGCATGGACGTCGCCCGGCTGAATTTCTCGCACGGCGACCACCCTGACCACGAACAAAACTACAAGTGGGTGCGTGAAGCATCCGACGAAACCGGCCGCGCCGTCGGTATCCTTGCCGACCTGCAGGGCCCAAAGATTCGCCTCGGCCGCTTCATCAACGGTGAAGAATACTGGGCGGACGGCGAAGAAGTCCGCATCACCGTCGACGATATCCAAGGCACCCACGACCGCGTGTCGACCACCTACAAAAACCTGGCGAAAGACGCGAAGCCAGGGGACCGACTGCTTGTCGACGATGGCAAAGTTGGCTTGGAATGCATCGGTGTCGACGGAAACGACGTCATCTGTAAGGTCACCGAAGGTGGCCCAGTGTCCAACAACAAGGGTGTGTCCCTGCCGGGGATGAATATTTCCGTGCCGGCACTGTCCGAAAAGGACGTCCGCGACCTGCGCTTTGCACTGAAACTGGGCGTTGACTTCATCGCACTGTCCTTCGTACGTAGCCCAGCAGACGTGGAACTGGTGCACAACGTCATGGACGAAGTGGGCCGCCGCGTGCCAATCATTGCGAAGCTGGAAAAGCCAGAAGCAATCGAAGCACTAGAAGCTATCATCCTGGCGTTTGATGCCGTGATGGTTGCCCGAGGTGACCTCGGTGTGGAAGTGCCGCTGGAATCGGTGCCAATGATGCAAAAGCGCGCCATCCAGATTGCGCGTGAAAACGCCAAGCCGGTCATTGTTGCGACCCAGATGCTGGACTCGATGATCGAGAACTCCCGCCCAACCCGTGCGGAAGCCTCCGACGTGGCGAACGCTGTGCTTGACGGCGCGGACGCAGTGATGCTGTCCGGTGAAACCTCCATCGGTAAGCACCCAGTGACCACCGTGAAGACCATGGCGCGCATTGTCATGGCTGCGGAAGAAAACGGGCAGGTACCGCCGCTGACGCATATTCCTCGGACCAAGCGTGGCGTCATCTCCTACGCCGCCCGCGACATCGGTGAGCGCCTCAACGCCCGCGCTATCGTGGCCTTTACCTCCTCTGGTGATACCGCTCGCCGTGTGGCCCGACTGCACTCGCCGCTGCCACTTCTGGTGTTCACCCCAGAACAGTCCGTGCGCTCCCAGCTGGCTTTGACTTGGGGTGCGGAAGTGTTCCTGGTGCCGCCGGTGGAAACCACGGACGGCATGATGCGTGAGCTGGATAAGGCACTGCTGTCGATGCCGGAGTACCACAGCGGCGACATGATGGTTGTGGTTGCTGGTACACCGCCAGGGTTTGAAGGCAACACCAACCTGATCCATGTGCACCTGCTGGGTGAGGATTACGCAAACTAGCCCGGTTCTGGAGCGGACTTTTCTGCGGTTGCGAAGCCAGCTCGGGGGTACCACACTGTGACGTCTAACACGCGGTGTGCAGCCCACGAGCTGGCTTTTGTGCTACCCGCGGACGATTTTGCTGTCTGTGGTGGTCAACGGCAGATTCCGGTCTGCAAAACCGGTGGGGCACAGTTAGTCTGTTACATGTGAAAGCATCTGCCTCAGTACATGTGTCATTCAACCTTCCCAAGTCGCTGTTCCCACTGTGGGAATTGGCTCTGAACCTGCGTTGGTCCTGGCGTCGCCAGACCCAGGATTTGTTCCGCAGCATCGATCCAGAACTCTGGGAATCGACTGGTCACAATCCAAAGCACCTGCTCCGTGAAGTGTCCTTCGATCGCCTCGAAGAACTCGCACACGACGACGAGTTCATCGGCGCACTACGTACCGAAAAGGACGACCTCGACGCCTATCTGTCGAACTCCCTGTGGTTCCAGGTATCCCACGCCGAGCACATGGAAACCGACCAGGCCACCGTCGGCCAGACCGACCGCACCTCCACCGACCCAATCGCGGCCTACTTCTCGATGGAATTCGGTATCCACCCATCCCTGCCGATTTACTCTGGTGGCCTCGGCGTGCTGTCCGGTGACCACATGAAGTCCGCATCGGACTTGGGTGTGCCGCTGATCGGTGTTGGTTTGCTGTACACCTACGGCTACTTCGCACAGTCCCTGTCTGCTGATGGCTGGCAGCAGGAAACCTACGAGGCACACGACCCGAAGGACCTGCCAGTTGAACCAGTGCTGGATGCCTCTGGCAAGCAGGTGGAAGTAGAAGTTGCCTTCCCAGATGAGCGCAAGGTGACCGTGTCCCTGTGGGTAGCTCAGGTTGGCCGCATCCCGCTACTGCTGCTGGATACCAACATTGACGCCAATGACCCAGATCAGCGCGAAATCACCGACCGCCTCTACGGCGGCGACTCGGAACACCGCGTCAAGCAGGAACTGATCCTCGGTGTCGGTGGTGTCCGCGCCGTCAACGCTTTCTGCGACGCTAAGGGCCTAGCCCGGCCACGTGTTGCCCACATGAACGAAGGCCACGCCGGTTTCATGGGGCTGGAGCGCATCCGCGAACGCATGCTGGACGGCAAGGACTTCGACGCTGCGTTGGCTGAGGTCCGCGCCGCATCCATTTTCACCACCCACACTCCAGTGCCAGCTGGTATCGACCGCTTCGACATGTCGCTGGTGCGCCGCTACCTCGGCGAAGGCCTGCCAGAAGACAAGCAGCTGTGCCCAGGTGTGCCACTGGACCGCTCCATTGACCTCGGCCGTGAGCAGGACCCATCCCGCTTCAACATGGCGCACATGGGTCTGCGCCTGTCGCAGCGCGCTAACGGTGTTGCCAAGCTGCACGGTGTAGTTTCCCGTGAGATGTTCCAGTCCCTGTACCCGGGCTACTTCGGTGAGGAGGTCCCAATCGGTTCGGTCACCAACGGTGTGCACCTGCCAACGTGGGTCAAGCCTGGTGCTCGCGACCTGATTGACCGCGCTTCCGGCGAAGCTGACCTGTCGGTGGCAGACAGCTGGCCAAAGACCGATGCCTTCACAGACGAAGAACTGTGGGACCTGCGTAATCAGCTGCGTAGCGACCTCGTCACCGTCGCCCGCAAGTCGCTGCGTGAGTCGTGGCAGCACCGCGGCCAGAATGAAGCACAGCTGTTCTGGACCGACCGTGTCCTCGACCCGAACGTGCTGACCGTTGGTTTCGCACGTCGTGTGTCCACCTACAAGCGCCTGACCCTGATGCTTCGCGAACCAGAACGCCTGCGTTCTATCCTGCTGAACCCAGAACGCCCAGTTCAGTTCGTCATTGCAGGTAAGGCGCACCCGCATGACCAGGACGGTAAGAAGCTGATGCAGGAAATCGTGCATTACGCTGACGCCGCCGGTGTCCGCGACCGTTTCCTCTTCCTGCCGGACTACGACATTGAGCTCGCGTCCTACCTGATTTCCGGCTCCGACATTTGGCTGAACAACCCAGTTCGCCCACAGGAAGCATCCGGTACCTCCGGCATGAAGGCCATCATGAACGGCTGCATGACCCTGTCGATCTCTGACGGCTGGTGGGATGAAATGCCACAGGAAGGTTACGGCTGGACCATCCCAACCGTCGATTCCCCAGACCGCGGCTACCGCGACCACCTGGAATCGCAGGCCATGTACGACATTCTGGAGCACCAGATTGTGCCAATGTTCTACGACCGCGACGACAATGGCATGCCAACGGAGTGGCTGGCCCGCGTCCGCAAGTCGATGCTGGAACTGTCGCCAATGGTGACCTCCACCCGCATGGTGCGCGACTACACCGAAGAGTACTACCGCCCATCGGACCACTTCGCCCGCCTGATTTCCTCGGACCGCGACACCTCACGCCAGTTCGTCAACTGGAAGAGCCGCGTGGAGCAGGCATGGCCAAATGTGTCCCTGTCGCAGGCAGAAGCAGCTGGCACCCCAACTTCGGAGCAGGCATACACCACCGCCGGCCAGGAACTGTCCCTGTCCGTCGATGTGGAGCTGGGCACCCTCACCGCTGAGGACGTCCGAGTGCAGGCCCTCGTTGGGCGTGTTGACGGCCACGGGGAGCTCATCGATCCAGTGACCTACGAAATGTCGGAAGCTGCTGACGGTCGCTACCAGGCAAGCTTCACCACCAACGAGCCAGGCAACTTCGGTTGGACTGCTCGCGTGGTGCCAAAGCACCAGCTACTGGTGTCCCCAGCGGAACTGGGACTTATCCGTTACCTGTAAAACAGGTGAGTTAAGAGTAAGGTGTGGGCAATTAGCCCACGCTCCCACCCGGGGACTGCCACTGGCGCCCCGGGTTGCGCGTTATTTTGGCCACAAGGAAAGGACCGTGTCCCGGTGATCTCGCTACACAACCCCATCGACGTTGGAAAACTGACGCTTCCTAACCGGGTTGTGATGGCACCGCTGACCCGAACCCGCGCACCTGGCCAAGCCGCCAACGAACTCATCGCAGAGTACTACCGGCAGCGTGCCACCGCCGGGCTCATCATCGCTGAAGGCACCTTCATCTCAGAGGAAGCCCGTGGCTTCGCTGCTGTGCCCGGAATCTGGACCAACCACCAAGTCGATGGTTGGGCGCAAGTCACCGACGCGGTGCATGAGGCTGGCGGCCGTATCTTCGCACAGCTGTGGCACGTCGGCCGAGTCTCCCACGCAGCGCTGCAACCAGACAATGGTGCGCCGCTGTCCTCGACCTCTCATGGCACGGACCGAGCGCGAGCCTACATTTTTGATGCCAGCGGCGAAGCCCGCTTCGTCGAACCAACTGCGCCACAAGGCATGAACACCGACCAGATTGCCAAGACAATCCGCGACTATGCCCGCGCTGCAGAAAACGCGATGGACGCCGGTTTCGACGGTGTGGAAATCCATGCGGCCAACGGCTACCTGATTGAGCAGTTCATCAACCCGAATATCAATGACCGCTCAGATTCCTACCACGCATTCACAGTGGAAAACCGGCTGCGTTTTCCACTAGAGGTGGTCGCTGCCGTCACCAAGCAAATCGGTAAAAACCGCACCGGTATTCGGCTGTCACCGTGGGGGACTGCCTCCGGGGCGCCGCTGTACCCGGAAATCTCAGAAACCTACCTGGCTCTGGGCGACGCGCTCTCCGGCAAAGTGGCCTATGTGCACTTCAATGACCAAGCGTATACCGGCCGCGGTGGGCATCCGGGGATTTCGCCGCAGTGGTTGCCAAAGTTCCGGGATACCTTCGCCGGGCCAGTGATCGTCACCGGCGGTATGACCAAGGAGCGGGCTGAGGATTACCTGAATAAGGGCTGCGCCGATTTGATTGGCTTTGGGCGGGACTACATTGCCAACCCAGACCTCGTTGAGCGGCTGCGCACCGGAGCACCACTGGCGGAAGCCAACCCGGAGACCTACTACACCCAGACGGCGGAAGGGTACACCGATTACCCTTCCTACCAGGGGTAACTCATCGCTAACTCGTCGCAGCTGGCGGTTAACGCGCCGCCAGGTTCGCCAATGCCGCAGCTGCCAGTGCCTTCGTGGTCGCCGCCATGACTGGTTCTTCATCCGGCAGGAAGTTATCCATGTGGTTGGACGGGATATTCTTCCCCGTCGCCCACAACTCCCGCGGAGTCGCCCCAACAGTCCAATACAGGTATGGTGCCCCGAGGCCACGCGGGATGACGGAGAAGTCTTCGCTCGCAGTCCAGGCCTGCGCATCGACGGAATCATCGCCGAACACTGCGTCGAAGGCTGGCCGGACGGAGGCGAACACGGCATCGGAATTATCGGTGATTTCGCCGCGGCAGGAATACTCGAATGTTGGCTCATGCAGGCATCCCGAGGCGATTGCTTCACCGCGAGCTATCCGTTCAATTGCAGCAGTTACTTGTTGACGAACCGCCTCTGAGTAGTAGCGGCAATTAAGCACCAGCTTCGCGGTCTGCGGGATGGTGTTATTGGAATTGCCCGATTGCAACGTGCCGACACTGACCACCGCAAACTCCTGCGGGGCCACCTCACGGCCAACGATGCCCTGAAGCCGCACCACGATCATTGCCGCCAGGTACGTCGGGTCAATAGCATTATGTGGCATCGACGCATGAGCCGACTGGCCACTGAGCGTAATAGTGATGGTGTCGCAACCAGCCAGCGCCGGGCCAGCCATACTCATGACCTGACCGGCAGGCCCCGGAACAATATGCTGCGCCAAACAGACATCTGGCGCCGGGATCTTCTCGGCCAATTCGTCATCAAGCATTGCCTGCGCCCCCGAAGTGGTTTCCTCCGCCGGCTGGAATAGGGTGACCACCGTCCCCGCCCACTTATCGCGCAACGCATCCAACATGAACGTTGCACCCAACCCGGCGGTGGTGTGCATATCGTGGCCGCACGCATGCATCGTGCCGACCAACTCACCCTGGTCATTGCGGGCAGTGGCCACCGACGCGAACGGCGAACCGGTGTTCTCCGTGACCGGCAGCCCATCAATATCAGCGCGGAGCAACACCACTGGGCCCGGCGTGCCATCATCGGCGGGGTTACGCATCACGTGGATAACACTGTGGCCGCCAATGCCGGTGAGGATTTGGCCATCAATATCGCGCAGCTTCGCCGCGATCCGGCCCGCGGTCTGCTCCTCCTGCCCGGACAGCTCGGGGTTGGCGTGCATCTTCCGGTAAAACGGCGACTGCCATTCCAAACTAGCTGGTGCGGTGGCGACCAACTCGGCGATGCGATCCGGGCACAGAGAATCAATGTTCGACATGATTCAACGATACCGTTACTGAAGAAGCGGGTTGTACTTCAAACTATTTGGCGTATTGGTGCATTCATCACCCAGCCGCAGATCCCGCGCAATCTCACCGGAAGCTCGCAGCTGCTCCATCGCTGGCACCACGCGGGCACGGATATTCGCCGGGGAAATAGTGTTCAAGTAAATCTTCGTGCCGCCTTCAAAACCAGCCAGATTCGACACCCGCCACTTGAGCATGACATGCCACGGCACCCGCAAATCGAGGTCCGGGGCGCGGTGATGCCATTCCTCATTACAAGGCACATCGGCACCAGTTGCCGCATGGCACGCATGAATAATGTCGGCCATCGCATCGCGCTCCACATCGGATAGCAGCCACGGTTCGCAGGTCGCCGACTTCGAATACACCTCAATAGTCGGGTAGCGGTGCCCAAACCCAGCAAACGCCACCGCGTGCTCATTCTCTGCAATCGTCAGGTTGTGGCGGGCGGCGTAGTCCACACCCCACTCGTTGTACGCATTCGGATTGGCACGCACCCGCGCAGTCTCCAACGCAGCCTGAACACCGTGGGTATCAATCGCCACCAGCTGCTTATGCAAATGGTCAAAGCTTGCGCCCGCCGGCTTCAACCAGTTTTGGAACACCGCAACGTAACGAACATAGCGGTTCCTCGAGTACAGGTCAGCCATCGCATCGACGGTGAACTGAATGTAGTGGCGATGCTCATCAACCGTCATCGTGCCCGAGCCCGCAAGCTGGTCATCGTGGGTAGCGCCGTCAACGAAGTGGCGCCGGGCCACAATCACATCATGGCCACCGGCAAAATAGCCGACACCTTTGGCTAGGAGTTCTTCCTCCGAGAACTCGGCAATCGCTTCTGGGGTAGCTCCCGCAGCCTTCAGCCGGGTGCGGACAATGTTCAGCACATGCTCACGGCCCTGCGGGTCCGCCAGATACTTCACCATCCGATCAGCGGTTTCCGCGTCCGGCTCATACCCGTAGTTTTTCTGCCAATAGTCGTAGCCGACAATCTCAAATAGATTCGGCACCCTTCGAAACTCGGCCACTTCGTCAAAAAGCTGCTCCGGCAATAACCCCTGCAAGGTGAACCATTCATTGCCACGTCGCACCATGCGTGCCTTTTCTGGCGGGGTCTTTAAATAATTGTCGCTGCCGAAAGCGGAGGAATTCGTAAAGTCCTGCGGCGACAATGGTTTCGGTTCGGCTTTGTGGATGCCCAGCGGGCGGTTGCCGCGACCAGGCACCGTCCACACTTCGGTGCCGGTGAAGGGGTTGATTTGCTTCAGCGTGCCGTCGGCGAGGGTTTCCAGGGGTGAGGGGCCAGAAAAGTGGGGGAGGGTCATACGATCCAGGGTAGACTTCGGGCATGACTTCCATCGTGTTCGATTGTTTGATTTTGCCGGAAGAGTCGGAAATTTTGGCGGATGCGCTGCGCGCGCGGTTAGTGAGCCTGGGACAGCCAGCAGATGTTGTCGAAAGTGACAGTCCAGCAGCGGACGGCCCAGTGTTTGAAGAACTGTTGGGCCAGTGGGAACGCGAACACCCGAAGGTGCCGATCGGTGGGCGAGTGCTGCGCCGCTACACCATTAACGCCGACAGTATCCACGGCAGCGTCAACGCCTTGTCCATGGAACTGGCGAAATTGCTCACCCCAGATGTGGAACTGCCGAATGAACCTATGCTCCGAGAATTTGACGAATTCCTGCAAGGGGCGTCAAATTACCCTTGGTACTTAGAGATTGTGCGCTAGCGAACAAATTTCGCAGCGCAATAATACCGACCCCATATTCCCGGTTCAGCCGCATAACGTGCAAGTATAAACAACGGTTGTATCGGCACTTCGGCACCCGCCTTGTGCAGGAAAGGAACAGTTGTGAACGTTGACGAGCAGGTCTCGGCCATCTACCAGCAGGTTTTGCGCCGCAATGCAGGCGAACCAGAATTCCACCAGGCGGTCTCCGAAGTGCTGGAGTCGCTGAAGATCGTCCTGGCTAAGAATCCCCACTACGCCGACAATGGCCTGATTGAACGTCTCTGCGAACCAGAACGCCAACTGATTTTCCGTGTGCCATGGATCGACCGCAACGGCGATGTGCAAATCAACCGTGGTTTCCGCGTCCAGTTCAACTCCACCCTGGGCCCATACAAGGGTGGCCTCCGGTTCCACCCCTCGGTGAACCTGGGCATCATTAAATTCCTCGGCTTTGAGCAGATTTTTAAGAACTCCCTGACCGGCCTGCCAATCGGCGGCGGTAAGGGTGGCTCGGACTTCGACCCGAAGGGCAAGACCGACATTGAGATTATGAACTTCTGCCAGTCCTTCATGATGGAACTGCACCGCCACATCGGTGAAGAACGTGACGTGCCAGCCGGTGACATTGGCGTCGGCGCCCGCGAAATTGGCTACATGTTCGGTGCCTACCGCCGCCTGACCAACCGCCACGAATCCGGCGTTTTGACCGGTAAGGGTCTGACCTGGGGCGGTTCGCTGGTTCGTACCGAAGCCACCGGTTACGGTCTGGTGTACCTGACCGAAGAGATGATGAAGAACCACAACGAAAGCCTGAACGGTGCCCGTGTGCTGGTGTCCGGCTCCGGTAACGTTGCCACCTACGCCATGCAGAAGGCACAGAACTTGGGTGCGACCGTGGTGGGCTTCTCTGACTCCTCCGGTTGCGTGCGCACCAAGAATGGTGTCGATATTGAACTGCTCCGCGAAATCAAGGAAGTCCGTCGCGGCCGCGTTTCCGATTACGCTAAGGAATCCGACGACGCAGAGTTCATCGAAAACGGCTGCATCTGGGATATCCCAGCAGATGTCGCCCTGCCAAGCGCCACCCAGAACGAACTGAACCTGGACCACGCCAAGACCTTGGCGGCCAGCGGCGTGAAGTACGTTTCTGAAGGTGCCAACATGCCATCGACCCCAGAGGCCGTGCACTACTTCAAGGACCAGGGCATCTTCTTCGCCCCAGGCAAGGCAGCCAACGCCGGTGGTGTAGCAACCTCCGCACTGGAAATGCAGCAGAACGCCTCCCGCGACTCCTGGTCCTTCGACTACACCGAAGAGCGCCTGCGCAAGATCATGACCGACATCTTCAAGCGCTCCCGCGACACCGCCGCAGAATACGGCCACGAAGATGACTACGTCATTGGTGCCAACATCGCTGGCTTTAAGAAGGTTGCCGACGCCATGTTTGCGCAGGGTGTTATCTAGTACGCAGCCTCGTTCGGTACACTCCCATGCATGCCAACTGAACTGCTCATCCTGATATTCGTCGCCATTGTCTTCTTCATCGGAGCGACACTACAACGAGTATCCGGAATGGGCGTTGGTCTCGTGGGCGGACCCGCGCTGAGCCTCATCTTGGGGCCCGTCGCGGGTATTTTGGTTTTGAATGTCCTAGCCTGCTTTAACGCAGCGCTGCAAACATGGACAGTGCGCCGCAACGTCGAATGGGACCAAGTCCTGCGCATCGGCGCCGCCATGCTCATTGGCGCTATCCCCGGCGCCCTCATCGTTGCTCACGCGCCGCTCGCCATCCTAGAAATCCTGGTCGGCGGATTAGTGCTGTTCGGCTTGGGCCTAGCGACCTTCTTTAAGAAACTGGTGGCAACCCGAAGCCTGGCCGGTTCGGTCACCGCTGGCGCCGCAGGTGGGTTCATGAACACCATGGCTGGCATTGCTGGGCCTGCTATCACCATTTACGCACAAGCTACCCGCTGGACCCACCAAACGTTCTCCGCGACGCTGCAGCCACTATTCGTTATCTCTGGGCTGACGTCCATCTTGGTTAAACAATTCACGCTGGCGGAGTCCCCGCTGCTGGAGCAGCCGTGGTACCTGTGGGTGGTTGGTTTCGGCGCGCTGATGACCGGCCTATTTTTCGGCAATAAAATTGCGCCGAAGGTGCCGACGAAAACAGCGCACCGCCTGGCATTGACCTTGGCTGCCGGTGGTGCGCTGGTGACGCTGCTGCGCGGTATTTCCCGCCTAGCTGTTTAGTTGCCTAGCGGGTTAGCGCCTAGCGTTCTAGTCCAACAGGGACGATAGGAATTCCTGGGTACGCTTCTTCTGCGGATTACCAAGCACCTGCTCTGGTGGCCCGATCTCAACAATCACGCCGCCATCCATGAAGGCGACTTGGTCCGCAACTTCCCGGGCGAAGCCCATCTCGTGGGTCACCACCAGCATGGTCATGCCTTGATCCGCCAGTTCCCGCATGACGTTGAGCACATCTCCGACAAGTTCTGGGTCCAGAGCCGAGGTCGGTTCGTCAAAAAGCATCAATTTCGGTTTCATCGCCAACGCGCGGGCAATCGCCACACGCTGCTGCTGACCACCGGAAAGCTGGACGGGGTAAGCATCCGCCTTGTGCTCCAAACCGACGGTGCGGAGCAGTTCCATCGCGGTGTCGCGGGCTTGTGCTTCAGGCACACCCTGCACATGCACTGGCGCTTCCATAATGTTGCCGAGCACAGTGCGGTGCGGGAAGAGGTTGAACTGCTGGAACACCATGCCAATTTCGGCGCGCTGCCGGGCGGCGTCGCGGGCAGAAATTTCGTGCAGCACCCCGTTCTTTTCGCGGTAGCCAATCAGTTCACCGTCGACGTACAGCCGGCCAGCGGTGACCTTTTCCAGGTGGTTGACGCAGCGCAGCAAGGTGGATTTACCGGAACCGGATGGGCCAATTAGGCAGGTGACGGTGCCGGGCTGGACTTCCAGGTTGATGCCTTTGAGCACGTTCAGCGCGCCGTAGGATTTCCAGACTTGGTCGGCAACAATCATTGGCTGGTCAGTGTGGTTCTGCTCAGACATTTAGCGCTCCTCTTCGGATTCGGTGCCGGTGACCCGGATGTTGGCCGGTGGCACACCTTCAGCGTCCGCTAGGGCGGCGAGCTGGCGGGTGGTCAGGGTGCGGGTAGCGCCCTTGGAGTAGTACTGCTCAAGGTAGTGCTGGCCGACCATCAGCAGGGACGTGATGGCCAGGTACCAGGTGGCGGCGACCAGCAGCATTGGCACTGGTTCGAACAGCTCATTGGCGATGTCCATCGACCGGCCGTACAGCTCCAGGGAGTACGGAATCGCGATGACCAGCGAGGTGGTCTTCAGCATGGAAATCAGCTCGTTGCCGGTTGGCGGAATGATGATACGCATCGCCTGCGGCAAAATCGTGCGGCGCATGGTCATCCACCAGCTCATACCCAGCGCGCGGGAAGCTTCAGCTTGGCCTTCGGGCACCGCTTGGATGCCGGCGCGGACAATCTCGGCCATGTAGGCCGCTTCGTTCATGCCGAGGCCGATGATGGCAAGCAGGAAGAGGTTCGACAGTAGGGAATCCAGGTCGATTTCCGCGAAGCCGAGGTTGATGGACTGGTAGATGGAGCCAAGCAGGCCCCAGAACACCAACTGCACGTACACCGGGGTGCCGCGGAAAATCCACAGGTAGAACCAGGACACGGATCGGAGCACTGGGTTCGGGGACATCCGCAGCACTGCGACGATGGCGCCGAGGATGACACCGAGGAGCATTGCGCCGATGGTCAGGCCGAGGGTGTGTACTGCGGCGTTGGCGATGCGGGTGTCGAAGAGGTACTTGAAGTAGGTGTCCCAGCCGTAGGCTTCGTTTGTTGCGGCGCCGTAGAAGAACCAGACGAATAGGCCAAGCACGGCGATGGCGAAGACCCAGCGCCATGGGTGTGGCAATGGCTTTGCCTGGATGACTTCTGGCTTTGAGTTAGCGGGTGCGCTCATTACCACTCTTTCTTTCCGTTAAGGGTTGCGTTCGGGACGGCGCCATCTTCCAGGCCCCAGGTCTCGAGGATTTTCTGGTAGTCGCCGGTGGCAATCAGGTAGTCGAGTGCTTCGGCGAGCAGCGGTCCCAGTGGGCTGTCTTTGGGTACTGGCCACCCGTATTGGGAGGCGTCGGTGATGTCTCCGACGAGTTCGAGTTTGTCGTCAGAGCGGGCCACGGCCCATGCAGAGACCGGGGAGTCGGCGGACAGTACGTCAGCGCGGCCAAGGAGCACTGCGGTCGCTGCGGTTCCCGAGTCCTGATAAGAGAGCTTTTCGACGGGAGGAAGGCCCCGTGCTGCACAGTCTTCTTGAACAGCAATGTAATCCTCAATATCGGAAACAGTGCCTTTCTGGACCGCAATCTTGCGGCCGCACACGTTTTCCCGGGTGGTGTCATTGCCCGGCTGCCGTGCCCACTGGATGCCTGCGTCAAGGTAATTGACGAAGTCGTAGTTCTTGCGGCGTTCTTCCGTGTCGGTGAAGCCGGAGGCACCGGCGTCAAGGGCACCGGCGGAAATCGACGGCAGGATCAGGTTGAAGTCCTGCTCGTTGATGGCGAGTTCGAGGCCAAGCACGGATGCTGCTGCTCGGGCGAGATCCATGTCGAATCCGATGATATTGCCGTCGGAGTCCTTGAATTCTGCGGGCGCAAACGGTGGGTTGGTGCCGATGCGCAGGGTGCCGCGGTTACGGACGTCAGCTGGTACTTGGTTTGCAAGTTGGGGAACGGCGGCAGGTTTGATTTCCTGCCATCCGTCGGGGTTTCCAGTTTCGGTGTTGGTGACGCAGGCAGCCGTCGTTAAGGCGGTGGCTGTGGCTACGCACGCTACGATGCCGCGGCGCACCCACCGCCGGGCAGAAGATATCAGGGTGCTCATAATTGCATAAGTGTAGTGCAATGGCCTGCGAGAACCCGAACCGAAACTAGAAATTTATGCAAATTGATGAATATTTTTTGCTGCGGTTGGACTGCCTGCACCGTCAGAGAAGCGATACTGCTTTCTGGGGGTGAACGGTGGTTGACCTTTTACCCATTTGGTTTTGCGCAACAAGCAGCTCAAGTAGTTTTGTGCTCAAAGCAACTATGCGACACGCGTCATATATAAGGAAGGAAGTCGCTGATGAGCTGGATTACGGAAGACCAAGAACCACTGGTCGAGGTCATCGACAGTTACGTCGACAAGCACATTGCGCCTAACGCCATGACCTGGGATGAACAGGCCATCTTCCCGGTGGAACAAATGCGGGGCCTAGCAGAAATCGGTGTTGGCGCCCTGTACTGCTCCGAAGACCACGGCGGTACCGGTCTGACCCGCGCCGACGGCGTTGTCGTGTTCAACCGTATCGCCCGCGGCTGTCCAGTGACCGCGGCCTTCCTATCCATTCACAACATGGTCACCTGGATGATTGACGAATTCGGCACCGAAGAACAGCGCGCCGAATTCATCCCGCAGCTCGCCGCGATGGACAAGCTGGCTAGCTACTGTCTCACCGAACCGGACACTGGCTCCGACGCCGCAGCTCTGACTACCCGCGCCGTGCGCGATGGCGACGAGTGGGTGCTCAATGGCGTCAAGCAATTTATCTCCGGCGCCGGCACCTCTGACATCTACCTAGTCATGGCGCGCACGGGCGACAATGGGGCCAAGGCCATCTCCGCGTTCATCGTGGATAAAGACACCCCAGGTCTGACCTTCGGTGCTAACGAAAAGAAGATGGGCTGGAAGAATCAGCCGACCGCCCAAGTCATTTTGGATGATGTGCGGGTGCCAGCGGACCGGCTGGTCGGTGGGGAAGAGGGCCTCGGCAAAGGGTTCACCATGGCGATGCGCGGCCTGAACGGTGGCCGCATCAATATCGCAGCGTGTGCATTAGGTGGCGCCGAATTCGCGCACCAGTCCGCGGTGGCCTACCTGCAGGACCGCACCGCGTTTGGCNAGAAGCTGATTGATAATGACGCTTTGCGCCAGCGGCTCGCCGACATGGCGACCGACTTGATGAGTTCCCGCCTGATGCTGCGCTACGCCGCTGACGCACTCGACGCGAAAGCCGACGGTTATGTAGAGGCCTGCGCAATGGCAAAACTCCACGTCACCGAAAAGTGTTTCCACGTAGCTGACGAAGCGTTGCAGCTACATGGCGGCTATGGCTACCTGCAGGATTACCACGTTGAGCGCATTGTTCGTGACCTGCGCGTCATGCGCATCCTTGAGGGCACCAATGAGATTATGCGGCTGATGATTGGCCGCGCTGTCGGCAAAGGTGCCCTGAAGTTCTAGCTGGTTCTGGTGGGAACCAGCTAGAGATTCCCGGCTACTTCGAGTGTTCGATGTAGCCGAAGCGGTGGCGGGTAATCGACATTGCCTGCTCGAGCAGCATGGTCAGCAGCTCACGGCGGCCCTCGGCCAGCACCTGCTGGTCTAGGACGACGGAGCCGGACTGTGCCGCCGCCGCATGCACGGAGTCTGCGACCTGTCCAATCACGCGGACACGTGCGCTTGGCGTTGCTTCAATCATCTCGGCGTAAGCGTCGTCGGTTTCCGTCACAAAGCGGATGTTTGGCACATCAATGACCACGTCTGGCGCCGCAGAAATCCGCAGCTTCGTGCCACAGAGCTGCGCGCCCAGCAGAATACGCAGCAGGTCACGGAGCTGGTAGCCGGCACCGACGCGCACATGCAGCGGGTCAATCATTGGGCGGTAGCGGAAGATGTTTGCCTCCGCCAGCATGGCCGTGTGGTCGTGCTCAATGCCAAACTCGGTCGCCCAGGCGGACGCATCCAGCTCGGTGGCGCGCTGCAACCAGTTGCGGTCGGTCGCTGGGAGCTGCTCCTCGGTGTAGTAGTCGCGGAAGTCGCGCAGCGTCTGGGTGATGTCGCGGGACACGGAAATCTTCGTCGCCGAAGAGCTGGTCAAGTCAGCATCTTCCCAGGTGCCTTGCTGTGCCACGTAGTTCGGGCCGCCAGCCTTTGCACCGGAACCGATGGAGGAGTTCTTCCAACCACCGAAGGACTGGCGCTGGACAATCGCGCCGGTGATACCGCGGTTGACGTAGCCGTTGCCGACCTCAACGTGCTCCAGCCAGTACTCAATTTCGCCTTCATCCAGGCTGTGGATACCGCCGGTGAGACCAAAGCCAGTCTCGTTTTGCATGGCGATGGCCTCTTCCAGGGTCTCCGCACGCATGATGCCGAGGATTGGGCCGAAGCATTCGGTGGTGTGGTACCAGGAACCGCGCTTAACACCGTCGCGCAGGCCCGGCGACCACAGGGTGCCTTCGTCGTTGAGCTTTTGCGGCTCAATCAGCCAGGTTTCGCCCTCATCAAGCTGGGTCAGGCCACGCAGCAACTTATCGCCCGGCGCCTCAATGACACCGTTCATCGTGGTGGAGATGTCCGTGCCGTAGCCCACCTTCAGGCTGGATACCGCGTCCACCAGCTGGTTGAGGAAACGGTCAGACGAGCCGACCGAGCCCACCAAAATCACCAGCGATGCAGCCGAGCACTTCTGGCCAGCGTGACCAAACGCTGATTTATACACGTGCTCTACCGCCAGGTCTGGGTCGGCCGCTGGGGTGACCACAATGGCGTTCTTACCGGAGGTTTCCGCGTTCAGGGCCATGGTTGGCTTCCAAGAGCGGAACAGTTTCGCGGTTTCAGAGGAGCCGGTGAGGATGACCGAGTCGACATCTGGGTGGGACATCAGGCGCTTGCCGGCGTCAGCTTCATCAGCGTTGACCAACTGCACGAGGTCGTCGCCGATGCCTGCTTCACGCAGCAGTTCGACCGCAACTTCGGCGCAGCGCACCACCTGCGGGGCAGGCTTAATGATGACGGCGCTACCTGCTGCCAGTGCGGAGAACACGCCGCCCAGTGGAATGGCGACCGGGAAGTTCCATGGTGGGGTAACCACGGTGACCTTGTGCGGGGTGAACTTTGCGGTGGTCACAGCGTCGATTTGGCGCGCCGATTCGGCGTAGTAGTGCGCGAAGTCGATGGCCTCGGATACTTCTGGGTCGGCTTCGGCGACGGTTTTGCCGGATTCGTGTGTCATAACGGAAATCAGCTTGCCGCGGCCATCGGCGAGCGCATCGGCGGCCTTATCCAGCAGGGCTGCGCGCTCTTCGGCTGGGGTGTTTGCCCACTTTTCAGCGGTGGCAACTGCGGTGGCGATGGCCTCATCGATGACTGCTGGGTCGGTGACCGATTCGCTTTGCACTGGACCCGGTTCGTTGGCAAGCAGGTCCACGGCCCACTGGCGGTTCTGCGGCAGTGACGGGTCGGTGTCCGGTTCGTTGACGAAATGGCCTGGCTGGTGCGCCGACAAAGTTCCGAGCTTATTGACGGATTCGACCGTGCGATCTTGCAGTCGGCGCGGTCCGGCAAACGTGGCCCAGCGGTCGCGGACGGAATCGCGGAAGCGCTGCTCCTGGTCCTGCATTGGGGTCTGGTGGTCTGGGCCTTCGACATCTGGCGCGAAGAGTGCGTGCAGGAAGTTCTGCTTTTCGCCGTTTTCTTCCAGACGGCGAACCAGGTAGGACACGGCAACGTCGAAGTCTTCGGCGTGCACCACTGGGGTGTACAGGATGACGGTGCCGGTGGCGTCGCGGACGGCCTTGGCCTGTGCTGGTGCCATGCCTTGCAGCATTTCAATGTCCAGCTGGTCGGTGACATCACGCTGCTTGGCGAGTTCGGCGGCCAGTGCGACGGTGAAGAGGTTGTGGCTGGCGACACCGACGCGGACGTTGTCGGCGTGTTCTGGGGTGAGGATGTAGTCGAGTAGGCGGATGTAGTTCGCGTCGACTTCTGCCTTGGTCTGGTACGGAGCCTGTGGCCAGTCGTGGATTTCCGCATCCACCCGCTCCATGGACAAGTTCGCACCCTTGACCAACCGGATCTTAATGTTGGCGCCACCCTTCGCGCGGCGTTCCTTCGCGAATTCCGCCAGCTGGACCAAAGCTTCGTAGGTGTCCGGCAGGTAGGCCTGCAGCACAATGCCAACTTCTAGGTCGAGGAATTCTTCCTCGCTCATCAGCTCGGTGAATAGGCGCAGGGTGAGGTGGAGGTCCTTGTATTCCTCCATGTCCATGTTGACGAATGCGCGCTGGTCGCGGTCGCGGGCGGTGCGGTACAGCGGGCGCAGGCGTTCCTTCAGACGGTCCAGATTGCCTTCGATGTCCCATGGGTTCAGCTGCGCGCACACCGAGGTCGCCTTGATGGAGACGTAGGTGACGCGTGGGTTGGCCAGCAGTTCCCGGGTGCGGTCGAGGCGGCTTTGCGCTTCTACTTCACCGAGGACAGCTTCGCCGAGGAGGTTGAGGTTCAGCTGGAAGTTGTCGGCTGCGGCGCGGGTAAGCAGCTTGTTCAGGGCTTTGCCGTTGGCGTCGAGCACCAAGTGGCCGACCATTTTCCGCAGGTAGGTGCGGGAGGCCGGCATGACAATGTCCGGCAGGATGCGGCTGGTGAAGGAGCCGACTTTCAGCATGGACTTGTTGACGGTGCCGAGGAAGTCGGGCAGGTTCTGGATGCCGCGCAGCTCTTTTGCTGCGACCTTATTGTCCTCCGGGCGGGTGACGCGGTCGACGAAACGCATGGTGAAGTCGATGCCGGCTGGGTCGCGCACCATGTCGGCCAGCTGCTGCGTGGACTTGTCGACGGTGCTGTCCGTGGCGGCAAGCCACTGGTGGGCTTGTTTGACGGCAGCGTCAACGATGTTGTCGACGTCGGCGGAGTTTGCCGGGGCAGCTGGATGTGCGGAAGGGGAGCCCGAAGGCTGAGGGGTGGTCATGGCAAGTAGTCCTTAGATCCGTAAGAGAGAAAAAGGGGAGTGGATGCTCAGGACAATCTGCATGCGAAAAGGCACACAGTGTCCGGCAAGGCGGGACTACTGTGTCGGCGGACGGTCGCTGCTGAAGCGGACGCGTGGGCGGTTGTTATGCATGGTGGGCACAACCCCCTCTCAAACGGGCTTTCGGTGTGTGAAAGCGGCAAAAGTTTAAGACTATTTACTTATTCAAAAGTGGCCGTCTTCCTGCGGTGATGTTGGCTGCGGTGAGCCGGCCGCTGGCGGTTGCTCATGAGCATAACAGAACTGTTGCTACGGAAAATAGCGCGGGGGTTGGCGCGGAACACCACCGCTTATTGACGAATTGAAAAACCGCCACCGAAGGTGACGGTTTTTGCTGTCTGGCGGCTGGGCTGGGGAGCGCCGTTTGCCAAATTCTGGGTTAGCCGAAAAGCTTCCCGAAGAAGCCTGCCTTTGGAGGCTCTGGCGCACAGGTGCACCACTGGCCGGCTGGGACGCTGGCCTTTACCTGTTCAATGTGAGCTCCGCATCCTGCCCAGGTGGTCTTGGAGCACTTCTTGCAACGTACTGGTCGGCACATAATCGGGGATTCCTTTCGTCCTGTCCTTCTGCCGAACAATATACCCGCGCGGGTATTAGCGGTAAAAATAAGTCCTTGAATTGAGATCGGGATCTCAAGTTAGTGAGAAACGGCCTCAATTACTGCGTTGACCTCGGGCTTTGTGGTCGCCTAGCGTTCGATGCGCTTACTCGAGTCCTGTTGCATGCTGGCTTGATGTGCGAGCCCAGCCAGTACCTTTTTCAGACCGCCCAAGGACACCTCGTCGCCCATGAATAGTTCCTGAATCTCGCGGGACTCATTCATGACCGTAATCAGTGCGCCGACCACGGCCTTCTCAAACCCGGGCGCGTGCTCCAGTTGGCTGACCGTATTCTCTGCCGCCATCTTTGCCACGTCCTCGTTCGGTGCGAGCGTTCCCCACACCTGCATGACGAATCCGCGCACCGCCTTGTTGGACGCGGGGATACCGGCTGCGGTGAGGATGGCGTTGGCCTCGTCCACGGCTTCGTCAAAGGCGATACCCATCGACGAATCAGCGGGCGCGGTTCCACCGCCCAGGGTTGGTACTTCCAGCTGCCCGTCCCCGTCCGTCAGTCCTAGGTTCTCGGCCATCGACTTCGGCGCCACAGCCACACCGATGATGTCCACGGTGGACACGTCGATGACGTCGGACAGTCCCAAGTGCAGGTTGCGGGCCAGGTAGGTGGCCAAAATTGCCCGCTTGCGCATAGACGTGTCCTCGAAGTTGACAATCTGCGACAGGAACTCCCAGGACTTGACATACGTGTGCAGGTCGGTGCGAAACGCCTTATGACGGTTCACTTCGTCCTCGTTGCCGGACAGACGCGCCTGGCGTAGACCGTCGTTCCAGCGCTGCACGATAGGGGAGATATGCGCGCGGAAAGTCTCGTGGTCTACCTCGCCCCCCACCACAGCTGCGGCTACTGACTCGATGTCAGACTCGGTGTAGAAGCCGGCCCCGTCGATGCGCTCGGCCACCTCGAACAAGGCGGATGGTTCTACGTCCCCGGCCAAGGTCGCGGCCGTGTAGAACTGCTTGAAGTCAGCCAGGATGGACTCTGCGTCGTTGGCGAAGTCCACCACCATCGGCGCGGTCTTACCCGGGTAGGTGCGGTTGAGCCGGGACAGGGTCTGGACCGTGGCCACGCCCGAGAGTTTTTTATCCACGTACATTGCACACAGTCGTGGCTCGTTGAACCCGGTCTGGAACTTGTTGGCGACGATCAGCACGCGGTAGGCGCCATCGGAGTCCTTGTACGCGCCCTCGGTGTCGGACAAGTCGTTGTACGAGGCCTCGGTGTACAAGCCGTCTGCGGTGGCACGTCCCTCGCGCAATGCTAGGTCGAGCTCGTAGTCCGCCATGATCTCTGCGAACTTTTCGTCGGTCATATCCGGGGAGCGCCGTGGCTCGGGTGGCGCTGCAATGTCAAGCGAGCCGGAGTAGGCGACCAGGGTTTTGAATTCGTCCTGCCAGTTGTTTTTGGCAATGTACTTGTTCATCTCGTGGCACCAGTGGAACGCGGACTCGCGGGTGGCCGCCACCACCATCGCACGGGCCTGACCGCCGAGCAGGCCTGCGACATTCTCGCGGTAGTGGTTGACCACCACGGCCACCTTCTGGGCAATGTTGGTGGGGTGCTCGCGGGCGTAGCGCACGATTTCGCCCACAACCTCGCCCTTATGCACCATCTCGTCGCGGTTCATCGAGTCCGCGATACGGATGTAGTTACTGTACGTGGTGTAGTTGGTGAGCACGTCCAGGATAAAGCCCTCTTGGATGGCCTGGGCCATGGTGTAGTGGTCGAACGCCGAGCGTGTGTCCGTCTCGGGGTCGTACGTGCCGAAAATACGCATGGTCTTGGGCTTCGGTGTCGCCGTGAACGCTACAAAGGTGATGTTCGTGGCCGAGCTTGCCGCCCGGTCCTGGGCTGCGAGCACAGCCTCAATTCGCTTCTCCACCGGAGAGCGGTGGGCATCGAGTGCCTTCTCCAGTTGAGCTTCAACCGGCGAGTCTGTGTCCTCTGCTTCATCGAGGTCGGCAACATCAGCGCCGGTGGCTTGCGCCAGCAGCTCTTTCAGCGCGGAGCTGGATTTGCCGGTCTGGGAGGAGTGCGCCTCGTCCACGATCACGCACCACCTGCGACCTGCCATTTCTTTGTCCCCGTCCAGCAGTTGTTTCACGACAGGGAAGGTCTGCAACGTACAGGTGATAATGTGCCCGCCTTCGCGCAGAGCTGCGGAGAGCTGCGGTGACTTCGCGCCCTGCTTCGCATCAACGTTCACCACCAGGCCAGCGGACGCGGGCAGGAGTTTGATCTCGTCCGCGAGGTTGCGGTCGAGCACCTGCCGGTCGGAGATAATGATGATCGAGTCGAACGTCTTGGTCTCGCCGCTAAAATGCCGGGCCAGGCGGTGTGCCAGCCACGCAATGGTTTTGGTCTTGCCCGAGCCTGCGGAGTGTTGAATCAGGTAGCGCTTGCCCACGCTCTCAGTCTCGATGTCGCGGATGACGTTTTCCACCGCGCGTCGCTGGTGGAAACGGGGGAACACCAGGTACCCGCCCTTGTCCGCGGGTTGCCACATGGCGTAGGTTGACAGAATTTGGAGCAGGCTGCGGGGCGCCAGCACGTCCCGCCACAGGTACGAGGTCTCGGACCCGTCCTTGCACGGTGGGTTGCCTGCGCTTTCGCCGTTGCCTTGGTTGAAGGGCAGGAAGATGGTCTTGTCCCCGTTAAGGACTGTGGCCATCTGTACCTCGGTGTTGGACACAGCGAAGTGAACGAGGCACCGTCCTGGTTGCAGCAGGGTGCGGGTTTTGCCAGGCTTGCGATCTTTCTTGTACTGGCGGATAGCGTCCTGAATGGTCTGGGTGTTGTCCGTCTTTAGTTCCAGCGTGGCTACCGGGATACCGTTGAGCAGCAGCACCAGGTCAATGGTCTCGTTGTTGCCTGGGCGGGTGTCAAAATGCACCTGCCGGATGACGCGCAGTCGGTTAGCCTCCGCCTGCTCGGTCACCTCAGTCAGCAGTGGGTTGGTGGGGTAGAACCCAGCCATGGGGCCGAACGTGGCTTTGCCGTGTGCGGCGGACATGTAGCTGAACCCGTCGCGCAGGACGCCGAGCAGACCGCCGATGGTGCCGCCCTTGGTGTGGTTCTTCTGCGGCGCTTTGCCCAGCAGCTTGGACAGGTAAGTGAGCAGCCGGTGTTGCGCGGCCTTGGTCGCAACCTCGCCCAGGTCCGGTGGGCAGACTTTGGCGTACTCGGTCGGGTACTGGGTGGATAGCCAGTCCAGCACGTCCCCGGGGAACAGGGCGAGGTCGGGGTCGAACCCGGTGTCGCGTGCCCCGTCCACATACGTCCAGCCGGAGATGGCTAGGTGCTGGCAGATGGCGGTTTCAAACCCGTGCTCAAGTGTGTGGTTCATGGCTTAGTGCACCTCAATCTGTCCGGTGACGGCGGCGGTAATCAGGGCAGACCTACGCTCGGTGAGCAGGTCTTTCAGTTGCTGGGTCTTAGCCAGCATCGCGTCGATACGTGCGGTGGTCTCGTCCAGGTGCTGGACTAGGCGCTCCTGCTCGTCCAGTGGTGGGAGGGGGACTTTGAACATTCCCAATTGCTCAGCGCCCAAGTTCGGTTGTGCAGAACCAGTTTCGGAAAAGGTAATTTGATCTCGGATGATGTTGGACGATAGGACGTAGGCCATCATTTCGGGGAGGTAACTCCCATTAGAGGTCAAACAGCAAACCGAGCTGGCAAGACTGCCTTCATCGAAACTGACGATACCGAACTTGCCCAGCGACCCGCGAAGGCAAAAGATGATGTCGCCCTTCGCCAGTTTCGCTCCACCCATCTTTGCGTACTTTTCAGCACTAACGAATTTTGCATTATCCAAGGAAACACGGCCGTTTACGAGGTCACCGGCATTGATGAAAGGGATACCCGTCTCTTGAATCTCGCTTGGTTTCGGGTAGTTTTCCCCTCTATCGCCATTGGTGATTTTGAACAAACTCGAAACAGAAGCAAGCGCCCAATGCGACGGAATACGTGGAAACGGCCCAAAGCCCGTATCAATCTGCGAGTTAGAACTGCCCTGCAATGCTTGGTGAATCTCGTTCTTTCGGCGCTCCTCCAGCAACCGGCCCAGACCATCGAGCTTGTCCAGCATCGCGTCAATCTCGCTGGTTTCGCGGTCCAGGTAGTCCGCGATGGCGCGCTGGGTGTCCCGGTTGGTATGAATAACTGGGTAGTCTCCAAGGAACTGCGGTGAAATACGGCGAAGGTTTCCCACCCCCTGGAGATTGTGGGCACCTTCATCTAAGAATGGCTGTGAACGTAGGACGTAGCAAAGAAAACGTGCGTCTGCGTTCGGGAGTGCCCGTACAACATGTACTTCTGTACTTGCCAGACCGACATCAGTACCTTGATTGGCAAGCATTGCTCGTCCCGCCTCAAATGTTGGCGTGATCTTCGGCACGAGAACATCCCCTCGGGTGTAAGAGGTATAGCTCATTCCCTTTTTCTTGTATTCAATGACTCGGGAAAAATCTCCACCCCCTGCGGGCCAGATGGTCTCCAATGGGAGAAACGTGACATTCGAGCCATTCTCCACCGCGGAAAACCCGTCAGAGGTGGGGTTAACTTCCGCAAACGCCTTTAGAGGTACCGTCTCCATTACCGCTTCACCTCCTGGAACATGTCCATGAGCTCGCCCATGACCTGCTGGACGTCAGCATCGATCTCGGCCAACGGACGTACCTCCTCCGGCACGTAGAACAGGCGGGTGAACGGAATCTCATACCCGATCTTGGCCGCGGACTCGTCCCAGGTCACATCCGGCGCGAATGGCAAGACCTCGCGGCGCATGTGCTCGTCCACGTCCTCGGTCAGCGGGATGCGCTCGGTCATCTTCCAACCCGCCACGGAGACGGGCTGTCCCTTGTGATCGACCGCGGCCGGGGCATTGTCATCGTGGACGGCCATGGCCTGCATGATCGCGGTCATGAGTCCGACCGGCATCTTGAGACCACGCACCTTGGCCTTGGTCTTGAGCAGGTCCGGCAACTCGTTCCAGACCGCGCCGTCCACCCCGCGCATGAGCTCGACATGTGCGTCCGTGAAGGACTTGTGAGCGCGGGCCTGTTCCACTGCCTGGTCAGAGAACTGGGTTACGTACCGTTCCTGGCGGTAGACCGGTACGTCCCTAAACCCAAGATCGTCCGCGGTCACGATCTTGGAAATATTCGAGTCCTCGAACGCGGTGTACGCCTTGGTAATGACCTCGCGGTCGGCAGGGGTCAGCTCGCGGCGCTTGTCACCCATGCCTTTACGCATCGGGGTCCACTGGTCGGCGGCGTTAATGAGCTGAATCTTGCCCCGGCGGTGTGGCTCCTTGTTCTTGTCCAAAATCCAGATGTAGGTGGCAATGCCGGTGCCGTAGAACATGGAGGTGGGCAGTGCGATGATCGCGTCCACCAGGTCTTCGTTCAGCAGCCAGGCGCGGATACGGTCGGGCCCGGACTCGGGAGCGCCCGTGAACAGGGGAGAGCCGTTGAGGACAATGCCCGCACGCCCGCCGCCGGTTTCACCATGGGCGGGCGTGAGCTTGTGCACCACATGGGACAGGAACAGCATTTGACCATCGGACTTGGCGGGCAGGCCGTGGCTAAAGCGGGAACCCTCCTTGTTTGCTTCCTTGGATACCTCGCTGTGCACGGCGGACCAGTCGGAGCCGTACGGTGGGTTGGTCAAGATGTAGTCGAAGGTCTGGCCCTCAAAGCGGTCGTTGACCAGCGTATCGCCCTGGAGAATAGACTCCGGCTTGTTGCCGAGCATAATCAGGTCTGCTTTACCGATGCCGTAGGCGTAGTCCATCAACTCCTGGCCGTGGAGCGAGACCTGCACGTTGCGGTTGAGAGCCTTGAGCTCGTTCTTGGCCACGAGCAGCATGCCGCCCGTTCCGGCGCACGGATCGTAGACGGTACGGCTGGGAGAGTCACCGGACAGGCCTGTGTCATCAGAGGAGAACAAGATGTCCACCATGAGGGAGATCGCGTCGCGCGGGGTGTAGAACGCACCCGCGCCCTTACCCTTGGTGTTGAACGCGCGGTACATGATGTCCTCGAACATGTCGCCCATCGCGGTGTCGGGCAGCAGGTCCGGGTGCATATCGATGCCTGCGAAGTGCTGTACCACGCCATAGAGTCGGCCCGCGCCCTGGAGGGTGTCGATCTTGTCGTAGAACTTGAACGCGGTCCAGATGTCGGTCAGGTTTTCGGAGAACGAGTCGAGGTAGATGGTGAGGGCTTTGTCCACATTGTCGTCGTTGCTACCGATGGACTTCATCGTGTGCTTGGACGTGTTGTAGAACGGTAGGTCCAGCTCATGCATGGCGCGCAGGCGAAGCATACGCGGGTTCACATCCCCGTTTTTCTTCATAGACGTATGCAGCTCGTCAAAGGCCTCACGCTTGTCCGCCAACATGCACTCGATTCGGCGCAGGACAGCGAACGGGATGATGTAGTCGCCGTACTCCTCCGGCTCCACCACGCTACGCAAATACCTGTCTGCCGTGTTCCACACGGCGTTGGCTGTGGTGCTGCGTGCGTGAGCGATCTGCTCAGGGGTCGGTGACATGGTGCTCCATTCAAATAACAGCGGTGTGTTTTTATTATCGTAGCAGGTCAGAGCCGTTTTTGATGGTATGTCCCTCTTGATTAGTGTCAGCTGCGGGCCTGCTACCTTGGCAGTATGTCACGGGCCTCGGACGCCTCACCCGCACGTCTCGAACAGGCAGGCGAGGATAGAGGAAAACCGACTCTACCTGCGGTAGGGCCGGTTTTGTCGTTTTGTGCGTCATCGTGCACAGCGGGGGAGGTTTACGGAACGTTTTGCACGAATAAACGGAAATCCCCGGTTAAAGTTGTGCCCCTGGTGAGACTCGAACTCACACTGGACGGGTTTTGAATCCGTTGCCTCTGCCAATTGGGCTACAGGGGCGCACACTCATTGCGTCAATAAGTGCTTTTACTCGAAGTAAAAGCACATCAATGCAACTCGCCAAATAATAGCGCCCGCAGCCTGAAATCTCCAAGTTGCCTAGTCGGGCGGGTAAAACACCAGAGGCTAACCTCCTTGTCTGACACCTCTCCTACACTGGGGTACGTGACTGAAGTGAATGCTGACCGCAACCCATCCGCGCCAACGACGCCAACCAAACGCCTCATGCTCATCGATGGGCATTCGATGGCCTTTCGTGCATTCTTTGCTTTGCCGGCAGAGAACTTTTCGACCACTGGCGGGCAACACACCAACGCGGTTTATGGCTTTCTCTCCATGCTGGTCAATCTACTGAATGAAGAAAAACCAACGCACGTTGCCGTTGCTTTCGATATTGGCCGCAAGACCTTCCGCACCGATCGCTTCCCGGAGTACAAGGCTCAGCGGGATGCCACACCGCCAGAATTTAAGGGGCAGGTGGAACTGCTGAAGGAAATTCTGCAGGAAATGGGGCTAGTTAGCCTGGATAAGGAAAACTACGAGGCTGACGACATTATCGCAACCCTAGCCACCCAAGCGACTACTGCGGACTTTCAGACCTACATTGTCACCGGAGACCGTGACTCCTTCCAGCTGGTCAATAACACCACTACCGTGCTCTACCCAATGCGCGGCGTCTCAAACCTGCACCGATTCACCCCAGAAGCAGTCGAAGAGAAATATGGGCTGACCCCGCAGCAGTACCCGGACTATGCGGCGCTGCGCGGTGACCCGTCCGACAACCTGCCGGGCATTCCGGGTGTGGGGCAGAAGACCGCCGAGAAGTGGATTGTGAACTACGGCAGCCTTGATGAGCTGATTAAAAACGCCGACGAAATCCGAGGCAAAGTCGGCGACAATCTGCGTCAGCGACTCGATGCTGTCCTGCTCAACCGTGAACTCACCGAGATGGTCAAGGACCTACCCTTGCCATATCAGCCAGATGAGCTGGAACTACGCCCAGCCAACGGTACCGGCATCGCCCGCGTCCTTGATTCCCTGCAATTCGGCACCAACCTGCGCGAGCGCATTTTCGCCGCGCTGAACATCGATAGCTCCGACGCTGACACGCCAGACCCAGATGCCCGCGTCGCCGTCGTCAACACCATCGCCGAAGGCGAACTCGACGCATGGTTGGAAGAGCACGTAGCTGGCCAGCCTGCCGCCATCGCTGTGCAAGGCAACGGTTCGCCAACTGAAGGCGACACCACTCGCGTTGCCATCTGCGCACCCGACGGCGAAACCGCAGTGCTCTACCTGCCCGAACTCGACAGCACGGACGAGAAGGTCCTCACCGACTTCCTTTCGAATCCTCAGCAGCCAAAACTCTTCCACGAGGCGAAGCTGGCCTGGCATATGCTGCACGCCCGTGGCATCACGATCGCTGGCCTACAACACGACACCGCCATCGCCTCCTACCTGCTGCGCCCAGGCCAGCGCACCTACGAACTAAAAGACGTGCTGCAGCGCCATCTGCAACGAACCCTGACCCTTGATACCGCCGATGACGGCCAACTCAGCCTGCTGGAAACCGACGAACCAGACTCCTCCGACGTCGCCATTGCCAATGAAGCCGCCGCTATCTACGACCTCGCCGAAGCGCTGGTCATCGAACTAGAAGCCATCGAAGCACGCGAACTCTACGAACGCCTCGAACTGCCACTCGTTTTCGAGCTCGCCGAGATGGAATCGGTCGGCATTGCTGTTGATCGCGCCGCCCTGGAATCCCTCCGCGACGAATTCCAAGACCTGCTGCTGCAGTCCGAGGAAGAAGCCCGCTCCCTGGTTGGCAAACCAGACCTCAACGTCGCAAGTCCAAAGCAGCTCCAAGCCGTGCTTTTTGACGAGTTGGATATGCCGAAAACCAAGAAAACCAAAACTGGTTATTCCACTGCGGCGAAGGAGTTGGAATCACTCCAGGCTTCCCATCCACACCCGTTCCTTGGGGCGGTGCTGCAGTACCGCGAAAACCAGAAGATGAAGTCGACCATTGAAGGTCTGCTCGATGCCGTCGCAAGTGATGGCCGAATTCACACCACGTTCAACCAAACAGTTGCTGCCACCGGCCGCCTCAGTTCCACTGAGCCGAACCTGCAGAACATTCCGGTGCGCACCGAAGCTGGCCACCGGATTCGCGCCACATTCGTAGTCGGCGATGGCTACGAAACGCTGCTGACCGCTGACTACTCGCAGATTGAAATGCGCGTCATGGCACACCTATCCGGCGACCCCGGCCTCATCGACGCCTACCAACGTGGCGAAGACCTGCACAATTACGTCGGCTCCCGAGTCTTCAACGTCGGCATCGACGAAGTCACCCCAGAATTGCGCCGCCGCGTCAAAGCTATGAGCTACGGCTTGGCCTACGGCCTGTCCGCCTTCGGTCTGGCTGGCCAGCTCGGTATCTCCGGTGGGGAAGCGAAGAAGCTGATGGAAGACTACTTCGACCGCTTCGGCGGAGTGCGCGAATACCTCGACCGCGTCGTCGACCAAGCCCGTCGCGACGGCTTCACCGAAACGCTCTACGGCCGCCGCCGCTACCTGCCGGAACTGACCTCGACCAACCGGGTTGCCCGTGAGAACGCGGAACGCGCCGCGCTGAACGCACCAATCCAGGGCACCGCCGCCGACATTATTAAGGTGGCGATGCTGCGCGTGAACGCCCGCCTCGCCGAAAAGGACCTGAAATCCCGGATGCTGCTGCAGGTCCACGACGAACTGGTAATGGAAGTCGCGGCAGGGGAGCGCGACCAGGTCGAAGAGATTGTCCGAGCCGAAATGGGCTCGGCCATCGACCTGCGCGTACCACTCGATGTCTCCGTCGGCGCGGGACAGAACTGGAACGAGGCCGCCCACTAACGCCACAACCCGAACGCCGCCCCAAACCGTCAAAAAGCCCCCAAATTTGCCACCGAAACAAGGTAGCAAATATGAATATGTGAGAATAGGGGGAAACTCTGGGGTGGCACCATGTGGGCCGCCTCGCATCGCCGAGCACAAAAGGACTGTTCACCGTGTCGAAAGTGACTTTTTACCGAGGCCAGCAACTGCCACTGGAAATGCACAAAGTGCGCATTATCCAGAAGCTGACCCTGCTGCCGATTGAACAGCGCCGCGAAGCGCTCGAAGGCGCCGGTTTCAACACCTTCCTGCTGCAGAACTCCGACGTGTTCCTCGACATGCTCACCGACTCCGGCGTCAACGCCATGTCCCAGGACCAGCAAGCCGCGATGCTCATGGCCGACGACGCCTACGCCGGCTCCGCGACCTACACCCGCATGCACGACAAGCTCATCGAAATTTTCGGCATGGACTACTTCCTGCCAGCGCACCAAGGCCGCGCCGCGGAGAACATCATCAGCCAGACGATGATTCGCCCGGACACCGTCGTGCCGATGAACTACCACTTCACCACCTCCAAGGCGCACATCGTCGCCAATGGGGCAGAGGTGCTCGAATTCATCCGCCCCGAAGGCCTAGAAGTCACCTCCGACCACCCATTTAAAGGCAACTTCGACGTTGAAAAGCTGAAAGAGCTTATTGACGAAAAGGGCGCCGACTCGATTAGCTACGTGCGCATGGAAGCAGGTACTAACCTCATCGGTGGCCAGCCATTCTCCCTGGAAAACCTGCGCGAAACTGCCGCAGTCTGCCGGGAACACAATGTGCCGCTGGTGCTGGATGCGTCGCTGCTGGCGGACAACCTGTACTTCATTAAGACCCGCGAAGAAGCATGCAAGGACATGTCGATTCGGGAAATCACTCGCGCGATCGCTGATGAGACGGACGTGCTGTACTTCTCCGCGCGCAAGCTCGGCTTTGGTCGCGGTGGCGGCATCTGCATCCGCGATGAAGAGACCTTCAAGAAGATGCGCGGCTACGTGCCAATGTTTGAAGGCTTCCTGACCTACGGCGGCATGTCGGTCCGCGAAATGGAAGCAATTACTGTCGGCCTGGACGAAACCATGGACGAAGACATGATTAACCAGGGTCCACAGTTCATTGAATACATGGTGACGGAACTGGACCGCCGCAATATCCCAGTGATTACGCCAGCAGGTGGCCTGGGTGCGCATGTCGACGCGATGCGCTTTGTCGACCACATCCCACAGCAGGAATACCCAGCAGGTTCGCTGGCAGCGGCGCTGTACTTGGTTTCAGGTGTGCGCGGTATGGAACGCGGCACCATGTCCGAACAGCGTGACGCTGAAGGCAATGAGCCACTAGCTGACATGGAACTGGTGCGCCTGGCGATGCCGCGACGGGTGTTCACACTGTCGCAGGTCAATTACGCGATCGACCGGCTGGATTGGCTGTACCAGAACCGTCGCCTGATTGGCGGCATGGAATGGGAAGAAGAACCAGAAATCCTGCGCTTCTTCTACGGCCGCATGCGCCCAAAGAGCGACTGGGTGAGCGCGCTGGTGAAGAAGTTCCGCGAGGACTTCGGCGACTCGTTGTAGGCGCTAGCGCTTCTGGCACACGAATATCGCGGTGCCAGGGAAGAGCTCCCCACGCAGCTTCGACCACTGGCCAAAAGGTTCCGGGTCAGTGGCTGGCCACTCCGGTTCAATCAGATCCTCTAGATGGAAGCCCGCCGCGTGCAGGTCTCGGATGCGGTCGCCGAGGGTGCGATGGTGCTCCACATAGGTGGCAACTCCATTGCTGTCGCGCTCCACATACGGGGTTCGATCGAAGTAGGAGACCGCTGGGATGAGTCCAGCAGGGCCCGGATCGTCTGGGAAAACCCAGCGCATGGGGTGCGTGACCGCGAATACCCAGCGACCGCCGGGGCGCAGTACTCGCGCGACCTCTGCCATGAGCGCGCCCGAATCGGCGACAAACGGCACCGCACCGAAAACCGAGAATGCGATATCGAAAGCCTTGTTGGAAAAGGGCATGTGTGCGGCATCTGCCTGCACGAGAGTCGGACCCATATCGTCAATAAGCTCAACTTCGCCTGAAACCTGGCGGCCGGAAACCTGCCGACCCTGCGCCAACATGCCGTAACTAATGTCAAAGGCTGTGACGCTGCGGGCCTGGCGGTTAGCGGTCAGCCAGCGGGAGCATGGGGCAGAGCCACAGCCAACTTCCAGGACATCGAGGCCGGTGACATCGCCGAGGAGGTTGGCGGTGTCTTCGTGCAGCATTTCTGGGCACCAGTAGAAGCTGGAGAGGTAGGCGGGGTGGTCGCGGTGATAGTCGACGGCGTCGTGGTCCCACCAGTGGCGATTAGCGGTAGCAGACTCGGTGGCGTCGGCAAAGCCATATCCAGCGACGGCATCTGAGGAATACTGGGGATCACCCAACGAACTCGACATGAAACTCCTTTAGTGCGTGAACTTGTTTTGCCGGGGCAGGCGGGGTAAAGTTCAGCAGGCGTGTGCGCTATTCGACACTTGTGCAGGGATTGCACAGGTTAAGCGTACAGATTCTGTCCAATTCTATTTCCTATCCGCTATCGGAGCACTCCACATATGTCCACCTCTAACACCCCTCAGGTTGCCATCAACGACATTGGCACCGCTGAGGATTTCCTTGCCGCTGTCGACTCCACGATCAAGTACTTCAACGATGGTGACATCGTTGAGGGCACCATCGTCAAGGTCGACCGCGACGAGGTCCTGCTCGACATCGGCTACAAGATGGAAGGCGTCATCCCTTCCCGAGAGCTGTCCATCAAGCACGATGTCGACCCATCTGAGGTGGTCGAGGTCGGCGACGAGATTGACGCTCTGGTCATCACCAAGGAAGACAAGGACGGACGTCTGGTCCTTTCCAAGAAGCGTGCACAGTACGAGCGCGCTTGGGGCACCATCGAGGAGCTCAAGGAAAAGGACGAGCCAGTTACCGGTACCGTCATCGAGGTCGTCAAGGGCGGCCTGATCCTGGACATCGGCCTGCGTGGCTTCCTGCCTGCATCCCTGGTTGAAATGCGCCGCGTTCGTGACCTGCAGCCATACATTGGCCAGGAAATCGAAGCGAAGATCATCGAGCTGGACAAGAACCGCAACAACGTTGTGCTGTCCCGCCGCGCATGGCTCGAGCAGACCCAGTCCGAGGTCCGCTCCGAATTCCTGCACCAGCTGCAGAAGGGCCAGGTCCGCAAGGGTGTCGTTTCCTCCATCGTCAACTTCGGTGCATTCGTGGACCTGGGTGGCGTAGACGGACTGGTTCACGTTTCCGAACTGTCCTGGAAGCACATCGACCACCCTAACGAGGTTGTTCAGGTTGGCCAGGAAGTCACTGTCGAGGTTCTGGAAGTTGACCTGAACCGCGAGCGCGTGTCCCTGTCCCTGAAGGCAACTCAGGAAGACCCATGGCGCGTCTTCGCCCGCACCCACGCAATCGGCCAGATTGTTCCGGGCAAGGTCACCAAGCTGGTTCCATTCGGTGCATTCGTTCGCGTCGAAGAGGGCATCGAGGGCCTGGTTCACATCTCCGAGCTGGCACAGCGCCACGTGGATGTTCCAGACCAGGTTGTTGGTGTTGGCGAAATGGCAATGGTCAAGGTCATCGACATCGACCTCGAGCGTCGTCGTATCTCCCTGTCCCTGAAGCAGGCTGACGAAGACTTCACCGAAGAATTCGACCCAGCGAAGTACGGCATGGCCGACTCCTACGATGAGCAGGGCAACTACATCTTCCCAGAAGGCTTCGACCCAGAGACCAACGACTGGATGGAAGGCTTCGAAACCCAGCGCGCTGAGTGGGAAGCTCGTTACGAAGAGGCTGAACGCCGTCACCAGCTGCACGCAACTCAGATTGAGAAGAACCGTGCCGCTGCTGCCGAAGCTGCAGAAGCTCCTTCCGAGTACTCCACCGGCTTCGAGTCTGCACCAGCTGCAGCCGCTGAAGAGCCAGCTCAGACCTCCGGCACCCTGGCATCCGACGAGCAGCTCGCTGCTCTGCGTGAGCGCCTGGCCGGTGGCAACTAAGCCGCAACCGCGACAGTGTGCGCAAGCTACTAGGTAGCTTGCCGCGCTAACGCGCACAGAGCGCCCCGCATGGGAACCGTAATGGTTTCCGGCGGGGCGCTTTCGTCATTTGGGAACAGCCACAAATAGGGCGCAAATCATAATAAACCCATGTGGTTTTCGTTGTGTTTCGGTCAAAACGGGCATAGAATTGGGTTTGTCCGTTGGATAGCTTGTTGATTGCCACGGGAGAACTTTTTGGGAATCGAAAAGCCATTCAACTGCCCGTTCGGGGATACCCGTCCGGACATTCCTCTGCGCCCCATGTAACCGGGCGCAACCTTCAATGAAAGGTCCCAACATGGCGTCAACCACGACCACGACGTCGCAGTTTATCCTGGACCATCTCGGTGGTCCGGAAAATATTCGGCAAATGAGCCACTGTGCGACGCGACTGCGGTTCCAACTCGACGATGTCAGCAAGGTCGATGACAAAGCGCTCGACTCTGACCCTAAAGTCCTCGGCACCGTGCCCCAAGGCGATCACGGCTACCAGGTAGTCATGGGCGGCTCCGTCGCCAACTACTACCAAGAACTGCTCAGGCTCCCAGGAATGGAGCACTTCGGCGATAGCACCGGCGGCGGTCCGAAGCGCGATGCCTCCGGCAAGAAGCAGTACGAGGGCGTTCGCGGCCGCTACGACTGGGTCGACTACGCCTTCGAGTTCCTGTCCGACACCTTCCGCCCAATTCTGTGGGCTCTGCTCGGCGCCTCGCTGATTATTACGCTGCTGGTGCTGGCCGACACCTTTGGCCTGCAGGACTTCCGCGCCGACATGGCAGACCAGCCAGACACCTACGTCTTCATGCACGCCATGTGGCGTTCGGTGTTCTACTTCCTGCCAATCATGGTGGGTGCCACCGCCGCCAGGAAGCTGGGCGCGAATGAATGGGTCGGCGCTGCGATTGCGGCAGCCTTCCTGACCCCAGAGTTCCTTGCCTTGGGTGAGGCTGGTGACACGGTTCAGGTCTTCGGCCTGCCGATGGTGCTGAATGGCTACGCCGGTCAGGTGTTCCCACCACTGATCGCCGCTATTGGTCTGTTCTGGGTTGAGAAGCTACTCAAGTGGATCATCCCAGAAGCAGTCCAAATGGTGTTCGTGCCATTCTTCTCGCTGCTCATCATGATTCCAGCGACCGGGTTCCTGCTTGGCCCATTCGGCATCGGTATCGGTAACGGTATTTCTGATCTGCTCTACGCAGTCAATGACTTCTCGCCATTCATCCTGGCGATTATCGTCCCAATGCTTTACCCATTCTTGGTGCCACTGGGTCTGCACTGGCCACTGAACGCCATCATGATTCAGAACATCAACACCCTCGGCTACGACTTCATCCAGGGCCCAATGGGTGCGTGGAACTTCGCCTGCTTCGGTGTCGTCACCGGTGTGCTCATCATTTCCCTGCGTGAGCACAATAAGCAGATGCGTCAGGTGTCCATGGGTGGCATGTTGGCAGGTTTGCTCGGCGGTATTTCCGAGCCTTCCCTCTACGGTGTCTTGCTGCGCTTTAAGAAGACGTACCTTCGTCTGCTGCCAGGCTGTTTCGCCGGTGGTGTCGTCATGGGTATTTTCGACGTCAAGGCCAGCGCCTTCGTGTTCACCTCGCTGCTGACCATCCCTGCGATGGACCCAATGCCTGGTTACGCCATCGGTCTGGCCGTTGCCTTCTTCACCTCCTTCTTCCTAGTGGTCTTCTTCGACTACCGCGGTGTGGAGGAGAAGAAGCAGGTGCTGGCAGACTTGGCTGAAGCCCGCGAAGCCGAAGCGCTCGAAGCTGACGGCACTGCCGATGACACTGCCGATGACGCGGCAGAAGCTGATGCCGCTCCGGCCGCTGCGACCGCCGCAGCTCCAGCCGCCGCAACTGCAACCGATTCTGATGCCGCAACCGAGGAGCGGGAGTTCTCCCTCACCGCACCACTGGAAGGCACTGCTGTTGCACTGTCGGAGATCCCAGATCCAATGTTTGCTGGGGAGCGTCTTGGCAAGGGTATTGCCATCATTCCATCCGGTGATACCGTCTTTGCGCCAGCGGACGGCAAGGTGCTCACCGTGCAGAAGTCCGGTCACGCGGTGGGCTTGGCGTTGGACAATGGTGTCCAGTTGTTGGTCCACATCGGTATCGACACTGTTGAGATGGCCGGTAAGGGCTTCGAGGTGCTCGTGGAGAAGAAGCAGCGTGTCACCCGAGGTACACCGCTGATTAAGTTCGACCGCGCCACCATTGAGGAAGCGGGCTTCAACCCGATTACCCCAGTGCTCATCACCAACACCCGCAAGTTTGAGTCGGTGACCGGTCTGCCAACCCAGGCCGCGACTGTCAACACCAAGGTCATTGACTTGGTGCGCAAAGCCCCAGTCGCTGCGGAGTAGCGTGCGTCTGCGCTAACTGAATAACTCGCTGTTCAGCGGACTGGCACCCACTGCCGCTAGCTTTTTCTCGGCTAGCCGCGGTGGGTGCTTTCAGTTGCGTAGACTCAGAAGCATGCTTCTCATCGGACTTACCGGCGGTATTGGTAGCGGCAAATCCACCGTGGCCAGACTGCTTGCGGACCACGGCCTACCCATCGTCGACGCCGACCAGATCGCCCGGGACATTGTTGAACCCGGTCAACCAGCGTTAGCAGAGCTTGTTGACGTTTTTGGGCCCGAAGTCTTATTAGATTCTGGCGCGTTGAACCGGGCAGAGTTAGCAGCCCGTGCGTTCGCCACTCCGGAAGCCACCGCGAAACTCAACGCGATTACGCACCCGCGGATTCAGGCGGAAACCACAAAGAAGTTCGCGCAGGCGCAGCTCGCGGGCCACAAAGCCGTGGTTTATGACATGCCGCTACTCATTGATAATGGGCTGCATCTTGGGATGTCACTGACGGTTGTGGTGCACGCGGACGTCAATAAGCGCATTGAACGGCTAAAAACCTACCGCAACATGCCGGAAGCCGACGCACGGTCGCGGATTGCGGCGCAGATTGATGATGCCACGCGGCTCGCGGCGGCGGATGTGGTTATTGATAACAATGGGGCAGAGGCGGAGTTGGCGCCACAAGTCGCGGCGCTGATTGCGAAAATTGATGAGCTCGCGGCGGAAAAACAAGGCGACTAGGTCTGTCTGAACTCTGCCGTAGGATAGTGGCATGGCTTTCGCTGCTGAACAACCCGTCCTGTCCCAATCCGAGTTCCGCCCAGTCGGTGAGGTAGAGCGGAGCACGAAAAAGTTCGAGGTCGTCAGCGATTTCAAACCAGCCGGCGACCAGCCCGCCGCCATCAATGAGCTGGAAAAACGGCTCAATAACGGCGAGCGTGATGTGGTGCTGATGGGTGCCACCGGTACCGGTAAATCCGCAACCGCCGCCTGGCTGATTGAACGCCTGCAACGGCCAACGCTGGTGATGGCGCCGAATAAAACACTGGCGGCGCAGCTGGCGACCGAACTGCGGTCGTTGCTGCCGAATAACGCGGTGGAGTATTTCGTTTCCTACTACGACTACTACCAGCCGGAAGCGTATATCGCGCAGACCGATACTTACATTGAAAAGGACTCGTCCATTAACGAGGATGTGGAACGGCTCCGTCACTCCGCCACCTCGAATCTGCTGTCCCGGCGCGATGTGGTCGTGGTGTCCTCCGTGTCCTGCATTTATGGTTTGGGTACGCCACAGTCCTACCTGGACCGGTCGCTGCTGGTGCGCGTCGGTGAAGAAATTGACCGTGACCGGCTCCTGCGCCTGCTGGTGGACATTCAGTATCAGCGCAATGACATCGCGTTTACCCGCGGCACTTTCCGCGTGAAGGGCGACGTTGTCGACATCATCCCGGCGTATGAAGAAAAGGGTGTGCGGATTGAGTTCTTCGGCGACGAAATTGATTCGCTGGCGTACCTCAACCCAGTGACCGGTGACGTTATCGAAGCCGCTGATGAACTGCGGATTTTCCCGGCGACGCACTATGTAGCTGGGCCAGAGCGCATGGAAAAGGCTATTGAGGCGATTCAGCAGGAGCTGGATGAGCGCTTGGCGGACTTGGAAAACCGCGGCAAACTGCTGGAAGCGCAGCGGCTGCGGATGCGCACGGACTATGACATCGAAATGATGCAGCAGATGGGTTTTTGCTCCGGCATTGAGAACTACTCCCGCCACATCGATGGTCGCGCCGCCGGTTCCGCCCCGGCAACGCTGATGGACTACTTCCCGGAAGATTTTGTCACCATCATTGACGAGTCTCATGTCACGGTGCCGCAGATTGGTGCCATGTTCAACGGTGATGCTAGCCGGAAGCGCAACCTTGTTGACTTCGGTTTCCGTTTGCCGAGCGCATTGGATAACCGGCCGCTGACCTGGGATGAGTTCGACTCGCGGGTTGGTCAAGTGGTGTACATGTCGGCGACGCCGGGCAACTATGAACTGGAGCAAACTGGCGGCGAGTTCGTTGAGCAGGTCATTCGCCCAACTGGCCTGGTGGACCCGAAAGTGGTGGTCAAACCAACGAAGGGCCAAATTGATGACCTGATTGAAGAAATCCGTAAACGCACCGAAAAGGATGAGCGTGTCCTCGTCACTACGTTGACCAAGCGGATGGCGGAAGACCTGACCGACTACCTGCTGGAAAATGGGGTCCAGGTCCGCTACATGCACTCGGACGTGGACACGCTCAAGCGCGTGGAGTTGCTGCGGCAGCTGCGGATGGGTGAGTTCGATGTGCTTGTCGGCATTAACCTGCTGCGTGAGGGCTTGGACTTGCCGGAAGTGTCACTGGTCGCCATTTTGGATGCCGACAAGGAAGGCTTCCTGCGTTCGACGACGTCGTTGATTCAGACCATTGGTCGTGCCGCGCGAAACGTCTCCGGTGAGGTGCACATGTACGCCGATTCGATTACGGAGTCGATGGCGCAGGCGATTGAAGAAACCGACCGCCGCCGCGAGAAGCAGATTGCCTACAACAAAGAGCATGGGATTGACCCGCAGCCGTTGCGGAAGAAAATCTCCGACATTTTGGATGAGGTGTACGACAACGCCGACGACTCCGACGCTGATGGGGCCAGCCGCGCAGGTACCGCAGGTGCCGATGCGCAGATGGTGTCCGGCATTAACCCAGAGACCATGCCGTATGCCCAGATGAAGGAGCTTGTTGACGATTTGACTGCCCAAATGGGCAGTGCTGCCCGGGAATTGAAGTTCGAGTTGGCGGGGCGGCTGCGCGATGAAATTGCGGACCTGAAACGGGAAATGCGGAAAATGCAAGAAGCCGGCGTGACCGACTAGCGCTGCAGGCAGGGCAGCTGGCTAGCGCTGCAGGTGCCGCATGACGGTGCCGCGGGAACGCGCCACCATCGCCAGATACAGTTCCGCACAGGCTAGCGCATCAGTCAGCGCATTGTGGTTCTGGTAATTCGGGAGCCCGTAACGCTGGCGTACCCGCGCCAGCCGCAGGTCATCGCCCTGCGGTGGCAGCGACTTGTCTTCGTATTTCATGCGTTCAATATCGAAGGTGTCCACCACCGGCACAACTAAACCACCACCGAAGTACTCTTGGCACGCCTTGCCAATGAAGTCTTCTTCCAGGACCGAAAAGTGTGCCAGCATACCGCGGCCCTGCAGTGCGGTGAGGAACTGCCCGATCACAGTTTCGGGTTCTTCACCGGCGGCAACTTGGTCATCCGTCAAATGGTGCACGGTGGCGGAATCGCCCACAGTCTCCAAATCGTCAACACGCACAATGTGGTGCCTCGCACCACCCAATTCGATGACACCCCGGGTCACTGGCACCCAACCGATGGACAATAAGCTGTCGCGGCGCACATCCATTCCGGTGGTTTCCACGTCAACGGCGAGCAGCTCGAGGTCGGCAAGCGGCGTGGTTTTGGCAGGAGACGGCACTGCGTAGAAATCGGCGAGCGGGCCGACGGCAGTGCGGGCGGCGCGGGACCGTTTACTAAAACCAAACATGGCAGCGCCTTTCGGCTACAGAAGAGGGTTAGATATTGCGGATTGGGAACTTGGTCGCCAACCCGTTCTGGGTGTTCTTAATAATCTGGAAGGCGTCGCGCAGATGCTCACGATCCAGCTTAGCCAGCTTTTTCGGGTCAATATTGTAGGTCGGCTGCTCACCGGCCATGATTTCGTGGGACTGATTCCGCAACGCAATGAGCGACAGGAAACTAAACGACGCAATTAAATCGGCGGCCTCCTTCTCCTGCAGCACCCCGGCCTGCGCCGCCAACTGCAGCCGCGTGGTGGTGCGCACCGAATCAACACCAGCCATCAGGCCGTACAACCGGGCAATCTGCACAATCGCCGCGATACCACCCTTCTTCACATCCAACGTGTGCGCATACTCACCGGCTCGGTCCACAACCAACCCGCGGAAGAAGCCAAGCGGTGGTTCACGGCGAACCGCCAACGCCGCCAAATGTGCGTGCATCCGCGACGCCGTTGGGGCCTGCGCAAGACGCACCACATGACTGTGCACCCGCTCAGCCAGCGATGTATCACCATGAATGCCGCGGAAGTCGAAGAAGGTTTGCGCATGCAGCAGTGCATCCGGGTCCGGGGCATTAATCCAATTGTGGAAAGTGTTTTTCCACTGGGTTTCCGTCATCCGCCACTTCGGGTTCATCGCCATCATGTCGCCAGGGCACAGGACTTGCCCTGCAGCGTCGAGGCCTTCGCAAACTCGGGTGGATAGCTGCGCAAAGTAGTTGCCGTGTGCCGCGTGGTCGTAATCATCGGACAGTACCAGGCAGTTGTCCTGGTCAGATGCCAGCCCCACACCACGGCGGCCTTGGGAACCAATAACGACAAAGCAGTACGGGACGGGCGGCGGGCCGAGCGCCTCTTCCGCCAGAGTAAGGAGGCGGCGCGCGAGAGCGTCAGCTGCAACCGTCATCAAGCGGCCAACATCGTCGCTGGTGGCGCCACGTTCAACGAACCGGATGGCGACATCGCGGGCAAAGTCGAAAGTTTGCTTCAGTTCCTTCGGGGTGGTGCGGCGGGATAGGTCCGCGGTCATGTAAATCGGGTTGTACCGCAGCAGCCGCATAATGTCGGCCGAGGAAATGATGCCGGTGACCTTGCCCTCATCCACCACCGGCACATGGTGAATCGACAATTCCGCCATCAGCAGCATCGATTCGAAAGCGAGGGCGTCGGAGGTTTGGGTCGCCACTTTGGTGGTCATAATGTCGGAGACCGGCAGGTTAATATCCAGGCCCTCGGCAACCACTTTGCTGCGCAGGTCGCGGTCGGTAATAATGCCGTCAAGCCGATCGTCAGTGCCGATGAGCAGGGAAGACACGTTGCGGTCGGACATCATTCGTGCGGCGTCGACAATCGTGGTGTGCGGGGTGACGGTCGCCGGGTTCGGAATTTTGAATTCAGCTAACGTCGTTTGCAGCACCTCTGAGGCGGTGGCTTGGTGCAACTGCTCAGCGACCGACTGCATGCGGATAGACAGCGAAGAGTAGTAGCGCTTGAAGTCGGAATACTTCGTTGCCAGTTCGGTGAAGACGGTTTGATGTAGCTGCAGCACGAGGGAGTCTTCAACGGCCACCATGCCGTATTGGCTGACGGGATCCCCCATCAAGGTGGAGTAGGCGAAGCTGCGACCTGGTTCACGCCGGTCAAGGAGCACGCCTTGTTCGTCAGTGAGGTCAACTGCGCCGGAACGGATGATATACATCGTGTCATTTTCGGCGCCGAACTCAATGATTTGTTCACCGCGCCGGATATAGCGCATGGTCAATTGCGCTGGTAGGCGGTCTAATTCTTCCGCCGGTAGGTGAGCGAAGGGCTCGGTGTCCGCGAGGAAGTTGCGGACTTCATCGAGTTCAACTGTCATAGCTCTTATCTTAGAGCTCGGCCGATAGTTCCGGCGCGAATTTCATCGTTGTCGTCTGGTAACTTTGCTACGCTTAAAGCAATTGCAAATGTTTCTCTGACGGAAGGCACCTCATGTCGCTTTACCAGACCATTGTCGTCGGCACCGACGGTTCGAAGTCCTCTATGTTGGCAGTTGAGCGCGCTGCAACTATCGCTGCCGCAGTCGACGCAACTCTGGTTGTGGGCTGCGCTTACTACGAGGATCAGGCCACCGCTTCGGAGTCCTTCCGCAAGGACTCGGTCACGGTGCTTGGTGACGACCCTGCCCGCAAGAACCTAGACGCTGCAAGCGAGCTGGCGAAGAAGGTCGGCGTGAAGAATGTGGAAGCTGAAGTTCGCGCTGGCTCTCCAGTTGAAGCGCTGATGGCGCTGGTTACCGAGAAGAACGCTGACCTGCTGGTCGTCGGTAACCGCGGCATTAACTCCCTGACTGGCCGCCTGCTGGGCTCCGTTCCAGCGGACGTTGCCCGTCAGTCCGACTGCGACGTCATGATTGTGCACACCGTCGACTAGTCGTTGGCTGATTTATAGCTAGCCGATTATTCCGCTTCCTGCGACCCAAAGATTCCGTCATCGCGACTGTTGATGATGCTGAGTCCTTGGGTCGCACGCGTAAGTGCCACATACAGGTCCTGCAGCCCCTGCGCCCCCTGCGCAATGTCATCCGGCCACAGCACAATAACCTCGTCAAACTCCAACCCTTTGACCCGGTCGACGCTATAGGCCGGCACGTTCGCCGCACGCCACTCATCAAACTCAGCGATGTCGTTCGGCACAATCACAGCGAGGCTGCGGCCCACTAGGTGCGGTTCCAATTGCTTGATGACGGTTTGGACCGACTCGATTAGCCCCTCGATACCGTTTTTGTGTGGCATCACATGGATCTGGACGTCGCGGCCGTTGTCGCGAATCGACTTCGGTGCGGTTTGCTCCGGCGCGATATATGGCAGCAGCTGCGCCGCGAAATCCATAATGCGCTGTGGGGTGCGGTAATTGACCGTGAGCTCATGACGGCGCCACCGGCCAGAAACAAAAGGCGACAACGCACTATCCCAAGAGTCTGTGCCGCCAGGATTCGACGTTTGCGCAATATCGCCAACTAGAGTGAGCCAGCGGTTCGGGCTGCGGCGGAACAACATTCGCCATTCCATCGCCGAGATTTCCTGCGCTTCGTCCACAATGATGTGCCCGAATGCCCAGCGTGGATCCCGCATCGCCCGCTCCACAGTGGACAAGTATTCGCGGTGCGTATGACGTTCAGCCAACGCTTCCGCATCAATCACGTCATACGCCATGAGGATTTCCGGGCCAAGGCTATCCACCACGTCTTCGACATCTTGAGATGCAGAACCAGTCAGAATGTCCAAAGCCTCCTGCGCCTCAGTGATGCGGTCTTGCCGCTCCCGCAGCGCCGCCTCATCGAGCGCATCGGGACTGACCACACCGATGAGCTCAGCCAATTCATCGAGCAGCGCGGCATCTGAACTGGCCCACGGGCAGCCCGGTTCGCGGAGCAGGGATTGCCGGGTGAGGTCATCGTAGTCGCGGGCTGCGGCAGCAATCGCGTCAGCATCACTGAAGAATTCCACCAGAACGGTGGTAGGTTCCAGCGTTGGCCATAGCTCGTCGACGAGATCGGTGATGTCCGATTCGGCGTTCAATTCGTCAATAAGCTCCAACATGTCGGCGCCGGTAATCAGGTTGTCGCCGCCGAGCGGGTCCGCACCGATCCGTTCCCGGAACTGCTCGGCGATGGCGGCGACCAGATGCTCCTGGAAAATCGGGCGCGCGGCATTGTGCGGGCGGTGGCTGCGGCGCGCGCGGGTGCGGGCAGCACGAACCATGGCTGGGGTGACCGTCAGATCGTAATTTCCGGCACGGACAATGCGCGGCTCTTCCGGCACCCGCTGGTAGTTGCGGACCGCTTCCCGCAGGATGTACACCATTTCTTCCGAGCCTTTGACTTCCCGGACGACGGGTATTTCTTGGCCGGTGGCGGTGACTCCAGGGTAGAGGTCGCCGATGGTGGACAGTGCAACTCCGGTCTCACCAAGTGAAGGCAGCACCCGGGAAATGTAGTCCAGGAACGTGCTGTTCGGGCCGATGATGAGGATGCCGGAACGCTCGAGTCGTTCCCGGTGGGTGTAGAGCAGCCACGCTACGCGGTGCAGCGCAACCGCGGTTTTGCCGGTGCCGGGGCCGCCTTCGACGACGACAACGCCGAGAGTGTCGTCGCGGATGATGGTGTCCTGTTCACGCTGAATGGTTTCGACGATGTCGGACATGTGGCCGGTGCGGGCGCGGTTGAGTGCATCTAGCAGTGCGGATTCGCTGCCAACATTTCCGTGGTCGGCGTCGGTGACATCGTGACCAGAGAGCCATTCGTCGTGGTAGTCGGTGACGGTGCGGCCAGCAGTGCGGAGTTGCCGCCGGAGACTGACTCCTTCGGGGTGTGCAGTGGTGGCGAGGTAGAACGGGCGGGCCTGAGGCGCACGCCAGTCCATAGACAAGGTGCGGAAGTCGTCGGATTCATCGGAAACACCGATGCGGCCGATATAGCGGCGATCAATGCCAGGTTTATCGGCGACTGGGTTTGCAGGGTCGTCATCAGCGACATCGATGCGGCCGAAAAGTAGGCCCATTTCCGCGATCTGGGCGCGATCGAGGCGGCGGATGAGGCGGGCGTATTCTGTTTCCCGTTCCACACGTGCCTGCGGGTCTGGGTCATCTTCAAGCATGACCTCTTTTAGTCGGGCGGCGTCAGCCACGCGGTCGGCGTCGATGATGGCGAAAACGCGATCTGCGTGCGCTTGTTCTAACGCGAGCTCCGGCTGCTGAGCCGCTGAAGCTTCCGGTGAAGCTGCGCCTGAAAACTCAGTTGACGACACAAAAAACCTTCCGTCAGAAACTGGAAACTACAAAGTCTACCCAGTTCCCGACGGAAGGTGAAGCCTTTCGCTAGGCCGAAGCCTTCTTGCGCAGGGTCTTGAACCAGTCGCGTGCCTTTTCGGTCGCAACTTCAGTAAGGTCCGACGCTACTTCAGAAGCTTCTTCGGCGAACTGCTTCGCAGAGTCAGCCCAGTCGTCCTTATTGTCGTCATAGTAGGACTTCACATCAGCGAAGCTGCTGGATGCTGCCTCGGATGCAGTTTCTGCACCTTCGCGGATGGACTTGCCCCACCCTTCAGCGCGCTCGGAGAGCTGTTCCTTCCACTCTTCGGCACGGTTGGAGTCGCTACCAGATGGCAGTGCCGCAGAGATGGACTTCTTTGCTTCCTTCGCGGCATGTTCCGTGCGCCACTTCAGACCTGGCTTGCCGGCAGTATCTACCGCGCCGAGCATCAGGCCACCGAGTAGGCCAACGTTGACAACGAAACCGGAACGGCGGTGTGCCTTTTCCTTTGGATCCTGGGTCTCCCAGAATGCGTGGCGAGCCAGGATGGTTGGCACCTGCAGCAGCGCCAGGGTGGCGGCGGCGCAGCGAGGACGCTTTCCTGCGGCGTACATGGCACCTGCGGCAACCTTGGTAGCACCAGCGGCACGAATGAACAGCTTCGGCTTGTCAGTTGGGATCTGCCGAGCGTACTCATTTGGGAGCAGCTTTGCGGTGCGGTCGATGGCTTCGGTTGCGCCTTCGACGTGGTCTTCAGTGTTAATCAGCATGTCTGCGCCATCGGCGATGAAAGCGGTGGCCAGAAGCGGACGAGCAAGAGTACGGATCATTGTTCTCTCCTTGGTGCGTTTGTCGCTATCAGTAACCAGTGTAAGGAAATTACCAACCGCGCGTACGCCATTCATTCAAGTGAGGGCGCTCGCTGCCCAAAGAAGTGTCGGCTCCGTGCCCCGGATGCACTTGTGTGTTATCAGGGAATCGTTCGAAAAGTTTGGTGGTGACATCGGACAGCAATTGTTCGAACTGTGCAGGTGAATTGGTTTTGCCAACGCCCCCTGGGAAGAGGGAGTCCCCAACGAACAGGTGCGTCGGTCCATCGCTCTGAAGTGCGATAGCGAGCCCTTCCGGGGTGTGGCCGCGCAGCACACTGCAGTTCAAGCAAACGCCATCAAGGTTGAAACCTGCCAGCGCCTGAGCCGCAACGTCGGCAAGGTCATCGCCATCGGCTACCAGGATGTCAGCTGGCACCGGCAGCGCTTCCGATTCGCCAGCGGTACTGATGTGGACCGCACCAGTTGCGGCAAGCACTTCTTCTAAAGCGCCGACGTGGTCAGCGTGCTGATGGGTAGTGATGACGGCTTTAATCTGCCCGCCGAAACGTTCTGCGACAGCGAGGAGGTGGTCAGCGTCCCCGCAGGCGTCAATAAGCACAATGTTTGTGTCTTGCACGAGGAAATAGCAGTTGTTGTCCATCGGGCCGACGGTGGTTTTCACCATGGTGAATGGTCCAATTAGGGTGGTCTGGAGGTCGCGCGGGCCGGTCAATTCTCCCGTATACTTGTTCGAGTCCATGCCGTCATGTTAGATAACTTTGCCAGGCTTGTCTCGGGTTCGGGGCGAGTAAGGTGGGGGAATAGCGGTATCTATAGGAAGGAACTCCGTGGCTGAACAGCTGGTGGTCCGAGGCGCTCGGGAACACAACCTCAAGGGCGTCGATATTGATTTGCCTCGCGATGAAATGATCGTTTTTACCGGGCTGAGTGGTTCCGGTAAATCGTCGCTGGCGTTCGATACTATTTTCGCGGAAGGGCAGCGCCGCTACGTGGAGTCGCTGTCGTCCTATGCGCGGATGTTCCTCGGGCAGATGGATAAGCCGGATGTTGACTTCATTGAGGGATTGTCGCCGGCGGTGTCCATCGACCAGAAGTCCACGAACCGCAACCCGCGGTCGACGGTGGGTACCATCACGGAAGTTCATGACTACCTGCGCCTGTTGTACGCGCGCGCCGGTGTGCCGCACTGCCCGGAATGTGGCGCGCCAATTGGTCGGCAAACCCCGCAACAAATTGTGGACCAGGTGCTGGAGATGGAACCAGGTCTGAAGTTCCAGGTGCTGGCGCCGGTGGTGCGGACCCGGAAAGGCGAGTTCGTTGACCTTTTCGAGGACTTGGCTGCGCAAGGCTATGCCCGCGTCATTGTCGACGGGCAGATGCATCAAATTCATGACGTGCCGAAGCTGAAGAAGCAGGTCAAGCATGACATTGATGTTGTGGTTGACCGGCTGCAGGTCAAACCAACGCAGCGGCAACGCCTAACCGATTCGGTGGAGACCGCGTTGGCATTGGCTGACGGGTTGGTCGTGCTGGATTTTGTGAGCCTGGATGAGGACGATCCGATGCGTCGGCGCCGGTTCTCGGAGAAGATGGCCTGCCCGAATGGTCATGCCATTGAACTGGATGAGCTGGAACCACGGTCGTTTTCCTTCAACAGCCCGTATGGTGCCTGCCCGGTATGCGACGGCATTGGTGTGCGTAAGGAAATTGACCCGGATTTGGTGATTCCGGACGTCACTAAACCTGTGGTGGATGCGGTGGCGCCGTGGATGATGAGCGCGAATTCGGACTATTTCCAGCGGCTAATTACCGGCCTCGCGGAGGTTGTGGGATTTGACCCGAATACGCCGTGGAATGAATTGTCGAAGACGAATCAGAAGAAGATTCTGACAGGTTCGAAGGACCGGGTGACGGTGCGCTACCGGAACCGGTTTGGGCGTAACCGCCAGTACACCGCGCCATTCGAGGGCGTGTTTGGTTACCTGCAGCGCCGGTTGGAGGGCACCGAGTCGGAGTCGGCGCGGCAGCGGTATGAAGATTTCATGCGGGAAATCCCATGTCCGGCATGTAATGGCACGCGTCTTAAGCCGGCCGTGCTGGCGGTGACCTTGAATTCCGGCGAGTTGGGTGAGCAGTCCATTGCTGGGCTGTCGAATATGTCTGTCAGTGAGGCGTCCCGCTTTTTGGATACGCTGCAGATGAATAAGCGTGATACCGCCATTGCCGGACGAGTGGTCACCGAGATCCAGGCGCGGTTGCGGTTCCTGTTGGATGTTGGGTTGGAGTACTTGACGTTGGACCGCGCGGCAGGGACCTTGTCCGGTGGCGAAGCTCAGCGTATTCGCTTGGCGACGCAAATCGGCTCTGGGTTGGCCGGTGTGCTCTACGTGCTGGATGAGCCGTCCATTGGGTTGCACCAGCGCGATAACCGACGGTTGATTACGACGCTGAAGAAACTGCGGGACCTGGGCAACACCTTGATCGTCGTGGAGCATGACGAGGAAACCATTCGCGAAGCGGACTGGTTGGTGGACATCGGGCCGCGCGCTGGTGAATACGGCGGTGAAATTGTCTACCAAGGCGAACCAGCCGGGATCGAAGGGGCTGAGCAGTCGCTCACCGGCGCGTATTTGTCCGGTAGGCGAGTGCTGGCCACCCCAGACGAGCGCCGACCACTGGACCCTGACCGGAAGCTCACCGTCGTGGGCGCCCGCGAGAATAACCTGCAAAATGTCACAGTGTCTTTCCCATTGGGCGTATTGACGTGTGTGACTGGCGTTTCTGGTTCCGGAAAATCGACGCTGGTGAACTCCATTTTGGCGAAAGTGTTGGCCAACGAGCTCAACGGTTCGCGCCAAGTACCTGGGCGGTACACCCGGGTAGAAGGAACTGACCAGCTGGATAAGTTGGTGCAGGTGGATCAGTCGCCAATTGGGCGGACGCCGCGCTCCAACCCGGCGACCTACACGGGTGTGTTCGACAAGATTCGTAACTTGTTCGCCGAAACGACTGAAGCGAAAGTTCGTGGGTATAAGGCGGGGCGGTTCAGCTTCAACGTCAAGGGCGGCCGGTGTGAGGCTTGCCGCGGTGACGGCACGTTGAAGATTGAGATGAACTTCTTGCCGGACGTATATGTGCCGTGTGAAGTGTGCAATGGGGCGCGGTACAACCGCGAAACGTTGGAAGTGCGCTACAAGGGCAAGAATATTTCCGAAGTGTTGGACATGCCGATTTCAGAGGCGGCGGAGTTCTTCGAACCGATCACCTCTATTTCGCGGTACCTGAACACCTTGGTGGAAGTTGGTTTGGGCTATGTCCGGCTTGGGCAGGCCGCAACCACATTGTCCGGCGGTGAAGCACAGCGCGTGAAGCTGGCGGCGGAGTTGCAAAAACGCTCCAAGGGCCGAACCGTCTACATCCTTGATGAACCAACAACTGGTCTGCATTTCGAAGACATCCGCAAACTGATGCTGGTGATTCAAGGACTAGTGGATAAGGGCAATACCGTCATTGTTATTGAGCACAATTTGGATGTGATCAAGATGGCGGACTGGGTCATTGATATGGGGCCGGAAGGCGGTTCCGGCGGTGGCACTGTGGTGGCCGAAGGAACTCCCGAGGATGTGGCGAAGGTAAAAGAGTCGCACACCGGGCAGTTCTTGGCAGAGATGCTGTAGTTAGTTGGCAGTAGCAGTTGTGCATTTTGGTACATTGGACCGCAAAGAAATATTTGTGGATCCAAAACTAAAGGCTGCGCTTCATGTCCAATAACTACGGTGGCTATCCGTCTGATAGTTCCAATCCTTACGACAACTCCAATCCCTACGAAAGCTCCGCTTCTTTCGGCAGCTCTGCCCCTTATGGGAGTTCCGATCCTTATGGCAGTTCAGCAACGGCACCGATGCCAGCTCCTCCGCAGGGCGCAGGACAAGTCGTAGGCAAGCAGAAGTCCATGGTTGTCGCCGCGCTGTTGGCGTTCTTCCTAGGCGTATTCGGCGTGCATAACTTTTATGTTGGCTACACCAACCGAGGCTTGGCTCAGCTGGGAATGACGGTGGCATCGATTGTGCTGTCCGCCGTGGGAGTAGCGGAGGGCTTGGCAACGATCTTGTCTTGGGGTGTTGCCCTTTGGGTGCTGGTGGAATTCGTTTTGATTCTGCTTCGTAAAGAACCATTTGCCACCGATGCTAGGGGCGTACCACTGCGCTAGCAGCGTCGGCGATCAGCCGGGTCTCCTGTTTTCTGGGGGCTCGGCTTTTTTAGGCCGATCCGAGTACCTTGGGTACATAGCGAAATTTAGGAGAAGGCAATGTCATTCAATTACGGCGGGCAGTCCTACGATTCTGATGGTCTGCCGATTGATCCTCGCCGCAAGAGCAATGAGGACATTTGGAAAAGCCTGAGCCACAATGACGGTTCGAGTCCGCAGGCTTCCCCGTATGGCGGAAACCCGCGTCCGACTGCTTTCCAGTCCCCAGCAGAGGCCTCGAATCCGTATGCCCAGCAGCAGTTCGCTGCGATGAATCCGCAGGCGCCCCAGAACTTGCCCACGAACGCTGTGCCGCCGTATGCCCGCCAGATGCAGTATTCGCCGATGACACCACCGAAGTCGCAAATCGCTGCAGCGTTGCTGGCTTTGTTCCTCGGTGAGTTTGGCGTGCACAACTTCTACTTGGGCTACACCCGCCGCGGCACAATCCAGCTGGCAATGTTTGTATTTGGATTTATCTCGCTATTCATCCTGATTGGCTTCCCAATCCTGATCGGCCTCGGCATTTGGGCATTTGTAGAGTTCATTCTGATTCTGCTCCGCAGTGGCCAGTACGGCTTTGACGCCAACGGCCGTCCGCTGGAGTAGCCCAGCGCCCACCGCGCCCACTGGGCGCTTGCGGTTACAGTGCCCAGTCGCTCACAGCCGGTTGCGGAGATGTTTCGGTTTCCTGAGCGGGCTTTTCTGCTTGAGCTACTGATTCCGCTGCGGGCTTCTTCGTCTCCTGGGGCTGTTCGCCCGGCCGTTTCTGAGACTCTGGGCGAGGTGACCGGTCTTGATTCGACCGCCACGTTGCCATGCCGATGAGCAGCAAACCACAGACTAGGAACGCCAAGACACGGGCAAGTCCCGTTAGTTCTTCAAGGTCAAAGAAGATGAGCTTGGCAGTTGCCACCGTCGCGAGCACGAACCCAGCCCCGAGGGTTGTCGATTCCTTCAATGGCCAGTTGCGGTAGAGCAGCAGACCACCGGCCAGGGTCATCCACGTCACCGAGACGATGGTGTGACCAAAGAGGAATGCATCAGTGCCCGCCAAGCCACCAGAAACTCCCACTGCCGTAGTCAGAAGAACAATAGGTATTGACGAAAGCCACAAACCAAAGCCGGCATAGGACATCCGGAATCGGTTGGATTCGGACTTTAGCGAGTACATCGACACCAATGCAGCGACCAATCCGATGGTGAGCAGCGAGGTCAGTATTGGCAGTGGTTGGCTTTCCCTCTCCAAGACAACCGCGTGCATCCCTGCTGAGTACCCTAGTCGCCAGGCCAGACCGATCCGCTCAATCAGTTCCATCACAATGCCAATTAGTGCGAGAACCAGGGTGGACTTCGCAATGGCACCTGGTTGGAGTCGATAGCCGACAAACAGTGCAGTAGTCAGCGCCAACGCAACCAACGTGAGCAGGAGCCTTCCTTGGAGCCAGTCGATGGTCCACAGGAACAGATAGAAGCAGATGAGTCCCGAGTTCACGACGTAAGGAACGAGTTCGGTGCCAGTGCTGCGGCGTAGTCGCGGTAAAACAAACCCAGCTGCAATCAAAAGGAGGAACACCGTGGTCCAGTATGCGGTGGCCGCGGTGGCGGCAAAGAAATCCCACACTTGGAAATACAGAACAACTGGCAGCGCTGCGACAGTGCCGCCGCGGAATGCTGCGTAGACATCGCTAGATGGGTCTGAATCATCAACACGTTGCTGCAGCGTAACTAGCGCCAAGATCGCAAACACTGCGATTGTGACCGTGATGGAGTCGATATAGATAAAGGTTCGGCCCAAGTACTCCAGGTGCGGGTTGTTGGTGAAGGCATCATCCCAGTTGCCATAGGGACGAGTGAATGACGTCAGTAGTAAACCACCGACTGTTAATGGCGCAATGAATGGCCAATGACGCCGGTACGACAGCGTGATCACTACGGTAGCGAACACAGCAACACCAGCCATCGCACCGACAGCTGGAACGAAAGTAGATAGGAAGAAGAATGCTGGCAGCAGCAGAATAAGTGCGAGTATCGGCTTAGCCCACGTGCGGCATAATGCGATAAATCCAATGCCAAGCGCTATGTGCACTAGCATGCCAACGAACCACGGCCACCAGTGCAATATGTCTACCAGCGACTGGGTGGTAATGGTGGCTGTCAGATAGCTGGCGAACACTAAAGCGTTAATGCCTGGGTTAGTTGGTTTCTTTCGTTGCAGCCACGCAGCGCAGCCAAGCAGTACAACGGCGAGTAAGTAGGCGAGAATGACTCGGCTCAGCGGGCCAAGCAGGCCGTGTTGGATAGCCAGTGCAACGAGGAACCCGATGCCGATAATGGTGATGAGCGCACCAGCAATGGCAAGGATTCGCGTGACGATGCGTTCGTTTTGCCACCACGGAGTTGCAGGCTTAGGCCGCGTGGCGAGTTCCTTGGGAACCGGAACTGGCCGCATTGATGGGATGCGCTGTGGCATTGGCCGATGGGGTGGCATCGGCCGTTGCGGCGGTATCGACCGCTGTGGCGGCACGGACCGTGCTGGCATTGGTCGCTGCGGCTGCATCGGCGGGCGGGGCGGCGTTGCTGGCTGCACCGCTCGGGCTGGCTGCGCTGCTGAGGTTTGATCCGGCACGGCCCAGGCAGCTGCCGACCTTCCCGTTTGCGGACCTGGCTGCGGACCTGCCTGCGGAGCAGAAGTCGGCTGCGCACTATCGATGCGCGTGACGATGGTGTCTACTGCTGCTGTCAGTTGTGACACGGAACGCTGTAGTGTTTTAAGCTCAGCAGAAAGCTTTCCTAAATCCTCTTTGAAGGTCATAACTGGAACACTACTGCGAATTCGAAGCCATATGCAGGGCGTGGTTTGGGAATCTGTGGATAACTGTGTAGTGTGGATAGGCGACCGCCGCATTTATCGTCAATAAGCAATGCTTTTGGTGATGAGTGCAGCCGCAAGTGGAGGAATCCCACCTCGTCGCGCCGAATAATTATGGTTGCGTCGTGGTTAAGAAAACGGTCCTTACTAGGCATAACGATGCTCACCTTTGGTGACGCCCACCTTGCTTTTGGATTGTGATGCCTCCTTTACTTGTGTCGCGGTTGCGAACGTAAACATTGCTACTTAGGAGGCCACATCAGCGCTGAAGCTCGCATTAACGAGCGAATCCGAGTTCCCGAGGTCCGACTCGTCGGCCCGTCCGGTGAGCAGGTGGGAATTGTCCGCACGGACGACGCCCGCAAGCTTGCATACGAGGCAGACCTCGATCTAGTCGAGGTTGCTCCGAACGCCCGCCCACCCGTAGCCAAGATTATGGACTACGGCAAGTACAAGTACGAACTTGCCCAGAAGGCTCGCGAAGCTCGGAAGAACCAGCAGCAGACTGTGGTCAAGGAACAGAAGTTCCGCCCGAAAATCGATGACCACGATTACGAGACCAAAAAGAACAATGTTGTTCGCTTCCTGGAAAAGGGTTCGAAGGTCAAGGTGACCATCATGTTCCGCGGCCGTGAGCAGTCGCGTCCGGAACTGGGTTACCGCCTCCTCGAGCGTCTCGCCGAAGACGTTGCCGAAGTTGGCATCGTCGAAAGCCGTCCGAAGCAGGATGGCCGCAACATGACCATGGTTATTGGTCCATCCCGCGGCCAGAAGCCATCCGGCGGCAAGAACTAAGGCGCCCGGCGCCTCGAGGGACGACCAGGTAACCAGCCAGTGCACGCCACTGGCCTACCAGGCCACGTCCACATGCAAGAAGTAAAGGAACACTGAAAATGAAGCAGAAGACCCACAAGGGCACCGCTAAGCGTTTCAAGCAGACCGGTTCCGGCAAGCTGCGCCGCGAGCGCGCATACCGTCGCCACCTGCTGGAAGGTAAGCCTTCCACCCGCACCCGTCGTCTGAAGGGCACCACCGACGTCGCTCCAGCTGACGTCAAGCGCATCAAGCGCCTGCTCGGCCAGAGCTAGTACACGGTCACACCGTCTATCACCCTAATTAAAGTTTTCATCTAGTAAGGAAGTAACACCGTGGCACGTGTCAAGCGTTCAGTTAACGCCAAGAAGAAGCGTCGCGAAGTATTGGAGGCTGCCAAGGGCTACCGCGGCCAGCGCTCCCGCCTGTACCGCAAGGCCAAGGAGCAGATGCTCCACTCGAAGACTTACGCGTTCAACGACCGCCGTAAGCGCAAGAATCAGTTCCGTCGCCTGTGGATCACCCGTATCAACGCGGCTGCCCGGGCAAACGACATGACCTACAACCGCTTCATGCAGGGTCTGGCTGCCGGCGGCATCGAGATCGACCGCAAGAACCTGGCAGAAATCGCTGTTTCTGACCCAGCTGCGTTCACCGCTCTGGTGCAGGCTGCTAAGGCTGCGCTGCCTGAGGACGTCAACGCTCCAAAGGCTTCCTAATTCCAATTAGGACCACCGCTAGCTTTTGCTAGTCACTTTCCGGCCGGGACCGTGTGGTTCCGGCCTTTTGTGATCTGTTATCCGTTTCCCGACAAGTAGGCTGGTAGTTATGTCTTTCGTCCCGCAAGAAGCTGTATTTACCGAACGCACCCCACGCATTGTCGCCGCCGGCAAACTGCACCGCGCCGCCCAGCGCCGCAAAGTTGGTTTGTTCCTCACTGAAGGCTTCAACTCCGTTGAGGCAGCACTGCAGACCGGCATTGCGCAGGAGGTATTTGTTACGGAAAGTGCCCGCGAAAGGTTCTTTTCGCTTCTTGACGCAACGACTACCGACGTTTCGGTGATTGACGATCGCGCCGCCAAGACGCTAGCAGACACGGTTACTTCCACTGGTCTTTTCGCGGTATGCCGGAGCAACCTAGTCAGCTACACGGCAGCCATTTCGTCAGCAAGCGAAAAAACCCCACTGGTAGCGGTGCCGGTGGAAACTGCCGAACCTGGCAACGCGGGGACGGTGATCCGGGTGGCGGACGCGGTGGGTGCTGGCGCTGTGGTGTTCGCTGGGGAGACCGTGGATCCGCTGAGTGGGAAAGTGGTGCGGGCTTCGGCAGGGTCGTCGTTCCATATTCCGGTGGCGCGGGAAGCGAATATTCTGGCGGTGATTGAGGAGCTGCGGGAGCAGGACTTCCAGATTTTGGCGACCGCTGCGGATGGCGAAATTGACCTTGCAGAGGCTGCTAACGCCGGTGCCGATGGCGTGTTGGGCCAGCCGACTGCGTGGCTGTTTGGCAACGAGGCTCATGGCCTGCCGCAGGAACTGCAAAATGAAGCAGACCTGCGGGTACGGATTCCGATTCGTGGGCGGGCGGAATCGCTGAACTTGGCGACGGCAGCGTCGATCTGTTTGTGGGAATCCGCGAAGGCTCTGGGCTGACCGCGGTTAGCTGGGGGCTATGCTGCGTGTCTTGGTAGGGCAGCTAGCGTAGAATTCGGCGCGCAAACGGTACCGAATCCGCTAAGGAACGCGGAACTGTTTCACCATGGTCGGTGTTGTACCACTTCACCACAACCTCACGGTTGCCCGACCCGCCTGCAGAACCAGCTCCGGCGGCGAACTGCTTCAGCCACATTTCAGAGTTCAGGGCCAACCCGATTGGTGTTGGAACGTCGTAGTCTTGCAGGCCGTGCGCAAGGAACACTGGGCGGTCATAGCCGCTTGTCGGCGTGCCCATGTATTTGCGGAGCGCACCTTCGATCCCCGGCAGGCTTCGCAGCGGCTTGGTGAACATGCGAGCAACATTCGTACCGTCGAGGGCGTCTTGCATTTCACCGAGGCAAGTGGTTTCAGCGGCATCGACCATCTTCTTGCCCTCCGCGGTGAGTGTCGAATCGATATCGAATTGTGGGTAGGCGTCGCGGAATCCGGCGAGGATATACGCTGTGTACGCGTTCATGGCAGCTGGCATTGGCACAGGTGGGAATGTTGGGCCGCCGGCGATAACCAGCTCTTCGATGTAGGCAGGCGCACCAGTTGCAATGGTGCCACGGAAATCTAAGCCGGCAGCTTTCGAATTAGCGGTGGCTTTATGGGCGACATGAAGCGCGGCACCGCCGCCTTGTGACTGGCCGATGACAGCCCACTTCTTGGCAAGCTGATTGCCAGCGGTAGTGGACCGAGCAGTGAGAACGGCATCGGTAACCGAGCGAGCGGTAGTGGTGCCGTTGAGGTAGCTCATCAGACCTGGGGTGCCGAGGCCGACATAGTCTGCCGCAACGATTGCGTATCCTTCGCGCAGCCACTGGTTAAGGTAGTCGCGGTCGCGGCCGGAAGGCACATTGATACTCGGCGCGCACTGGTCCGCTAGGCCGACGGTGCCATGTGACCACGCCATCACTGGCCAGCCACCTTCGGGTGCGGTGCCCTGCGGAAGGAAAACAGTGGCGGTTGCTGCCGCAACCTTGCCGTGCTGGTTGATAGTGCTGTAGGAAAAGCGGAGCTGAGTAGCGGAGTCGGCTAGGCCAACCGATGGGGCGAGGGGAACCTCTGCCATGAGCTTTCCTGGCTCTGCCGGTGGGGTGGTGATGACCAGTCCACTGTCATTGGTGGGTTCGGTGTATTTCTTAACCGGCTTCATCGGGGAGCCCTTTTTCACCGCAGACGGTGGCGTTGCATCAGCGATGCCCTTGAATGCTTCCGATGACTGTGCTGATACGGAGGCGGGCGCAGCGACGGTGGCGCCGACGAGCGCTGCAGTGACAATCGCCGTGGCGGTGGCTTTGGCAGCGGCATGGAAACTGACTTTTCCGGAGAGTGACATGAGGTTCCTTGGTCAGGTTTAATGGCAAAACTAACTTGTTGTCAGGTTAGGTCAGGGGCGTCTGTTTATTGGTGGAGTTTCTAAATTTGACTGTTTTCTGCGGTGCGCAGGGGGTTAGCAATCGTGCTAGTGCGACGTGCGTTTCTACGGTCACCAAAAGTTCAGTAAATGTTCAGGTTTACATTTTTGGAGAAACTGCAGGCTGCGGTGAATTCGCAGGAGCGGCAGGTGGCTGTTTTGGGATTGGTATTGGTATCTAAGTGTTTTGACTGGTGAATAGCTAGGAGTTGTTTGGTAATCAAAAGGTTAAAAGCCCGTCTGTGACGTCGAATGTGTGACGTTCTTCGCAAACTCACAGCGCATGTGACGCCGCACCTGTGATATCTATTTTTGTGGGTCAGTGAGAGGGGGGAACTGACCTGGCCGCTACGAGACAAGCGGCATGTGGAAAGTGGAGGGGGTGAAGCGATGCGAATCGCCAGACTGTTTGCTGCGGCGCTTGGGGGAGTGCTTGTAGCAAACATCGTTGGGTGCTCCGGTGCGCAATGGGGGGTTCTGGCTGACACTAGTCAGCCGACGGAGCCACACAGCGACTCTGACAGTTCGCACGTTTCATCCCCTTTAGCGGAAAACGAGGCGAACCAGCCGGTGGACCTTGCCGAGACTAAGCACTTCAAAAACCGAAAAGGCAACGCGCCGCTGAAGGCCGACGGCTTTTACGACTACAACGTTGCAGGCTTCGAACTCTTTGATATCTGCGCCGAGCTGGACGGGTACGACCTAGCGAAGCATGGGTTGGAGCGTGTAGGCAAAGGTGACTTACCAAAATACTTTGGAGTGATTTGCTCCGTACAACCAATTTCCGATGGGCCGCATGAAGACTTCGTCACCATCTTTAGCTCAAGATCGCCTTTGGAAGAGCTAGAGGAGGACGGCAGGCTGACCGACCGGTCGATGAATGATTCAGGTCTAGAAGTCTCGACGTATCATGCCGCAAATAGTCAGACCCATTGCATGCACGCGGTGCCTACGCCAGGTGGTGTCGTAGGAATTTCATCTACTGGACTAGTTTTTCGTGATTATGAAAAGAACTGTGAGCGAGCGAAAGAGAATTTCGACTTGCTCGTAATTGATCTGCTGTTGGGGGAACAGTGATTGAAATTGATCTTGAGTCGCTAAAAGGTGCTTCGGGAAAAGTCGGCACTGCGCTTGAAAGTGTCATGGAGGACCAAGCGTCTTTAGAATTGACCACGGGACTTGGCGTCTATTCCAGAGCCCCAGGCCTGCAGCACGCCTTTGCTCAGCATTCGACAGCTGTGTCAGGTGCAGCTGGTTCTGGAACGGAAACCATCGGTAACTATTCAAGTTTCTTCGCGTGGATCGGTAGCAATCTCAAAAGCTTCTCCGACTTTTTTGATCAGCAGGAACAAGCTAATGCGAAAGCGCTGGAGAACGCACAGGATGGCGTCAATACGGTGTCACGGTTCGCTGCATATTTAGCGGATCGGCCGAAGTGGTCAGAAGGGGCGCTTGCCTTTACTCCGCCGACTGGGGCAGTGGAAGCCGCGACGCCGCTTGCGGCTTTGCTTCCGCAGTTCAGCAGTACTAACGACGCCGCGGTCGAAGCGATGGTCGATTTCTGGAACAGCGCTGCCAAGAATATGAATAGTGCTTTGACCCAGCTTGCTAGCGCTCGGTCAGACCTGTTGAGTTCGAACCAAGGCTCATATATCGATGGCGCAGTGGACACACTCGACAAGGTGATTTCTCGTGGCCAAGCATTTGAAGCAAACGCCACGTCAATGGCTACTTTTGTGGGCACTATTCCGGGCACCCGCAAAGCCACATTGACCGCGTTGGAACTGATTCAGGCTGAAACTGCACTCATTTTGAATCCAGTCGTTCGCCTAGCTGTCCAGCGAGCGGAAATTGCAGCGCTAATGACCGGTCCTTACCAAGCCGGGTTGACGGCGTCGGTACCGCCAATCACAGATCTGTCCCAACCGCCGACAAATGGCTCAAGCGCGACCGTCAATATCGGCGGCAATGACGCAGTGCACGGCACGATGAACAGCCCGCTCAACAACGTTGGCGCGCAGGGGATTTCTGCGGCCAATACGGTTGCCGCCAGCCACGCAGCCGGCGCGCAAGTCCCGCCGCAACTTGCTGGCGCTAACGCCATGGCCCCCGGTGCAGCGGTTAACCCAGTCAATACCTTCGGTGGCCCGAACGGCGGCGGATACAACGGACCATTCGGCGGGGCAGGCGCCCCTACCGGTGGATACTCGGGTGTAGGTGGAAACGGAATGGGCACTGCTGGCCCCTTGACGCGGTTTGGTGCCAACGGCGTGGGAAATTTTGCGCAGCAAGGCCAGACTTTCGCCGCGGCAGGGACTCCGGGTCAGCAAGGGAAAATGTCTCTGCTGCAGGCAATGACAGGGCAGTATCCGGGCGGGCCATTGGCTGCACCGGGCAGTCGTGGCGCAGGTGGTTCAGCAAATAGTAACGGCCCTGGCGGTTTGGGAAGTCCAGGGCAGTCAGGCGCTGGCCAGATGGCCGGGTATGCAGCTAATCCGCGTGGGTTTGCCGGCAGTCCTGGTGCGAACGCCGGTATTCCGGGCTCTGGCCATAGTCCTGCACCTGGCGCCACCAGTTCGCACGGTGGCGTCCGTGGCGGGAGCGGAACGGCGGTGATGGCGTCACCAAGCAAAAGCGGTGGGCGCGGAACGGTGGTGGCTGGTAGCGGCGGTCGGCACAACCGTAACCACACGGAGCCTGGTGTGGAGGCGGTGCGGATTCATCCGATTGAGTTGGCGGCGAATGCCCGGGAGCTGGTGGGTGAGTTGCCGCTGACGACGCCGCGGGTGATTGGGGAACAGGTCCGCGGCTAAGGCACCACCGCCGATGCAGTATCCACCGAAAGTCCTAGGCGAAAGTCAGCCGAACGGCCGATACGCCTGTCTGAGCGAACCAATACGCTGAGGAAGTATTTGCTCCAGATGGCGAAGGCTTCCAATGATTTCCCTTATTGCTTTCATCCCCGGCGCGGTGCTGACCGTCATCGCACTGATTCGGTTGGCGCGCGAACCCCGCCGAATCTCCAACGGCGTTTTCATTCTCGCCGCCGGGCTATTCATGTGGCTTGGTTTGACGGTAATCATCGGCTTCATCGACCCGGCAGCTGCTGGGGTGTTCATGGGGCTGTCTTTACTTATGGTCGTTGGGCTAATTATCGCTATTGGGGCAAGTCTGATGGCCAACGGCATCATTGTGGTGCGCAAGGAGGGGCTGCGCGCTTCCACAGTCCTGGCGTTCGCGGCGGGGTTGGCGATTCTGGCTGGGTTCTTCGGCGGTTTGCTGCTCATTTCCGGCGCGCTGCATCCGATCCCATCGTGGCTATTCACCATCGGGCTGATTATTGTGCAGTGCGGAATCGTGCTGTTTCTGCAGCTCATCGGATTTTATATCACCACGAAGGTGTACCGCGGCCGCCGTGTTCCACAGAATGTGGATGCCATTGTCGCTTTGGGCTGTGGGCTGCGGAATGGGGAAGAGGTCACGCCGCTGCTGGCGTCGCGGTTGGACCGTGCGAAGGAACTATATGACGATGCTCGTGCGCATGGGCATACCCCGGTGCTGGTTGCCTCCGGTGGTCAAGGTCGGGACGAAAAGGTGCCAGAGGCCGTTGCGATGGCCCGCTATTTGACTGCGCGGGGAGTGCCATCTCATGACGTGGTTGTTGAGGATAGGTCCACCACCACGATGGAAAACCTGAAGTTCTCCACGAACCTGCTTGAGGAGCGATTTGGCAGGAAGGATTTCAATGCGGTCATCGCTACCAGTGACTTCCACGCTTTTCGTGCCGGTTTGCTTGCCCGGAAGAATGGCTTCACCTATCAGGCCACGGGTGGCCGTACTGCCCGCTATTACTACCCGACAGCGTTCCTCCGCGAGTTCGTTGCTGTCCTTACTTATAGCCCGGTGACGTTGGTTGCGGTGTACGGGTTGGTGACGGCGTCTGCAATCCTTTCGCAGCTTTAATTTGCTTATTGACGAAAAGGGGCTTGGCAACTTCGCAGCCCGGTGACCCCTGCGCCGCGCAGTGTCTGAGCTCTGAACTAGACTATTGTCCAGCTATTCGTCCAGTCGAACAAAGGGGCCCTACGCAGTGAGCGAAATTGACCTGTCCGAAGCGAGCCTGAACGCGGCCGCAGACGCCGCGCTCGCCGCGTTTACCGCAGCTGACAACCTGGAAAGCCTGGCGGAAGCCCGCCGCGACCACCTTGGTGACGACGCGCCAATTATGCAGGCACGCAAGGCACTGGGAACCCTGCCGAAGAACGAACGCAAGGACGCTGGCCGCGCTGTGAACATGGCGCGCGGCAAAGTTGAGAAGGAATTCAACGCGCGTAAGGCAGTGCTGGAAGAAGAACACTTCCAGAAGATGCTGGTAGAAGAAACCATCGACGTCACGGTGGACACGACCCAAGGTCAACGCGGTGCCCAGCACCCAATCACCATCATTTCCGAGCAGATCGCTGACATCTTTATCGGTATGGGCTGGGAAATCGCGGACGGGCCAGAAATCGAAGCTGAATACTTCAACTTTGATGCGCTGAACTTCTTGCCGGACCACCCGGCACGTACCTTGCAGGACACTTTCCACATTGCTCCGGAGAACTCCCAGCGGGTGCTGCGTACCCACACCTCGCCGGTCCAGGTCCGCGAAATGCTGACCCGCGAAGTGCCGATCTACATTGCCTGCCCTGGCCGTACTTTCCGCACAGACGAGCTGGACGCCACCCACACGCCAGTGTTCCACCAGGTGGAAGGCCTCGCGGTAGACAAGGGCCTGACCATGGCGAACCTGCTCGGCACCTTGGACCACTTGGCGAAAACGATGTTCGGCCCAGAAACCAAGACGCGTCTGCGCCCGAACTACTTCCCATTCACCGAACCGTCCGCGGAAGTCGACATTTGGTTCGCCAATAAGAAGGGCGGCGCTGGTTGGGTCGAGTGGGGCGGCTGCGGCATGGTTAACCCAGCTGTCCTGCGCGCTGCTGGCATTGACCCAGAGGTCTACAGCGGTTTCGCCTTCGGCATGGGCCTGGAGCGCACCCTGCAGTTCCGCAATGGTCTGTCCGACATGCGCGACATGGTCGAAGGTGACGTGCGTTTCACGGCACCATTCGGCATCCGCGGCTAGTTCAGTAATCAGGAATTTAGGAAGGAAATCCACCCGAAATGTTCGTCCCACAGTCCTGGATTACTGACGTTGTCGCCCAGGCAAACCCACAGTGGTCCGTAACCCCAGCTGAACTCGATGCAGGCCTGAACCGCGTCGGGTTCGAAACTGAAGAACATGCCCCACTGCCCGCTATCCAGGGACCACTGGTCCTCGGCATCGTGGAGCAGATTGAAGAGCTCACCGAGTTTAAGAAGCCAATCCGCTACTGCCAAGTTAACGTCGGCCAAGCCAACGGCACCGGTGAACTGCAAGGCATTATTTGCGGCGCCCGCAACTTTGCTGAAGGTGACATGGTGATTGTCGCGCTGCCAGGTGCAGAACTGCCTGGCGGTTTCAAGATTTCGGCGCGCCAAACCTACGGCCACATCTCGAACGGCATGATTTGCTCCGCTGCGGAACTCGGCTTGACCGCATCGTCGGCCGGCATCCAGGTTGTTGAACCAACCCTGGGCCAGCCTGGTGACGACGCACTCGGCCTCGTCGGCTCCGATGATGAACTCTTTGAAGTAAACATCACCCCAGACCGCGGTTATGGCCTGTCGCTGCGTGGTCTCGGCCGCGAAGTCGCATCGGCTTTCGGCCTGAAGTACGCCGACCCGGTAGGTGACGTCCAGGAACTACCAGTCGACGGCGACGCCCCAATCCAGGTGAAAGTGGATGAGGAAACTCAGTGCGTCCGCTTCGGTGTCCGCACAGTCACGGGCATTGACCCGAAGGCCGTGACCCCATGGGCTATTCAGCGTCGTCTGTACCTTGCCGGTCAGCGCCCAGTGAACGTTCCAACTGACGTCACCAACTACGTCATGTTCACCCTCGGCCTGCCAATGCACGCCTTCGACGCCGAGAAAATCACTGGCGACCTGCACGTGCGCAATGCCAAAGCAGGGGAGCAGCTGACCACTCTTGATGACGTCACTCGCAAGCTCAGCCCAGAAGATGTCGTCATTTGCGATGACACTGCGCCGCAGTCGCTGGCTGGTGTCATGGGCGGCACCACCTCTGAGATCGGCGATAACACCACCGACGTGCACTTTGAAGCTGCAGTATGGAACCCAACTCGGGTGTTCCGCACCGGCCGCCGCCACAAGCTGTCTTCGGAAGCGTCCCGTCGCTATGAACGCAAGGTCGATGCCACCTTGGTGGAAAAGGCGCTTGACATGGCCGCCCAAATGCTGGTGGACATCGCTGGCGGCACCATTCACCAGGGCCGCACCTTGGTGGGCGACGCCCCGGCTCCAGCACCAATCAAGTTCGCTGAAAACCGGCCAAGTGAGGTCGCGGGTGTGGACTACGCCCCAGGCACCACCGTCCGCCACCTGGAAGAGGTTGGTTGCACCATTTCTGACCTCGGCAATGGCGATCTAGAAGTCACCCCTCCGACGTGGCGTCTGGACTTGACCATGGGCGCTGACCTCGTAGAGGAAGTGCTGCGCCTCGAGGGCCTGGATTCCATCACCCCGAAGCTGCCTGCGGCGCCGGCTGGCCGCGGTTTGAGCTTGCGTCAGCGTCGCCGCCGCGCGGTGGGATACGCACTGGCCCACGCTGGTTACCTGGAGATTCTGCCAACGCCATTTACCTCGAACGCTGTCTTCGACCAGTGGGGCCTGGCAGCTGACGATCCGCGCCGCAACACTGTCAAGGTGCTCAACCCACTCGAGTCTGACTACGGTCAGCTGGGCACCACCTTGCTGCCAGCAATGATGGATGCGCTTAAGCGCAACGTTGCCCGTGGCCAGACTGATGTTGAGCTGTACGGCGTTGAGCAGGTGGCCTTCAGCGTCGACAACGGTCAAACCCCAATCCTGCCGACGTCTGCGGAACCATCCGCGGAGGAGCTTGCGCATCTGCTGAGCACCCTGCCGCATCAGCCGCTGCATGTTGCCACGATTGCGGCCGGCAACACTGTCTTGAACACGCCATGGGGCAAGTCCCGGCCATACGGTCTGGTGGATGCGATTGAGGCAGCCCGCACGGTTGCCCGCGCCGCCGGAGTGGAGTTGGAGTTGCGCAATGCGGAAGTGTTGCCGTGGCACCCGGGTCGTTGTGCAGAATTGCTTGTTGACGGACACGTAGTCGGTCACGCTGGTGAGCTGCATCCGAAGGTTTTGGTCGAAATGGGCCTGCCAGAGCGCACGTGCGCCATGGAAATCGATCTGGATGCGTTGCCGTTGGTAGAAAATCTGCCAGCACCAGTGCTGTCGCCGTACCCAGCGGTCAACCAGGACGTTGCCGTTGTGGTGTCGGAAGACATGCCAGCAGCGAAGGTGGAAGCTGCCTTACGATCCGGTGCCGGTGAGCTTCTCGAGGAGATCCGTCTTTTCGACATTTACCGCTCGGAACAGCTGGGCGCTGACAAGAAGTCTTTGGCGTTTGCGCTGCGATTCCGTGCTGGCGACCGGACGCTGACCGAAGATGAAGCATCTGAAGGCCGTCTTGCTGCAATCAAGGCTGCCGAAGCTGCAGTGGGGGCGGAAGTTCGCGGGTAGCATCGCGCGAGTCCGCACCACACCCGCGGATGAATATCTTGCAATAGGTTGAATAAATTGCCATACTGGGTGGTATGTCAATCACAGTCGCTATTGCCGGAGCCTCCGGATACGCCGGAGGCGAAATTCTTCGTCTGCTGCTCGCTCACCCTGCCTACCGCAGCGGTGAGCTGCGCATCGGCGCCCTCACCGGTGGTTCCAACGCAGGAACCCCCATGGCAGAACTCATGCCACACCTGCCCGAGCTTGGCGACCGAGTCCTCGAGGAAACCAACGCCGACACTCTCGCCGGCGCCGATGTAGTTTTCCTTGGACTGCCACACGGCCACTCCGCTGCAATCGCGCAGCAGTTGCCCGACGACACCATCATTATTGACGCTGGCGCCGATTTCCGTCTGAAGTCCGCCGCCGACTGGGAATCTTTCTACGGCACCGAGCACCAGGGCACATGGACCTACGGTTTGCCAGAGATTCCTGGGCAGCGGGAGCTCATCGCTTCGTCGACACGCATCGCAGTGCCGGGCTGCTTCCCAACAGGTGCCACCTTGGCCTTGCTCCCTGCGGTCGCCGCTGGCCTGACGGACAACGATATTTCCGTCACCTCTATCTCTGGTACCTCCGGTGCCGGTAAGAAACCGGCCGTTGCCCTGCTGGGCAGTGAAGTCATGGGCAATATCCGCGCGTATAACACCGCGGGCCGCCACCGCCACACCCCGGAAATCACGCAGAACCTGCAGCCGTTTGTCGACGATGACGCTGACCTTAACGTCGCCTTCACTCCGGTGCTGGCTCCGCTACCTCGCGGCATTTTGACCACTGCGAACGCAAAAATCGCCGCAGACAAGCTGGGTTCGCTCACCACTGAGCAGGCGCAGCAAATCTACCGCGAGTTCTACGCCAACGAGTCCTTCGTCCACCTGATGCCGGGAACCGCGCAGCCGGAAACGAAGTCTGTGGTGGGTTCGAATATGACGCACCTGCAGGTAGAGGTCGATGCCCGCTCCGGCCGTCTGATTATCACTGGCGCCATCGATAACTTGACCAAGGGCACCGGCGGCGGGGCAGTGCAGTGCATGAACATCATCTGCAACTTCGACGAAACCGCAGGTCTGCCCTGTACTGGCTTGGCTCCGTAACCTCCTGCCGCCCACTTCCGCTCACCATTTACCGAAAAGCGAACACTAATGTCTTCTGAAACCAAACCAACTGGGGTTACCGCTCCGAAGGGTTTTGCTGCCACCGCCACCACCGCTGGGATTAAGCCATCTGGCAACCCGGATATGACTTTGGTGGTCAACCAAGGCCCCCTCGATGTCGCCGCCGCGGTGTACACCCGCAACCGAGTCCAGGCCAGCCCGGTGAAGTTGACCCGCGCCCACTTGGTCGACGACACGATCAAAGCGTGCATTATTAACTCCGGCAATGCGAACGCCTGCAACGGCCCCCAAGGCGATAAGGACGCCCTGCAGACCGCCGACGCAGTAGCAAAAGCATTGGGCTTTGCGACGACAGATATTGCCGTGATGTCCACCGGACTCATCGGTGACACCCTGCCGATGGATAAAGTCCTCGCAGGTGTCGACACATTGACCAGCGGGATTAACGATGAAGCCGCCACCACGCGGGAAGCTGCACTAGCTTCCGCAGATGCGATCCGCACCACGGACTTGGTGCTTAAAGTCGCTAGCTACCAGTCGAAGTCGGGCTGGACCTTGGGCGCGATGGCTAAGGGCGTCGGTATGATTTCGCCGTCGATGGCCACCTTGCTGTCAGTGTTCACCACGGACGCAGTCATCACTGCCGAGCAAGCTCAATCCGTGTTGGCGCCGGTATCTGACCAAACCTTCAACCGACTAGACGTCGACGGTGCTACCTCCACCAATGACACGGTGCTGTTGATGGCATCGGGCGCATCTGGGGTGGAACCAGACCTTGAAGAATTCGCGCACGCCGTCCGGTCTGTTGCAGATGACCTCGTAGCTCAGCTGCAATCGGACGCAGAAGGCGTGACCAAGCGGGTTGCAGTCACCGTCAAGGGTGCCGCCAGTGACGAAGATGCTGTCGTGGCCGGCCGCGTCGTAGCCCGAGACAACCTCTTCAAATGTGCCATGTTCGGCTCGGACCCGAACTGGGGTCGTGTGTTGGCTGCGGTAGGTATGGCGCCGGTTGATATGGACCCGGACAAAATCTCGGTCACTTTCAATGGCACCCCAGTGTGCATTAACGCCACCGGTGCGAAGGGCGCTCGTGACGTTGATCTTTCCGGCGCTGATGTACACGTCGAAATCGACTTGGGCCTAGGCGGCGCCGGCGTCGGCACTGTGCGCACCACGGACTTGTCCCACGACTACGTTCACATCAACTCGGCTTACAGCACTTAAAGGACCGGATTTTCATGCTTAACAATTTGGAACGTGCCCACGTCTTGGCGGAAGCCCTGCCATGGCTCAAGCACTACCGCGACAAAATTGTTGTGGTGAAATACGGCGGCAACGCCATGACGGACGACGCGCTGAAAGCTGCATTCGCCGAGGACATGGTGTTCCTGCGAACAGTTGGTGTCAAACCTGTCGTTGTGCACGGCGGTGGCCCACAGATTTCAGCCATGCTCAAGCGCGTCAACTTAGAGCCAGAGTTCCGGGGCGGCTTCCGCGTCACTACCCCAGAGGTCATGGAGATCGTCCGGATGGTGTTGTTCGGCCAGGTTGGCCGAGAACTCGTCGGGCTGATTAACAGTCACGGCAACTATGCCGTCGGCGCTTCTGGTGAAGACGCAGGCCTATTCAAGGCAGAAAAGCGGCTCGTGAATATCAACGGTGTGGAGACCGACATCGGACTAGTCGGTGACATCACCAAAGTGCGTGCGGACCGAATTGTCGACCTGATTGACGCAGGCCGGATTCCGGTGATCTCCACCATCGCCCCAGGCGATAACGGTGAGGTGTACAACATCAACGCGGACACTGCTGCTGGTGCGCTGGCTGGCGCGCTGAAAGCAGAACGTCTTGTGGTGCTGACCAACGTGGAAGGGCTGTACACCGACTGGCCGAATAAGGATTCTTTGGTTTCGAAGATTTCGTGCAGCCAACTAGACAAGGTTTTGCCTACCTTGGACTCAGGGATGATCCCAAAGATGGAAGCCTGCCTGGAAGCAGTCAAGGCAGGCGTCAAGGCGGCGCATGTCATCGATGGTCGAGTTCCGCACTCTGTGCTGCTGGAACTGCTCACCGAAGGTGGCATCGGCACCATGGTATTCCCGGACGATTACTTCGACAGCAAGGAGAACTAACTCATGGCTGACAACGAAAACTCCACCCAGTCGTGGACCGACCGCTACAAAGCGGTCATGATGAACAACTACGGCACCCCACGCATCGAACTGGTCTCCGGCCACGGCACCACCGTGGTTGATTCCGAAGGCAAGGAATACCTCGACATGCTGTCGGGTATTGCCGTCACTGCGCTCGGCCAGACACACCCGAAGATCGTCGATGCGGTGTCCAAGCAGATCGCGACCCTCGGCCACGTGTCCAATATCTTTGCGCACGAGCCAGCACTGGAATTAGCGTCACGGCTTATTGACGTTTGGGGCGCACCTAAAGACGAGTCGAAGGTCTTCTTCTGCAACTCCGGCACGGAGGCTAACGAAGCAGCCTTCAAAATGGCGCGCCGCACCGGCCGTTACCGGATTATTGCCGCAGATCATGGTTTCCATGGCCGCACCATGGGCGCACTGGCAATGACCGGTCAGGCGGAAAAGCGTCGCCCGTTCACTCCAATGCCTAATGGCGTCGAGTTCACCCCATACGGCAACATCGAATACCTGCGTACGCTCATTGAAATGGCGCCGAAGGACACTGCCGCGGTGATTCTGGAGCCAATTCAGGGCGAAACCGGTGTGGTTGCGCCGCCGGAAGGCTACCTCAAAGCAGTCCGGGAAATTACCGCCAAGCACGGCATCTTGATGATCCTCGATGAGGTGCAAACCGGCATGGGCCGTACCGGCGACTGGTTCGCGCACACCCGCGAGGGCATCATCCCGGATGTTGTCACCATGGCCAAGGGGCTCGGTGGCGGATTGCCGCTGGGTGCTGTGTTGGCAACCGGGGAAGCAGCAGAACTGCTGACCCCAGGTACCCACGGCACCACCTTCGGCGGCAACCCAGTGTGCTGCGCGGCAGGGCTAGCAGTCATGGACGTCATTGAAGAAGACGGCCTGCTGGAACATGTCGCCAACTTGGGTCGGGTTACCGCACGTCAGCTGACCGCATTTGACCAGGTCAACTATGTCCGTGGTCGCGGTTTGATGCTTGGTGTAGTGCTTAACCGCCCAATCGCCAAGCAGACGGTGACTGAAGGGCTCAAGCGCGGTCTGATCTTGAACGCCCCACAGACTGATGTCATCCGGTTGGTGCCGCCATTGAACACCGACAAGGACACCATGGCGCAGGCGATCAAACTTTTGGGTGAAGCCCTTGCTGCCGCTGAAGAAGCATTTGTTGCTGACAGCAGCTCCGGTACTCCGAATGTTGGTATTGAAGCAGCAACTCCGCCACCAGGGGTGACCGCCCCTCCAGGTGCCGTGGCGCGCACTGTTCCACAACAGCCTTAACGCGCCCCAAACAGCCAGAACATAAAGGACCAACTATGCAAACCCAGCTTCGTCACTTCCTCGCCGACGATGACCTGTCACCGCAAGAGCAGTCGGATGTGCTCACCCTTGCCGCGGCGATGAAAGCGCAGCCATACCACTTCCAACCGCTGGCAGGGCCACAGTCGGTAGCCGTGCTCTTCGACAAAACCTCCACCCGCACCCGCTTTAGCTTCGATGCAGGTATCGCAGGTCTTGGCGGCAACGCCATGATCACCGAAACCTCCGGCATGCAGATGGGCAAAGGCGAAACGCTGCAGGACACCGGAGCAGTGCTGTCGCGGTTTACTTCCGCGATTGTGTGGCGCACCTTCGCCCACGCAAACCTCGAGGCGATGGCGGAAACTGCGACCGTGCCCATCATCAATGCACTGTCCGATGACCTGCACCCATGTCAGATCCTCGCGGACCTGCAAACCATTGTGGAAAAGAAGTCGGTCGATGGGACTCCGGCAGGAATCCGTGGACTGAATGCGGTGTACCTCGGCGATGGAGCCAACAACATGGCGAATTCGTACATGCTGGGGTTTGCCACTGCCGGTGTGAATATCACCATCTGCGGACCGAGCGACTTCCTGCCGGAAGAACGCTTTGTCACCCGTGCGACCGAACGTGGCACACAGACTGGTGCGACTGTGACTGTCACCGATGACGTTGACGCAGCGATTTCTGGCGCTGACATTGTCATCACCGACACTTGGGTGTCGATGGGGCAGGAGGACGACGGGCTGGACCGACGCACCCCATTCCTGTCGTACCAGGTCAATGCAGCTTTGATGGCGAAGGCAAACCCAGACGCCATTTTCCTGCACTGCTTGCCGGCGTACCGGGAAAACGAAGTCACCACCGAGGTTCTGGAAGGGCCGCAGTCTGTGGTCTTCGACGAAGCCGAGAACCGGTTGCATGCGCAAAAGGCAGTGCTGACGTGGCTGCTGTGGCAGCAACGCGGCGAACTGGCAGGTAATTTGGCTGAACTGCGTGCCATTGCGTCAACAAGCGAAAAACCCCGGGGCTAAGCAGTGAGTGCACCTACTTCCCGAACCGCGCGGCAGGCACTGATCTCTGACCTCCTGACCCGGCGGCGCATCACCAGTCAACAGCAACTGTCGAGTCTGCTGAGTGAGGCTGGCGTGGAGATTGCGCAGGCAACACTGTCACGCGACCTCGATGAAATAGGAGCGCGGAAGCTGCGCATTGACGGTGTCAGCACCTATGTGGTTGGGGCAGAAGCGCACGCCGCAGCCAGCGATGGCGCAATGTCACGACTGCGCCGAGTGCTTGAAGAACTCCTCGTTACCACCGACTCTTCCGCCAACATGGCAGTGCTGCGCACCCCGCCGGGGGCCGCACAGTACCTGGCAAGTGTGATTGACCGCGCGGACCTCAGCTCAGTTGTCGGTACCATCGCCGGTGACGACACCGTATTCGTGCTGGCGCGCGAACCGATGACTGGCAAGGAACTGGCAAACTGGTTCGCCAGCGGTGACGACCTGCCAAGCGCACCAACAACTACTGCGGAAACAACCACTGCGGACTCCGGCACCAAAGCCGAAACCGCCAACAGTTAAACTTTCAACTAGATAAGAAGTCTGCGGCCCAACCGGCCGCGCACCCCACAACCAAGGAGCTTTAAATGACCAACCGCGTCGTGCTTGCGTACTCCGGTGGCCTGGACACCACTGTGGCAATCCCATACCTGGCAAAGATGACCGGCGGCGAAGTTGTCGCAGTGTCCCTGGACCTCGGCCAAGGCGGCGAAGACATGGAATCGGTGCGCCAGCGTGCCCTGGATTCCGGTGCTGTCGAATCCGTGGTCATCGACGCCCGCGACGAATTCGCTAACGACTACTGCCTGCCAACCATCAAGGCAAACGGCATGTACATGGGCGAATACCCACTGGTCTCCGCGATTTCCCGGCCACTGATTGTCAAGCACCTGGTGCAGGCTGCCAAGGAACACGGCGGCACCCACGTTTCCCACGGCTGCACCGGCAAGGGTAACGACCAGGTTCGCTTCGAAGTTGGTTTCGCTTCTGAGGCACCAGAACTGGAAATCATTGCCCCAGCGCGCGACTACGCATGGACCCGCGACAAGGCCATCGCCTTCGCGGAAGAAATCAACCTGCCAATTGAGCAGTCGAAGAGCTCCCCATTCTCCATTGACCAGAACGTGTGGGGCCGCGCGGTGGAAACCGGCTACCTGGAAGACCTGTGGAACGCGCCAACCAAGGACATCTACGCCTACACCGAAGACCCAGCAATGAACTTCGGTGCGCCAGATGAGGTCATCATTTCCTTCGAAGGTGGCGCCCCAGTTGCTATCGACGGCCGCAAGGTCACCGTGCTCGAAGCCATCGAAGAGCTGAACCGCCGCGCAGGTGCGCAGGGGGTGGGCCGCCTGGACATGGTGGAAGACCGCCTGGTGGGCATCAAGTCCCGTGAAATTTACGAAGCACCTGGTGCCATCACCCTGATTGCTGCTCACAAGGCGCTGGAAGATGTCACCTTGGAGCGTGAGCAGGCTCGCTACAAGCGTCTGGTTGATGCCCGCTGGTCCGAAGAGGTGTACGACGGCCTGTGGTTCAGCCCGCTGAAGCGTTCCCTGGAAGCATTCATTGATTCCACTCAGGAAAACGTCACCGGTGACATCCGCCTGGTGCTGCACGCTGGTTCCATCACCGTGAACGGCCGTCGCTCTAACCACAGCCTGTACGACTTCAACCTGGCGACCTACGACTCCGGCGACTCCTTCGACCAGACCATGGCGAAGGGCTTTGTCAAGCTTCACGGCTTGTCCTCCGAGTTGGCTTGCAAGCGCGACCGCGAGGCACGCAAGTGAGCAGCGAGCTGACTGCGCACGGCACCAACGAAGGCTCCCTGTGGGGCGGCCGCTTCGCTGGTGGCCCATCCGAGGCCATGGCAGCGCTGTCGAAGTCCACACACTTCGACTGGGTCCTAGCTCCATACGACGTGCTCGCCTCCAAGGCACACGCCAAAGTGTTGCACCGGGCAGGTTTGCTTTCTGACGAAAACCTGGAAACCATGCTGTCAGGCTTGGACCAACTAGGCGCTGACGTCGCATCTGGGGCCTTCGGCCCCGAGGAATCCGATGAGGATGTCCACGGTGCGATGGAACGCGGCCTGATTGACCGGGTTGGCCCAGAAGTGGGCGGCCGACTGCGTGCCGGCCGGTCGCGCAACGACCAGGTAGCGACCTTGTTCCGCATGTGGGTCCGCGATGCCGTGCGCGATATCGCACTTGGCGCTCTGGACCTCGTGGACGCATTGGTGAGCCAGTCTAAGCAGCACCCGAATGCCATCATGCCGGGTAAAACACACTCCCAGGCAGCGCAGCCAGTGCTGCTGGCACACCAGCTGCTGGCCCATGCACACCCGCTGCTGCGCGATGTGCAGCGCATCCAAGACTTGGATCGCCGCCTAGCAGTGTCGCCGTATGGCTCTGGTGCGCTGGCAGGATCTTCGCTGCAACTGGATCCAGAAGCTATTGCTGAGGAACTTGGTTTCGACTCGGCTTCGGACAACTCGATCGACGGCACCTCGTCCCGTGACTTCGCATCGGAAACTGCATTCGTGCTGGCCCAGACTGCAGTAGATATGTCTCGTCTTGCGGAGGAGATTATCTACTGGTGCACGCCGGAATACGGTTACGTCACCCTTGCTGATGCTTGGTCGACAGGTTCGTCGATTATGCCGCAGAAGAAGAACCCGGATGTGGCGGAGCTGACCCGTGGTAAGACTGGCCGCTTGATCGGTAACCTTGCTGGTTTGCTGGCGACGTTGAAGGCGCAGCCGTTGGCTTACAACCGTGACCTGCAGGAAGATAAGGAACCAATCGTGGACTCCGTGGCACAGCTGAACCTGCTGCTGCCTGCGATGACGGGCCTGGTTGACACCTTGACTTTCCACGAGGACCGGATGCGGGAGCTGGCACCAGCTGGCTTTACGTTAGCCACGGACCTGGCGGAATGGATGGTGCGCGAAGGCGTGCCATTCCGTGAAGCTCACGAAGCGTCCGGCGCGTGCGTGCGATTGGCAGAGCAGCGTGGCGTGGGGCTGGATGAACTGACTGATGCGGAGCTTGCTTCCGTCGATAAGCGATTGACACCTGAAGTTCGTTCGGTGTTGACCATTGATGGGGCAGTGGCGTCACGGGCAACTCGTGGTGGCACCGCTGGTGTTCGGGTGGCGGAGCAGTTGCAGCGGGTGGAGGAAACCGCTGCGGACTTCCGCCAGTGGGCACAGAAGTCGGTTCGCTAAGGCGAGTCGCTGAAGTAGCTGGCTAGGGCATTTTGGGAAAACCCTTAGGGGTACCCCCGAAATGCCCTTTTTGCTGCCCGAGAAATACGTTGCATAGAGAAATTATATTCGTCAGTTTAGGCTGCAGCCATGTCGAAGAATGCAGGTAAAAGTAGCCGAGGCGTAGCCGTCGGCCTCGGGGCATTGCTGGCAATCGTGGCGGTCGTTGCAGTAGTGCTCGGACGTAACCCGAACATGCTTCCATTTGGTGGCTCGGGGAAGAGCTATGACGGACCGCTACGCATTGTGGCTGCGACCGAACTCGATGGGCTGAAGCCTGCACTGGAAAAGGCATCGGAAGAACTCGGCTTCCCCATCGAAGTGGAAGCGCCTGATGGCACCATTCAAAACACCAACTCGCTGATAGCGGGAGATTTCGACAACAATTTTGACGCCACTTGGTTTGCAACCAACCGATACATTGACATCTACGGCGGCGCAGACAAACTCGCGGAGGGTAGCTCAGTTGCCACATCGCCAGTGGTGTTAGGCGTGCGGTCGGCGAAAGCGCGTGAACTGGGCTGGAATAATAAGCAACCAACGTGGGCAGAAGTGTCGCAAGCTGTGAACAGCGGCAAATTGAACTTCGGCATGACCGACCCAGCGTCATCAAACTCCGGTTTCTCGGCACTGACTGCAGTGACGACCACAAACGTAGCTGGCGGTGGTGAACTGAACGTTCAAGATATCACTAGCGCCGCGCCGAAGTTGCAGAAATTCTTCGGACACCAGACCGTCACCTCCGGTTCTTCCGGCTGGCTGGCGGAGAACTACAAGAACAACCCGGAAGCTTCCGACGCGCTTTTCAACTATGAGTCAGTGTTGCACAGCATGCAGAAGGAAGGCACCGACCTTACGGTAGTTGTGCCAGCGGACGGTGTAATTAGTGCTGATTACCCGCTGACCCCGCTGCAGAATCCGAAGAATGAAGATGTGTCGGGCAAGGTTCAGGCCCTGACCGAGTGGTTCGAGAAGAACCCCGATACGCTGACAAAGCAGTATCTGCGCCCAGCCGCCTCTGACCAGGAGTCCTTGCCGACCGAACTGCGCGGGACATCCGTGGCAGAGCTGCCGTTCCCAACGTCGAAGGAAGTCGCAACCGCACTTCAGAATGCCTACTACAACGAGTACCGAAAGGAAGGCTCCACCGCGTTTGTGCTGGATGTTTCTGGCTCGATGGAAGGCGAGCGCATGGCGCTGCTCAAACGCACCATGCTGGAGCTGATCGATAGCGATGAGCCGGGGTTGGCGTTCCGCGACCGGGAAGAAGTGACACTCATGCCCTTCGCGAAAGAAGTGAAATCGACAACCAAGGTGAACTTCCAGCGCGGTGGTGACAGCCAAGCGGAACTGACCGATGCGATTCACAGCTTAACTCCGGGCGGCACCACCGGACTGTACTCGGCACTTGCGAAGGCCTATGACGAAATTGCCGCTGACGGCAGCGCGATTCCGTCGATTGTCGTGATGTCGGACGGCGAAACGAACCGCGGCATGGACTTTGACGAATTCCGAAGCTTCTTCGGCGATTTGCCGCCAGAAAAGCAGCGAGTACCTGTGTTCGTCATCATGTATGGCGAGGCAGATGTGCAAGAGTTACGCCAGCTGGTCTCCATGACTGGTGGCGCAGAGTTCAATGCGTTGGATGGCAGTTTGAACCTAGCGTTCAAGGAGATTCGGGGCTACCAGTAGTGGAAAACTTCACGCGCGCACGGAATAACTTGGTCGGAGTGACGCTGGCCGGCTTGGTACTGGTTGCCCATTTCCTCTTTGGCCTTGGTTTCTTGTGGCCGCTGGTGGCGGCAGCCGCATATGGCGCTGGTGTCTTGCTGACCCCAGTGGGGGATCACGCACCCCGACAGGTCGAACCACCAGTTAGGACAGCAAATCCCAGCGAGTTGAAGCAGCAAATGCTCGATGACACCAGAGCGCTGCGCGGAATAGTGATGGACGAAAGCGTCACTAACCGAGTACATGATGTGGCCCGGGAACTGACCATTGCACTGAATATGTGGCCGGAACTGGGCCGCTACCCGGACCAACAGGGCGAGATTCGGCTGATGATTACGGAGTTCCTGCCCCAGCTGCGCACTAACCTCGCCAAAGTGCATGACCCGAATAGCCCAGAGGCGTTGAAGTTCCTGAACTCGTCGCTGCTCATATTGCTCCGAGAAACCCGCGAGATTAATGAGGCGGCGCATCAGGAACAACTGCAGCATTTGAAAGACAATTCGAACAGACTGCGGATGCATTTCGGTGAGATGCCGGAGCTTTAGCCAACCATAGGTACAATTGCCAAGCATGAGCCTAGATCCGAAGCTACTGAGCGTGCTGGCCTGCCCGCAGGACAAGGGACCGCTGGAATACCGCGAGTCCGACAATATTTTGGTGAATCCTCGGCTTCAGGTCGCATACCCCATCCAGGACGGCATCCCCGTTTTGCTTATTGACGAAGCGAAGCCTCTCTAAACGTTGAATCGCGAGACTCTGTCGATTCACCCAGCGGAGTCAGCTAAAGAGCTGCTCGGCTGTCACCTTCTCGTGCCCGATGAAGGCATCGACGTACGAATTACTGAAGTTGAAGCCTATGGCGGTCCAGTGACTTCACCATGGCCAGACCCATGTGCGCACACGTGGCCAGGCCCGACCGGACGGAACTACGCAATGTTCGGCCCAGCTGGACACCTGTATGTCTATCAGTCCTATGGCCTGCACTTATGCATGAACATCACGGCCGGTCCCGAAGGGGAAGGCGCCGGGGTGTTGCTGCGCAGTGCTGAGGTTATCAGTGGGGAAGACGCAATTCGGCAGCGCCGGGGCGCGAAGTCTTCCTTCGACAATTTGCTGCGTGGACCAGGAAACTTCGGTCAAGCGCTTGGGGTGACCAAAGCGGACTATGGTCTCGACCTATTCGATGAAGATTCCCGATTCCGATTGGTCACGGGGCAGGCCAACGTCAATAAGCCCCTTATGCACGCTGGACCACGGGTTGGGGTGCAGGCAGCGTCGGCGCGGAAGTGGCGGATCTGGTTGCCGCATCCATCGGTGTCGAAATATCGGGCGCATCGCAACGCAGACGGTAAGGAATAGCATTCGGCGTGCAGCCGACGCACACCGAAAAACCGCAGCGGGTTAGCATGGAAGACGTGACTGATACCAATATTGTTGATGAACTTGTCTGGCGCGGCCTGATTTCCAACTCCACTGATTTGGATGCGCTGCGCGAAGCCGCGAAGGAACCGATTACCGCCTATGTCGGCTTCGACCCAACTGGTAGCTCGCTGCACGCTGGCCACCTGGTACCGCTGCTGATTCTGCGACGACTGCAGCTCGCTGGACATAAGGTCATCACGCTTGCTGGTGGCGCGACCGGCATGATTGGTGACCCACGTGATGTGGGTGAACGCTCCATGCTCTCCGAGGATGCAGTTGCCGAAAACGTGGAGGCGATTAAGGCGCAGCTCGAGCGCTTCGTGGATTTTGACGGCGACAATCCGGCGACGATGCTGAATAACCGCGACTGGATTGAAAAGATGAACGTCATTGAATTCCTGCGCGACGTTGGTAAGCACTTCTCCCTGAACGTGATGCTGGACCGCGATACCGTCAAGCGTCGTCTAGCTTCCGACGGCATTTCCTACACCGAGTTCAGCTACATGCTGCTGCAAGCCAATGACTTCCTGCGCCTGCGCCGCGAACATAACTGTGTGTTGCAGGTCGGTGGCAACGACCAATGGGGCAACATCGTTTCCGGCGTGGACCTGAACCGACGAGTCGACGCAGTGAAAGTGCACGGTCTGACCGTGCCGCTGGTGACCGATGAAAACGGTGAGAAGTTCGGCAAATCGACTGGTGGTGGCAAGCTGTGGCTCGACCCAGAGCAGACCTCCGCATACTCCTGGTACCAGTACTTCATTAATGCCGGCGACTCAGTAGTTATTGACTACCTGCGCTGGTTCACCTTCCTGACCCAGGAAGAAATCGCCGAATACGCAGAAGCTGTTGCCGAACGCCCATTCAAGCGGGAAGCGCAGCGTCGTCTTGCACAGGAAATGACCAACTTGGTGCATGGCGTCGAGGCAACCAAGGCAGTGGAGTTGGCCGCGCAGGCCCTGTTCGGTCGGGCAGAACTGAAGGACCTGGACGAAAAGACCTTGGCAGCGGCCGTTTCGGAAACCGAAGTTGCAGTGCTTGGTGACGGAGATGAGAAGACCGCCGTTGATTTGCTGGTGGCCAGCGGTTTGGCGAAATCGCGTGGCGATGCCCGTCGCACTATTAAGGAAGGCGGCGCCTATGTGAATAACGAGCGCATCACCGATGAAGAGTGGGTACCTGGTGCTGAGGACCTGCTGCACGGTGAATGGCTGGTTATTCGCCGCGGCAAGAAGAACTTCGCTGGTGTGCGGGTGCAGAAGTAGCCATTAACAGCGGCGCAGCAGCGTTATAGCGGAGTTAACGCGGAGTTGTAGCAACGAACCCCTTGGTTGGATTTCATGTCTGACCAGGGGGTTTGTGTGTTGTTAGCGATGTGTGTACATTTACTTCTTGTCAGCGAGACACGGACACCGACCCGGCAGCCGCAAGGTTGCAATGGTGATACGAGGTAGTACGGAGAGACGCTGGCCAATCCTCAAGGCTAAATATGGTCCTGAAGCTGGAGTTTTGACTCTTGCCCAGTACATGGTTTAAGCTTTGAATCCGCTTCTGATGACGCCGACAAGGTCGGTAGTTGTTAGTGTGCGTGTGTTTTTTGAGAACTCAATAGTGTGCCGATGTACAAATTATTTTTGTTTGTTTGAGCGGTTTTGTGTGATTACCGGGAGTTTTTCGGTTTTTACTTGAGCTGCCTGCTGCGCGCATAGGTTGTGTGTGGTGTGGTGGTGCAAAATCGTGTGGTGTGTTTTTGTCCTGTCAAGGGGATGCATCACGAATTTTATTTATTTTAGACTGACAAGCCCTTTCTGGGGTTTGTTGGTTGCCAGTTTTCTGGTTTGCCGGTTTTGGGCTTTTCACGGTTTTTCTTCTTTTTGAAGGGCC
>NZ_AQUY01000003.1 GCF_000372445.1 Corynebacterium ulceribovis DSM 45146
ACAAAAACACACCACACGATTTTGCACCACCACACCACACACAACCTATGCGCGCAGCAGGCAGCTCAAGTAAAAACCGAAAAACTCCCGGTAATCACACAAAACCGCTCAAACAAACAAAAATAATTTGTACATCGGCACACTATTGAGTTCTCAAAAAACACACGCACACTGTCACACCCACCCACCGGCAAGCGCTTTCAGCAGCGAAGAACCACACTAACAAACAAGCGAACCAGAAGCAAACAGCCTCTGAACAACCTGTAAACCAGTGCAGCCTCAACCCGACCGGACCCCGGCCGCGCTGACTCGATAAACACTACACAGCACCCAAACCGTTCACAAACCCGCAGGTAGAACGCGGATTCGCCCATTTTCTATGTTGATTTAGCCGATTCAACGGTATTGTTTAACCGTTCCGTGTAAGTGATTCCGCAAGTTCACTGACGGCAAAGCAATACTGTCTAGGTCTCGTAAGGAGATCCCTTTAATGAGTGCTTCATTGGCTGGCCACTCCCCAGCTCCCTCTGCACCCACTGCAAGTAAGTGGGCCGAGGTCCCACTGAACCTGATTCGCGGCTGCCTCATTGCTCTGGCTGAGCTCATCCCAGGTGTATCCGGCGGCACCGTCGCTTTGGTTACCGGTATCTATGAACGAGCACTGCTCGCCGGTAACCAACTCATTGGTTTGGTGAAGGCACTTTTTGTCGACCGTGGCTCACTGAAGTCCCGCGCCGCGAAAATTGACTGGATGCTCCTTATCGCTGTTGGTGTGGCCATGGTGGGAACCATCTTCGCCCTCGCCGGCATGATGGAAAACTTCGTCACCAACCACACCAGCGTCGCCCGGGCTCTCTTCATGGGCATGGTTTTGGTGTCCATCTGGGTGCCACTGCGCATGGTGGACCGCACTGACCTGCAGAAAAAGTCGGTGCTGGCGTGGAGCCTTTTCGTCCTAGCGGCTGTCATCACCTTCTTCGCGACCGGCTTTAGCTCTACCCCGAAGGACAATCCATCCTTGATTGTCGTCTTCCTTGCCGCGGCCGTAGCAGTCTGCGCCCTCGTACTGCCAGGTGTGTCCGGCTCCTTCTTCCTGTTGGCCGTTGGTCTCTATGCCCCAGTGATGGGCGCCATTTCTGACCGCGACATGTCCGTCATCTTGGTGTTCTTGGCTGGTGCCGCAACCGGCATCATCCTGTTCATCCGACTCCTCGGATACATGATGGATAAGCACCGCACCCTCACCCTGTTCTTCATGGCAGGTCTGCTACTTGGTTCGCTCCGCGCACTATGGCCATGGCAGGGCGATAACGCTGAGCTCCTTGCCCCAGGCGACGACTTCCTCAAGCTCTTCGGTTTCTTTGTGCTCGGCGCAGTCATCGTCGCCATCACCATCGGATTCGAAAAGTTCGTGAAGGTCGGCCGCCAGTCCGAAACCATCCTGCGTTCCGGACAGCCAGAGTAAAACCAGGCTAACGGCCTGAACTAAACAGCCAGAAAAAGCTGTGCTGTAACCGTCAAAAAGCACCAAACAAAAAGGCTAGTACCGCAACCACTGCAGCACTAGCCTTTTCGTTATCTTGCTAATCGTCGGCTTTAACACGCTCGACGGTCGCACCCAACTGGTTCAACGTCTCCACGAACCCTGGGTAACCGCGGTCAATGTGGTAAACCTTGTGCACCTCGGTGACATCGCCCGGCTCCGCGCACAACGCAGCCAAAACTAGGCCGGCACCAGCGCGAATGTCGGAACTCCACACTGGGGCGGAACTCAGCTTCTCCTTGCCGCGGATGTACACGTGGTGGCCATCAATACTGGCGTCGGCACCAAGACGAACCATCTCGTCGACAAATCGGAAGCGTGCTTCGAAGACATTCTCCGTCAGCACCGACAAGCCGTCCGACACCGCCGACAAGCCGATAGCCAGCGGCTGCAGGTCGGTCGGGAAACCCGGGAACGGCAACGTTTGGTAATCCACGGCCTGCGGACGGCCTTCCATCCGAACCCGGAAACCATTGTCGTAGGTCTCCACCTCTGCCCCAGCGGCACGCAACTTCTGCAGCGCAAGGTGCAAAAACTTCGGCCGAATCCCAGCAACAGTAATATCGCCGCCGGTCATCGCGGCAGCAAATGCCCAAGTACCAGCAACAATGCGGTCACCGACCACCTCGTGGGTCGTCGGGTTGAGCTTGCTGACGCCAGTCACCCGAATCACCGAGGTACCTGCGCCTTCAATCTTTGCGCCCATCTCATTAAGCATGTTGCACAGGTCAACAATCTCCGGCTCACGGGCAGCATTATCCAAGGTGGTAACGCCTTCGGCCAGCACCGCCGCGGTAATGATGTTCTCCGTCGCACCAACCGACGGGAAGTCAAGTCGGATGTCCGCGCCATGCAGCTGTTCGGCCTCGGCAACCACGCAACCGTGTTCAATCCGGGTCGTCGCGCCCATGCTTTCCAACCCAGCCTGGTGCATATCCAGTGGTCGGGAACCAATTGCGTCGCCGCCAGGCAAAGCAACGACTGCATGGTGGCACCGGGCAGTCAGCGGACCGAGGACACAGACAGAGGCGCGGAACTGGCGCACCGCATCAAAATCGGCGTGGCTCGACAGCTCTGCCGGGGTGGTAATGCGCACAATGTCGCCATTGTTTTCCACCTGGCAACCCAGGCCCACCAGTACATCCACCATCAACGGAACGTCGTCAATGAGCGGGCAGTTGGTCAGCGTGGTGGTACCTTCGGCCAGCAACGCCGCGGCCATCAGCTTCAACACGCTATTCTTTGCGCCGCTGACGCGCACTGCGCCTTCCAGTCGGGCGCCGCCGGTGACTAAAAATCGATCTCCCACGGCATCTAAGCTAGTCGTCTCCATGCGTTATGGCAGGGCTCCGATGCGGCGGGCGGCGTTGACAGCCTCATAACGCGTGTGCGCGCCCAACTTTCGCATCACCGAACGCAGGTAACTCTTCACAGTTTCCGCGCCGATACCCATTTCTTCCGCCGCTTCGACGTTCGTGTGCCCCAGCGCGACGCAGGCCAAAACATCCAGCTCACGGGCGGAAAGCTTGGTGGTCTGCTTTACCCGCACCGGCGTAACCATCTGGTCGCAGAGCTCTTCGACTTCCTTGCGGAGCTTTTCGTCTTCGACACGATTAGCCAGCATCCGCAGCTTGGAGTGGGTGGCACGCACCTGTTCCCATTCGGCGCTGTTCATCATGCGACCGCTTTTCGCGGCGCCACTGCGTTGTGGTGCGTCTTCGCGGCGGAAGGCGTCCGCAATGGCAAGGTTTTGTTCCAATTCTCGGGCAGTCATAGTGACTTCTTCCAAGATTTTGTCGCCAAGACGGACCGGCGAATGCACTCCGGCATAGAGCACACCACGGACGGTACGACCCTGGAACAGGGGCACTGCGACCACGGAATGCAGGCCTTCGCCGACAATCCGCTGGTCAAATTCGTGGCTGATGACCTTCGCCTTGGTGTAGTCCGACACACCTACTGGTCGACGGGTGGCAAGTACGCGACCGCCGACACCGGCACCAGTTTCGATGACAAGGTTATGCAGCTCTGGCGTCCGCAGTCCCATCCATGTGGTGATCTGCATACGCCCTTCAGCGATAACGGCAGCGTACATGGCTACCGGAATGCCAGTGGCATTCTTCAAAGCCTCTAGGGCAGCTTTCACTGCTTCCTCATCTTCTTTGATGCGCTGGGCATCCACTGCAAACCTCCTGCGAGTGCAAAGTCGAATGATGAGCGCTCGGCTTGGCGCGCAAATCACAGCTCGATAGCAATCAGTATAACCACCGTAATGGGGGGACCAAACTAGCCGCCTAGTGTACCTGTCAACTTACAGCAGGGGCTGAAGTGTAGCTTGAACAAAAATTACTGGTTAAAGCCAGTTTCTGTGCCACGCCGCCCCTTTTTTGAAACTGGTTATATATTCGAATTTGGTTGCGGTTGGCAGTTACTACTTCCGCTATACAGAACGCTTTTCGACGTAACCAGCCGGCTACTCAGGCCAATTGATCACGCCGCAACGGCATAAATTTTACACGTTTCGCCCTTAAATCTGCAGACAGATTAGTCTGTACTTTTGCCGTAATTCGAATACACTCGCGTATGCAAAATCAATTCACCTCACTCGACAAAATGACGAAAGGCCACATCATGGCAAAAATCCACGACTCCATTCTCGATCTCATCGGCAACACCCCACTGGTACGCCTCAATCATCTCGACAAGGACCTTCCAGGCAACGTGGCAGTCAAGGTCGAATTCTTTAATGCAGCCAGCTCCGTGAAAGACCGCATCGGCAAGGCAATTATTGATGCCGCTGAAAAAGACGGTTCCCTCAAGCCAGGCGGCACCATTGTGGAAGGCACCTCCGGCAATACCGGCATCGCGCTGGCCTTGGTCGGTGCAGCTCGCGGCTACAAAGTCATTTTGACCATGCCAGAGACCATGTCCATGGAACGGCGCGTGATGCTGCGGGCATACGGCGCAGAGCTCGTCCTGACGCCAGGTGCTGACGGTATGCGCGGCGCAGTGGAAAAAGCTAAGGAAATCGTCGCAAGCACCGACAACTCCATCCTGGCATCGCAGTTCGCAAACCCGGCCAACGCCCAGATCCACCGCGAAACCACCGCCGAAGAAATCTGGCATGACACCGACGGCACCATCGACATCTTCGTCGCCGGTATTGGCACCGGCGGCACCATCACTGGTGTTGGCGAAGTCTTGAAGGAACGCAAGCCTGAGGTCAAGATTATCGCTGTTGAACCGGCCGCTTCCCCACTGCTGACCGAAGGCACCGCTGGCCCTCACAAGATCCAGGGGCTGGGCGCCAACTTCATCCCAGAGGTCCTCAACCGAGACATCCTGGATGAAGTCATTGACATTTCCAATGAGGACGCCATTGCCACTGCCCGCGCGCTCGGAGCAAAGGAAGCAATCTTGGGCGGCATCTCCGCCGGCGCAAATGTCCACGCTGCGCTGCAGGTTGCGGCTCGCCCAGAGAACAAGGACAAGCTGATTGTTACGGTCATCCCTGACTTCGGTGAGCGCTACGTCTCTTCGGTGCTTTTTGACGACGTCCGCAACTAGCTTCACCTTGTTAGTATCGGCAGCATCATGTTTAAAGCCATTGCCACTATTCGCGAGGACTTAGTCAACGCTCGCGCGCACGATCCCGCAGCACGCGGTGACGCTGAAAATGCCATCGTTTACTCCGGCCTGCATGCGATTTGGATGCATCGCATCGCGCATCGTCTCTGGCGCAAAGACACGAACCTCTCAAAAGGTGCTGCCCGCGTTCTTGCGCAAGTCAGCCGTTTTCTCACTGGTATTGAGATTCACCCTGGCGCCACCATTGGCCGTCGATTCTTTATCGACCACGGCATGGGCATCGTCATTGGTGAAACCGCTGAAATCGGCGACGGCGTGATGCTGTACCACGGCGTGACTTTGGGCGGTCGAAGCCTCGATAAGGGCAAGCGACACCCGACGCTCGGGGACAATGTCACCGTTGGCGCTGGCGCTAAGGTGCTTGGTCCAATTGAGATTGGTTCCGGCAGCGCCATCGGCGCTAACGCGGTGGTGACGCATGGCTGCCCACCAGATTCCATTTTGACGGGCATCCCAGCAACTATCCGCCCTCGTAAACCGGAGCAGTATGTGCCGCTGACCGATGCGGAAGCCTACTTCTCCACCAAGTACATCAATGAGGCGGGCGAAGAAACAGATATCCCGCCCATCTTAGAGATGGACGGGGCAGATTACTGGGTGATCTAACCTCAGCAATCGAGCTAACAGCCGGGCTTTGACTCCATGGAGTTCAAGGCCCGGCTTTCGCCGTTTACTGCTCGTCTAGCAGGTCTTTGTACTGCGGGTTGGAGGCAATAAATCCATCGACTGCCGAGCAAGAAGCGATAACCCGGCCACCGATGCGGCGGGTATCGTCCAAAGCAAACTTCACCAGTTCCTTCGACAGCCCCTGCCCCTGGAACTTCGGGTAGACCACGGTGTGGTTGAAATCGCGGACTGGAGGCATCTCCAGCGCAATGGTTTCCCTGGAGTCGTAGTCGGCGTAGCCTGCCTCTTCATCCGCTACATAAATGACGTAGCGAGACTTGGCTTCATCGTGGATAACCTTGTGCGTCGGATCGGAACTCATGGCGCCTCCTCGGGTTCAGACTGCTTTCCTCAACATAACTATTCCGGTGTCTTCAACATTACGCGCAGACCCACTAATTGTGCTGGGAGTAGCTAACTTTTAGCCCCCGCCGCCGATTAGCAATGTTGCTAAACAAAAACAAGCCCCCAGCCGAAAGACTGGGGGCTTGTTGCAAGTTGTGGCCAGAGCCGGGATCGAACCGGCGACCCCACACTTTTCAGGCGTGTGCTCTACCGACTGAGCTATCTGGCCAGAAGGAACTTCTTCCCTCTGCGACCCTGACGGGACTTGAACCCGCGACCTCCGCCGTGACAGGGCGGCGCGCTAACCAACTGCGCCACAGGGCCAAACTTGCGTCATGCAACTCACTTGTGTTCATCGCACGAATGGAAAGCTTACACATAGGAAGGATCGAGGCACAAATCCGCTGTACAAGATGACTTTTGGCTTTCGAACGCCCACCAGAGGCGCACTAGAGCTGGCACCGAATCTACTCCGCAACTTGGATGCCCCACGTACCGCCATCACCGATAGATCGAAAAAACGGCACCGCGTAAATGCGATGCCGTTTCCAACTGTGTGCGAGTTGTTAGCGCGACCCTGACGGGACTTGAACCCGCGACCTCCGCCGTGACAGGGCGGCGCGCTAACCAACTGCGCCACAGGGCCGTACTCCCAACGGGATTCGAACCCGTGTCGCCGCCGTGAAAGGGCGGAATCCTAGGCCACTAGACGATGGGAGCCTGCCGCTTAGCAGCTGTTGCCGTGCGACTCATGTAAGATTAGACCATACTTGCGCACACAACAAAACGCCTGGTCAATCCGCTTTTATTTGTGCTTATTGACGTTTATGTATCGCTTCTAACAAACCTGGCTCGGGAACTTTTCACCCGTGAAATCCGACTGACTATATAGGCGACAAAGCCCTGAGCCGGTGGCCAGCAGCAGACAATGTTGGCGCCGCACCACCTACCCTGCCAGCGTGAGCCAACATCCCACCGCTGTGGCCAACACCGACTCGACTGGATTATTAGTTCTCTCTTCCGTTGAAAGCAGGCACCCTTCTTATGGACGTTGTTGATATTTCACGTTGGCAGTTTGGTATCACAACCGTGTACCACTTCATTTTCGTTCCGCTGACCATCGGGTTAGCACCCCTCGTGGCACTCCTCCAGACGTTGTGGGTAGCTACGAAAAAGGAGCATTGGTATCGAGCCACTCGGTTTTTCGGAACCATCTTCATCATTAACTTCGCGATGGGCGTAGCTACCGGCATCGTCCAAGAATTCCAGTTCGGTATGAACTGGTCGGAGTATTCCCGCATGATTGGCGACGTTTTCGGCGGGCCGCTGGCTTTGGAAGGCTTGATCGCATTTTTCTTGGAATCCACCTTCCTTGGGCTGTGGATTTTCGGCTGGGGCCGGATCCCGACCTGGATTCATACCGCCGCCATCTGGATTGTGGCGGTGGCGGTCAACCTGTCGGCCTACTTCATCATCGTTGCTAACTCCTTCATGCAGCACCCCGTCGGCGCGGTCTACAACCCAGAAACTGGTCGCGCGGAATTGGTCGACTTTGTTGCCTTGTTGACGAACCCAACTGCTCTCGCTGCCGTTCCGCATACTGTCGCCGGTTCTTTCTTGACCGCCGGCACGTTTATGCTCGGCGTTTGCGGGTGGTGGCTAGTCCGCGACCGCGCTCGGAGCGCGAAAACCGGTGCCGCCATGCAACCGGTGTACCGCGGCAGTTTGTGGGTTGGTTGGTGGACCACTTTGGTCAGCGCGGCGGCTTTGTTCGTCACTGGTGATATTCAAGCCAAGCTGATGTTTGAGCAGCAGCCAATGAAGATGGCCTCCGCAGAATCGCTGTGCCACACCGAAACTGACCCGCTGTTTTCGATCTTGACCGTCGGCACGCACAACAACTGTGATTCGGTGATCCACCTCATTGATGTCCCTTGGGTTCTACCGTTCCTAGCGGAAGGTCGCTTTACCGGCGTGACCTTGGAAGGTGTGCTTGACCTGCAAGCGAAATATGAAGCGCTGTATGGTCCAGGCAACTACGCTCCAAACCTCTTCGTCACTTATTGGTCTTTCCGCGCCATGATCGGCCTGATCCTTGGGTCGCTTGCCATCGCATTTTTCGCATGGCTCTTCCTGCGCGGTGGCCGCACCCCACAGGGCATCTGGGCACGCATCTTTGGTTGGGGAAGTCTGCTGGCCATTCCGTTCCCATTCCTGGCGAACTCCGCGGGGTGGATTTTCACCGAAATGGGGCGCCAGCCATGGATTGTGCACCCAAACCCAGACTCCATCGGTGACCCACGCACCAATCTCATCCGCATGACAGTCGATATGGGTGTTTCCAACCACTCGGTGTGGACGGTGTGGACCACGCTGATCGGTTTCACACTGCTGTATCTGGTGCTGGCAGTGGTCTGGTTCTGGCTGATTCGCCGCGCTGTCCTTATCGGTCCGCCGACGGAACCATCTCCGCAGATAGCAGCGCCGGACACAGATGACGCTGGCCCTGCCACCCCAATTGGTACGGCCCTGGGCGCCCGAGTAACCGAACCGGTGCGTTTCGCCCAGTCCGACTCAGCCGGTGGCGCTGCCACTTCCGAAAAGTAGTTAGAGGTACCTCATGTTTGGTTTAGAACTGCAAGTTCTTTGGTTCATCATCATCGCGGTGCTCTTCGCTGGCTATTTCCTGCTGGAGGGCTTCGATTTCGGTGTCGGTATGCTGCTGCCCTTCTTGGGGCGCCGTGAACCCGAACGCAAAGCCATGCTCAAAACCATTGGCCCCGTGTGGGATGCCAACGAAGTGTGGCTAATTACCGCCGGCGGCGCGCTATTCGCCGCTTTCCCAGAGTGGTACGCCACCATGTTTTCTGGCTTTTACCTGCCCCTGTTCCTGATTCTTGTGGCGCTCATCGTCCGCATCGTCGGCCTGGAATGGCGGTCGAAGGTTCATTCGGACACGTGGCGGGCGTGGTGCGACCGCGCCATCATTGTGGGCTCTTGGCTGCCTGCAGTGCTGTGGGGTGTGGCAGTCGCAAACCTCGTCCGCGGCGTCCCCATCGACGCCAACGCACAAATCGACTCCAGCCTGACGGGGCTCCTGGCCATGATGAACCCATATGCGCTCCTTGGTGGCGCTACCTTCGCAGCGCTCTTTGCGCTCCACGGGCTGACATTCCTGCGCCTGAAAACTGCTGGCACCCTCCATGCGGAACTTGCCGCAGGTATTCGCCCCCTCGCTGTGGCCACAGTGCTCGCGGCGGCCAGCTTCGTGGTGTGGACCCAGCTGAGTTTCGGAAAGCCTGTCACCATCGCCGTTGCCAGTATCGCGCTGGTTGCGGTCATCGTGGGGATTGTTGCCCTGTTCCAGGGTCGGGACGGTATCGCATTCTTCGCAACGTCAATAAGCATCTTGGCGGCGACGGCACTGATTTTTGGGGCAATGTACCCATTCTTGATGCCATCAACTGTGCCCGGCGGGATCAGTTTGGACATCTGGAATTCGGCTTCCAGCGCCTACACCCTGCGGATTATGACCTGGGCGGCGTTGCTGATTGCGCCGCTGGTGATGGCGTATCAGGCGTGGACTTACTGGGTGTTCCGCAAACGCATCACCGCCGAGCCCACCACCATGACCACCATGTCCACCACGGAAACCGCCTCACAGTCTGCGGCAGGTGAAGTGCCATCCGCCCAGTAGATCCTCGATTGTTGCAACGCTCCCGCCCGGCGCGCCGGTGGATTGTGCTGGCGGGGGCGCTGACTGCGACTGCCACTGCCGCGACGGTCACGATGGGGCTGCTCATCGCTGGTATCACTGTCGGCCGGATTGGCCCGCTGGGTCAGACTCATGCCCTGCCCCACGCGGAATTATGGGCTACCTTCGGCCCGACGATCGCTGCGCTGGCGGCATTGGCGGCGGTACGGATTGTGGTGTCGTGGGCGCTGGCACGTTTCGGTACGCAGGCCGCGGCGGCAGTCACTGCTGATTTGCGCCGGGATGGGCTGCGACACCTCGCCGTGTCCGACCAGCGCACTGTCGACCGGGCGTATTGGCAGGCACTGTTGACCACGGGCATTGATGGCCTTAAGCCCTACATTTCGGGTTTCTTGCCCTCGCTGGTGGCGCTGGTGCTGGCGACCCCCATTGCGCTTGCGGCGGTGGCGTGGCTCGATTTCAGCTCTTTCCTTATCGCCATGGTCACGTTGCCGCTGATTCCACTGTTCATGTGGCTCATTGGTGTGTTGACCCAGGGCAAAACGCAGCGCCGCTTAGCCGATATCGGCATTCTGCGCGAACAAATTCTCGACTTGGCACGCGGATTGCCGACGCTGCGGGCACATCATGCCGCTACTGCCCCGACCAGCGAAATTCGGCGGCTGTCCAATACCCACCGTGACTCCAGCATGTCGGTGTTGCGGATTGCATTCCTGTCGGGCACGGTGCTGGAATTCTTCGCCACAATTTCCATTGCGCTGGTCGCGGTGAGCATTGGTTTTCGGCTGCTCGACGGTTCGATGGATTTCGCGGCGGGGCTCGGTGTCCTCATCATCATTCCGGAGGTCTATGGCCCGGTCCGCGACGTCGGCAAACGCTTCCACGATGCGCAGGACGGCACCATTGCGGCCACCGCGGTTTTAGATGTGCTTGTTGACGAACAGGCCGTGGCACCGGCCGATCCCACAGTCGCTGCGCCGCTCGACGTGGCAGCTGCAACAACACCTGGGTGGTACGCGTCTTTTGCGGACTTTTCGGTGCTTGGCCGCGATGGCATTCGCCCGCACCACCTCACGGTTGTGGCCCGGCCTGGCGAGCTGACTGTCTTAGCCGGGCCCAATGGTTCCGGAAAAAGCACCGCGCTGTTGGGGCTTCTTGGGCTGATCTCCGAAGGACTTTCCGGTGTTGCCGGTGTCTGGGAAGTGTCGGATCAGCAGCCACCGCGGCGGTTCACCGCCGAGGATCTGTGGCGGCGCACTGCCTACTTGCCGCAGCGTCCGGTGCTTGACCCCGACATGGTTGGTGACACCACGGGGTTGTCGCTGGGTCAGCGGCAACGTGCGGCATTGGCAGCGGAGTTGGCGGGAAGTCCAAAGCAACTAGTGGTGCTGGATGAGCCGACTGCGCATCTGGATAGCGACAACGCGGCGGCCATGCTCGCTGCGCTGCGTGCGGAAGCGGACCGGGGTGCGACGGTGGTTATCGCCAGCCACGACCCGTTGGTGCTTGCCGCTGCCGACCAGGTGGTCGACGTCAGTTTCGAGGTGAACGCGCGATGACAGCACGCTCTTCGACGCTGGGGACATTGTGGCGGCTAACTGGTCTGCACTGGGCCGCGCTGATTATCCCCACTCTTGCTGGTTCGCTCACTTTAGTTTCAGCGCTGGCACTGACGATTGTTTCGGGCTGGCTGATTACGCGCGCGTGGCAGATGCCACCGGTGATGACTCTGACTGTTGCCGTCACTGCCGTTCGCGCGCTGGGCATTTCCCGGTCCGTGTTCCGATATATCGACCGGCTGTTGTCCCACCAGTTGGCCCTGACTGCCGCGGCGAATGCCCGGACGAACCTGTGGCAACGCATCGCCTCGGCTGATTCCGCTGCCGTGTCAGGAATGACCCGTGGCAGTATGCTCACTCGACTCGGTGACGATGTCGACAACCTCGCTGATGTCATTGTCCGCAGTCTGCTGCCGATGTGCATCGCCGCATTTACCTCTGCCTGTGCGGTAGCGTTCACAGCACTGCTCAGCCCGGTGGCAGCGGCTATTGTTGCCGCTGGTCTGCTGGTTTCTGGGGTGGTGGCACCATGGCTGATTTACCGTGGGGTGCAGCGTGCGGAAGCAGCCCGCGGTCGAGTTAACCGCAGCCACGCCGATGCCATCAGCCGCGTGCTTTATGATGCCGCTGCCCTGCGAGTTCGCGGCACCCTCGATTCCGCCCTAGCTGATACGCACGCCACCACCCTCGCCCTGTCGCAGGCTGATCGCCGCGCCGCACCGTTTCAGGCGGCAGGTCAAGCGGTGTCAATGCTCGGCTACTTAGCTTCGGCGATCGCTACGGTCGTGGCAGTAGTGTGGCTGTTCACCGATGCTTCCGGCAACGTGCTGCATTCCCCAGAATGGCTCACGGTGCTGGTGCTCATCCCGCTCGCGGCCTTCGAATCGACGATGGCGCTGCCCGCTGCTGCCTCTGCCCTATCGAAAGCCGATGACGCCGCCAGCCGACTTGGCCACACCAGCGCATTGCCAAGCAGAGCCCCAGGGCCGGGCACCACGCTGGAACGCCCGCATCTAGTCGTACGCGACCTCGTCACCGGATATGACGTTGACCTGCAGCGTTGGCACTTCGAGTTGCCCTTCGGCGACCGCAAAGAAATCATCGCTCCGTCCGGAAGCGGAAAAACCACTTTGCTGAAAACCTTGGCCGGCCTGACTCCCGCACGCAGCGGAAACATTGTGCTTTTTGACGGAAACAGCCCCGTCGCAGATTCGAAAGAAATCGGGAATAGCCCAGCTACGGAACTGCGGTTTATCGCCGAAGATGAGCACATTTTTGCCACCTCAGTGCGCGATAATTTGGCAGTCGGGAACCCATCCGCAACCGATGGGCAAATGCTGGAAGTGCTGGCGGAGCTGGGGCTGGACGAGTGGGTGGCGCAGCTGCCCGATGGGCTGAGCACAATGCTGTCTGCCGGCGATGAAAGCTTGTCCGGTGGGCAGCGCCGCAGGCTGATAGTGGCACGCGCGCTGCTGAGCACCGCGCCGATTGTGCTGTTTGATGAGCCGACGGAGCACGTCGATAAGCAGGCAGAACACCTCACTGAGCTGCTGCTTCACCGCGACACACTGCCCGGTGTCCGACCGAAGCGGACTGTGATTGTGGTGCGGCATCCGCGGCACACATAATCGTCAAAAAGCTCAAAAACCCCGCCTACCTGGGAAGATAGACGGGGTGGCGTGGGCCCTGCGGGGCTCGAACCCGCGACCTACGGATTAAAAGTCCGCAGCTCTACCAACTGAGCTAAAGGCCCGCACGTCGGTACAGTTTAACGCCCACCGAGGGAATTGTGAAAATCGCCCCCATTTAAGCGGCTTTCCGGGACCGTAAATACATCCAACCAGCCAAAAAGAAGCCAATCACGTAAAGCGTGCCAGTCCAAGCCACTACTCCGCCCCAGCCGGCGGCGGCGTAACCAAAACCAACGAGGTAACCCAAAATCGAACTACCACCGTAGTAGGCCATCAGGTAGGAGGAGCTGGCTTCGGCACGGTGACGCTGCGCCAAAATGCCGACCCAACCGGAGGCCACGGAATGGGCGATGAAGAAACCGGCGGTGAAGATAATCATGCCGATGAGCATCGGGGCCAAGTGGTTAAACAAGGTCAGCAGCAAACCACAAAACGCGGAGCCGATGCCAATGAGCACCGCGGGGCCACGACCGACGGCCTGGACGATGCGCCCGGCGCGGGTCGAGGAATATGTGCCCGAAAGGTAAATCAGGAACACGATGCCAACCAGGGACGGCGACAGGCCAAACGGTGGGGTACTCAGGCGGAAGCCGACGTAGTTGTACAGGGAGACGAAACCACCCATCAGCAGGAAGGCTTCGGCGAAAAGGACAACCATGCGTGGCTGGCGCCAGTGGCTGAGTACTGCCAGGGCTTCGCCGCGGAAACTGAGCTGCTTCGGCGAGAATCTGCGAGCCGGCGGCATCAGTGAAGCCATGATGAATGCGCAGGCCAAGGACACTAACCCGACTGCCACCATGGACCATCGCCAGTTAACGAATTCCAGCATCACCGCCGGGATAATGCGGCCGGTCAGACCGCCGACGGTGGTCGCGGCGACGTAGAGTCCCATGGTTTTGGCCAGGGAGTCGGGGTGCAGTTCCTCAGACAGGTAGGCCATGGCCACAGCTGGGACGGCCGCTAGGGCGAGGCCTTGGATTGCGCGGCCTAGGATGAGCAGTTCAAGGTTCGGCGCAAAGGATGCCACGATGCCGATGATGGCGGCGGCCATTGCGCCACCGACCATGACGCGGCCACGGCCGAAACGTTCCGACAGGATGGATAGCGGCATAGTGGCAAGAGCGACCATGCCGGTGGTGGCGGACACGGTCAAGGCGACGGAAGCGGCGTCAGCGCCGAAGCCGGTGTGCGCGTCGGAGAGGGTGGGCAGCAACGCTTGGGTGGCATACATCGACATGAAGGCTGCGAGCCCGGCGAGAAATGATGTGATGGTTACGCGGCGGTGGCCGCTGGTTCCTGCCTGGTGGCCTTCCCAGGCGCTGCCTGGTTGAGTCGCTGCTTGGTTGCCTTGGCCCATTGCGGCGTTGCACCTCGCCTTCCTGCGTTCCTAGTCGCTGAGTTCTCCGTTATCACTGTAGTCGCCGTCACGATGTGATCTTTTGGCACGTCAGGGTGTTGAATAGGGACGTGCTTCGTATTGGTCCATTTGATTTGCCGTCACCTGTCGTTCTTGCCCCGATGGCTGGGGTGACGAACGTCGCGTTTCGCGTGCTGTGCCGTGAGCAGGAACTCGCCCGCACCGGGACGGTCTCTGGCCTGTACGTCTGCGAAATGATCACCGCCCGCGCACTTGTGGAGCGCAACGAGAAGACGCTGCATATGACGACGTTTGATCCGCAGGAGAATCCGCGGTCTATGCAGCTGTACACGGTGGACCCGGATTACACCTACCGCGCCGCGAAAATGATTGTCGACGAAGACATGGCGGATCATATTGATATGAACTTTGGTTGCCCGGTGCCGAAGGTGACGCGTCGTGGTGGCGGCTCTGCCCTGCCGTATAAGCGTCGGCTATTCCGCAATATTGTTGCTGCCGCGGTGCGTGCGACGGAAGGCACGAATATTCCGGTGACGGTAAAATTCCGCGTAGGCATCGATGATGAGCACCATACGCACTTGGATGCTGGGCGGATTGCTGCGGAGGAAGGTGCTGCTGCGGTGGCGCTCCATGGTCGCACTGCTGCACAGCGTTATTCCGGTCAGGCTGATTGGTCGCAGATTGCGCGGCTGAAGGAGCATATGGGGGCGCATGGTTTCGATGACGTGCCGGTGCTGGGCAATGGCGATATTTTCGCGGCGTCCGATGCGCGTCGGATGATGGATCAGACCGGTTGCGACGGTGTGGTGGTCGGCCGTGGCTGCCTGGGTCGGCCGTGGCTGTTTGCGGAGTTGTCCGCGGAGCTGCAGGGCAAGGAGGTGCCGGCGCCGCCGACGTTTGCGGAGGTATGCGACATTATGTACCGCCATGCCGAGCTGATGTGCGCTCATGATGGTGAATACATTGGCACTCGTGAGCTGCGCAAACACATCAGTTGGTATTTGCGTGGTTACCCGGCTGGTTCGGGTCTGCGCCGTTCGCTGGCGACGGTTGAGTCGTTGGCGCAGTTGCAATCTTTGCTTGATGACGTTCGCGACTCTGAGGTGGCCACTGCGTTGCCGAATGATGCTGATGGCCCGCGCGGCCGTCAAGGTTCGGCTGGGAAGGTGACGTTGCCGGAGGGATGGCTGGATGATCCTGAGGATGAAACGGTGCCGCATGCGGCGGACATTATGAGTTCTGGCGGATAAATCAACGCCACGCAGCACGGACTGCACCATGGGCACTGCCGTCATTTTCGTTGTGCCCTGCGGTTATTGAGCGAAACACTACTTCTGTCACTAGACTTAGGCGCATGCGTACGGTCTACCGTGAAAAGATGGCTAACTTCTCGCATGACCTTGTGGTCATGTGCGATTTGATCCACGAACAATTGTCCAAGGCCACTTTCGCGCTGCTCGAATCAGATTTGCAAGCTGCTGAGGACGTGATTTCCTCCCGCGAACAACTCGAAGCACTACAAGACCAAGCCGATTCCCGCGCCTACAATATGTTGCTGCTGGAGGGCCCTGTCGCCCGTGACCTTCGTCAGCTTGTCTCTGGTCTCTATATTGTCCAGGACTTGGCGCGGATGGGTCAATTGTCGATGCATATTGCTGAAGTGGCACGCCGTCGGCACCCGAAGCCAGCGTTGCCAGATTTCATGCATGCTGACTTCGCACGGATGGCTGCTGTTTGCGACGATATGGCAAACCGGATGCGGCAGGTTCTTCTGGAATTTGACCCAGCGTCGGCGCTCCAGTTGGCGGTTGATGATGATGAAGTCGACGCGCTGCATCAGGAAGTTTTCGGGAAGACTACCCGTCAGGAATGGCTGGGCACCACTGTTCAGGCCGTTGACGTGACCTTGTTGTCTCGCTATTTCGAGCGGTTTGCGGATCATGCTGTTGAGGTCGGTGCCCGCGTGGTGTACCTGGCGACTGGTTACCGCCCTGCTGATTACATCCCGCAGGTCAAGGACCCGGAGCAGGCCCGCTTGATCAACATGCACTTCGAGACGCTGGAGCGGCAGTTCGGTCCGCTTACTGACGACGACGCGTAGGTCCGCGCGAAGTTTTCCTAGGAACGCGTAGAGCCTTGCCGCCGGGATTAACCCCGAGCAGCAAGGCTCCTTGTCTTACGCGGAACGCGGTGGAAAACCGGCTGGTTTAGCCGAACTCACCGGAGATGTAGCGGCGAGTGGTTTCGTTATCTGGGTTCGAGAAAATCTTCTCGGTTGGGCCAACTTCAATCAGCTGACCTGGCTTGCCAGTTGCTTCCAGGGAGTAGAAAGCGGTCTGGTCAGCAACACGCTGCGCCTGCTGCATGTTGTGGGTCACGATGACGATGGTGAACTCTTCCTTGAGTTCGTGAATCAAGTCTTCGATAGCCAGGGTGGAGATTGGGTCCAGAGCGGAGCATGGCTCGTCCATCAGCAGAACTTCTGGCTCGACCGCGATGGCGCGGGCGATGCACAGGCGCTGCTGCTGACCACCGGACAGGCCGCCACCTGGCTTGTCCAGGCGGTCCTTAACTTCTTCCCACAGGTTTGCGCCACGCAGGGAACGCTCGCAGATTTCCTTCAGCTTCTTCGAGTTCTTTTCACCCGACAGCTTCAGACCAGCGACGACGTTTTCTTCGATGGACATGGTTGGGAATGGGTTTGGCTTCTGGAAGACCATGCCGATGGTGTTACGCACGGACACTGGGTCGACCTTAGGGCCGTAGATGTTCTCGCCGTCCAGCAGAATCTCGCCGGTTGCGTATGCGCCTGGGGTGACCTCGTGCATGCGGTTCAGGCAGCGCAGCACCGTGGACTTACCGCAGCCGGATGGGCCGATGAAGGCGGTCACGGACTTTGGCGGGATGGTGAGGTTGACGTCTTTAACAGCGTGGAAGTCGCCGTAGAAAATGTCGACGTCTTTGAGTTCAAGGCTCTTAGCCATTGTTCAATGTCTCCTGATGTGGTGGGACGGTTAGTGGGTCTTAACCGAGAACTTCGCCGAGATAACCCGGGCGGCAACGTTAATGAGGGCGATGAGGAGCACCAAGGTCAGAGCTGCACCCCACATCTTGTCAGCAGCTGGGCCGGTGGTACCGGACTTGTACAAGTCCAGCATCATCAGCGGCAGCGAGGACTGCGACGCACCAAATGGGTTCCATTCGATGCGGTTGACGGTAGAAACCAGAATCAGCATTGGTGCGGATTCGCCCATCACACGTGCGATAGCCAGCATGATGCCGGTCACGATGCCGGACAGGGCGGTTGGCAGCACAATCTTCGCAATGGTCTTCCACTTCGGCACACCCAAAGCGTAGGAAGCTTCACGCAGGTCCTGCGGCACAACACGCAGCATTTCTTCGGTGTTACGCACCACGATTGGCACCATCAGCAGCACCAGTGCCAGCGCCACAGCGAAACCGGAACGCGACTGGCCAAGCAGCACAATCCACAGCGAGTAGATGAACAGCGCAGCAACGATGGAAGGCACACCGGACAGAATGTCCACCATGAAGGTGGTGATTTTGCCCAAGCGGGAGTTACCGGCGTATTCAACGAGGTAAATCGCCACGAAGATACCGATTGGAATGGAGAACACCGATGCGGCAACAGCCTGCACCAGGGTACCGATGATGCCGTGCAGCGCACCGCCACCTTCGTCACCGTAAAGAATGCGGAACTGAGACTTGGTCCACCAGTCAGCGGTGAACACGACACCGGAACCACGGATGAGCAGTTCCACGAGCACCCACACCAGAGGAATGAAGGCCAACGCCATAGCGGCGTACACGATGACCGTCATGAAGGTGTTCATGGACTTGCGGCGACCGGAAATGTCGGTGAACGCCGACTTAGTAGCCGCTGGCTTCTGAGTAGTTGGAGTTGCAGTAGTCATTGTCACTTCCTCCCTTATGCCGATGCCTTGCCGACCACGGCACGAGCTGCGGCGTTAACAATGAAGGTCAGGAAGAACAGGACCAGACCGGCGGACATGTAGGCACCAGCCATGAGGTCATTGTTGAATTCCTGTGCGTGCAATGCAATGTGAGTTGCGAAGGTGTTACCACCGTCGAAAAGCGAACCGGTGAAGGCCGCGGACGATGCAATCACCATGTAGAGCGCCATCGTTTCACCCAGCGCACGACCCAGGCCCAGCATGGAGCCAGAGATGTAACCGGACAGGCCGAATGGCAGCACGGTCATGCGGACAACTTCCCAGCGGGTAGCGCCCAGTGCCAGTGCAGATTCGATGTGGCCCTTCGGGGTCTGAACGAAAACTTCACGCGCGGTGGACGCGATAATTGGCAGAATCATAATTGCCAAGACGATGCCACCGGTAAAGAGGTTACGAGAGGTCGAGAAGCTTGGGGAGTTTTCGTGCAGTGCGAACAGCACGAAGCCACCAGCCCAGCTGTTAATCCAATCGTAGAATGGGCCCAGGAATGGACCCAAGACCATGAAGCCCCAGATACCGTAAACAATCGACGGGACTGCAGCTAGCAGGTCAACGAGGAACCCGAGTGGGCGGACCCAGCTCTTCGGGCAGTAGTTCGACAAGAAGATAGCAATACCAAGGGCAATTGGCATTGCGATGATCAGTGCGACCAACGACACGGTCACCGTGGTGAAGAACAGGTTCGGAATACCGAACTGCATTGCCGTGGTATCGGCGAGGTTCCATTCGCCACCATAGGTGAAGAAGTTGGCGTCATTGTTCATCAAAGATGGCACCGCACGCATCAGCAGGAAGACGCCGACTGCAGCGATGATGATGGTGACAAGCCAAGAAGAACCAACGGACAGAATCTGGAAGACCCGGTCACCTGGGCGAATCACGCCAGCGCCAGTGGTGGTGGCAGTGGTTTGCGTTTCCTTCGTCGGAGACGGGGTGCCGGTGGCCATCAGCATCGGTTCTTTTTCCGCTACTGCTTCACCGGGTTGTGGGCTAGTCATAGCTCCGTATCCTTTGTTGATATTGGTGAAAAGTGATTGCACACTAAAGACCCCCGAGCGCCGTTTGAGTCACTTCGGGGGTCCTAATTAGGCCGAAGCCCAAGTGCAGGAGTTACTTAATGGCGTCGACAGCCGCAACCAGCTTGTCCTTGTAAGCGCCCTTAACTGGGATGAAGCCCAGCTCGGACAGCTTGTCGGTCTGACCCTTTTCCAGAGCGATGGTCAGGAAGTCCTTGACCATGTCGCGGGTGGTCTCGTCGTAGCCAGCGGAGCAGACGATTTCGTAGGTGGTCAGAACCAGTGGGTATGCACCCTCGGTGTCCATGGCGAACAGAGCCTTGGAGTCGATGACCATGTTGTGGGAGTCTTCTGGAGTCTTGTACTTCAGGTTTTCCAGAGCAACACCGACGGAGTCAGCGTTCAGAGCAACTGGGCCGTTACCGAAGTCGATCTCAGCAACGCCGAGGTCCTTTTCGGTTGCGAAGCCGGACTCAACGTAGGTGATGGAGTTCTTGGTTGCTGCAACCTGGTCAGCAACACCGGAGGAACCGGAAGCACCGGAGCCAGCGCCTGGGAAGACCTTGGATGGCTCGTGTGGCCATGCGTCACCGGCAGAAGCCTTCAGGAACTTCTGGAAGTTGTCGGTGGTGCCGGACTCGTCGGAGCGGTGAACAACGGTGATGTTCTCGGAAGGCAGTTCAACGCCCTCGTTGAGCTTCTTGATTGCTTCGTCGTCCCACTTCTTGATCTTGCCGTCGAAGATTTCAGCGATGACTTCTGGGGTCAGAGCCAGCTTGTCGACGCCTTCCAGGTTGTAGGCAATCGCAACTGGGCCGATGACCATTGGCAGGTGCCATGCTTCGTTGCCACCGCAACGCTTTGCAGCTGGTTCGACTTCTTCGTCCTTCAGTGGGGAGTCGGAGCCACCGAAAGCGACAGTGCCGGCGGTGAACTGCTTGACACCAGCACCGGAGCCGGAAGCGTTGTAGGACAGTGCAGCGCCGTCAACGTTCTCGGAGTAGAGCTGGTTGAAAAGGTCCATAGCCTTCTGCTGGGAGGAAGCGCCCTCGCCAGTCAGCTGGCCGGAAGTACCGGACAGGTTCAGGTCGGAAGCGGACTTATCGTCGCCGCCGTTGCTGGTGTCCTCAGAGCAAGCAGAAAGGACGAGGGAGCCTGCTGCGACAAGGCCAATCAGGCCTGCAGTGCGCTTGAAGTTCGGGTTCACGTTTTCCTCCGTGTAAGACAAGTTGAGTATGAACATTCGTTCACGCGTCAGCTAAGAAACTTAACGAACCCGGGTGTCTACTAAGCACAATCAAGGTTAATTTAAAGTGAATTAGTAGGTCGATTAGGTCACTTCCACTTTAAATAGGGCTAATTGACCACAGACCAATCTGAGAATTAGCTTTAATTTCTTATGTTCTTCACTTTCAGTTTGCCCGCGAACAGCTACTGGACGTAGGTACAGTCGCGGCGACTGATGATAAATCCATTATTTTCGTAGCTTCGCACCGCCGCTGCATTGTCGCCTTCGACATACAACACGATCCGGTCCAGCCCGCCCTGCTGCAGCCGAGCCATCCCCACTCGTGTCAGCCACGAACCAATTCCCCGACCCCGCGCAGCATCGGCAAGCCCAATGACATACACCTCGCCAAACGGCTTTCCATCCGACCCAGCATCCGCCGCATGCCGCTTCAACCAGTGAAATCCCAGCAACTCCTGAGTACCTTCCTGCCACACCAGCAACACATCGGAGGCGTCAAACCACGCGGTGTCCCGCCCCTGGTTCAAATCCGCCAGCGACCATCCACCCTGCTCTGGATGCCAATGGAAGGCCTCGTTATTGACCTTGAGCCATTGCTTATCGACGAAATCAGCGCCCCAACGCTCGGCAGCCGCCGGCCAGCTCAGTAGCTCCACTCCCGCTGGGGTCTCCCCCACCTCGACGGGTACGCTCAGGTCCCGCGACATCTGCAGCAATTCGCGTTGCTTGCGCATGCCACGAGTTGCCGCCAAGCTTTGCGCGGCAGCGATATCCCCATGCGCCCAGACTTGAGCGCCATCAGAGCTGGCCACCACATCTAACAAAATAGAGCCCAGCCCACGACGTCGAAAAGCGGGGTCGACCACCAACTCAGCCGACACGGGGGTGCCCGGCGCGATCGCAAGGATCGCTGCCACCGGCGCTGTGCTCTCCGGGTTGATGACCGCGCCATCGGACGCCAACAAAATATGGCGGTGCCGCAGCGCAGGCTCCGTGAGGCCACGCAGAAATGCCTCCGACAGCGGCTCCACTCCGTCCTGCTCAGCGGCGCGGGCACACAGCTGCGCAATCTCCTCGGCCCGGGCCGGCGCAACAGATTTCCAATTCACAGTCATATGGAGACTCCCTTTTCGAAGCAGCAATTAACCCATGTCTGGTCTATAGGTAACAATAGAGCTGTGACTGAATCCTTTATCGACCGCCACCGCACCGTCGTCCGCAGCATCGTGGCATTGTGTTGCGTTGTTGGACTGGCAGTGCTCGCAGATTTCGGCGCCTGCATGGTCGCGGAATATCGGATTGCGCGGCAGCTACGCACCGAAGCGAACCTCCCCACCGACCCTAAAGTGCAGGTACATGGGTTTTTCGTGTCGCAGTACTTCACTGGCAATATCCGTGCCATCACTGTCCGCACAACCGACCTGAACGCCGAAGGATTCGGGCTGGTTTCGGTGACTTCATCCGCAGAACACCTCAAAATCACCCCAAAACAGCTGCTGAGCGGCAAGTATGACCACGCGCCGACGAAAAGCTACCACTCCACGCTGCGGCTGGACGGTGTCGCGCTCGGCAAACGGCTCGGCATGACCGACCTGATTATTGCCAACCATAAAGACATGTCCCCGCTCGGACAATGGGAAACCGAAGCGGACCTGACCGGCACAGTGGACGGCTTCGAGGCACCCGCAACGGTCCATGTGCGACTGCGGATTGACAATGGCGATGTCTGGCTGCTGCCCGAATCAGTTATTTCTGGCCCGGTAGACCACAAATCTGACGTGGAAGCACCAGCCACGGAGATTCCAGCGGACGTACAAAAGGAACTGATGGAGGGCTTCAAGCTCACCCTCATCCCGGGGCTGCTGCCGCTGCGCACGCCGCCGACCCGCATCTATGTCACTGGCGGCATGGTCAATATTCAGACGGAAGAGCTGTGGACCAAAACCAGCGTGTCTGATTTGGCGCCCCAGTCCAACGACGACGAGACCAAAGACCAATAGCGCCCGTGCATCGGTAAGATCGGGGTATGACTGAGCCAGACTCCAACACCACCCCGGAATCACAACCCCTGTCTGAGCTACGCCTTGATGGCTCGGAAGCAGTGAATGTTGCAGCGGAAACCGCTAAGCACACTGCTTCTCGGAATATCGAGGAGCTCGAAGGGCTACCGATTCCCGCCGATACCGCCAACCTTCGGCAGGGCCCAAATATTTCGGATGCGCTGCTGGCGCTACTGCCCCTCGTCGGTGTCTGGCGCGGCAAAGGCCAAGCCTCCACCCACGTGGACGGCGAATACAACTTCGGCCAGCAGATTATCTTCAGCCACGACGGCGAGGACTACCTGAAGTACGACGCCCGCTTCTGGAAACTCGACGAAGACGGCAAACCAACCGGCCCAGACCTGCGCGAAACTGGCTTCTGGCGCATCAATGACAAAGACGAAATCGAGTTCACCTGCTGCCACTCCACTGGTGTGGTGGAGATTTACTACGGCGAACCAGTCACTGAACGCGCCTGGGAACTGGAGGCCGGCTCCACCTTGGTCACCGCCACTGGCCCAGCAAGCATTGGTCCAGGCAAACGTCTCTACGGTCTGATGCCGAATAATGACCTTGGCTGGGTGGATGAGCGCCGCCACGGCGACGAGTATGTGCCGCGGATGTCGGCGCAGCTGCAGCGCTGGGCTGGTTAACCCCTATTCGGTCGCCAGGGCCGCGGCGACCAGCTGCTCAATAGCTGAGTCATCGGTGCGTTGCGGCAATGCGGCACCGTCAATTTCCACGACCCGTGCCGCCAGCCGCACCGAGCTGACCAGCCACACGCCGTCCGCAGCGAGCAAGTCTGCCACCGTGAGCGACGTTTCCACGCATTCCCAGCCTTGGTTGCGGGCTTCCGCGAACAGTGCCGCTTGGGTGGTTCCGGACAAAATACCTTCGCCGGGGGTTGGGGTGAGCAGGGTTCGACCGCGCACCGCGATAACGGTGGAGGTCGGCCCTTCCAACACGTTTCCTTCCGCGGAAATAAAAATCAGGTCGTCGAGGCCATGTTCTTTCGCGTAGCGCAGCGCCGCCATATTTGCCGCGTAGGACAAGGTTTTCGCGCCAATAAGCGCCCACGGCGAGGTATTGCCGTAATCGATGGAAAAACCTTTCTGTGCGGTCATCACCCGGAGCCCCGCCCGCTCCTGCTGGGTTGCTGACAGCGGGTTGAGCATAATGAACCCGGTTTGTTGCCCCGTCGATTCCCGACCACGGCTGTACACCCACCGCATGGATCCGTCGTGGCTGCTACCCCACTGCGCGAGCGCTAGTTCGGTGGCTTTGTCCCACCGTTCCAGGTCTGGGGCCGGAAGGTTGAGCATCTGGGCGGAGCGTTGGAATCGGGTGCGGTGCCGTTCGAGGTTACAGACATGCCCGTCGCGCACCAGCATGGTTTCAAATACCCCGTCGCCACGGACTGCGGCGAGGTCATCGGCGTAAAGCAGAGGCTGGTCTTCGGGGTGCAGAGTCGGTTCTGGGGTGTAGACGTTGACCAGAACTTGCGGTGGAGTGTTCATGTCTTAAATCTTACGACGCTTCACTGTGACAGAAATTGTGACTAGAGTCGTGGTGTGACCAATTCTGATGTCAGCCCGATTTTGTCCTCGGTCGCCGGTGCGATGTCCCGCACCCCTGAGCCACAGAGTGAAGCTGAAACTGCTTCTGGCACTCCTAGTTTCGCCGATTCCGTCGCGTGGCATTATGGCAATCCCCTCACGGAGCAACGCATTGTAGAAACCGGCGTGGGCGTGGTCGATTTATCTTTCCGCCGCATCATCGCGGTGACGGGCCCCGAACGCCTGACCTGGTTGAACACACTGTTGTCCCAGGAACTGGAGACGCTGCCCGATGGGCACTCCACTCGCGCGTTAAACCTGGATGCGCAGGGCCATGTCCTCGACGAAATCCGCGTGACCGAGCTCGATGGTACGGCGTACCTTGAGGTGGATCGCGGCGTCGATAAGCTCCTTACTTTTCTCACTCGGATGATCTTCTGGTCGGATGTCCAGGTGGAGCTGACCGACCTCACGGTGCTGGCGCTGCTTGGGTCCGGGGTTGGGCCGAATGTTTCGGAGTTCGGGGGTTTGGCATTGCCGTCTGCCGTCGATTCCGCTGTTCGAGTGCCGACGTGGCCAGAGGGTTTCATCCGCCGCGTCGCGGGCCCGTCAGCGGGTGCGGTGGAGCTCATTGTGCCGCGCGGTCAGTTGGTGGCGGCGTTCAATGGGCTTATTGACGCAGGGGCGCAGCCGCTCGGTTTGCTGGGATATGAGGCAGAGCGCGTTAATTGGCTCAAACCAATTGTTGGTGTGGATACGGATGAGCGCACCATCCCGCATGAAGCGCCATCGTGGATTGGCACAACCGCCGAGCGTGGGGCTGTTCACCTGGATAAAGGCTGCTACCGCGGACAGGAGACCGTGTCGCGAGTGCACAACTTGGGCCGGTCCCCGCGCGTGCTGGTTTTGCTGCATTTGGATGGTTCCGCGCCGGAGCTACCAATTGTTGGGGCTGCGGTTACTGCCGGCGGCCGGACCGTCGGGCGTTTGGGGTCGGTGGTGCAGCATATGGATTATGGGCCGATTGCGTTGGCTCTGATTAAGCGGGCTGCGGTGGTTGCGGCGGAGCTGACTGTCGGTGATGTGTCCGTGCAGATTGACCCAGCAACAATGCCTGGCGAAGAGGCGGAGCGGCCTGGTCGGGTGGCTATCAATAAGCTCCGGGGCCGTGGTTAAACCCGGTTAGTGAACTTTGTGACGAAACGCGGGTGCGGATCCGCAATTTTTTGCAGCCCCCGCGTCGGTTTTATTCCTGCTGGTTAAGCTAATTTCGCCGAACTTTTTAGCCCTAATTCACTGCGCAACCTGCTCGTTGCGGAATTTTTCGTGGCAATTGGCTATTGTGTGTGACAGGAACAAACTAATCATGAAAACGAGGGGCAGCCGAATTCCCGAGCTCCCCGATACACCAAGGGGGTCAGGCCATGGGTCGCGGCCGTGCTAAAGCAAAACAGGCTAAGATTGCTCGTCAGCTGAAGTACCAGTCTCCAGAAATGGACCTCGAACGTCTGCAGCGCGAACTTCGCGGTGAAAACGTCGAGGACGACAACAACGACGAATACTCGGAGTGGGATGAATACGGCTATGCAGCCGACGACCACAACGACTGGCGTTGACTCTGTTCAACTACCGTTTGAGTACACCAGCGCGTAGGCGCTGAATGTTCTGACACGAAAAGCTGTGCCGAAGGTTTCTTGAAACCACTCGGCACAGCTTTTGGTGTTGTCGGGGCAGCCCAGTGGCGGGCCAGTCGTGCTTAGTAGCGCGGGTGGCTACCGTCGAGGATGACGCGGTCTTCCTCACCGGCTTCCGCACGGCGCACGGTGCCCAGCTCCCACGCATCGATGTGGCGGGCAGTCAGCAGTGCCAGCGCACGGTCGCGATCCTGTGGCGCCACAATCGCAATCATGCCAACGCCCATGTTGAAGGTCTTCTCCATCTCAGCCTGCGACACCTGGCCGAGGTCCTGGATGGTGCGGAAAATCTGGCCTGGGGTCCATGTGCCGCGGGAGAGCTCAGCGACGAGGCCTTCTGGCATCACGCGGGCGAGGTTTCCAGCCAATCCGCCGCCGGTGACGTGGCAGAATGTCCGCACGTCCGTCTCGGCAACCAGTTCCAGGCAGTCCTTGGCGTAAATGCGGGTTGGTTCCAGCAGCTCTTCGCCGAGAGTGCGGCCAAAGTCTTCGACCTGTTCGTCTAGGCGCAGACCAGCCTTCTCCAGCAGCACGTAGCGTGCCAGGGAGTAGCCGTTGGAGTGCAGACCGGAAGAAGCCATCGCAAGGACAACGTCACCGGCGCGGACGCGGTCTGGGCCCAATAGGTCTTCGGCTTCCACGACGCCGACTGCGGTAGCGGACACGTCATATTCACCTGGTTCCATCAGGCCAGGATGCTCTGCGGTTTCGCCGCCGAGCAGCGCGCAACCGGCCTTCTTGCAGCCTTCTGCAATGCCGGAGACGATCGATGCGACGTGTTCTGGCACAACTTTGCCAATGGCAATGTAGTCCTGCAGGAACAATGGTTCCGCGCCGCACACGACGAGGTCGTCGACAACCATGGCGACGAGGTCTTCACCGATGGTGTCATGCTTGTCCATTGCCTGCGCAACAGCAAGCTTCGTACCAACACCGTCGGAACCAGCAGCCAACAGTGGTTCCTTGTACTGGCCCAATGCGAACAGACCGGCAAACCCGCCGATACCGCCACGAACCTCAGGTCGAGTCGCGGCTTTCGCAAGTGGCGCAATCAGTTCTACGGCACGGTCACCGGCTTCAATGTCGACACCTGCGGCGGCGTAAGACGCGCCCTCTGGCTGAGCAGCGTCATTGTGTTCGGTCATTAGGTTTCATTCTCCTGTGTGTTGGTTGGTAACTAGTTCTTGCCCTGCATGCGGAGTACCGCAGCCGCATTGGCATTAGCTTGCGGCAGTCCGAGTGGGTAATCGCCGTCGAAACATGCACAGCACAGTTCCGAGCGCTTCTGCTGCGAGGCCTCCACCATGCCGTCGATGGATACAAAGCCCAAGCTATCAGCACCAAGTACTCCAGCGAGGACCTGTGCAACGTCCTGTACCTTGCCTGGTACACCGTTGGCGATGAGTTCACCTGGGGAGGCAAAGTCAATGCCGTAGAAGCACGGCCACTTCACCGGCGGCGACGCAATGCGCACGTGCACCTCTGCGGCGCCAGCTTCCCGCAACATGCGGATGAGGGCACGCTGGGTGTTGCCACGCACAATCGAGTCGTCCACAACGACAAGGCGTTTACCGGCGATGACTTCCTTCAAAGGATTCAGCTTCAGGCGGATACCCAACTGGCGAATAGTCTGCGACGGCTGAATGAAGGTTCGGCCCACATAGCCATTTTTGGTGAGGCCTTGGCCGAATGGGATTCCCGATTCTTGGGCGTAACCAACTGCTGCTGGTGTACCGGATTCTGGCACTGGAATGACCAAATCGCCCTCGGCCGGAAATTCGCGAGCCAGTTGACGGCCAATGTTCACGCGCACCGCGTTGACGCTGCGGCCGCGGATGACGGAGTCAGGGCGAGCCAAGTAGACGTACTCGAAAATGCAGCCCTTGTGCTTAGTCTCCGCAAAACGTTCCGACCGCACACCGGTGTTATCGATGGCGACCAATTCGCCTGGTTCAATCTCACGGACAAAAGATGCACCGACGATGTCAAGTGCACAGGTTTCCGAGGCAACAACCCAGCCTCGCTCCAATCGGCCCAAGGCTAGTGGGCGGACACCATGCGGGTCGCGGGCTGCGAAGAGGGTTTCACCATCGGTAAAGGTCAGGCAGAAGGCGCCTTCAATGGTTGGCAGCAGTCGCATAGCTGCGGCTTCAATGTCACCGTCAGCGGCTTCGTGCGCCAGCAGCGCGGTGATGACATCAGAGTCTGATGGGTCAAAGTCACGGTTGACCAGACCCAAGTCGTGGGCGCGGTCAGTTAGATCAACGTGGTTAATCAGGTTGCCGTTGTGTCCCAAGGCTAGGTCTTTGCCGCATTCGGTGGTGCGGAACATTGGCTGGGCGTTCTCCCAGCTGGCGCCACCTGCGGTTGAGTAGCGGGTATGCCCGATGGCCACATGGCCTTTCAGGGCGTCTAGTGTTTGTTCGTCGAAAACTTGGCTGACTAGACCCAGGTCGCGGTAAACCAAGATTTGGTCACCGTCACCGACACCAATACCGGCGGCCTCTTGGCCACGGTGTTGGAGCGCAAATAGGCCGTAATAAGTTAGCTTTGCGACGTCTTCGCCGGGTGCCCAGACCCCGAATACACCACATTCTTCACGTGGTTGGGTTTCCCCTAAGTCATCCAGTGGGCCTGCGGCGCTGGATTTGCGGTTGGTCGGGCAAGTGAAATCGTTAGCCACGCCATAAAGGATAGTCGGCAACTACCGCATTACCCAACCTACCGACAGCATTGGGGCTATAAATTCGCCTGCGCCCGGTCGATTAGCCGGCTACCGAGGTGCCAAATAGCCAACCAATTCCGAAGGTCACGGCCATAGCGAGGGCACCGCCGACCATCAGGCGGAGCATGGCACGGCCTTGACCAGAGTCACCAATGGTGGCAGAAACACCGCCAGTCAGAGCCAGCGCCACAAATAGACCAATCAGGATGGCCGGAGTGGCAAAAGACAACGGGGCCACAATCACCGCAAGAAGTGGAATTGCCGCACCAACAATGAAGCTGACTGCCGAAGAAAACGCTGCTGCCCACGGGCTAACAATGTCCTCGCCGTCAAGCCCCAGCTCCAGCCGCAAGTGAGTACGCAGCAAGTCACTACTTTCCATTTCCTGCGCAGCAGTGTTAGCTGTGGCTTCACTCATGCCGTGGTCTTTCAGAATCTCCACCAATTCTTGGTGTTCTTCTTCTGGGTAGTTCTCCAGCTCCCACTTCTCTTTGGCAATCAGTTCGGTTTCGGAGTCTCGCTGCGCGGAGACGGACACATACTCGCCTAGCGCCATCGACACCGCGCCCGCAGTGACCGCTGCTACGCCAGCAGTAATGATTTCTTGATGGTCAGCACCGGCCGCAGCCACGCCCATCACCATGCCGGCGGTCGACACAACACCATCGTTGGCGCCAAGCACACCGGCGCGCAACCAATTCATCTTTTGCTGTACTGCCCCGCCATGCTGCTCTTTGTGCGAAGCACCATCAGAGGCACGCCGCTCACTCGACTCCGCAGGTTTCTTCGGTTCTGGGGTGGCCATGTCGTCTCCTAGATACTCACCAGCGGCAAATACTCCGCAACCTCCGCGGCTTGGGTGCCGGAACATTCCAGGTCAGCGTCTTGCCACGACTGCCGACCAACAACGAGTAACAACCAGTTACGCGCATCCATTTCCACCACATTGGGTGGCGTGCCTCTAGTATGCGTTGTCCCGGCGATACATTGCACGGCAGCGTATGGCGGAATCCGCACTTCCACAGCATGACCCGGCGCGATCTGCGCCAGCGTTTGTGCGCTCGCCCGTACTGCTGCAGCTAGAGCTGACCGAGACGGTTTTTCGGCCACCGATTCGTCAACAAGCAACCAATCGGACACCGCAACAATTGCCGACCGCAACTGGTCGGCGCTGACCTTTTTCGCCATGCATCAAGGGTGCCATAATCGCGGGGTGCAGTATGTGGGCGATCACATCGAGCAGGGTGGTGTCTGAGAATTATCAGCAAAGTAGCGGCCGCGGCGTGACGAAGGCTACTAAGGTCGAAAGAGTGTCACAGCCTAATTCTTCAATAACTCTGCGTTTCATGGCCGCCCCAACCGACGTGCTCTTCAACGACCGCCAAGGAGTCCACGGCGGGCGCGTACTGCAATGGATTGACAAGGCAGCCTACGCCTGCGCAACCGCGTGGTCCGGCCGTTACTGCGTCACCGCCTACTTCGGGCACATCCACTTCAACCGGCCAATCCCATCCGGTCACATTGTGGAAGTGCGCTCGCGGATTGCGCATACGGGCCGCTCCTCCATGCACATTATTAACGAAGTTTTTGCTGCTGACCCACGCGACGGCGTGTTCAAACGCACCTGCGACTGCATCGTCATTTTCGTGGCAATGGGCGACGATAAACGGCCAACTGCTGTGCCGAAGTACGTCCCAAAGACTGCCGAGGAAAAGCAGCTCGAAGCCGCCGCCTTGTCCCGTATTGACCTGCGCAAAGACATCGAAGCGGAGATGAGCAAGCAGATCTACACCGACGCCGGTACTGCGCCGAAAATTATTAACCGTTTCCTGGCCAAGCCAACTGACGCGAACTGGGGCGGCAATGTTCACGGCGGCAACGTCATGGAATGGGTCGATGAGGCCGCTACCGCAGTGACCATGGGCTGGACTGGACGGCACACCGTGGCCGTCTACGCCGGCGGTTTTCGGTTCTACAAGCCGATCCACATCGGCGACCTGATTGAAGTCGAGGCACGACTGCTGTACACCGGCGAACACGCCATGCAACTCGGGGTGCTGGTGCGTTCCGGCGACCCACTGAAGGGCACCGATAACCTGCAGAAGGCCCTGCATTCCTGGATTACGTATGTTGCGCTTGATGACGATGGCAAGCCTCGTCCCGCGCGGCAGTTCTTCCCGCAAAACGACGAAGACCAGGCGCTCTGGAACCACGTGCTACACCTGCGTGAGCTGCGTAAACAGCACAACCCGATTCCGCTGATCGAACAGCCGGCGGACTGGAATAGCTTCGGATATACGCCGATGTAGTTGCTGGCTCAGAGTTGACCCCGGTCTAACTCAGGGCTGCCCTAGGGCTTTACTCGAAGAAGCGACCCCAGGTGTTTGGTGGGCCCATAGTGACTAGGATGCCGAACACGACGGCGATACCGACCAGCGCGATGACGACGGCGAGGATTGGGTTGCGCAGCACCCAGGCCATTGCCTTTTCGACGAAGGTCTCTGGGGTGTCGCCACCTTCACGGAATCGCCACTCGCCTTCGAGGATGCCTTTCTTCTCCACAGAGCGCTCGAATGGCACGGTGCAGTAAGGGATGATGGTGGAGAACAGGCCGAGCAGACCGGTCTTCAGTGGCCAGCGCTGGTTAATCCACACGAAAATGGTGGTGACGCCGTAGGACAGGAAGACGAAGCCGTGGATGGAGCCACCGACGGTGGTTGCCCACTCGAGGCCGGCGGCGTACTTCAGGATCATGCCAAGAATCAGCAGGGTCCACGTGACCATTTCTGCTTTGGCCAGGGTTGAGTAGAGCTTCTTTGGGCTGACCGAATTCATTGGCCCGGAGTCTCCTTAAAGAGGTGGTGGATATCGACCACACAAATGTACACCACCTTAGTGACAAACTGTCACTTCGTGATTCGTGGGCTACTGGGAGGCTATTAGCGGCATGTGAGTGCTCTTCCCCATATGCGGACAGGCGAGCCCTGCTTTGTAATAACTGCCCGCATGAGCAATTCCGCTACCGAGACAGACCACAGCTCCCCGGCCTCGCCACTCGAGGTCGATGCGCTGCCGTTTCCTCAAAAAGCACTGGTGGTGACACGGGAGCTCTTCTTCCCGCATGTTGCGGCCGACGCACCAGCGCGAGAAAAGTGGGAACGCCGCGTCGAAGGCCCGATGTTCCTGATGTCCCTGCTCTTCCTCGTCTTCTTCGCGTGGACCGTACTGGAGACCGGCGACACCGTCGGGTCGTCCATCGCAAGCGTCGGCATGTGGACCATGTGGGGCGCATTCCTGGTGGACTATCTAGTCCGGCTTTTCCTCGCCGAGAACCGATGGGAATGGTTCTGGCGACGCTGGTGGGAATTCGCCCTGCTGGCGCTACCAATTTTCCGGCCACTACGTGTGCTACGCATCGTGCCGACCTTGGTGCTGCTACAGCGCTATTCCGCCGCTAATAGGCGCGTCAGCGTCGCCATGTACACGATTGTGGCCACCATCCTGATGATTCTGGTTGCGGCGATCACCATTTTCGACGCCGAAGCGCCACTGGCGGAAACACATGTTGACGATTTTGGAGACGCACTCTGGTGGGCGCTGACCACCGTGACCACCGTCGGTTACGGCGACATTGCACCAATCAGCCCGCAGGGCCGGATTGTGGGCAGCGTGCTCATGCTCTGCGGCATTGCGATTGCCGGTGTGGTCACTGCAATGGTGTCGGCCTGGCTGGTCGAACAGGTGCAAAATGACGCCACCGACGCCGAAACCAAGCTGGATGACGGCAGGCATCACGAAATGATGGCCGTGATGTCCGAAATGCGGGCGGAATTGGCAGATCTGCGCGCGGAGGTTAAGGAGCTTCGGGCGGAGCAAGCCGCGGACCACGGTTAGTCGTGGCGATCCAATTGACCCATGTCCCGACTATCAGTCCACACGCAATAGCCAGTACCAATTCGACCATCGGGCGCCCACTGCTACCGAACCCTGCAACGTAGGCGCCGAGCGCACCTCCGACGGATACCAAGTAGATCGCAGGCCGCGCCCATCTCCCTATGGTTTGCTTCTTGTCGTCCATTTCTCCTCCATAAAGCCATATCGTGGTATCACTTACGCTACGCATAGGTCTCCACCCCGGGCCATCGCTCGACTGCACTTCTACTTTTGACTACCCCGGATTCCTCACTGACAAGGTCCGACCAAACCTCCGTGAGGTAACCAAAGGTAGAAGGCTTGGTGAAAACAGAGCTCACATGGTGAATTAGAGGAAACAAGGAGATAGCAGACTTAATATGAGCTCGTTGGGCATGACTTTAAAGAGAATCGCCAGCAGTTTTCGCGGACAAATTGAACTGTGGTTTGGAGCTGGCTTCCTTTGTCTAGCCATTGCTGGCGGCTTGAGCATAGACAATCTCGAATGGACCACCGTTGCTGCCGGGGTGCTACTACTCGCTGCAACCCATTGGGCGTTATCCAGTGGAATCAGATCCGCCGGAATGACCGCGTGCATCATCTCTGGTCTTTTCATCACCGACACTGAAACCGCCGCCTTCGTTGCACTGCTCAGCTTTCTGGTATTAGAAGTGCAGATACTCCATGCCCATTGGCGGGCAGCGGAGATAACCTCATTGGCCATTGGCCTATGGTTTATTTTTGGTTCCCCGCTCGCTCCATGGCAGTTCTCTGATTTTGGGCAAGCACTCGTCGGGGCTCTCGGAATTTCACTCGCTGTAAGTGTCGGGCTTGGCCGACGACTATCGCGCATTCAGAAGCGACAAGCGGCACTTGACCACCGGCTGTTGCAAAAGAATCTACAGATCGATCTTGCGCGCCGTCTCCATGACAGCGTTGCCGATTCCCTGACCCGAATCGTACTTCTTTCGCCTGAACAGCCCGATATCCAGCGGGAGGCCAGGCAAGGAATTAGGTCTTTGCGAGAAGTCATCGCGCAGTTACGTATTGCCGCCCCCGAGAACGCCGACGAACACGGTTTGAAGGATTGCCTTGATGTCGCTTTGGGCGAATTGAAGAAGCTTGGACTCGAGCCGGAGTTGGAGATTGAGGGGAATCTGGACGTCATCATCTCCAGCGAATCAGAGCGTGCACTGAGGGAAGCGTTCACCAATGTGCTCAAGCACGGGGCCAAACCAGTGCGAGTGTTCATTGAAACCGATGCGTCAAAAGTCAATGCGTTCATTGTGAACGGTATCCGCAGCGAATCTAGACTCCCGATGGACACCACTGGAATGGGTTTGGCTTCAATCGAAAGGCTTGCTCAAGAAGCTGGCGGGTCAGCTCAATTCACGCACAAGAATCAAACTGCGCGTGTTGCGTTGGAGCTTCCGATTGTCACGAAGACTGTGACAGGGCGTGTTGCCGAATGAGCAAGACTTCACTGCTTATCGTCGATGACGATCCCGTCGTTCGCCAGATGCTGCCCGCATATTTCAATCGCGAAGAGTTCGATATCATCGGCGTTGTGTCCTCCGCGGCGGAGGCTCTGAACATTCTAGCTACAAGACATGTGGACGTAGTTCTTACTGATATTCGAATGCCACGAATGAGCGGTGTGGATTTGGCCCGCGAAATCCGCCAGCGGATGCCTCGAGTCAGAGTTGTCGCAATCACTTCCTTTGATGAAGACGAATATGTAGTCGAAGCACTACGCGCAGGCACAAACGGAATTGTTTTAAAATCTGCGCCGCCCGATGTCATTACGGAGGCAGTTCTAGCCACAGCTAAGAACCAGGCGTATATCGAACCAGTCATGGCACAACGCTTAGGTCAATACCTAGCTCCGGCCACCAAAGAAAGTGCACTGGTCAGTTCCTATGCGGACCAGGCCATTCAACCACCCGAACTCACTGCGCGCGAAAGCGAAGTCCTTAATTTGCTCCTTGACGGGCTCAGTAACCAGGAAATTGCTCTTGAATTGCGGGTTTCGATTGCCGCCGTCAAAAAGCATATTGCTGCGCTGTTCGTTAAATACGGTGTCCAGTCAAGGTTGAAATTGGTCATCGCTGCGTTGCGTACCGAAAACACAGAAAAGCCCTAGTCAGAGAAGGAAATCCTGCCTGACTAGGGCTTTAGCTATGCGCAGTCAATAGCGGCTAGCCACTACTCCGTTGCTACTCCACAACGGAGTTGGCGCCTGCTGCGTTGCCGAAGAGTTCCGGCAGGGTCGAGGTCCAGGCCTCGGCAGCTTCGGTCACTGGGATGCTGAAGTCAATAACATCACCAGCAGCGGTTGCGCCGGAGACGTCAATGGTGGCAGTACCGTCATCGACGCTGGTAACCCGACCAATGCGAGCAGCCTGGATACCCAAGTCTGCAGCCAGAGCCGTCACAGCTTCCATGTTTTCCGATGGCACTGCGACCAATGCTCGAGAAGCAGATTCAGAGAACAGTGCGACGAATGCGTCGGCATGCACCTGGGTCAGCTCCACCTGCAGGCCGACACCGGACTGCACGGCAGCTTCCACCAGTGCCTGCGCCAGGCCACCTTCGGACAGGTCGCGGGCTGCGGAAATCAGACGAGCGGAATCGGAAGCACCGGCTTCGACCTGGGAGGTGAAGAACTTCGACAGTTTCTCTTCGTTTTCCAGCTCAACCTGCGGCGGCAGACCGGCTAGCGCACCGTGAGCAACCTGCTGCCAGATAGAGCCGCCGAGTTCATCTTCGGTTGCGCCGAGCAGCACCAGCTCTTCGCCTTCAACAGTGCCGAGTCGGTTGGAGAACGCGCGGTTCACATCGTCAACAATGCCCAACACGGCAATGACTGGGGTTGGCAGGATTGGTTCTTCACCGGTCTGGTTGTAGAAGGACACATTGCCGCCAGTCACTGGGATCGACAATTCCTTCGCGCCATCAGCCAAGCCGCGAACCGCTTCGCGGAACTGCCACATGACATCTGGGTTCTCCGGGGAACCGAAGTTCAGGCAGTTCGATACCGCGAATGGTTTCGCACCGGTTACCGACACGTTGCGGTAGGCCTCGGCCAGCGCCAGCTGGGCACCCATCCGTGGGTCCAGCTTGGTGTAGCGGCCGGAAGCGTCGGTGGACACGGCAATGCCGCGGCCGGTTTCTTCGTTCACGCGCAGCACACCAGCGTCGGAGTGCTTAGCGGCAACGGTGTTACCGCGGACGTAGCGGTCGTACTGTTCGGTGATGAACTGGCGGGAGCACAGCGCTGGCGATGCCGCCATCTTTAGCACGGTCTCGCGCAGCTCTTCCGCAGATTCTGGGCGGTCCAGCTCCGGCGCAATCTGCAGCGCGTCCTGCCACTCTGGGCGTGCCCAAGGACGTTCGTACACTGGGCCTTCATCAGCGATGGTCTTCGGTGGGGCGTCAACGACAGTCTTACCGAAGTGCTTGATGACGAGGTGGTCGCCATCGGTGACTTCACCAATGTCGGAGGCAATGACATCCCACTTGGCACAGATAGCCATGAATTCATCCATGTCTTCTGGCTTCACCACCGCGCACATGCGCTCCTGCGATTCAGAGGACAGGATTTCGGCGGCGGACATATTTTCCGCGCGCAGGTGAACGTTATCCAGGTTCACTTCCATGCCACCGTCACCGGCTGCAGCAAGCTCGGAGACCGCGCAGGACAGGCCCGCGCCGCCGAGGTCCTGAATACCAACGACCACACCGGCCTTGTACAGGTCCAGGCAGCATTCGATGAGGACCTTCTCAGCGAACGGGTCGCCCACCTGCACGGCAGGCAGTTTGCGCTCGGCGCCTTCTTCGAAGGTGTCGGAGGCAAGGACGGAGACACCGCCGATGCCGTCGAGGCCGGTGCGAGAGCCGAAAAGCACCACACGGTTACCGGTACCGGAAGCAAACGCTAGGTGCAGATCTTCCTTCGGCAGCACGCCCACACACAGCGCGTTGACCAGCGGGTTGCCTGCGTAGGACTCGTCAAAGACGGTTTCGCCGCCAATGTTTGGCAGGCCGAGGCAGTTGCCGTATCCGCCAACACCGGAGATGACACCCGGCAGCACGCGCTGAGTATCCGGTGCGTCCGCTGGGCCGAAGCGCAGCTGGTCCATGACGGCAACTGGGCGGGCACCCATGGCCATGATGTCGCGGACAATGCCGCCAACGCCGGTTGCGGCGCCTTGGTATGGCTCGACGTAGGAAGGGTGGTTGTGGGATTCGACCTTGAAGGTCACTGCCCAGCCGTCTCCGATGTCGACCACACCGGCGTTTTCGCCGATGCCGGCCAGCATCTTCGACTTCATTTCGTCGGTGGTGGTTTCACCGAAGTAGCGCAGGTGCACCTTGGAGGATTTGTAGGAGCAGTGCTCCGACCACATGACGGAGTAGACGGCCAGTTCTGCGTCGGTTGGGCGGCGGCCCAGGATGTCGCGGATGCGCTGGTATTCGTCTTCCTTCAGGCCCAGTTCCGCCCACGGCTGTTCCAGGTCCGGGGTGTTTTTGGCATTGTCGACGGTGTCGTCGTGTACCTTGTATTCGCTCATTGAGTGAACCTATTTTCCTTCCGGCTGGCGGCTACGCGCCAATGGTCGAAACGGCAGAAATGAACATGGTCAGGCCGTCCACAGATGGGCCCGTCAGTGCTTCGACAGCATGCTCTGGGTGTGGCATCAAGCCAACGATGCGGCCGTCGGCGCTGGCAACACCAGCGATGTCATGCAGGGAGCCATTCGGGTTAACGGTGTAGCGGAAGACCACGCGGCCTTCGCCTTCCAGTTCCGCGATGGTTTCTGCCGATGCCTGGTAGCGGCCTTCAGCGTGCTTGTGCGGAATGAGGATGTGTTCCTTTTCCGTGTAGCCGGAGGTCCAAGCGGTGGTGTTGTTTTCGACAACCAAGTGGGTGTCGTCGCAGTTGAAGTGCAGGCCTTCGTTGCGGGTCAGCGCGCCTGGCAGCAGTCCGGCTTCGGTCAGAATCTGGAAGCCGTTGCAGATACCGAGCACTGGCATGCCGCCCTTGGCGGATTCAATGACGGACTGCATGACTGGGGCGAGTGCGGAAATGGCACCGCAGCGCAGGTAGTCGCCGTAGGAGAAGCCGCCGGGGACGACCACAGCGTCGACGTTCTTCAGGTCAGCGTCGTTGTGCCAGAGGTCGACAACTTCGGCGCCGGCTAGGCGGACGGCACGGGCTGCGTCAACATCGTCCAGGGTTCCGGGAAATGTAATGACACCGATGCGTGCGCTCACTGAGCCACCTCAACACCAACGACGTCGTAGTTTTCGATGACGGTGTTTGCCAGCAGGTTCGCGGCAATTTTTTCCAAGTCCTCGGTGGTGACGCTGTCATCCACTTCGAGTTCGAATCGCTTGCCCTGACGCACATCGGATACGCCGCTGACGCCGATTCGGCCTAGCGCACGCTGAACAGCCTGGCCCTGTGGGTCCAGAATCTCTTCCTTGGGCATCACGTTGACAACTACTCGGGCCATTCTTGAAGCTCCTGGTTAGCTGGGGGTTCTGGCGGCAAAAGTGGTCCTGCCACCAATGACGTTACCGAGCTTACCTTCTCCAGCTTCAGTTACAGATTTCCAGGTCCAGACAGCCCGGATGCCGCGACTAGTCGAGCAGATCCCGGTACGTTGCCGGTGTGCTGCCAAGCTCAAGCGTGGCATCGATGGCACCGACGAAGTCCCGGAGGGTTTTCGCTCGCGCCAACTGGCCGCCGGAGACAGACAGGCGTACCAGCTTCCCTGCTGCGGCGTTTCGGGCCGCTGCCTTGATGACGTTGCGGCGCCACCATCCGGCGGCGCCAAAGCCCTCACCCATGGCGAGCACCCGCGAACGGTGAAAGTAACCGTCGGTAAACGTATGGATGCCCTGCAAATCGCCGACCAAGCGGTAGCCCATGGCGGGCAGCATCTCGAGGGTGCCGGGCGACAGTTGCCACCGCGGTGGGGAAAACAGGTCGGTGGCTAGGCCAAGCTTGTCCATTTGCCGGTTCGCAGCGGTGAGGCGCAGTTTCGCTTCGTGGCCGCCGAGGGCGGCGAATTCGGCGCGGCGGCCGGAGACAGTCTGGTCGAATCCGTTCAAAATAATCGGAGTCCCAGCGTCGACCTGCTTCTGTACCCACTTCAGGGTCTTCTTGTCCTTCGCCAAGTGCCAGCTTTCGCCGATGTGGGGTGCCACGAGCAACGACACTGGTACGTCGATGGAGTCAAGGTGCGATACCAGGGATTTCACAGATCCGAGGGTGTTGTCTCGGATCCCTGATATCGACACAAGAAGGGAGCCTGTCATAGGCAACGATGGTGCCACAGTTGGCACCGGATTTCAGCGCCTAAGCCGCCCCAGTCACGCGCAGAATCCACGCATACTCGTAGGCGGTTTCTTTCCACTTGGCGTAGCGTCCCGAGACACCACCATGGCCTGCGGACATTTCAGTCTTCAACAAGAATGGGCCGCCTTTGCCGATTTCTTGCAACTTGGCAATCCACTTTGCTGGCTCCACATAGAGCACCCGAGTATCATTCAGGCTGGTCAAAGCCAGAATTTCTGGGTATTCCACGTCGTCACGAACATTCTCATACGCCGAGTAGCTAGCCATGAGGTCGTAGATTTCTGGGTCCGCCAGCGGGTTACCCCACTCTTCCCACTCCACCACCGTCAGCGGCAGCTCCGGCATGAGCATCGAGGTCAGCGAGTCCACAAACGGCACCACTGCCTGGATACCGCAGAACTTCTCCGGCGCCATATTGGCCACCGCGCCCATGAGCATGCCGCCAGCACTTCCGCCTTCGGCAGCCATCATCTGGTGCGTCGTAATTCCCTGGGCAACCAATTCATCGGCGCAGGCAATGAAGTCAGTGAACGTATTTGGTTTCGACTTTTCGCGGCCATTCAGCCACCAGCTGCGGCCCATTTCGCCGCCGCCGCGCACATGCGCCACTGCCCACACCATTCCGCGGTCCAGCAGGCTCAACCGGCTCACCGAGAAACCAGGATCCACCGGCATCTCATAGGAGCCGTAGGCGTAGAGCAGAGTCGGTTTCGGCGAACTCATATCCAGGTCCACGCGGCGCACCACCGAGATAGGCACTTCGGTGCCGTCTGCAGCGGTCGCCCACATGCGGGTGGCCTGGTACTGCGTCTTGTCGTAGCCGCCTGGAATTTCCTGCTCTTTCAGCAGCGTGCGCTCACCAGTGGCAATATCCATTTCCCAGGTCTGACTTGGGGTGGTGAACGAGCCGTAACCGAACCGCAGCACTGGGGTATCCCACTCTGGGTTCGCGCTTGCTCCGACGCTGTACAGCTCTTCAGCGAACTCCAACTCGCGGAAATTCAACGCCTGGTCGCCGTCAACAAGCGAAGTGCACAGGGCCAACCGGCCAATGCCGCCACGTCGGTAGGCCAACAGGATGTGGCCGGCGAAGGCGCTGACACCTTCGATGCGGACGCCGTCGCGTGGGGCGATGACCTCGGTGATGTCGGTGAGGGCTGGTAGCGGGCCAACGTCGGCGATACCGACGGAATAGTCGACGCTCAGGGCGTTGTGAGTGATAAGGAAACGGTCGCGGCCTGCAATAACGGCGTGTTCAACGTCGTATTCGATGCCGGTGTCACGCTCACGGATGCACCACGGGTCGGATTCAATGTTGGCGGTGTCGATGGCCCACACTTCCGACGTGGTCTTCGAACCAACCTCAATGAGCAGGTACTTTTCGCTGCGGGTGGTGCCAACACCAACCCAGTATGCTTCATCCGGCTCGTGGAAAATGCGGACGTCATCGGCGACATCGGTGCCGACTTTGTGTCGCCACACTGAATCTGGGCGCCAGGCTTCGTCGACGCGCTGGTAGAAAATCCAGTCGCTGCCGACCCAAGTCGCACCGGCAGAAATATCTTCGATGGTGTCTGGCAGGTCTTCGCCGGTCGTAAGGTCGCGGATCCGCAGGGTGTAGCGCTCGTCGCCCACAACGTCGGTGGAATAGGCCAGGTAGCGACCATCCAAGCTGACGGCTCCGGCACCCATGCTGAAGAACTCGTGGCCTTCGGCGGCAAGGTTGGCGTCGAAGATAATCTGCTCGCCCTCAGGTGCGCCTTCTTCCGGCAGCACCGGCGGGACCCACGCGTCCGCCGCAGTTTTCGGGACGGCTGGGATACGGCAGGACACACCGTAGTTTTTGCCTTCGACGCTGCGGCCGTAGTACCAAAAATCGCCGTTGCGCACTGGCACCGACATGTCGGTTTCTTTCACCCGCGACTTAATCTCGCCGTAGACCGTGTCGGTGAGGTCCGTCAGGTCGGCGGTGTGCGCCTTGGTGTATTCGTTTTCGGCTTCGAGGTAGGCGCGGACTTCTGGGTTGTCTTTGTCGCGCAGCCATTCGTAGTTATCAACGAATTCGCGGCCGTGATGGGTACGAGTAAGTGGCCGCTGAGCTGCAATGGGCTGCTTAGCGGTGACGTTACGGGCGGTCATGCAGGGTCGCCGATCCAATCTGCAAACTTCTTGCCGGAGATGCGTTCGTAGGCTTCAACGTAGCGGTCGCGGGTTGCTTCGACGACGGAGCCTGGTAGCTCTGGTGGCTCGGACTGGCCATCCCAGCCAGACTTTGAGCTGGTCAGCCAGTTGCGGACGTACTGCTTGTCGAAGGAAGGCTGGACTTCACCTTCGGTGTAGCCGTCAGCTGGCCAGTAGCGGGAGGAGTCTGGGGTGAGCACTTCGTCGGCGATGACGAGGTTGCCGTCGCTGTCCAGGCCGAATTCAAACTTGGTGTCGGCGAGGATGACACCCTTGTCGAGGGCCATGGCTGCGGCTTCGGAGTAAATCTTCAGGGTTGCGGCGCGCAGTTCTTCCGCGCGGGCCACGCCAAGGGCGTCGACGACGGCGCTAAATGGCACGTTCTCGTCGTGGTCGCCAAGCTCAGCCTTGGTGGCTGGGGTGAAGATTGGCTCTGGCAGCTTCGACGCTTCTTCCAGGCCTGCTGGCAGTTCGATGCCGCAGACAGTGCCGTTGGCCTGGTATTCCTTCATGCCGGAGCCGGTGAGGTAACCGCGCGCCACGCATTCGAAAGGCAGCATATTGAGCTTTTTGACGATCAGGGCGCGGCCGAGAACTTCCTCCGGAATGCGCGGGTCGTCGGCTGGGCCGGCGAGGTGGTTTGGGAAGTCGATGGCGTCGAAGAAGTAGACGCTCATGGCGGTGAGGACTCGCCCCTTGTCAGGGATTGGGGTGTCCAGGATGTGGTCGTACGCGGAAATACGGTCGGAGACAACCAGAAGGAGTGTGTTTTCGTCTACTTCATAGATCTCGCGGACCTTGCCAGCAGAGACGTGCTCATAATCGGACAGTTCAGGACGCATGCCGCGTAGTGTAGTCCCGCTGAGCGCTGACTGTGAATTGAAATGCAAGAAGGTAATAATTTCTGAACTTTCCCCGCAGGTCAGAATCTCCCGCTAGGCTGGAAACATAACTATGTGACGGGGAACACGTCACAAGATCTGTTTCTGCCAAATCACTCAACACTGTGTACGCAACAGTGCACAAGGAGAAGGACTGCACCATGACTTCCACCCCTGAACCACGCCGCGCAGTCATCGTCGGCGGCAACCGAATTCCATTCGTCCGTTCCAACGGCGCTTACTTCGGTGCCTCAAATATTGACATGCTGACCTCGGCAATTGACGGCTTGGTGGCACGATTCGGCCTGTCCGGCGAAAAGCTGGGCATGGTGACCGGTGGCGCCGTGCTGAAGCACTCCCGCGACTTCAACATGGTCCGCGAAGTGGTGCTCGGCTCCGCATTGGACCCACACACCCCAGCATTTGATGTGCAGATGGCTTGCGCCACGGGAATGCAGGCGATGAATGATGTGGCGGCGAAGATCAAACTCGGCCAGATCGACGTGGGTATCGCATCGGGTGTAGACACCACCTCCGACGCGCCGATTGCGGTGTCCGACGGCATGCGCACTGCCCTGCTGGATGCGTCCCGCCAGAAGAAACCGCTGAACCAGATCAAGGCACTGTCGGCGATTCGCCCAGCAGACTTCAAGCCATTGGCGCCAGGCACCGGCGAACCACGCACCGGCCTGTCCATGGGTGAACACCAGGCGATCACCACCGCGAAGTGGGGTGTGACCCGCGAAGAGCAGGATGAACTGGCGGCGGCGTCGCACCAGAACTTGGCCCGCGCCTACGACGAGGGTTTCTTTGACGACCTGATTACGCCGTTCCGCGGTGTGAATAAGGACAACAACCTGCGTCCAGACTCCACCGTGGAGAAGCTCGCCAAGCTGAAGCCAGTGTTCGGTAAGTCGCTGGATGCAGAGGCAACGATGACTGCCGGAAACTCCACCACGTTGACCGACGGCGCGTCCGCAGTGTTGATTTCCTCCGTCGAATGGGCTGAGCAGCGCAACCTGCCAGTGCTCGCGGACCTAGTGGACTTTGAGTCCGCTGCCGTTGACTTCGTCCACGGCGATGAAGGGCTCCTGATGGCTCCTGCCTACGCAGTGCCACGCATGCTGGAGCGCAATGGCCTGAAGCTGCAGGACTTCGACTTCTACGAACTGCATGAAGCCTTCGCTTCGACGGTGCTGGCCACGTTGAAGGCGTGGGAAGACGCAGAATTCTGCTCCGACCGCCTGGGCCTAGACAAGCCACTTGGCAGCATTGACCGCACCAAGCTGAACGTCAACGGCTCCTCCCTGGCAACTGGTCACCCATTTGCTGCGACCGGCGGCCGCATCGCTGCATCGCTCGCGAAAATGCTGCGCGCCAAGGCCGACGAGACCGGCGAAACCGCCCGCGGCCTGATTTCGGTGTGCGCTGCCGGTGGCCAAGGTGTCGTCGCCATCCTCGACGCCCGTCCGTAACCCCGCAACCATAAACGTCAACAAGCCCTTTGACGCAAGGAGAACTCATGTCGGATAAGTACATTGACCTGGTAAACGGTGGCCCACTGACTGGTGTGGCAAAGCAACTGGGGCTGCCACAGCCGCCAGTGCTGCGACGATATGAAGCGGGCCAGCCGCTGCTGGAAAACAATATTGTGCTGCTGGTCGGTGACGGCCCGGACCTGCCGAAAGTTACTGACATTCTGACCGGTTGGGGTCTGGATGTGCGCACGGGCGTGGCTCCGGACCAGAAGGTCGGCGCGATTGTGGCAGTATTTACTGACATCACCCGGCCACAGCAGTTCCAGGAACCAGTGCTGGAGATGAATAAATCGTTTAAGCGGCTGGCGAAAAACGGTCGGTTTGTCACCCTGTCGCGGCCGTTTGGTGAGCACATTGACGACCCAGCGACGAACTCCGCACGCGCAGGTGTGGAGGGACTTGTGCGGTCGCTTGGTCAGGAAGTGCGCGGCGGTGCGACAGCCAACGGCATCCTGATTAACGACGATGTAGCTGCCGATGCGGTTGGTGTGCAGGCAGCATTGCGTTTCTTCCTGTCGTCGCGTTCGGCGTTTGTTGACGGCCAGTTCCTCGTGGTTGATTCCGAACGTGGTGAGCTGCCGGAGAACTGGGAGAAGCCGCTGGCTGGGCAGGTGGCAGCGGTGACTGGCGCCGCCCGGGGTATTGGTAAGGCGATTGCCGAGACCCTGCATAACGACGGCGCCGAAGTGATTGTCATTGACGTGCCGGCCGCGGGTGAGAACCTGGCGAAGGTGGCGAATGCGCTGGGCGGTTTGGCGCTGCAGCAGGACATCACTGCCGAGGATGCTGGCGCGAAGATTGCTGAGGCGGCGCAGCGCAAGTACGGCCGCTTGGACATTGTGGTGCACAACGCTGGCATTACCCGCGACAAGCTGTTCGCGAATATGGATGACGCGAAGTGGGGTTCGGTCATTGCGGTGAATATTGAGTCGCAGCTGAAGATGAATGAGCAGTTGCTGGCAAACCCAGTGTTCCAGGACCACCCGCGCATTATTTCGATGTCGTCGACGTCCGGTATTGCGGGTAACCGCGGGCAGACGAACTACGCGGTGACGAAGGCCGGTGTCATTGGCATGGTGCAGGCCACGACGAAGCAGGCGGCGGAGTTTGGTGGCACGGCAAATGCGATTGCGCCGGGGTTCATTGAAACTGAAATGACGGCGGCGATTCCGTTTGCTACCCGCAATGTGGCACGCCGGTTGAACTCGCTGCTACAGGGCGGTCTGCCGGAGGATGTCGCGCAGGGCGTGGCCTTCTTTGCATCCCCTGCCGCCGAGGGCCTGTCCGGTCAGGTGCTGCGCGTGTGTGGCCAGAACAAGGTCGGTAAGTAGGTTCACCATGACTGTGCGAACGTTGAAGGAAGTGCCGGGCCTCGGTGGGCTCTATGCGAAAGCTGTGCTGCCGTCGGGTGGCAAGAAGGGCCGGGCGAAGGCCCCCGAGGAGCTGGAGTTTTCCACGCTAGAGGTGCCGGATGTGCCGGTGCCGTGCGACCGAGACGATGCCATGCGCATTTTCGTCGGTGGCCGCCCTGCGGAGGAAGCATTCTTCGGGCATCTGCATTCCCTGCTGATGCCGTTGCAGATGGAATTGATGACGCAGCCGAAGTTCCCGCTGCCGATGATGGGTCTGATTCACACCACCAACACGTGGCGTCAGCTGCGTCCAGTACCACTGGATTCCGAGGTTGACCTGCAGGTTACCGTGGCGGAGTTTCGACCGCACCGAGTTGGCACGGAGGTACTGCTTGTATCGCAGGTGCTTATTGACGGACAGGTCGCTGCCGAGGAGGAGACGACCTATCTAGCCAAGGGCGTCAAGCTCGACGGGCTCGGCGAGGCACTGGAAGCTGTTCGGCCGGAATTTGAAACGCCGATGCCAACTGCGCTGTGGAAGCTGGACTCGGACACTGGCCGCGAGTGGGCCAAGCTGTCGGGCGATATCAACCCGATTCACATTAATCCGCTGCTGGCGAAGGGCCTGGGGATGCCGGGGATGATTGCCCATGGCATGTACACAGCCTCGCGGGCACTGTCGGAATGTGATGTGCAGCCTGGCACCAGCTGGAGCTTCGACATTGAGTTCGCGGCGCCAGTGGTGCTGCCAACAAAGGTGCCAGTGGCGATTACGCGTGCTGGGGTTGGTGCTGGTGGTGTTGGGGGCGGTGCGGCGGGCGCTGGCGCCCGAACCGGCGACATTGGCGACTACGACGTTGTGGCGTGGCACGGCAAGAAGAAGCGGCCGCATTTCACAGGCCGCGTCCGCAAGCTCATTGGTTAGTTGCTCCCAGGTTAGTTGCTCCCACGTGTGAAACCCACGCGGGCGGCTAGCCCCAATTCGCGGCGTCGGGGTCCACCCCGTTCGCCCGCGCATCCGCTTCGATAGCGGCAAGCAACCAGTCGGTGGCTCCTGGAGTGAAAGCTCCGGAGTCGCCAGCGTTGTCATAGAACGCCCGGAAACGATCATCCTGCGTATACATACGCGCCAAAATGACCTGCCGATTGTGGTCACAGTCGAAGTGCTTCGCAATGCCTCGGCGGTGCAATGCCGAAATCTCCCGCCCCTCTTCGGAATTAGGGTCGGAGTCCGCCCGCACCGCAGCATGTAGCTTTTCGACGAGTTCGTGCTGCGCATCAACCGTTTCCTGCCAGTCCGATTCGGAAAACTGGGATTGGCGCTGTTGTGCCTGTGCCCAAGCATCGGTACCGGCCCAGCGCTCTTCGGCTTCGTCTTGCCAATCCTGGCGCCATTCGAATCCGAATTTTGCAGCTGCTTCTCGTGGGGAAAGTGGTGAGTTCATGGTGATTGCCTTAATGAGTTCGTCGATAGTGGTGAGCATGCTGTGCAAATGCGCAGCCCGCTCCTTTAAGATTTCGCGCTGTTTAATGAGCGCGAGTTTTTCGGATTCCCCTCCGTCAATAAGCTCTTTTACCTGCCGCAATGGCATTCCGGCCTCGCGGTAGACGAGGACGCGGTGTGCTCGGTGGAGGTCGGCGTCGAGGTAAAGGCGGTGGCCGCCCCACGTGCGCCATTGCGGGGTGAGCAGGCCGATTTCGTCCCAATGGCGGAGGGTGCGGACGGTGACGCCGAGGATTTCGGCGGCGGTGCCGATAGTGTAGGTGGGAGGGTCTGTTTGGTCTGTTGGGTGGGGGGCTGTTTGGTCTGTTGGGTCTCTTGGTTGCGGTTCGATTTCGTTCATGGGATTGATAGTGACACCTGACGCTGCGGCCGGTTCAAGTTTTGGGGCGCAAAAGGGCTAGACGAAACCGGAATACATATTTACACTCATCTATATGACCAGCTCTGAGGGTAAAAAAGTCATCGCATTTGTGTGCGTACACAACTCCTGCCGCAGCCAAATGGCAGAGACGCTTGGCAATCATTTCGCCGGAGACACATTCGACTTCTATTCGGCAGGCACTGAACAAGTGCCGCAAATCAATCAGGATGCCGTGCGAATTATCAAGGAACGCTACGGAATTGACATGTCGACACAGGAGTCAAAACTGACAGACACACTGCCGCCCGTGGACATACTGATCACAATGGGCTGCAACGTGGAATGCCCCTACCTGCCGTGCGAACACCGCGAAGACTGGGGCCTAGATGACCCATCTGGCAAGTCGGATGCGGAGTTTCACAAGGTCATCGACATTATTGAAGCGAAGATGCAAGAGCTGGAGAAGCGGTTTCAGAACTGACCTCAGGGCGCGGTGAAGGCAACCGATAGGCACACAGCTACTGACCCCGTGCCGGCCCCATCCACTTATCCACTAGCCCCAGTCGCCTACTCAAAAGCGTTGCGCGACTGGGGATTAACTTTGTGTACACTTTGCCGCCACCTAAGATTAGGGAACACGTGTTCGGTTTTTAACCCGCCCCATCTGACGCGAGGCTATACTCGAACATGTAAGCGAAACCAGAAAGGAAAGGAGGGGGAAATGTCCGCGCCACAGCCAAACCGAAACCTAAACAACAAGGTCGATGCCGACTTGCGACTAGCTGACAGCCAGGCGGATTCCGCCACAACCCCCTCCTCTAAACCAGCAGCTGAGGCGCACCTACACGCAGTCAACAGCGTGGAAGAACACCCAGCTTTCGAGTATCTTAACGAACTAAAGAGTAGCCTAAGCGAGTTCATTGACATCGCAACCAACGGCAAGAATCCGAATGGGCTGTCCTTTTGGACGCTGGTATCGCTGGCGCAAGAATTCGAGACTGCTCTGAGCGCGCGAGACCTATTTGACCTGCACCTTGCGCGGACACTGCTCACTCCGGAAGGAATTGAAGAAGCGGGAACCGCCAATGCAGTTGCATTCCTCATGGACCGACTGGGAATCAGCCGCCGCGAAGCCAATGAACGAGTAAAGGCAGCGCAGCTTGACGACGACGTGGAACCAGACGATTCCGCGGGTTCACTGACCCCGGATACCGCGGGCGATGCCGCTGCAGAATCTGCTGCGCAGGCAGAAAAGCCGACTGCAGAAGAACTCGCTGAGCAGGAAAGACAACGACGCCTGCGGGAAGAAAACAAACGTGCCGCCGAAGAAGCAACCGGCAAAGGCCAGTTGAATGCCCAAGACCGCGCCGCCATCTACAACGAGCTGAGCCGACTGCTACCCGGCGGGAGCATGACCGCCGAAGAAATTAAGCGGAAGGTATACCAGCAGGTAGGTAGCCTAAACTCCGCAGAAATCCGTCGACTCACCCGCCAGCTCGTGGACCAATCGAACCGGACGGTCAGCAAAGCCAAAGACAGGAATGCCGATTACCGTCGCCGCAACCTATTCGTTGGCAAGCAAGATGCGGACGGTTGCATCACCATTAGCGGCACCCTCGACGCGGCAGCCGCTACCCTGGCCACCAAACTCTTCAACGACTACGCCATCCGCGGGCAAGGCATCGAACTGCCCGAAGGCGTGGAAGATAAGCGCACGCTCGGCCAAAAGTATGCCGACGCTCTCACCAAAATTCTGCAAAACGCAATGGCGCATGCGAATAACGGCCGGCCCGGTAACAAAGGCCTGGCCAGCATCGTGGCCACCGCCGATGCGAAAGACTTCTGCCTCGACCCAAACGGCGAAGAAGACCCATCCGCTATTTGGTGGCGCCGTCGCTTCCACACCAACGTCGGCACCAGCCTGAATGCGGTCCAGATGCTGCGACTCGGAGTGACCGACAACATGCTGCTGGCACTTTTCGACACCAGCAACGGTCTAGCGCCAATCGACCTAGACCTATACAAAGGACGACGCCTCGCCAGCTTTGAACAGCGGATTGCTGCTCAGATTATTGACGGCTGCTGCCAGCACCCAGGATGCGACCGAGCAATCGACCTATGCGACCTCCACCACATCCTGCCATTCATTGACGGCGGCGAAACAACCCTGGAAAACCTGGTACCAATGTGCCGAGCACACCACCGCCAGAATGACGACACCTGGCAGGCCGACTACCGAGGCCACATGTGTGAACGAACCGCGGAAACGAACTTCCGCTCTGGGCACGTCAGAACCGACGGCAATGGGCGGCAATCCGAACCAAGATTCAACACAGGCCCTGCAGCCCAGCAAGCGCCAGGATACGTGCCACCGCCAGGAGGGACGGCCGAAGAGCCGCCAGAAGAGACATCGACAAGGGCGCCAGAAGAGCCCCCACCAGGAACGCCACTAGGAGACCCACCACCGGATACAGATCCACTTTTCTAATTCCGGGGGAAGGCAACGTCCTAGCAACGTCCTCGCCAACCGCAAACAAAAAGCAGGCATCCCGCCATGGGACGCCTGCTAGTCGTGTCTGTCAATCTAGGCCCAGCCAATCCCCCATCAACCAGACCGCCACACCAAACTACAAAATCTCACCCGGCTTGTAATCCGCCGCGTTCGGGAACTGCGTCGCCAGGTCAGAAACTCGCTTCGCCACCCGTTCAGTCTGCCCTTCAGCCGCACCGATGAAGGCGTGGCGGTCAGTCAGCACGTCTTCCAGCTGTGCCTTATCTAGTGGAATCCGCGCATCCTCAGCTAGGCGGTCCACCAGGTTTTGTTCCGCGCCCTTTTCACGCATATCCAACGCCATGCCCACCGCGTTTTCCTTAATCGCTTCGTGCGCTTCTTCACGGCCAACCCCCGCGCGAACACACGCCATGAGCACCTTGGTGGTAGCCAGGAACGGCAGGTAGCGTTCCAATTCACGTTCAATCATCGCAGGGAAAGCACCGAACTCGTCCATAACGGTAAGGAACGTTTCGAACATGCCGTCCAAGGCGAAGAACGCATCCGGCAGTGCCACGCGCCGCACAACGGAGCAGGACACGTCGCCTTCGTTCCACTGGTGGCCCGACAGTTCGCCAAGCATGCCGGCGTAGCCACGGAGAATAATTTGGAAACCGTTCACACGCTCACACGACCGCGCGTTCATCTTGTGCGGCATTGCCGAAGAACCGACTTGGCCTTCCTTGAAGCCTTCGGTGACGGTTTCATTGCCAGCCATCAGACGGATAGTGGTGGCCATCGACGATGGGCCAGCGCCGAGCTGCACAAGGGCGGTGAGGGCATCGTAGTCGAGGCTGCGAGGGTAAACCTGGCCGACTGAATCGAGGACATTGCGGAAGCCGAGGTGTTCCGCGATGCGGTTTTCTAGAGCGGTCAACTGCTTTTCGTCGCCGCCGAGCAGGTCCAGCATGTCCTGCGCGGTGCCCATTGGCCCCTTGATGCCGCGCAGCGGGTAGCGGCTGATGAGGTCGTTGACTCGCTCAATGGCGATGAGCATTTCGTCGGCAGCGGACGCAAAGCGCTTGCCCAAGGTCGTAGCCTGCGCTGCGACGTTGTGGGAACGGCCGGCCATAATCAGGGATTCGTATTGCACGGCTTTGGCGCTCAGGCGGGCTACGACTGCGACGGCTTTGTCACGCAGCAGCACCAGGCTGTCGCGGATCTGCAGCTGTTCGACGTTTTCGGTCAGGTCGCGGGAAGTCATTCCCTTGTGGACCTGCTCGTGCCCAGCCAAGGCATTGAATTCTTCGATGCGAGCCTTAACGTCATGGCGGGTGATCTTTTCCCGCGCAGCAATCGACGCGAGGTCGACCTGGTCGATAACCGCACGGTAGGCGTCAATTGCACTTTCCGGAACGTCGATACCGAGGTCTTTCTGCGCGGCGAGCACTGCGAGCCACAGCTCGCGCTCTTGGATAATTTTGCTTTCCGGCGACCACATCGCGGTCATCGCCGGGGAGGCGTACCGCGACGCGAGGACATTGCTAATCTGCTTCTTCTCAACCACGCCTTCTAGTATGTCATGCCGCAGTAACCGGCTGCGCTGCGATACTGCGGGAGGTGGCACCCCATTTCAACCAAGTGATGTAGCGCCAGATTTGTTCGAGCGGACCTTGGGCGCGGTAGCGCAGCCAGATGGTGGACCAGACCCACTGGATGACCAGGATGATAATCGCCATCAGTGGTACCCAGGTCAGGCCGCCGGTCGTTGGAATACTGAGCGGTTCTTTCAGCTGTTCGATGACCAGCATGAACAGGGTTGCGGTGAGGTAATTGGTCAGCGCCATCCGCCCTAGCGGGGAAAAGATTCTGGTGAGCGCTTTTCGTGCTGGAGTTTGCATGAGCACAGCGGTCAGGAAAATGTAGGTTGCGGCGAGCAGCAGGCCGGTGATTCCGCCGACTGGTCCGTAGGCGCCGGTGGCGGTGTCTTGCAGCTGCAGCCAGACACCGGTGGCGGAGAGCACCGTGAGGATTGGCAGGAAGAACCAATAGCTGCGGGCGAGGCTGTCAATCTTCCAAATGTGGCCGCCGCGACCAATGGCAAAACCAAGCATCAGTAGCCCGGGGATGACGAAGATGCTGCTTGGTGCGGCCGCGGCAATGGTGCAAATGATTCCGAGGGTCCAGGCAAGCCAGTTGGGTGCGAAAGTCAGTGGCAGCAGGAAAATCAGTCCGCCGAGACCATAAAGGAACAGCGCTTCGCCTGGGTGGAGGAATTGGTGTCCGAGTCCAAGCACGATGAGGAATGCGACCCGGCGGAACATGACTAGACGTGGGTGTTTGCTGCGGGCCTGGGAAATATTCCACATCATGCCGAAGCCGATGCCGAAGAGCAGCGTGAAGATTGGGAAGAACCGCTGCTGGAAGAAGGTGTCGAAGATGACATGTACGTTCCAGCTCGTGCTGTGCGGTGTTGCCCACAGGTCCGCGACGGGGCCGATGTTGACGAAGAGGATGCCTGCTAGCGCGATACCTCGGATGACATCGAGAGTATCGAGGCGTTTCTTTGGTCGGCCTAGCGCTGGTTCAGGTGTGGCCGCGGGAGTTAACGTCGCGGTGTCATTCATAGCGGCCGCTGCATACGGCGCTATCTGTGGCTGAGCCACCCCAGTGGATTCATCTTTCATGGGCACCATAGTGGCAGATCCTTTGCTCACCGGGATCCGCCGAACTACCGATATTTCTTGGTGCGCCCGTAGTTTTCTCTCATACTTCGGTATGGGGTGCCCACCGTTTGCTGCCCGCTGCTACCCTTTCACCATTTTGACGGGCTGGATTTCTCGGTAGGACTCTGGTGTGTCCTGCCGGAAAATGTTCACAAGGATGCGGGTGCCCAGCACGAAGGACACCAGCAGGATGGTCAGTCCCAAAAATTCCCATAGCGTTAGTTTCGGTAGGAAGTCAGGGCCGCCGCCGGAGGCTAGGAGATACACTCCGCCCAATCCGGCCGATGCGGCAAGTACCGCCAGGATGATTTGTTGTACTAGGCCGGTGAGCCAGCGTTGGTCGGCGAAGCCTTCAACACCGGGGACAACCATTCGCATGCGGCCTTCTTCAAGTTGCCGGGTGATTTGGTCGATGCGTCGTGGCATCCGTGCGGCAATTTCGGCATTGTTGAGGGTTTCGCGTTCTAGGTGCGCTTTCAGTTCGCGCGGCTCAAGGCGGTCACGCATGATTGCCGCGCCTTGTTCAGTGGCGATGTCAATCATGTCGAGGTCCGGCACTAGTTTTGTCAGCGATCCTTCCAGTCCGCCGATTGCTCGAAACGCGGTGGCCAGCGCGACGGGTACTTGGAATTTGTAGCTGACGACGAGGGCGAGCATGTCGCCGAATAGTCGGGCGCCTTGGACTTCACCACCGACGGCGTAGCGCATGATCAGTTGTCCGACATCTTGTTGCAGGGCGCGCACGTCGAGGTTCTCCGGCCGGCCTAGCAGTTCGATGAGGCAGTCGGTGGCGCCGACTGGGTCCTGTTGGCCGACGGCGACGAAAAGTCGCGCCATGGCGTCGCGGGTGGGGCGGTCGAGCCGTCCGACGGAGCCGAAGTCCAGCAGGCCGAGGCAGTCCTTTTCTACAACAATGTTGCCGGGGTGCAGGTCTGCATGGAATACGCCGCTGAGTAGTACTTGGCGCAGTACGCCGCGAACGAGGTCTTTGGCCATTTCCTGGCGACGTTCATCGGGCATTTGGGCGATGAGGGCATCCGCTTTGGCCAGTGGAATACCGCCGAGGCGTTCCATGACGAGCACTTTGTCGTCGGAAAGCTGTTCATAGGGGTGGGGTACGCCGAGTTTTTGGTCGGCCTTGGCAATCGCGCGCATATTGGCGACTTCGAAGCGGTAGTCGAGTTCTTCGTCGAGGGATTCAGCGAAGCCTTCGGCAAGAGAAAGCGCGCCGATGCTGGAGCCCCAATCAGTGCGTTTTTCCAAGCGATCAGCGATGCGCAGGATGATTTCGAGGTCGGATTTGGCTTGGGCTCTAGCACCTGGGCGCAGAGCTTTGACGACGACGCGGTCGCCGTTTGGCAGTGTGGCGGCGTAGACCTGCGCGAGGGATGCTGCTGCCATTGGTGTGGTGTCGAACTCGGCGAATACTTCGTCGACAGGTCCGCCGATAGCTGCAACGATGCTCGGTTCCATGTTTTTCCATGGCGTAGAGGGCACTTGCATTTGCAAGGTGGACAGTTCGTCGATGAAGGCTTTGGGTAACAGGTCGGAGCGCGTGGACAGCATTTGTCCGAGTTTGATGAAGGTTACGCCGGATTCGACTAGGGACGCCTTCAGGGAGCGAGCTAGCGATTTGTCGTAACCGCCAGCTTTAGAGGTAAATCCGATCAGCCCGTGTTTGATGAGGATCCACCAGACCTGCAGGTAACGGCGGGTGCGGCGGATCATGCCAGGTAGCCCCATCACTACTGCGCGCATGGGTGGCACAGACACGGTTGGCACGAGGGCTTCCAAGACGGTGAGGATGATCAGTTGGAAGGTCAGTGCCCATCCGGCGAGCAGCAGGCTAAATAGCACCAGTGGCGTGGTGTAGGTGACGTTTTCTACGCCGACGGACCGGAAGATAGCTTCCAAGGAGGGGAAGGTCACCGCGTTGATGATGACGCTGATTACCAGAGTCCGGCCCCACCCGACTGGGACCGCGAGCAGCTGCCGGGAGAGGAACGCCAGCAGCAGGACATTGACTACGGTGCCAAGGAAGATCATGCCCCTAGTATGCCTGCTGCGGCTAGCGCTGGGCTCTGTTCTAGCTCGGGGTTGCGGTGAGTTCTCCTTCTACTTTCCCGTCGACGACGCGGATAGTCCGGTCGGTTCGTCAGCGAACATCAAAATCGGGTTGTTCACCATGGCTCGGGCAATGCCGGCGCGTTGGCGTTGGCCACCGGAGACAGTGGCGGCATCGTTGTCGGCGACGTGGTCGATGGACAGCCGTGCCATCCGCTCTTCACTTTCGGCGACCGCAGCATCGCGGCGCTTCTTACCTTTCCACGACACCGGCAGCAGGACATTGTCGCGGATGGTGGCACCGTCCAGCAGGTGCGGTTGTTGGAATACGAAGCCGATGCGGTCTAGGCGCAGCGCTTCAAGCTGGCGCTGACTCATCGTTGTTAATTCGTTTCCGTCGACGTTGACGGTGCCTGCGGTCGGCAGGTCAATGCCGCTCAATGCGTACAGCAGGGTGGATTTTCCGCTGCCGGACGCCCCCATGATGGCGACGAATTCACCGCGTTGGATGTCAACGTCGATGCCACGGAGGACTTCCACTTTGCCGCCGCCAGGTAGGTCAAAGTGCTTTTCGACGCCACGGGCGCTGATCAATGGAGTGTTCATTTCAGGGTCCTAATCTTCTTGTCCCGCGACGTCGCGGGCGACTTGGGATGCAGGGAGTCGGTGCACTGCCAACGCGGTGACAGCGGCAATAACAGCGAGGATTTCGAGCGGGATTTCCGCTCCAGCGAACATGGACATTGGGTCAATTTGGAATCCGGAGGAGCCGAAGACACTTCCGGCTGTGCTCATCAGCAGGTTGACCAGTGGGTAGGACAGTGCGGTGGCGAGGATGGCACCGATGGTGGACGGCAACAGCATTTGGGTGAGCACGGCAGCGCGGTAGCTATTTGGCGGCCCGCCCAGCGCCTGCATGATAGAGCGGCGTCGCTGAGCTCGGACCATGAAGAGCCGGACGAAGAGCAAGGTGATCAGACCGACAATCAGCAAGGAGCCAACTTGAGTGGCGTAGTTGACGATGGTCAGGCCGTCGACAATGCCACCGAGCATTTCTTGGCGAATTCGCTCGGCGTCAGTGATGCGACCCGGTTCTACGTCATCCTTGTATCGGTCGACGATGGTTTGCGGTTCAACTCCGTCCGCGACGTCGATGAAGAAGACGGTAAATAGCCGTGGCCCGGAGTGCGCAGGAAGTTGGCCTAGCGCAGTTTTACCGCCTTGGCCCACGCTGGAGTACACCCCAACGATGGTGAAATCGCGGTTCTTGCCGTGCAAGGTCCGGCCGACTTCCATGCCGAGGTCCTTGGCATTTAGTTCGCTCAGCGCCAGTTCATTCGGTGCGGTCGGCGCGCGCCCTTCCTTGAAGTTTTGCGGATAGATACTGTGGTCGCCACTATCGACAACCAGGCTGACTAGGTCCCCTTCCGGGTCTCGCGTCGATGTGCACTATCTTGCAGCAGCCCCATCACCATCCGCGCGTTGGTCTCGTCCAGCGCAGAGGTTGGTTCATCAGCGAAGATATACGGCACGTCGGCACCGAGAACGCGGGCAATAGCGGCGCGTTGTTGCTGTCCACCGGATAGTTCGTGCGGCATGCGCGATGCGAGCCCTGCCAAACCCAACTCTGCCAACAGCTCGCGGGTGTGCGAGGCGGTCACCTTCTTCCCAATGAGTCCGGCAGCAACACGGATATTGTCCGCAATGGTCAGGGTTTCCAGCAGGTTGAAATCTTGAAATATGAAGCCACGCGCCGCCCGTCCCGGCGCAGTGACCTGCCCGGACGTAGGTTTTTCTAGTCCCGCCAGCACGGACATCAGCGTGGTATTGCCAGCGCCAGATGGCCCAGTCAGCACGAGTAGTTCCCCGGGCCGCACCTCTAGGTTTACGTTGGCTAACACAACGTTCTTGCCGAACTTTTTGCTCATTCCCCGGCAAAAGATAGGGGCTTGTTGACGTCGCGGGTCGGTGAGTAGCTGTTTCATGCTCTTCAGTTTTGCGAACATTTCTGCTGGTCAACATGGTCCCTATTGCCGCTTTTGTCGCACCCTGCTCTACTCAAAGACGGGAGCTAGCTCTACTGCTTTCGCCAGAGGCGTTCCGTAGTCTGAAAGCTATGACCTCTAGCACTGCGCCTTCACCTGAATCCCTGCGGTGGCCACCGGGGTTCCGTGGCAATCCACTCCGGTTTGTGCTGTCTTCGGCGGCGGGGCGTGCGGTGTTGTATGTGGTGTGTTTGGGGCTTGTCGCGATTCCGATTGCGCTGTTCACGGTGCTTAATTTTGTGTTTTTGCCATTCACTGCCGATTGGTCAGCTCGGGCATTTCGCCGTGGTGCTCAGGCGTTGGGTGTACCGGTTCCGGATCGTGCCACTGGGGTGCTCGACTTCCGCCGGATTGTGCTAATGCTAGTTCAAATTCTGTTAGCGCTGGTGGCGCTGATAGACGCCGCACTGTTCCTCACCATGGCGGCGGTGTCGGTGGCTTTGCCGTTCATTGAGCCAAACCCGCAAGATGTTCGCATTATTGGTGTGCCCACTAATTCTTTAGGTGAGCTGATTGTCGGTTGTGCTGTTCTCTTTGTCATTGCGGTGGTTTGCTTGGTGTACACCAGTTGGGTCATTGCCGGAGTGTCAGTGTCGTTGACCGCGCTGCTCGAGGGGGATGAAGGCCAGGCAGTTGCATGATGGCACCCAGTCCTATCTGGCGGCATTGAATCTGAATTTGGCGGCGGCTCAACTCGCCCTCGCCAAGTACCCGGAAACGCTTCCGCCGAACCCGCAGCTGCAAGCCGCACTTTCTGATGCCAAAGCAAACGCCCAGCACGCACTATCCTCGCTGCGCACCACGATTCGCGGTATCTATCCGCAAGTACTGCAAGATCATGGTCTTGCAGCCGCGTTGGATGAATTGGCATCGCATGCTGGTATTCAATGCCAGGTGCGGCACCAGTTTTCTGACGGCGGCGTAATCGTCGCTAAGCCCAAAGAAGCGGAACCACCATTGGCGGCCGCGACGGCGCTGTTGTTGTACCACGCAGCAGCGGAGGGGCTGACGAATGCGGTGAAGCACGGTGGGGCGAGCGTGGCGACGATTACGGTGACCTATGAGCAGCGGCGCGGGCAGCTGGAGCAGGTGCAACTGGCAGTGCAGAATGCGGTTGCGGACTCCACAGACCAAGCCCACATCAAAGCAGATACAGGGCGACGCGCAGAGCCCGGAACGGGGATTGCTGGGCTTCGAGAACGTGCCCGGGCGCTCGGCGGCGATGCGCAGTTCACACTCGACGGCGAACCTGGTGGGCAGACTGGGCACGAAGCCCACCGTGTTGGCGCGCTGTTGGTGTCGGCGCCTGCTGCGGCTTAACGGATGAGTTGACGCGCTTGAGTGAATTGGACCGAAGAAAAGGGAACTGGGATGCGCATTGTGCTTGCTGAAGATAATGCCCTGCTGCGTGCGGGGTTGACGCAGCTGCTCACTGCCGCTCGTCATGAAGTCACGGCAGTTTCGGACGCCGATGAGCTGCTAGCGGTTGCCGCCGATGCCCCACCGGACGTGGTGGTCTCCGACATCCGTATGCCACCGACGATGACTGACGACGGTTTGCGCGCTGCAGCGGAGCTTCGCCGTATCCACGCAGAGTTACCTGTGGTGATGCTGTCCCAGTATGTGGCGGCGGCCTATCTGGATTCGCTTATTGACGCTGGTGGCTTTGGGTATTTGTTAAAGGATCGGGTCGCTGAGGTCGAGGAGTTTCTTGCTACTGTCGACAAGGTCGCCGCGGGCGGCACCGTGGTGGATCCTGAGGTCGTGACGGTGCTGCTGCGGCGGAACACGTCCGGGATTGCTTCGCTCACAGAGCGAGAAACGGAGGTGCTGCAGCTGATGGCGGAAGGCCTAAGCAATACGCAGATTGCGGAAAAGCTGTATTTAAGCGCTGGTGCGGTGAGCAAAAACGTTGCCGCAGTCTTTATGAAGCTAGGTTTTACCCCGGAAGATGACAATCGGCGGGTCCGTGCGGTGCTCAAATGGCTCCGCGCGAATCCCGCCTAGATGTCTACTGACCTAGTTGGCCAGCGTGCCTAATGTGGCCTGCTGCCGATTACTGCGTTGGAATCGAAATCTTGCCTTCCACCGCTGGCAGCGCAATGTCCGTGCGGTAGTGCGAACCGGCCAGCTCAATGGTGTCTAGAACACGGTAGGCGTTGTCGCGGGCAGCAGCCAAAGTGTCACCGGTGCCAATCACGTTCAGCACGCGACCACCAGCGGACACAATCTTGCCGTCCTTTTCCGCAGTGCCGGCATGCAGCACACCGTCAGCTTCGCGGCCAGGCTGTGCACCGGTGATTTCGCCACCGACTACAGGAGATGCTGGGTAGTTCTCCGCTGCCAGCACCACGGTCAGCGCGTAACCATCGCGCCACTTGAGTTCCGGCTGCTCAGCCAGGGTGCCGGTAGCCACCGCATTCAGCACGCCTGCCAGTGGGGTTTCCAGCAGCGACAGCACTGGCTGGGTTTCTGGGTCACCGAAACGGCAGTTGAATTCAATAACCGCTGGACCATTCTTGCCCCACGCCAGACCGGCATACAGCAGACCGGAATATGGCACGCCGCGCGCAGCCATTTCCTTCACCACCGGTTCACACACTTCGCGGACAATGCGGTCAACACCGTCTTCCGGTAGCCACGGCAGCGGGCAGTATGCGCCCATGCCGCCGGTGTTCGGGCCGGTGTCACCGTCACCGACGCGCTTGTGGTCCTGCGCTGGAATCAGCGGCACCACAGTTTCGCCGTCAACCAGGCAGAAGAGGGACACTTCTGGACCGTCGAGGAAGCGTTCAAACAGCACTGGGTTGCCAGCGGCGAGCACCTCACGCGCATGCGCTTCCGCAGCGTCGCGCTCATCGGTCACGACAACACCCTTGCCGCCAGCGAGGCCATCATCCTTGACAACCCACGTTGGACCCATGTCGTCTAGGGCTGCTTCCAATGCGTCATCAAGCCCATCTTGGTCGGCACGCAGCACCACCGCATCAGCGGTAACGACCCCGGCGGCCTTCATAATGTCCTTCGCAAACTCCTTGGAGCCTTCAATCTGCGCGGCGGCCGCACTTGGGCCGAAGACCGCGAAACCGGCGTCACGCAGTGCGTCCGCTACCCCCGCAACCAATGGGATTTCCGGACCAATGACCACGAGGTCAATGTTTTCGGTCTTCGCCAATGCGACCAGACCGGCGGAGTCTTTCACATCAATATTGTGCAGGGTCGCCAGGTTGGACATACCGGCATTACCTGGGGCGACGTGCAGTGCAGTGACCTGCGGGTCGCGGCTGAGGGCGTAGAGAAGGGCGTGCTCGCGGGCACCGCCACCTATAACGAGAATGCGCATGCCCCCAACATTACCGGCAAGGATGACTACCCTTGGACCTATGGCTTCTGTCTTCACTCGCATCATCAGCGGCGAACTGCCGGGACGCTTCGTGTACCGGGACGAAAAGGTCGTCGCTTTCCTGACCATTGAACCAATTGCATACGGCCACACGTTGGTTGTGCCTATTGACGAAGTGGACCGCTGGACCGACCTGGAACCAGAACTGTGGGCCCACTTGAACGATGTCGCACAGAAAATTGGCGTGGCGGTGCGGGAATGCTTCGGCTCTGAACGCGCTGGCTACCTGATTGCTGGCTTTGAAGTGCCGCACACTCACATCCATGTCTTCCCGGCCAACGACATGTCTGGCTACGACCTGAGCAAGGTCAACCGCAACCCGGACCCAGCGGAAATGGATGCGGCAGCGGAGAAGCTACGCGCTGCGTTGGGCACCGAAAACCTGGCTTAAGTCGTGGAGCAGGCCAAAGGCCAGGAAACGGGCGGGGACCACGGCTCGGGCGCGGACCTGACGTCGGTTACCCGCCCACTGTCCACGCGTATTCCTGCCCGCGGCCTGTTTGAGGACGATTGGCGCGCCCGCCCCACCACGGAGCGGCCGTACCCAGTGGTGCTGGTGCACGGCACCACGACAACCAAGGGCGACTGGATGGAGCTCGGCCGGCAGCTGCGCGCAGCGGGTTGGGCAGTATTCGCCCCGGATTTCGGCAATCGGGCCACCGCCCCGCTGGAAGAATCGGCGGACCAGTTGGCGGCATATTTCGATGTCGTGCTGAAGGCCACCGGCGCGAAGAAGCTGATTCTGGTGGGCCATTCGCAAGGCGGCATCTTGTGCCGCATGTGGCTGGAGCAAGCGCCCGGCGCGAGACATAAGGTCAAGCACCTGGTGATGCTGGCTACCCCGAACCATGGCACGGAGATGGGCGGCATTATTAACCCACTGATCCGTTCCCCACGAGCCTCCTCTTTTGTGGACTCGGTAGTGCGGAATTGGTTTGGCCCGGCTGGTTTTGACCAAATCACCGGCACGAAGATTCTGGACCAGCTCAATGCAGACACCACCCCACTGCCGGGTGTGTCCTACACGTGCATTGCGACAAGGTCGGACACGCTGATTTACCCACCGGATTCCTGTTTCCTGTTCCGAAACGAACTGCCCGAAAAACCCGACGCTATCCGGAACCTGTGGGTGCAGGATTTTCACCCGCGGGCGATTGTGCTGCATGAAGATATGCCCTACGACCGGCGAGTTCGCGACATTGTGGTCGCTGACATTGAAAGGTTCACCCGGTGACTGCATCTGATCCGGCCCTAGCGTCATCTGATCCGACCCCAGCGCCGAAACGGTGGTGGCAGCGGCCCCTCGCGCTGGCGGTCGGCCCGCGCGGCACATTCGTCCCCGAACCGGCCGAGCGAGTGGCCGAGTATCGCGCCGGGCAGTTCTCTGCACAGCTCACCGATGCACCGCCGGTGGTGTGTATCCATGGCACGATCGCTGGTCCGGAGTGTTTTACACCGATCGCTCAGAGCCTGCGCGCCCGTGGACGGCTGGTGTATTCGCTAAGTTTCGGTAGCCGCGGCACGGACGCCATCACGGCGAATACTGCCGAAATTGCAGCGCTCATCCACGCCATTCTGGCTGATACTGGTGCCAGCCAGGTCGATCTAGTTGGCCATTCCCAAGGCGGCTACCAAGCCATGCACCTGCTGACTTCTGGGAGTCTCGCCCCAACCCAGGTCCGCCGCATCGTGTCTATCTCGGGTTGTTTCCGTGGCGTTCCACATCCGCGCTGGCTTTCGCTACGTCTCGCCCGCCGCGTCGCTGGCCAAGGCTTCGCGGATCTCCTCACCCGCCTGCCGTGGGAACTGCCCACGGCCCCGCCACAGTCACCGCCGCTGCTGTCGATCGCTTCTCGCACCGATCTCGTGGTGCCGTTTTCCTCTTCGCTTATTGACGATCAACAGTGGCCCGGAGCCAGAACAATCCTCTTAGACGGGCACGCGCACCACACTATTTTCGCCGCTGACGAAGTAGTCGAACTGGTCACCGCGGAGCTGAGCTAGAACTTGTCTTTCAGTTCCGTCGCTGGGTCGAACTCTGGATGTTCCTCATTCCAGCGGTCGATCAATTCGTCGACACGCTCTGCGATTTCCTCCCGCAACATCCGCATCCGTTTCATTCCGGTGATGCCACGTTCGGAAGGCTCGTCGACATCCCACCGCTCCACAGTGGATTCCTGTGGCACTAGGTCGGAAATATCGGCCTGACCGACGACAACGATGAGGTCGTAGCTATCGGCCAGCGACGCGGTGAGCTGCAGTGGGTCGCCGTCCATGCGGGCGCCAACTTCAGCAAGGGCTTCGCGGGCTTCTTCATTGACCCCACGTTCATTCGGGCTAACGTCCGTGCCGGCGGATTCAACGGGGATGTGCGGCGCACGGGACCGCAGGAGGCCTTCAGCCATGCGGGATTTGCCTTTGTTATGCGAGCAAACAAACAAGATACCGCTCATGTGATTCTCCTTTCCGGTACAAAACCGGTTCCCCCTCATGTATAGAGGAAAATCCTTGTGCTGACCGAAGAGCGGAAATGTGCTGCCCCATAAGTGTGTCCCGCCTCACCCTTTCCGGGGTCTCCTTTTGCACATAACAACCCAATCTCTGAAATTATGTCACTCTGGGTAGGTAAGACTGTTCTGGCAACGAGCGCCATTTCCCGTAACCGAAAGGCTTATCTTGAGTTCCGAATTTCCTACTTCCCCACGCATCGACATGCTCTACCTGTCCGAGCCGGACATGATCGCGGCGGGTGTCACCGACTCCGCCAAGTGTGTCGATGCCATGGAGGAAGTGCTGATTCTGCTGGCTGAAGGTGACTACCGCATGGCTGGTGCGTCTGCGAACTCCCACGGTGCACAGATCAACTTCCCGAAGAACCCTAAGTTCGAGAACATGCCAGCTGACGGCCCGGACCGCCGTTTCATGGCGATGCCTGCCTACATCGGCGGCCGCTTCAACAACGCCGGCGTGAAGTGGTACGGCTCCAACGCCGAAAACCGCAAGCACGACCTGCCACGCTCCATCCACGTGTTCGTGCTCAACGACTCCGTAACCGGCGCACCGAAAGCCATCATGTCTGCCAACCTGCTGTCGGCATACCGCACCGGCGCGGTCCCAGCAGTCGGCGTCAAGCACCTAGCGCTGGAGAACTCCACCGTCGCCGCAGTCATTGGGCCTGGTGTGATGAGCCGCTCCATCCTGGACGCCACCCTGTCGCAGCGCCCAGGCATTAAAACCCTCAAGGTCAAGGGCCGCTCCCTCGGCTCGACCCAGCGCTACGTCGATTGGGTGAAGGAGAGGTTCCCACAGCTCGAAGACGTTCGCATCGTGGAAACCGAGCAGGAAGCCATCGAAGGCTCCGACATTGTCATTGCCGCGACCTCCACTTCCCCAGACGGCCCCTCCGGGTTCCCATACTTTAAGAAGGAATGGATTAAGCCAGGCGCACTGTTGTTGCTGCCAGCGGCGGCGCGTTTTGACGATGACTTCATCAAGAGCGACGATGCCCGCCTAGTTGTGGACTACAAGGGCCTGTACTCCGAGTGGTTCAACGAAAACGGTCCGGATGTGACCTACGAAGTGCTGCTGGGCATCCCAGGCAACCGCTGGTGGGACATGAAGGAAGCCGGCGAGCTGCCAGAAGAGAAGCTGGTCAACATGGGTGACATCGCTTCCGGTAAGGCCACCGGCCGCACCAACGACGAGGAAATCTTCTGCTACTCCGTCGGCGGCATGCCAGTTGAAGACGTCGCTTGGGCAACCGACGTGTTGGACAACGCCATTGCCAAGGGCATTGGCACCAAGCTCAACCTGTGGGAAGCCCCAGAGCTGAGCTAGTTCTTTGAGCTGGAGACGAGACTTGAACTCGCAACCTACGCATTACAAGTGCGTTGCGCTACCAATTGCGCCACTCCAGCAATAGGGAACATCGTACATTCTCTGCCCCATTTCCCAAACACCGGGGCCAGGGTTCCGCGCCTGCCCCGACTGCGCTCCCCTGACCTGCCCCGCCCGACCTCGCTATAGTCGGCTATAATGGGTTGTTCCCAAAATGTGCGGATGCAACGTCTGCAAAGTCCGGCTGCAACGTCTCAGGAGGATCTGTGCCACCTAAGGTCACCGACAATCGTGCCAATACTAATGAAGCTCTCCATGCTGTGGAGGCGCAGACTGCGATTGATGCGCGGAAGATTGTGGCTAGTTACTCTGAAGATTTCTTCGACGCAGTCACTTTGATGTGCATGCTCGGTGTGGAGCCGGAGGGCTTGTCGCACGCGAAGGTCGCCGCGGAGCTGCAGACCGAGGAAGAGGAAGCTGCACCGAAGCGCACTCGGAAGAGGGCTGCGAAGAAGGCCGCTAAGAAGACGACGAAGAAGGCAGCCAAGAAGACCGCGAAAAAGGCGACGAAGAAGGCTGCGGCTAAGAAGGCGACCAAGAAGGCAGCAAAGAAGGTTGCGAAGAAGACCGCGCAGTAAGCTGCGGCATCCGGCGCCGCGCGGATTGCTTATCTGATGAGCGAAAACACAGCACGCAACCAGCCTGGCGAGCATCGCCGCAGTGATCTGGTGGTGGTCGCGAACCGCCTGCCGGTTGACCGGGTTAACCGACCGGATGGTTCTGCCCAGTGGGTGACATCCCCGGGTGGGTTGGTTACGGCGCTGCGCCCAGTGCTGGCAGGTGGCCGCGGTGCTTGGGTTGGTTGGCCGGGAATCGCCGATTTCGCTGCCGACCCTTTTATTTCCGACGAAGGCATCACTCTTTACCCGGTGGAATTAAGCACGGCGGAGTTCACCGAGTTCTACGAGGGTTTTTCCAACGCCACTCTCTGGCCGCTGTACCACTCCCTCATTGTGCCACCGGAGCTCCATAACGCCTGGTGGGATAGCTACTGTGCCGTCAATCGCCGCTTCGCTGAGGCCGCTGCTGCCCAAGCTGCCGAAGGCGCCACTGTTTGGGTGCAGGATTACCAACTTCAGCTTGTCCCGCGGATGCTTCGCGAACTCCGCCCCGATCTGACCATCGGCTTCTTCCTGCATATCCCGTTCCCGCCGGCCGAAATTTTCCGGCAGCTACCGTGGCGCACCGACATTGTTGACGGCTTGCTCGGCGCAGACCTGCTCGGTTTCCATTTGGCGTCCGGTGCGCAAAACTTTTTGGAGCTTGTTGACGAATTGGGCCACCACTCCCGCGGTGTGCCATCCGTCCGAGAAGTCACAAGCTTCGTCGATGTCGCGGACTCGGGCCGACAGGTTGGTGTCGGGGCGTTCCCAATTTCCATCGATACCGCCGCTGTGGTGGAGCTGGCGGAGCGGGCACAGGCCGACGGGAAACCGCAGCGGCTGCGCGACCGCCTCGGCAACCCAGACACATTGCTGTTGGGTGTGGACCGACTGGATTATACGAAGGGGATTTTGCATCGCTTGCAGGCCCTTGAGCAGCTGCTGGACTCCGGTGAATTGAACCCAGAGACCACGGTGATGGTTCAGGTGGCCACTCCGTCGCGGGAGCGTATTGAGCATTACCGGCAGACCCGGCTGGAAGTGGAACAGACAGTATCGCGGATTAATGGCAAGTTTGGTTCCGTGTGGCGGCCGGTGGTGCATTATGTGCACCGCCCGATGCCATTCGCGGAGATTGTCACCTTGTACTGCGCGGCCGACATCATGCTGGTCACGGCGCTGCGCGATGGAATGAACCTCGTGGCGAAAGAATACGTTGCTTGCCACAGTGACCTGTCTGGGGCGTTGGTGTTGTCGGAGTTCACGGGCGCGGCGCATGAACTCACGGAGGTGTATTTGTGCAACCCGTATGACCGCGATTCCATGTGCGAGGCCATTATGACCGCTATCGACGAACGCGATCACAGCCCCAACATCAGCAGGGACCGCATGTCGCACATGTTCGCGCGGGTGAACCAGCATGATGTGCAGTTGTGGGCTGATTCTTTCCTCGCGGCAATGGATAAGGAAGGCTAGTTCCATGGCGTTTTCACAGGCTTCCCGCACCCCGCGCACTCCGCACCGCATTGCGGCGCTTCTTGCTGCGGCGGCTATCTCTGCGGCTTCCTTGGTGGGATGCAGCAGCTCCGACCCAGTCGATTCCCCATTGGTGGACCGCACGTGGCAGATCACCGCAGCGTGGGATACTCCGGACGCTGCCTCCGATGCGCCGGTGTATGGTTTCACCGCCACCCCAGAGCTGGCGTTTAGCGAAAAGGGTGTCACGGGGAACACCGGTTGTGAGGCTTTTGTCGCCAAGGCGCAGTGGCCGGATGCGGAGCATGTCACCATTTCGAAGGTGAAGTTCAAGCCGACCCCACAGTCCGACAATGTTCTTGAGACCTGCACGGAAGATGCCCGCAATTTTGCAGACCGCGTCAAGCGGATCGTCGACGGCGAGTTTCAGCTTCACCGCGCTGAATCGGATATGCGACTGTCGCGTGCAGATGAGGACCCGGCTCCCGGCCAGTCGCCTCGCGGTCTGGGCCTGACCAGCGGCCGCTAATTCATTAGTTCTATACCGATGGTCGACGGTCCCGCAGGTGTGCCTGCGACCGTTGCCCTGGTCTGCTGAGTTCGCTGTAACCGGCGCGGTGGTAAATCAACGGCATCGCATCTTCCCTCGTCCCGAGGTCTTCAATCTGCCCAACAACAATGGTGTGATCCCCGCCAGGTAGTTCCTGCGCTAACTGGCAATCCATCCACGCCACCGCTCCGTCAATAAGCGGCATGTTCGCGGCGGAAGGTTGCCAGGAAATTTTGTCGAAACGGTTGGGGTTTGGGCGCCCGAACAGCTCGGAGATGGGTTGCTGATCGGCGGCCAAAATGTTGACGCTAAACCGGCCACTGGCGGCAATAAGTGGCCATGACCGCGACGTTTCCATCACGGTGAACAGCAGCAATGGCGGGTCTAGGCTGAGGCTCGAGAAGGATTGACAGGCAAAGCCAATCGGCTCATCGGTTTCCGGGTGCCGACCAGCAACGATGGTGATGCCGGTGGCGAATTCGCCGAAGGCTCCGCGCAGGGCGCGTTCATCTATCGGTTGGCTACTTGGAAGGTTCATCGGCCCCATCCTAACGTTATGCTGGTGGCATGATTGCGCTTCCCCCCGATCTTGTCCGTGCTTTGAAAACTGTGGTGAAGCAGCCAACGCTTCTGGTGGCTGCCGATTTTGATGGCACTATGGCGCCGTTTAACGCCGAGATTATGCAGGTGCGGGCATTGCCGGAGTCGATGGCGGCGGTGGTGCAACTGGCGGAGTTGCCGAACACACCGACGGTGATTTTGTCGGGCCGCGATTTGGAGTCACTGCGGCAGCTCACGGACGCGCAGCCACCGCTTCGGCTGACCGGGTCACATGGGGCGCAACCCGATTCCGATATCGCTGCTGGTACCGGGCCTACCGTCGCGCTGACCCCGGCGCAGCAGCAGTTAATGTCCGACATTGAAACCGTGTTCGCTGATGTCATGACCGTGCACCCCGACGCGTGGGTTGAGCGGAAACCTTTCGCCCGTGTCTTCCAGACTCGCGCGCTTTCGGAACGGTCCCCTGTGCTTGCCGACGAATTGGAGCACCAGGTTCTAGCAGAGCTCGGGAAGCTGCCTGGCGTGTTCATCACCGCGGGTAACCGTTCGGTGGAAGCGTCGGTGATTCATGTGACGAAGGGGACGTGGCTGGCAGCTGAGGCGAAAGCGCAGCAAGCTGATGCTGTGTTTTATATCGGCGATTGTGTCACCGATGAGCGGGCGTTTGCGGTGCTCACGGGCCCGCTGGATGTGTCGGTGCGAGTGCATCCCGATGCGCCAAATGCGGACACCGCCGCGAAGTTCCAAGTTACGGACATCGCGACGGCGTCGGAGGTGCTGCAGCTGCTGGCGGAGCTACGCACCGAAGCCGTGCGCTAGCAGCGCCGGCTGACCGGCGCAGGCTGACCGGCGCAGGCAGGTCGGCGCAGTCGTTAGAGGTTCAGGACGCGGCGGACTCCGTCGCGGGCTTTCTCAGAGGTTGACGAGTTCAGTGCAACGCGCGCTGCTTCCTTGCACTGCGCCAGAGTAACTTCGGCCAATTGCGCGCCGACACCGGCCAGCGCGGTGGAGGCTGCCGACAGGGAATTCACGCCAAGGCCAACGAGCACGCAGGCCAGCAGCGGGTCAGCGGCAGCTTCACCACAGACACCGACCGGCACATTATTTGAAGCGCCAGAAATGCAGGTCATGTCAATAAGCCGCAGTACCGCTGGCTGCCATGGGTCTGTCAGGTATGCCAGGTGTGGCGACAGTCGGTCGGCAGCCATGGCGTATTGGGTCAGGTCATTGGTGCCGATGGATACGAAGTCCAGCACCTTCATCAGGTCATGCGACATCAAAGCTGCGGCCGGAATCTCCACCATGGCGCCTGGAGTCAGTCCGCGTTCGCGGCATTCGCTGGCAAACCAGGCAGCTTCTTCCAGGGTGGCGACCATCGGCGCCATCACCCACGTTTTCACGTCATCGCCACGGCCAGCGATTTTCTTCGCGGCCACGATGGCGTCCAATTGGTGTTCCATCAGACCAGAGTGCGCCTGGGAAATACGCAGGCCGCGCACACCCAGCGCCGGGTTTTCTTCCATCTCTTGGTTGGCGAAAACCAGTGGTTTATCGGAGCCGGCGTCAAGTGTGCGGACCACAATTTTGCCTTCTGGGAAGGCGCGGAACACTTTGGCGTAAACCTCCGCCTGCTCGTCCACAGTTGGTTCATGCTGCGCGGACAGGAATGCCAGCTCAGTGCGGAACAGGCCGATGCCTTCCGCGACGTTGCCTTCGGCAGCAATGCGCGCTGCATCGCCATCGCCGACGTTGGCGAGCAGTTGTACGCGCAGCCCATCTTTGGTGCGGCCTGGGCCTTTCCATTCCGCAATTTTTTCTGCCATCCGCTGCGCCTGGGCGACAGCTTCCGCGGCAACGTCTTTAGCTGGGTTGACGGTAATTGTGCCGAGGGAACCGTCAATAAGCACCTGCTGCCCGGCGGCAATGTCCCGGAGGTTCGGGCCTGCGGCGACCACACATGGCACGCCGAGTTGGCGGGCAATGATTGCCGTGTGGGAGGTTGGGCCGCCCAGTTCGGTGGCTAGGCCAACAAAGAGTGCTGGGTCGAGGGTTGCGGTGTCCGCTGGGCTCAAATCGTCGGCAAGCAGGATCGATGGCGCGGTGACCACCGGCAAACCTGGTTCGTCCTCGCCGCGCAGTTCAGCAATGATGCGGTCGCGAATGTCTTCCAGGTCGGTGGTGCGCTCGGCCATGACACCGCCGGCGGCTTTGAACATATCGACGAATTTGCCGATGGCTTCGGTGACGGCAAGTTCGGCGGGCTTGGACTGCTTGATGGCTTTGGCGGCGGCGCGTTGCCAGCCGCGGTCCATGGTGAGTTTAGAGGTGGCTAGGAGCACTTCGGCGGCGTTGCCGGTGGCTTTTTCGGAGCGGGCCGCGAGTCGGTCGGCGACGGTTTTCGCGGCGGTTTTCATCCGGTCGGTTTCAAGTTCAATGTCGGTGTCCGGGATGCGCGCGTCGGCAGTGGGCAGCTCAGGCCGTGGATGTACCCACACGGCAGGGCCATAACCAACTCCGGGAACGACGGCAGTGGCTTTGTGAACTTCGGGTTCGGACATCGGGCGCTCCTTCAACAGTCCTGGTTGCACGGCTTGTATCCAGTCTACTGATTTGCGCTGGCGCAAATGTGCGCGGAAATGTGACCTTCACTAATGCGGCGAGGCGAATTGTGCCCCAGCTCCCACATTCCGGGCATAGCTTTTCCGGGCCACATCGACTAAAATAAAGACAAACGGAACTAACCGGGCATAAACAGATATATACGCACATTGCGGAGCGGCGCCATGATCCTCACCCTCACAGCCAACCCATCCATCGACCGGACGGCTAGCATCCCCAACCAGCTGGAACGCGGCGGAGTGTTCCGCCTGTCCGAGCCTACCGACATCGCCGGCGGAAAAGGCATCAACGTTTCCGAAGCAATCCACCTCGCAGGCGTGGACACCTTGGCCCTGTTCCCAGCTAACCCGCAGGGCCACTTCGTTCGACTGGTCCGCGCCGCCAACATTCCCCATGAGGTCGTCGATGTTGCCGCAAACACCCGCGTCAACCTCACGGTCGTCGAGGAAGACGGCACCACCACGAAACTGAACTCCGCCGGGATCGCCCTGACTGACGCGGAACTCAACGCCGTCATCGCCCGCGCCGTGGAACTATCCGCCGCCGCCGACTGGGTGGTGCTCGCAGGCTCCCTGCCGTCAGGCACCCCACGAGATTTCTACGTCCGTTGCATCCAAGCGATGCGTGCCCGGCGCCCCGAACTGCAGATTGCAGTAGATACATCCGATGCCCCACTGACTGCGCTGGCTACTGCCCTGCGTTCCAATGACCCAACGCTTGGCCGGAAGATTGCGCCAAATGTCATCAAGCCGAATGGTTTTGAGCTTGGCCAATTCCTCGGTATCGACGGCGACCGTCTCGAAGATGATGCTGCCGCCGGTGACCTTTCCGGTGTTGTAGCTGCCGCCCGCGAACTCAATGCCCTGGGAATTGACCAGGTATTGGTCACCCTTGGTGCCACGGGCGCACTACTGGTCGCAGCAGGTCACGACCCAATTTTTGCCACCCCACCCCAAATCATCCCCCGGTCCACCGTCGGTGCGGGCGACTGCACCCTGGCCGGTTTCCTCATGTCCACCACCGAAAAGCTTTCGCTTAGTGACGGATTGGCGCGCGCCGTAGCTTACGGCGCCAGCGCAACCTCGCTACCTGGAACAACGATCCCTACCCCGTCGCAGGTCCACCCCGACCAGGCGATCATCACCATCTTGTAATTCTCATTCATTGAATCAAAAGGATTGCCATGTCTACGCCCATCATTACGCCACAGTTAGTCGGCCTTGATGTCGACCTTGGTACCGCCCCAACCGATGTCATCACTGCGCTGGCGCAGCAGGTAGCTGACGCTGGCCGCGCCACTGACGCTGCCCAGCTGGCCGCCGATGCTCTCGCCCGAGAAGAAAAGTCCGCCACCGGTGCGCCCGGCGGGGTCGCCATCCCCCACTGCCGCTCCGCCGCAGTCACCGCACCAACCTTGGCGTTTGCGCGGCTGAGCGAAAAAGTCGACTTCGGAGCGCCGGATGGGCCAGGTGATCTGGTGTTCATGATCGCGGCGCCGGAAGGCGCAGGCAAAGCGCACCTGAAAATTCTGTCGAAGCTAGCCCGCGGACTGGTCAAACCCGCGTTCCGCGACACGCTCCGCGCCGCTAAAACCAGCGATGAGCTGGTGGAAATCGTCGATAAGCAAATTGGTCCGGAACTGGCCGCCGCAACGGACACGGCAACCCCGGAAACCGCGGATGCTAAGGCTGAAGCGGACGTAGATGTCACCCGGATTGTGGCGATTACCTCGTGTCCAACCGGTGTGGCGCACACCTATATGGCGGCGGATTCGCTGACGCAGGCCGCCGAGGGGCGCGACGATGTGACGCTGCAGGTTGAACCGCAAGGCTCTTCCGCAGTCACGCCGCTGGCGAAGGCCGCAATTCGCGATGCCGATGCTGTCATTTTTGCCACCGATGTTGGTGTGAAAGACCGGGAGCGGTTTGCCGGCAAACCGGTGATTGAATCTGGGGTTAAGCGCGCCATCAATGAGCCGAACAAGATGATTGATGAAGCTATTGCGGCTGCGAAGAATCCGAATGCCAAGCGAGTACATGCAGCTGGTGGCGGCGCTGACGGGTCGGGCGACGACGAGGAAGGTGCATCGCTGAGCTGGGGCAAACGCATCCAGCAGGCAATTATGACCGGTGTGTCCTACATGGTGCCGTTCGTTGCGGCGTCCGGTCTGCTGCTCGCGCTCGGTTTCCTTTTTGGCGGCTACAAAGTCGCAAATGTGGCCAATGACGTGGTGCAAAACTTTACGCTGCAGAACCTGCCGGGCAACACCATTACGCTTGCCGACGGAACGGTGCAGACCGTCGACTCCTCCGGACTCATGCTCTACATCGGGTCGATTTTCTTCGCGACCGGTGGCTACGGCATGGGCGTCATCGTCGCCATCCTGTCGGCCTTCATCGCCTACGGTCTGGCGGGCCGCCCCGGTATCGCACCCGGTTTCATCGGCGGCGCCATTTCCGTGGCCATTGGCGCTGGTTTCCTCGGGGGCCTCGTCACCGGTCTCGTCGCCGGTCTCATTGCCCTGGGCCTGCAGTCCTTCCAGGTGCCACGTTGGCTGCGTTCCCTGATGCCGGTGGTCATCATTCCGCTGCTCGGTTCGTTGGGCGTCGGCCTGCTCATGTTCATCCTGCTTGGCCGACCACTGACCGCGCTGATGGAAGCGATGAACAACTGGCTAGGTTCGATGTCGGGGGCGTCGGCGGCGGTGCTGGGCATCATCATCGGTCTGATGATGTGCTCCGACATGGGCGGACCGATTAATAAGGCTGCTTACCTCTTCGGTACCGCGGGGCTGTCCACCGGCGATGAAGCATCGCTGAAGGTGATGGCCGCGGTCATGGCTGCCGGCATGGTGCCGCCACTGGCGATGGCCTTGGCGTCGGTTGTTCGGCCACAGCTGTTCACCCAGTCGGAACGGGAGAACGGTAAGGCCGGCTGGTTGCTTGGTGCGTCCTTCATCTCGGAAGGTGCCATTCCATTTGCAGCTGCCGACCCGCTGCGTGTCATTCCGTCGATGATGCTCGGTGGCGCCACCACCGGCGCACTGTCCATGGCGCTGGGCGCCGGGTCGCATGCCCCACATGGAGGTATTTTTGTACTCTTCGCCATCGATAACCCGGTAGCGTGGATAGTGGCGATTGTCGCGGGCATGGTTGTTGGCGCTGCGGCCGTCATTATGCTGAAGCAGTTCTGGAAGCGCTCGGTTCCTACCGGTGCCGACGCTGCTGCGAATAGTGCTGCTACCAGCGCACCTGTACCTGCATCTAACTGAAAGAAGGCAACATGGCTTCCAAAACTGTCGTAGTCGGTTCCACCGTCGGTCTGCACGCACGTCCAGCAACCCTCATCTCTGAAGCTGCGCTGGAATACGACGACGAAATCCTGATCGAACTGGTCGATGCCGACGAAGACGACGAACCAGCCGATGCCGCCAGTTCCATGATGATCATGGCCCTCGGCGCAGAACACGGCGACCAGGTCACCGTCTCTTCCGACAATGCTGAAGCAGTCGAAAAGATTGCAGCAATGGTCGAATCCAACTTGGACGAAGAGTAGGACCACATTCACGGCGTGCGCGGCGACGCATGCCCACAAAAAGAGCGGGGACTTCGGTCCCCGCTTTTCTGGTTCCAGCTAGTGGTCTAATGCCCTACATCACCTGGAACTCGGCCATCTCATCCCAGTCGGTCTTGCCTTCGATGAGAGTGTTGATGATGGTTGGCGTTTCCACCAGGTAGCCCGGCATTTCTTCACAGGCCCGCTTGAAGTGGTCGGAGTTCACATGCGCTTCGGCTGCGTCATCCTGGAAAGCTTCGATGAGCAGGAACTTGTTTGGGTCTTCTGGGTCCTTGTACCAGTCAAAGAAGATGTTTCCTTCTTCGGCGCGGGTCGCTTCGGTGAACCAGGCGACGTCATCCAAGAAGGTTGGGGCGGCTTCGGGTTTTACAACATAGCGAACGTTAATCAGGATCATGGGCACCATTTTACTGACCTCAGCGCAACCTGCGTTAAGGTTTTTCTTATGAACTCAGTATTAGTCGCCGTTGTGGTGATGCTTATTCTCGCGGTTTCGCGAGTGCATGTTGTGTTAGCGCTGTTCATCGGCGCGCTTGTCGGTGGTTTACTCGGCGGGCTTGGCTTCGATGGCACCCTAGTCGCCTTCCAAGATGGCCTGTCTGGTGGCGCCCGAATCGCGTTAAGTTATGCACTGCTCGGCGCGTTTGCGATGGCGGTGGCACAGTCGGGTCTGCCACAGCTGTTGGCGAATTACATTATTAAGTCGGTCACCGGCAAAGACCCAGCAGAAAACCAGAAAGCGGTAACCGTCGTCAAGTGGTCACTGCTCGGTGGCTTCACGCTGATGGCCGTACTGTCGCAGAACCTGATTCCAGTGCACATCGCCTTCATTCCGCTGGTGGTGCCGCCGCTGTTGGCTGCGATGAATAAGCTCCGGATTGACCGTCGTGCTGCCGCCTGCGCCATGACTTTCGGTCTGGTGACCACCTACATGTTCATTCCGTTGGGCTTCGGTTCCATCTTCTTGAACGACATTTTGCTGGGCAATATTGAAACCGCTGGCATGGACATTTCCGGCATCAATATTCTGCAAGCAATGGGTATTCCAGCCCTCGGTATGTTCCTCGGTCTGCTGGTGGCACTGTTCATTTCTTACCGCAAACCACGCGAGTACGCGGAAACCCCAAGCGAAGCTGCCGCAGCGGCGTCAACGACCCAAGATTCTCCGGCCGCTTCCGCAGAGCCAATCAGCAGCTACAAGATCATCGTGGCGCTCATCGCTATTTTCGTCACCTTTGCGATTCAGGTGTGGATGCAGGCCACCGATTTCGAGGCAAACTCCCTGCTCGTCGGCGCGCTGGCCGGCCTGGCCGTCTTCATGCTCACCGGTGGCGTCAACTGGCGCCAGGCTGACGACGTCTTCACCGAAGGCATGAAGATGATGGCCCTCATCGGTTTCATCATGATTTCCGCGCAGGGCTTCGCCGCAGTCATGACCGAGACCGGCGACGTGCAGCCGCTGGTGGAAGCTTCGGCGAATATGTTTGCCGGTTCGAAGGCTGCCGCTGCCCTCGCGATGCTGGTTGTTGGCCTCATCGTCACCATGGGCATCGGTTCGTCCTTCTCCACCCTGCCGATTATCGCCGCGATTTACGTGCCGCTCTGCGCCGCCCTCGGTTTCTCCCCGCTGGCCACCGTCGCCATCATCGGTACCGCCGGCGCCCTCGGTGACGCAGGTTCCCCAGCGTCGGACTCCACGCTCGGCCCAACATCCGGTCTGAACGCGGACGGTCAGCATGACCACATCCGCGACTCCGTCATCCCGACGTTCCTGCACTTCAACCTGCCGCTGCTGGCCGCCGGTTGGATTGCCGCGATGGTGCTCTAACCGAGCCTTCCTCTGCCTCAGGCCACCAAAGAAGACGCTCTGTTGTTATTGGCAGCAGTGCGTCTTGCTTTTGCCTTTTGACGACCCGAAGCCAGCAACCTCCGACTGTCCACGCTGCTCGAGTCTGGTTAAACGCCGAACTCCTTCTTTGCCAACTGCTCCGGTGCATCCAGTGCGCGCAGCCAGCCAACCCACCCCAAAATGGTTTGGGCTCGTCGATTCACTGTCACTGGCGAAAGAGCATTTCCATGCCCATCATGTACTTGGTGCTTTTGCATTACCGCCGCCACCTCGTGGGTGGTTGGTCGCACACCAGTCGACTCCCACATTTTCCAAGTGTCTAGGAAAGCACCGTGGCGGAGGATATCCGCTGCAATCTGGAAGGTTCTATCCTTCAACGGCAACTCAAACACTGTCCGGCCCCGCGGAGTCAGCGTCGTTTCCCCGGCGCGGCCTTCGACGTATCCCAAGAATCGCGCAGCTGTCGTATAGTAGCTCGCTTGGCGCTCAACAAACCCCAGAGCTTCCGAGATTTCAGTTGCAGTCATCGGCCCTTGTATTAGGAGCTCGCACACTGCGGCGACTCGTTCCACTCGGTCTGCTTGCGGGAAAGTGACTTCTGGTTGCGTCACTGGCACCATATTCCTTACCAGTTCCGCGATGGTTGCCTTCGGAACAATCGCTTCAGGAAAATAGTAGGTGCAATTCCGTACCAGTCGAATACTGTCGTAGCGTTCTTGGTCCGTGAATTCATACTCCATCAGGTGGAAAAGTCCACTGCCGTACACCATGTATATCGGCCGGACTTTCTTTGTTAGCTTCTTCGACCACACAAACCACGGGTAGTAGAGTTGTCGAATTACAAAATCGTCAGAAAGGTCGCGTTTGACCTCAATCAGCGCAACTGAGTTTTCGCCTTCGAAACCGCCGTCAATTTCAATTTGCGCACCTGAAACCTCAATGGAGTATGGCGCAGACCCACCACGGCCACCAATTTTGAACGCCATGGCGTCGGATCCCATCCGCCCCGACAGAACTGCCTCCACCTGATTCTCCCCTAGGAAGTCCGCCAAGATTCCCGCGGCCTGTGCCTCATGCAGTGCGACCGATTCTGAGGCCGGTGCCACGGCAAAAGTACTCAGATACGTGGGACTTTCCGCAGGATAGATTTCCCCAGGTGTCGTCGGGAAGGGGTGGAATAAGTCAAAGTTGCCGACTACATACTTCGACCGTGATAACGGCAGCAGTCCAAAACCATTGTCTCGGAAGCTCTTTGGCAGCATCGAGCTATTGTCGAATTTCGCCATCAACCGCGGTTCCCGCTGGCCGATTTCTTTGATCTGCTTCGTCGTCACCACCACGAGCCCATCGCGTTGAACTCGAGCCGCAATATCCAATTCGTCAAAAAGCAGTTCCCATGCAAGGTCATTCTTGCTCATGGCCGCACCAACACTTCGCTGACTTTCCCGCGCCGCGTCGCCACCGAATTAATCGCCCGGGTCGCACCGACAATATCTACCGTGTACTCGGAGTACAGGTCGACAATGAACTCGGTCGCCGAGTTCGACAGCAACCAATCCACACCCCGCGCGGTCAACGCATCGCACGTCGCCTTCAGCTCCATTTGCTGCGCCCGACCGAACTCGTCCCGCGCGTAGGACGTAAACGAACTTGTCGCGCTTACCACATCATATGGCGGGTCCAGGTACACAAAATCCCCCGGCCGCGCCGCCGCGCACAGCTCCTGATACCCTGCCACGGACAGCTGCACATCGGTCGCATTCAGGTAGGCATTCAGCTCCCGCAACCCAGACTCATTGACAATATTCGGCCGCACATATTTGCCAAACGGCACATTAAACTGCCCGGCGCGATTCACCCGATGCAGCCCGTTGAAGCAGGTTTTGTTCAGGTACAGCATCCGCCCGGCGCGCTGCACTTTGCTTTTTGACGACCAGATCTCAGCATCCCGGTCCCACGCCCGCACCTCGTAGAAGTACTTTTCGTCATTCCGGTGCCCACCCAACTCGTCGATAAGCTCCTCGACATCGTCGCGGACGACTTCTAGCAGTTCAATGAGCCCGGGGTTGATGTCGCTGACGGCGGCGCGCTCCGGCGCGAGGTCCAGCCAGACCGCACCGCCACCGAGAAAGGGCTCAAAGTAGCGGCCGGAAAACTCCGGAATGCGCGCGCGGATTTCCGGTAGGAGCTGGCGTTTACCACCAGCCCATTTCACAATTGGTTGCACTGCAGGCCAGGCACCTGACCTACTTGACGCCCGGCGCGCGGGTACCCGACGGCACACCAGCCACGCGGCGCTGACGGGAGAACTCAGACAGCACCACACCGGCAGCAACCGAGGCGTTCAAGGACTCGACCCATGATGCCATTGGAATCGCCATGATGGTGTCGCAAGTTTCTGACACCAGGCGGGACAAGCCCTTGCCTTCGGAACCAACCACGACAACCACCGGAGTGGTTGCGTCGTAAGTGTCCAGCGTGTGGTCGCCGCCGGCGTCCAAACCAACAACCTGGTAGCCGGCCTGCTGAAACTCCTTCAGCGCACGGACCATATTCGTCGCGCGTGCCACCGGCAGCCGCGCGGCAGTACCGGCAGAGGTACGCCATGCCACACCAGTGACCGAAGCGCTCCGACGTTCCGGAATGACAACGCCATGCCCACCAAAAGCAGCAGTGGAACGGATGACGGCACCGAGGTTACGTGGGTCGGTGATGTTATCCAGACACACCACCAAGCCCGGAGTGGAAGAGTTCTGTGCAGCGTTAATCACATCGCGCACTTCCTGGTACGGGAATGGCGGAATGTGCAGGCCAATGCCTTGGTGCATGGTGTTGCCGGTCATCCGGTCCAGCTCCAAGCGTGGCACTTCCTGCACCACAATTCCGCGGTCACCAGCTAGACGCACAGCTTCGGTCAGCCGGTCATCATTCTCGGTACCCAGCGCCACATACAGCGCGGTGCCCGGAACTTTTGCCCGCAGGCATTCGACCACCGGATTGCGGCCAACGACCAGTTCGGAACCATCAGCAAAGCGGTCATGCTTGCCGGATTCACGCCGCTTAGCCTTCTGGGCCTTCTTATGCGCTACGTGATAGACGCGGTCTTCAGCCTTCGGGGTTGGACCTTTGCCACGCAGACCGCGGCGGACCTGACCGCCGGACCCCTGCGAGGAACCTTTGCGCGCTGTCTTACGCACCGCGCCACGTGGCTTCGAGTTGCCTGCCATGTTGTCTCCTAAAGTTGTCGGCGAACGGGTTGTCGGCGGTTAGTTGAACGGTTAGTGGTCAGCCAGTGACCACTGCGGGCCATCGGCGGTATCAGTCACTTCAATGCCAGCTGCGGTCAGACGGTCGCGCACCGCGTCAGCGGTAGCCCAATCTTTATTGGCCCGGGCTTCGGCGCGGCGCTCCAGCTCAGCCTTAATCAGGGTGTCCAGCGCGTGGTGCGCAGCATCATCGCCGCCACCAGCACCGTGGGCCTGCCAGTGCGCCGACATTGGGTCGACTCCCAGCACCGCAGTCATCGCACGTACCGCCGCTGCCAGCTCTAGGGCCTTCGCAGTATCCTTCGCCGCCAGTGCCGCATTACCGGCGCGCACTGTGTTGTGAATTTCTGCCAACGCTTTCGGGACACCCAAATCGTCATCAAGCGCAGCTTCAAACTCGGCCGTCCACTGCCCCACCGGAACTTCGCTCAGCGACGCTGCCTTCGCCAGGAACGCCTCAATGCGGCGGTAACCAGCGGCAGCTTCCAGCAGAGACTCCTCGGAATACTCCAGCATGCTGCGGTAATGTGCACTGCCGAGGTAGTAGCGCAGCTCCACCGGGCGCACCTTTTCCAGCAGGTTTGGCACGGACAGCACGTTGCCGAGCGACTTAGACATCTTCTCCCCGGCCATGGTCACCCAGCCGTTGTGCATCCAGTAGTTTGCGAAGTCGTCACCGGCGGCGTGTGCCTGCGCGATTTCGTTTTCGTGGTGCGGGAACTTCAGGTCCATGCCACCGGCGTGAATGTCGAATTCGGCGCCAAGGTAGTTCGTCGCCATCGCGGAGCACTCAATGTGCCAGCCTGGTCGGCCCGGCCCCCATGGCGACGGCCAGGATGGCTCACCTGGTTTTGCGGCTTTCCACATGGTGAAGTCGCGGGCATCGCGCTTACCGGTACCAGCGGATTCGCCCTGGTCCATCTCGTCAATCTTCTGGCCCGATAGGTCGCCGTAGTCCGGCAGCGACGCTACCGAAAGATACACGTTGCCGTCGGCAGCGTAGCCGTGTCCGCGGTCGATGATCCGCTGCATGTAGTCCACCATTTGAGTGATGTGCCCAGTAGCGCGCGGCTCCACCGACGGTGGCGTGACGCCCAGCTGATCGTAGGCCCACTGGAAAGCACGTTCGTGGGTCGCGGCCCATTCCCACCATGGCCGACCATTTTCGGCGGCCTTGGTCAGGATTTTGTCGTCAATGTCGGTGACATTGCGGATGAAAGCAACGTCAAGTCCTTTGGCGGCCAACCAGTTTCGCAGCACATCGAAGGCAACTCCGGAGCGCACGTGGCCAATGTGTGGCACCGACTGAACCGTTGCGCCACACAGGTACACCGAGGCGTGGCCGGGGCGAATCGGTTCGAAGTCGCGGAGCGAACGGGTTGCGGAATCGTAGATGCGAAAGGTCACGCTGTTTACTATACGTAAGCGCGCGCTGCGAAAGTGCGCCCGCCCGCCGCGGCGCTATTGAGCTTCGTCTTCGCGCCACACAACTGCGGTGGCCAGCGCGGCAACACCTTCCCCACGGCCGGTGAATCCCATTTTGTCGGTGGTGGTTGCGGATACCGAAACAGGTGCGCCGACCAGGTCCGATAGCACCTTTTCCGCTTCTTGACGTCTTGTTCCCATTTTCGGGCGGTTGCCGATCATTTGGGTCGCGACATTGCCGACCACGAAACCACGCTCAGCCAGAAGTTGGCGGCATTCCCGGATGAGTCGGGCACCGGAGACATTGTCATATTCTTTCTGCCCAACCCCAACGAAACTGCCGAGGTCACCCAGGCCGGAGGCAGATAGGAGCGCATCGACGACAACATGGGCGACAACGTCGCCATCAGAGTGGCCTTCACAGCCGTTTTCGCCTTCCCAGTACAGGCCAGCCATCCAGCATGGCTTGCCTACTTCAACCTGGTGGGCGTCGGAGGCAATGCCTACCCGCGGAATAATCATGCGTGCTCCTTTAATTACCTGGGATTAGTGATACCTGGGATTTCTAACTGCCAGGGACGTCAAAAATGGTGGGTTCAGCTTCGTCTGTGACTTGGCGGGCCAGTAACAAATCCATGGGCGTGGTGACTTTAAACGCCATCGGGTCGCCTGGGACAGTACAAACTTGTTCACCCAGCAGCTCTACTAACGAAGCATCATCGGTAACCGGTAGCCCCGGTTCGTCAATAAGCAACTGGTACGCGCGCCGCAATAATGGCAGGCGGAAGGCTTGTGGGGTTTGTACCGAGCGCAGGGTGCTGCGGTCTGGGGTGCTGGTGACTGCTCCGGCGGCATCGACCGTTTTGATGGTGTCGGCGACTGGCAGCACTGGGATAACAGCATCCTGACCGGAGAGCACGGTGCGGACAATGCGGGCGACCATGCCTGGTGGGGTCAATGCGCGGGCAGCGTCGTGGACGAGAACTACCCCGTCATCGCCGTCGATTGAGTTCAGGCCGCGAAGCACCGAATCGCAGCGCTCCTGCGCACCGACCACCAGCCGAGGCCGAAAATCGAGCCGACCAGCGTCAAACGCAATGCTGAAGAGCTCTTCCGCGAAGGCCTTCATATCTTCACTGACGATGACAGCAACATCGTCGACGACCTGGGAGCGTTGCAGCGCCGCGACGCTCCGCTCAACCAGCGAACGTCCGCGGAGCTGTACATATGCCTTCGGGATGGGCTCGCCAAGGCGAGTGCCCTGCCCCGCCGCAGCCACCAATGCGGTGACGCGGTTACTTGTCCAAGTCAACGCTATCGTCTTCGGCAGCGCCGGCAGCCTTCTCTGCGCGGGCAGCAGCAGCCATCTCTGCGTGGCGTTCAATGGTGGCGTCGACGCGGTCCAAAATGTCCTTCGTCTTCGCTTCGTCGAGGCCTTCGGCAAGAGCAAGCTCACCGACAAGCACCTGACGTGCCTTAGCCAACATGCGCTTTTCACCGGCAGACAGGCCACGGTCTTGGTCGCGGCGCCACAAGTCACGGACAACTTCCGCCACCCGGTTCACATCGCCAGATGCCAGACGTTCCTGGTTCGCCTTGTAGCGGCGAGACCAGTTACCGGCTTCTTCTACGTCAGTCTCCCGCAGCACGGAGAACACCTTGCGCAGGCCTTCTTCACCGACCACGTCACGAACGCCGACGAGTTCAACGTTCTTGGAAGGCACGCGAACCACAAGGTCCGACTGCAGAATCTGCAGGACCAAGTATTCAACGACTTCACCGCCGAGCTCACGCTCTTCTTTAGCCTGAATCACAGCCGCGCCGTGGTGTGGATAGACGACGGTTTCGCCAACCTCGAGTTTCATGTGGTGCAGTCCCCTTTCGACGCGCCCATTCTACCAGCCTTCTTAATTGGCCGGGGTGGCGGGCGAATCTGGCGGTCACCGCGCATGCATTCCCCCGATTTCAGCCCCCACTCGAGTGAATTCAAACCCCAAACTATGTGAAATGCCTTAACGCACACTAGGCTGAGCACTTAACAAGAGACTTGCCCGAAAAACTAGATGGAGGACCATCCGTGCTGTCCAAGAAGTCGTCCGTGCGTCGCGCAGCCCTGGCCATTGTTGCTGCAAGCTCCGCAATTGCACTGTCTGCATGCTCCGCAGGCCACATTTCCCAGACCGCAAACCAGGTTCCAGCTGTTGACGGCAGCGCAAACGAACTGACCGACGACAAGGGAATCATCTCCCCATTGGCAGTCCGCGACGCTCAGGTCATCGTTGACCAGGAGAAGAACGCAGCATCCTTCAAGTTCACCGCAGTGAACCAGGACCGTTCCGGCGCGGTCTACACCCTCGACTCCGTCAAGGTTGGCGGCAAGGACGTCCAGCTGACCCCTGAAGGCGACGCCAAGAAGGAACTGAAGTTCAACTGCTCCATCGTCGCTGACTCCCAGGACATGGTGAAGAATTACGCTGAAGGTGTCAAGGACACCACCGCCTGCATCAACTACTTCGCAGCGAAGGCTGACGCCGCTTCCTTCATCGACCAGAACGGCACCGACGCTGGTCAGACCACCGAAGCTCAGCTGAAGTTCTCCTCTGACAAGGGTCAGGGCCAGGACATCACCATCGAGGTTGCCATCGTGACCAACCACGGCACCGACGCTGGTGTCACCCACCGTGACGACCACGGCAAGGGCGAAACCGACAACGACCGTTTCCAGAGCAACGACAAGTAAACTGCTCACATAACCTTTCGGGTAAGCGCGACCCGGCCCAAGTGGGCCGGGTTTTTCGCGTCTAAGGTAAGACAACATGGCGAAGAAACCCCGGACCACCTACGTCTGCAGCAGCTGTGGCTGGCAAGGCCCCAAATGGGTCGGCCGCTGCCCCACCTGTGGCGACTGGGGCACCGTCGAAGAGCAACAGCCCGCCCCGACCACCGTCAGCTTGGTCGCCGGAGGTGCCGCTGCTGCCGGGGTGACGGACTGGACCGCTCGGGCACAGTCCGGTCTCACCCCGAAAACCGCGGCGGCGCCGATTACCACAATTGACCCGAACCAGACGAAGGTCCTGCCGACCGGCATCGGTGAACTGGACCGAGTGCTGGGCCGCGGCATTGTGCCTGGCTCCGTTGTGCTGCTCGCTGGTGAACCGGGCGTGGGTAAGTCGACGCTGCTGCTGGAAGTGGCGGCGCGCTGGGCACAGCAGCCCGCAGGCGACAATGGCAATCGCACCGCGTTGTATGTCACCGCGGAAGAGTCCGCTGGCCAAGTGCGGCTGCGCGCCGACCGCACCGGGGCGCTGGTAGAAACGCTGTACCTCGCAGCTGAATCCGACCTAGACACGGTCTTCGGGCATGTTGCCCAGCTGCAGCCAAGCCTGCTGGTGGTCGACTCGGTGCAAACCATGCAAGCCACTGGCGTCGATGGCGCTCCCGGTGGTGTCGCCCAAACCCGAGCAGTCACCGCAGCGCTGACCTCGCTGGCTAAAGCCACGGGTATTGCGGTGTTGCTGGTTGGTCACGTCACCAAGGACGGCAATGTTGCCGGTCCCCGCGTGCTGGAGCACCTTGTTGACGTTGTCCTGCATTTCGAAGGCGACCGCCACTCTGGCTTGCGGATGGTCCGCGGCGTGAAAAACCGCTTCGGCGCCACCGATGAAGTCGGTTGCTTTGAGCAAACCGCCGATGGCATTGCTGAAGTTCCGGATCCAACGGGACTGTTTCTGCACCACCGCACCGATCCGGTTCCCGGCACAGCAGTGACGGTGCTGATGGATGGTCGCCGCCCGCTGCTCGCTGAAATCCAGGGCCTGGCGGTGCCCGTCGACATGCATAATCCGAGGCGTGTGGTGTCTGGCGCCGATAGCCAGCGGGTGCCCATGATCACGGCGGTGCTCGCTCAGCGAGCTGGAGTAAACCTGACCAAACACGAAATTTATGTTGCCACCGTTGGCGGTATGAAAGTGTCTGAGCCTGCGTCGGACCTGGCAGTTGCGGTTGCCTTGGCTTCGTCAATAAGCAATCGGGCCACGTCTAGCGGGCTTGTGGTGCTTGGCGAAGTGGGACTGGCCGGGGAGATTCGGCGGGTGCCGAACCTGGGACGCAGGCTGCAGGAAGCGCAGCGGATGGGTTTTACCCGCGCGGTTATTCCAAAGGGGAACACGGAAAAGGCGCCGAAGGGAATGCAGGTGGTGCGCGCATCGACACTGGCCGAGGCGTTACGGGCTGCGGAAACCGCGTAGTGGCACGCGGCGCAGTGGCTTAGTGCGTAGTGGTTTAGCGTTGAAAGGTCGTGTCTGAACGTCGGGCTAAGCTAGTTGTGTGACTGAATCGACAGCAACATCCACCACCGCAACTACTGCCGCTGGGCAGGCACGTTCCATGCGCGCTGCCCTGGAACGGCTCGCCCCCGGCACCCCACTCCGCGACGGACTGGACCGTATTTTGCGCGGCCGCACCGGTGCGCTGATTGTGATTGGGCACGGCGAAGCGGTGCAGGAAATCTGCGACGGCGGTTTCGAACTCGATTCACCGTTCACCCCGACCCGGCTGCGCGAACTCTGCAAAATGGATGGCGCTGTGGTGCTGTCGGCGGATGGTAGCCGAATTCGGCGGGCCAATGTGCAACTGATGCCGGATTCCGCACTGCCGACGGAAGAATCAGGTACGCGGCACCGGTCCGCGGAGCGAGCTGCGTTGCAAACCGGGATGCCCGTGATTGCGGTCAGCCAGTCGATGAACATTATTACTGTTTACGCAGCTGGGGAACGCCATTTGCTGCGCAGTTCCAGCGAGTTGCTGTCGCGCGCCAACCAGCTGCTGAATACCGCCGAACGCTACCGCGAACGCCTGGATTCGGACCTGGATGCGCTGGACTTTTCCGAAATTGGTGACTTCGCGGCGGTCTCCGACATCATTAGCGCGCTGCAGGATGTGGAGCGGCTCCGGCGAGTGGCGGCAGCCATTGAAAACGATGTGGTCGAGCTCGGCTCTGATGGGCACCAGTTGGATTTGCAGCTGCAGGAAATTACTGGCGATACGCAGGCGATTCGGCGGCTGCTGGTGGCTGATTACCTGGTGTCGGCTTCGGGGTTGCCAACCACGGAGGACATTAATGCGGCGCTGGAATCGCTCCGTGCGCTATCCGATCCGGCGTTGCTGAAGCAGCAGGAAGTTGCCACGATTCTGGGCTTCCCATCCGACCAAGAAGCCTTGGCCGCGAAGGTGACACCGCGCGGTTACCGAGTACTGTCCCGCATCCCGCGCCTGCAGTTCGCGCTGATGAGCACCATCATCAGCAATTTTGTTACCTTGCCATCGCTGCTACGTGCCACCACCGAAGAGCTCGCGGAAGTAGAGACCGTCGGCCCGCTGTGGGCGAAGCATATCCGCTCTGGGCTGGACCGCCTCGCAGAATAGCGCCGCCGTCGGCACCGCCCGGAGCAGCAGCTACCCCAGGTTGAAGGTGTGCGCCTCGGAGGCGTTTTCGCCAATCAGGCCATGCAGGAAGTATGGGCCCGGCTTAGCTTCCGGACGCTCCGCCGCAGTGCACTTATCCGGCTCGGAAGTCCGCCGCGACCACACCGCTTCGTAAGACTTTTCCTTACCCGCTTCAAAAGTTTCCTGACCAACGCCAACCGACTCGTGGCAGTCCACATCGGACCACACACGCTGGTTATTCGCCAGGCTAAACACCTCAAACCGCAGCTGGTTTTCATCGAGGTCAATTTCGCAGTCCGCCTGCGTCGGATTCTTCACTGTGATGTACAGCTTCGGCTGCACCCCCGGTCCAAACGTCACCCGGTCCGAACTTGCGACAATCTCCAGGTCCGCCAGCTCACACGTCTTCTTCGCCTTCGCTTCTTCCGACTCAGAAGCCTTCGTCGACGTGGACTCCGATGGTTTCGGTTCCTTGGATTCTTCCGGTTTTTCGCTTGGTGACGTCGTGGCGTCCCCCGAGCCTTCCGACTGGCTCGTGGTCATTTCGCTGGTTTCGGCGGCATCATTGCTGCCGACTGCAGACACGATGGTCTTCGTCAGCCAGGCGACAAACAGAATCAGGACAATGACGATGACCAGCGCGGCGATTCGCCGCCGCCGGTAAACCTCCGGGGGCAGGGGGCGGTTGCTGCTGGTGTTACTCACGCCAAATAGCTTATGTCACCTGGCCCGGTTGCGAGCCAAGGCACACCGGACTAGTCCAGCCCGAGTTTGACTACCGGTTCCGCCATTCCGTCAACAAGCCGATACCGCATACCGGCAAGCCCCAAGGTGCCATCCTGGATACCCGCCTGGATTTCTGGGGAACGCTCCAGCACATGCTCCACAATCTCGCGGACGTGCCGCTTCTCAAACGCATCCGAGCCGAATTCGTTATTGCGCTTGGCCGCCAGCAGCGACGGAGTGACCTTCTCCACCAGCACCAACTGGAACCCGCCCGGCAGTTCCCCACCATCGAGCGCATTCTGCGCAGCCTTCACCGCGCCGCAGCTTTCGTGGCCAAGCACCACAACCATGTTCACCTTCAGGCTGACAACCGCGAACTCTAGGCTCGCCAGCACCGACAAGTCAGTGATGTGACCGGCGGTGCGGATAACGAAAATGTCGCCGAGGCCTTGGTCGAAGATGAGCTCGACCGGCACGCGGGAGTCGGAGCAAGCCAGCACCACGGTGTGCGGTTTTTGGCCGGCGGTCAGCTCGAGTCGGCGCTGAGCATCCTGGTGCGGGTGGATGGATTCGCCGACCATGAATCGGCGGTTACCGTCATGGAGCGCCTGCCACGTTTCGGCTGGGGTTGTTGGCCGAATGTGACTTGGATTAGCGGTTTCTTCCGGACTGGATGATTGAGCCATACTTTCTATTTTGGTACCTCAAACAACATTTTGGGTAATCTGCAAGGAAAATGTCTGAAATCTCTGCCCATGAACGCGACGCCGCCGACGCGATCGCCACTCGCCTGCCCGCCTGGTTTGCGCAGGTCACCCGCCCATTGCCGTGGCGCACACCCGACTGTTCCGCCTGGGGCGTGCTCGTGAGCGAAGTGATGAGCCAGCAGACGCCGGTCACCCGAGTCGCGCCGCAATGGGTGGCGTGGATGGAACGCTGGCCGACCCCCGCCGACTTAGCGGCGGCGTCACCGGCGGAGGTGCTGCGGGCCTGGGACCGGTTGGGATATCCGCGGCGAGCCCTGCGGCTGCAAGAGGCGGCGGCGGTTATTGCGGCGCAGCACGACAATGTGGTGCCCACGGATGTGGATGCGTTGTTGGCGCTGCCCGGAATTGGTGACTACACCGCGCGGGCAGTGGCGTGCTTTGCGTACGGGCAGCGGGTGCCGGTGGTGGATACGAATGTGCGGCGGGTGCGCACGCGCCTGATTGCCGGGGAGTTTTTGCAGCCTGCGGCGAAGAAGCGGGATTTGGCGGATGTGGAGCGGCTGCTGCCTGCGGATCCGGCGCTGGCGGCGACCGTGTCGATTGCGTTGATGGAGCTGGGGTCGCTGGTGTGCACGGCGCGGGCGCCACGGTGCGACGATTGTCCGCTGCAGGATGTGTGCGCGTGGCAGTTGGCAGGCTGTCCGCAGCCGTCGGAGGCGGAGTTGGCGTCGGCGAAGCGGCGGGTGCAGAAGTTCGCGGGCACCGACCGGCAGGTCCGCGGCCTGCTCATGGCGGTACTGCGCGAGGCCGACTCCCCCGTCGAGCAGCAGGTACTAGACGCCGTGTGGGAGGACGCCCCGCAGCGTTCCCGGGCGCTGCATTCGCTACTTATTGACGGATTGGCGGAGCAAGACTCGGAAGGCCGCTTTCATCTGCCGCAGTAATTGGCAGCACGGGTTACTTCCAGCGGCCGCGGAAAGTCAGGCCACCGGGTAGATTCACCCAGACACCGCCGCGACTGTTAAACGTGACTGGTCCAACGCGAGTGGAGCCAGAGACTCCGGACTTAGAGACGTTCAGCCAAGAGTTTTTGCCGAGCTTCTTGCGTTCGCGGTATGTAATGCCCATAGCTATAAGTCTAGCCGCCCATCCCCGTCAAAAGGCGAAAGCGGGCAGCTAGCCGAAGCTAACTGCCCGCTCACAGGGCGTAACTAAGCGCTAGGCCCGAGCACTAGGCTTAAGCGCGCTGACCGGCGCCGCCACCGGAGCCCGGAACTGGGCTGCTGGTCACGTTGCGAGCTTCAGCGATTGGGTCGCTGGTTGCAGCTTCCTTCGCCTTCTGCTTCGCTTCGGCCATCTTCCGGTCGTCTTCTTCAGTCTTGGCACGGGCCGCGAAAACGAACTTCGCGTCCTTGGTGTTGTCGCCACCGTCCCAGTTCTCAACATCGACTTGGACGATTTCGCCGGCACCGAACTCGCCGTACAGAATCTTCTCCGACAGCTGGTCTTCGATTTCGCGCTGAATAGCACGACGCAATGGACGTGCACCCAGTACTGGGTCGAAACCACGCTTAGCCAGCAGGTTTTTCGCCTGTTCGGAGACTTCCAGACCCATGTCCTTGACGGCCAGCTGGTTGGAGACGCGGTCCAGCATCAGGTCAACCATCTGAACAATCTGCTGCTGGTTCAGCTGCTTGAACACGACGATCTCGTCGATACGGTTCAAGAATTCTGGTCGGAAGTGCTTCTTCAGCTCATCGTCGACCTTGTCCTTCATCCGCTGGTACTGGCCTTCTTCGTCCATCTCGCCGACACCGGAGAAGCCCAAGCCCACAGCCTTGGAAATATTCTTCGTGCCCAGGTTCGAGGTGAAAATCAAGATGGTGTTCTTGAAGTCCACCGCGCGACCCTGCGAGTCAGTCAAGCGACCTTCTTCCAGGACCTGCAGCAGCGTGTTGTAAATCTCCTTGTGAGCCTTCTCGATTTCGTCAAAAAGCACAATGGAGAATGGCTTACGGCGAACCTTTTCGGTCAGCTGGCCACCTTCTTCGTAGCCAACGTATCCCGGAGGGGCACCGAACAGACGCGACGCGGTGAAGCGGTCGTGGTACTCACCCATATCGATCTGGATGAGGGCATCTTCGTCACCGAAGAGGAACTCAGCCAGAGCCTTCGACAGCTCGGTCTTACCGACACCGGATGGGCCAGCGAAGATGAAGGAACCAGCTGGGCGCTTCGGGTCCTTCAGGCCAGCGCGGGTACGACGAATCGCACGGGAAACAGCCTTCACGGCGTCGTCCTGGCCGATGATGCGCTTGTGCAGCTCATCTTCCATCCGTAGCAGTCGCTCGGACTCTTCCTCGGTCAGCTTGAACACTGGGATACCGGTCCAGGTGCCCAGCACCTCGGCAATCTGCTCTTCGTCGACCTCAGCAACCGCATCCAGGTCACCGGCGCGCCACTGCTTTTCCTTCTCCGCCCGCTCCTCAGTGAGCTTGCGTTCGGTATCGCGCAGGCCAGCAGCCTTTTCAAAGTCCTGGTTGTCGATAGCGGCTTCCTTCTCGCGGCGAACTTCCGCGATCTGGTCGTCAACTTCGCGCAGCTCAGGTGGCGCAGTCATCCGCTTAATGCGCATCCGCGCGCCCGCTTCGTCAATCAGGTCAACTGCCTTATCTGGCAAGAAACGGTCATTGATGTAGCGGGAAGACAGGTGCGCTGCCGCAGCCAACGCCGCATCGGTGATGGACACGCGGTGGTGCGCTTCGTACTTGTCGCGCAGACCCTTCAGAATCTCGATGGAATCTTCCACCGACGGCTCCGGCACATTCACCGGCTGGAAACGACGCTCCAGCGCCGCATCCTTTTCAATGTGCTTGCGGTATTCCTCAATGGTGGTGGCACCAATGGTCTGCAATTCACCACGAGCCAGCTTCGGCTTCAGCAGCGACGCAGCGTCAATCGCACCTTCGGCGGCACCAGCGCCGACCAGAGTGTGAATCTCGTCAATAAACAGGATGATGTCGCCGCGCTGGTTAATCTCCTTCAGCACCTTCTTCAGGCGCTCTTCGAAGTCACCACGGTAGCGCGAGCCAGCAACCAGGGAACCCAGGTCCAGCGAGTACAGCTGCTTATCCTTCAGGGTCTCCGGCACATTGCCGTTGACGATATCCTGCGCCAAGCCCTCAACAACCGCGGTCTTACCGACACCTGGCTCACCGATGAGCACAGGGTTGTTCTTGGTGCGGCGGGACAGCACCTGCATAATCCGCTCGATTTCCTTCTCACGGCCCACCACTGGGTCCAGCTTGCCGTCGCGGGCAGCTTGGGTCAGGTTACGTCCGAACTGGTCCAGGACCAGCGAGTTGGAACGTTCGTTGCCTTCAGCGACACGCGGGCCGGAGGTTGCCCCCACGGTGCGCTTTTCGCTGCCGGTCTGGCCGGTTTCTGCTTCAGGGCCTTCGTAGCCGGACAGCAGCTGGATAACTTGCTGGCGCACCCGCGGCAGGTCCGCACCCAGCTTCACCAGCACCTGTGCGGCGACGCCTTCACCTTCGCGGATGAGGCCGAGCAGAATGTGCTCGGTGCCAATATACTTGTGGCCCAGCTGGAGCGCTTCGCGTAGGGAGTATTCCAGCACCTTCTTGGCGCGTGGGGTAAATGGAATATGGCCTGATGGTGGCTGTGCGCCTTTACCAATCAGCTCTTCCACTTCCGAGCGCACTGCGTCGAGCGAAATACCCATCGATTCTAGGGCTTTCGCTGCGACACCTTCGCCTTCGTGAATCAGGCCGAGCAGGATGTGCTCAGTGCCGATGTAGTTGTGGTTAAGCGACCTAGCTTCATCCTGAGCCAGGACAATAACGCGACGTGCGCGGTCCGTAAACCGTTCGAACATCTTTCCCTCAACTTTCTTTTGTGGCCGCTTCCATGGTGAACCTATTTGGCGGATTGCCCACCGAGAGTTTCGCCACGAATCTTCATTAAGGGTAACGCGGCTCGGCGTACAGACCATCCCTGTTCCTGTACGCCAGCAGCGAACAAACCTGTTTTAGCCGTCTACCAGCGAAGATAGGTCTCGCTCCACGACGTAATTTCGGTCCTCCACCGACCCGAGGGTGTATTCCGGCTGGATGCCATACGCCGCCCAGCGTGACCGGGCTGCCCAGCGCAGCGCCTCCTCCGACGACACCCGGTGGAAGTTCACGCGGAATCCGCCGGTGTACAGGTGCACCAAGGTGTAGCCGCCTGGGTAGCCGGCGGATGCCCCTAACTCCACGTAGTCGACGTGCGCGGCGGTATCCGGTTTAGTGCGCCGCACGCGATGTGTGTGCCCGGCAGCCATCATGAACACGCCTGGCGCGCCCAAATGCAGTTTCTGCAGCCGCGCCGAATCATTCGACCGCAGCACGAAGAACGGCCCCGACATATTCGTCCATGCCGCTTCCCGCGTGACCGGATGATGCGCAATCATCAACGTTGGCTGGTCCGGGTTCTGCGCCAATTCCGCGGCGAGCTGCCGGAACTGCGAATCTTCAATGATGCCGCCGGAGTTATCCAACTGGCACGAGTCCAGCCCGATGACCCGCAGTTTCCCGATTTCAGTGACCCACATTTCTTGGCGCGGCAGCGCAAATACTTCACCAAACGGGTCGTGGTGGTCGACGGTGCCCGGAATTTTTGGCCAGTCTTCGTAGCCCGCTTCAGGGTCAAAGCTTGGTCGGTGTGGCCGGTCGTGGTTGCCGCGCACCGCGAACCAGTCGACGCCCTGCTGCCCAAAACTGTCGAGTAGCTCCTTGATTTTCAGGACTTCCCGTGGGCGCGCCTGGGCGGTGAGGTCACCGTTGACAAGGAGCTTTTTGACGCCTTGGAGCTTCAATTCCTCCAACATTCCTCGGACCATGACTTCCGGGTAAGGATTGGCGCCTTCTTCTCGAATATCCGGCAGCGGCATATCACCGACAAGTTGGCCTTGTTCGTCTTCGCCGATGTGGGTGTCGTTGGCGATAGCAATAGTGGTGATGTAGTCGCCGGGGACTTTCGGCAGGGTCCGGATGCGGCCCAGCTGTTCCGGGGAGCCCGCCTTCCGGGTGACTGTCAGTCCTGGTGTGGCAATGGCGCCTTCGGAGGAGCATTCAAAGTCATATTCGGTGTCGGCTTCAAGGCCAACGATGGTGGCGAAGTGGTAGCCACGTTTGATCGGGTCGTCGTGGACGATCCGCAGTGGTTCGCCGACTTTAGCCATCCGGACAACGCTCGTCGTTGCGACGGTGTCTTTGACTTTGCCGAAGCGGGTGGAGCGGCCCGGGTAGGTTGCCCAGCAGAAGGTGACGGAATCGTCGGTGACGGTGACGATTTCCAGGTCGGTGGCCGACAGTGGTTCGTCTGTTTTGGTGCGACGCAGTGTGTCTGGGACAACAGCGCGCAGACCAGTGCCGATGGTGGCCGTCAGAAGTGCGCCCGCGATCCGTCCGGCGCGCATGGTGGCGCGGGCGGTGCTGCGACGGGTCTGAGCTGGTGAGCTCTTGTCGAAGCGGCGGAAGCCTTGCCGCGCTGGGCCGCTGTCGCGGGAACCGGTTTCGTCAAAAGAGCGAGGATCAATCACAACTTCTAACGTTAGGCGCGTCGCGCCCGCCCTGCCACAGTTCGGGTGTGGCTTTCACCCGGCCACGCGCCACCCAGTCACGGCCTGCCCGGCCACGCGTCGCCGGGCCAGGGCGCTTAGCTTTCGCGTTCTGGCTTCACAACTGGGAACAGCACCGTTTCGCGGATACCCAGCCCGGTCAGCGCCATCAGCAGGCGGTCAATGCCCATGCCGACACCAGCCGTTGGTGGCATGCCCTGTTCCATGGCCTGCAGGAAGTCCTCATCCAGAACCATCGCTTCATCGTCGCCACCAGCAGCCAGGCGCGCCTGGTCTTCGAAGCGTTCCCGCTGAATAACTGGGTCCACCAGCTCGGAGTAGCCGGTCGCCAGCTCAAAGCCGCGCACGTACAGGTCCCACTTTTCGGTGACGCCTTCTTCGCTGCGGTGGTCACGGGTCAGTGGCGAAGTTTCCACTGGGAAGTTCTTCACAAAGATTGGGCCGTCCAGCTGGTCGCCGCACAGGTGCTCCCACAGTTCTTCAACCAGCTTGCCGTGGCCCCAACCACCCTTGGCCGGCACATCTAGGCCAACTGCCGCGGCAATGGCCTTCAGCTCGTCGACGGTGGAGTGGATGGTCACTTCTGGCTGACCAGGGAACTTGCGTGCCAGCGCTTCATTGAGCGATGGGTACATTTCGATTTCTGGCCATTCGCCGCCGAGGTCGTATTCGGTGCCGTCGGCAAGCGTGACGGTGGTAGAGCCGAAGACTTCCTGCGCCACTTCCTGAATCACTTCGCGGGTCATCTTCGCGCCAGTTTCGTAGGTGCCGAAAGCCTCGTAGGTTTCCAGCATTGCGAATTCCGGCGAGTGCGAGGAGTCAATGCCCTCATTGCGGAAGTTGCGGTTAATCTCGAAGACCTTGTCCATGCCACCGACCACGCAGCGCTTGAGGAAGAGTTCCGGCGCAATGCGCAGGTAGAGGTCCAGGTCCAGCGCGTTGGAGTGGGTGACGAATGGGCGTGCTGCGGCACCACCATGCAGGGTCTGCAGCATCGGGGTTTCCACTTCCAGGAAGCCGCGGCGTTCCAGTGCGTGGCGCAGGGCTCGCACCACTTTGATTCGGGTTAGTGCGTTTTGACGAGCAGCCTCACGGACGATCAGATCCGTGTAGCGGTGGCGGATGCGAGTGTCCTCGCTCATTTCCCGGTGGGCAATCGGCAGCGGACGCAGCGCCTTTGCTGCCATGCCCCACTTCTGTGCCATCACAGACAGTTCACCGCGGCGCGAGGAAATGACGCGACCAGTGACCCACACGATGTCTGCCAAGTCGACATCGGACTTCCAGGCTGCGAGGGCTTCTTCGCCAACTTCAGCCAGCGACAGCATTGCCTGAATCTGCGTGCCGTCACCGGCCTGCAGCGTGGCGAAGCAGAGCTTGCCGGTATTACGGAAGAAGATGACGCGACCGGCAATAGAAACGACGTCTTCGGTTTCTTCACCGGTTTCCAAGTGGCCCCACTGTTCGCGAACTTCATGGATTTCATGAGTGCGCGGGACAGTAACTGGGTAGGCGTCTTGCCCACCGTCCAGCAGGCGCTGGCGCTTGTCGCGGCGGATGCGCAGCTGTTCAGGAAGATCGTCAGCTGCAGCAGCTGGCTGGTTTGCAGCGGCTGGCTGGTTCGGGTTCTGCTTGGAATTTTGCTTAGCGTCAGTCACGCCTATTTAGGTTAGTGCACCAGCCGGACTGGGGGTAATGGGGCTGCGGCCCGCCGGACTTCCAAGCCACTTGAGTGTCCATATAAACGTCAAAAAGCCCAATGATTTAAAAAAACATTTAGCTTTCGTATTTATGTGGATAACGGACAATTCACCTCCGCGTAACGAGAAACTTAAATTGCGGCAAGCTCGCTCACTTAAAGTCCCTACACGTCGCATTAAGCGAAAACTTAATAATCGCACTGGCGTTTTACACCCAACTGTGGAGGAAAAATGGGCCTGAAGGGTCTGAATCTGTTTAAGTCCAGCCGAAGCAACACCACCTGCACCTACAAGTGCGGTGACGCCTGCTGGGGCGAAGCACCAAACGAGCACTCCGACAACGAGTACTTCGCAGACATGGTGACCCGCTCGTTCTCCCGCCGCGACGCACTGCGCGCCTCCGGCGTGGCCGTCGTCACCGTCGGCGCTGGCGCAGCCCTCGCAGCCTGCTCCACCGACGACACCAAAAACTCTGCCGACTCCACCTCTTCTAAGGCAGACGACAAGGGCGAAAACCTGAAAGACCTGCCAGAAGGCCTGCAGTTCGACATCATCGAACCAAACAAGGAAGACAAGATTGTCATCCCAGAAGGCTACGAGCAGGACGTTCTGATTCGCTGGGGCGACCCAGTTATCGAAGGCGCACCAGAATTCGACTTCGACAACCAAACCCCAGAAGCACAGGAAAAGCAGTTCGGCTTCAACAACGACTTCGCCGGCATCCTAGACACCGAAGACGGCACCAAGGTCTACGTGTGCTCCCACGAGTACACCACCGAACCAATGATGTTCAAAGACTACGACGGTGAAAAGCCAACCAAGGAACAGGTCGACATCGGACTGTTCGCACACGGCCACACCATCATCGAGGTCGACGAAGACAAGAACGGCAAGCTGACCACCAAGTTCGGCAAGAAGAACCGCCGCATCCACGGCTTCACCGAATTCGAACTGACCGGCCCAGCCGCTGGCCACGACAAGCTGAAGACCAAGGACGACAAGTCCGGCAAGAAGGTCATCGGTACCTTCAACAACTGCTCCGGTGGCATCACCCCATGGGGCACCATGCTCTCCGGTGAAGAAAACGTCGACCAGTACTTCGGCGGATTCGACGGCGTCAAGGACGAAGACACCAAGAAGGAACTGAAGCGCTACTCCATCAAGAAGGACAAGTCCGACCGCGGCTGGGAAACCGTCTACGACCGCTTCGACGTGTCCAAGGAGCCAAACGAGCCAAACCGCCACTACTACATCGTCGAAATCGACCCATCTGACCCAGAATCCACCCCGAAGAAGCACACCGCACTGGGACGCTTCAAGCACGAAGCTGGCCAGATTTACATCACCGACGACAACACCGTCGTGTGCTACTCCGGCGACGACGAGCGCTTCGAATACATCTACAAGTTCGTCTGCGAAAAGAAGTACAAGGAAGGCGACCGCAAGGCGAACATGGAGCTGCTGGAACACGGCACCCTGTACGTAGCGAAGTTCTCCGGCAACTCCCCAGAAGACGAAATCGACGGCTCCGGTGAACTGCCAAAGGACGGCAAGTTCGACGGTGACATCGAATGGGTCCCACTGATGACCTCCAAGTCCGACGGCAAGCACGAATCCCACGTCGACGGCATGGACGCCGCCGAAGTCTGCTTCCTGACCCGCCTAGCAGCCGACAAGGCCGGCGCAACCCGCATGGACCGCCCAGAAGACATCGAGCCATCCCCGAAGACCGGCAAGGTGTACGCCGCACTGACCAACAACAAGTACCGCGGCATGGCCGAACCAGACGGCAAGAAGCAGGACAACAAGGAAGACAAGGCAACCGACGGAGCAGGCCGCGAATACGAAGGCCCAACCGAAATCGCGCCTGTCACCGAAAACAAGAACGGCCTGGTCTTGGAAATGGAAGACGACCACGCCGGCACCAAGGGCAAGTGGAACCTGCTGCTGGTCTGTGGTGACCCGAAGGAGGCATACTCCTACTTCGGTGGCTACGACAAGGAAAAGGTCTCCCCTATTTCCTGCCCAGACAACGTTGCCTTCGACTCCTACGGCAACCTGTGGATCTCCACCGACGGCAACGCCCTGAAGTCCAACGACGGCCTGTTCGGTGTGTCCGTTGAAGGCGAAACCCGCGGCATGGTCCGCCAGTTCCTGACAGTCCCAACCGGTGCAGAAACCTGTGGCCCAATCATCGAAGACAACCGCGTGATGGTTAACGTCCAGCACCCAGGTGAAGGCGAAGACCAGACCACCGAAAACCCAACCTCCCACTGGCCAGATGGCGGCGACGCGCAGCCACGACCAGCAGTTGTCCAGGTGTTCCGCACCGACGGCAAGAAGATCGGCATGGCGTAAGCGCTTTCTGGCGCTGGTGCTGGTGTGGCGGCGCTGGTGCGCAGCGCTGGCGCTGACTCTGTAAGCGGGTGGCTAGCTTCGGCTAGCTACCCGCTTTCGTGTTTGCGCAGGTGGTGGCGGAGCGAGACTACAGCTGGCTGCCAGCTGTCGCTGGCAGCTGGCGGCCAACTGTCAATTGTCGCTAGCAGCGAGCGATGACTGCTCGGGTTGGGGAGCTAACGCTAGCGAATCAGTTTGGACAGGGATTTGGGTAATTAGCTTTGGAAACAAGTCCAGCAAATTCCCCAATCCCTGTCCAAACCTGTCGAATAGGCAATCGCGCGGAACGAGAGTGCGCCTCTCCACATCGCACTGCGTGGCAAAGCACACCAACGGATACGTTTAGCCCGGCGAATCATAAATAAATGGCCCTAAAACAGGCCATTAAACGGACAAAAGCCGGGCTAAACGATCCCAGATAGTTATATGTTCAGATAGGCTGCCCATCAAACGCCCATCCGCAGGCCAAGCAAGCCCGCCAGACCAATCGCCAGCCGCATCAACCCGCCGCCCGCATCAGCCCGCCAGACCAATCGCCAGCCGCATCAACCCGCCACCGGCATCAGCGACCCGACTACCGCGGGTCGAGCGGACCCGACTACCGCGGGTCGAGCAGGCCGGAGCCTTCCGGCGCATGCGCCGGGTCGACGCCGGCCTCAAGCTGCCGGTTCTTCTCGTCCACGAAAATCACGCGCGGCTCATACTCACGCGCCTCCGCATCCTCGAACACGCCGTAGCCAATCAGAATCACCAGGTCACCCGGGTGAATCAGGTGCGCCGCCGCGCCGTTAATGCCAATGACGCCGCTGCCGCGTCGCCCAGCAATGCAATACGTCGTCAAGCGGTTGCCATTGTCAATATCAACAATGTCAATCTGCTCACCTTCAAGCAGGTCAGCGGCGTCCATCAGGTCTTCGTCAATGGTGCACGAGCCGACGTAATGCAGGTCAGCTTGCGTCACCGTCGCGCGGTGAATTTTGGATTTCAGCATTGTGCGCATCATTTAGGAGTCCTCCCCCAAGTTCTTAAAGCCAATCCCAATCGGCACTCCAACGTTGTCAATCAGGCGAGTGTTGCCCACGCGTGCGGCAATCAGCAGCCGCGCATCGCCTTGTTCCGGCGCTTCCCCAAGGTTCGCGCCGCGCAGTTCCAAGTAGTCGACGTCAATTTCCGGCGCCGCAGCCAGCACTCCGCGCGCCGCGTGTAGCACGGCCTCTTTGCCGTGTTCGGCGGCGTGCGCCCCGGCGGTCAGCGCGGCGGAAATCACCAGCGCCACGTCGCGTTCCTCCTCGGATAGGTAGCGGTTTCGCGAGCTCATCGCCAGCCCGTCTGCCTCCCGAATAACCGGCACGCCATGCACTTTTATTCCCATGTTCAGGTCGGTCACCATTTGCTGCATCAAAATCAGCTGCTGGTAGTCCTTTTCACCGAAGTACACGTCAGTTGGCCCAACAATGTTCAGCAGTTTGTTCACGACGGTCAGCGCGCCCGCGAAGTGGGTTGGCCGGGTGGCGCCCTCTAGTTCAGCGCCGAGTGGCCCGGGTTGCACGGTGGTGCGGAAGCCATTCGGGTACATTTCGGCGGCGTTCGGCGCGAAGACGAGGTCTGCTCCAGCGGCTTTCAGCTTGGCGACGTCGTCGTCCAGGGTGCGTGGGTAGGCGTCGAAGTCTTCACCTTCGGCGAACTGCAGTGGGTTGACGAAGATGCTGACCACGACGGTGACGTTCCATTGTTGTTGCGCCGCCCGCACGAGTGCGATGTGTCCGGCGTGCAGTGCGCCCATGGTGGGGACGAGTGCGACGGGCCGCCCGGTTTTGCGTAGCGCCCGTGTGACCTGCGACAGCCCTGCAATGTCGTGGTACACAGTTGCTTGGCCGGGGGTGTAGCTCATGACGGTCCTCGTTTGTGATTGGCGGGTGTATCGGGGCTAGTGTAGCGCCCCAATACGTCAATAAGCCTATTTATCCAGGTCGGACGCGGTGTGGTCGTCGTTGTTTTGGCGCGCCGTGTGGGCCGAGAGGTTGCGGTAGGCGTCCGCGATGTGCTTGTTGACGTTGTGGAGCGACTCGATGTGCCGCCGGACGGTGTCAATGTCGCGGCGGGCAACGGGCCCAGTCAGCGCGCTCCGGCCCTGGGCGAGCGTGTTGGTGACGGCGGCATGCGCGAGCGGGCCAAGCAGCAGAGCGGCGGCGTCGCGGGTGCCAGTTTCGGTGAATTGACCGGGCGGCAGGGCTGCGGCGAGCGCGTCGGTGGCGTCTGCGATGAGGGTGCTGGTCAGGTTCGCGGCGATGGCCATCGCGGCGTGGTAGGTCGTGCGCTGTTGCTCTTCGATGGGGATGATGCGGCCGCCCATCTGGGTGGCGAGAAGTTCGGCGACGGTCAGGCCGATGTCGTCGGCGGCGGTGACACCCCAGCCGCAGCCGTCAAGGTTGTCGGTGTCGCGGGTGTCGCCGAGGAACGTCATCGCGGGGTGCATCGCGAGGGTGAGGGCGCCTGCCTGTTCGCACGGGGCCAGTGGTTCGCGGCCGAGGGCGCCGGCGACGTGCATGACGATGACGCCCGGCCCGAGGTACGGGGCGATTTGCGTTGCGACGGAAGCGATTTGGTTATCGGGAACTGCGATGACGACCAGTTCGACATCGGCGGCAGCGCGCTCCGGGGTTGCGATCACGGCGCTGGGTATTCGGGTGCGCACATTATTGACGGACTGGGCGGAGGCGGCCGCGGCATGAGTGACTCGGTGCCCGGCACGCTCGAGACATTCGCCGACTGCAGTGCCGACCCGGCCAGCGGAAATGATGCCGACCGTCAGGGCTGGGGCGCCGCCGGTACTGGCGCCGCCGAAGCCCGCGCCGCCGGTGCTGGCGGTCACGCTACTTTTCCTTGCGCATCTGCGCGAGCAGTTCGGCGACAGTCAGCGCGTTCTTGTTCTCGTCGGCGCGGCGACGGCCATGGTGTGCCGATGGTTCGTCAGCAACTTCCGGCGCTTCCGGAGTCTGCTGAGATTCCGGCGCAGGTGCCTCTTCAGCGGATACTTCTTCAGCAGCCACATCCTGTGCAGGTGCAGCTGGTTCTTCCGGCAGCTTCATACCCGCAGCAACAGCCCAATCCCGGTGCACTGGAATCGTCGCGGTTGCGTAGTCATCCGCAGCTTCCGCGTGGTCGCCCGCGGCGTCCGCATCAGCGTAATCTTCGTAGCCATCGTCTTCGTCAGCGAAATCTGGCTGCTCTGGTTCCGGCATGGTCCAGTCCACGGCCGCGAAGCTACCGGTGCTGAACTTGCTGCCACTGTGACCGCCGGTATGCGTGCTCGCCTGCGCGCCAGAGTGCGCGCCACTGCGCGCATCACTGTGGCCACCCAGATGCGCAGTGCGCGCATCACTTGGGCGCTCGGTCTCGACCGGAATTGCGGTGCCGTTTGCTGGGTGCCCAGGCTCTGCAGCCATGGCAGCCCCAGCCAGCGCTGCCCCGGCAGCTGCTGCCGCGTCTTGTTCAGCGCGGTGCTCTTCCCGCTTTTCTTCCCGAACCTGACGCAAACCTTCTGGCGTCACTGGGCCCGACTGGGTGTGTGCGCCAACTTCGCCGCGTCCGACAGCTTCTGCCCGTCGCAAAGCAGGCCGGGAAGTCTGCGCCAGATCCGCTTTCGCTTCCAGCTCCCGGATCCGCTCAGCCTCCGCGCGCAGCGCAACGCGCTCTTCTTCCAGGTCCGTGCCCAGCATCTCCGCAAGGTGCTCGCGCAGCTTCTGCAGCTCCACTTTCAGCTCAGCCAAGGTGTCGGCGTGCTGTTCGCGCAGGCTATCGAGGTAGGACTGTTCCAGCAGCAGTTCTTGCTCCCGGTGCGTCGCCATTTCCTTGTCCATCTCCAGCTGGTGAATCCGCTGCAGCTCAGCCGAGCGCTTGCGTTCATCGCCTACTTGCTGACGGAATCGGCTCACCAGCAGCGCCCCGAGGAACGCGGCCCACAATGCGGCGAGCACTGCGATTTTCATCCACGTGGTGGAGTTGGTGAACAGCATGACCACCGAAGCCACAACTGCCAGTGCCACCAGCCCAATCAGCACAAACATGGACTTGTCGTTGCTGTTCAGCGCTTCGTCACGGTGGTCATCCCCGGCGCCCACTGCCAGCAACTCCGCATCGGAATCAGCATCCGAGGAACCAGCAGATCCAGCACCAACACCGGCGTCTGCCCCAGCGGCAGAGTCATCCGGCACGCCCGCCGAACCGGCGCGACCGCCCGCCGAACCCGCACCAGCTTCATGCGCACCTGTGCCCCAGCTGTCCCCATTCACGTCAAACTGCTCATGGAAGGCAGGCTCAGCCGGCACCTGACCGAAGACTTCGGTCCGCTCAGAATCTGGAGTGGAGTTGCGGTCGTGAGGCTGCGGAGTCATGAGTACCAATCTAGCTGGGAAAACCTTCAGCTGTCGTAGCTGCTGCGGGCGTGTTTAGCTCCCCATTTTACGCAGGCGTAGCTTCGATGCCACTTCCAAGGCCACGGCCCTCGTCATCGTCCGGCGGCACGCTGCACGCCCACTCCAAAACCAGACCCGCAATCGTCACCAAAACCGACGCGACCAGCCCCAAAATCACCACTGGCGCTTCTTCTTCCGCAGCCAGCAGCTCCCCAGTCCGTGGCAGCACCCACACCGCCAGCCCGCCGTAAAGACCTGCGAAAATAGCGCCCAGCCAAATCGCCGCATCCCCGATAATCAGCAGCCCAGCAACAGTCGTTGGGTTCACTTGACTGCGGTCTTGCCCAATATCGCCGTCACTGACCCGCTTTTTCACCCACCAGGCCGCCAGCCCGCACATCACTGCAAGGAACCACAAAAACGCGGTATCGCGGGCATGCAGCCCCGGCAGAGAGCCGTAGAATCGCCATGCCAGCAGCACCGTCACCACGCCGACGCCGAGGGCCAGCGCGATGGGCGCGCGTGGATTAGTGCGCTGCATTTTCACTGAACTGATACGCCTTCCGCTTGTTGTTTCCAACTGTGCCCGCTGCGCTGCACCCCGGCAACTTCCGCAGCGTCCAGCCCAGCAATGAGCTCCGCGATACTCGCCCCGTCCAGCGTGGCGTTCGGGTCAGCATCCAGCCACGGCACCAGCACAAATGCGCGCTGGTGTGCATGTGGGTGCGGCAGCATCAGTTCGCTTGTTGACGAATATATGGCACCTTTCGCATTAGCTGCCGTCACAATATCGACATCCAAAGTTCGTGGGCCCCAATGGATTTCGCGAACGCGGTCTGCTTGCTGCTCTAGCTTTTGACCAAAGCGGAGCAACTCCAGGGCGCTCAGCTGAACGTCAACAAGCAACAATGCGTTAAGGAAGTCTTGCTGCTCTACCCCGCCCCATGGGGCGCTGCAATAAATGTCCGATGCAGCTAGGACGCGGGCTCCGGGGAGAGTGTCGAAAGCGTCGCGGACGGATTGCAGGTGGTTCAGGCGGTCGCCAATGTTGCTGCCGATGGACAGTACCGCGCGAGTGCACGGCTGGTCCGGCAGCGGGATGTCCGAGAGCGGAAGTTCAGACATCAGACTTGCTCCGTTCCGGCATCGGACGCAAAGCGGAACTTCGGTTTCACTTTCCCTTGCCCGGCACGGCGGGAGCGACGCGCGACCACCGCCACGTCATCGAATGCGTGCTTAATCGGTGCGCTTGGCTTATGCACCGTCACTTCCACCGCGTGCAACTGCTGATTGTCCGCCATGACGGTGTCCGCAATCTCCCCGGCAACTGCCTCGATGAGATTGCGGGGCGGGCCGGAGACAATCGCAACCACGGTGTCCGCCAGTGCGCCATAGTCGATGGTGTCGGCAAGGTCATCGGAGGCGGCAGCGGCAGCACTATCGAGCCACAGGCAGACGTCGATAATGAACTCTTGGCCGTCGCGCTTTTCAAAGCCGAAAACGCCGTGATGACCGAACACTTTCAGCCCAGTCAGTTCAATCCGGTCCGCCATCAAAAACCTCCGCTCGTTGATTGCTGCTCGTTGGTCGCCGCTAATTAGCCACGCTAGCCCGCTGTTGGGTAGTCACCGTCGGCAGCAGGCCGCCCATCTGGGGCTGCGCCGCGAGAAAACGCTGCCGCCACTTCCACCGCATCACGGGTCGCGGCGGCGTCATGCACGCGCACCGCCCAGGCCCCAGCTTGCGCTGCCAGCGCCGACACCGCAGCAGTCGCCGCATCTGCCTCCGCCGGAGTACGCGCCGAACCATCCGGACGTGTGCGCAGCGACGCCAAAAACCGTTTCCGGCTCGCCGCAACCAGCACCGGAAACTCCAGATCGATCAGCACATCCAGGTTCCGCAGCAGTTGCCAGTTATCTTCAGCGTTCTTCGCAAACCCCAGGCCTGGGTCAATAATGATGTTGTTTGGTGCCACACCCGCTGCCACCGCTGCGTCAATACGCTCAAGCAGGAACCTACGCACATCCGCAACAATATCGGCGACGGCTGCACGGCCGGACGCGTTGACGAACCGGTCGGTGCGCCAATGCATCAGGCACAGTGGCCGATCGGCGGCGGCGCACACTGACAGCATGCGGTCGTCGGCTAAGCCTGCGGATACGTCGTTAATCATGGCGGCACCTGCGGCAAGCGCTGCTTCGGCAACATCGGCGCGCATCGTGTCCACGCTGACTCGCACCCCGGCACTGGCTAGTTCACGGACCACCGGCAACACTCGGGACAGTTCATCGTCGGGGGTCACGCGGATGGCACCCGGACGGGTCGATTCACCGCCGACGTCAATGAAATCGGCGCCGTCGCACACCAGCTTCTCGGCCTGCGTCAGCGCGGCACCTGGCCGCAGGTACTGGCCTCCGTCGGAGAAGGAGTCGGTGGTGACGTTGACAATGCCCATCACGGCGCAGCGGTCCAGCCCGCCGAGCAGGGACATCGGACCCGTCATCAACGGCACCTTGAACCGATTGGGTCGTTCGGGCTGCTGCTTCCGGTTTTCCGCGGCCACGGGTTAGCGCCCCATAATCAGGCTCATGGCTTCCGACCGCGCCGCCGGGGAGGTGTGGAATAGGCCCCGCACCGCCGACGTCGTCGTCTTCGAACCAGGTTTACGAATCCCGCGCATGGACATGCACAGGTGTTCACATTCAATCACCACAATCGCGGCAGTCGGCTGCAGCCGTTCGACTAGCGCATCGGCGACCTGCGAGGTCAGGCGCTCCTGCACCTGTGGGCGCTTGGCGTAACCGTCAACCAGCCGCGCCAGCTTCGACAGGCCGGTCACCCGCCCGGATTCGCCGGGGATGTAGCCGATGTGCGCTTTGCCAAAGAATGGCACCAGGTGGTGCTCGCAGGTGGAGTAGATCGGAATGTCCTTGACCAAGATCATTTCCTTGTGACCTTCGTCGAAAGTGGTTTCCAGCACTGCGGACGGGTCGGTGAACAGCCCGGCAAATGTTTCGGCGTAGGCGCGTGCCACGCGCGATGGGGTGTCCCGCAGGCCTTCGCGTTCTGGGTCTTCGCCGACGGCAATCAAAAGTTCCCGGACTGCAGCTTCAGCTCGCGCCTGGTCGAACTTATTTGCCGTCATTATCTATCTCCCATGGGTTGCTAGGTTTTTCGTTGGCTGGCAGCTGGAATCCGCGCTGCTCTTCGATTGGCGGCACTACCGGGCCTTTTTCGCTTGTTGACGAATCGGCCGGAGGCCACCCTGGTGCAGTCCAGTTCGGAGGTGGCGGGGTGCCACCGTACTGCGGAGTCTGTGGCGGTGTCTGTGGTGGCGTTTGCTGTGGCGTCCGTGGCGTCTGCTGCTGTTCAGGCTGACGGGGCCGACCAGCTTTCGGCTCGCCGATCTGCTCACCAGAAGACATGTCATCGCCAGTGACACCAGACCCGGTGCCGCCGGACTGCACATCCTTGTCGCTGCTGTGGCTCTCCCGGTCGCCGCTATCTGGTCGGGTTTCCACACCAGAGTGCGGCAAACTGCTCAGGTTCTGCTTGCGGATCGCCTCAATGAAGTCGACCTTCTTCGGCGGTTCTTCACCACGAGCAATCGCCTGCTCAACTGGGGTGAGAACTGGTTCCTTGAAGTCCTTCGGGTACTCCTCCAGACCCAGGTACAGGTCCACGCGGCGTCGTGGCACCACGTTCTTGAACATGACCTCTAGGTCTGGGCGGCGCAGCGTTTCCTTTTCCAGCAGCTCCGCAGCCAGAATGTCCAGGGTGTCGCGGTTTTCCTTGAGGATGTCGTAGGCCTCGCGGTGTGCTCGGTCAATCAGGTAGCGGATCTGTTCGTCAATGACAGCGGCCACCTTCGGCGAGTAGTCAGAGGTTGCTCCGCCACCGCGACCGAGGAATGGGTCGCCGTCTTCTTCACCGTATTTCACGGTGCCCAGGTGTGGGCTCATGCCGTATTCGGCAACCATGCCGCGGGCAATCTTCGTAGCCTGTTCAATGTCGGCAGAAGCGCCGGTGGTTGGCTGGCCGAAAATCAGCTCTTCGGCGGCGCGTCCACCCATGGCAAAGACCAAGCGGGCGAAGAGTTCTGCCCGGTTGTACATGCCCTTGTCGTCTTCCGGCACTGTCATGGCGTGGCCACCAGTGCGGCCACGAGCCAAAATGGTCACCTTGTAGACACGTTCAATGTCCTTCAGCGCCCACGCGGCAAGCGTGTGGCCACCTTCGTGGTAGGCGGTGACCTTCTTTTCCTGCTCGGAAATAATCTTCGACGTGCGGCGCGGACCACCGATAACGCGGTCGACGGCTTCTTCCAGCGCGTCGGCGGTAATGACATTGCCGTGGACGCGAGCGGTCAGCAGCGCAGCTTCATTGAGCACGTTCTGCAGGTCCGCACCCGACATACCGGCGGTGCGCTTCGCCAGACCGTCAAGGTCCGCGTCGGCAGCCAGCGGCTTGTTCTTCGCGTGGACCTTCAAGATCGCGCGGCGGCCCGCCATATCTGGGTTGGTCACTGGGATCTGACGGTCGAAGCGACCTGGGCGCAGCAGCGCTGGGTCAAGCACGTCTGGTCGGTTGGTGGCAGCCATCAAAATGACGTTGGAGCGGTCATCAAAACCGTCCATTTCCACCAGCAGCTGGTTCAGGGTTTGCTCGCGTTCGTCATGTCCACCGCCCATGCCGGCGCCACGCTGGCGACCAACGGCATCAATTTCGTCGATGAAGATGATGCATGGTGACGATTCCTTGGCCTGCTTGAATAGGTCGCGGACTCGGGAAGCACCAACACCGACGAACATTTCGACGAAGTCGGAACCGGAGATGGTGAAGAATGGCACGCCTGCTTCACCGGCAACAGCGCGGGCCAGCAGGGTTTTACCGGTACCCGGTGGGCCGTAGAGCAGCACGCCGCGCGGGATTTTCGCGCCGAGGCGTTCGTAGTGCTCTGGGTTTTGCAGGAAGTCGCGGATTTCGGCGAGTTCGCTGACTGCTTCGTCGGCACCGGCCACGTCGGCGAAGGTGGTTTTTGGCATGTCTTTGCTCAGCTGCTTGGCGCGTGAGCCACCAATACCGAACATGCCGCCACCGGCGCCGCCCTGCATCCGGCTAAATAGCCACATGATGAGGGCAAAGAAGATCAGCATCGGCAGCATCAGCCCCAGCATGGACATCAGGAAGTTCTCCTGCGTCACTTTGGTGCTGTACTTGTCCATGCCTTTGGCGTCCCGCACCGCGGTGAAAATGTCGTCAGTGGCGCGGGCTGGGTACTGCGCGAGGATTTCTTTGGTGTCGGCTTTGCCGTCAACTTCGATACCTTCGCGCAGTTTCAGGCGTAGTCGCTGTTCCCGGTCATCAATTTGGGCTTCTTCAACTTTGCCTTCGCTCAGCTGCTGCAGCGCAACCGAGGTTTCTACCTTGCGGTAGCCGCGGGTGTCGTCGGTCAACAGGTTCAGCGCAAAAAAGCTGATCAAAATGACCGCCGCGATGGCGGACCAGCGGATAATCTTCTTCGTTTCCATGAAGGGCTTTCTCAAGGGCTAACTAACAGTGGTGCGCCAACACTTAAGTCAGCGCGGCGCACTGGGCAGCATCCGACCAGTTGTTACTGGTAGACGGATGGGTGCAGGGTTCCGACGTATGGCAGGTCGCGGTAGCGTTCGGCGAAGTCCAGACCGTATCCGATGACGAATTCGTTTGGGATGTCGAAGCCAATGTCGGCGATGTCAAGTTTGGTGGTGACGGCTTCTGGCTTGCGCAGCAGGGTGATAACTTCCAGCGACCGCGGGTTGCGGTTCATCAGGTTCTTAATCAGCCAGCTCAGGGTCAGGCCGGAGTCAACAATGTCTTCCACCAGGATGACGTTGCGGTTTTCGATTTGGCGGTCCAGGTCCTTCAGAATGCGGACCACGCCGGAGGAAGAAACAGAGTTTCCGTAGGAGGACACCGCCATGAATTCCAGCTGTGCTGGAATTTTCAGTTTGCGGGCGAAGTCTGCCAGGAAGACTACTGCGCCTTTCAGGACACAGACGAGGATGATGTCTTCTTCCGTGTTGGCATACTTTTCGCTGACACGGTCCGCCATCTCTTGGATGCGAGCGTGCAGTTCCTCTTCGCCAATAAGAATTGCTTCAACGTCGGCGCCGTATGGGTTGTCTGGGACGTTGAAGTCTTTCACGTCATGCATTGGGAATGCCTCCACCTGCTTGTCGGATTCTGCCGGTTTCTTCCTGAATGTACAGGCCAAGGATGCCAGCTTTGCGGGCGACAACTAATCTGTTGCCCTTCCTTGCCATTTGTACACCACAATCATGATGGTACGGCACGGCAACCGGACCTTGACCATGCCAATCGGTAACCAGCCGGGACACTTCGGTTAAGTGCCGAAAAGTCAGCGGTCCAGTGCCCTGCGACAGCAACCATTGGCGCAGCACTCGGGTGCGCACTGCTTCCGGTAGTGGTGCAAGGTCAGCCACCGCCAAGCCCATCGCCAAGCCAGCCGACGCTCCAGCGCCCCCGCCCGCCAGCACTTCCGCAGCCGCAGCTTCCAACGCATCGTCATCAGCCCGCAGCAGCTCCGCGGTCCGCCCCAGCGCCGCTACTGCCCCGCCGCCGGCAATATCCTCCAGCAGCGGCAGCAGTTCATGCCGCATCCGTACCCGCGTAAATGCGGCATCAGTATTCTGCGGGTCGTGCCATACGTTCAGGCCCAGCTCTTGGCAGGCACTTTCCGTATCGGCGCGCCGCACCCCAAGCAGTGGCCGCCCGATTGTGCCGCCGGGCAGGTCAGTCCATGGTCGCATGCCCGCCAGCGATTTCGCCCCAGAGCCCCGCACCAGCCCCAGCAGCACAGTTTCGGCTTGGTCATCCAAGGTGTGCCCCACCAGCACTGGCCGCCCCTGTGCCGCCGCCAGCAACGCCTCGTAGCGGGCGTCCCGCGCCGCAGCTTCCATGCCACCGGCGCTGCCCACTTCCACCGCAATCACACGGGCGGGCACCCCAAGCCGCTGCGCTTGTGCACGTGCCTGCGCTGCCACATCGGCAGAGCCAGGTTGCAGCCCGTGGTCCACAACAATCGCTTCGGCAGCCACATTTTCCGCCGCCAATGCTGCCACCAGAGCTAAGGAGTCCGCCCCGCCCGACAGGCCAACAACGCAGTCGCTGCAAAAGCCGCGGACCGCGCGTCTAATCGTCAAAAAGCTCGGACTACGTCGGGGAACTGCAACCTGGCCGATGTGTGCGGGCACTAGCGGACCTCGGTGAGCTCGCTTGTCAGCTCATCCTGCGCGGCGCGGGCGGCGGGGACGTCGGCGTCATTGGATACCAGCACGAACACCAGCATGTCAGTGCCGACGGTGGTGGTCACACCGGCCAAAGCGGAGGTCCCGGTCAGCGTGCCAGTTTTACCGCGAACGTACCCGGCGCCATCTTGGCCAGCGAAACGGGTCGCCAAGGTGCCGTCGCCTGCCGCAACGGACATGGTTTCCACCAGCGGCCGCAGCTTCGCGTCGGCGTCATCGTGGCCGACGGAGCGGACAATAATGTCGGACAGGGTGCGCGACGGGATGAGGTTCGCCATGGCCATACCGGAATTATCTTTCAAGTCCACCCCAGCCATTGGCACGCCGTGTGCCTGCAAAATGTCAACGGTCGCCTTCGCCGCAGACTCCCCCGTCGGGGCCTGCTCCGGGTTCTGTGCCTCCGCCACTTCCCGGCCGATCGCCTCCGCGAGAACATTGTCGGAGTTGGCCATCATGTCGTGCAGGCGGTCACGTAGCGGCGCCGATTCCACCGCGGCGATTTCCTCACCACTGGTTTTTTGCTTATTGACGTCTACCTCGATGCTGTCGGCGTTGGTGCCTGCGAGCTTCGCGATTTCCGCAGCGAAGGCAGTACCGGCGGCATTTGCTGGGTGGTGACTTTTCGGCGGGTGATTGCTGTCGTGGTTCAGGCGGGCGCCATCGACCATCACCGGTTCCATCGGGGCGATGAACCCGGCATCAATGTCCTCTTCATCCCACTCGGGGTTGAAAGCATCGCCGCCCCACGCGGACGTGTCGACGACGATGTTGGTGATGGCGGCTGGGTCCGGCAGTTGGGCGGCTAGGTCTGCCAGGGACGCCGCGCCGTCATGCCAGCCGGTGTCACCGCTGGTCTGGGCGAGGGTGACATCTCCGCCGCCGCGCAACACAATCGTGCCCGGCGCGTCCCCGGTGTGGACCGTAGTTTTCACGCGGTGGTCGAGCGGCAAAGTCAGCAGTGCGGCGGCGGCTGTCAGGATTTTGGTGGCTGATGCTGGGCGCTGCGGTTTATCTGGGTTGTGTTGCCACAGAAGTTCGCCGCTTTCTGCGTCGGTGACCATCCCGGCGAGGTTCCCCAGGCGAGGGTCGGTGGCGTATTTCGCCATGATTTCGGTGACATCGCTGCGGAGCTGGTCCACGTCATCGATGCCGTCGGTGGCAGCTGCAGTCGGTGAAGCGGCGGTGGCAATGGCTGCGGGGTCGGCGACGATGCGTTTGCCATGCCGTCCAAGCCACAGGGCGCTGCCGATAATGATGGCAGCGGCTAGAAGGACGGCGAGGAGGGACACCCACCACAGGACGGGCCTGGAGTTGGTGTTTTGGCTGGGCGGTCGCGTCACGGGGTCACCTTTTCGCGTTGTTAATGTCAAGTGAAGCCAACCATGTCAGATTAGGGCAGCTAGCATGAAAGTTGTCCATTCACGTCTATTGAACGTCACTCAAAAGGAGCAGTGCTAATGAGCATTGAGGTTACCGTTGAGATCCCGAAGGGGTCGCGCAACAAGTACGAAATCGACCACGAAACCGGCAAGGTGTACCTGGACCGTTACCTGTTCACCCCATTCGGCTACCCAGCTGACTACGGCTTTGTCGACGAAACTCTCTCCGACGATGGCGACCCATTGGACGCGCTGGTGCTGATGCCAATGTCCGTCTACCCAGGCGTAATTGTGAAGGCACGCCCAGTCGGTGTGTACAAGATGACCGACGAAGCTGGCGGCGACGACAAGCTGCTGTGCGTGCTGGATGACCCACGCTACGAGCAGTACCAGGATGTCAAGGACATCAACGAGTTCACCTTGAAGGAGATTGAGCACTTCTTCACCCGCTACAAGGACCTGGAGCCAGGCAAGGTCGTCAACGGTATCGGCTGGGGCGACGCAGCGGAAGCACAGAAGATTATTGACGAAGCCATCAAGCGCTTCAACAACCAGAAGTAATTCGGGGGTCTCATGGAAGCGGTAGCAGTAACTGAAGTTCCCAAGGACGCGCAGCTGATTGATGTGCGCTCGCCGGAGGAGTTCGCGGAACTGCACGCCATTGGTTCAGTGAATATTCCGATGGAGCAGATGATGACTCGCTACGGCGAGTTGGACCTGGACCAGGATATTTACCTGATTTGCCGTTCCGGTGGTCGCAGCGCCCAGGTGGGTAGCTGGCTGGAGCGCAATGGCATCGACGCGATTAACGTTCGCGGCGGAATGATTGACTGGGAGTTCCACAATCTGCCACGCGAAGCAGGCGCATAACCTATACCTGCTGGCACGCCGCCTGACATTGTTGGGCGGCGCCAACTATCACTTTTGCCCACCATTGGGCTAACCTGGGTTTTATGTCCAAAACACTCCCAGGCTCTTTGGCGAGCTCCGCTACTTTCGGCGCGACGCAAACCGCCACAGCATTACGCCGAGCTGCCGAACTGGCATGCTCCGCCCACGAGTTGACGCTGCGTGAATACTGGCTGCTCCTACTGGCCGCCCCAGCTGACAGCTCCGATGCCCTTTCCCAGGGCGAAATCGGCGATCTCCTCGGCATCGACCGCTCCGACATGGTCCGCTTGGTCGATATCATGGAAAACCGCGACCTGATTGCCCGCCAGCGCGATACCGCTGACCGCCGCCGTCAACTGATCACCCCAACTGACACCGGCCTGCAGGTCCGCTCGGCCACGGAAGCTGACGTCACCTCCGCCGAAAATGAGGCGCTGCAAGGTTTGTCGCAGAAGCAGTCGGAGAAGTTCCGCACCTTGGCAGCCAAGGCCATTGCCACCGGCAGCAAATCGAAGGGGTCAAAGAAGAAAAACGGGAAGGGCAAGAATAAGAAGTGAGTAGCAATCCGATTCCACCGCAGTATCTGCGCGGTGACCTTGCCGCCGACCCCCGTACCTTGCTGGACATTTTGCATGAGACGGTGCTGCTGCACCCCGATGCCGCTGCGATTGATGACGGCGACAATGTTCTGACCTACGCGGAGCTGCTCGCGGAGATTGACCACACGGTGGAGTGGCTGCACCAGATGGGCATTGGCCGCGGCGACCGCATTGGTATCCGTATGCCGTCGGGCACCCGCAGCCTGTATGTCGCGATTTTGTCGACCCTCGCTGCCGGCGCGGCCTATGTGCCGGTGGATGCCGATGACCCAGATGAGCGCGCCGACACCGTCTTTTCGGAGGCGAATGTCGCAGCGGTGTTCACCGCGAAGGGTCTGCGCCGCGCCGCGTGGGTGAAGGACCGCGGCCCGATTGCTGCGGATGATCCGCGGGCCGGCGCACCGACGCTTGATGACGATGCCTGGATCATTTTCACATCCGGTTCGACGGGCAAACCGAAGGGTGTGGCGGTCACGCACCGCAGCGCCGCTGCCTGGGTGGATGCTGAGGCGCGCCTGTTTTTGGCACCGCCCGATGGTGACCATGACACCGAGGGCGTCAATGAGCCCCTCGGCACTGATGACCGCGTCCTTGCAGGCCTGTCCGTCGCTTTCGACGCCTCCTGTGAAGAGATGTGGTTGGCCTGGCGCCACGGCTGCTGCCTGGTGCCGGCGCCACGTTCGTTGGTCCGCTCCGGCATGGACCTGGGCCCATGGTTGATTTCTCGCGACATCACGGTGGTGTCGACGGTGCCGACGCTTGCTGGTTTGTGGCCTGCTGAGGCGTTGGACCAGGTGCGGCTGTTGATTCTTGGTGGCGAAGCGCTGCCAACGGAGCTGGCTGCTCGTCTGTCCACTTCCGAGCGGGAAGTGTGGAATACCTATGGCCCTACCGAAGCGACTGTTGTTGCGTGTGCGACGACCGCTGATGGCAAGCGCCCAGTGTCGATTGGGTTGCCGCTGGATGGTTGGGATTTGGCTGTGGTTGATGAGGCCGGTAACCAGGTTGCCTACGGTGAGCAGGGCGAACTGATTATTGGCGGTGTCGGCTTGGCCCGCTATTTGGATCCGGAGAAGGATGCGCAGGCGTATGCCCCTGCCCCGGCGTTGGGTTGGGATCGTGCGTACCGCACCGGTGACCATGTTCGGTTGGAAGAAGATGGCCTGTATTTTGTGGGCCGTGTTGATGACCAGGTGAAGATTGGTGGCCGCCGCATTGAGCTCGGCGAGATTGATGCGGCGCTGGCTGCCCTGCCTGGTGTGTTCCAGGCGTCGGTTGTGGTGCAGACGACGGGCGCGGGCACGGATGTGCTGGTCGGCTACCTTGGCGTGGACGGTGAGGAGCAGGCAGAGAAGTATGATTTGAAGGCCGCGCATGCTCGTTTGACGGAGATGTTGCCGGCGCCGATGGTGCCGCAGCTGTGTGTGTTGCCGGAGTTGCCGATTCGTACTTCCGGCAAGGTGGATAAGAAGGCGTTGCCGTGGCCACTTCCTGCGCAGTCTGCTGGCGCCGCCGCCGATGATTCCTTCACTGCGAATGAGCGGTGGATGGCTGGCCTGTGGGCTGATGTGCTTGGCACGCAGCCTGCCGATGCCGACGCGGATTTCTTCAACTTGGGTGGCACCTCACTGGCTGCGGCAACGTTGATTGCGCAGATCCGTCAGCGGGTGCCGCAGGTTGCGGTCCGCGACTTGTATGACCATCCGCGTCTGGGCCTGCTGGTGGCGCGCTTGGAGGAAAATGGTCTGCCAACTTCTGGCGATTCCGAGGCCGCGGCCCCTACTGCCCCGGTCGAACCCGTTAAGCCGGTCGGCGCGCTGACCCGCATTACCCAAACTGCGGTGCAGTTGGTCTCGTTGACTCTGGTTGCGCTGCGCTGGGTCGTGTTCTTGGCGCTCGGTAACAATATTGCCGCGGCGCTGGGCTACGATTTCGCCCGCCCACTGTCGTGGTGGCTGGTCGGCGCCGGTTTAATTGCCACGCTCACCCCACTGGTGACGTTGCCGGTTTCCGCCGTAGTTGCCCGCTTGTTGACGTTTAGGCTGCAGCCGGGCACCTACCAGCGTGGCGGGGCGACGCATTTGCGGCTGTGGGCTGCAGAACGATTGGTCGCAGCTCTGGGTGGCCGCGATATGGGCGGCGCTACGTGGGTGGCGGCCTATGCCCGCATGCTGGGCAACAAGATTGGCAAGGGCGTCGATTTGCACGCCATTCCGCCGGTCACTGGCCTGCTGACCATTGGTGATCATGCTGCGGTGGAGCCGGATGTGGACTTGTCCGGCTACTGGGTCGAGGGCGATAAGGTGCACATTGGCACTATCACTATTGGCCAGGAGTCCCGCATTGGTACCCGCACGACCTTGATGCCGGGCACTGTGATTGGTGAGAAGGCCCATGTCGAAGCTGGTTCTTGTGTGACTGGCGCGGCGAAGGTGAAGAATGGCTCCCGCTGGTCGGGCTCGCCTGCCCGCAAGGTGGGTAAGCCAAAGTCACAGGTGCCGGAGGGCCACCCATCCCGCCACGTTGGCTGGTTCATGATGTACGGCGTCTCTTCCCTGCTGATGGGTCTGCTGTTTTACGTTGCGCTTGGTGGCGCCGCTGCGGCGACGGTGTGGTTCATTGGCCCGGATGCGTCCCCGATGGTTGCTGCTGGCCGGGCGCTTACCTTCGCCCCTGCTGCTGCGTTGATTGCGTTTGCGCTGTATTTGGCTCTCACTTGGTTGTCGGTGCGACTGCTCGGCTTGGGTTTGCAGCCGGGTATCCATGCGGTCCGTTCCCGTCAGGGTTGGCAGGTGTGGGCTACGGAGCGTCTGATGGATATGGCCCGCACGGAAATGTTCCCGCTGTATGCGTCGGAGCTGACCCCGCTGTGGTTGCGTTCGTTGGGCGCGAAGATTGGTCACAATGTGGAGGCGTCGACTGCGGTGATGGTGCCGCGGTTCGCGGAGGTCCGCGATGGTGCTTTCCTGGCCGATGACACGTTGGTCGGCGGTTATGAGCTTGGTGGCGGCTGGATGGTCACTGGTCCGACCCGCATTGGTCGCCGCAGCTTCCTGGGTAACTCTGGTGTGGCTGGCCCGAACCGTAAGTTGGGTAAGAATTCCCTGGTTGCGGTGCTCTCGTCTACTCCTAAGAAGGCGAAGCGCGGCTCGAACTGGTGGGGTTCCCCGCCGGAGCGTCTGCGCCGTGTTGAGGTGGCAACCGATGGTTCGGATCGCACGTATCAGCCTGGTTTCGGTGTGAAGCTGGCCCGTGGTTTTGTGGAGACGTTGCGTCTGCTGGCGCCGATGGTGTCTGCGCTGATTGCGGTTGCGGTGTTTGCCGGAATGCAGTGGTTGGTGCTGGACTTTGGTTGGTGGGCTGCGTGGGCTGCTGGTGGTGTGCTGTTGATGGCTGGCGGCATTGTTGCTGCGTTGGTGACGGTGCTGGTGAAGTGGGCTTGCGTGGGTCGTCACCGTGCGGGCGATCATCCGCTGTGGTCGTGGTTCGTGTGGCTGGATGAGCTGCAGGACACGTTCGTGGAGACCCTTGCCCGCCCGTGGTTCCTGGAGCCGAACTTGGGCACCGGTGAGCTGAACGTGATGTTGCGGATGCTGGGCGCGAAGGTCGGCCGCGGTGCGTGGCTGGAGTCCTACTGGCTGCCGGAGACGGACCTGTGCCACATTGGTCGCGGCGCGAGCGTCGGCCGTGGTTGTGTGGTGCAGTCGCACCTGTTCCAGGACCGCGTGATGTCCATGGACACTGTGGTATTGGCACCGGGCGCAACCCTTGGGCCACACTCGGTGGCGCTGCCAGCGTCGGAGCTGGGTGAGAACACCTCGGTCGGCCCGGCGTCCCTGGTCATGCGTGGTGACGTTGTTCCTGCCGGCACGCGTTGGCAGGGCAATCCAATTGAGGCAGTGCTTGATTAGCAGGTAGTCGCGTCCCCCGCGATGATTGCTTATTGACGACGAGGGCCGGTGCGGATTTCCGCACCGGCCTTTTGTGTGGCTCAGAAGCTTTGGCGATTCAGAGAGTTTCGCGCTCAAAGTAGCGGCTATGAGACTGTCGGAGATGCTGCTCGCTGCTGCTTGCTACAGCGGCGATTTCAAGGTCATGATCGTGGTTCAAGCGGTCGAGTCGCAATCGTTCTTTGGTAGCGGCTATTAAGGAAGGAAAAGCTTGAACGTGAACTTGTCCTGACGACCGATGGTACTCAATCAGAAATCCGGTCATCATCACCCTCCAGTCCGTCTCGGATCCTTTTGTACTCTTCTCGTAGATTAGCCAATAGGTGCCTGAACCACACAAATATCGTTTGAGATTCTTGTTGCAGGAATATTCTCACCGACTCCGGATAGCCACCACACGGCGTGCCTTATATCCAGAGTGCGACTCTTCCGGATGTGACTACACTCTCATCCGTTTAGCGTTTTGTTTCGTTAGCCAATACTAGGCCAATCCGCACAGAACTTGGACGTTACCTAAACGAACTAATTGGCTTCGGTTAGATACGAACTACTCTCAGCGCCACAACTCAAAAAAGACCGGCCCAGGACCAATCACCGCCCTCAAGCAGCGCCCGTCCTGGGCCGGTCTTCGAATCTGAGCCGACAACTATCAGCCTTAAGCTCTAATCCCCAGCCTGATCGCGTCCACATTGCACGATCTTCGGGTCTGACCGTCCGACAACTTCATGACCCTTGCCGTTGTACTCAAACTGGGACACCACCTAGCTCACGGCGTTAATGCGCGCACATTCCTTGCCGTTGGCCCAAATGGCGACCCTCAACAGACAGAGCCACGAACCTTTTCGGCTTGACAGTCCCAACCTCGGCATCCAAGTCGAAACGCCTGACGACATTCACTGACAAAGCGAACTTGGAACCCAAATGGATACGCAGGACAAACGTGGCACAGCATTCCGCCACCATCCGTTACCCCACGCCCTCGCGAACGCTGGGAGGGGATTCCCCCACACTGAAATACCCCCCCACCTGGTAGCACCTTTGCTTGGCCGAAAGTTAGACATTACTCACAGTTTTTACACACCGTCACCAAATGTCAACACCGCCAAAACCCACCTACCTGCACATATGCAGCATCTTGCACAAAAGCATCATCTCAGTGCATTTTGAGGCTCCCCCCCCTCTTCAATCTACCTGCCGCGGAGACTAAACTACTTACCGCACGGACATAAACAGGCTTTCCCAAAAACGCTATTTACTGACTTTGGTTGGGTTCAGGCCTACCTGTGCGGGGAGCTACAGAAAGGAACTAGCACTTCCTACCCCGGCTTTGCGCTCCAAGACTGAATTTTTCCACCGCGCCTTCTGAGAGTCGGCGCAACTTCAGGAGATAACAACCTTGAAAATATCCCTCCCCCATACTAGGTCGACTTTTCGACTAGCACGGCTGTTTACCGCCATCTTGGCAACGATGTTCATGCTGATTGGACTGTCGACGTTTGCTGCACAGCAGGCTTCAGCCCAGTCCACATGTTCGGGTGGCTCTTGGTCCAACCTCAAATGGCAGGATGGCAGCCCGAGCGTCGAGAACGGTGTCTACACCGGTTCCAACGGGTTTGCCAATGCTCAATTCACCTGGACAGCCGATTCCAACGCAAAAGCTGGTGACACCATTGAGCTGACGCTGCCTCCGCAACTTGAGCCTGCTGACCTTGATCCGGTCCCACTGGAAAACTCCTCTGGAATCGTGGTAGCCAACGGCAAGTGGTCTGGACATACTTTCGTCATTACGCTGACTGAATTCGTTGAAACCAACTTCAATGTTGAAGGCGACGCTTATGTGTCCGTCCAATGGGCAACTACTTCCGAATTCGACGGTGACCTAAATTTCTCAGGATGCGGCACCGGCTCCCTCCCAGGCAAGCTGACTGTCAATGAAAGTGGACTCACTCATGAGGATTCCAAGCGCGGCACTTACCGGCGCTACGATTCCGAAATCGATGCCTACAAGATGGAATGGTCCATTGGTGTAAATCCGCGCGAACATAAAGGTCAGCCAATCGTTGTCAAAGACCAGGCTCCTGAAGGCTGGTCGTTCGTCTGCGACGCCGGTCAGAACGATGGCTACTCTCCAATTTCGGTTTCTTCCTTCATCATGGACGGTCAGGGAAATCCAACCAACGTGCGCCATGTCATTTACGACAGCAACGGCAACCCGGGCGGCGGTCAGACAAATGGCATCACAAACCTTGATGACCCAGATATGCAGACCGGCCACAACTACACGATCCTTTGCTCCCCGGAGCTCATCACGGTCACCTTCCCATATGGACTTTATGTAGAATCCGGCCCAGTCATCAATGCGATTACCACCACGAAAACTAAGCCAGCACCTGGCTCGACGGTAACCAATACTGCGTCCATCGATGGCACCGAGGTATCTGACGGTGTTCTCATTCCAGGGGCCGGTGGCCAAGGCCATGGCCTTAAAGGCGGGTTTACTGTCGAGAAGATTTTGAACGGCGCAACCGCTGAAGAAGCGGGCGAGTTCGAGTTCAACTTTGTCTGTAAGAACCCTCAGGGCGCAGAAGCTAAGTCCGGGACGTTCAAGTTGGCCGCGGGCAGTTTGCACCACGAATCCGAACTGGACAAGGACCTGAGCTGTGAGATCACCGAAACGTCAAAGGACCTCGAAGGCAAAGAGCGCACGACTTCTTGGTCTGTCGCTGCGGCAGGCTCGGACGACGCTACCTCTAGCCATTCGGTAGCTGGTGATTCCGCCACTGTGACCATTGCTTCGCCAGATGTTGAAGCCGCGCATCTGGTCGTCACCAATGCTTACTCCCCTGTGACTCCAGCACCAAAGACCTCTGGCTTTAAGGTTAAGAAAGTTGTGGAAGGCACAGACGCCGAGGATGCTTTCAAGTTCAGTTGGACTTGTTCCGAAGCTGAAGGTGACTCAAAAACTGGCACAGTCGAGTTGAAGCACAATGAGGAAGTCTCCATCAGCGGTATCGCAATTGGTTCTGACTGCTCCGTTACCGAGATTGACCCAGCCGAGGTTGACGGTTTCGACCACGAGCTAGAACTGACTGTCGATGGAAAGCCTGTAACCGACACGGACTCTAAGTTCACGGTGGCAGAAGACCGAGAGGTCGCAGTCTTCGCGAAGAACCTCTACACCAAAATCGAGCAGCCAGATCCAAAGCCGGAAGTTGCTGGTTTCAACGTGAAGAAGGTTGTCGAGGGTACTTCTGTTACTGACGCGTTTGAGTTTGAATGGAAGTGCACCTCTCCTAGTGGGGATGCTGAATCCTCCAGCATTTGGTTGCATGATGGCAACGACACCTCTGTTGATGGTTTCGAGGTCGGGTCTGAGTGTACGGTCTCGGAGATCGCTCCGGCGAAGGTCGACGGATTCGACCACAAGCTGGAACTGACTATCAATGGAAAGGTTGTCGACGGCAGCGTCGCCAAGTTCACGCTTGAAAAGGATAAAGAAATCGGCGTGGTTGCCAAGAACATTTACACCAAAACCACGCCACCAGTTCCTACTCCTGACGTCACTTCGTTTAGCTTGAAGAAGCTCGTTGAAGGCGCCCCTGTTGGTGACGCTTTCGAATTCGAGTGGAAGTGTCAGCAACCGGAAGGCGAAGAGAAGAACGGTGTCGTTCAGCTGAAGGACAAGGAAGTAGCTATCATCGAGGATCTTTTGGTTGGCTCGGAGTGCACCATTTCCGAAAAGACCCCACGTCCAGTTGATGGTTTCAAGCACAAGCTTCAGTGGACAGTTGACAACAATGCAGTTGAGGGGGCCGAAGCAAAGTTCTCGCTGGAGAAGGGCAAGGAAGTCGCTGTAGTTGCTAAGAACATCTACACCGAAACTGACAAGCCTGAGCCGACTCCACCGTCGACCACGACAACCACCACTACGGTAACGTCGACCCCACCGCGACCAAATGTGCCGATCATTCCGATCCCTATCCCGATCCCTTCAAGCCCGTCCGGTAAGACAACTATCCCGGCACCGACTCAGCCTGCACAGCCTGTGCCGTCGACGCCAAGTGCTCCTTCCGAGCAGTCTCAGGACAAACCTCACCAAGAGGGCCAGGCTAGCGACGGAGCCCGTCCGTCTAAGCACCTTCGTGCGAATACGGGCGCCACGGTAATGGAGCTTCTACTACCTCTGCTCGCCTTTGTCGCCTTAGCTGGCGGATTGTTCTTGTTCCTCCGCCGACAGCAGGAGAACGAATCGTAGTTCTCTGCAAGGAGGATTAGCTAGGAAAGCTGAAAATAGCCTCTAGTTTCGCCAATCAGGCGAGGCTAGAGGCCATTTTTCTGTCAATTAAGTACTCGTTGCAATCCACGGCATCAATAGCTACAGATACTGCTGTGTCGGCCAATCCCCCGACTAACACAAATACCGGCACGGATTCTCCCGTACCGGTATTGCCTATTCACGCTGACAATGCGAAGCCCTCGGTCAGCACACTAAGTGCGAATCCCTCACGCTCCGTTCCCCCAACGCTCTAATCCCCAATCTGGTCGCGTCCGCGCTGCACAATCTTCGGGTCTGGCTGTCCGACAACTTCGTGGTCCTTGCCGGTGTATTCGAACTTCGACAGCACGTAGCGCATGGCGTTGATTCGCGCGCGCTTCTTGTCATTCGACTTAATGGTGATCCACGGCGATTCGTCGCTGTCGGTGTAGCGGAACTGTTCTTCCTTGGCGCGGGTGTAGTCATCCCACTTGTCCAGGGACGCCAGATCCATTGGCGACAGCTTCCATTGGCGCACTGGGTCCACCTGACGAATAGCGAAGCGAGTGCGCTGTTCCTTCTGGGTGACGGAGAACCACAGTTTGGTCAGGGAGATGCCGGAGCCAAGCAGCATGTTTTCCAGCATCGGCACTTCGCGCAGGAATTCGGCGTGCTGCGATTCGGTGCAGAAGCCCATGACGCGTTCGACACCGGAGCGGTTGTACCAGGACCGGTCGAAGAACACGATTTCACCGGCAGCCGGGAAGTGTTCAACGTAGCGTTGGAAGTACCAGCTGGTGGATTCGCGTGGCGATGGCTTTTCTAGCGCTACGATGCGAGCACCACGTGGGTTGAGGTGCTCGTTGAAGCGTTTAATGGTGCCGCCTTTACCGGCTGCGTCGCGGCCTTCAAAGATAATGATGTGGCGCTGGCCCGTTTCTTTGGTCCAGTTCTGCCACTTGAGCAGCTCAATCTGCAGGGAGCGCTTGATGTGCTCGTAGTCGTCGCGGGTCATGCGTTCGTCGTATGGGTACGCGTCGCGCCAAGTGTCGACTGGGGTGCCTTCTGGGGTGAGAAGTACGGGGTCGTCTTCGTCGGAATCGTCTACGACGTAGCCTTCGGTTGCCGCGAGGTCAACGAGGTGGAATTCCTGCTCTTTGTTGTCAGCCATACGTCCCATTCTAGTGAAAATGCTGCACTTCTGTCGGTTACGGGGGCGGTTTGCGGCCTCGGTAGCAGTTTCGGTGCTTATTGACGCAAACAGCCCGCCCGCACCTCAGGTGCGAGCGGGCCAGCGGTGCTTATATGCGCTGCCTTAGAGCTCGGAGGAGAACATCAGGTTGTCGAAGATGTCCGCCCAAGTGGCGATGTCTTCGAGCCAAGTGTTGATGATGTCGAACATGAGTTTCTCCCAACGGGTATGTAATCAAACGGACTAGTTGAGAATAATACTCATTACCCGCTCAATTCAATCCCCCAATGCCACTCACGAGGACAACCCCAACGATCACGAAAACCCCGCCCGAAGGCGGGGTTTTGGGTTCAACTATCCACCACTAGAGCGGATGCGAAACTTTCCTTAGGACAGGCGAGAGCTCACCGAGTCGCTCAACAATTCGCCAACGGTCGAGAAGTCGCCGCCGTCGATGAAGTCCCAAGCAACAGACAGAGCGCCGTTGTTACCAATCAGCTTAGCAGCGCCACCGAAAATCTTGCCCCAGTTAGAGAGGTCGTTCAGCCAGACGTTAATCATGTCGAAGTTCATTTTTACTCCTTGAAAAGTGTGAGATGAAGAAGCGGGAGCTTACTTGATGTTCAGGGTTTCCATGACGCGCTCTGCCATGTAGACCAGGCCCTTGCCCAGGTCAGCGGAGCCGCCGAAGAAGTCAGCCAGGGACTTGAAGCCAAAGCCTTCGTCGAGCAGTTCGGATGCAGCGCTGAAGTCGCCGATTACGCCGGAAAGGATGGTGGACATAATGTCTCCTAGGTAGTCAGTACCGAGGAGGTCCTCGGTAACACACTTACAGTTTGAAGCTGATAACAGCCCCGAAATGTCGGGCGCCAGTACCGCAAGGTCTGCGCTCATTGGTCAATATAGCGGGTTATCAGATTTCAGCAACCGCTCCCCCCTGACCTTTCATATCAGATATGTAACGATCTTAGTTCAGCCAATTAGCCACCTGAGCTGCTCTTTTGTAATTGCTTACTCAACCGATCCAGAGTGAAGCTACACACAAACCCGAAAGCAAGTGTGATAGTTATCACATATAAAACGGTAATATAACATTCCTACCGCAGGCTTATCCGACTCTCAGTCACAGGCATTGCGCTGCCCCAAGCCCTCTACACACCAGCGCCTCCATTCAGCATCGCATTCAAGCAGGGCGGAGCCACTCCTGCGCTCCGAGCAAAATGCAACGACCTAAACCAGAACAAGGCGCAACTGCTCTTTACGCTCCGTGCAACATGCCAATCCCAAGCGGCAGATCAAAAACGCGCCCAGAGTAACCTGAGCGCGTTTGGTAACTTCGGAGAGCCCGACAGCTCAATCCGAACTACAAAGAAAGACTAGTTGTTCTCAGAGGAGCCGAAGGAGCTGCCGCCAGCCTCGGTGCCCTTGCTGGAGGAGAACAGGTTCTGCAGGTTCTCGACGTTGCTATCAGGCTTTGCGACGATGCCAGCGAAAGAAATCAGAGCGGTGATGATTGGGACGATCAGGCCAGCAATCTTGATGAAGTCGTTGAAACCAGCGTTGTTCATGGGAGAACTCCTAAAGAAATCTAGAGATTAGTTACGCCTCTGAGGCTAAGCATGTTGCTCAGCACCGCCCCAGCCGGGCTTTCCCATCCTGCGGGCAGGCACATGCAAGATTAAAGCACATTAATTCTTAAGGCTCTAGTTTTATGTCACGAAACCTTCAGCACTGCTGCGCATTTCACGCGCTTTAGTTACATTTTAGAGTCATTCCAGGCCAGTCGGGCTGCATCATTGCGACCATTTAACCTGCAGCTTTACCACACTTCGGCTTGAAAACCAGGCATGCCGTGCACATGTTTGTGAAGCTTCCCACACCCACCACCCCCGCATCAATAAATACCCAAATAGCAGAGCGGCACTAGCGCCCTCAAATCGGGTGCTAGCGCCGCAAAACAGGCTTTAGATAGCCGCTCTTAAGTCAGCCTCTCCTAGCCTCTACAAGCCGTTTCAGACTTAGAACATGCCGCCCATGTCATCGCCACCTGGCATTGCTGGAGCTGCTGGTTCTGGCTTGTCAGCCACCACAGCTTCAGTGGTCAGGAACAGCGCAGCAATGGATGCTGCGTTCTGCAGAGCGGAACGGGTCACCTTCACTGGGTCAGCAATGCCGGCCTCCAGCAGGTTCACGTACTCGCCGGATGCAGCGTTCAGGCCTTCGCCCACAGGCAGGTTGGAGACCTTCTCAGCCACCACGCCAGCTTCAAGGCCAGCGTTCAGCGCAATCTGCTTCAGTGGCGCAGCCAGGGAAGCGCGAACAATCTTCACGCCAGTAGCTTCGTCACCGGACAGACCCAAATCGTCATCAAGCACGTGTGCGGCCTGCAGCAGTGCGGAACCGCCGCCGGACACGATGCCCTCTTCAACGGCGGCCTTTGCGTTGCGGACGGCGTCCTCAATGCGGTGCTTACGTTCCTTCAGCTCAACCTCGGTCGCAGCGCCAGCCTTAATCACAGCAACGCCACCGGCCAGCTTCGCCAGGCGCTCCTGCAGCTTCTCGCGGTCGTAGTCGGTGTCCGCGTTCTCAATTTCCTGACGGATCTGAGCCACACGGCCTTCGATTGCGGACTGCTCACCAGCACCGTCGACGATGGTGGTGTCATCCTTGGTCACGACGACCTTGCGTGCCGAACCCAGCATTGCAATGTCAGCGGTCTCCAGGGACAGGCCGATCTCTTCGTCGATGACCTGGCCACCGGTCAGGATGGCAATGTCCTGCAGCTGGGACTTGCGGCGCTCACCGAAGCCAGGAGCCTTAACGGCCACAGACTTGAAGGTGCCGCGAATCTTGTTCACAACCAGGGTGGACAGGGCTTCGCCCTCGATGTCCTCAGCCAGGATCAGCAGTGGCTTACCGGACTGCATGACCTTCTCCAGGATTGGCAGCAGGTCCTTGACGTTGGAAATCTTGGCAGACACCAGCAGGATGTATGGGTCTTCCAGGACTGCTTCGCCGCGCTCCAGGTCGGTAGCAAAGTAGGCAGAGACAAAGCCCTTGTCAAAACGCATACCTTCGGTGAGCTCCAGCTCCAGGCCAAAGGTGTTGGCCTCTTCGACGGTGATGACGCCTTCCTTGCCCACCTTGTCCATAGCCTTGGCAATCAGTTCACCAATAGCTGGGTCGGCAGCAGAAATGCCCGCGGTTGCGGCAATCTGATCCCGGGTCTCAATTGGCTTGGCGGTCTTCAGCAGCTGCTCGGTCACAGCGGCGACGGACTTTTCAATGCCGCGCTTGATGCCCATTGGGTTGGAGCCAGCAACAACGTTGCGCAGGCCCTCGGAAACCAGAGCCTGAGCCAGCACGGTTGCGGTGGTGGTACCGTCACCTGCGACATCGTCAGTCTTCTTGGCAACTTCCTTGACCAGCTCAGCGCCGATCTTTTCGTATGGATCTTCCAGCTCGATTTCACGAGCAATGGACACACCATCGTTGGTAATGGTTGGTGCGCCCCACTTCTTTTCCAGAACAACGTTACGACCCTTTGGGCCGAGGGTGACCTTAACGGCATCCGCGAGGGTGTTCAGGCCGTTTTCGAGGCCACGACGTGCCTCTTCATCGAAAGCAATGAGCTTGGCCATAAGTTGGATTCCTCCGTGGTAATTCGTCGACACGAAACGTGCTGCGTGCGCCCGCGACGGCACGGCTGGGCGTCGATTTCCAGCCATCACACAACAGCGCTGTGTAGATTTGTTGGCACTTCACCGGAACGAGTGCTAACTCCCGTTTTAGCAGTCGCCCGCCCCGAGTGCAAGATGATGCCACGCCTCCGACGCCGTCAACGACTGCACCAACGCATCCAACATCCCCTGCCCCGCAGCATAAGAACCATCCGCTGGCTGCGCCGCCACCGCAATCCCCACCTGCTTGCCGTTCACATCAGCCACACCCAGCTGCCGCGTCAGATACGCACCCGCCTCATTCGGACCCCAGCCACCCTTCAACCGAGCCCCGTCAATCCGACCAATGCCATACCGCTGTTCGGCCGTCACCTGCGCCATATGCGTCGACACCACACTATCCCGGTCCACGCACTTCAGCTTCGCCGCGAACTTCGCCTGATCCTTCACCGGCCAGTTCGCCTGCCCGAACGCCGAGAACCCCGGCCGCGTCACCTCCGACGGCACATGCGGCGCCGCGGACACCTGCGCAATCTGCTGCTCCACGGCCCCCGCCGCTGCCGCACCGCCACCGAGCGCATTCCACAGCTGATCCGCCGCCGCATTATCCGACGTTTCCAGCGCGCGCTGCACCGCCCCCGCGTCCGCCACGCCCGCGGACACCGCCGCCAACGCCAACGGCACCTTCACAGTCGACCACGCCGGCCCGCTCGAAAGCTCGCCTGCGTCAACGGTCACCCTTCCGTCACTAAGCGAAATGGCGGCCGTGCCCCCAAACTGCGCCGTAGCATCCGCCACCGCCTGGTCCAACACCGCCTGCACCTGCTTTTGGTCGCCGTTACCGTCCGGTTTCCTGGTGGTTTCCGGCTTCGCCGGGGTGCTTGTTGACGGATTGGGCGACGGGGAAACAGTCGTTGTTCGGGTGGCGGTCTGCGCCGTGGAGGACTCACGGTCACCGGAAGTCGCGATGGTGCATGCGGACAGGCTGGCGGCAGTAATAACTGTGGCAACCGCGCTGGCGGCCATCACAAGACTGCGGACTCCGCGCCGCACTAGCGATCGCCCAACGGAACGATGACCTGAACGTTGGCGTTATTGCCACCTTGGCAGGTCACCTCGGTTACTGGTTCACCCTTAGCCGAACACTTCATGTTGTACGTCTTATTCGTCACAGAGCTAAAGGCATCCACTGAGAAGGAATCGCCATCATCTGGTTCCGGCAGGTTCCCCACTTCCTTGGCCACCGACATCGCAAACGGGCAGCTGGTCACATCAGTGACCGCATACACGTCAACTGTACCGACGGAACCACAACTGCGGCCCTGCGGAGACGGCTTATGTTCCTTCCGCTTGGACGTGGTAGACGACGACTCAGATTCCGACGACCCGGAATCGGCAGGGTCTGCACCACCGCCCGATGGGGCGGTTTCGGTGACGGTGACCTCTGCCTGCGCCGACTGTTCCTTGGAATCGTCACCACGCAACACGCCAGTCAGGTACCAAATGGCGGCGCCTGCCACCGCAACGGTCACCAGCAACGCCACGACGATATAACCAAGGTTCGAACCGCCATCATTCCCATCGCCATCCGCACCTTCTGGGCGCTGAAACTGCGGCGGAGGCGGCGGCGACTGCGGCGGCTGATCATACGGAGACGACTGGGACTGGCCTGGGTCATACGGATTACCCCAACCACTACCGCCTTGCTGCGGAGGCTTGTTGTAACTGCCCTGCGGGACAACCCACTCATCCCACTTGTCACGATTGCTAGTCACCGAACGCCACCTATACCTATCTATATAGAGAGCCCCACCTACGGACGCCGACGGAGCTGATTCAGAAAGAGCCGAGGAAGTTACGCACCGGCTTCGTCCACACCATTACCGTCAACAATACTGCTGCACCCAGCAATAGCGCGGCCATGGGCAAGAAGGGCAAACCCATCCACGGGACCAGAGCCAGCACCATCAGCAAGCTAGCGGGCAGCGCCATCATCACCGCCAGCACGCCCGATGCTGCTTTGCCCCAAAACAGCCGCCACGCACAAATGAGCAACAGCACCCCAATAACTGACCAGACGGTGAAAAACACCATGCGGCGACCATCACCCTCTGCCGGAGCCGAGATCCGCGCACCAAAGACCCCAATAAGGCCCGAACCCAACGCCACCACACCCAACAACACCAAGCACAGCACCGCAATGACGGCGTTACGCGGCCGCTCTTGACCATCAATATCCATACTTTCAATCTGCCGGAACGGGCATACACTGGCAAGCATGGTTTCAAGTTCAGATATCCGAACGGCCGTCTACGCTCAGCGGAACGACCTTTTCAACCACCTATCCACCTTCGTCTCCTTCCCATCAGTCCACGGGGACGACATGGTCGCCTGCAAAGGTGCCGCCGACGCAGTACAAGCAGCGTTTGCCGCAGAAGGCGTCGAATTGGAAGCTATCGACACCATTGATGGCTCCATCACCCTGGCCGGATACGTCCCACCTGGCGACGGCAAACCAACGGTGCTGCTCTACTCCCACTACGACGTCCAGCCATCTGGCGATGAATCCGCCTGGACCTCGAACCCGTGGACGCTCACGGAACGTGACGGCCGCTGGTACGCCCGCGGCGCCGCGGACTGCAAAGGCAACATTGTCGTGCACCTAGCAGTGCTGCGGGCTCTGCGTGAGCTCGTGGGTGCGGATGCTGGCGGGTTCGCTGGCACCGGCATTGGTCTGCGCATCATTGTGGAAGGCTCCGAGGAACGCGGCAGCGCGGGCCTGGAAAATCTGATTGCCACCCAACCTGAACGCTTCGCCGCCGACGCCACCCTCATCGTCGACACCGGCAACGTCGCCGTCGGCGAACCAACCCTGAACACTGTGCTGCGCGGCGCCGCGGACGTCATCGTCTCCATCGACACCATGAGCAGCGCCGTCCACTCCGGTGCTTACGGCGGCGCCGCTCCCGACGCACTCGCCGCCCTCATCCGCCTGCTGGATTCGCTGCGCGACGAACACGGCCGGATTGCCATTGACGGACTCGACAGCGACCAGAAGTGGACCGGCCGGGAATACCCGGAAGCCGACTTCCGTGCCGACGCTGGTGTGCTCGACGGTGTCGAAACCTACACCGACGCCGACGTCAATGGTGCTGACGTCAATGGCGCTGACGGCGCTGCTGGCGGCGAACACGCCGTTGCCGACCTGCTGTGGACCCGCCCAGCGGTCACCGTCACCGGCATGGACGTCATCCCACTGGCAAAAGCGATTAACGCTGTCCAAGGCCACGCCGCAGCGCAGATTAACCTGCGAGTGCCACCGGGAATGGACCCGAAGCACGCCCAAGACAAGTTGGTGGCGCACCTGGAAAAGCACGTGCCATGGGGTGCGAAGCTAAGCATTGAACGCGACACCCTGGCCAGCCCGTTTTCCGCCAACACCGACGGTGAGGCGTTTACCCTGCTGCGCGACGCACTGACCGAGGCCTACGGCACCGACACCGTGCTGTCCGGTGAGGGCGGTTCCATTCCGCTGTGCACGGCATTAACGACTGCAAATCCGGAAACGGAGCTGATGCTCTTCGGAATTGAGGAGCCTTTGTGCCAAATTCACGCGATTGACGAATCGGTAAATCCGCAGGAAATCATGGATATCGCAACCGCTGAAGCAATATTCATAATGAAATATTCTAAGAAGGATGTTGCATCCGCTAAGTGAACTGTGTAACTTAGCGCACATGCAAAACATTATTCTTCTCGCGCTCGTAGCGAAGGCTATCAACCCCAACGGAGGCTAGGACTGACCCCTCCGCCTGGGGTTATAGCCGTAACGAACACAGCGCTGAGTCGGTCCAGACCAACAAGAAGAATTAACAAAGTTAGGACCGAAAGAATAATGTTCACCATCACCCGCTCGCACCGCTCCACCACTTACACTTTCTCGAGCACCGCTCCGAGCGAACCACAGTCCCAGGTGCGCGTTTTCGCCGAAGACCCATTCCTGGCTCGTTTCGGTCACCGCCTGCCGCGCGGTTTGCGTCAAGAAGCACGCGGGATGCAATGGCGCCAATTCATGGAGCAATATTCGAATCAGAATGGCCCACTGCGCATCGCTAAGCTGACCTCCACCCCTCAGCGTGGTGGCCGCGTGACCTTCGAAGCCACCATGCAGGTGGAACGCGGCACCAAGCACGAGCACACCATCGAACGCGAAATCACCGCGATGGGCCCAATCTCCGCTGTGACCAACCTGCTGGCTGACGCTGGCCACCGCGTGGAAATCCTGGAATTCCACCAGTTCGAGGTGTTCGAAGCAACCGCTACCTTCGTGTACGCATGCCACAACAACACCAAGGTGTGGACCATGGGCTTCGGCCCAACCCCAGAGTCTTCCATCACTACTGCCATGGCGTGCGCAGCTAACCGTCTGTACCTTTAGTAGTAGTGCCCGCCCAAGCGGGTACCCAACCGGATAAGGACAAACCGTTTGCTGCTACTGCTGTGCGCTCTTTTTGCTACCGCACTGCTGGCACCGCGCGTTATCCGCTGGTTGGGACGCAACGGTTTCTACCTTCTGGCCCTCCCCCTGCTTGCTGGGGCAGTCTGGACCGGCTCCTACGCAGTCAGTTACGCCAAAGACAGCAACCCGCACCTCTTCGACGTCTCAACCACAGATAGCAACGCGACCCCAGCAGATTTCCCCACCGAGTCCATCGCGTGGATGCCCCAAGCCAACCTTGGCATTGACCTGCGCCTGGACCCGCTAGCAGCACTGTTCGCCACCCTTGTCCTAGGCATCGGATTCCTCATTCTGGTGTACTGCGGCCGCTACTTCGACCCACTTAAACGCCCCGCACGCCGCACCGGCGCCTTCGCTGGGCAGATGGTCGGATTCGCCGCCGCCATGTACGGCCTCGTCATCGCCGACGGCCTGCTGCTGATGTACATCTTCTGGGAAATCACCAGTGTGCTGTCCTTCCTGCTGGTCGGCTACTACGCCGAACGTGCCTCCTCCCGCCGCGCCGCCGGCCAGGCATTGATGGTCACCACCCTCGGCGGTTTGGCCATGTTGGTGGGCCTTATCCTTTTGGGCTTTTCGACGGATACCTGGCTCTTCAGTGAATTGACCGCCCGCGGTGCGGATGCCGTGCTGGACCAGTCCACCCTGGGTACGCCTGCTGTTGCCACCGCGTTGGTGCTCATTGTTGCTGGCGCACTGTCGAAGTCAGCGATCGCACCCTTCCATTTCTGGTTGCCCGGCGCGATGGCTGCCCCAACCCCAGTGTCCGCATATTTGCACTCCGCGGCGATGGTGAAAGCTGGCGTGTTCCTGATTGCGCGGCTGGCACCTACTTTTTCTTCCACCGCGTCGTGGCATCTGGCGATTATTCCGCTGGGGCTGATCACAATGGTGATGGCTGGGTGGATGGCGCTGCGCCAACTCGACTTGAAGTTGATTCTGGCCTACGGGACGGTGTCGCAGCTCGGGTTCATTGTGTCGGTCGCGGCGATTGGCACTCGCCCGACGATGCTGGCGGCGCTGGCGCTGACCTTCGGCCATGCCCTGTTTAAGGCGACGCTGTTTATGGTGGTGGGCATCATTGACCACCACACCGGTACTCGTGACGTGCGGGAATTGTCGGGGCTGGGGCGCCGTCGCCCAGAGCTAGCGCTAACAGCAATGGTGGCGGCGGCGTCGATGGCGGGTCTGCCGCCGATGCTCGGTTTTGTGGCGAAGGAATCGGTGCTGACCACGGTGCTTGGTGAGCTGACTTTGCGCGGCATGCCCGCACTGATGATGACCACCACCATGGTGATCGGTTCGGTGCTCACCATGGCGTATTCCATGTATTTCCTATTCGCTGCCTTCGGCACGAAAACGGGCGCTGCCCTTGACGCGGACCCCGACACTGGTGCTTCCCCAGCCGTCCGCGATATGACTCGTCCTGGCTTTGGCATCCAGTGGCCAGCGTGGCTGCTAGCTGGCGCGTCCGTGGTGTTTGGGTTGGTGCCGCAGGTCGTGGAAACTGCCCTCACGCCGTACCTCACCGACGCGTTCCCGACCAATGGTGTCGGCCTCGGGGTGTCCACCGCGATGGAGCTTGCCGACGCAGCGGCGCCCGACCCAACTGCATTTCACCTGGCGCTCTGGCACGGTTTTACTGTTCCGCTCGGGTTGACAGTTCTTATTATTGTCGGCGGCGCGGTGCTGGCCTGGCAGCGCAAAACTGCCCTGACCTTGCAGCCGAAAGACCCAGCGCTCGGCGATGCCGATGCCGCATACGATGCGGTGCTTCGCGGGGCGCAACGCCTGTCGCTGCGAGCTACCTCGCTGACGCAGCGTGGTTCCCTGCCACTGAACGAAGCGGTCATTCTGGTGACGCTGGCACTAGCAGCCGTCGCTGGTTTGTCCTTCGGTGAGCTACCGGCCATTCGGATGGAGCCATGGGAGTCGCCAATTCAGGCACTGGTTGCTGGGGCAATTATTGTGGCGGCGGTCGCAGCCACCCGGATTAATAACCGCTTGTCCGGTGTCATTTTGGTCGGTGTGACCGGCTACGGCTTAGCGGTGCTTTTTGCGTTGCATGGCGCACCAGATTTGGCACTGACACAGCTGCTGGTGGAAACCATCGTCATGATTGTGTTTGTGCTGGTGCTGCGCAAACTGCCTGCCTCCGTCGACCCGAATGCCAGCGTTGGCCACACTCGGATGCGTGGCTGGCTCGGCATCGCGATTGGCACCATTGTCGCCATCGTTGGTGCGTTCGCCATTTCGGCCCGCGCCCATGACCCTGTCTCCACGGTCATTCCAGATTTGGCGAAAGATATTGGTCACGGCGCGAATGCCGTCAACGTGCTGCTGGTCGATATCCGTGCCTTCGATACCCTCGGCGAAGTGTCCGTCCTGGTCATTGTGGCGGTGGGTGTCGCCTCGCTGGTGTTCCGTACCCCGACGGCGCGGCTGAATGCGCAGGCCAAACTGGGGCAGCGCCGCGCAGCCCGCCGCGCGAAGCACAATGCGGCTAGTCGTGCGGCTAGTGATTCAGCTAGTAATACGGCGAGTGCAGAGGGTCGGGCGGAACGCCACAGCGAAAGCCGCAGCGAACGTCGCCGTGGCGCCCGACCACGCTGGCTGACGATCGCCCAAGTCAATAAGCCGATCGAAGGCCCACTCATGTTGGAAGTGTCCACCCGCTTCCTCTTCCCCGCCATGATGGTGCTATCCCTGTACTTCTTCTTCAGCGGGCACAACGCCCCCGGCGGCGGCTTCGCCGGTGGGCTCGTCGCCGGTCTCGCGCTGACGTTGCGCTACCTGACCGGTGGCCGCCAAGAACTCAACGATGTCGTGCCCATTGAGACGGACCGCATCATTGCGCTGGGCCTCGTGCTCGTCACCCTCGGCGCACTGATTCCGATGTACTTCGGCTACCCGCCACTGACCAGTGCCTACTTCACGTTGACGGTGCCGCTGATTGGTGATGTCACCGTTGTCTCCGCCCTCGGGTTCGATGCCGGGGTCTACCTGATTGTGGTTGGCATGGTCGTGTACTTCCTGCGTTCCCTCGGCGGCCGTATCGACGTCGAATCGGAAATCCGCGCCGAGCGTGCCCGCTCCCGCCGCGTCAGCCTGTCGCGGCTGTCCCGGCAGGGGCAAAAACGCAACATCGAGGCAGCGGTGTCGGTCAAGTCGGGCACCAAAACGTCAACAAGCCCAAAGGAACGGTGACCCACCATGGTGTCGAACTTTGCCCTCCTGGCGACCGTCGCGGTGCTTATTGCCGCCGGGGTGTACCTGTTTCTGGAGCGGACGATTACGAAGATGCTGATGGGGATTCTGCTGATTGGCAACGGCGTGAACCTCATGATTCTGACTGCTGGAGGGTCTGCCGGTGCGCCGCCGATTATTGGGCGCGAATCGCATCTGCAGCAGACGACCGCCGACCCGCTGGCGCAGGCGATGATTCTGACGGCGATTGTCATTTCGATGGGGCTGGCGGCGTTCATTCTGGCGCTGGCATACCGGCAGCACCGCTACCGCGTTTCCGACCGCATTGATGACGACCCAGAGGACAAGACCGTCCGCGACCGGCAAGCCGACGACCCGTCGCAGCAGCCGGACCACGACGCGTCCGATGACCCAACCACCGGTAAACCGACCGACGCGGGTGACCAGTTCGGGCCGAAAGCGTTTGAGAAGCCGACCAAGGAGGAGAGCTAAATGCTGGAGCTGACGTGGCTACCTGCGCTGATGCCCTACCTCGTGCCGCTGCCGATTCTGCTGCCAGCGCTGACCGCCGCCGTGAACCTTGGCCTGGTGCGTTTTCCGCGCTGGCAACGTGGCGTGTCGCTGACGGTGCTCGGTGCGCTGCTGGTGGCGGCGATGCTGATGGTCGCCGAGGTCGCGCGCAGCGGGATTTATGTCGTGCAGATTGGTGGCTGGGAGGCGCCGGTCGGGATTAGCTTGGTCGCCGATGGGCTGTCGACGCTGATGATTGCGGTGTCGCAGGTCGTGCTGTTTGCCGTGATGTGGTTCGGTATCGGGCAGGGTATCCGCGACGGCGACGATGACGACCCGGTCGCGGTGTTCATTCCGACATATATGCTGCTGAACATGGGGGTGTCGCTGGCGTTTCTGGCGGGCGACCTGTTCAACATGTACGTCGGGTTTGAAGTGCTGCTGGTGGCGTCCTATGTGCTGCTGACGCTGGGGGCGTCGGCGGCGCGGGTGCGTGCCGGGGTGGCGTACGTGATGGTGAACATCCTGTCGTCGATGGTGTTTCTGCTGGCCCTGGCGTTTATTTACGCGTCAGTGGGGACGCTCAACATGGCGCACGTCGCGGCGCGGATGGCGGACATTCCGTCCGGGGTGAAGCTGGCAGTGTTCGCCACACTGCTGGTGGCGTTCTGCGTTAAGGCGGCGGTGTGGCCGCTGTCGGCATGGCTCCCGGACTCCTACCCGACCGCCCCGTCGCTGGTCACCGCGGTTTTTGCGGGCTTGTTGACGAAAGTCGGCGTGTACGCGATTATCCGGGCGCGCTATGTGCTGTTTCCGGTTGACCGGCTTGATGGGGTGCTGATGCTGGCCGGCATCATGACGATGGTGATGGGCATTTTGGGTGCGATGGCGCAAAATGACATCAAACGTCTGCTGTCGTTTACCCTGGTCAGCCACATTGGGTACATGGTATTTGGTATCGCGCTCGGGTCGCGGTTGGGGCTCGGCGGCGCGATTTTCTACGCGGCGCACCACATTTTGGTGCAGACCGCACTGTTCTTGGTGGTCGGGCTGATTGAGCGGCAGGCGGGGTCGTCGTCGCTGCGGCGGCTTGGTGGTCTGGCGAAGGCGTCTGGGTTGCTGGCGGTGCTGTATCTGATTCCGGCGCTGAATTTGGGTGGCATTCCACCGTTTTCCGGGTTCCTGGGGAAGATTCTGCTGATTGAAGCTGGTGTTGACGTGGCCGGTGGCTTTTTGGTGTGGCTCGGCATTGTCGCTGCGGTGGTGACGTCGCTGCTGACGCTGTACACGATGGTGCTGGTGTGGTCGAAAGCGTTCTGGCGGGACCGATCTGATGCGCCCGACGGGGATCATGCGTTTTCGCGGCCGATGACGCTGACGGAGAAGGCGACGGTCGTGAAGGTGGAGGAGCGTGAAGATGTCGGCGCGATGCCATGGGGCATGGTCGCCCCGACGATGCTGCTGGTTGTGGCGTCGCTGGCGGTGTCGGTGCTGGCCGGGCCACTGTCGACCCTGACGGATCGGGCGGCGGGGCAGCTGACGGAGCCGGGCGTGTACCAGTCTGCGGTGCTCGGCGACCCTGATGACGCGCCGGTTGGTTACGGGCCGGGCACGGGCATTGGCCCAGACCGCACGGGCGTCGGCGACCCCGGCCGTAGCGCTGGCGCCGGTGCCGGTGATGGCGCTGGTGCTGGCGGGAAGGAGGCCAGCGATGCGAACTAAAGCCCGCCCAACGATCGTTGCCGTGCTGTGCCTCACTGCCATGTGGGTCCTGCTCTGGGGCGAGCTGACCTGGGGAAACGTCATCGGCGGTCTGCTGGTGGCACTTTTCGTCACCATCGTGGTGCCAGTACCGCAGCTGAACCTCGGCGGCCTGCACATCCGCCTATGGCCGGTAGTCAAACTCGCGGCGACATTCATGGTTGACTTCACGCGCTCGTCGGTGCAGGTGGCGTGGCTCGCGATTCGCCGCTCCCCTGCCCCGCCGGGTGCGATTGTGCATGTGCCGATGGCGGTGCGCGAAGATTTCACCCTTGCAACGGCCATCACCATGCTGAATCTGCAGCCCGGCGGCATTGTCGTCGAAATCAACAAGCCCCGGCAAACGCTGACGATGCACCTCATTGACGGTTCGTCGACCGGCGCAATCGAGGCGGCACTCCGGCAATTTGAACGCATGCGCCTTCAGCTTATTGACGCATTGGAAGGGGGCAACGATGACTGACAGCGCTTTTGAACTTGCGTTGGCCGTCGCGGCGCTGGGCTATGGGCTCAGCGTGTTGCTGATTGGCTGGCGGGGCTTGATTGGGCCGAACTCGTTGGACCGGCTGGTGGCACTGGATGCTCTGGTGTCGATTGTGCAGGGCGGTCTGGCGGTGTACATGGTGTGGACTGCGGATACGTCGGTGGCGTATGCGATGGTCGCGGTGGCGTTGCTCGGGTATTTGTCATCGGTGTCGGTCGCGCGCTTTCGGACGCCCGATGCCCGCCGTCCGTCACCTACAGCAGACGGCGCTGTGCCTGCTGGCACTGGCGGTGCTGGTGCTGGTGGCACGGTGCCTGGTGGCACTGGCGGTGCTGGTGCTGCGCGACCAGCGAAGGCCGCGCGGACGCTCGAAAGCGATGAAGCGGACCGGACCGGTTTGTGGCAGCAGGATTCTGGTGTCCGGATGCCCACGAAGGACGACGTGCGGAAGGATGAGCGGCAGTAATGTTTGAGTGGTCAATCCATGGTGTAGTGAATCTGGTCGCTGGCCTGCTGATTCTTTCTGGGACTTTCTTTGCGGTGTCTGCGTCGATTGGTTTGGTGCGCTTCCGCGATGTGATTACCCGGATGCATTCGTCGGCAAAACCGCAGTCGATGGGTCTGATTCTGACGGTTACGGGCGTGTTCCTACACTTGGCGGCGAACGATACTGGCAATGTCGCGGTGCGCGGTGACCTCGGGATGCTGCTGCTGATTTTGTTGTTTGCCTTGGTGACGGCGCCGGTGGTGTCGAATCGCGTCGGCAATGTGGTGTATCGCGAAGGTCTGATTGATCGCGATGCCCTGTCCCGCGATGACGAACGGCCAGCCGAGCGCACTGCGGAACGCGGCGCCACCGGCGGGGAGTCAGTTTAGCCCGGCTACAGCGGGTGTTCGGCGGCCATCTCGGCGACGGACAAGTCGACGGCTGCCATCCATGGCAGGTGAATTTCGGTCACGTCAGCGGAATCCGGCAATAGGAGCACCGCCCCGGCGGCCTGCGCTGCTTTGCGTTGCCGCTGGTAGCCAGCGCCGATCTTCAGCATCGGCTCAATCGACGCGAGTTCTTCCGCGCACCCCAGTTCCTCGGCAATTGGCATCAATACGTCAATAAGCTCAATGAGTTCTTCCGCAACCATGGACTCGCGGGTGGTGCGGTCGACGATGATTTCCGCGGCCATGCCGTAGCGGGCGGCGCGCCATTTGTTTTCCTCAAGGTGCCACGTCTGCAGCCACGGGAGTTCCTCGCCGGCGTCGTAGCGACGGTCCAGCCACACGACGAGGGTTTGGATGAGCGCGGTGATGGCGCCCAGTTCGTAGAGGTTCGATGGGGCGTCGGCGATGCGAATCTCAATCGTGCCGAATTTCGATGCCGGGCGGATGTCCAGGTGCATGGAACGCGTATGGGAGATGACACCGGAAAGCGCCTGGTCACGCATGTATTCCTGCCACTGCTGCCACGTCTGCAACTGCGGCGGGAGCGACGCGGTCGGCAACTGCTGATACAGCATCGTGCGGTTGGAGGCGTAGCCCATGTCCTCGGCATTCCACGCCGGTGACGACGCCGACAGCCCGAGGATATGCGGGAAATAGGTCATCAGTGCGTTGATGATTGGCCACACGCGGTCGGCGTCCTTGACCGCAACGTGCACATGTAGCCCCCAAATCATCATTTGGCGGCCCCACCACTGGGTGCGCTCCTGGATTTCGGCGTAGTGCCCCTTTGGGCTGACCGGCTGCGACACTCCACGGGCAAACGGGTGCGAACCGGACGCCCACACGTTCGCGCCGACTTTCTCGGCGGCGCCGCGCACCAGATTCAGCTGTTCTCGCAGCTCAGCGACAGCTTCGGGGACAGTGTGGTGCACACCGGTGACCAGTTCGACGGTGTTTGCGAGGAACTCGCGCTGCACACGGTGGCCGGGGCGCGCCTCGTCGATGAGGTCGAGCACTTCGCCAGCGACCGGGGTCAGGTCGCGAGTGACGGGGTCGGTGAACGCAATTTCCCATTCCACGCCAATGGTCGGCTCTGGGTGGCCGGTGAAATTCTCCGCCGGGATTTCGGCGGTGCTGTCAGTTCGGGGGTCGCGGGCCACGCCCATAATTAGCCTCCGGCGGTTTCGGACTCGGTTGGCTGGTCGGTTAGCTCATCAGCTGGCTCATCAGCTGGCTGATTCTCGCCGACCCATTTAATCCACGGGCCGCATGCCGCGACCTCTGCGCTGCCTGGTTTCACTGCGGCGATGGTGAGCACCTGGACGGGGTCAACGTCGCCGGTGCGCGGTGTGACACTTGCGTTGCCGCCGTCGACGCGCAGTTCCCCGAGTACGGCAAGGTCGTCGGTTGCGCCGGTGATGGCTGCGCAGGATGCGACGGCGTATGCGCGAAGTTCGTAGTTTCCGTCATTAAGCGCGGTGTTGAATTTTTCGGCGACCACGGCGGCGGTGCCTTTGCCATCGTGCCGCAGTTCAACGGTGCCTTCGACGAGGTGGTTGGCGATGAGGTTGTAGCGTCCGCCGGACTGGGTCAGGTCGCTGATGTCATCGGCCCCGCGGGCCCCCTCGGCCCCGCCACCTGCACCGTCAGCGCCACCTGCACCGCCCGCACCGTCACTGGTGATGGCGCCGCGGGTTGGGTCTCCGCCGGGCTGGTCCGATGGCTGTTCCCCTGGCGGCGAGCACGCGGTCAGCGCACCCCCGGCGAGCACGCATGCGCTGGCGGCCAGCGCAAAATTCTTCAGGCGTCGCATGTCATCCTCCGGACGTGTCTCGATAGATCGATACTAAACGAGCCATCAGACAGCCGGTACCCACTGCCCCCGTGCGGTTAAAGTTCGCTGGTCAGGATGAGGGTGACGCCTTGCGACGCTTGGTCCAGTTCGGCGAACCGTGGCTTGGCTTTCACACCGAGTTCCTGCGCGAGCGCTTCGGCGGCGGCCTTTTCGTCGGCGTTGTTCTTGGTGTAGAAGACGGTGGTTTCGGCGATGTTGCCGCTGCCGTCGGGAGCTTCGGCCCAGTTGCCGGTTTTGCCGGTGGTCCAGCCGTCGTCGGCGAGCTTGCCCGCGACGGAGTCGGCCAGCTTCGGCACCAGCGAGTTATTCAGCACCGTAATCGGCACCTTCTTCACGTCGGTGGTTGGTGCTGGCTTCGATGCGGAAGGTTTCTTTTCGCTTGTCGACGTTTTGGAGGCGTCGGACTTCGTCGAGTCGCTCTGGTCATTGCTCTGGGCGGTCTGGCCCGGCTTGCTGTTCTGGCCGTTTTGGTTGTTCTGGCCAGCTTCGCCTGGTTGGCCGGACTGGCCGTTTTGGCTACCGTTCTGGCTGCCATCTTGGTTGGTGGATTGGCTGGTTTCGGAGTTGGCGTTGGTGGTGTCGTCACCGGAGCCGGTGAGCAGGAAGACACCCCACAGAGCCAAGCCCGCGCCAACGGCGAGGAGGATCATGGCGAGGCCGCGCAGCGGCACGCCGCCGGTGCTTTCGCCGGATGCGCTGGTGCCGGTGGCACCATTGGCGCTGGCAGCGCCAGCACCTGCGGCACCTGCGGCGCCTGCGGCACCTGCGGCGCTGGTTTCGGAGGTCGCGGCAGACGATGAACGGGCAGCGTCATCGGCTTGCGCACGGTGGCGCGCGCGACGTGGGTTTGGTTCGTTGTTCATCTCGGTCACGTCCACATCCTAACCTTAAAGTTGCACTTGAGGGTAAAGGCGCGTGGTGTGCTTGACAAGCCCTGACCAGAAGATTCGTAGGTAAACGTCAATAAGCCCCCACCGCACACCAATGAAAAACCGCACAGTTTCCGGCTTGGCATGGACTTATCCTGGGCAGCAGATATTCTAAAGAGCGATGCCGTTGCCGCCTACCTGGGAGGAACCATGTCCACACCACGCCCACGCTCCGCACTGAAATCGGTTGCCGCACTGTCCTTTGTCAGCGTTTTCGCACTCGCCGGATGTAGCGGCGCGGAGGAACCGGCCGACGGGGAGCTGGGCGCAGATGGCACCGTCACCGTCACGGAAACTTCGGAGAAGGAACAGCCGCGGAAGAAGCGCGACAGATTCTTTGGCGACGACGACGCAGAACCGGGCGCAACCTCGTCAGCGAAGGGCGCATGCTCGGATGGCGCACTAGCTGCATATAAGAAGGTATTGGCGGCGCCGCAGGACTTCACACCGGCGAGCGTAAACTCCCACGACCTGCCAGCAAATAGCCGACGCTACGAATACGCCATGGCGGACACCAACGGCGACGGCTGCCCAGAGATGCTGCTGGTCAAACGATTCTGGGAATTCTCTCCGGTGGTCGTAGTTTCGGCGAACGGCGACACCCCAATCGCAACCAAGGGGTACATCGTGGACGGGGCGGGCACTGGCGGCAGCCGCAGCTTCGTGTTCAGCGCCAACGACGGCAACGGCGTGTACGAGCTCACCGGGCAGAGTGTGGGGCCGAACTGGAAGCTGAAGCACTACGCGGTGGCAGGCACGAAGATTACCGGGGACGGCGAAGAGTCGCTGCCGATGAACGCGCGGCCGGACCACGCCACGGAAGTGAACTGGACGAGAACTTCTGATGCGTCGGCACTGAATGCTGTGAAGGGCGGCGGGACTACGGGCGGCACTGGTAGCGGCGCTGGCAATGGCGGATCTGGTGGGGCGAATGGTGCGGATGCTAGGGGCGCTGATAGCGCCGCGAACCTGGGGCCGAACCAGCACCAGGTGACGGGCACAGTGAAGGTGTACACCGGCCAGCAGTGGGCGGATAAGAAGCTCAAGGGGCGGCTGCCAAATCCTTCGGATAGCCCATCGGAGAAGTTCGCGATTGTTGAATTGGACGGGCCAACGACAGTTCATGCGCGCAAGAACGGCCCGGGAGGTATTCAGTCGGACACCCAGAGTTTCGTCTTCTTGCCGAAAGAGTATGGCGACATGACCGGTGGCCAGTATGCGCAACACGACGGCAAACGTGTTGCTGTCATCTACGACGCCGACAAAACCTACTTCCGGAGTGACGCCGCCATGCCGGTCGATGCGTTTCCGGCGCATGTTGTGTCCGTGAAGGTGCTCTAGGACGGGTTTTTGGGGGTCGGCTTTCGGGCTGAGCGCTCCAGCGTTTCGGGTTCTTGTCCACACCATGCTGTTAGCGTCGCGGCATGCGAAATTTTCGGGTGCGAAAGAGTGGCGCTAAAGCCTGGATAGCCAGGCAGTTAGCGAAGTGGGCAAGGAAGCTGCGCGGGGCACTTTCCGCGATTGGCGGGGCGCTGTCCGCGGTTGGCAGGGCGCTTGCTGGCGTGGCGCTGTCCCCTACCGTCGGGGCGCTCGCGAGCAGGCGAAAAAGACAAATTCGAAGCCGTCGCAATATTGCTCTTTGGAGTCTTCTTTTTCGACGCATCGGTGAGGATGTTTGGCGCCGAGGTATTACTGGAATCTTTTCTCGGACCCGCCCTAGCAGCACTTTTCACATTCCAAGTCGGCGTGAAGCCGCTCACCGCGGTCTTGCACGCGGTCACTGAGCTAATTGACACCCAGCTGAGACACTCAAGGGCAAAAGCGGCGTGGGATGCACGCGCGAAACTAGGCCTCGCCAATACCTCCTAGCGGCCGCCTAACAGCGGAATCCCCCCCTCCACTTTCCACCACAGCTCTCAACCCCACACCCCACAACTCCGCATCCCAACCCTCAACCTTGAGCTGACGGTACTTCACCTCTCATACACCTACCAGACACAAAGAGTTATCGAACATGTGTTCCATTTGGCACCTGCCATGTCCAAATCGACAGCTATCATCGAACATGTAAACGAAAGCAAGAGATCAGGCAAATGGAAAACAGGGAGGGGAAACATGTCGATGCCGCAGCCACAGAATAACGACCAGCAACATACCGTCATTAAGCTACCCAGCAGCACCAATGGCTCCCGCCAACATCCCTGCACCACCCACCTCGCCGCACTTAAGCACCACTTAACAGCTTTTATCGACTCCGTCACCAGCGATCTACACCAAGAAGAACTGTCATTCTGGGAGCTCATCGAAGTCGCACAGGATTTCGAGAACACGCTACAGCTACGCAACCTTATGGACCTGCATTTGGTGCGAACGCTGCTCACCCCAGCGGGTATCGCGACCATCGGCACCCGCAACACCACCCGTTTCCTCGTTGACCGGCTGGGAATCAGTCCCCGCGAAGCCAGAGAACGTGTGCGTGCCGCGGAACTCGACGGTGATATTGAACCTGACAATTCCAAGGAATCCCTCTCCCCCGACGCCGCTGCGGAGCCTGAAACGCCGCTGACCGACGAGGAACTCGCCGCCGAAAACGCCCACCAACAGCAGCAGGCCCGCAAGCGAGCCGCCAACGCCCGCGCCGCCTGGGATGCCACCGCTGATGGCTACCTGACCGCCGAAACCCGCGCCGCCATCCGCATGGAACTGTCGAACCTACTTCCGGGCGGCACCATGACCGCCGAAGATATCAAGGCAAAGGTGTACGCCGAGCTCGATGACCTAAACAGCACCGAAATCCGTGCACTCACCAGGAAGCTTGTTGACGAATCGAATGACACCGTGAACAAGCCGAAAGATCCCTTTGCTGACCAGCGCCGTCGTAGCGTTTTTGTTGGCAAACCCGACCGCAACGGCAACGTAAGAATCGGCGGGGTCCTCGATGCAGCTTCTGCCACCCTAGCGCTGAAACTTTTCGGCCAATACGCCAAACGCGGCTACGGCACTCACGTCGAAGCCATCGACGACAAACGCACCCTCGGCCAGCTCAACGCGGACGCACTGGCGAAAATCCTTCGCGATGCCATGGCCCAAGCGAACAGTCGCACCAACAACCGCGGTGGCCTCGCCAGCATCGTCGCCGTTGCTGACGCCGCGGACTTCGCAGCCCCAGATGCTAACGACCCCGGCAGCTGTAGCAGCAACCCGTGGTGGAACCGAAAGTTCCACACCAACGTCGGCACTTCACTCAATGCCATCCAGCTGCTTCGCCTCGGCGTGACGGACAATATGCTGCTCAGCCTCATTGACACCCGCGACGGAATGGCGCCAATCGACATGTCTCTATTCCGCGGTCAACGCATCGCCAGTTTCGAACAGCGCATCGCCCTGCAAATCCTCGACGGCGGCTGCCAACACCCCGGCTGCGACCAGCCGATTGACCAGTGCGACGTCCACCACATCCTGGCGTTCATCGCCGGAGGTTTTACCGATATCGAAAACCTCGTACCGATGTGCCGCACCCACCACCGCCAAAACGACGACACCCAACGCGCCCGAAACCGCAGCCACATGTGCGCACGCACGCCAGAAACCAACTTCCGTTCCGGAAGTGTGCATATTGACGAACACGGCCATCGCCACCCACCGAAATTCAATACCGGCCCAATGGCACAGCAAGCCCCCGGCTATGTCCAACCACCAGAACCCGGCCAACCAACAAGATCTGGCCGACCGCCTAAACCTGGCGTGCCACCGGAATCGGGTGTGCCTCCGGAATCGGGCGTACCACGGGAACCTGGCGCACCGCCGGGCCCGGCGCGGCACACTTGACGATCCGCTCTATCCGCCACCAGCCCGGTTCTGCGCCTTATCAGGTTCCCCGCCCGGGTCCCCAACTAGCAACCAATCAGGCATCCCGCGTCGGGTGCCTGATAGACGTGTTCGAAAACCCGGGTGTCGTCAGAAACCTAGGCCAACCCTCGACGCTGCAATTCACGCTGCTCCCGCAGTCGCCGCAGCCGCCCAACCAAGGTTGGGAATTCCGCCAACGCCACCTGCGAATCCAACAACTTATTCAGCCGCTGGTAGTACCGAGTCACGGTCCAACCAAAGGTGGTGCGGATATCCTCTTCTTTCGCCGAAGCATCGCGCCACCAGCCCGACTCGAACTCCAGGACCGCCCGTTCCATGTCCGACAATCCTGCCCCACCCGAGGCACCCGCACCGCCCGAGTCCCCTGCACCACCCGAGGCACCCGCACCCTCGGCACCCCTCACGCCTTCCCCCGACAGTTCAGCAGTGGTTGGGGTCGGTTGGGTTTCGTCGGCAAGCATGTATGCATTATTGCAGTCACACCTCCACGTCTTAGTATTGACGCATGACTATTAGGCCCATCGTGATTGCCGGCGACCCTGTGTTGCACACCCCTACGCAGCCAGTGACTGAAACCGTGGCTGAGCTCGCGGAGCTCATCGCGGACATGTACGAGACGATGGACTTCGCCAACGGCGTGGGCCTCGCGGCGAACCAGATTGGCGTCGGCAAGCGACTGTTTGTGTACAACTGCCCGGACACCGACGGCCCAGATGGCACCGAAAAGTCCGAGGCGGAAATCGCCGCACAGGGTGGTCCGATGCGGCGTGGTTGTGTGATTAACCCGGTGTTGGAGACGTCCGAGATTCCGAAGTCGATGCCTGCCGACGATGGCAGTGACGAGGAAGGTTGTTTGTCGGTGCCGGGTCTTGGCTACCCGACGGGCCGTGCGGATTGGGCGCGGGTGACGGGCACGAATGAGCTGGGTCAGCGGGTGGACATTGAAGGTTACGGTTTCTTTGCCCGGTGTTTGCAGCATGAGGTCGGCCACCTTGACGGGTTGTTGTACACCGACACGTTGATTGGCCGGTGGAAGCGTGCGGCGAAAAAGGATTTCAAGGCGTGCGGTTTCCATGAGCCGGGCCAGACGTGGATGCCGGGCACCGATGAGGATCCGTTCGACCACCAGGAGCCGAATGTGATGGCGCCGGGTACGCCGGGTGGGGTCCCTGCCGATTGGACGCCGGACAACGGGATCACTGAGTAGCCGTATGGTTTCTTCGAACGACGGTTCCGATGCCGTCAACCCTGATGCCTCCCCAGCCTCCCCCGCCCCGGATTCCGATCTCATCCGCAACCGGGTCGACCCTGCCACCGGCCTGCCGATTAGTCGTTGGGGTATTGGTACGGTTGCGCCGGGTCGCCGGGTGATTGTGCGTCGCCGTTTGTCCGCCGCCGAGGCGAAGGAGTCCGGCCGGAAGGTGACGGACTTGATTGGTCATGTGGTGTCTGTGGCGCCGTTCCGGGTGCGGCCGCAGAAAAGTGCGGGGGTCCGCGCTGATGAGTCGGTTCCGGCGGTGGAGTTCGACCCGGCGGAGCTGATTGTGGTGAAGGCGCTGCCTGATCGTCCGGTGCGTAATTCGGATATCCGCAACATTGAGTTTGCTACCGCGATGGCGTTCCCTGGTGTCGAGCATCGTTGGGTTGACGGTTGGTTGTTGCGTGCGGGCGATGGCATTACGGAGCGGTCGAATTCGGCGATTCCGTTGGAGCCGTCGGCGTCGACGACCCGTGTGCCGCTTGCTGCCGTCACGGAGTTTTATGCGCGCCATGATTTGCCGGTGCGTATTTGTATTCCGGATCGGATTTGTCGCCCGGCGCAGCAGTTGGTTGCGCGTGCGGGGTGGACGCTCGGCCCGGAGATTTTGGTGATGGCCCGTTCGCTTGGTGACGACGCCCCGCCCCTTCCGGCCGCGACTCCTGCCGATTTCGCGCCTGCTGCCCCTTCGGGTCTGCGCGCGGAGGTGTTAGATAAGCCCGATGATGCTTGGCTTTCGATGTACCATTTCCGCGGCCACGCGCTGCCTGAGCAGGCTCTTTCTTTGTTGCAGAAGGAGATCGACGGTCGGATGTGTTTCGGCCGGATGGTGGATGCCGAGGGCAGCACTGTGGCGATTACTCGGGGCACGTTGACGGAAAGCCCGGATGGCCGCACTTGGTTGGGTTTTTCGGCGGTGGAGGTTGCCGAGCATCTGCGTCGTCGCGGTATTGGCACGCTGATGGGTTTGCATATGTTGCATTGGGGTCAGCAGCAGGGCGCCGATGCGGCGTATCTGCAGGTGATTGAGAGGAATGCGGCGGGTATTGCGTTGTACCGTGCGTTGAATTTTACGGAGCATCACCGTCACCGGTACGCGGAGCTGACGGCCTAGCGCCCAGCCCGCCCAGCGGCCCGCCCGCTCGGTGCCCCGCCCGCTCGGTGCCCCGCCAACCTAGCCGCCAAACCGCCCAGCCATCTCTCGGCCTACCGCCCCAGTTCCGCTCGCCGCATATTGCGCCGCGCCAGTTCTTCCTGCGGTTTCTTGTGCACGACTTGGGTTTGTGCCCACCGGTCGGCTTGGTTTTGTTTGATGGCGTCGGTGCCGCCGTTGGCGCTCATGACTAGTGCGGCGATGCCCCATGCTGGTGGGAACATCATCAGTAGGTGCCATAGGTTGCGTTTTGCTGCTTGGCCGGTGGATATCGGTAGGTTGTTTGGCCCGACGACCCGCAGTCCCATGATGTGTTTGCCTGGTGAGCCTTCCAGTACTCCTTCGGTGAGGGTGCGGTAGGCGTAGAACCCGAGTGGTGTCATCAGGATGGATGCGCTGAATAGTGCGATTCCGCCTTCGCTGATTCCGAGGGCGGTCATCACTGCTACGAGCACGGTGAGTACGACGCCGTACACCAATCCGTCGATAAGCAGGGCGCCGGCGCGTTGGCCTTGGGTGGCTGGGACGTTGGCGGGGTCCATCCCGCGGATTTCGGCGATTTGGTTGGGGGTTGGGCGTTGTGGGATGCCGAGGGCGTTCCGCATGACGGGCATGATGTCGCGGCCGAGTGTGACTGGCCGGTCGAGGTAGTTGTTGGTCAGGCCGTCGGTCCATGCGGTGGGTGGTCGCGTCGCGTCTCGTTCGGGGTCGTTGATGCGTCCGTCGGCCCAAGGATTGTAGTCACTGAGCACTGTGTCCCTCTCTTTCTATAAGGAACAACGCTTCGGCCACTAGTTTAGTTCCTTTTCCAGCACTTTGAGTCCGACTTGTTACCGACCCCCGCGCCTGCCATCTAGGCTGGTGGTATGCGTATTGCCACTTGGAATGTGAACTCTATCCGCACCCGCATCGACCGCGTGGTGGATGTTCTGCAGCGTCATGACTTGGATGTGTTGGCGTTGCAGGAGACGAAATGTCGCGACGACCAGTTCCCGTTCGCGGCGCTTGAGGCCGCTGGGTATGAGGTTGTGCATTGGGGTTTGTCCCAGTGGAATGGCGTTGCGTTGGTGTCCAGGGTGGGGCTTATTGACGTTGAGACTGACTTCGGGCAGCCGGGTTTCGTGAAGGAGCCTGAGGATGGCGTGGCGGCGCCGCAGGAGGCGCGGGCGATTTCTGCTGTGTGTGGCGCCGGTAATGGCGGCGCTGGTACTGGCGGTAGTGGCGACGCTGGTGCTGGCGCTGGCGTGCGGGTGTGGTCCTTGTATGTGCCGCATGGCCGAGCGCTGGGCGACCCGCATTACCAGTACAAGTTGGCGTTTTATGAGGCGCTGGCGCAGTACGGGGCCGACGAACTCGCCCGCAACCCAATGCTAAACATGGTGCTGACCGGCGACTTTAACGTGGCTCCACGTGATGAGGACGTGTGGGACATGGCGGCATTTGCCGGGAAGACACATGTGTCGGAGCCGGAGCGGGCGGCGTTTTCGAAGCTGGAGCAGGTCGGGTTTGTGGATGTGACGCGGGATTTGGCGGAGGGCCAGTACACGTATTGGGATTATCAGCGGTTGCGCTTCCCGAAGAATGAGGGCATGCGGATTGATTTCCAGCTGGCCAGCCCGGCGATGTCGGCGGCGGCGGTCGCGGCGCAGATTGACCGGGAGGAACGCAAGGGTAAGGGCGCGTCGGACCATGTGCCGGTGATTGTGGATTATGCGGTCGATGATTTTGACGTGTAACGCGGCATGTAACGCGGCACCTAGTTCGACGTGTAGTTCAGCGCATAGTTCAAGAATTGTGGCAATCTCGCGAAAATCCCCATCGCGGACATAATTGTATCTATAGTAAAACTAATCCAACGAGATACCGATATAACTATCACCGATTGAGATTGGTTCGTGCTATGGCTATCCCACTTCCGACCCCACGCAATTACGATGACGATACGGCGCAGCAGGCGGAGGCCCGCGGCATTGCGCACGCGCTTTATGATTTCCTCGCTGCGACTCGCCGCTTGGGTGAGCGCCCCAACCAGAAGGTGCACATTTCGCAGTCTGAGATGGAGGTGCTCCATTTCGTCGCCACGCACCCTGGTTGCGGTGTGAGTGATATTGCGCGTTTGCGGTTCCTTCGGCCGTCGAATGTGTCGGCCACAGTTAGGAAGCTTATTGACGAGGACCTTATTCTTCGCCGCGATAATCCGACGGACCGTCGTGCTCAGGACCTTTATGTGACCGAGGCTGGTGAGGAGATCATCGGCAAGATGGTCGACTATTGGTCGAATATCGTGTTTAAGGTTGTTGGCTCGATGGAGAAGAATGAGATTAAGGCGCTTCGGCGTGCGGTTCCGGCGTTGTTGAAGCTGGCGGATCACGGCGAGGCTTATGTTGAGGAGATTCAGCGCCGGAAGAGCGCGATGTAGTTCGGTCTGCTTGCCCAGCGTGCACGCCCTCCACCCGGCCCTAACCCGCTCGGCGCCGCCTTTGGCCTAGGAAAGAGGCACGAAAAAGGGCCGCGGACCTGTAGTCCACAGCCCTTAACGCGCCCCGGCGCCAGCGTCACTCCAGCACTGGTGTCACTCCAGTACCGACACCGGCACCAGCGTCACGTGCTACGCGTCGCGGCGGTAGAGTGCGATGCCACCGGCGATAAGGATGGCGAAGCAGATGGCGCCGAAGTACAGCGGGTTGTAGTTGATGTTGTCCCATGGCATGGCGTCGAATTCTGGGCCGGCGTTGTTGATCCAGGCGCCCATCAGGGAGAACGGCATCCATTCCGTCAGCGTGCTGCCGATTTTCGGGATCAGCCCGATCATGGATTCAACGACCAGGATCCACAGCAGCAGGATGGATAGTGCCCCTGCGGTGCGGCGCACGAGGAAGCCCATGCCGACACCAATGATGACGGTCAGGATGACGTCGAGCAGGTTGGCCCAGAGTCCGCGGAGGAATTCGCCGTCGGTCAGGCTCATGTTTGCGGTCAGTTCTTTAGTCGTGATTGGGATTTGCACGACATAGAACGCGGCGATGTAGGACACCGCTGCGAGCGCGACTGCGAATGCGCCGTAGACCAGCACTTTTGTCAGTAGTACGACGAAGCGGTTTGGGGTGGCAGCCAGGGTGGTTTTCATCATTTGGCTGTTGTATTCGTTGGTCACGGTCATTACGGCCATGATCATGAACACCATGGTGGCGAACATGAAGCCGAGGGAAACCATGCTTGGTTCCAGCGCGAATGTTGCCGGGTCGACGCTCGTTGGGGCGAGCGCTTCCGGTGGCAGTGTTGCTGGGTCGACGCCTTCTGGGATTTCTGGCGGGTTCTTCGCTTGTTCGACGGCGGAGTCGAAGGCTTGTTGTTGGCCCCAGCCCATGACCCAGGACAGGCCGACGATGAGCAGCAGGACGATGCCGGAGGTCCACCAGAAGGATTTGCTGGTGGTGAGTTTGAGCCATTCGGCACGAATTGAGTTCAAAAGCATTAGTTCTCCTCCGCCTTGTTAGGTTCCGCCACTACGTCAGCCCCAGCGTCCGCCGCAGCAGCGTCCGCCGCAGCAGCACCCGCCGCCCCAGCATCCGCCGCCCCAGCATCCGCCCCGTCGACCGGCAGGTCCGCGCGGTATTGCACGTGGTCGCCGGTGCGTTGCATGTAGACCTCTTCCAGGGAGGCTTTTCGTTCGGCCAGTTCGAGCAGTAGTGCGCCGAAGCTGTAGGCCACTTGGCCCACTTCGTCGGTGGAGTGTCCTGGCACCACGTAGGTCATCCGCCCGTCGGCGTCGATTTCTTCACGGAATTCCCAGTTCATTTCGCGCAGCGCCCCGGCCAGTTCCTGCATGTGTTCGGAACGCACCACGGTTGTCACCTGCGACGATTCCTTAATGAATTCATGCACGGACGTGTTGGCAATCAGTTTACCGCGGCCAATCACCACGAGGTGGTCGGCGGTTTGCGCCATTTCGCTGAGCAGGTGGGAGCTCACCAGCACTGAGCGTCCTTCCGCTGCCAGCTGCTTCAGAAACAGTCGTACCCAGCGGATACCTTCGGGATCCAGCCCGTTGACTGGCTCGTCGAGCATGATGGTTTGCGGGTCGCCGAGCAGCGCCGTCGCTAAGCCCAGACGTTGGCCCATGCCGAGCGAAAACCCTCCGGCTTTCTTTTTGGCAACTTCGGTCAGGCCCACCATTTCTAGGACTTCGTCGACGCGTTGGTCGCCGATGCCGTTACTGCGGGCGATCCAGCGGAGGTGGTCGCGGGCGCTGCGGTTGGGTGCGAACCATTTGGCGTCGAGGAGGGCGCCGATTTGGGTGAGTGGGTTTTTCAGTTCGGCGTATTGTTTGCCGTCGATGGTGGCGGTTCCGGCGGTTGGGCGGTCGAGGCCCATGATCATCCGCATGGTGGTGGATTTGCCGGAGCCGTTGGGGCCCAGGAATCCGGTAACAATCCCGGGTTTGACCTCAAAGCTCAGGTCGTCGACGGCCCGGACCGTACCGTATTGTTTCGTCAGTCCTTCAACTCGAATCATGCCGTCCAGTTTTGCATAACTTCCGCACGCCTGTTCACCGAGTCCCCGTCACCACTGCACGTGTGCTGCTATGGTTGTGGGTTTTTCCTGGCTGTAAGGTCCGCTTCTGCTTGTTGACGGATTCGTGGCCACGCCGCGGCGAATGCTGGGAGCAGCGGGTAGTTGGCAACCTCGTCGAGCGGTACCCAGGCCAGTTCGAGGGATTCTTCGTTCGCTTCGGTCGCTAGTTCACCTGCGGTGCTGCCGATGACTGTGGTGTAGGTCCAGTCGCCGGCGATGTCTGGCCGGTTGGGGTCGGCGGGGAATGGTCCGGCGGTGACTAGTTCGGTGTGGACGGTCACGGATTCTGGGGCGATGCCGGTTTCTTCGTGGGTTTCGCGGAGTGCTGCTTCGGCGGCGGTTTCGTGGGAGTCGCGGGCGCCGCCGGGTAGTGCCCAGGTGCCGCCTTGGTTGGTCCATGGTGCGCGGTGTTGCAGTAGGACGCTTCCGGAGTGGGTGATAAGTAGCAGGCCAGCGGCGCCGTACTTCCCCCACATGGATGTGCCGTTGGGTCCAGCGGCGTAACCATTTCCGTCGTTTCTCATATCTTCAACTGTAGGGAATTTCGGCCGGTAAGATCAGGGCAAGTAAGCGTTTCGACGGAAAGGGGGCGGGCATGCAGCGTTTGACCCGCCGCACTCGTTTCCGTCGCACTGCCGCGGAGCCGAATGGTGCTAATGGTGCGGCCGCACTGCCAAGCTTGGTCGAGGATGACGATTGGGTGTTGGAGATCCGCGAGTCGCATCCGTTTTTGGATCGTGTCCGGGCGGCGTTGTCGCCGGTTGCGGTGTATCCGATGCGGACGTTGCGGTTTTTGCGGACGTCCCCGGGCTTGATTTCGTTGGTTGGTGTGGTGTTGGTGGCCGCTATTTTGGCGGCGGGTTTTGCCATGTCGTCGACGGCGTCGAGTCAGGAGCGGCAGTTGCAGGTGTTGTCGGATAGTACTGAGCCGTTGGCGAATTCGTCGCAGAATTTGTATTCCAGTTTGTCGGAAGCGGACGCTATTTCGAATACCAGCTTTATTCGTGGCAGTTTGGAAACTCCGATTGCGCGGCAGCAGTACAATACCGCCACTGCGAATGCCAGTTTGTCGATTCTGGAGTCGGCGATGGGTATGGGTACGGGCAATGAGAAGGCGGCCCGGTTGCTGGCGGAGATTCAGACGAAGTTGCCGGTGTATTCCGGGATGGTGGAGTCGGCGCGGGCGCAGAGCCGGGCGGGTAATCCGGTGGGTAATGCGTATCAGGCGAGTGCGTCGGAGTTGTTGCGTACGGAGATTTTGCCGAATGCGGCTGAGCTGCACAGTTTGACGATTGATGAGGTGTTTGAGCAGCAGCGTCAGTTGGCGACGCCGCCGTGGGTGCCGCTTTCTGGGCTGTTGGCTGCGGTGTTTTTGTTGTTGCTGGCGCAGCGTTGGTTGGCGGAGCGGACGAAGCGTCGTTATAACGTTGGTCTTGCCACGGCGACGGCGTTGATGGTGATTGCGTCGTTGCTGGTGGGCATTGTGTCGGCGGTGACGTGGTATGACTCGAATAATTCGCAGCAGGCGGCGACGGGCCGTAGCGCCCCGCTCAGCCAGTTGACGCAGATGCGGATTACGGCGCAGCAGGCCCGTTCGATGGAGACGTTGTCGGTGATTGAGCGGCCTGCCGATTCGGTGACGACCGAGTTTGATGCGGCGTTGGATCATGTGGAGATTCCGCTGATGCAGATGCGTGATTCGGTGAAGGATCCGCTGGCGGTCGACCATGCGTTGACGTTTATTGGTGAGTGGCGCCGGTCGCATACGCTCACGCAGGCCCGGCTCAGTAATGGTGACCATAAGGGTGCGGTGGCGATTATTTTGGGTAATGACCCGCAGCAGAATTCGGCGTCGGCGTTTAATAATTTGGATAAGGTGCTGCAGACTTTGATTGTGTCGGCTCGCGCGAATTTGCGGGAGTTTATGAAAAACTCGTTGCTGTTTTCGCAGGCGATTGCGCAGATGGTTTTCGTGTTGTCGCTGCTTGCGGTCGCTGCGGTTGGTTTGGGGCTGCGCCCACGTCTTCAGGAGTACCGCTAATGAGTCGTGTCCATTGGCCAATACGTCGAAAAGCGCAATGTTTTTTGGGCTTTTTGACGGCAGGGTTGCTGCTCTCCGCCTGTTCGGGGACCACGGAAACCGCCGCCCCGTTCGAAGAGTTGGACTTGGGCGCCAGTGCCACCGCCGGGAATGTGCCGTTGCCGCCGGGCAGCCGGGTGACGGAGGCGAAGGACATCCCGAAGGAAGATGTCTTGGATGAGCAACCTGCCGGGACGCTGCGGCCCGATGATTTGGAGCCGAAGAAGCGGGTGCCGCAGATTGTGCAGCGGGGTCATTTGATTGTTGGGGTGGACCAGTCGCAGAACCTGCTGAGTTACCGCAACTCGGCATCCGGTGACTTGGCGGGGTTTGAGGTGGATTTGGCGCGGGAAATTGCGCGCGATATTTTCGGTAACCCCGATGCGGTGGACTTCCGATTTGTGGATTCGGAGACGCGGACGCAGGCGCTGCGGGAAGGCCGCGTGGATATTGTCATTCGGACGATGACGGTGACGAAGAAGCGGCAGGAGCAAATCGCGTTCTCTGCACCGTATTTGACGGCGGAGGCGCAGCTGCTGGCGCCGAAGGAATCCGGGATCGTGTCGACCGATGACCTGGATGGGCGGACGGTGTGCGTCTCGCAAAGTTCGACGAGTATGGCGACGGCGCGGAAGTACGCTCCTGATTCGAAGGTGCTGCTGGTGCGGAGTTGGGCAGACTGTTTGATGGCGCTGCAGCAACACCAGGCCGATGCGGTGCTGTCCGACAATGTGATTTTGGCGGGGATCCGTGAGCAGGACCCGGCGATGGCGATTGTGGGGCCAGTGCTGACGAATGAAACGTATGCGGTGGGGATTCCGAAGCCGACGCCGGATATTCCGACGGAAGGGCTGGTGCGGCAAGTGAACTCGACGCTGGAGCGGGTGCGCCACGATGGGACGTGGACGCGGATGTACCACGACTGGCTGGGTGAGTATTTGGGTCCGATGACGTTGCCGCAACCGGAATATCAGCCGGAGGAGGAAGCTAATGGCTGATTCGGAGCGTCGCGACGACAATCCGTCTGCTGAGGTAGAGCGGGACTCGTTTGAGGAGCCGTCTTCTGACGTGGAGCGGACGCCGGACCCGGAGCGGAACCCGCCGCGCGACCCTGACTATTCGCTGCGGTTGCCTGAGCATCAGGCTACTTTCCATATGCCGGAGGGTGACCGGCATGCGCATAATCTGCACCAAAGTACGTCCGGCTCTGGTGGTATCGGCACTGGTGGCGCGGGTGGAGTCGGCACGGGTGGAGTCGGTGGAGTCGGCGCGGGCGATGCGGGTGCTGTCGATGACTTCTCCGAACACACTGGCGGAGTCGCACGCACCGGCGCGGTAGCGCGTACCGGCGCTGTGCCCCACACCGGCGCTGTGCCCCACACTGATGTGGCGCAGACCGGCGCCGAAGCACATACCGGCACTTCGGCGGTGTTCTTCGATCCGTTCGCCGACGACGATGATGACGAATACGACGTCGATATTGCCGCGCTCGGTGATTTAGGGGACTTGTCGAAACTGGCGAATAAACCAGGAGCCTCCCCCGCCGCCACTTCCCCCGCCGAGTCCGGCGATGGCCCGACGGTACGCACCGATGTGCCACCTTCCGGTGACGGCCCGACGGTGCGCACGGAAGTGCCACCAACCGGTGATGCCCCTACCGCGCGACCGGATCAGGACCCTTCGGCTGCTCAGGAGAACGCTGGGCGGGAGTCGATGCGTCGGGCGATGGATACGTTCCGGAAGCGGCGCGGTAACCGTCGACAAGGCCTCAATGTTGCTGACGGCATGGTCACGTTGCCGTTTATCACCCCGACCGACCCGGAGTCCGCCATCATTGACCCGGCGGCGGCAGTTGCGAAGGGCACCCCGGCTCCGACGCTGAAGGCGGGCGACATTATCGCTGGTCAGTATGAGATTCGTGGGCCGATGGCACATGGTGGGCTCGGCTGGATTTACTTGGCGATTGACCATAATGTGTCGGACCGCTGGGTGGTGCTGAAGGGCATGATGTCCGGCGCGGGTAGTCAGTCGTCGGCGGTGGTGGATGCGGAGCGGGCGTTCCTGGCAGATATTACGCATCCCGGCATTTTGAAAGTGTTCAACTTCATTGACCAGGAGGGCTCCCCGACTGGCTACATTGTCACCGAGTATGTGGGTGGTCCGTCGCTGCGGCAGTTCCGTAAGCGGCAGCCGAAGGAGCTGTTGGAGGTAACGCAGGCGATTGGTTACATGTTGGAGATTTTGCCTGCGCTGGACTATTTGCATTCCCGTGGTGTGGTGTACAACGACCTGAAGCCGGACAATATCCTCATCACGGAGGACCAGGTGAAGTTGATTGACTTGGGTGCGGTGACGGGTATCGGCGCGTATGGCCACATTTATGGCACGCCGGGGTTCCAGGCGCCGGAGGTGGCGGTTGATGGGCCGACGATTGAGTCGGATCTGTACACGGTAGGCCGTACCCTCGCGTCGCTGATTGTGCGGTTGCCGGTGGAAAATGGCCGTTATGTGGATGGGTTGCCGTCGCCTGCGGATGAACCACTGTTCCAGCGCCATTTTTCGTTGTATGCGCTGCTGGCGCGGGCGACGCATCCGAAGGCGGAGTTGCGGTTCCATTCGGCGAAGTCGATGGCGAATCAGCTGATTGGTGTGCTGCGCGAAATTTTGGCGACCCGCGATGGGAAGCTGCACCCGTATAACCAGTCGCAGTTTTCGCCGCAGCGTTCGACGTTCGGCACGAAGCATAAGGTGTTCCGCACGGACCGGCTGATTGACGGTGTAGAGCGTGACATTGCGATTAATGCCACGGAGATTGTGTCGGCGTTGCCGGTGCCGTTGGTGGATCCGACGGATCCGGGTGCCCGCCTGTTGACGGTGGTGAGTTATGCCGACCCCGAGGAAGTGGTCGATACGCTGCAGCGGGCGGCGGCGAACCCGGAGTATGACGAGAGCGCGGAGGTGCCGTTGGGGATGTCGCGCGCCCTGTTGGAGCTCGGTGAAATCGAAAGTGCCCGTAAGGTTTTGCAGGATTGCCTGCCGAAGATTCAGCGGACGTGGCGGCATAGTTGGTACACCGGCGTCACTGCCCTGCTTTTTGACGATTACCCCGAGGCGCAGCGCCGATTCGCGGAAGTCTTGCGGATTGTGCCAGGTGAACCGGCTCCGAAGTGGGCGCTGGCGGCGACCTGTGAGCTGATTTTGCAGCAGGCTGGGTTCGCGGATGAAGCGTTGCTGGACCCGGAAACGGTGTTGGGCACAATTTTCCCGCATTCGTCGAAAGGCCGGGAGTCGTTGCCGTTTCTGCCGGAGCGCACGGAGCTGCAGACGGAGCTGCTGGGGCGGTTGCCGACGACCGCGGAGATTCCGTCTGAGGATTTCGAAATGATGCGCTTTTTGACGTTGCACCTGTATTCACTGGTGTGGACGACGAACCCAACGACGGTGTCGACGGCGTTTGGTTTGGCGCGGCATCTGATGGCTGAAGGGTTGATTGAGCAGGCAATAAGTGCGCTGGACCGGGTGCCGGCGCCGTCGATGCACCAGCGGATGGCGCAGCTGACTACCATTTTGATGTTGGTGGAAGGCGCCCCGAAGGAGTTGACGGAGTCGCGGATTCGCCGGGCTGGTCGACGCCTCGAGGAGTTGCCGAATAATGAGCCGCGTTTGGAGCAGATGCGGCTAGCGGTGATGAGCGCGGGGCTGAATTGGTTACGCGAGCATGATTTGAAGGAGTCGGCTAGTTCTAATGAATTGTTGGGGTGGCCGTTTACGCAGCGGGGGCTACGGGAGGGGCTGGAAAAAGGGCTTCGTCAACTAGCCCGGAACTCGCCTTTTGCATCTCACAGATTCAAATTGGTGGATATGGCTAACGCTATTCGTCCGCGGACGATGTTCTAAATGACACAGGCTTTAATTAGGTCTTTTTTAAGTTCTAGTTGGGCTGCAAAAATGCAAGTTAAAATTGAAAAGGCTATTCTGACCCCATGATTTTTTTCCAGCGTCACGCACGCAAGAACACGTCCTCCCTCCGCCACTCTGTAGTTGCGCTGGGCGCGGCTGCTGTGATGGCGCTGGCGCCCCTCGGTGCTGGTGCTGTGGGCGGCCCAGCTCCGGAAGCCCAGGCACAGTCCGCTGCCGGCTCTTCGGATTTCTTTAGCAACCCACAGCGTGCTGCACAGCAGTACGTCAATGAGTTGAACTCGGCGAACTCCAGCAGCCGCGAATTCCTCGGTGTGGAACTGCGCAACGCCGCTAAGCACAACCCGGTTATCGCCGAAATCGTGAAGCTGATTGACCGCACGGCCCCTGGTCTGCTGCCTAAGCCAGCTCCGAAGCCTAAGCCGACCCCGAAGCCTGCGCCGAAGCCAGCTCCTAAGCCTGCGCCGAAGCCACGCACGTCCCCATGCCCACCGAATGCGAAGGCGTGTGTGGACTTGAAGGGCCGTAAGACGTGGATTCAGAAGAACGGCAAGATTGTCTACGGTCCGGTGAACCACGCTCCGGGTAAGCCGGGTCAGGAAACCCCTCGCGGTTCCTTCACTGTGAAGTACAAGGTCAAGGACGAGATTTCCCGCGAGTTCAATAACGCGCCGATGCCGAACGCGGTGTACTTCACCTACAACGGCCACGCTTTCCACTACGGCGACTTGAGCTACTTGTCCGCTGGTTGCGTCCGCCTGCCATGGAATGCGTCCGAGTACTACTTCAATAACTTGAACCCAGGTGACTTGGTGTACATCTGGTAATTCCAGCGCCAGCGCCATTCTGGTGCTTTGCGCTATTGCAGCGCTAATGCCAAGAGCCGGCCTCCAGTTCGTTCTGGGGACCGGCTTTTTGACGTTTACGGGCGCGCTCCGCGCGCCCACTGTCGTGAACTACTTTTCGGTGAGCTCCAACGCGTACTGGGCAATCGCCAGTTCTTCGTTGGTTGGGATGACGAAGACTTTCACGGTGGAGTCGTCGGTGGAGATCAGACGTGCTTCGCCGGTGTTGTTTTCGTTGCGTTCCGGGTCAATCTTGATGCCGTAGGCTTCGAGATCCTTCAGGACGTCGGCACGCACTTGGGCGACGTTTTCGCCAACACCTGCGGTGAAGTTAATGGCGTCGACGTGGCCCAGCGGAATCATGTAGGAGCCGAGGTAGCGGCGCAGCTGGTGGATGTAGATGTTGTATGCCAGCCATGCATCTGGGTCGTCGTCAGCAATCATCCGGTTGATTTCGCGGAAGTCATTTGCACCGCAGATGCCCTTCAGGCCGGACTTCTTGTTGAAGATGGTGTCAATCTCGTCGATGGACAGGCCGTTGCGGTACAGGTGGAACACGACACCTGGGTCGATGTCACCGGTGCGGGTACCCATCATTAGGCCCGCCAGTGGGGTCATGCCCATGGAGGTGTCCACTGCGCGTCCACCGGAGACTGCCGAGACGGAAGCGCCATTGCCGAGGTGGAAAGTGATCTGGTTGATTTCCGATAGGTCCTTGCCCAGCAGCGCTGGGGTCTGCTTGGACACAAACTCATGCGAGGTGCCGTGGAAACCGTAGCGGCGCACACCGTGCTCGGAGGCAACTTCTTTGTTCAGTGCGTACACGGCTGCTGCTGGTGGCAGGTCGTAGAAGAAACCGGTGTCGAACACGGCGACGTGCGGCAGGTTCGGCAAGATTTCGCGTGCGGTCTTGATGCCTGCGACGTGCGCTGGGTTGTGCAGTGGCGCCAGTGGGATCAGGTCTTCAATCATGCCCTGAATCTGGTCGTCAATAAGCACTGGGGTGCTGAACAACTGACCGCCGTGCACCACTCGGTGACCAACCGCAACTAGGTCCAGCTGGGTTGGGCCGACGTTGTGTTCGGTCATCAGGTCGAAGGCTTTGGACAGACCTTCGGTGTGGTCGGCGATTGGCGTTTCGATTTCGTACTTTTCGCCGCCAACTTTCAGGACGATGGCGCCGTTGTCTTCACCGATGCGTTCGACGAGACCGGAGATCAATGGTTCGGTGTCGGTGTCGCCTTCGGCGTCCAAGATTTGGAATTTGATGGAGGATGAACCGGAGTTCAGAACAAGAGCGAGCTTCGTCATATTATTTTCCTCCAGCTTGGATAGCGGTAATTGCGACGGTGTTGACGATGTCATCGACGGTCGCGCCGCGCGACAGGTCGTTGACTGGCTTATTCAGACCCTGCAGAATCGGGCCGACTGCGAGTGCGCCACCGGTGCGCTGGGCAATCTTGTAGCCAATGTTGCCGGCATCTAGGTCCGGGAAGATGAAGACGTTCGCGTTGCCGGCCACCTTGGACTCTGGCATCTTCCGCTTACCGGTTGCTGGGTCGACAGCAGCGTCGAACTGCAGTGGGCCGTCCACTGGCAGGTTCGGGTCAAGGCCACGAGCGCGCGACAGTGCTGCCGCAACCTTCTCCACGTCTGGGCCGGTGCCGGATGCGCCGGTGGAGTACGACAGCATGGCCACGCGTGGGTCAATGCCGAACTGGGCGGCGGTCTTTGCAGAGACCACTGCTGCTTCACCGAGCTGCTGGGCAGTTGGGTTCGGGGAGACTGCGCAGTCGCCGAATGCCCACAGGCGATTTTCCATCACCATCATGAAGATGGAGGACACAGCGGATACGCCTGGCTGGGTTTTGATGATCTGGAAAGATGGCTTGATGGTGTGTGCGGTGGTGTGCGCCGCGCCGGAGACCATGCCGTCGGCTTTGCCCTTGTGAATCATCATGGTGGCGAAGTAGGAGATATCCTTCATCGTCGCCCGGGCGTCATCGAGGGTGACGCCCTTGTGCTTGCGCAGTTCTGCGAAGTCCGCGGCGAATTCTTCCGCCAAGTCGGAGGTCTCTGGGTTGAACATCTGCGCCTTCGACAGGTCAAAGCCGAGCTTTTCCGCGCGGGCCTTAATGTCCTCAACATCGCCGAGGATGGTGATGTCACAGATGTCTTCAGCCAGCAGGCGGTGTGCTGCTTCCAGGATGCGGTCGTCTTCGCCTTCTGGCAGCACAATGTTGCGCTTGTTCAGCTTGGCTTTAGCCAGCAGTTCCGCTTCGAAGCGCTGCGGAGTCATCACTGGTTCGACGTCAGTGGCCACGAGGTCGCCCAATTCGTCATCAAGCTTAACGACCGGAACCCCCAGGTCCGGCAGCTCCCCGGCTACCTCTCCGGTGACCAACACGCCGGCGACGGTGGCGAAGCGGCGCTGTACCTGGGCAATGGCGACGCGGGCGCGGACCAAGGCAGCTTCGGAGACGCAGGCGGCGCCGGAGAGGGTGAGGACGACAGCGGAGCCGAGGACGGCGGCGATGCGGGCGTCGAAGTCGAGGTTGTCGGTGCCGGTGTAGATGTAGTTTCCGGCAGGCAGTTTGTTCACATTGCCGACAATGTGGGTTAGGGCTTCGCCTGGGTTGTCGAGCACGAGTTCTGGGGAGACACCGTGTGGGCCGCCGACCGTGTGCACGAGCTGGGCGTTGTCCATTGCGGCGGTTAGGGCGGCAATGACGTCTACCTGGCGGTCTGAGGAATCAATGGCGGCAACGAGTACCGACTGTCCAGTAGTGGTCACTAGGTGTCCTTTCTTCACAGAATTCACCGAGCACAGCTGGGGTTCACTGGGCTGCGCGTCACGCTTCACAGCATTAACAACTTCACAAAAACATAGTGACTTTCATCCGTCATTGTTCCAGATTGTGAAGCCAGTTACATAAATCAGCCCGTCAACTAACCCCGTTCGCCACCAAAACCAAAGGTCAGGCGCCACACCACCCCGCACTATGTGCGGCAAATCACCTTCACAGGGTGGGTTTGGGGTACCTGCCGCGGGTGGCGCAAACCGTGTTCGTTCCTGCCGACCGGAACCAGTACCATATAAGGCACACTTACATATTCTATTTCCCAGCGAGGTAGCAACACATGACTCGTCCTTTGCGAGTAGCTGTCATTGGCTCCGGCCCAGCAGGCGTTTACGCATCCGACGCCCTGCTGAAATCTGAACGAGAGGTCAGCATCGACCTATTCGAAAAGATGCCGGCACCGTTTGGCCTGATCCGCTACGGCGTGGCCCCAGACCACCCGCGCATCAAAGGCATTATCCGCTCCCTGCACAAGGTGATGGACAATCCGAACCTTCGCCTGATTGGCAACGTCGAAATTGGCAAAGACCTTGCCATCGACGACCTGTGGAAGTTCTACGACGCCGCCATCATTGCCACCGGCGCTGTTGGCGACCGCCCAATGGGCATCCCTGGCGAGGACCTCGACGGTAGCTGGGGCGCCGGCGAGTTCGTCGGTTTCTACGACGGCAACCCACTATTTGAGCGCGACTGGGACCTGTCTGCGGAGAAGGTTGCGGTTATTGGTGTCGGTAACGTGGGCCTGGATATTGCGCGCGTGCTGGCGAAGACCGCCGATGAACTGCACGTGACGGAAATTCCGGACAATGTATATGAGGCACTGAAGAAGAATCAGGCCAAGGAAGTGCATGTGTTCGGTCGCCGTGGCCCAGCGCAGGCGAAGTTCACGCCGCTGGAGCTGAAGGAACTGGACTACTCCGACACCATCGAAGTGATTGTGAACCCGGAGGACATTGACTACGACGAGGCGTCGGAAAATGCGCGCCGTAGCTCGAAGATTGTGGATATGGTCTGCGAAACGCTGGAGGGTTACGCCATCCGCGACCGCCAAGGCAACCCACACAAGCTGTACATTCACTTCTTTGAGTCGCCAGTGGAGATTCTGGGTGAGGACGGCAAGGTTGTTGGCCTGCGCACCGAACGCACTGAGCTGACTGGTGATGGCCGCGTGCGGTCGACCGGTAAGACCACGGATTGGGATTTCGGTGCGGTGTACCACGCGGTGGGTTACAAGTCTGATCCGTTGCCGGATGTGCCGTTTGACGAGCGCACGAACACCATTCCGAATGAGGGCGGCCGTGTGCTGGTGGAGCCGAAGCGTGAGGTCCCTGCCGGTGAGGTCGGCGATGAGGTTAATGCGTCGACGAATGCGTTCGTCACGTCTCTGTACACCACTGGTTGGGTGCGCCGTGGCCCGGTCGGCCTGATTGGTAACACCAAGGGTGACGCCAATGAGGCGGTTGCGAACCTGCTGATGGATTCGGAGCAGGGCTACCTGAATGACCCGGTCGCGCCGGAAGAGTCGGCGATTATTGAGGAGCTGGAGTCCCGCGGTATCCGCTACACCACGTGGGAGGGTTGGCACCAGCTTGATGCCGCGGAGCGCGCCGCCGGTGAGGCCGAGGGCCGCGAGCGGAAGAAGGTTGTGGAGTGGGAGGACATGGTGCGCCACTCCCGCGGTGAGTAGGTGGTCACCGGTTTCGCTTATTGACGTTTATAGGCGGCGAAGTGAAGGGGCCCAGGGAAGAAATTCCCTGGGCCCCTTTCTTGTTCCTTAACTCTTACTGCCTAGGTCTGGCTACCTCTGACTAGTCCGGGTTAGTCTTCCGTGCGGCGGCGACGGATGACGTATGCCAGTGCTAGGCCGGCGGTTGCCATCGCAAGAAGGGCTAGCGCGAACATGGTGATGTCCACACCGGTGCGTGCCATGACACCACGGACACCAGTTGGTGCAGTGTAATGTCCGGCAGCAACCGCCTCTGCTGGGGTGTTATTCGCTGGCGCACTTTCCGCTGGGGCGTGCGCACCAGGGACCTTGACAGCTGGAGCTGGCTGGGCTGGTCGGTAGGACTTGATCGCTTCTTCTGGTCGGTTCGGGGTGCGGTCCGCCTGGTAGGTCGGCGTACCGGTAATGCCATAGAGCAGGCCGCCGATGCCGAACAGGCTGGTCAGAATGGTTACGATCCATCCCATGTCGGCTGGCTTTGGCGAAGGCTTCGGCGCAGGAGCAGGAGCAGGAGCAGGAGCTGGCACTGGTGCCGGCGGTACGTCCTCGTCGGCTTCAGGAGTCACTGGTGGAACAACTGGTGCCGGTGGAACTTCCTCCTCTTCGACAGGCGTCGGAGCTGGCGGAACAACTGGCGCCTCTGCAACGCGCACAGTCTGGTCAACATCGTTAATGTCCTCATGTTTACCAACAAATCGCTTCGCTAGGTCCTCCAACTCAGGAGCGGAATCCTCGGCAATCGCGCCTTTGAAAAGGTACTCAAAGACAACAAGTTCTTTACCGGCGTAGCCTTCTGGGACCTCAAACTCGACATCTACTTCGTTGGTTGCACCAGCGACGAATTCCTTCTTACCGCCGATCGCGGTGATAGCAGGCTTGCCGAAAGCATCCTTGTCCATGATGCGACCGAGCAAAGTGTAGGTCTCGCCTTCTTCAAGGTTGGTGATCGTGACCTTGTCAGTGACCTTGCCGCCTTCAGCTGGAACAACCTTGTTGTCCGCGGCGTTGTCGGTCGTAGCGAAGGTGTCGACGTGTGGTTCCTCCAACGAGCGACCTGTTTCTTTGTGCACCGGTTCAGCACTCAGCAGGTGCTGGTAGCCATTACGGCCACTGTCATCCAGAGGAGACAGGTAAATGTGAAGCGCCATTTCTTCTGGCACAGTCACAAGCTCGGGAGCGTCCTCAACATGATTACCGATGAGTGCCTGGTATGCGGATTTCATTGCTGGCCGGATATCCGGAGTCGCGTAGTTGTAGCTCGGAGAAGCCCCACCGATGGTGCTCGAGTCTGTGAAGTGCCAGACTGCATCCTGAGTGACTTCGTAGAATGCACCGTCAGACAGTCCAAAGTGTTCTTTCAGTCCGGCTGCATTGTTGTCGTAACCATTGTAAATGGCGGTAAGGATTCCCTTTTCCAAAGACTCGGCATCCTCAAGTGGTTTCATTGCGAGTTCATGGAACCCGCCATTGGTGACTAGAGTTCCAGTGAACTGGGGCTTTTGCGATGAGCTACCCAGTGGTGGGTACGAACGCTGCAGGTTGAAGCAGTAGACAGTTTTGCCGTCTGCTGCGGTCAGTTCGCCGTCCAGCTTCTCGGAAACAAACAGGAAGTTATCGAACGAGGTTTGTCCGTTCGTTTCCAGCCCTTTTTCATCCATGTAGCCGCGGAACACTCGTGCCTGCTGAGCGCCATCTGCTGCTACGCCGTCCGTGGCCTGCGCCACGCGCGCGCAGGCGAGCATCATGCTGAAGGCTAGGAGCACCGCCAGCATTAGTCGCAAAGGGGTCACCTTTGTCATTGTCACCTCCGTGTAGAGCGGAGCTTTTCTACTGTGTCTAGAACCCCGCGATTTCAAGTATGAAATCAGAAGCTATACCAAGCTAAATACACGGCACAAGCAGGCATTATCTTGAAAATCCACTACCAAAGTGGACAGATCCGTAATCCCCCTTCGCCTGCCATCAAACTTCATTATTCAGCGCTGGTTCAGCGGCTTTTTTACAGTAGTCACCAACATGAAAAACACCCGCGCTACCCCCTGACCCAGCCTCATAGAACACACTTCCCTCTGCGCGTGGGTAACTTTCGCGTGTTTTACTATCCCAGCAGCCTGATCCTTGTCGGAAAACTTCATCATTTGCGCTGGAAAACACACACATTCTGGACTATTACTCAGCGCACTTGTCCTGCAAGGAAGTGCCCGGCTGCACCTGCGGCGGTGTGCCAGATACGCGACACCATCAGATCAGCGCCCGGCTACTTGCAACCAACACAGAAAGAGGCAGCCTCCCATTTCACTGGGAAACTGCCTCTTTTGATGAAGTTTTGCGGGCTACCTAAGCCCTAGTTGTTCGCTTTTCGACGGATTGAATCCGTTTCTTATGCGTTGCGGCGGCGTAGTGCAGCTGCGAAACCTGCAGCGGACATCAGCATCAGCGCCAACACAGCCAAGAAGATATTCACGCCAGTATCCGCAGAGATACCGCGGGAATTATTCTGAGCCGACTGGACGCCTTCGGACAGCTTCGGAGCAGGCTTCTGCCCTTGTGGGGCTGGGTTTTCAGGCGACTTCTGACTTGGCTTATCTGCCTTGCTTGGGGAGTCCTTGCCCGGAGTCTTCGACTCAGGCTTGGAAGCCTTGTCGTCCGGCTTCGGAGTCTTCGGCTTGTCTGGGGTCGAAGAACCAGACGAGCCGGAAGAGCCATTGGAGCTCAAACCGATCAGACCGACCACACCAACAATCAGCGCAATAATCCAGCCCCACTTGCTAGAACCGTTGGTATCTGGAATCTCTGGGACTTCCGGCACTCCAGGCACCTCTGGTGCCGTCACAGTGACAGTCTGACCCGCATCGTTAATATCGTCGTGAGACTTGATGAACTTCTGATCGCCAGAACCATCACCCGACTCAGGATTGACCACGCCTTCAAACAAGTACTCAAAGACCACATACTCAGAGTCTTCATCCACAGTCGGAGCAGTCAGCTCCACATCAACAAATCCATCAGGATCATCACTGGTCGTGAAAGTCTGGTTCTTCACATCTACCGGCTGCGGATCCCCAGTTGGAACAAAGCCTTCCTTCTTCACCAACATCGCAATCAGCGTGTATTGAGTATTCGGCTTCAAACCGGTGTATGTCACTGTGTCGACAATGGTGCCACCGGACTCAACAGATTTATCCTCGTCAGCCTTATCCTTCGCCACCGTGCCCAAGGTGATTGGGTTGTCTGCATCAGCAATAGTGAACGTCTGCTTCTCGTCCATGATGTCTTCATGGACAGCAATCGGCTCGCCAACAGGATTCCCGTAGGTATCTGCCTTGTACAGCCGCTCAAACACAACCATCGTACGGTTGTGCCAACCAGCCGGAACATCAAACTCCACATTGACCGTGTCGCTGGTGTTAGTAGCAGTCGGACGGAACTCCGCCGACCGTGCCTTGATGTTGGTAACAACGGTTTCACCGTTCTTACCCTTTTCCATCAGCTCACCAACAACTACATAAGGCTCACCAATATTCAGGCCCTTGTACTCCACGGTATCGACAACCTTGCCACCTTCAGCGGCAAGCACCTTGTCACTGTTGCTAGGAACAGTCACAGTGGTACCAAGAATTTCTGGATTTGCTGGAGCAGGAACTACTGGTTCCTCCACGAGAGGTTCGCCGGTTTCGTCAACTGGGACGGCGCTCAGTAGGTTCTGATATTCTTTCCAACCGTCTTTGAGAAACCGATTCTTAGCGACGTATAGATGTAGCGCCATTTCTCCTGGAACCGGCTTCAACTCGGGGACACTGTCCACTCCAGCGAGAACCGGTGCATCTGTTTGACCCAGCAAAGTAAAATAAGCTTGTTGCATTGACAGCTGTGCATCTACAGCTGCGTCGCTAAAGCTGTTAGCTGCAGCAGAGTCGGTATAGAACCAAATTGCAGCCTGGGTGACTCTATAGAACTCACGGTTGCTAAGCCCAAATCTCTTCTGGATCGCGTTATGGGCACCTTTTTCTACGTTCTGATTAAAGCCATTGAGGATTACCGACAGCACATTTTGCTTAAGCGTTGCTGGATCGCGCGGGTTCTCTGCATGCTCCTTAATTTCGGCTTCCGACGAGATTACCTCTTTGTATAGCTGAACAGCTTCACTTTGTTTAGGTGCTTGGTCTGTTACATCGCCGTGAGGCGGGAACGCACGACTCAGGTTAAAACAATAGGCAAGCGTGCCATCTTCATGGGTCAACTCATCATTCAGATTTTCAGAGACATAGAGCGCCGGCTTCCGATTTCCACCCCGATCAGCCAAGGCATCTTGATCCATAAAGCCTCTAAACTTGTACTCACTGTCTTGGCCTACAGTTGCATCAGCTGCAGGGTCATTTAGATCCTGAGCCTCCGCAGTACGCACAAATCCTGTCAATAGGCTGATAGTCAGCAGCACTGCAAGTAACAGGCGCCAAGGAATGGGCTTTGCCATATTTCCCTCCGAATTAAGCGGAGCCTACACTCGACCCCACAGCTTTACACTTGATACTCAACAGTACAGGGGGGGAGACAGTGTATCGCAACGACTCAGAAACATGCACGTCTCCCACATTTTTTGTGCTCTAGCAACTAATTGACATAGCCGACACAGCACACCTGCTGCCACCAGCGAAAACCTCGACACCATCGACCTCAACAAGCCCTAGAATTAACACCACACATGGTCGAACTAAACATGAGATTCACCTTGACGTGTGGCAAGGTTCACTTACTTTTCAATTAAATACGTCTGGATTTGTGTCCAGAACTTTAGTCATAGTCAGAAAACACGAAAGGCAGTCTCCCGAAAATCAGGAAACTGCCTAAAATTGTGCGCACTCGGCGCGTGATTCAATACGCCAGCTAACGTGCGCTCCTAGTGTGCGACCGCTACGCGTCCATCACATCATGCACGGTAATCGTCTGGTCGCGGCCTGGGCCGACGCCAATGTAGGAAATGCGGCAACCCGACAGCTCTTCCAAGCGCTTCACGTAGTCCTGCGCGCGCTGCGGCAGCTCCTCGAAAGTCTTGCAGCCAGTGATGTCCTCATCCCAGGCAGGCATGGTCTCGAAAATCGGCTCCGCATGGTGGAACTCCGACTGGGTCAGCGGCATCTCATCATGACGCACCCCATCAACGTCGTATGCCACACAGATTGGAATCTCACCAATGCCGGTCAAGACATCCAGCTTGGTCAGGAACAGGTCAGTGAAACCGTTCACCCGGCTGGCGTAGCGGGCCAGCACGGAGTCGTACCAGCCGCAGCGGCGCTTGCGGCCAGTGTTCACACCGACCTCACCACCGACGGTCTGCAGGTACTCGCCCCACTTATCAAACAGCTCCGTTGGGAACGGACCAGCGCCCACACGGGTGGTGTACGCCTTAATAATGCCCAGCGTCGAAGTAATGCGGGTTGGGCCAATGCCTGCGCCGACGCACGCACCACCAGACGTCGGGTTCGAGGAAGTCACGAACGGGTAGGTGCCATGGTCGACGTCCAGCATCGTCGCCTGGCCACCTTCCATCAGCACATGCTTGCCCTCATCCAGCGCCTGGTTCAGCACAAAAGTACTGTCAATCACCATTGGGCGAACCCGGTCGGCGTAGGACAGGAAGTACTCGGCGACCTCATTCGGGTCAATCGGCGCGCGGTTGTACATCTTCACCAGCATCTGGTTCTTCACATCCAGTGCGGATTCAATCTTCTGCCGCAGAATCGACTCATCGAAGAGGTCCTGCACGCGGATACCAATGCGGGCCACCTTGTCCGCGTAGGTCGGGCCGATGCCGCGGCCGGTGGTACCAATCGCGCGCTTGCCCAGGAAGCGTTCCTGCACCCGGTCCAAGGTGATGTGGTACGGCGACACTAGGTGTGCGTTCGCGGAAATGCGCAGGCGGGAAGCGTCCGCGCCGCGGGCTTCCAAGCCATCAATCTCTTCGAAAAGCGCCTCGAGGTTAATGACAACACCGTTGCCAAGCACTGGGGTTGCGTTTTCGGAGAGGACACCAGCTGGCAGCAGCTTCAGTTCATACTTTTCGCCGCCCACCACAACGGTGTGGCCAGCGTTGTTACCGCCGTTTGGTTTGACCACGTAGTCGACGAGGCCGCCGAGAATATCGGTTGCTTTACCTTTGCCTTCGTCGCCCCACTGAGCACCAACAATAATAATTGCGGCCATAGTCACGTCACTTTCCGAAAAATCGAGCATGGACGTTTCTTTATTCTACAGCACCGGCTGGCGCATTTTCCCGGTTGCTACAGTTACGGCATGCGCCTGCACCTGCTGACCTGTGGCACCGAGCTGCCCGACGCCGCCCAGACCGTCCTGCGTGACCTGGAATTCCCGGTGACCGAACACAGCTTGCCGCCGGTGCCCACCCGCCGTGACCTCACTTTCATCCGCGACGCCGCGAAAGAAGTCCTGCCGGTCGATGACTGCCCCACCGAGGCAGAGATTCGGCAGCGCCCTGATGTGCCCCACCAAGGGTCACCCGAACGCGCCCCGCAGCAGCCGTCAGAACCGTTGCGGTTGGTGGTGTTTGGTGCCGATGCCGCGTTGGCCGCTGTCGCTGGGCAGCTGACTAAGTGGGGTTTGCTGTGGGTTGAAGTCGCGTTTGTGCCGGTGGTCCATTCCGTCGCCGCCACGAACTGGGGCCTAAACACTGACATCGCCGCCGCCACCCGCATCGCGGCCACCGGTGACGTGCAGCCGGTGCCGCTGATTCGTGACGAAAACGGCCACGCCATCGTCGGCTACGCGCAGCTACTACCGGCCGCAGATGCCGACGACTCCCCCACCGCTTTGACCGGAGAGGTATGGGTCGACCAGGCCGAGCTGTTCTCCGGGACCACCGCGGGGGTTCAGGTCCGACCGCTTATTGACGCGCCAGGGCTTGTCGCTGCCGAAATCGCGGAACCGCAGCCCGCAGGATGGCCAGCAAAACTTCGGCATAAGACTGTGCTGCGCGATGTGCACGGCAAACCGCGGCAGCCCCGCCGCCCACTGACCGGGCGAGCTGTGCAAGCTGGCTCCCCTGGCTTCACCTATATCCACGACGGGGTTGCGGCGAAAAAGCCACTCGAGCGAGTGACCATCTACCGGCACCTATTTGACTTGCAGCTGGTCCGCTAGCTGCGCAGCCAGCTGGCGCGCGGGTTTAGTCCGCTAGCCCGGTGTGTGCCATTGCTTCTGGGTCGAAGTCAGAGACCAGCACTCGGCAGCGCTCGTACTCATCGTCTTCGCCGATGGCTTGCGCCGCCAGCGCCAACAAAGCAGTTGCGCGGATGACGCCACGGTTCGGCTCATGCGACCACGGCACCGGCCCGAAACCGCGCCAACCATTGCCACGTAGCGCATCCAGTCCGCGGTGGTAGCCCGTGCGGGCGAAGGCATAAGCGGTCACTGCGTCACCATCTTTCAGTTCCGCTTCAGCTAAATCTGCCCACGCAGCGGAGTCTTTCGGGAAGTCGCGCACAATATCGCGAGCACTGTCGCCAGCCGCCCGACGCTGATCAACGTCAACAAGCGCAGGGAGGCGGACTGGGGCCGGGGCCATCATGTCTTTCCTTGTAACCATGCAGCCGAGCCTAGCCAGAAGTGGCGCGACAGGGGGCGAAACCGCTGGCAACCGGCTGACGACCAGCCGGCAACCGGATCGCAAAAGGCAGCTTCCACGGCGGGAAACTGCCTGATGGGTGGCTCCGCTGAAGTCAGCGGGACCGGCGGAGCCGATGTGCGATTTTACTTCGCGGAGATGGACTTGCCGACGGAACGCAGTTCCTGAGCAGCCTGAACGATGCGCTCAGCCATGCCAGCTTCTGCCTTCTTCAGGTAAGAACGTGGGTCGTAGACCTTCTTGTTGCCGACTTCGCCGTCAATCTTTAGCACGCCTTCGTAGTTGGTGAACATGTGGTCCACAACTGGGCGGGAGAATGCGTACTGGGTGTCGGTGTCAACGTTCATCTTCACCACGCCGTACTCCAGGGATTCCAGGATCTTCTCTGGCTCGGAGCCGGAGCCACCGTGGAACACGAAGTCAAATGGGCGTGCTGCCGCATCCAGACCCAGGTACTTCGATGCGGTCTGCTGACCGTTCAGCAGGATCTCTGGGCGCAGCTTCACGTTGCCTGGCTTGTAGACGCCGTGCACGTTACCGAAGGTAGCGGCCAGCAGGTAGCGGCCCTTTTCGCCGGTGCCCAGTGCGTCCACAGTCTTCTCGAAGTCCTTCGAGTCGGTGTACAGCTTCGCGTTCGGGGAAGCTTCCACACCGTCTTCTTCGCCACCGACAACGCCGATTTCCACTTCGAGGATGATCTTCGCCTTAACTGCTGCTGCCAGCAGTTCCTTCGCGATGGTCAGGTTCTCATCCAGCGGAACAGCGGAGCCGTCCCACATGTGGGACTGGAACAGTGGGTTCTCGCCGCGGTCCACGCGCTCCTGGGAAATGGCCATCAGTGGGCGGACGAAGGTGTCCAGCTTTTCCTTCTGGCAGTGGTCGGTGTGCAGCGCCACGGTGATGTCGTACTGCTTGGCAACCTCGTGTGCGTACTCAGCCAGAGCGGTAGCACCAACGACCATGTTCTTGACGTTCAGACCGGAACCGAATTCTGCGCCACCGGTGGAGAACTGGATGATGCCGTCAGAGCCGGCGTCTGCGAAGCCCTTGAGAGCAGCGTTGATGGTCTCAGACGAGGTGCAGTTGATGGCCGGGAAGGCGTAGCCGCCCTTCTTAGCCTTGTCCAGCATTTCGTTATAAGCTTCGGGAGTTGCAATTGGCATGAAAATACCTCCAAAGTCGGAAGGGGCGTATACAAAGTCGATTATGCCTGCGAAATCACTTTTCTGCCGGGGATGTTCCCTTCCCATCGGGGGTAGCCATCAGTTTTGCAGCCGCTTCCATCAGCATCCAGCCGCTGAGCTGCACAGATAGATCCCGCTCCGGCAACTCCGACGAATTCACGGCACCACCAACCGACGCTGCCAGCACACTCCCAGATTGCGGCACCCGCGCATCAGCTGCCCAATCCGCCGAAAACAGTGGCAACCCATCCAAATCCAGCCGGTGCCGCCACGCCGAATCCGCTGACTGCAGCACCAACCGTCGCGCAATCTTCCGAGTCGCCGGATCCGACGCCTCCAACGCTGCCAGCGCCAAATAGCGCACCAGCACCCCGTTGAACAGGCCACCATCACCGCCGCCACCGCCGCGCACAACACCCTTTTCATCGGCAAGGTGCTTAGCGACGGAATGGACCAAGTTCGCAGCCCGCGACTGATACTCCGCTGCCTTCTCCGGCTGCGTCGCAGCTAGTCGCTTCGCGATCTCCAAGCAAGCACCGATCATCACACCCTGGTTGTAGCTGTAGGCCCATTCCTCAGTAACCGGTCCGATCATCTCCAGACGGATGCCGTCTTTGATCAAACCGTCATTGCCCAGCAGGTTGTCGAAGATCCAGTCCGTTAGCTGCGCCGCTTCGTCAATACGCCCAAGCCGGGCAAAAAGCATTGCCGCCGGGCCGTTAGTGGGCACGTTGTAAAACGTCATGCCGACCTTCCACGGCAGCACGCCCGTGGCGGAATCGACCGCATCCGTCAGGTTCATAATCAGCGGGCGCAGTGCAACCGACCGATGTGTTGGCACCAGCATTTTGTAGCGCTGCAAGGCCAACGCAAGCCACGCCTTATCGTCGTAATAATGGTTCGATGTGACCCGGCCAAAGTTCCGCAGAATCATCGAATTGCGGGTCGCCCGAACTGTCTTCAACCGTTCCTTCGTCGGACGGCGCGACACCGCATCGAGCTGGCAGTCCAGATAATGTGCCTGCCACCAGTAATGCCACGTCAACGACCAACGGTGCGCCGCCGCAGCTGGCCACGCCGTTGCCGCCAAGTTCGTTCCGGGGATGGCCCACAGCCGATGGCCATGCCGATTACGCACCGCAGATTCCGCCAGGTCAGCGCGGTGATCCCACAGATCAGCCTGCACTTCCGACGGCACCGGGTTCGCCGAGAACTTCTTACTGCGATAAGGCATATCGCCCCTTCCAGCCGGGAACACAGAGTCTCTGGGCTAAGGGTACGTCACCGCTCAGACACACGTCGCGCCATTCGAACACGCCTGGGAGACGCTGCCCAGCAGCTACCAAGCCTGCGACAAATCCGCATGCTGACGCACCCACGCATGCATCGCAATGCCCGCAGCCACACCCGCATTAATCGACCGCGTCGAACCGAACTGCGCAATCGACACCGTCATTCGCGCCGCCTGCTTCGCCAACTCCGACACACCCGGCCCTTCCTGGCCGAACAACAGCAAACACTTCTCCGGCAGCTCCGCGGTCTCTAGTGGCACCGACCCCGGCACATTATCCACCGCCACCAGCGTCAGGTCATTCGCGGCGGCATACTCTGCCACCGCATTGACCGTGTCGTGGTGCATCAGGTGCTGGTAACGGTCAGTGACCATCGCGCCGCGCCGATTCCACCGACGCTTGCCCACGATATGCACGGTATCGACGGCAAACGCATTCGCGGTGCGCACCACCGTGCCGATATTGGCATCGTGCTCAAAATTCTCAATCGCCACATGCAGGCTGTGCCGGCGGGTATCAATATCCGCGACAATCGCTTCGCGTCGCCAATAGCGGTACGCATCGACAACGTTGCGGCGATCACCTTCAGCCAGCAGCTCTGGGTCGAACTGTGCGCCCGTCGGAGCTGGCTCGCCAGGGTGCTCCTCGGCCCACGGGCCGACGCCATGCGTGCCTTTGCCCCATTCCGTTGGGCCAGGTTGGTCCGAGCTGGTCAGACCTAGTCCCGGCTGGTCGGAGCTGGCTGCGGGAGTGCCGGCGGAATTTTCGGGTGAAGTATCCGTCAAAAAGCTCACTCCACCAAGCCCAGGTCGGCCAGGTTCAGCACGCTGCGGTACTCCAACCCTGCCTCGCGGATAACGTCCGCGGCGCCGGTCGCACGGTCAACGACGGTGGCCACACCAACAACCTCCGCGCCCGCCTCGCGCAACGCAGCCACCGCGGTCAGCGGAGAATTACCAGTCGTCGTAGTGTCCTCAACGACCAAAACACGCTTGCCGACGATATCCGGCCCCTCAATGCGGCGCTGCATACCGTGACGCTTGGCCTCCTTGCGCACCACAAACGCGTCAATCGGACGGCCCGGCGCATGCATCACCGCCGCGGCAACCGGATCCGCGCCAAGAGTCAGACCGCCAACATGGTCGAAATCCCAGTCCGCGGTCATCTCACGCAGCAGCTGGCCAATCAGCGGGCTAGCTTCGTGGTGCAGAGTGGCGCGGCGCAGGTCAACGTAGTAATCCGCTTCCTTACCGGAAGAAAGAGTGACCTTGCCATGGACGACGGCAAGTTCCTTCACCCACTCGGCAAGGCGGGACTTGGCATCACTATTCATCTGCGGCTGGGGCATCAGCGGACTCCTTCTGCGGGTCGTTCGGGGTTGCCTCGGCTGAGGATGCGTCGGCTGGGGTTGCCTCAGCGGGGGTTGCCTCAGCGGGGCGGGCATCATCAAAGATTGTAGAAGCGGTGGACAGGCGGCGGATAATCCGGCCACCAGTGTTCGACGCACGGGTGTGGTCTGGGTCCGAACCAATCGCCGGCAAATGCGGCGACTGCGGACCATCGGTAGTCGGGCCACCCAGATTCGGGATATTCGCGACATCACCATGGGTTGTGCCGCGACTGCGCGACGGCAACTCCACCGGCTCCGTCGGCGCCATGAACGGTGGCTGCGCTGGCCGCCACACCGGCTCCTCCTCCATCGACACCACAGCATCCGGCACCGCTGGGACGGCACGCAGATGCCCGCGGTGGTTCGGATCCGACTGCTCCTCATCCTGAATGGTGAAGGGGCGCGGGCGGGATGGGTCGCGGAGCTGATCGTCGGAATGGGTGGTCAGGGCGCTGCGCGGCGGCAACATACGCAGGCAATCTGCGAGGCCAGCCAGCGGCTCGAATGTCGACTCCCATGCCTGCGGCGTGGTGCGATCCACCAGCTGCGCCAACACCCAGTCGCCTTCCGCCCACACTGCGGTGACTTCCGGTGGCATCGTGCCGAGGGCGCGGTCGGTGCGCTCATCGAACATGCGATGAATTGCCTCTTCATCATTGGCATACACGGTAAAGCCCTGCGCATCGCCGACTTCGTACAGGTCATCGGCGTCATCGTCGGCGACTGGGGAGTCCGGACGGCGGGCATCCATCACAACATTGGAAGCGCCACCACGACGCATCGCCACGACCGTGGTCTCGCCGAGGTCGGCGATGTGGATTTCCCGGCCGTTGACGGCGCCCGATACAACATCGCGGGTGGAATGACCGGATGCGGCGGCACCTCGAGCCCATTCCTCGGACAGGAAACGGTCTTCCTTTGCGAAATCAAAACCGTTGGCGAGCGCCCATTCTCGGCGCTGCTTGCGCAGATTGTTGCCTAGGTTCAGCAGGCCCGATAGCGGGTTGGTCGGGCGCTGGGCAACGTTATGCGGGACTGATTTCGGCTCGGCAGGTTCCGCAGGTTCGGGCTCTGGTTCGGGCTCTGTGTCCGAAGGCTCGGGCTCGGATTCGGTGTCGTGTTCGGTGTCCGCAGGCTCGGAAGGCTCGCTGCCACCAAACCCACCTTCACTAGATTCAAGGTCGACGTCGTCGGCGAAATCAGCGTGCTCGTGGAAGCCGAGACCACCAAATTCGTCTTCTTCGTCCGCGACTTCTTCCATTTCCGGTTCCGGCGCGGCCGCATCAGCCTCAGATTCGGCGTCTTCAGCATCAGTTTCTTCCGGAACCGCTAGCTGCTCCGGCAGCTCAACTGGCTGGTCATCGGCCCACGCAGCTTCGAACTCGTCAGCGTCGACCGGCTCAAGTACTTCCGGCTCAGCCACAGACTCCGGCTCGACCTCTTCGTCCAGCTCAGCGTCGACGGTCGCCGACTCAGCCACAGGTTCCGGCACCACAGGTTCCGGCGCCACAGGTTCTAGCTCGACGAGCTCCGGCTCCTCGTCAACCACTTCCCCATCAATCGCGCCCGCTGGCAACTCCGCAGGCGCATCCGCCCCTGCCGCCACGGGCTGCGGAGCTGATTCCGGCTGCTCCGAAACGTCAATAAGCCCATTGGCGGAACGCCGGCGCGCATCAACAATTAATAACGCAACACCAGTAAGAATCAGGACGGCCGCGGCGGCAATGAGTACATACATCACCGCCAATATTAGGCTAGTGACGTTCGAAAGGACGGGAAGCGTCCACCGACCACTGCGACCAACCACCAATGTAATTCGCCGCGCCCGGCATGCCCACGTTGTGCATCGCCGCAATCGCCAACGACGAATGCAGCCCGCTGCCCGAATACAGCACCGCCTGCGACGCATCCGTCACGCCGACCTCGGCAAACAGCGTGCGGACCTTATCCTCCGACGCCCACCCATCCCGACGGTTGTACAGCTGATCCACCGGAATATTCACGGCACCCTTGATATGCCCGGCCTGAAAATCAAGCTTTTCCGTCAAGCCACGGAACCGATTAGGTTCACGCGTATCGACGATTACCTTCCCGGCGTTCATCCACTGCAGCACTTGTTCAGTGTTCAGCGACGGGATCGAATCCAGCTGCACCTGATACTTCGACCGATTCGCCAGACGGCCCGGGCCACCGACAATCTGCAGCGCTTCCGCTTCCCACTCCTTGATGCCGCCGGTGAGGATTTTCACGTCGCGGACGCCCGCCCAGCGCAGCACCCACCAGGTGCGGCCTGCCATTTTGCAGTTCTCTGTGTCGTAAACAACGACGGAGCTGTCCGACGTAATGCCAGCTTGGCGGAGGAACCTCTGCAGACGGGAGGCCGTCGGAATCGGGTTGCGGCCCGCTTCGCGCGACGGCCAGGAACACATCGCTTCTTCAACGTTGCAGTACAGCGACTGCGGGATGTGCGCCATCGTGAACTGTGAATAAGACAGGATGCCCTTAGTCCAACGGGTGTCCAGGATTACTGGGGTATTGCCATCGTGAATTTGCGCGCTCAGTTCCTGAGCGGAGACAGACAGAGCCATACCCCTGACCCTAGTTCGGTGGCGGCGATGGCGCTGGGTGGGCGGTGTTGGTGCTGTGGAGGTGGGGCGTTGGGTGGTGCTGGGTGGGCGGTGGTGGTGGGCGGATTAGCTTGCGGCTGTACACACTAGATCGCGCATTTGCTGCTGCACCTTGTCGGTGAGTGCCGGGATGGCGAAGTGGGTTGGCCACATTTCACCGCTGTCGAGTGCGGCGGAATCGTTGAAGCCGAGCGTGGTGTAGCGAGTGTCGAACTTGCTAGCTACCTGTAGGAACACTAGGACGCTGCCGTCTTTTTCGTAAGCAGGCATGCCATACCAAGTACGCGGCGCGAGGTCAGGAGCGACTTCTGTGACCGCTTGGTGCAGCGCAACGGCGATTGCGCGATCGGCAGGCGGCATTTCGTCAATCTTTTCCATGAGGGCCTGCAAGTTGTCGGCCTTCTTCTTGCCGCCGCGCTCGCCTCGCAGCTCTTCAGCGCGCTCCTTCATGGCTTGGCGTTCAGCGGCGGAGAAACCCGTGCCTTCGGCTGTCGAGTTCGTGGCGGTGTTGGTTTTGGCTTCGGTGGCTTCGGCGTGTGGATTCGGTGGCTTCGGCGGTGGTAGTGCTGGTTTTGTCAGGTTCCGTTGACATGTTTCCAGCGTAGTGAGGCCTGAGTCGGGACGGAAGATCGTTTAGCCCGGCGTTTCGTAAATAAATAGGCCTAAAAAGGGCCCCTAATTTACGTTTTGCCGGGCTAACGAAAAATATGGTCATCAAAGAAGAAGTACCGCACATCTTGGGTGCAAAAGCGTCCATTCCGTGGTCACACGCGTCCATTCAGTGAGAATCGACCGAGGATATAAGGCGCCGCCACCTCGTATGCATAAAGAATTAATGTCAGCCGCCATCGGCGGCTGTCAGTAATGCCTTTTAGGGATCAAATGCTGGAGCCCTAGTTAGTAACCAGAAACTCACCGCTGAATGACGCGCTTACCGGCACCAGAGCGCATCATTGACGGACGAAACAGCGAAGAGGTGGTGCTGAAAACAGCACCACCTCTCCGGAGCGATTGGCTACCACAGTCCGCGGCCGGCTTAGCCCTACTCCGCGGCCAACCCACTCCCGCCCGCCTACTCCACGACAGTCTGCGCAGTAATGGTCAGGCCTTCGGCCTCATCCACATCGCCAGCAACGTCGACGGTGACAACGTCGCCGTCGCGGACGTGTCCGGCCAGCAGTTCCTTGGCCAGCTGGTCGCCGATTGCCTTCTGAATCAGACGACGCAACGGACGGGCACCGTAAGCAGGCTCGTACCCGCGGGTACCCAGCCACTGCTTAGCCGCATCGGTCACATCCAGCGTCAGGCGACGCTGTGCCAACCGGTCTGCCAGGCCGCGCAGCTGGATGTCGACAATGCTGGTCAGCTGGTCGGCAGTCAGTGCGTGGAAGATGATGACATCGTCCAGACGGTTAATGAATTCTGGCTTAAATGCTGCCTTCACAGCCGCCATAATCTGCTCATCCGACCCGCCGGCCCCCAGGTTGGATGTCAAAATCAGGATGGTATTCCGGAAATCAACAGTCCGACCCTGGCCGTCGGTCAAGCGACCTTCATCAAGCACCTGCAAGAGCACGTCGAAGACGTCTGGGTGAGCTTTCTCCACTTCGTCAAAAAGCACAACGGTGTATGGCCGACGTCGAACCGCTTCGGTCAGCTGACCGCCGGCATCGTAGCCAACGTATCCCGGAGGCGCACCAATCAAACGTGCGACGGAGTGCTTCTCGCCGTACTCGGACATGTCGATACGAACCATCGCCAGTTCGTCGTCAAATAGGAACTCCGCCAACGACTTTGCCAGCTCAGTTTTACCGACACCGGTGGGGCCGAGGAACATGAACGAACCAGTTGGTCGGTTCGGGTCGGCGACACCAGCGCGGGTACGGCGCACCGCATCCGACACCGCTTCGACGGCCTTTTCCTGCCCAACAACGCGGCCACGCAGCGCTGCTTCCATGTTCAGCAGCTTCTCGGTTTCACCCTGCATCATGCGGCCAGCCGGAATGCCAGTCCATGCCGACACCACTTCCGCGATTTCGTCTGGCCCAACTTCCTCATTCAGCATCTTCGACTCTTCAGCCTCCGCTGCCTGCTGTTCCGCCCCAACCAGCTGCTTCTCCAGCTCCGGAATCTGCCCGTAGCGCAGCTCCGCAACGCGCCCGTAGTCGCCTTCGCGCTCGGCCTTCTCCGATTCAGTGCGCAGCGCTTCCAGCTCCTCGCGCACTTCACGAACCCGGTCGATGGAGCCCTTCTCCAGCGACCACCGTGCGGTCATCTGGTCGAGAGCTTCCCGCTCGTCAGCCAATTCTTCCCGCAGTTTCGCCAGGCGCTCCTTCGACGCTTCATCGGTTTCCTTCGCCAGCGCCATCTCTTCAATTTCCAAGCGTCGAACCACGCGCTGAGCGTCGTCGATTTCCTGTGGGTTGGAATCGATTTCAATGCGCAACCGCGAGGCAGCTTCGTCAACCAGGTCAATGGCCTTGTCCGGCAGGAACCGCGAGGTGATGTATCGGTCCGACAGCGTTGCCGCCGACACCAGCGCCGAGTCCGTAATCCGCACACCGTGGTGCACTTCGTAGCGTTCCTTCAGGCCACGAAGAATACCGATGGTGTCTTCCACGGAAGGCTCGCCAACGTACACCTGCTGGAAGCGTCGTTCCAGCGCAGCGTCCTTTTCGATGTACTTGCGGTACTCGTCCAGGGTGGTCGCGCCAACCAGTCGCAGTTCACCGCGGGCCAGCATTGGCTTAATCATGTTGCCGGCGTCCATGCCGGATTCACCGGTGGCACCAGCACCGACAATGGTGTGGATTTCATCGATGAACGTCACAATCTGCCCGTCGGATTCCTTGATTTCATCCAGGACAGCCTTCAGCCGCTCCTCGAATTCACCGCGATATTTCGCACCCGCGACCATCGAACCCAGGTCGAGGGAAATCAGCGTCTTACCCTTCAGCGACTCTGGAACGTCACCGGCAACCATGCGGCGGGCAAGCCCCTCCACAATGGCGGTTTTACCGACACCAGGTTCACCAATCAGCACTGGGTTGTTCTTCGTGCGCCGCGACAGCACCTGCACCACACGCCGAATCTCCGCGTCACGCCCAATCACTGGGTCGATTTTGCCTTCGCGGGCGCGAGCAGTCAGGTCAGTCGAGTACTTCTCCAAGGCCTGGAACTGGCCTTCTGGGTCCTCGGTCGTCACCTTCCGGTTGCCGCGGACCGACGTCAGCGCACCTTGGAGCGCATCAGCTGTGGCACCGGCGTTTTGCAGGGCTTTTCCGGCTTCCGAGTCGCCCTTGGCAATACCAATGAGCAGAATCTCGGTGGAGACGTATTCGTCACCGAGTTGCCCGGCAAGCTCTTCAGCTGCGGTCAGCGAGTTCAGCGCATCCCGGTTGAACTGCGGGTTCGCCATGTTGGAGCCCGATGCCTTTGGGTAACCGTCAACAATGCGCTGTGCTTCGGTGAGCAGCGCCTTTGGGTCCGCCCCGGTGGCCTGGATCAGTGGGCTGGCGAGGCCTTCAGCCTGCTCAAGGAGAGCCACAAGCAGGTGCGCTGGCCGAATATCTGGGTTGCCGGCGGCCGATGCGGATTTCAGCGCCGCCTGCAGGACCTCAGCTGTCTTGGTGGTTGGGGTAAATGACATCTAATTTCCCCTTTCTGTGGGCGGTCATTTATGTGTTTGTGTGTTTGGTTTCACTAGCTATAACGCCCCAAGACTTGAGTCTGTTCCGCTCAACCTTCCAAACCGGGGTGACTTGTCTCACATGGTAGCCATGTGGGTTCGGTCGTGCGTTTCCACGGTTGTGGGTTTCCACGGTTGTGGGTTGTGCCTTTTGACGATTATGAGGGCAGCTCGGGCACCCTGCGCAACATGCAGGCACTATGGATGTCATGCGCGTCAATATCGTCGAGGTCACTCATCGCAATCGTACTGTCACCGTCATTCGAGCGCTCGCGGCGCCAGAATCGGAAACCGAACCATCGCCGGGCTCGGTCGCACATGCGTCGCACGTTCCTGGACAGTCAATCCAGGTGCAGGTGCCACATCTTCCCGGGCAATGGCTCCAGGTGGAGTCCTCATTAGCGGCCAACCCGGACGGGCAGTTCGAGTTCCATCTACCCGCACATGAAGATGCTGGGGTGCTTCGCGAGGTCGCCCGCGTCACGCGTTCCGGCGACCAATGGGAGCTCGGCGCGAGCTCCGGCGAAATGACTTTCGACCCGCAAACGGAAACTCTCATGGTTGCCGACGGCCTAGGTTGGGCAGCTATGAAGTCGCTGCTCACCGGAACTTTTGGCGGCCCCACCCCGATTTCGCTGCACCTGTTTCTTGGGGCGGACTCCCCCGGAAACCTCTACGACCTGCAGTATGTCTGGCATCTAGCGGCCACCAGCCCATGGTTACACGTGCACCCTGTGGTGCGGTCGCTAGAGGATCCGTGGTGGCTCGGTGCCGGTCCAGATTCGCGGCCACCTGCTGGCCTGGGGATCCCTCAGGTCGGTGAAGTCGGCGAAATTGTGTCCCGCTTCGGGTCCTGGCGGCACGCCGATGTGCTGGTAGCCGGTGGCGTGGACCAAGTCCAAGCGATCCGCACGTTCATGGAAGCCAAAGGCACGCCGTCAGAGCTCATCCAAACGCACACCGTTGCGCAGATTTAGGTGATGTTGCGTTCGCGGATTGCGAGCACCGGGATTTCTTTGCGAATGCGGGTCACATAAGAGTCCACGTCGACGTCAATAAGCAACGATGCGGGGTCATATCCCGCCTCCCCCAACCGATGTCCATCCGGCCCAATAACCACCGAATGGCCAATTCCCGTCGGGCCCTCACTTGGCCCAGCGTTGGCCGCCCCGCCCGGACGCGCCTGCCCCGCCGAGACGAGCACGCACGTGGAATCCAGCGCGCGGGCAGCGGTCACTGTGCGCCACTGCTCCAACTTGCCCGGACCATCATTCCAGCTGGTCGGAAGGGCAATAAGCTGCGCGCCAGCGAAAGCCAAACTGACGAACTGCTCGGGGAAACGGACATCGAAACAGGTGGCCAAGCCCACCGAAACCCCAGCGATTTTCACGACCGCTTCCTGGTGGCCCGGCGCGATGGTGTCTGACTCGCGGTAGCCGAAAGCGTCGTAAAGGTGGATTTTGTCATAGTGCGCGTTCGTTTCCCCGGCGACCAGCAGCGTGTTGTAGATCCGGTTAATGGTTTTTCCGTCGCGTTTCACCTGGTCAGCGGGGCGGAACATCCCAAGTACGACAGTCAGGTTCGCGTCCTTTGCGGCCTGACGCACGGCACTGGCAAATGGGCCATCCAGCGGCTCTGCAACGGTGTCCAGGCGGCCCGCACCAAATGGGTACATGGCGGCTTCCGGGAAAACTACCAGGTCAGCGCCGCTGACTCCGGCGCGGGCGATGCGTTCGGTGATTTCCTGCAAATTCGCCTGCTTATCAGGGACGGCGGACATTTGTTCCACAGAGATGCGCATAATCCACAGCCTAGCGACCGTGGCGGAGTAATCCACAGGTTTGCGGCGAAGCGGCGCCATGGGCAGCTGCGGGGTCTGGGCGGTTTGTCACAGTGTGGCCATGACAAATGCGACTTATAGCCACGTACACATCATCCCAGCTGACGTCACTGACCTCGCCACCAAACTCGATGACGCCGCGATAACCGCCGGTGGCGCTGCCCCGCCGAACTACACACCCGCTGGGTGGGCTGGCACAAAAACAGCAGCGGCATTAGCGAAGGTCGGTGAATTCTTCGCGGACCAGGCGAAACAGATGTCACAGCACGGCGGTGGGTTAGCCGGGCAGGCGCGCATCACGGCCGCGGCGTTTGCTGAAAGTGACGCAGTCATCGCTGCAGCTATGCAGGAAATTGGGTAGCTGCAATGACGCTAACTTTTGCCCAGGCCCGAGCGCTGAACCCGGAAGCACTTGCCGGTAGCGCACTGGATTACGCCTCCTGTGCGCAGACGTTGCTGCAGGCGGCGACCGACACGAAGACGAATATGTCGGGGCTGAGCACGGTGAGTTGGTCCGGGCACGTGCGCGATCAGGCGGAGCGGGCGGTGAAGGGCTGGCTGCGGGCGCTTGCGGGCAATGAGCAGCGAGCGGAGAAGGCAGCGGAGCTGATTACCAGTGCGGTGCTGGACTTTTCGGCAGCCTCGAAGCTGCTGCTCGGCGCGGTGACTCTGGCGGAAAACGCTGGGTTCGTGGTCGACAAGACGACCGGGGCGGTGACGGTTGCGGCGGGTGCATCCAAGTTAGTGACTGGGTTGGCGGCGCAGGCGGCTGCGGATGCTGCGGCGGCGATGTGGTCAGCGCTGATTAAGTCGCTGGTGGAGCTATTGTCGCTGCGTGATGAGCTGCTGGCCGGGGCACTAAAGCTGTTGTTGGCGCCAACTCGGGCAGGTGTGCCGCGTACGAAGGAAGCGTATGAAATCGGTTCGGTGGAGTCACTGGATTCGCCGAGTGGCCCACCGATGGCTGCCGCGCAGCTGAATTCGCATAATCGGCAGAAGTTGGCGCAGGATATTGCGGCGCTGGAGAAAAAGGTGGCGGAACATGGGCCGCTGACGTCAAGCAATCCGAAGCTGCTGGCGGCGAAAAAGGCGTATGCGCAGTTGGAGCGGTTGCGGAGTCTGCAGGAATCTTTGAACCAGCCGGATATGTACCTGTTGCAGTACACCGATGAGACGGCGGCGGTGAGCTACGGCAACCCGGATACTGCGCAGACCGTGGCGACCTTCGTGCCGGGTACCACGGCAAATGTGCACAGTTTCCCGGGCTATACCGCGTTGTCGCAGCAGTTGACGGGTGCGGCTGGCGGGCCATCATCGTCAATCCCGGGGGCGGCGGGTGTGGGGCCGAGTGGTTCGACGGCGATGATCACGTGGTTGGACTATGGGGCACCGCAGTCTGCGGCGAACGCGGCGTTTCCGCATGCGGCGCATAAGGGCGCGCCGAAGTTGCGGGAGTTCCAGAATTCGCTGGCTGCGCGCAGCAATGGCGATCAACGGTTCGTCGTGATTGGCCATTCGTATGGGTCGACGGTGGTTGGGGTTGCCGCGTCCGAGGAGGGTCTGCGCGCCGATGATGTGCTGTTTGTGGGCTCCCCCGGCGTTGTGCATAACAGTGCGTCCGACATGGTGCTTATTGACGACCATGGGCAGCGCCTTCCCGCGGATGCGGTCGCGGAGCGGGTGCATGCGACGGTCCTGCCCAATGATGCTGTCGGGTGGATTGGCGCTGACCATGTGGGTCACTTTGGTCCGGATCCGGCGCAGGATGGGTTTGGCGGGCAGACTTTCAGTTCAGAGGATCCAAAATGGTCGGGGTGGCGCAAGCTGTCTGACCCGATTGGTGTGCATACTCGCGGGTATTGGGAGTCGGAAGCTTTCCAAGACTACTTGCGTGATTTGCTGCTGGCGCGAAAATGATGCCCAAAACGCCACAGCGGCCGCGCCCTAGCGGGCACGGCCTAGCTGGAGCTGGTTGGTTGGGGCCGCCTAGCTTTGGCCACTTAGCTGGAGCGGCGGCTGCGGATTGGCCGAGGCTTCCAGAGCACCACGGCTGTGGACGGCTCATGCAGGATAAGTTCGCGGGAGGGCGCCTGTGGTTTGGCGCGTTCTGCGAGCTGCCTACGAAGAGTGACGTTTTCTTCCATGAGCTGGTCGACGCGTTCAGTTAGTTCGATGATGGATTTGATGCCGGCGAGGTTGACGCCTTCGTCTTGGCTGAGGCGTTGAATTTCGCGGAGTCGTTCCACATCTTTATGGCTGTAGCGTCGGCCACCACCGCGGGTCCGCCGCGGTTGTACGAGCCCGAGACGGTCGTAATTGCGCAGGGTTTGCGCGTGCATGCCAGCCAGTTCAGCTGCCACCGAAATGACGAAGTATTCGACGCTACTGGTCGGATCGCGATCCGGGCCGCCTTGCGGTCCTGGTTGCATTGCGCTCACCTCCTTTGTGCTGCGCACTGGTTCCACAGTCTCGGATTAGTTTTTGCCTACCCAGTTGGCACGTGGGTCGAACCCGCTTTGCCGCTCGGCTTCTACGTAAGAACGCAGTGCCGATGTGGCTTGGTCATCCAGATTCTTCGGGATGGCAACCTTAACGGTGACAAGCAGGTCACCTGGTTCACTGTTGCGTTTCTTCACACCGCGGCCACGAACCCGCAGGGTGCGTCCGTCTGCGGTACCGGCTGGTACCCGCAGTCGAACCGAGCCATCAATGGTTGGCACTTCGATGGTGCCGCCCAGCGCGAGTTCACCGAAAGACACCGGGACGGTGACTTCCAGGTTGTTGCCAGTTCGGGTGAAGACTTTGTCTGGTGCGACATGCACCGTGACGTACAGGTCCCCGGATGGTTTGCCTTGCATGCCAGCTTCACCGCGGCCGGCTAGACGAATCTTCTGCCCGTCGGTAATTCCTGCTGGTACCCGAACAGTCATGGAACGAGTCCGGGTGACTACGCCGGTGCCATTGCAGTCTGGGCATGGGTCTTCGATGTACTGGCCTGTGCCGTGGCAGTGAGTACATGGCCGAGTCATGGCGAATCCGCCACGAGTATCGGTTTCATAGCCACTGCCGTCACAGTATGGACACTTGACCGGTGGTTTCCCGTCACGGGAACCCGACCCGTGGCACGTGGTACACGGTGATGGCTGAGTTAGTTTGATAGGGACATTCGCACCTTGGACGGCTTCACGGAAGTCCAGAGTGATTTCCGTTTCGACGTCCGCGCCACGCTTACTGCGGGCTTGTCGACCAGCGCCACGGGTAGCGCCGCCACCTGTACCAGCTCGTTCGAATAGGTTGGAGAAAATATCCCCAAAGGAAGTCTCTTCACCAGATGCACCGGTAAAGACGTCTCCCATATCGAAGTTGCTGGTGCCGCCAGAGAATCCACCGCCAGGGTAGCCCCCGGAGCGGCTGAAGCCGCCGAACCCGCCTGGTGCAAAACCGCCACCGAAGCCAGAGCCCAGCATCTCCTTCATCTCGTCGTACTCTTTGCGCTTATCGGCATCGCCGACCACCGAGTAAGCTTCCGAAATCCGCTTGAAGCGGTCTTCAGCTTTCTTGTCACCCGGGTTGGAGTCCGGGTGGTTTTCTCGAGCCAGCTTGCGATATGCCTTTTTAATCTCTACTGCCGATGCGGACTTAGAGACGCCTAGATCAGCGTAGTAGTCCTTTTCAGCCCATTCGCGATCTGCCAAAGCTCATCTCCTTCCACATCGCACAGTTGAAATGGGTATTCAGTTGTCGTGTTCAGTTGTCTTATCTCGAGACGTTGTCGTATCCGACTACTCGGTTGGGTCACCAACGATGACCATTGGCAGGCGCAGGTTACGCTCGCCCATCCGGTAGCCCTTGTTCAGAATCTCAACCAGCACTTTGTCATCACCGGTCGACAGGTCTTGGACGGCCTGGTGCTTTTCGAAGTCAAAGACTTCGCCCTTCTCGCCGAAAGGTTCCACACCCAAGCTGCTCAGCACACTGGTGAACTTGTCGGCAAAAGCCTTCAGTGGGCCTGCTTCCAAGTCGCCGTGCTTTGCGGCTAGGTCTAGGTCGTCAGCCAGTGCCAAGAACTTCAAGACGATGGACGCCTTGGCGTTGTCCGCAGCGGCTTGACGTTCCCGGTCGGTGCGGCGCCGGAAGTTAGCGAACTCAGCAGAGACGCGCTTGACGTCATCCGTGCGTTCGTCAAGCTCTTCCTGCAGGCGTTCAATTTCCGACTTGCCGGTGTCCTCGGAAGAGTCAGCCGCGTCGCGGTCTTCGTCATCAAGCCCACCAGCGTCGGTGTCTGATGCACCGGCACCGGCAGCGGTCGAGGTACCAGCGTGGTCGGCAGTTTCCATGCCTGCTTCGCCCTCACCAGCGGCGGCCGAGGCGGCCTCCGCGGTGTGGTCTGGGTGTTCCTCGCCGGTGCTCATTTACTTGTCTTCCTTTGGTTCATCTTCGTCGACAACCTCAGCGTCAACGACATTGTCGTCTTCAGCTGCAGCATCGTCGGCAGCGTCAGCCTGGGTGGCACCGGAAGCAGCCTGTGCTTCGTAGATGTGCTTACCCATTTCCTGGGACTCGGTGGACAGCTTCTCCACTGCGGACTTGATGGCATCCAGGTCGTCGCCCTTCAGTGCCTCTTCCACAGCCTTCGCTGCTTCCTCAACGCGGTCCTTCAGTTCTTCGGTGACCTTGTCGGAGTTGTCCTCGACGAACTTGCGGGTCTGGTAGACCATGCCTTCCGCCGAGTTGCGGACTTCCTGCTCCTCGCGGCGCAGGCGGTCTTCTTCAGCGTGCTGTTCAGCGTCCTTGACCATGCGGTCGATTTCTTCCTGAGACAGGCCGGAACCGTCCTGAATGGTGATGTCAGCTTCCTTACCGGTGCCCTTATCCTTCGCGGACACCTTCACGATGCCGTTGGCGTCGATGTCGAAGGTGACCTCAATCTGTGGCACACCACGTGGAGCTGGAGCAATGCCAGACAGTTCGAAGGAGCCGAGCAGCTTGTTAGCCGATGCCATCTCGCGCTCACCCTGGAAGACCTGGATCTGCACCGAAGGCTGGTTATCTTCAGCAGTGGTGAAGGTCTGGGACTTCTTCGCTGGAATGGTGGTGTTGCGCTCAATCAGCTTGGCCATCACGCCGCCCTTGGTTTCAATGCCCAGGGACAGTGGGGTGACGTCAAGAAGCAGAACGTCCTTAACTTCACCGGACAGCACACCAGCCTGCAGAGCTGCACCTTCAGCAACGACCTCGTCTGGGTTGACACCCTTGTTTGGTTCGCGGCCGCCGGACAGTTCCTTCACCAGTTCGGTCACAGCTGGCATGCGGGTGGAGCCACCAACCAGAACAACGTGGTCGATGCCCGAAGCGCTGATGTTAGCGTCCGACAGCACCTGCTGGAATGGCGCACGGGTGCGGTCCAGCAGGTCCTGGGTGATCTTCTGGAACTCAGTGCGGGTCAGAGTCTCATCCAGGAACAGTGGGTTCTTGTCGGCATCAACAGTGATGTATGGCAGGTTGATGGAGGTCTGCTGCTGGTTAGACAGTTCAATCTTGGCCTTCTCCGCTGCTTCACGCAGACGCTGCAGAGCCATCTTGTCCTTGGTCAGGTCGATGCCCTGAGCAGCCTTGAACTTCTCTACCAGCCAGTCAACGATGCGCTGGTCCCAGTCGTCACCACCGAGCTTGTTGTCACCGGCAGTTGCGCGAACTTCCACAACACCGTCGCCAATTTCCAGCAGGGAGACGTCGAAGGTACCGCCACCGAGGTCAAAGACCAGAACGGTTTCTTCGTCTTCTGCCTTCTCCAGGCCGTATGCCAGCGCAGCTGCGGTTGGCTCGTTAATGATGCGCAGCACCTTCAGGCCTGCAATTTCGCCGGCTTCCTTGGTGGACTGACGCTCAGCGTCGTTGAAGTAAGCCGGGACGGTAATAACGGCTTCGGTGACAGATTCACCGAGGTAGGACTCCGCGTCGCGCTTCAGCTTCATCAGAGTACGAGCAGAGATTTCCTGCGCAGTGTACTTCTTGCCGTCGATTTCGACGGACCAGTCAGAGCCCATGTGGCGCTTAACCGAGCGGATAGTGCGGTCGACGTTGGTAACAGCCTGGTTCTTTGCGGACTGGCCAACCAGAACCTCACCATTCTTAGCGAATGCGACCACGGATGGGGTGGTGCGGGAACCTTCAGCGTTGGCGATAACCTTTGGTTCGCCACCTTCCAGAACTGCTACGACCGAGTTAGTGGTACCCAAGTCGATACCGACAGTGCGTCCCATAGTTTTCCTCCTGTGGATGCGGGCGGACTGCCCGCCCAGTTGACTTCATTGTTTTGGCCGGTTGAGCCGTATTGACTCAACCTTCTGCCCCTTACAACGACCCACATCCCAAAATTGTTCCCACCCGACTCAACTTTCTTTCTTGTGATTGCGGTCACAGCCTATTTTTTGACGGGACACCGCTGCCCCATGTCCGGCTTCGGCTTTCGCCTACTTCCGACGCAGCGCCAATGCCACACCAACGGCCGCCATCACAATCGCGCCCACGCCGACACCGATGACGAGCCACTTCACCTTGTCCCAAGTGCTTTCGGAAGCAGTGTTCCCCACGTCGGGACTATCAGAGCTATCAGAACCGTTCTGACCACTGCCGCCAGCTCCGCCCTCGGCGCCACCTTCTGTGTTGTCGCCAGGGGCAGCTTTCACCGGAATCGGCCCGCTGGCGTCGAGGACCAGTGCGACTTTGTTTCCTTCCGCGCCATGTTCGCTTGGTGACGTATTGGATTGAGCGCTGGCTATGTGCAACGCGCCGAACGCGCCAGTAATAAGGAGCAAACTAAAAGCGGCCCAGATACTGACAAGTGTTGTGGACGGGATGCGTTGAGGCATGACTAATCACTTTCGTTGGCGAAGAGCAATAAAGAGCACAGCTTGGCTTTGCCGAAGAAAGTATCATGGTCGCTTCCGGCGGGAGGGGTGAAGTTTGCGCTTACCTGTGTAAATGCGCAGGAATTTTAATGTTTAGTTATGAACTGGGCGTAATTTGTGCACTTGCCCCAATTTTCGGCGTCCCGTCGATTCGGTGGTGCGGGAGCCAACGGAAAATCCACGGTGATGCGAAAACGGCAACAGCCATGATGGAAGCAACCGCCCCGAGACCGAAAGTCCAGCCTGCAATAACAGCGATGGGGGCGATGATAGTCATGCCAATTTCGAAAGGCGCAAAGCCAATATAGGCAACGCCATATTCATTCAAGGTGCCGGATTTAAGTTTCGGGTCCACAATCTTGAGCAATGCAATACCGGTGGCAACCGCTGCGGTACCCCAACCCCAGCTGAAGACGCCACGTTCCAACCAGTTTTCGCCGAAGAACACCGGCGCGACGAAGATCATCAGCGCCGCACAGTACACAATGCCTAGGACGAACAGCACGATAAGCGGCACCAAGTAGTCGGCGAGGGCCTGCGGCACAATGGAGGCAATACCGAAGGCAATGAGGTAATCCGTGGAGGCTCCGGAGACGGACTTCATGGTTTCTTTGTCCAGGTAGCGTGGCTTATTCGCTAGTTTCAGCAGTCCCATGCCGATGCCGCCGAATACAAACGCTACGGCGAATAGTGGGATGGCAACGTTCGGGAACATACCGGTGATCCACTGATTAAATAGGTACGCCAGCATCACAGTGAAGGCGAGGACACCAACGTGTAGCCCAAGGGAATCGATGGCAGAAGGGTTCGTGGTGGCGCGGCCGATGGATGGGCGTTCGGATTCCTTGTCGATGTATCCGGAGCGCATTTCCCATGGCAGTTTCCCTGGCACTGCTGCGGTTTTGCCGCGTTTGATACCCCAGCTGGTGGCAATCAGTCCACCAATAATTGCCGCTAGCGTGCCGACGGTTGCGGCGGTGAAACCAAGAGAGCTTGCCGCGTCAGCGCCGATGGTTTCCAGGGAGGTGCCCACGGCCGCGGCGGTACCGAAACCGCCGACGAAACCGACCGGCAGCATCATGCCGAACCAGTCTTCAGTGCCCCACACTGGGGCAAAGAGGAAGACACCCAGCAGGATGAAGAAGCCCCATTGACCGAGGAACATGGCGGTCGAGTACGCCCACATAGTGCGGGCGCCTTGTCGGACTCCGCGGTCAAAGGTCATGGAGTACGGCATTGCCGCGAAGACCACCGCAATGAGCAGCGAAGTGTAGCTGCCCATGTGGCTGGAAAATCCGAGTAGGCCGAGGACCTGCGGCCCAAGCAGCAGACCGAAAAGGCCCGCGACGATGGGGCTAGGTAGGAGCAGAGTTTGGAAAAGTGGGATGCGCCGCCGCAGTTCACTGCCGATGAGCATTAGTAGCGATATCCAACCAACGTCAATAAGCAGGGTATATGCGGTAAATTCCATCTCGATTCCTTTTGATTGCCCGTTGGTTGCGTGGATTTCGCACCTCATACGAGTCAACCATTAACCGAGGTAGCATTTCACCTGCCCCGCGGGTTTATTGCGCCTGCCCGGCGCTAATTCGGAAGCACCGCAAACGCCCTTGCCGGGAAGCCAGTGCCTGCCTGTGGCTTTGGCCAAGACGCCACAATCAGCGCGCCAACTTCAGGCACTTGGTCCAGGTTCGCGAGCAATTCAATCTGCCATTTATCTTGCTGCAGCAAGTACAGCTCGGTTGGTAATTGCCCTTGCGCGGCCACGACCCCTGGGTCAGTGTCAGTGGTTTCGTGGCCAATGGCGGTAATGCCTCGCTCTTCAATGAGCCATTGCACGGTGGGGACGTTCCACCCTGGGAAGCGAGTGATGCCGTTGGCGTCCTTGTTGGCGACGGCGGCGGGGTCGGGCCACCGTTTGTGCCAGTCACTACGGAAGGCGACGAAGGCGCCCTCGGGGATGCGGCCGTTGCGCGCTTCCCATGCTGTGATGTCAGCGACGGTTGGGGAGTAGTCGGGATTGTCGGCGACTTCGGCAGTGAAGTTGAGCACTACCAGCGGCAGGATCATGTCGGTGACGGGCAGTTCGTCGAGGGTGCGGGCGCGTTCGACAAAGTGGACGGGTGGGTCGACGTGGGTACCCCATTGGCCGACGAATTGGTAGTTGTCGATTTCAAATCCGTGTTCGGCGACGGTGAAAATGCGGTCGCACTTTTCGTCGGGCAGCGCTGGGAAGTGGGGTTGACCTGCATGGAAGGCGTGGGTGAGGTCGATGTAGGTGTGGTTTGTGCGGAGAGTTTGGGCTAAATCCCAGAGTTCATATGCTGCCATATAGACAGCTTTGTCTAGTTGAGTTTTCAGTGCCAAGTTAACCCACACCCCACAAACCGTGATACAACTCACAAGTGAGCAAATTTCGCTCAGCCGCCACAGAAAGCTCTGAAATTAGCTGTAAAGCGTCGATAAACGCAATAGTGTGAAAGCAGATGCCAACTGTTGCAAAGGTTGTGCGGAACTACCCCAGATATAAGGAATGTCATGAGCGCGCTAACTCTTGCCGCCGATACCGTCAACGGCCAGGTGACTAGCAATAGTTTCACCATCACCGTCGGCGTTATTGGTGTGCTGCTGTCACTTCCCTGCTGGTTCATCTTTATTAAGGGCTTCGTCTACATGGTGAAGACCGTCATGATGGGCCAGAAAACCTACGGGCACACCGGCCAATGGGGCGCCCGCATCTGGACCACCATCCGTGAGATTGTCGGCCACACGAAAATGGCGAAAAAACCAGGCGTGGCCATCGCCCACTGGTTCGTCATGGTCGGATTCCTGCTCGGCTCCTTGGTGTGGTTCGAGGCCTACATTCAAACGTTCTGGCCAGCCGGCGGTTGGCCAATCCTCAAGGACCTCACAGCCTGGCACTTCATCGACGAAATCCTTGGCCTGGGCACCACCCTGGGCATCCTGGCACTGATCATCATCCGCCAGACCAACCTGGGCAAAAAGCGCCTGTCCCGCTTCTATGGTTCCAACGCCAAGGCCGCCTACTTTGTTGAAGCGGTCGTCCTCATTGAGGGCCTTGGCATGATGCTGGTGAAGGCTGCGAAGCTGGCCACCTACGGCGACCACGGCAAAACCGGCCTGGACGTCTGGACGTGGGCGAACTTCGCCACCGGCGGCATCGCGCAGATCCTGCCAGCTTCCGCTACCTTGGTGTCCCTCTTTGCACTGGTCAAGCTACTCTCCGGCATGATTTGGCTGTACGTCGTTGGCCGGAACCTCTCATGGGGCGTCGCATGGCACCGCTTCTTGGCGTTCGCCAATATTCTGCTGCGCCGCAACGCCGACGGTTTCAACGCTCTCGGCGCCGCCAAGCCAATGACCTCCAACGGCGAAATCCTCGACCTTGAGGAAGCCGACGAGGACGAAGTCATGGGCGCCGGCACCATCAAGGACTTTTCCTGGAAGGGCATGCTGGACTTCACCTCGTGCACCGAGTGTGGCCGCTGCCAGGAGCAGTGCCCAGCGTGGAACACCGAGAAGCCACTGTCACCAAAGCTGCTGGTCAATGCCCTGCGAGACCAAGCGCTGCGTTCTGCACCGTACCTGCTCAAGGGCGATTCGGAAGCAGAAGTTCCGAACCTTCCGCTGGTTAGCCAGGACATCATTGAGCCGGATGTGCTGTGGGCGTGCACCAACTGTGGTGCGTGTGTGGAGCAGTGCCCAGTCGACATTGAGCACATTGACCACATCATTGATATGCGCCGCTACCAGGTGCTGGTCGAGTCCGACTTCCCTACCGAGCTGAGCGGTCTGTTCCAGAACCTGGAGACCAAGGGCAACCCGTGGGGCCAGAACCAGTCGGTGCGTGCCGATTGGATTAATGAGGTCCGCGCCGACGGCATTGAAGTGCCGGTGTGGGGCGAGGACGTCGACAGCTTCGACAACACCGAGTACCTGTTCTGGGTCGGTTGTGCCGGTGCGTACGACGACAATGCGAAGAAAACCACGAAGGCGGTTGCGGAGCTGCTGCACACTGCTGGCGTGAAGTGGGCGACCCTGTCGACCGGCGAGACTTGTACTGGTGATTCGGCTCGCCGCGCCGGTAATGAGTTCCTCTTCCAGATGTTGGCGGAGCAGAACATTGAGACCTTGGATGAGGTTTTCGAGGGTGTGCCACCGAAGCAGCGCAAGATTGTTGTGACCTGTGCGCATTGCTTCAACACCTTCAAGAATGAGTACCCAGAGCTGGGCGGCACCTATGAGGTTGTGCACCATACGCAGCTGCTGAATAAGTTGGTTCGCGAGAACCGTCTGCAGCCGATTTCTGGTAGCACCACGGGCCGTTCCGTGACGTACCACGATCCGTGTTTCTTGGGTCGCCACAATAAGGTCTTCGAGGCGCCACGTGAATTGGTTGCCGCGGGCGGTAGTAATTACGTCGAAATGCAGCGCAGTAAGGACACTGGATTCTGTTGTGGTGCTGGTGGTGCGCGCATGTGGATGGAAGAAACCATCGGCGAGCGCATTAACCTGAACCGCACGAAGGAAGCGCTGGCAACCGGCGCGGAGACCATCGCGGTGGCGTGTCCGTTCTGTAAGACCATGATGAATGATGGCGTCGCGAAGCTGTCGCAGGATGACGACAAGTCGGTGGACGTCGTTGACGTGGCGCAGATGTTCCGCGATTCCGTGCTTATTGACGGTCACCTGCCGGAGCCTCGAGAGAAGGAATTCCTCGTGGCGCCGGAGCGTGGCTGGGTGGATGTTGAAAAGCAGCGGGCTGCTGAGGAAGCCGCTCGAAAGGAAGCGGAAGAGGCTGAGCGTAAGGAAGCTGAGCGGGCTGCCAAGGCTGCTGCGGCGAAGGAAGCGAAGGCCGCTGAAGCTGCCGCACCTGCTTCCCAAGCAGGCGGTGCACCAACTCCAGGTGGTGCTCCGAAACCGGGTGGTGCGCCTACTCCAGGTGGCGCACCAAAGGCCGGCGCTCCAACCCCTGGCGGCGCTCCAAAGCCAGGCGCTCCTGCTCCAGGCGGCGCTCCGAAGGCCGGCGCCCAAACCCCAGGTGGCGCTCCGAAGCCGGGTGCTCCTGCCCCAGGTGGCGCTCCGAAGCCGGGCGGTGCTCCGAAGGCTGCTGCTCCAGCTCCTGGCGGCGCACCGAAGCCTGGCGCCCCTGCCCCAGGCGGCGCTCCTAAGCCTGCTGCTGCAACCGCGCCAAAGGCGGAAGAATCCGAGGCTCCAACCGCGGATGTTTCGGAAGCCCCAGCACAGGAAGCTCCGGCAACGCCAGCGCCAAAGGCCACGGGCGCTCCGATCCCTGGTCGCGCCCCGGCACCTGGCGGCGCCCGTCCGGGTGCGGCCGCTCCTAAGCCTGCTGCGGCGGCCCCAACGCCGAAGCCAGCTGAGGAACCAACCGAGTCCGCACCGACTGAAGCAGCAGAACCAGCACAACCAGCCGCACCGACTGAACCAGCCGCACCGGCACAACCAGCTGACTCCCCAGCGCCTTCCGCTGAGCAGCCAGCTCCACGGAAGCCGGGCGCACCGCTGCCTCCAGGCATGAATAAGGCACCTCGCCCAGGTCAGAGCTAGTCCGCTCCGGCCACACCGCCGCCAGCCTCGTCACATGATTCGAGGCTGGCGGTCTTTTAGTGCGCTCCCGCCATCTACCAACTCGCCCTGCCGTCCCGCGCCGCCGCCGGTCTCGTTTCGGCATCATCTGCGCCCGCAGCCCCTCCCTCTGCAGATTTGCTAACTACACTGGAACACATATCTCCGCGGGGCTCACCGTCCACCGGAGTACATCTGCCCGTGTTGTCGGTTCCTAGAAAGGCTTGCGCGTCGTGACCGAACCCCATTCCCCCAAAAGTTCGACGCCACCCATGGAGCCAACCACACCGGAGGTCGACGACCGACCAACGGCGGTGCTGCCAGTTGCCTCCGATCGGACCGGCGATCAGCCAACTGCGCTGCAGATGAAAGATAAAGACAAGGAGCTTGGTGACGTTCACCAAGCCACTGACGGTTCCGCCGACGGCACTTCCACCCCAGACTCTGACGAATCCCGGACCGCCACTCAGAAACCCCGGAAGCGTCGCACCCGAACTGAGAAACCCTCTGGGTTCGGCTGGCGTTCGCAGTTGATTGTGATGGCGGTTATTTACGTTGTTGCCATCGTTCTTGGCGTGCTTCTTGGCCTGTGGCTGACTAATTCGATGGATACGATTCCGGGCGTGAATTAGTCTCACCCCCGTTTTCCTGTACTTTTTCGGCCGCTTTTGCCCAGCATTGGCGTTTGCGTGTGCCCAAGGTGGCATACTCGAGGTGTTATGAATAGTTCACAGCAGCCTCGCCGTCGCCGCGTGCATCCGCCGCGTAACCACAATCTGCGTCCGTTGGATCAGTCGGACAAGCTGAAGAATGTCTTGTATGACATCCGTGGTCCAGTGGCGTCGCTCGCCCAGGAGATGGAGAATGACGGCCACCGCATTCTCATGCTGAACACGGGCAATCCGGCGAAGTTTGGCTTCGATGCTCCGGACACCATTGTCCAGGACATGATTCGTGCGTTGCCGCATGCGCAGGGCTATTCAGAGTCGAAGGGTATTCAGGCCGCGCGCCGCGCCATTGTGACGCACTACGAAACAATGGACGGTTTCCCTTACTTCGACATTGATGACGTGTACTTGGGCAATGGTGTCTCGGAGCTCATCTCGATGACGACCCAGGCGCTGCTCAACGAGGGCAATGAGGTGCTTATCCCAGCGCCCGACTACCCGCTATGGACTGCGGCCACGACACTAGCTGGCGGAAAGGCTGTCCATTATGACTGTGTCGAAGAGGACGATTGGCAGCCGTCGATTGAGGACATTAAGTCAAAGATCACGCCAAATACGCGCGCCATCGTGGTGATCAACCCGAATAACCCAACCGGTGCGGTGTATTCGCGCGAACTGCTCCAGCAGATCGTTGATATTGCGCGCGAGCATTCGTTGCTCATTTTCTCGGACGAAATTTACGACAAGATTCTGTATGACGATGCGGTTCACATCCCAATCGCTTCGCTTGCCCCCGATCTCCTCGTCGTCACCTTCAACGGCCTATCAAAGGCGTACCGCGTGGCCGGTTATCGTTCCGGTTGGATGATTCTGACTGGTCCGAAGCGCCATGCAACCGGGTTTATTGAGGGTATTGATTTGCTCGCATCAACCCGCCTGTGCCCGAATGTGCCGGCACAACACGCGATTCAGGTGGCGCTCGGCGGCTACCAGTCGATTGAAGACCTCGTTTTGCCCGGCGGCCGACTGCGACGTCAACGCGACACTGCCTATGAGATGTTGTCCAAGATCCCTGGGGTATCCGTCGTCAAGCCAATGGGTGCGCTGTACCAGTTCCCGCGCCTCGACCCGGAAGTTCATGAAATCCACGACGACCAGCAGTTGATGCTGGACTTGCTCCGCGAGGAAAAGATTTTGATGGTGCAGGGCACGGGTTTTAACTACAAGACCCCGGATCATTTCCGCATTGTGACGTTGCCGTGGCCATCGCAGCTGGAGGAAGCTATCGAACGACTCGGCAACTTCCTGTCGCACTACAAGCAGTAGTTTTCCTACCACTACATGCAGGCTTCGCCGACCCACCGCTTCCATTTCAACCCATTGAACTTTTCCAGTAGGTTGAAGGTTGCATTCAAGCAACTGTGGAAGGCAAAACATGGGTCGGCATTCGCTACACGCTTCCGGAAACTCCAATTCTCGTCGCGCCCGCACCTCGAGCGGTGCTCACAGGTCCCGTAGTGACCGCAACGCCACTGGGCGTAATGCCGCTACCCGCAACGCCACTGGCCGCGACATCGGCGCCCAGTTCAACAGCCTGACTGCACCCCGCAAAACCCTCATTGTCGGACTTGCCGCCGCGCTACTTTTCACCCTCATCGGCGCGCTACTGTTGTGGCCATCGGGCCCAGCCCCAGAGCCTGCCGCCGGTTTCCGCGAATCCCAACATATCGCCGCGAACACCGTCACCGGCACGGTCATCGAAGCTGATGACGGGCCGTGCGGGTCAGCTGAAGTCGGCCGCGTTTTCGACACCTCCCCCACGTTCCCCGAGGGCTCCCATAAGTGCCACCGCGCGCTCATCAAGCTGACCTCCGGCGACGAATCCGGCCGCTACACCCTCATTGAGACCTCCGGCCAACCGGGCGAGCCGACCCTCGCCAGCGGCGACCGCGTCACCTTGGCGGTACATGACGGCCCACACTTCACGTTCGTCGACATGGATCGCACCATCCCGATCTGGATTTGGATTGTTGTCACCGTCGCCCTCATCGCACTGGTCGGCGCGAAACGCGGCCTCCTCGCCCTCGTCGGCCTAGCCATCACACTGCTAACCGTTGCAGTGTTCCTCGTGCCAGGGCTGCTACGTTCCGGCGACCCGGTATGGCTGGCGGTGGTCACGGGCGCGCTCGTCATGTTCCCCGTCATCTTCCTCGTCCATGGCGTCAACTGGAAATCTGCATCGTCGCTGGGCGGCACGCTCATCACATTGGTGCTTTCCGCAGGCCTCGCCCAGGTCGCCATCGCCACAACACAGCTACGCGGCCTATCCGACGAATCGAACCTGCTGCTGCAGCTCTATTTGCCTTCCGTCAGCGTCACTGGTCTGCTTCTTGCCGGGTTCATTGTGGGCGCCCTCGGCGTACTTAATGACGTCACCATTGCGCAGGCCTCCACCGTGCAGGAGCTTTATGACGCCAACCCCACGCTCAAACCGTGGCGCGTCTTTAAATCTGCCATGCATGTGGGCCAGGACCATATTGCCTCGATGGTGTACACCTTGGTGCTGGCGTATTTGGGTGCGGCGTTGCCTATGTCGATGCTGCTGGCGGTCGCGGATCGCCCGGTTTTGGGCATCATCTCTTCGGATCTGGTGGCGGTCGAGCTGATGCGCTCGGCTGTCGGTGCGTTGGCGCTGACCGCTGCGGTGCCCATTACAACAGCAATTGCCGCGTGGACGGTGCAGTCCACGCGGCAATCGAAGTGATTCAGTTATTTGATTGTGGCGCTACCTTCGGTGCTGGTCAGCACCCCTCGCCTTCGGTTAATTCACCACGCCTTCGCCTCATCTAGGCCAGCTTTCGCCGCAGACCCATCGCCGCACCGATGAGCATCATGGCGCTGAGCAAGAAACCAGCTAGACCTGGGCCGCCTGTGCGCGGCAGATTGCCAACTTCGTAGTTCGCTAGGGTAATAACCGCTTTCTGCCCGTTTTCAACTTTGATGTATTCCACGTCAGCGGGAACCGTATTGTTATCGTCCAAGATCTTGACTTCAGTCAAGTATCCGCCCTGTCCGTCGGGAATGAGTTTGCCATTTTCGCGCTTATAGTCGATATTGATTCGAATTGGCTTCGGCAGCAGTTGATACCCCGGCGCAGACTTCGTCTCTACGATGTAGTAGTCGCCTGCAGGCAATTCCGCAATGCTGTACATCTGCGATGCCGAGTCGAACGCCAATTTCTGTTCAACTTCTTCACCACGAGATCCGTCCGGTAAGCCCTTAAAGAGTGTGAACTCTGCCGTTGAGATAGCTTCATCTACCATTCGACCATCTTTGAAGCCAACCTTTTTGAGCGAAAACCCAACTGGCTCAAGTTGTTTGTTGATTACTTCGCACACCACAGGACCCTTCATGTCGACTTTCACCGCAAAGCCGCTTTCGGAATTGGGATCCTCGGCCAACAACGCTTGCGGTTCGCCCCAACGGGTGCATTTTGCACGCTTACCGTCTTGGAGCTCCAGTGCATACCCAGGTTGCTGGACCTCTTCAACTGTAACCTTTGCATGAGGCGGGTTATTCAGATCAATCGTTTGGTTAGGTTCCTTCAGCTTGTAGTGCCACATTGCATTACCAGACGGGTCTGTGATCTGAGTTACAACGCTGTCATTCTCCATCGCCCCGTCGTAAGCATTGGCCTTAAAAGTCCAACCAGCTCCGTCAACCAAATCGCCGTCGATCAGCCGAATCTTCTTTTTGACGATTAGTTTGCTCTCACAGTCTTTGAGCACTCGGTCAGCGAGGTTCTTAGCCAAATCGGCGTAGCTGTCCACTTTGAACCAGTCTTCGTTCAGAGTCGGTCCGGAAACGGAGGACAGCAAGTCTAATCTCGGGACAGTCTTATACACTGCTTCCGGCTTGTAGTAGCGGTAATCGCCAACGGTGACTGCACCGGGACGATCCGTCGAGTCGCTGGCTTTTCCCCAAAAACCAGAGTTTTTCTTGTTGTCTGGAATCCAAGTCGCCGTGGAACCTGTTTGTCGGTATATGGCTGAGTCATAAAGAACGTCAACTTCAGGCCCCAAGAATGTGAGATTGACACCGATGGTCTCCACTCGAGTGCCCTGGTCCTTGAGGGCGTTTGCCGCAATAATCGCTTTATTGATATCTCGAAAATGGGTTACTCTGCCAGGATCACCCGCATAATCGCCGAAATAAGTGCCAGATGCCCACTCACTACGCCAACCATTAACTGCAGTTGGCTCGCCGTCAGTGACAAGGTAAACGGTGTCATACTCCTTGTCCTTCACTCTTTTCAGGGCGCCTTCCCAGTTCGTGCCGCCTTCCCAGCTTCCAGAGTTCAGCGTCATGGCTTTAATTTTCTGGGTTAGAGTCTCCGCATTGTTTGGATCCTGGAGATCTAAAGCGTCTGACTCGTTGTCCTTGTTATCGCCACGCGGCGCATCGGACGCAAAGTTGTAGATTCCGAGTTCAGTTGGCGTACCTGTAAGACGCTTGACAATCTCTTCACCAGCATCCTTGGTGTTTTGCAGACCGTTTACTCCGTCGCGTTCGATGGAGTTTGACAAGTCGAAGATCAATGCGATCTTCTGCCCACACTTCTTTTTGGTAGGGGGGTTCGGGAGCGCGTCCTCAAAACCATCAGTATTCGGCGGTAGAGCCTTGATCGGGTTACCGCAAGCGCTGACGCGGTGTTCAGTTCCATAGTAGTAGAGATCTGTGGAGTTGATGCCATAGATCCGAATGCGAATCGTATCACCCGCTTCAACCGCAACTCCATCAGGCAGCACAAATTCTAGATTATTCCCCGAGCGCGCCCATTTGATTTCTCCGGCATTAAACTCTCGTTTAATTCCTCCTTGAGAATTCAAGTGTCTGCCATTGACCGTAATACTTGATGAAGGCCACACATTGTGGTTTTCGTCAACATTCAACGTCAGCTTCTTAATGGTGCCATCATCGACCGGCGTGAACTCAATATGCTCACGCGAACCGTAGTAGTCGCTGTACCAATACACTAGGCTGGACCCTTCGAAAGAATCGCACTGCCCAACATCGGGGAGAGGCTGCTGGCGGTCAACTACATAAGCAGCAGTCGGATAAGCATACGCCCAGTAACCGTTGTATCCGCTCGAAATCTCATGGTAACCACCGGCAACAAATTTGGAGTCAAAACGTAGGTTCTGGCCCGTGCGTACAAGCACTGGTTCCGCCAAAATGATTTCAATTCTGTATGCATCCACAATTTTGATCGTGGCAGTCGTAGGAGCCTGCACACCATTTAGAGTCACCTTGACGGCGTATTCATATCCTTGGGATCCGTTGTGTGTGCGAAGGTACTGGCGGTCTGGAGTTGTAAATTCTAACTGGAAGCGCTTCAGATTCAGGTCACGTGTTGGAGTAACGCGAAAGTACCAGTTATACATGTCAGTAAACTCTTCCCGCCACTCGTTCCAAGCTAGGGTAACCATTTGCTCATTCGCGGCAGCCGGGGTAGCCGCAATGGAGAATGCAGAGCGGGCTGTTGTGGCCTTGGGCTGCTCAGCAAGTGTCGGACACTTCTCTGCAAGAACTCCCGGATTCTCGGAGTCGTAGTTTTCAATGCACCACTGTTCAGGGTCCTCCTCGTAAGTCCCACCCGTCGCAGGCTTAGCAGTGGAAGGCTCTGTTGCTGGACTTTTAGCATCAGGCTCCGGCAGATCGGCAAGATCACCAGTATTAACCTCTGCAGGATCAGCAAACCCATCCGTATCAATCGCTGGGTCCGCAACGTCAGAAACCCCAGGGATGTCAACCTCGTCTTGGGCTTGTGCGGCAGGAACGTTCACACCGACGGCCAACGCAAAGACCATCAAAACGGAACCAAAAATGGCCATGAGCCGAACTAGATAGCTTTGGTAAAGCCCAGTCCCTACCCGAGTCGTCGTCGCTGATTCAGCAGACAGCAGCACGATGAATCCTTTCGCTGCGAAGCTAAAACTACAGCGGGTGCGACTCCCTTTCAGAAGCTGAGAGCTTAGCCCGCAACACTTAATTTGATCACAGTATCGCACACTTAGGAAGCAACTTCTAATTCTCTACACTTATTTTGATCACACTTTTGAAAATCTCACGACCTCTTTCAAGGAAGTCAGAAAAGATTCCCATCGCAGCAGGTCACGGACATGCGGATGCGTCAAAGTGCGGCACGTCAAGATGCAATCCGTGCCCAATTTCAGGTGAGATACAGCAATGTATCTACACAACGGCACCCCAATAGCCAGAAAACACTCAGCTCTCGGCATGAACCAAGTGTGTATCTACTCAGGAAGCAACCACGGACTAGCGAAAGTTCAAATACGCCTTCGACGGGGTTGGGCCACGCTGCCCTTGATACTTTGATCCCAAGGCACCTGAGCCATACGGAACCTCCGCAGGAGAGGTCATTCGGAACAGTGCCAATTGCCCCACCTTCATCCCCGGCCACAGTGCAATCGGCAAATTGGCCACATTGGAAAGCTCAAGGGTGATGTGGCCGGTGAACCCTGGGTCGATAAAACCTGCAGTGGAATGCGTCAATAAGCCCAAACGCCCCAGGGAGGACTTACCCTCCAGGCGGCCGGCCAGGTGTGGCGGAATAGCGAAGGACTCCAACGTGGAGGCCAGCACAAACTCGCCAGGGTGCAAGATGAAGGGCTCGCCGTCGGTGACCTCGGTCAGGGTGGTCAGTTCATCCTGCGGCAACTTCGGATCGATGTGCGTGTAAATCGAATTGTTGAAAACACGGAAGAACTTATCCAGCCGCACGTCAATAGACGACGGCTGAATCATCTCCGGGTCAAACGGCTCGACACCCAAATGGTCCGAACCAGTTGCGTTGACAGCGGCACGAATATCACGATCTGAAAGAAGCACGACCACAAGGTTACCCCGTTGCAAGTTCCGCCGGGCCGAGTGCTACTGTGGGGACTTAGCAAAAGCGCAATTGCCGGTGTAGTTCAATGGTAGAACTCCTGCTTCCCAAGCAGGCGGCGCGGGTTCGATTCCCGTCACCGGCTCAAATTTTTTGGCCCACAGCGTGCCAATCCAGCTTCGGGCAATCAATCCAGCTTTATGGTCCGCTTCACTCGCGTCGCCAAGCCCACAACGCCCAGCGCAATCACCGCGCCGACCACGAAAGCAACCCGGTAGCCGCTCATCACCTGGGCGTCGGACGCAACAGCGCCACCGGCCACGCCGCCACCGACAATCACGCTCGTCGCCACCACACCGACCGCCACATACAGCGCGGTACCAACACCGCCGAAGACCTGCTGCAACGTACTGACAATCGCCGAACCGTCCGCGTAACGCGACATCGGCAGCTCGCCCAAACCCCAGCTGAACAGCGGGGTGAACAAGAAGCCCAGCCCGATTTCCACCAGTACGTGGCAGAAAATGATCTCCCACAGCGGCATGTCCAACCCGAGCCGCCACGCCAACCCGGCGATCCCCAGGAACACCAGCGTCGCACCGGAAATCACCAGCGCCCGCGGCCCGTACTTGTCGTACACGCGGCCCACACTCGGCCCCATCAACCCCATAATCAGCGCGCCCGGCATCAATGACAGTCCAATGGTGCGCACGTCGTAGCCCATCAGCGCCATCGACAGGGGCAGCAAAATAATCAGACCAAACATGGACACCATGCCCGCCGAGAGCACCATGGTCGACAGCCGGAAACTCCGCGTTCGGAAACACCGCAGATCCAGCAGCGCCTGCTCCGCGTGCCCCAACCGCAACTGCCGCCGCACAAACCACACCAGCGCAGCCACACCCAGCACCAGTGCCACAGCCAACTGCCACACCTTCGGCTGCCCCACCAAGCTCAACGCGTAAATCAGCCCGCCGAATCCCACAGCAGACAGCACCACCGACAGCACGTCAATGCGCTTGTCGCTGCGCTGGCCCACGTCCGGAATCAGCAGCGCCCCCGCAACCAGCACCAGCACGGAAATCGGCACCATTGTCCAAAACAGCATGTGCCACTGGTTATTGAACATCGCCAAGATCTGCCCCGACGCCGCCGGACCAATCGCCGGCGCCACCGCGATCACCAGCGTCAGGTTGCCCATCATCTGGCCACGTTCGTGCTCTGGCACCAGCCGCAGCACTGTCGTCATCAGCAGCGGCATCATAATCGCCGTGCCGCACGCCTGAATCGCCCGGCCTAACACGACAAACACAAACGCCGGTGCCACCGCACCAATCAAGGTGCCTGCAACGAACAACCCCATCGCGCCGATGAACATCTGCCGAGTCGAGAACCGGTCAATAAGGAACCCGGAAATCGGAATGACCACGGACATCGTCAACATGAATGCGGTGGTCAGCCACTGTGCCGTCGCCGAAGTGATCTGCAGGTCATCTTTGATCACCGGGATGGCCACCGACATGATGGTTTCATTCAAAATCGCCGCGAATGCGGCGGCCAACAGGATATAAATCGCAAGGTTCCGGGTGCCTCGAGGCAGGTCCGGCGTTGTAAAACTCTCGTCCATCACCACTACTTACAAACCACAATTGGGTTCGGGTCGTACACTGTCGTCTGCGTTTCGCGGGATAGCTCCGCGCCGTTCAAGTCTTTCACCACTCGGGTGTCCGTCACGGTGAAGCCCCGGCCGCCGCCCGATGGCGAACAGTTCTCGTCGGTCACTTCCATCCGCTGCGGGTCGGTGTAGTTCGTCCGTGGCCCCGGAATCGACTGCACATCAACGGTTTTCACACCTTTCAGCCGCACGGTCACCTGCGAGCTGTCGGCAGTGGCCTGGATATACACCGGATACTTGCTCGTATTCTTAAACTGCAGGTCAATGGCCCCTTCGAAGACGGTTGCTTCCCGCCCGGCTGGGTACCGGCTGATGTAATAACTGTGCGGGGTGTGCGCCACGTCTTCCATCCCGGCGAAGTATGCAGCGTTGTACAGCGTCGTTGCGAACTGGCTGATGCCACCACCGACAGCCTTGTCCGCCCGGCCATTGAGGATAATCCCCGATTCGACAAAGCCTTGGGCAGTGCCGCGTGGCCCGGTGTGCCCGTTCAGGCTGAAGGTATCGCCTGGGGCGACCACCGCTCCGTCAACAAGCGCAGCGGTACGACGAATGTTTTCCCCGGACGGCCCGGAAAATCCGCCAGTGGTGAACTCGCCGACGGTGTCGTCAAAGGTCGCGGCCTCGGCGTCCTTGGTGGTGAAGGTGGCTTTATCGTCCTTGTACTGCATCTCCACGCGCGCGGCTTTGTCGCTTCCCGCGCCCTCGGTGAGCAACTCCTCCACGTCCTTCAGCGACTTCTTCCACTCAATCAGTTCACCGTCTTGGCTCGGCGTCACCGTTTTCGCGCCCCCAGCCAGGGAAATCTGCGCGTTTTGCTTCTTCTTTTCGGTGTCCTTTAGTTGCGGCGCCAACACTGCTTGGAGCTTTTTGACGTCCGCTTTCGGCGTTAATTTATTGCCATCCGCCTCAAACTTCAGCACCGCATCCATGTCCTGCGCAGGAATAGTCGCAGTGACGTCTTTCCGGCCCACAAACTGCAGTGGGTGCTGCTGATGCTTCTTCACCACACCAGACATAATGTCTTCGGCCGCATCCTGTTTCACCTCAGGTTCCAGCACCTCTACCGGCAGGTCGAGACGGGCATCGTCTTGCAGCCACTGCTCCGACAGCATCTCCAGCACCGTGTCGTGGTTGACGGTCTGCCCGTCAGCAGCATCGGTGACCTTCGGCTGGCCTTTCTTGTCGTAGGCCACGGCAGCGTTGACCGGTGGGATGGTCAAGTCCTGCTGAATGCGGGTCACTTCCGTGTTCAGCTTCGCGGAGTCAATGTCAGAGACCACGCCGACTTCCCGAGTGGTGAAAAAGGAGCCGATCCGCACCAGGGGGTTCAGTGGTTGTTCCCCAGCGGCGGCGATTGTTTTATCCCAATCCAACGTCAAACCGGCGGCCTGCGGGGTCACTTCGGTGGTTTTCTCCCCCGCGGTCAAGGTGACCGGTTCGTTCAGTTTGTCTTCGAGTCGTCCACGTAGTCGGTTCTTCGCTTCCTGTTCGTTCAGGCCACCGATTTCAATTCCGGCGACGGTGACGCCGCGGGGAACGGTATTTTTGGAGAAGAACAGATCGACGGCGTAAGCGAGCCCCGCCAGCAGCACAATGGCGAGCAGAGTCAACGCAATAGCTCGGCCGCCGGAGCGGCGTGGTTCTGCATAGTTCACAGCAGATACACTAACCCCCAAATGGTGCAAAACACTAGCTAGAACGCGTTTTGTAACAATAGAGTTAAGAGGGAACGTTCCCTGTAACAGAGTGTGAGAAGGCCACGATGACTACCGAAAAAAGCATGCTGATTGCCTACGACGGCTCCGCGGAAGCACAGCGGGCGCTGGAGTACGCCGCGCATTACTTGTCCTGCGAAAAGGCTTACATCATTACGGCCTGGGAACCACTGCACCGCCAAACGGTGAACGCGGCTGGCGGCCCAGCGGCAATGGTGCAGGTTAATTGGGGTGATGTCACCCCGGATGATGACGATCCTGCCTACACCGAAGCCCTCGAGGTAGCCAAGGGCGGTGCCGATTTCGCAAAAAACCTTGGTTTTGTTGTGGAACCTTTCCTAGTTGAGTCCTCAACTACGGTATGGTCAGCCATTGTTGACGCTGCCAACGAGCTTGATGCTGACATCATCGTCAGCGGCACTCGCGGCACCACCGGCCTCCGCGGACTCCTGCAGTCTTCGGTCGCCGACGCGGTGCTCAAGCACGCTGGTCGGCCGGTCTTCATTGTTCCGCCAAAGAAATAAGGAGGCACATTTTGCCTTACGAATCTGATTCCGAACCACGCCGCACCCTCGGCCCGGCGCTCGCATCCGCACTGGTCGGCGGGCTCCTCGGTGTCGGCGTAGTGTTCGCCATCGCGGAAATCGCCAAGGATAGCGAGCTGCCGGAAGCACAAGCTGTGTCCACTGAAGACGCCATCATGGGCGGCGTGGAGTACGGCACCCGCTAAGTTGCGGTGAAAGTTTCCGCCTCACCACGCCCCCGCCCCCACCTCGGTCGCGGTCGTCTGCCCCGGCTTGCCCCGTGGTGGCTACTGCTGACGCTGCTCGCGTTCATCCAGTCGCCCGGCCGCACCGCAGCCGACACCAAACTCGACCTCGTTGCCGACCCGTGGGGATTCCTGACCCAGGCCACTCGCGTCTTCACCGACGTCTTCCCCCTCGGTCAGCTCCAAAACCAGGCCTACGGCTACCTGTGGCCCCATGGCCTCTTCTTCGCCGTCCTGAGCCCCCTGCCCGACTGGTTTGTTCAGCGCGCGTGGTGGGCGCTGCTGCTGTGCCTCGCCTTCACCGGGATGCACCGCCTCCTGGCAGCACTACGCATCGGCTCCCCAGAATCCCGCATCCTCGCGGGCCTGCTGTACGCACTTTCCCCACGCATCATCGCCACCATCGGCGCCATCTCTTCCGAAGCGTGGACTTTTGCGTTAGCCCCCTGGGTGTTAGTTCCACTCCTTTCCGCGCTTAATGACGATCACCGCCACCGATCCGTCTTTCTGCCCACGCTGACCTCAGTTATGGCTGTCTGGTGCCTCGGCGCCGTCAACGCGGCTGCGACTCTGGCGGCACTGGTGCCAGCTGGTTTGTGGCTGCTGCTGCAAATTGTGAATGGCCCGCAACGTCAACAAGCCCTCAAGGTCGCTGGGTTATGGGGCGTTGGGGTGAGTGCGGTGAGTGTGTGGTGGATTGTGCCGCTGCTGATTCTGGGGCGCTACTCGCCGCCGTTTATCGAGTTCATTGAGTCTGCGGAAACGACGACGCGGTGGCTGAATCTGACCGAGATGCTGCGCGGCGCGACAAGTTGGACACCGTTCGTATCGACGGAGCGACTGGCCGGACATGAACTGACCACCGACCCGGTGCTGATTATGGTGACGGTTGCGCTGGCGGCGGTGGGGCTGGCCGGTCTGGTACTGCTTCGGCGCGCAGGCCGATTCTGGGTGCTATTGCTGCTGCTCGGCGTGCTGGTGATGGGCGCAGGCAATGCAAGTTTCGCACCGTTTTCCGACGCAGTGAAAGCGCTTTTTGACGGTTCATTGTCGCCGTTTCGGAATGTGCATAAGTTCTCGCATCTGGTGTGGATGCCGCTGATGGTGGGGCTGGCGCATGCCTGCCGGAATCTGCCGTTTCGGGCTGGTGCAGGAACATGGGCGCATCCGGAGAAGCGGCCAGCGGTGGCCGTTGCCATGTTGATGGTGGTGCTGACGGTGTCGGCGACCTCGCTGGGTTGGTCGGGGCGGCTGGCACCGGAGGGCACATACCGGCAGGTACCGGAGTATTGGCAGCAGGCAGCGGACTGGCTCGGCGATGCGCACGCCCAAGTGCCCGACGCCGGTCGGACGCTAGTGGTGCCGGATGCCCCGTCTGCGGAGCAAACGTGGGGGCTGACGCGGGATGAGCCGCTGCAGGCCCTCGGGGATGTGCCATGGGTGGTGCGCGATGCGGTGCCGTTGGTGCCGCCGGAAGCGATTCGCGGGCTCGATGGGCTGATGGGGCAGCTCGATTATGGGTCGGATGTGCCGGCGCTGGCGCAGACATTGCGGGCGCAAGGTATCGGCTTTGTGCTGGTCCGGCGTGATTTGACGGAGTCAGAGCGCACTGGTTCGGCGAAAACGATGGCGACAACGCTGCGGATGTCAGATGAGATTTCTGCGGCAGCGTCCTTCGGGAAAGTGGAGATTTTCCGGGTCGGCGACGGTGCCGCGCCTGCGTCGGTGGTGTCGGCGGCGGATGTGTTGCCGGTCGCTGGCGGGCCGGAGGTACTGCCGGTGCTGGATGCGATTGATGGTGCCGCGGCGCCGCGTACGTTGGCTGCGCCCGGCGCGGACTCGGAGCTGTTGACAGTGACGGATACTCCGTCTCGGCGCAGCCGCAACTATGGCGAGGTCCGCGGCGCAAACTCCGATGTGCTCGCCCCGGGCGATGACACTGGGGTGCCGAATCGGCTGCCGGATTACCCAGTCGCAGGTCCTGCGCTGACCGAAGTGGTCGAAGCAGGTGGCCGGGTGCGCGTGTCCTCCTCCGTCTCGGATGCCTACGCCTTTGGCGGCTCGGTGCCCGGCCGGTCGGTCAATGCGTTGGTGGATCGGCGCACGGACACTGAGTGGCGACCGAAGCTGGGTTCGGGGCGCGGCGAGAAAATCACCTTTGAGCTGCCCGATGGTGTGGAAGCTGCGCGCGCGAAAATCACTGCGGGCACGAGCGCGCAGCACTTACAGATCACGGGCCGCGGGAGCCATCGTCCGGCGGCCAGCACAGAGCGCACGGTAATGCGGCGCGCAACTGCGGACATCACGATCCCTGGTGGCAGCGCCAACGTGGTGACCATCACGCTGCTCGGCACCTTTGACCAGCCCGGTTTGGCAGAAGTGTCACTGTTCGACCGCGCAGGCAAGGACATCACTCCCACTCGCCTCATTACCGTGCCCGATGCGACTGGGTCTGCGGAAGCGGGTAAGTCCGCGACTAATCCCGCTCGCTGGGTGTTCACCCGCTCGGATCGCCTGATGCAGCGCGCGTTCACAGTGCATCAGCCCACGTCAGTGCGGGTTCGCAGTTCCGCGTGCGGCGAGTATGTGCATGGCACCGTTGGCCTGGATATTCGGATTCGCACCGGCGGTTTCGGCAGCGCCGATGAGCAGATTCACTGGGTCCGGAACTGCGATGAGCAGGTGAAGCTCCCAGCTGGCCAAGTAGTAGTGGAGACCACCGCCTGGTGGTTGGAGTTAGCTACTGACACGTGGCTTGCCCATACTGCTGCGCCTTCGGCGACTCCGCTGCCGCTCGATCGTCAGGCGACGGGCAATCACTTGTCGGGCACCATCGCGCCGGCCGATCATGCTCGCATTGTAGTGTTGCCGCAGGCCCGCTACGACTTCCGCACAGCTCGCATCACCACAAGTGGCCCCACCACTGAGTCCGACAGTGACCACACCACTGAGCTCGTCCCGACCACGCTCAACGGATGGCAGCAGACATGGCTCCTGCCTGCAGGAACCGGCGGCGACCTGACCATTGACACCACTGTCGGCACCACCTACCGCTGGGCCCTCGCCCTAGGCCTAGCCCTAGCTGCGCTGTTAGCCGTGTTGTGGTTGGCGTTAAAGATTGTTGCTTATCGACGACAACCTCCCGCGCCTGCCGAACCCGAAGCCACTACCCCACTGGCGTTGCCAAGTCCCGTACTGCTCACGGCTGGCGCTGTGACATTGGGGCTCGTCGCTGGGTGGCCGGGTCTGCTCATTACAGCCGTGGCGACCGCCGCAGGTATCACGCTGCATCGCTTCTTGGGCGGCACTCAGCTCGTCGCCGCTGCAAGCGCTGGTGCCTTCCTGATAGCGGGTGCCTTGCTCGCCCGCGATCCGTGGCCAACCAGCAACTATGCCGGATTCGACTGGCCAACCGAGCTTTTCGCAGCCCTCGCTGTCGCTTTGCTGCTGGTAGCGGCGCCGCCACGGCTACGAATCCACGCACCCATTCGCTTCCGAGCCGGCTCTTCCACCAGCGCAAAGGACGCTGCCGCCACTGGGATAGACAGCGCCGCCGTCGCAACGAACACAACCAACGTGTCCCACAAGCTCGAGGAAAACATTGGCACGCCCAACAGTGGAAACACCACAGACAGCACCGCCACGTGCCACAAGAAAATGCCATAAGACCAGCGGCCCAACATCTGCATCACCGGATGTTCCAGCCACCGGGACTGCGGCGCCAACGCGTAGGGCGCAATAATCCCCGCAGCAAACAACATGCCGCACAGGGTCCGCGCCGCGAAGTGACCATCAGGCGCTCGAACGAGACCCTCCGGGCCGATCATCGCGGCAGCAACCAGCCCCGCCAGCGCGATGGTGAACCATAGAAAACGCCATCGGCCTAAACGTCGCAAAGCCCTAAACTGCTGCGGACCTGCCGATTCAATTTCTGCCAACACCATGCCCACGGCAAACCAACTGAAAAACGCGGGCGGCAAAATATGCGGATTCAAGCCCTCGGGAAGCGGCAACGGCAGGAACGCCCACCCCAGGCTGGCGGCGGCGACAGCGGAAATCGTCGCGATGCGGGCACCGATCCCCACAATCGGGGACAGCGCCCACGCAATCAGCGGCATCGCCAAGTAAAAGGACACCTCCACCGACAAACTCCACAGGTGGGTCAGACCGCCGGAGAGGACATCGGGGACATAGACCTGCAGCAGGAACAGGTTCGCGAGCCAGGCCTTCGCATCGGTGCCGAAAGCGACCGGAAAAAACAGCAGCACCACACCGACACACACCCAATACGCAGGCATAATGCGTGCGACACGCTTGAGGTAATACGTCTGAGCCATCGCCCAGCCCTGCCACCGGCCGTGGGAACGCCACAGCAAAAACCCAGACAGTGCGAAAAATACCGCCACGAAAAAGTCGAAGCGGCCAAGCACACGCTGAAACAGGCCGCCGACATCCTCACCGGTTTGAAAGGCGACGTGTGTCACAATAATGCCCACCGACGCAATCGCGCGTAACCCCTCGAGCGCAGGCAAAAAGCCGCGATGAGACGGGCGTGGTGATGGGTCTGACACATCGGCTCCTGAGCGACGAACTTGTAAATGACGGACTGAAGTTTCATAAAACACTACCGCCAGTAGGATTACTTGTTAGTTTTTCCTACAAAGCCTTTGCACATTTTTAGATCGATTTTTAGATACAGCCACAGGAGGCCACCGTGAAGCGGACACTGTCCCACGTATTAATCGTGTGCGGCGTTGCTATTGTCGTCCTTGCCCTCGCACTGCCATTCTTCCTCGTGCCGGCGATGAAGGTGCTTCCACTGGACACCGTCAGCCAGTCCGAAACCCGGGAAGCTGAAGCGAAACTGCTGGACGCGTCCGCTCTGGCCAGCGGCAAGCCACTCGACATCCACAAAGACAAGCCGGAATGCAAGCCGAAAGACAAGAAGAAGGAACCGGCACTGTCCTGCTTCATGGGCCCAACCGACGTCAAAGCGATCCGCTATGTCACCATGCAGGCCCCAGCCGACGACAAAGTTGTGACCTTCGAAGCTGGCCAGACGCTGCAGCGCACGGACCGCCAGGAACCACACTCGCTGGTCACCGCATCGGTCGACCGCATCACCCTGGACCGCAAAACCGCGTTCCCAGTTCCAGAACCGACCTCCAGCTACGAAATCACCGCGCCAGCGACTGGTAACCAGCCAGCGGAAACCCCACAGTTCACCCGCGACGGCTACCAGTACCAGTTCAGCTTCGGCACCGACAAGAAGTCCTACCCATACTTCGACGTCTACGCCCTGGAATCCAAGCCAATCGATTTTGTGGCCGAAGAAGAACAAGAAGGCGTCAAGGTCTACAAGTTCCACCAGACCGTCGGCCCAGTGAGCCTGCACGACTCCATCACCCGGATGGCAACCTCCCACGGTGTGCATGACCTGTCCGAAGGCCACAAGCAGGTGCTGGCCTCCATGCGGCTGAAGTTCCCGGCGTACCGCTGGGGTCTGGAAGGTGACGAAGACGTCTCCATGGACCGCTACTACTACACCGAACGCACCCTGCGCGTGGAACCATCCACCGGCATGATCACCAACGGTACGGAAAAGATTTTCCAGTTCTACGCCAAGGACCAGGAAGAAGCCGAGTACATTGTTGGCCCCGGTCGCGAAGAGGAAAACAACAATCCAAAGCGCACCGCCACTAACTTCACCGGCCAGTGGAATGACGAAACCATGCACAAGCAGCTGACCAAGGCCAAGGAGAAGAAGCGCTCCATGGACCTGGCTGCTGGCGTGGCACCGTGGATTCTCGGCGTGGTCGGCGTGGTGCTGGCTGTGCTCGGTATCCGCCTGCACCGCAATAGCTAACGCACCGGCTTCGGCCTGATGTTGTACCCGCCGCCGTATCGGTTGGCGGGTATTCTTTTTCCTTATGAGCACAAAGCAGCGCCCCACATATGTGGCCATCGTGGGCCCCTGGGCGCTACTGCTTACCTTCCTACTGACCTGGCCACTGCTCGGCGACGGTGCGTTAGTACTGCGCGACATGGTGGTCCCGGCCTCCCCCGCCCTCACCGATGCCAGTTTAGGGCTTACCGAGGCAGCCGCCCGAGCATTACCGCAGGATGCACTTCTAGCGATCGCAGGCCGATTCATCAACGCCGCCATGCTGGTCCGCGCAGTTTTGTGGCTCGCCATGATTGTGGGCGGAGTGAGCGCCGCGTACCTGGCACGCCGACTCATCGGCGCTGGGCTCATTGGCCAACTTGCAGCGACCACCATGACGCTCTGGAACCCATTTGTCGTTGAACGGCTGCTCCAGGGGCAGTGGTCCGTGGTCGTCGCGGCGGTGCTGCTCCCGGCGGTGGCCTACTTGGTCAGCCGGGGTTTTTATGCCGCGGCCATTGCGACGATTACCTTATGCGCACTGACCCCCACTGGCGCGATTATGGCGACAGTCGTGGCAATTGTGGCCGCTCGACGCTGGGCCGAACGCGCCGGCGCTGTGCTGCTCGGGGTGCTGGTGTCCGCGCCATGGCTGTGGGCCACCTTCGCTCATCCGAAGGGTGCAGGGCTGACCAGCAGCGATGCTGCTGGTGTGACTGCGTTTGCCGCGCGGGCCGAGCACGGCACCGGCACCGTCGGTGCGGTTCTGGGCCTTGGCGGTATCTGGAACTCCGGAGCCGTGCCCGCCTCCCGGGAAACCGGCTACTGGGGGCTGAGCGTCCTGCTGCTGTTGGCGCTCTTCGGCGCCGGGCTGTGGTGGCTGCTCCAGCGCCAGCACAAGCTTGCCGCGGATAGACCGCGTCACATTCACGCCGCTGCCGCTCGGCGCCTGCTGATTCTGGCCGCGCTTGCGGTGGCGCTGCCGATCTTCTTCGCATTCCCACCCGGCATCAACCTGCTGTCCTGGGCAATTCAGCATGTGCCGGGCACCGGACTGATTCGCGATACCCAGAAGCTGGTCGCGCTGGCACTGCCCGGGTATCTACTGCTGGCAGCCGCCGGTGCGGAAGCTGTAGCGGTACGGCAAGGCGACCGGCTGCGCAGCATCGCGGCGACTGCCGCGACCATCGGCATCATTGTCGCCGCGGTCCCCGATGCCCCGGCTGCCGTCGCTCCATTGAAACCACAGCCGCTGTGGCAGGAATGGAATGTGATTTCTGGGCTGGTCGCCCAAGACGATAGTTCTGTTGCCGTGCTCCCGGGCGGGTCCTACCGCATTATCGACGGCACCCCTGTGCTCGATCCGGCACAAAAAATCCTGCCCGCTAACGTCCTGACCACCGGAAACCTACTGGTCTCTGGCACAGAAGTGACCGGCGAAGGCACCACCGCCGCTGAAGTAGAAGATATTTTGCTCAGCGGCTCCGCCCCAGCGGATGAAAAGCTCGCAGCAGCATTGGCTAGCCGCGGTGTCGGCTGGGTGCTGGTCGAAGACTCCCCGGGCCCACTAGGCAACTCCGCTGACGCGCTAGCTGAGCTGGACCTGGTGTACGACGGTGAAAGACTCATCCTCTACCGCGTGCCCGGCGCGATTGACTTGCCACCGGCGGCGAACCGCACCGGTGTGTATGGCACGTTAGTGCTGTGGCTTAGTGTGCTTGGTGGCAGTTTGATGGTCGCGCTTTATGCTGCGACTCGTCGTCCGCGGCCTGCGCGAGCACCGCGCCGACAGCCGCAGCCGTCCGCTGCCAGCTAAACTGCTGCGCGCGTTCCTGCGCCGCTGCGCCCATCTGGTGGCGCCGTGGCTCGTCCGCCAAGAGCTGCCGGACTGCGCTAATAAAGCCTTCCGTATCGTCAACAAGCACCCCGGTGACGCCATCAACAACGCTGTCGCACAGCCCGCCGGAATAGCGGTAGCCAATCGTGGGGACGGCGTGCAGGCCCGCTTCGATAACGACTAGGCCCCAGCCTTCCTTGCGCGACGGCAGCAACATAATGCTGCTGCGCGACAAAATGGTGTGCTTTTGGTACTCGTCCGCGTGTCCGTGGAACGTGACGTGGTTTTCGATGCCGCAGTTGCGGACATGCTCCACCAGCTTGTCGTGCCACCAGCCAGAACCCACGATGTCGAGGTGAATGTCGGGGAATTGGGTGGCCAGCCGCGCGGTGGCATCAATGGCGTGCTCAATCTGCTTATGCGGCACAAGCCGGGACAGCACCACCAGGTGCGGGCCAGCGTGGTCGGCTGGGGAGCCGAGTTGTGCATCTGCGGGGGCAGGGTCGACGCCGTTGCGGACAATGTCGATGCTGTCGGCGGGAATGCCGAGGGTGCGCAGTTCCTTCGCCGATGGTTCAGAGACGGTGATCCAGCGCAGTTTGCGGTGCAGCCACGGGGAGATGGTGCCTTCGATGAACCAGCCGATGCGGCCGAGGATTGGTCCGGCGACTGGCCACTGTTCGCGGTGGCAGTGGTGGGTGAGCATGACGGTGGGGGCGCCGGCGAAAATGTGGGCGAAGAAGGGCACACCATTTTGCACGTCCACCACGACGTCGGGGCGGCCGAATTTGCCGAGGGAACCGAAACCGAAGCGGGCCCACCACATCGCCCACCAGGCACGTGGGTAGACCGAGAGGTGGCCACCGGCGCGGGAAATCTGTACACCGCTAGCCAAGGTTTCGTGGGCGGCGCCGCCGGGGTAGGCGGCTGCGCGGATCATCACGTCGTGGCCTTGTTCCACTAGGTGGCCGGCGACCCGTTCTAGGTAGCGTTCGCTGCCGCCCCCTTCTGGGTGCGAGGTATCTCGCCAGCACAACATGAGAATTCGCATCTTCGCCTCGTTGGTACTTTCCTTGCTTACTCTGGAACGTATGAATTTATCCGTCCCCCTGCGTTCCCTGCGACGTTACGCTACTTTGTCGCGATCTCTTGGACTTCTCGCGGATTTCAAATACGAACAAACTGATCCCGCCCGCTTCTATGGCCACCTCGCCGATGACACCGTTGAACTGCTCACACGCATCTGGCAGGACTGCCAAGGCAGTGCGGGCGACAGCCACTCGGCGCTAGCCGGCCGCACGGTGCTCGATGTTGGTGGCGGGCCGGGTTATTTCGCGCGCGCGTTTGCCGACGCTGGTGTGGACTACGTGTCCGTGGAGCCAGATGTTGGGGAAATGTCGGCCGCTGGGATTGAGCTGGAGTCGTCGGTGCGCGGTTCCGGGTTGGATTTGCCTTTCCGCACCGGCTCTTTTGACTTGGTGTATTCCTCGAATGTGGCGGAGCATGTGCCGCTGCCGTGGCGGATGGCGGAAGAGATGCTGCGGGTGACCAAACCTGGCGGACTCGCGATTATTTCCTATACCTGCTGGTACGGACCATTTGGTGGCCATGAGATGGGTCGGACGCATTACCTTGGTGGGCATCGCGCCGCCCGGATGTATACCAAGAAGCATGGCCACCGCCCGAAGAACCTGTATGGCGAGTCGCTGTTCAAAGTTGGTACGGCCGAAGGGTTGCGTTGGGCGAAGAACACGAGTGCGGGCACGCTGGTGGCGGATTTCCCGCGGTATCACCCGTGGTGGGCGTGGTGGATTAACCGGGTGCCGGTGCTGCGGGAGCTAGGAACGTCCAATTTGGTGCTCGTGATGCGCCGGTAGTTTCGGCCACTGGTGGCCCGGTAGGTTAAGCGACGTTTACCCCAAAACGTCGCCAAGCAAAAAATAAATAATTAAATAGCAACACGGGTCACTCAAACCTCGCTAAAGTGACAAACAGCACATATTTCGACCGCACAGAGGAATGACAATGACGACCCCTTCCACCGCTGGCCAGCACGCCGGCGCACCCACGGATGCGTTCATTTTCGATGCCATCCGCACCCCACGCGGCAAAGGAAAAGCCACCGGTAGCCTCCACTCCGTCCGCCCAATTACGCTGGTAGTTCAGCTTATTGACGAAATGCGACGCCGATTCCCGAACCTTGACGAAAATCGGATCGCCGACGTCATCCTCGGTAACGTCACACCCGTTGGCGACCAAGGCCAGGACATCGCACGCATCGCGGGACTGCAGGCAGGACTGCCGTACTCCACCGGCGGAATCCAAATTAACCGCTTTTGCGCCTCCGGTCTGACCGCCATCAACCTGGCTGCCGCCAAAGTGAACTCCGGCATGGACGACCTGGTGCTGGCCGGCGGTGTGGAATCGATGTCCCGCGTTCCGATGGGCTCCGACGGCGGCGCCATGAGCCTCGACGCGGAAGTTGGTTTCGACACCGGCTTCGTGCCGCAGGGCATTTCCGCTGACCTGATTGCCACTCTCGGCGGGTACGACCGCGACACCCTGGATGAACTGGCGGTGTCCTCCCACGAACGCGCCGCCACCGCGTGGGCTGAAGACCGCTTCGGCCGCTCCGTCGTGCCGGTCAAGGACCAAAACGGTCTGACCATCCTGGACCGTGACGAAACCATCCGCCCCGGCACCACCGTCGAATCTCTATCCGGCCTGAAGCCAGCCTTCGCCATGATTGGTGACCTCGGCGGCTTCGACGCTGTCGCACTGACCAAGTACACCCAGCTAGAGCAGATTAACCACGTGCACCACGCCGGTAACTCCTCCGGCATTGTCGACGGCGCCGCACTGACCCTGGTCGGCACCGAAAAGGCCGGCGAAGAGATGGGCCTGACCCCACGCGCCCGCATCGTCGCCAACGCCGTCTCTGGTGTGGAACCAACCATTATGCTCACCGGCATCGAACCAGCAGTGCGCGCCGCACTGGCAAAAGCTGGCCTGGGCGTGGGCGACATTGACGTGTGGGAAATCAACGAAGCCTTCTCCGCCGTTGTGCTGCACGCCCGCGACCGCCTCGGCATCGACCCAGCCAAGCTGAACATCAACGGCGGCGCCATCGCCATGGGCCACCCACTGGGTGCAACCGGCGCAATGATCACCGGCGCTGCTATCGATGAGCTGCACCGCTCCGGCGGCCGCTACGCTGTCATCGCCCTGTGCGTCGCCGGCGGCATGGGCGTGGCCACCGTCATCGAGCGCGTCTAACCAACCACCGAAACAACTCACCGTGGGGCTGTTCCCGCGGGCATGAACACGAAGATAAGGAACGAACCATGACTGACAACATGTTCCGGTGGGACCGGGATGACGCAGGAATTATCACCCTGACCATGGATGATCCGACCGCCAAGGTCAACACCATGAACGACAAGTTTGTGGCGGACTTGCAGGAAACCGTCAATAAGCTCGAAGAGGCAGTGGCCGGCGGCGACGTCACCGGCATCATCATCACCTCCGCGAAGAAAACCTTTTTCGCTGGCGGCGACATCGCCCACATGGTGACCGTCGGCCCCGAGGACGCCGAATCCATGGCAAAGTTCCTCGCACAGACCAAGGATGGATTCCGCCGCCTAGAGAAACTGCCGGTGCCGGTGGTCGCTGCGATTAACGGCGCGGCGCTCGGCGGTGGCCTGGAAGTCGCGCTGGCCTGCAATTACCGCATCGCTGCCGGGGATGTCCGCGCGAAACTTGGCCTGCCGGAAGTCACCCTCGGACTGCTGCCGGGCGGCGGCGGCATCACTCGCGTGGTGCGCATGCTGGGTATCCAATCCGCCCTGATGGATGTCATTTTGACCGGCGCCCAGATGGATGCCGAAAAGGCCAAAGACAAGGGGCTTATTGACGAAGTGGTGCCGCTGGCAGAGCTGCTGAATGCTGCCCGCGCCTACTTGACCGGCAAGTCCGATGCCGGAGTACCACGGGCCGTGGAAGCGCGTGCGGTGCAGCCATGGGATGAGAAGGGCTACCGCATGCCAGGTGGCACCCCATCGACCCCGAAGCTGGCAGTGAACTTGCCGTCCTTCCCAGCGAACCTGGTCAAGCAGCTCAAGGGCGCGCCGTTTGTGGCGCCGAAACGTGCGATGCAGGCCGCAATTGAAGGCGCGCAGGTCGACTTCGATACTGCGCAGCTGATTGAATCGCGTTACTTCATCGAGCTGGTCACCGGCAGCCAGTCGAAGAATATGATGCAGGCGTTCTTCTTCGACCTGAACCATGCCAAGGGCGGCGGCTCTCGGCCAAAGCAGGCTGATGGCACCCCGTACCCGGTCACTGAGTTCAAGAAGGTGGCGGTCGTTGGTGCCGGCATGATGGGCGCCGGTATTGCCTATGTGTGTGCCAAGTCCGGCATGGATGTGGTGCTCAAAGACATTTCCATGGAAAACGCTGAGCGCGGCAAGCAGTACTCCGTCGGCCTGGAAGAAAAGGCGCTGAAGCGCAGCAAGACCACCGAGGAGAAGTCCGCGGCGTTGCTGGGACGCATCACCCCAACCGATTCCTACGATGACCTGGCTGATGTTGACCTGGTCATTGAGGCGGTTTTCGAGAACACGGACCTCAAACACAAGGTCCATGCCGAAATTGAGGCTGCGGTACCGAACACCGCCATCCTGGGTTCCAACACCTCTACCCTGCCGATTACCGAGCTGGCAGAGCACGTCGACCGCTCCGGCGACTTCATTGGCCTGCACTTCTTCTCCCCAGTGGACAAGATGCAGCTGATTGAAATCATCTCCGGCGACCAGACCAAACCAGAAACACTCGCGGCCGCCCTCGACTTCGCAGTGGCAATCCGCAAACTGCCAATTGTCGTCAATGACTCCCGTGGTTTCTACACCTCCCGCGTCATCGGCACCGTCATCAACGAAGCGATGCGCATGGTAGTTGAAGGGTACGCCCCAGCGACTGTGGAGGCAGCTGCCCGGCAGGCAGGGTACCCGGCGTCGCAGCTTCAGCTTGCCGACGAATTGAACCTGAAACTGATGCAGAAGATTTCCGCGGAAAATGCGACTGCTGCTGAGGCCGCCGGCCGGAAGATCGACGACGGTGGTGTGGCGAAACTGGTTGCGGAAATGCTGGAGCTGGGCCGCCACGGCAAGCTCGATGGCAAGGGGTTCTACGAGTACGTCGACGGTCGGCGTGCTGGTCTGTGGCCAGGGCTTGCGGAGCTGGATTCCGTCAATAAGCACAAGGTGGCCGCGGAAGACGTGGACCTGCAGGAACTCATCGACCGCATGCTGTTCATTGAGGCGCTGGAAACGCAACTGTGCTTCGATGAGGGCGTGATTGAGGCCGATGCTGATGCCAATATTGGGTCGATTTTCGGGATTGGCTACCCGGCGTGGACCGGTGGCACGCGGCAGTTCGTGAAAAACTACGACGGGGCGGCGACGAGTGCGCCGGAGCGTCGTGGGGTTGCTGGGTTCGTGGCGCGAGCGGATGAGCTGGCGGCGAAGTTCGGAGAGCGGTTCACCGCACCGGATTCCCTGCGGTAAGTGCTAGCCGTCACGGGCGGGTGCGGCGACGGTCACCGCTGAGTGCGGCGACGGTCACAGTAGCGATAACAGTTGAGCCACACTCGCCCGAATTGCCCGTTTGCGTTGGGAATCCCACCGGCGGCGGGCGTACGATGGCGGGAACGTTAGTTCACCACTAGGTGTTCCCAGCAGGAAAGACCATGTCAGCTACTGTGACCAACCCAGACTCCACCGCCGGCGCCAACGATGCCGCACCAACTGATGCCAACGCTGAGGCTCGCACTGAAGCCAAGCGCGACCAGCGTGCCCGCACCAAGCTTGGCGTGCTGCAATTCATCAAATTCGGACTTGTCGGCGGTTCCGGCGTCATTGTCAACTGGGTGATGGCTGTCATCCTGGTGAAAGTGTTCGCCCACTACGGCATCGGCGAAACCGACATTCTCAGTGGCATTACCGGTTCTCGGTTCAATATCCGCTGGTACCACGTCTTTTCGACGATTGCCTTCGTGGTGTCAAATGTGTGGAACTTCCAGATTAACCGCGGCTGGACCTTCAAGGGCACGCACCGGCGGCCGTGGATTAAGCAGTTCGTACCATTCCTGCTCATCGGTGTCGGTGCATTCGTGGTGTCGCTGGCGGTCCAGACCCTGCTGATGAATGAGACTTCTGCGTTGGCGCTGCCAACGGATGTCTTCGACGGGTCCTCTGGTCTGCGCACGCCGTACTACTGGGCCCTAGCCATCGGTACGATTGTCGCGATGCCGGTGAACTTCCTATTCAACAAGTTCTGGACCTTCCGCGCTAAGCGTGTGGCGACACCACCGAATGAGCGCAAACGCTACATCCTGGAGTAGCGCTATAGGCAGTGCTAGGCGCTGGTAGCGCGGGCGTAAGCTGGGGTTATGGAATCTCAGAAGAAGTGTTGCGGGCCAAAGTCCTGCGAAAAGACGTCTTGGTCCGACCTTTCCCAAAATGAGCAGTACGCCGTCCTTGGCGGCGCCGCCGTGGAACTAGTGCTGAAGCTGACCGCATGGCACTTCCTGTACCACGACCCGAAGGAAAAGATTCGCGGCAGCAAGTGGGCCTGGTTCCCAGTGACATTGGTGAACTTTATTGGGCCGCTGGCGTTCCTGCTGTTTGGTCGAAAGAAATAAGCGGGCCTGCTCAGCAGACCCGCCTCAATTCGTGTGCGCCGAAGTTAGAACAGCACGCGCAGGATGGACACTGTCGCGGCGGATACTAGGGCCGCCGCCGGCAGGGTGATAACCCACGCCATGCCGATTGGCTTCATCAGCTTCCAGTTCGCGGCCTTGTTCACCAGGCCCACACCGAGCACCGCGCCAATCAGGATGTGGGTGGAGGACACTGGCAGACCCAGCAGCGAGGCACCCATCACCACAGCGGCAGCGGACAGTTCCGCGGCGAAACCAGACGCTGGGTGGATCTCGGTGAGGTTAGTGCCCACCGTCTGAATGACGTAGCGGCCAATGAACCACAGACCGGAAATCAGAGCGATACCCATGGCCACCATCACGGCCAGCGGCACGGCAGCCTTGGAGTTAATCTCACCGGTCGACAGCACGTCCAGCACCGCAGCGAATGGCCCAATCGCGTTGGCAATGTCGTTGGAGCCGTGGGAGAACGCGAACGCCGACGCGGTAAACACCTGCATCCAGCTAAACAGCAGGAAGGTGGCGCGTTCGAGGTTGTACTTCTGCAGGGAGCGGGCGAAAATGAACACGGCCATCCATACGGCCGCACCGACCATACCCATGATGAGGAAGTTATCCAGGGCGGTGGTGTCCATCTTGATGTTCTTCAGGCCCTTGAACAGCATCATCGCGGTGATGATCACTGCTCCGAGCGCCGCGAATAGTGGCACCCAGCGCTCCAGTGCGCGGTGTGCGCCCAGTTCGTAGCTTTCCTTATTCAGCCGGTGCAGTTCGCGGTAGTAGTCCGATTCGAACTCTTCTGGGTCGAAAGCTTCGTCACCGTTAATCAGCGCGGCGTCACGTGCCATCGAGTGCGTGTAGGAGATGCGCTGCAGTTCGCCGAGCTTTTCGAAGTCGCTGAGCTGTTCGGTGCGCAGTTTGTGGCGACGCTCATTCAGTTCGTGCAGCTTCAGTTCGGCCTTCTCGTTGTAGGTCAGAATCGACACTTTGATCCAGCGGTACAGGAAGTAGGCGACCACACCGCCGAGTACTGGCGACAGCACCCACGACACGGCGATTTCACCGATTTTGTCCCACTGAACCATGTCCCAGCCACCCTTGCCGGTGGCAAAACCAACGGTCAGCGCGGCGCCGACAATACCGCCGACAATGGAGTGGGTGGTGGACACTGGCCAGCCCAGGCGGGTGGCAACCAGCAGCCAGACAGCAGCGCCGAGCAGCGCCGCCATCATGATGTAGACGAATTCGTATGGGTCCAGGCCTTCGATGCTGTTGAGGTCGACGATGCCGCTGCGGACAGTGTCGGTCACTTCGCCACCAGCCATAATGGCACCGGACACTTCGAAAATGGCGGCAACAATCAGTGCCTGTTTCATCGAGAGGGTGCCGGCACCGACGGAGGTACCGAAGGAGTTCGCAACGTCGTTACCACCGATGTTGAACGCCATGAACACTGCGAAGCAGATGGCGGTCAGCAGGATGAAGTGGTTTGCACCTGGTGCAACGTAGCCCCAGGACCAGATGGTGAAAGCAGTAAGGGTAACTGCCATCAGCCCGCCGAAGAATAGGTGCCAGCTGATGTCTCTGCCTTCGGAGACTTCGCCGCCTCCGGCTTCTGAGGTTTGCGATTCAGTTACGGTCGCCAATTTTTACGTTCCCTTCGGATCGACCAGACCAATCATGAGAAAACTTAAGGTTCAATTTCTATAACTTAAGTAGCGAATTCACTTCTTGCATCTTTTAGTTGCGCTACCCTGCCACTGCCCGCGGCCAGTCGTGGGTTTTCCTTTGCTTTTCGACGTTATGGGGGGGATTTTTCGATTCCCCCCTTATCCGTCTTGGTAGCACCTGCGCTGTCGCGAGTATGCACGCGTTTTCGCATGCGAAAGGCCCGGCCGAGCAGTTGCTCAACCGGGCCTTGCTAGCTAGTCGCGCCGCCGTCGCGGCCGCTATCTAGGTTCGCTTACTTCGCGTCTTCGATGCGCTTCTTCAGTGCTTCGAATTCTTCAAAGACTTCAGCTGGAACCTTGTCGCCCAGCTTCTTCAGCCAATCCTCGATGGAAGGCAGTTCGCGTTCCCAGTCCTCTGGGTTGACCTGCAGGGCTTCCTTGACGTCTGCCTCTGGGGTGTCCAGGCCGTCCAGGTTCAGGTCTTCAGCGCGTGCGGTGTAACCAGCGATGGTTTCGTCGGCTTCGACCTTGCCTTCGATGCGGTCCACAATCCAGTTTAGGACGCGGGAGTTCTCGCCGAAGCCTGGCCACAGGAAGCGACGGTCTTCGCCGCGGCGGAACCAGTTGACAAGGAATACCTTAGGCATCTTGTCGCCGCCCTTTTCACCCATGTTGACCCAGTGCTGCAGGTACTCACCAGCGTTGTAGCCGATGAATGGCAGCATTGCCATTGGGTCACGGCGAACCGCGCCGACCTGGCCTTCTGCTGCAGCGGTCTGGCCGGAGGACAGGGTCGCACCGATGTAGACACCGTGGTTCCAGTCACGTGCTTCGGTCACCAGTGGGATGGTGTCCGCGCGACGGCCACCGAAGAGAATGGCGTCGATTGGCACACCCTGTGGGTCGTCCCATTCTGGGGCAGCCACTGGGCACTGGGAGATTGGGGTGCAGTAACGGGAGTTAGGGTGCGCAGCCTTGACATCCTTTTCAGGGGTCCAGTCTTCGCCGTGCCAGTCGATGAGGTGAGCTGGTGGCTCCTTGGTCATCTCTTCCCACCAGACATCGCCATCGTCGGTCAGTGCGACGTTGGTGAAGATGGTGTTGCCCGGTTCCATGGTCTTCATGGCGTTCGGGTTGGAGTCGTAGTTGGTGCCTGGTGCCACACCGAAGAAGCCGTTTTCTGGGTTCACGGCGTACAGGCGGCCATCTTCACCGAAGCGCATCCATGCAATGTCGTCACCGACGACCTCTGCCTTCCAGCCTGGAATGGTTGGCTGCAGCATTGCCAGGTTGGTCTTACCGCAGGCAGATGGGAATGCAGCTGCCATGTAGTAGACCTTGTTTTCTGGGGAGGTCAGCTTCAGGATGAGCATGTGCTCAGCCATCCAGCCTTCGTCGCGGGCCATCACCGAGGCGATACGCAGCGCGTAGCACTTCTTACCCAGCAGTGCGTTGCCGCCGTAGCCGGAGCCGTAGGACCAAATCTCACGTGCTTCTGGGAAGTGGGTGATGTACTTGTTCTTGTTGCATGGCCACTCGGTGTCAATCTGACCCTTTTCCAGTGGCGCTCCAACAGAGTGCAGACCCTTGACGAAGAAGCCGTCACCAATCTTGTCCAGAGCTTCCTTACCCATGCGGGTCATGATGCGCATCGACAGCACGACGTATTCGGAGTCTGTGATTTCCACACCGAGCTTCGGGTCGTCAGCGTCAATTGGGCCCATGCAGAATGGCACGACGTACATGGTGCGGCCCTTCATGGAACCGCGGTACAGCTCGGTCATTTCTTCGCGCATCTGCTTCGGGTCGCGCCAGTTGTTGGTTGGACCAGCGCCGTCCTCGGTCTCCGAGCAAATGAAGGTGCGGGATTCGACGCGGGCGACGTCCGCAGGGTCGGACAGCGCGAGGAAGGAGTTTGGACGCTTAGCGTCGTCCAGGCGGGTGAACGTACCCTTCTCAACCAGCTTCTCAGCCAGGCGGTCCCATTCTTCCTGGGAGCCGTCTGCAAATACGACCTTCTTTGGCTGGGTCAGCTCTGCGACCTCAGCAACCCACTCCAACAAAGCCTTGTTGGTAGTAGGGGCTTCGCCCACCAGACCGGGGATGATAGGTGCGGACATCAAGTTCTCCTGACTGTCGTTGGGTGCTCTTCTTCAGCCTACCTATGTAATTCACTTGCGGGTGGGGCGATAGTCTTTGACCTTCCCCACAACCGGGGGCAGTAGTCCTAGACCGAGTGCTACCCCACCTGCCTCTGCACTCATTACTGCGCTCATCACGTCGCCCATCACGGCACCCATTTGCCTGCTTCCACTTCTTCCCATGCCGCGCCGTCCCAGGTTTGCTTGCACAGCTCCTGGTCCGCATCAAGCGCGACATCCTGCTCCCCGAGCCCGGATTGCCGCCACGCCCCAAAGCTTCCGTCAAAACGCACGGTGGTCAGATAGTCCACGGCCCCGTCGCCGTCGGTGTCGGAGTAGATGGTCAGGCCGGTGTCATCCGCCAAGGTGACGCTGTCCTGCCCCAGCAGGTACGGGTCAGCGCCCAGCACGTAGGTTTCGCCGCCGACGGTCAGCGTCATGCCGCTGCGTCCGCTGCCCTCCGTCGCCTTGTTCGGGGTCAGGGCATCAATGCCGCAGAGTTTGTTCAAAAAGTCATCCATGGGTCACTCCTTTGGTGAGTTGTCGGTAGCGCCACCCCACCGCGTCCGCCTCCACGGCGTCGCAGGCAGCAGCAATATCGCTGGTCCAGGTGCGTTTTAATGTGTCGGTGAGTTGGTGGGTCGCCTTCTGGGCTTGTTGACGATTACCGGCCCGGATCTGAACCGCAGCCGCCAGCGCAGCGCAACCCACACCGCTAATTGCCATACCTGCGGTCGCCAGCCACGGGACGAGCCACGAAGCGCTGCCCAGCCACATCGCGACGATGGCCAGCAACCCGCGCCCGATGCCGGCTCCGGCGGCAGCGCCGGCGATAGCGGCAATCGCCACTTCGGCGCGGCGCGGCGCGGATGTGCTTATCTCAGTGGCTTGAGCAGGGACGGTGAGGTGAAGACTGACCCCACGACGGTGCGCTGCTCGATTGAGCCGGCGGGCGGCGCCTCGGATCGCCGGTTTCGTGGGAATAGCACTGGGATCGTCGGTGGTCAGCGCCGTGAGTTCGTGTTCCAGTCGACTAAAAAGAGCGCGGGTGATCTCGCGCCGCTGCTTCTCACCGGTTCGAACCCTGCGGCTACGTTCCGTACGAGCGGCCTCATTCCGAAAATCCAATGCCGCGGTTTGCGGATCGTCGCCAGGATCAATGGTGGCCAAGTTATGGACCGCCGCCACCAATGCCGCTGCCCCATCAGCTGTCGGTGGCACATCAATACTGCGGATCGTGGCTGGCCAGTGTGCGGCACCGGCCCTTTTGCCGCTCGCAGCATCGCTGGTGCCGCTATCACCGGTGCCAGCACCGGCACGGTCACCGCCACTGTCACTGGCCCCAGTCTCATCCACCAAACAGGCGACAATCGCGGCATGAGTGGCGCGCTCAATCGACTCTGCAATACCCAGTTCAGTAGGTGTCGGCGCTAATTCGCCAGCAACCGCAATAATTACTGCGTCGCAGGGGTCGCCCGGTTCGGCATCCACGGTCGCCGCAACTCCCGGCTGGTCATTGAGCAACTTCGCCAGTGCTGCCGCCCGGCGGCCGTCCGGACCGGTAACAATCAGCGCCAACTCCACCACCTGCACCACATCCGGCGCTCGCGCTACTTCCGCCACAGCACATCCTCCAGCTCATCGCGCAGCTCGGGGAAGGCGCACGCTACCTCTGATAGCCGCCGCCGCAACTGCGCGTGCCGCCCCGGGATGCCGGTCTCAGGACCGTCAGTACTGCCAGCACCGTCAGCGGACTGCGCTGCCGCCACAATCTCCCCAACGGCAGTGCGCGCGACATCGACGACCTGCGACCACGGCGGCGCCACCACAATTACTTGCACCGCAATCGGCAGCTCCCGCAGCGCCCGCTCCACCACAGACACATACGGACACAGCACCAACACCAGATCCGTATTCGCTGGCACACCAAACAGCGGCGCCTGCCGGATCGTCGCACCAAGATCGCTGCCCAATCCGTCAATAAGCAATTGGCACGGCATACCCGGCCGGCCCGCAACAATAATGCGTGGCGGCGCGGAAAAATCATCCACAATGCTGGCGACCCATGTGATGGCGGCGGCGCGATCTGACGTTGGTGATTGCTGCGCCAACCAGCGTGAAATCCGCGAATGCAACGGTGCACGTACCGAAACGTGGCTCATCTGTCCCCCCGAGCTGATGTCCCTCCCCGCAAATAAACCCCAGCAACATGCAGCCCGCAACCCGAAGCCCACTACGCTAGATGCCATGAGCTCCACCCCTGCACCCCGCCACGCCCCACGCGACGGCAAAGGCGAACTGCCCTACGGCCGCCCACTGCAATCCGAATTCGACGACGACCTAGACTACCCACGCATCTCCGGCGTCAGCTTCCGCCGCGGCACTCTCACCCCTGGCCAGCAGGAAGTGTGGGACAACAACTGGGACCGCATCGGCACCATCATGTCCGACGACGAAATCGACGTGGAGAAATGGTTCGGCCGCCCCGGCCCCACCGTTGTAGAAATCGGCTCCGGCACCGGCACCTCCACCGTCGCCATGGCACCACTGGAAGCAGACCACAACATCATCGCCGTGGAACTGTACAAACCCGGCCTAGCGAAACTGCTCACCGCCATGAAACGCGAAGACGTCGACAATATCCGCATGGTGCGTGGCGACGGAGTGGAAGTACTCCAACGCATGATTGCGCCCGAATCGCTAGCTGGCGTGCGGATTTTCTTCCCCGACCCATGGCCAAAAGCGCGGCACCACAAACGCCGCATCGTGCAGTCCGGCACTTTGAACCTGATTGCGTCGCGGCTCAAGCCGGGCGGGGTGCTGCATGTGGCGACCGACCACGCCGAATATGCCGAATGGATTGATGAACTGGTGGGTGTGGAACCGCTGCTGGAACCGCGTCCGTTCCCATGGCCGGAATCGCCGCTGCTGCTTGACCGACCAACCACAAAGTTCCAGCGTAAAGGCCTAGAGAAGGGCCACAGCATCCACGAATACGTGTGGCAGAAAGTTAGCTAACCAAACATTCCGCTCTCGTTCCGCTCTGACTTTGGGGCGGAAGGGGCTTATCCTGGGAACTCACGTTCAATAACGTGACCCTATATTGCTCTTTTGATATTTTCCCAGGATTTTGCCGTGACTAATACTGCTCATAACGCCGCTGGTGCCCATGGCGCTGGCCCGGCTGCCAGCTCCACCACCCCATCGGCCTACCGGGCACTGCCCCAAACCGAACCAACCGTCCTGCTGGTGTGGGACGCGCCGAACCTGGATATGGGGCTCGGCTCCATTCTGGGTGGCCGCCCCGACTCCGAACACCGCCCACGGTTTGACGCACTCGGCCGCTGGCTGGTCGGCTACACCGACGAGCTCGCCCGCGAACGCCACGAAGACCTCGGCGCAGAAGCGACCGTGTTCACCAACGTTAGCCCAGGCGGCGCCGATATTGTTCGCCCATGGGTAGAAGCCATCCGCAACGTCGGTTTCGCAGTGTTCGCCAAACCGAAAGCCGACGAAGACTCTGACGTCGACGACGACATGGTCGACCACATTCGGCTGCGCTACGAAGAAGGCACCCTGCGCGGAGTGGTCGTGGCGTCGGCAGATGGCCGCTGTTTCCGAGATGTGCTGGAAGAACTAGCATTTGACGGAATCCCCGCAACTGTCATTGGCTTCCACGAGCACTGCAGCTGGGCGCTGACCAGCCCAGACATCGAATTCATCGACCTGGAAGACATCCCGGGCGTTTTCCGCAAGCCACTGCCACGCGTTAACCTGGATAACCTACCTGCAGAAGGCGCCTGGATGCAGCCGCTGCGCACGCTTTCTGAACTGTTTGACGAAAGGCACTAACGCGTGTTCAACCTTTGGGGCGACCTCGCCTACCGCCACCGCAAACTGATGCCCGTGGTCATCATTGCGATCATCGGTGCACTGTACTTTTTTGCGGGCACAAAGCTAGACGAACGCATGAGCACCGAGGGTTGGGACGACCCAGGTTCCTCCTCCACCGCCGCCGCCCGCATCGAAGCGGAAACCTTTGGCCGCGACTCCTCCGGCGACGTCGTCGTGCTCTACCACGCCCCAGAAGGCAAAACTGTCGACGACCCAGAGTTCGCGGCGAAGGTGTCGCGCTCCCTGGAGGCGCTGAAAACTGAGCATGCCGACGCGGTGAAGCAGGTCACCAGCTACCACACCACCCGCGCGGCGAAAATGGCGACGCAGGACCGGCAGACCGCCTTCGCGTCCGTTGGCCTGCAGGGCGATAAAGAAGAGGTGCTGCAGAACTACCGGAAGATTAAGGACGCCCTGCCGGTTGACGGCGTGGACACCGAAATCGCTGGCGCTACCCCAGTGGCCGACGCCCTCGACGAAGGCATGGGCAAAGACATCCAGCGCGCCGAACTGATTGGCCTGCCGCTGGTGGCGCTGCTCCTGCTGTTCGTGTTCGGTTCCGCAGTCGCCGCGGTGATGCCGCTGCTGGTGGGCATCTTGTCGATTCTCGGGTCGCTCGGCATTTTGTCGCTCATCGCGTCGGTCACCACGGTGAATACGTTCGCCCAATCCGTCGTCACGCTCCTTGGTCTTGGCCTTGCCATTGACTACGGCCTGTTCATGGTCTCGCGCTTCCGGGAGGAACTCGCCGAGGACGCCGAGGTGCCGGACGCGGTGCGCACCGCCACGGCAACGGCCGGTAAAACGGTGGTGTTCTCTGCACTGATGGTGATTGTGGCGCTGTCCGGTCTGTTCCTATTCCCGCAGGCCTTCCTGCAGTCGGTGGCCTATGGCGCGATTGCGGCGGTCGGTTTGGCGGCGCTGCTGGCAATTACCGTGCTGCCGGCGGTGCTGGGGCTGCTGGGCAAGAATATTGACCGGTTGGCTATCCGCAAGGTCGGCCACACGAAGGTGGAGGCGACCCATTCTTTCTGGGGCAAGATCCCGGCGTGGGCGATGCGCCACTCCAAGGTGATGGCGGCGTCGCTGGTTGGCTTGCTGTTGCTGTTGACGTTCCCGCTGGTGGGCATCAAATTCGGCGGTATTAATGAGACGTATCTGCCGCCGAAGAATGAGACCCGGCAGGCGCAGGAGCACTTCAATGAGCTGTTCCCGGAGTTCCGGACGGAGCCGGTGCGTGTGGTGGTGGCGAACGCCGAGCCGCAGCAGTTCGTGGAGGTGTACCAGAAAGCCAATGAAGTTGAGGGGCTGACGGGTCGGTTCACGGTGGCGCGGGAGACGGTCAACGGCACCACGGTGATTTCCGCGGGTATTGCCGACCGTGCCGATTACACGCGCGTGGTGCATGAGCTGGAGGCCATTGAGGCGCCGGAGGGCGCGCAGGTGTACATCGGTGGCACCCCGGCGATGGAAGTTGAGTCGCTGGATGCGCTGATGGCGAAGCTGCCATGGATGGCGCTGTACATGATTATTGCCACGCTGATTCTGTTGGCGGCGATGTTCGGTTCGGTGATTTTGCCGATTAAGGCAATCATTATGAACTTCTTGGGGTTGGGCGCCACTTTGGGCTTGTTGACGTTGATGTTCGTCGATGGCGTCGGCGCGAATCTGCTGGGCTACTCCCCTGGCCCACTGATGAGCCCAGTATTGGTGCTGATTATCGCCATTGTCTACGGCCTATCCACCGACTATGAGGTGTTCCTGCTGTCCCGAATGGTGGAGGCCCGCGAGCGCGGCGCCACCACAGAGCAGGCGATCCGCTACGGCACCGCGAATACCGGCAATATCATTACCGCCGCGGCCGTCATCATGATTGTGGTGGCTGGCGCCTTCGGTTTCAGTGACATCGTCATGATGAAGTACATCGCCTTCGGCATGATTGCCGCGCTGGTGCTGGACGCCACCATCATCCGAATGTTGCTGGTCCCGGCGGTCATGAAACTGCTGGCCGACGATAACTGGTGGGCGCCGCGTTGGGTGAAGCAGGTCTCTAAGTTCATTGGCCACCAGGAAGAGTTACCGCAGGCCACTGCGCTTTTCGACGCAATGGACGACGAGAACGCCACCAAGGCTCTCCCGCCGGCTCCTCGGCACGCGGATGCACAGCCGATTACCGTCGCGGAGCTGATGGCCCGGCAACAGCAGCAACTCCGCGAACTGCCACCAGGGCGCCGTTAGCTGGCCCTGCGGTATCGGGCATCTTGGCATGAAAGCGAAGCTGGCGGCACTCTGGCGACAAAGCTGGTTCCGGTGGGGACTCGGCCTTGTCCTCGCCGTGGTCGCGGCCTACCTGCTGTGGGATAACGCCCAGTTTGTGCAGGACGGCTGGCACGTTCTTGTCCGAGCTGACCTGCGCTGGATTGCCGCGGGCATCGCGATGCAAGCGCTCGCAATGTACGCAATGGCGGAAGTGATGCGCCTACTGCTTCGCACCGCTGACGTGCCCGCCACCCGGCGCGGGACCAACTCCCTGGTGCTGGCAGCCAACGCATGGTCCGCGACCGCGCCGGGTGGGCCCGTGTTCGCCACCGCCCTATCCTTCCGGCAACAACAAAAATGGGGCGCGCCCGTTGTGGTGGTCAGCTGGCAGATCATGCTGTCCGGCGCGATGAGCGCACTCGGGCTGGCCTCGCTGGCCATCATTAGTTTCTTTTTCTTCGACACGAATTTCTCACCCCGCATGGTCGTCGGCCCGCTGATCGCGATTGCGGTGCTCTCGGCGCTGATGTGGTGGGCAAGCCGGAATACACCGCAATTGAAAAAGTGGGCAATTTCGGTGGTCCAATACGTCAATAAGCTCCCTGGTGGGCGGCCCGGAAGGGGTGAACAGGGCGTTGCGGACGCGGTGGACGCCCTGACGACGGTGAAGTTGTCGCCCGGCCGGTTGCTGCGGGTGTTTGCGTGGTCGCTGACGAATTGGCTCGCTGACCTGCTGTGTTTGTGGTTTGCAGCGCTAGCTGTCGGTGTGGATTTGTCGCTCGGCGGGGCGCTGCTCGCGTTCGTCGGCGGGAAAATTGCTGGTTCCGTGCCCGTCACCCCGGGTGGGATCGGGACCGTCGAAGCTGTACTTACCGGCGCGCTGGTTGCGGCTGGGGCACCTACTTCGGGGGCATTCGCGGCGACCCTGGCCTACCGCATGGTGTCGTTTGTGCTGGTCGCGGCTGTGGGTTGGGTGTGCTTCTTCCTACTGTTTCGAGGCAAGAACGCGGCGCGGGGTACGGTTGGCGACGAGGCCACTTCACAGGGCACTACCAAAACAACTTCTTAGGACACTGAGGAATCAGTATGACTGTTGTCAAAAGTGACGCAGAAAGCGGCCGCCTGATGCCGCTGGTCTGGGACGTCGCCGCCATTGTGCTATTCGCAATTTTCGCACGGCTGGCGCACCAAACCGCAGAAGAACCATTCACCTTCATTAATGTGCTGAACACGCTCTGGCCATTCCTGATTGGTGTGATTATCGGCTGGGCGGCCGCTGGGCTCGCTAACTCCCGTTTGGACTCCCTCGCGCCATCCGGCATTATTGTCTGGATTGCTACCGTGATTACCGGGCTGGGCATTTGGTCGATTCGCAATGGCGAAGTGCCCCACTGGTCCTTCATTCTGGTAGCAACTGCGATGAGCGGCCTACTGCTGCTCGGATGGCGGCTTGCGGCATTGGGTCTGCGACGCCGCAGCTAGTTTCTTAGAAAGGCCCACGCCACCGTGTTCGACTCTTTGCGCAACAACCGCGCATTGCCCATCGCCTTGAATGGGCTGGTTGTTCTTCTCGCCATTTGGCTGTTTTTCCGCGTCGGATTCGGCGGCATTGACCTGCGTGTATACCGCGAAGGTGCGCTGACACTGTGGCACACCCCAGAAGTGCTGTACGAAGGGCATGTCGGGCCGGATGATGGCCCGCGCCTGCCGTTCACTTACCCACCGTTCGCGGCGATGCTCTTCCTGCCGTTGGCGGCACTGCCGCAGAATGTCGCCTACCTGTTGCTGCTGGTCGCAAGCGTGGCGGTGGCGTTTGCCGTGGCGTGGGATTTCACGTCACGGTTGCAGCGGCTCCTGCCGAACTGGGGGCATCTGCTGAACCCGTTCATGGTCGGGCTGATTTTCCTGATCTCTGGGCCGGTGCGCGACTCCATGGACTTCGGGCAGATTAACGTGCTGCTGCTCGGCGCGGCGTACCTGACCTTCGTGCGTTTCCGGTCGCTGGTGCCGTTTGCGGTGGTCGTCGGTGTGTGCGCGGGCATTAAGCTGACGCCGCTGGCGCTGCTGGTGGCACCATTTGCGATGCGTCAGTGGCGTGCCACCGCAATTGGTGTCGCGAGTTTCATTGGCACGCAGCTGGTGAGCTTGGCGTTCGTGCCAAGCAACACCATCGACTACTGGACCCGTGTCATCGTTGACCCGGCCCGTATTGGCAACCCGGGCTTCATTGAAAATGTGTCTATTCAAGGCGTGCTTGCGCGTATTGACGCTTCCAAGCTCGCGTGGGTAGCTGCCGCAGCCGTGGTTGGCTTGCTGATTTTGGCCGTGATGTGGGCAATGGCCTCGGCCGACAAGGCCGCACACTTTGACCGTGTGACGCTAATTGCGCTGGCGAACTTGGCGTCGTTGCTGCTGTCGCCAGTGAGCTGGACCCACCACTGGGTCTGGTGGCCAATGATTGGTTATGCCTGGCTGCAGGTGTGCCAGTACTACTGGCACCAAGTGCGCGCTTCGCGGGGCGTTGATGCTGGCGCTGGCGGCGCTGGCGGCAGCGCGGTTGGCTGTGGCGGTGACGCTGGGGGCCGCGTCTGGATGACCGCCGGTACCGCCCGCGCTTTGACCTGGATTATTGTGGTCGCGCTGACGCTGTCGCTCATTGTGGTGTTCATTGAACCGCGCTACATCATGCAACAGTTCAACTACTTCACGTGGGAGAACCGCTACCCGCCGGTGGCGTATGTGCTGCCGGCTATCCCAATTTTCGGCTGCACAATCGCCATTCTCGCGGCGCTGCCACTGCTGAAGCCAGCAGCTGCCACCGACCGCAATTCGGAAGAAGTTCCAGCTGCGGCATAGTCCGCACGGCGGCAGCAAGCTGCCTGCCGCGTCCTTTAGAGCGCTCCGCATCTGCGCGCCTCGCTTTGCCGGTCACCGTTTCGGTGGCCGGCTTTTTCGTGCGCCTTCGTCGGAAGTCGAGCTATTGACCTGGGCGGATCACTCTCGCACTGCCAAGAACCAAGAAGTGTCAGCAGTCGAGCAATGTTGGCAGTGCGAAAGTGATCATCGAGCCGGCTCGTACCAAAAACCCGTCCAACGCAGCACGCCAATCCGACAAAAGCAATGCCAAAACGACTTCCCCACCTGCGCGGATCACTTTCGCACTGCCAAAGTGGGACACTTTCGTGAATCTCGAACGTCATGGCAGTGGCTAAGTGATCCCAAGCCCCAGATGGCAGCGCCCACCACCAGATGACCTGGGCCGATCACTTTCGCACTGCCAAGAACCAGGAACCGATAGCAGTCGAGCACTGTTGGCAGTGCGAAAGTGATCACCGAGCCAGCTCGTACCAAAAACCCGGCCAACGCAGCACGCCAATCCGACTGAAGTCCCAAGTAAGAGGCCCACAGCGACTGCGCGAGTTCTACCCCAAAACGGCAAAGCGACGCACCGCAACGTCAAAAAGCAAAATGCCAGCCGCTCCGCGGCTGACAGTAAGACCATTAGAGGGGCGTAAAGCACATAGTCGCAAGCGCCACGGGGTTCGCTCACCTGGGCAGATCACTTTCGCACTGCCAAAGTGGGAGACATTCGTGAATCTCGACAGTTATGGCAGTGCGAAAGTGATCATTACGTCAAAAAGCCCTAACGCCCCGACCTACAGCGGCGCAATCAGGTGGCGCTTCGGGTTGTCGGCCTTTTCCTTCGTGCGCAGCTGGCGCAGCGCCTGGCGCAGCCGCACGCGGGTCTCCGACGGCTGAATCATCGCGTCAACGTAACCGCGCTCTGCCGCCATGTACGGGCTGGTCATGTTCTCGTTGTAGAAGCTCATGAACATCGCCTTCGCCATCGGCCGCTGCTCCTCCGGCATCTCCGCAAGCTGACGGCCATAAACCATCACGGCCGCAGCATCGGCACCCATCACCGCAATCTGCGCAGTTGGCCACGCAAAGTTCATGTCGGCGCCCATGTTCTTCGACCCCATCACCGCGTACGCACCGCCATAGGCCTTACGCACAATCACGGTGACAATCGGCACAGACGCCTCCACCATCGCGAAACCAAGCTTCGCACCACGGTGAATAATGCCCTGGCGTTCCTGCTCCACACCCGGCAAGTAACCCGGCGTATCCACAACGAACACCAGCGGGATGCGGTAAGCATTGCAGATACGGATGAAACGCGCGGCCTTCTCCGCCGCCGCGGCATCAATACAACCAGCCAGGTGCATCGGCTGGGACGCCACCACGCCAACACTGGAACCATCAATGCGGGCAAAACCGGTAATAATATTCGGCCCGTACTCCGGCATGACCTCGACAAAGTCTTCGGTGTCGAAGATGCGGACCAGCACGTCCATCATGTCGTAGCCCGCGTTCGGGTCATCCGGCAGCAGCGTGTCCAGTTCCAGGTCGCGGTCAGTTTCACTGTCGTCCGGTGCCCACACCTGCGGCACTGGCTCCCACACGGAGGTTGGCAGGTGGTCCAGCAGGTCCTTGACGTAGTCGAAGGCCTCGGACTCTTCCGCTGCGACGTAGGAGACGTTGCCGGCCGCGGCGGTTGCCTGCGCGCCACCAAGCTCCTGCGGGGTGATGTCCTCGCCGGTCACGGACTTAATCACCGCTGGGCCGGTCACATACATTTCGGTACGGCCATCAACGGCGACAACAAAGTCATTCGTCACCGGCGCATACACCGCGCCACCTGCACATTTACCGAGCATCAGGGAAATCTGCGGCGACTGACCCGACAGCGGCAACTGCCGCCGCGCAATCTCGGAGTACATCGCCAGCGACGTCACCGCATCCTGAATACGCGCGCCACCGGAATCCTGAATACCGACCACCGGGCAACCGAGCTGGCTTGCACGGTCCAGCAGGTTGCACACTTTCCGGCCGAAGGTCACACCAACGGAGCCACCATAAACGGTCTTGTCGTGTGCATACACCGCAATCGGCCGACCGCCGACCCGACCAAAGCCACACACCACACCGTCGGAGTAAGGCGCATCCGGGTCACCCGGGGTGCGACCCAAGGCACCGATTTCCACGAAGGAGCCTTCATCGACCAGCTGCGCGATGCGTTCACGCGGGCTGGTGTCGCCGGCTTCGTCGCGGCGCGCTTTCGCCCGCTCGGAGCCAGGGTCCTGCGCCTGCTCGAGCCGGGCGCGCAGGTCAGCTAGCTTTTCCGCCATGGTCGATGCGGTCACTGGTGTCTACTTCCCGTCGTTGTTTCCGTCGTCTTTTCCACCGCGGAGCTGCGCAATTCGTTCCGAAAGCCGCGCCCCGACGGTCGAAATTTCTGGCTCATCCACAACGGCAAGGTGGTCGCCGCGCAGCTGAACAATTTCCAAGTCTTCGACGATAGCCGACCAACCGCCATCTGGGTCAATCTGGGCGTAGCGCGGTTCCAGCTCCACGGCCCCGTCATGCATCCGCTCGGCACGGAATAGCACCACCGGCGCAGTGACATCGGCCCAATCCGCCAGCTCAACCTTGTCCAGCTCCCGGTTGTCGACAAACGACGCCCGCTGATGCTCCAGCACCCCGCCGGACAGGCCAGTGGTTCCCGAGTCCATCATCTTGAGCATTTCAAACAGCTGCTCAGTGAACGCTTCCTCACCCTGCTCTTCGAGCATGTCGTGCGGCACTTCCATCGCCAGACCATACGTCTTGTTGGCGAACGCGGCGTAGCGGTCCCAGCGTGCGTGCAGCTCTTCGGTGGTGTTTGGAATAGGTTCCGATGGCTTGACGGTATCCAGGAGGGCAATCAGGTCGACCGTTACTCCAAGTTCGGGCTTGTTGACGAGTTGGTGCGCAACTTCATACGCCAGAGCGCCACCGAGTGACCAGCCACCGAGCACAACCGGACGGCCATCGCTGTAGCGCTGAATATCCGTCAGGTACTGGGCGGCGCGGTCTTGAATGCCACCTTCGACACGCTCAATGCCGTAGACCGGTACGTCCTCTGGCAGGCGGCGCATCAGTGGCTGGTACACCGCGGAGGAGCCACCAGCTGGGTGGAAGAGGAATACCGATGGTGCGTCGGAGCCTTCCGCGCGTTCGCGCAGGACGCGAACATTGCCGTCGACGTCGGTTTCCAGGTGTGGTCGAACCACTTCCGCCAGTGACTCCAGCGTCTTGGCGCTGGTGACTGCGTCAACTGGAATGTCCGCGGCGACACGTTCGGACAGGCGGGCAGCCAGAGCGGTCGCGGTATCGTCATCAAGCTCAGGCAGTGCGTTCGTCACACCACCAGCAGATTTACCGGTGATGGTGGCCCAGGTACCGAAGACGAGGCGTTCGGTGGCGTCACGTGGCGCAACACCCAACCCTTCGACCGTCGAACCGGATGGCTCGGCGTCATTTTCGGCAGCCGGGTCAGACTTCGCGGCTGCTGCCACAGCTTCGGCAGCTGCGTCAGTGCCCTTCTGCTTATCGGCCACCATCTGCTCCACCAATGCGATGGAATCAGCGACGGAGGCATCACGCAGTGCCTGGACCTGCAGAGACGGCAGACCAAAGTCGTGCTCAATGCGGTTTTTAATCCGCATACCCATCAGGGAGTCCAAACCAAGGTCGATCAGTGGCAGTTCCAGCGGGAGGTCATCGATTTCGTAACCCATCGCTTCCGAAACAATGACACGCAGGTGATCGGCCACGCTCACGCCGGACTCTGGGGTCCACGCTGGTGCCGCCGCTGCAGTTGCGGTTGGCATACCCGGAGTGGACGGAGTCTGTTCGTCAACAAGCGCGGAAGTGGTACCGGTGGTGCCGCCGACTGGGCTGGCAACCTGGGCCACCGCGGCGTTGACCTCCGGCAGATTGCCCTTGACGACCGCGGCTTCCGCCAGCAGCGCCATTGGCTCACCCGCACTGAACACCTGGACGGTGGCACCGGCAAGGTTCGGGGTGACAATCGTGGTCAGGTCGCCGGAAGCAGGCAGCTCAGAGTACTCCTCCAGCGCAATGACCTGACCCGAAGGCAGCGACTGCTCCACCGCAGAATCAATTAGACCGCCAAGCGACGGCACGATTTCGGCGTGACCGGCAAACGCAATCCGACCATCCGGCAGCTGCACCTTCGACCCCGGCATAGCAGCCCGGCCCGACGAAGACGGGCGCGCCGCAGTCCAGTACTTCTGGTGCTTCCAGTGGACGCCCGGCACTGCCGCAGACTTACCCGGGCCAACCAGACGAGCAAGGTCAATGTCTTCGCCGAGGGCGTACAGCTTCGCCAGTGCGTCCAGCAGCGAGTCGGTGGCGTCTTCCTTGCGCTTCATCAGGTGAATCATGGTGCCGTCGACGCCCGCCATCATGGTGGTGATCATCGTTGGCATCAGCGCCACCGGGTTCGGGCTGAACTCCACAAAGGTGGTGTGGCCCTGCGCGGCCGCCAACGCAATCGCATCGGAGAACCACACTGGCTTCGAGGTGCAGCGCACGAAGTAGTCCGCAGTGTGCAGCGTTTCGCCGACCTTGTATTCGCGGCCGCGGTCCACCGAACTAAACAGTGGCACCTGCAGCGGCTGCGGCGTGATGTCGGAAATCTCAGCCCACAATTCCGCCAGAATTGGGTCCAGCATGGAGGTGTGGCCCGCGCCCTTCACATTCAGCAGGCGCGCGAACTTGCCCTGGCCTTCCAGGTATTCCACCATCGCGACGACCTTTGGTCGCGGGCCACCCACGGTGCACATGGTTGGCGCGGAGTACACGGCAGGTTCGACACCGGCGAAATCTGGGTGGTCGGCAATGAACTGGTCCAGCTCTTCGACGGAGAACTCCACCACAGCCATCGCACCGAGCTCATCTTCAGCGAGCATGCCTTCGCCCTCGCCCATCAGGCGGGAACGGTGGCAGGCGATGCGGATGGCATCGCGCCAGCTCAGGCCACCAGTGGCATAGGCGGCAGCGATTTCACCCATCGACATGCCCACCACGGCAGCTGGTTTCGCGCCGAGTTCATGCATCAAATCAATCAAGGCCAGCTGAATCGCGGTGATCCCGACCTGGGCAGTTTCCGTGCCGTAGGTCTGTTCGTCATCAAGCACCAGGTCAACCAACGACCACCCGGACTCAAAGCGGATGACCTCGTCGATGCGGTGCAGCGCGTTAGCGAAAAACGGTGACAGTTCGTACAGTTCCTTCGCCATCTTGCGGTGCTGGCCACCAAAACCGGAGAAAATCCACACCGGGCCGGCGGCGAGCGGCGCATCATTCGACGCGATTTCTGGGCTCTTCTGCCCCTCAGCGACCTTATCCAGCAGCGCAATTGCCTGCTCAGTGTCGCCAGCCGGAACCACCGCACGGGAGCGGCCGTTATTGCGCTTTGCCAGCGCGCGGGCGACGGTCACCAGGTCTGGGCCCTTGCGGCCGTTCGCGGTTTGCTCCCGCAGCCAGGTCGCCAGGTCCGCGGCAGCTAGGCGGCGGCGCGACGGCAACAGGCCAGAGACTGGCAGCAGCACAGCCTTCGGGTTCGGCAGGATTGGCAGCTGCTGTGGGTCAAGGTCTGGGCAGCCGATTTCCAGTTCCGCGGTCGTTGCGGTTGGTGAAATGGCTGGGGTCTTCTTCTTGCGTGGGGCTTCTTCCACCACGACGTGCGCGTTGGTGCCACCAAAGCCGAAGGCGGAAACACCGGCGACGGCCTTGCCGGAGTAGCGCGGCCACTCGCGTGGGTCCTCGACGACCTCTAGGCGGCCACCGTCGAAGTCAACGTATGGGTTCGGGCCGGCGTAGTGCAGCGACTGCGGTAGCGCATCTTCCTGCATCGCGCGCACGACCTTAATCAGGCCAGCGACACCGGCAGCGGCTTCCGTGTGACCAAAGTTGGTCTTTGCCGAGCCCAGCAGCGTTGGGGTGGTTGCTGGTCGGCCGTGGCCAAGCACGGTGGCCAGTGCGGACGCTTCAATTGGGTCACCGAGGATGGTGCCGGTGCCGTGCGCTTCAACGTAGTCGACCTTCGTTGGGTCAATACCGGCGTCGGCGTAGGCGCGGCGTAGGACGTCCACCTGCGCGTCTGGGTTAGGTGCGGTCAGGCCGTTGGAGCGGCCGTCGGAGTTCACCGCGGAGCCCTTAATCACGGCGAGGACATTGTCGCCGTCGCGTTCGGCATCTTCCAGGCGCTTCAGGATGACAACGCCGGCGCCGTCGGAGCGGACGAAGCCGTCTGCGTCGTTGGAGAAGGCGTGGATTTTGCCGGTTGGGCTGAACACGCCGAGTTGGCCAAAAGCGGTGGTGGCGAATGGGTTCGCCAGAATGTTGACGCCACCTGCGACGGCAACTTCAGCTTCTTGCATGCGCAGCGCCTGGGCGGCCTGGTGGATGGCCACCAGAGAGGAGGAGCATGCGGTGTCGACGGCGACGGATGGGCCGCGGAAGTCGAAAGCGTAGTTCAGGCGGTTGGCGATGATCGCGGTGGAGTTACCGGTCAGCGCATATGGGTGGGCGTGCTCCGGGTCGCCGGAAATGAGCATGCCGTAGTCATTGTTGGTGCTGCCCATGAATACGCCGACTGGTTCGCCGCGCAGGTCAGATGGTCGCAGCTGAGCGTGCTCGAGGGCTTCCCAGGTCAGTTCCAGCAGGATGCGCTGCTGGGGGTCCATGTTGGTGGCTTCCAGCGGCGATAGGCCGAAGAATTCTGGGTCGAAGCTTTCGATGTCGTCGAGGTAGCCGCCGCGGGTGTCGGTTTCGGCGAGCTTAGCGACGACGGTGTCCTGCATCGCGTATTCGGACCAGCGGCCTTCCGGCACCTCGGTGATCCCATCGCGGCCTTCAATGAGCATCGACCACATCTCGTCGACATTGTTGGCGCCTGGGTAGCGGCCGGCCATGCCGATGACGGCGATGTCCATGTCGGTTAGCGAGGAGTCCACGCGTTTGCGCAGCGCTGTCGCAGAAGCGTGCTTTTTGACGTAAGCAGCACTGTCGGCTTCTGCTTGCGCGGCGTCTGGTCCGTCAACAAGCCGTTGGGCAAGCAGGGAAATAGTCGGGTATTCGTAGGCCAATGTGGCGTCGAGTCGCACTCCGACGAGGTTTTCGAGTTCGCCGGAGAGGACCACGACATCGCGGGAGGACAGACCGAAGTCTTCCATTGGACGATCATCAGTGACCTCTGCGGCGTCTAAGCCAGTGTTGCTCACAATCCACGCGCGTAGCCATTCGCGGAGCTGAGAAACGGAGAGCTCAGTGCCAGCTTGAAAATCGTCCATGAAAGTTGTCGTCTTTCCTCTAACTAATTAATTGTCGAACTTGCCGTCAATAAAGGCCTGACGTGCTGGTCGACGTGCAATTTTACCTGCGGAGCTTCGTGGGATCAGGTTCTGGTCCACGATCCGTACATCGCTCGGGACGATGCCGTGCGTTGCAGATACTGCAGATCGAATTGCAGCGATAGCTTCTTCATCCCCTTCTGGGGTTGCATTGAAGTTTCTTTCTGCAATGATAACCAACTTTTCCACGTCGTCGCCCGGAATGGTAAACGCCGCGACCACAGCGGGCAGCACTTGCTTGGTAGCTGCTTCCGCGGTGTATTCCACGTCCTGTGGGTAGTGGTTACGGCCAGCGATGACAATCAGGTCCTTGATGCGACCAGTGATGTGGATTTCGTCGTACAGGAAGCAGCCTAGGTCGCCGGTGGCCACCCAGTTCGCATCGTCTGCGACGCCTTCGGCGCGGGAGTTTTCCGCGCGGCGGCCAGCGAGCTTGTTGTGGAACGCTTCTGCCGACTTTTCTGCGTCGGTGATGTAGCCTGCTGGGACGTTGTCACCGGTCAGCCACAGTTCACCAATCAGACCATCGTCGAGCTCAACCTTGGTTTCCGGGTCGACCACGATGAGGTGCTGCGGCTTCGCCACCGAGCCATTGGACATCAACGGCACCGAGTTCTCGGAGTTCGCCGCTACTTCTTGCGGCTTACCGGCGTTGAGGGAGTCGCGGTCCACCCAAGTCACGCGTGGATGCACGCCCAGCTGTGGCGTGGTGACCAGCAGCGTTGCTTCGGACAGGCCGTAGGACGGACGCAGTGCGTCGTCGCGCAGGCCGAATGGGGTGAAGTTCGCGAGGAATTCGCGGGTGGCCTTTTCGGTGACTGGCTCGGAGCCAATGACGATTGCTTCCACACCGGTCAGGTCCAAGGACTCGCCTTCGCCTGGCTTGCCGAAACGGTTGGCCAGCTCCAGTGCGAAGTTCGGGATGACGGTGTAGATGTGCTCTTCGTCATTGCGCTTGTTCATCTGTTCCAGCCAACGCTCTGGGTGCTGGATGAAGTCGCGTGGGCTCATCAAGGTCACTGGCAGGCCCATCGCCACCACGAGGGTGCCCAGCACGCAACCGAGGTTGTGGTGCATCGGCAGCCAGGTCACCAGGCGCAGCGGCAGCTTCAGGTGCACCGCACCGAATACCTGGAAGACGTTGGACAGCACCGAACGGCTGGTGATGTCGACGCCTTCTGGGTTGCGGGAGGAACCAGAGGTGAACATGAGGAATGCGCGGTCGTCGAGGCCCACTGCCCACTTCGGGTCTTCCGCGAAGGAGACGTAGGACTCCGCCAGAGAGCTTGGGATGGCGTCCACTGCGAGGATGCGCGGACGCTCGGCTGCTGGTCGGTCAGCGAACAGGGCACGAACCTGCGGTGCGGAGACCTTGTTGGTCAGCACAATATCCACTGGGACGCGTTCCAGCACGGAAGCAAGGTGGTCGCCGTGGCCCGGCTCCTTCGGGTCGTAGAGCGGCATGCCGGTCATACCGGCGTACATGGTGCCCAGGAAGCCGAAGAGGTACTCCGGGGAGTTTTCCATCAGGCAGGCAACCTTGGCACCTGGCTGACCAATCTGCTGCAGGCGGGCGGCGACAGCTTTGATGCGCTGGTTGACGTCCCGCTTGGTGTAAATTACCTGCTCGCCATCACGCGATTCGGAGTAGTCCCAGTACTCGATCTGTGGCTCGTCAGAGGTGCCGCGCATTTCGTTGACTGCGACCAGCATTTCTGCCAGGTTTGGGATGGAGAAGTCCGGCGGGAAGTTAAATTCGCCGTTTTCATCCAAAAACTGCTGCAACAGCATGTTCAGATCCATGGTGCTCCTAAGTTAGCTACGCGTGTTGGTTTATGGAATTTAGCTAGTAACGAAGCGCAGTCCGTTAGTAGTTACTTCGACTAAACGCTATCGCATATTACTTTTGCTGTAGAAACTCTTTGCAAAACTACTCGGTTTTCATACATTTCCGGTAATCGTGCTAACCCCGCGCGGCAAAAGGCCAGCGAATCAACTGGCCACGCCACCGGAACGCTTAGTAGTCCGGCGCACCATCAATCGTCGCCACGGCCCAACCAAAGGTCCATTTCGTGGCAGTAGTACCGTTCACGACTTTCGGGTTCGTGGCATAGCGCGCATGCACACCGTTGGCCTGAATCAGCTCATTGGCGCGCTGTAGTGCGTTGCCGATATCGCGCGGCGCATCACAGATGCTGTCATTGGGCGCGCAGATTTCATTGGTGCGGTCATCGAGCTCACCGAAGCCACCCGGACGCGAGCCGCGCATGGACGCCCCAGGCGTGACGGCCTGCACCAGAGCACTGACCGGCTGCAGCGCAATTTCAGCGCCGATGCCCCGAACTTTGGTTCCGACATGGTTGCCGACACCAGGTTCGCGGCGACCGTCAGCAAGCAAGGTGACCCCAAGGACACGGTCGGCTGGAACGGGCCCACTACCCTGTCCAATTTCGGACGCTAAATCGCCCAACATTACGGCACCTTGGGAAAACCCGATCAGGACAAAGTTCGTCAGCGGGCATTCCTTATTCGTGGCCTGCATTTCGGCGACGATTTTGTTGTAGCCCTCGGTCCGCGACGCATCGTAGGTCATTTCGTGCATCGCATTGATGTTCTTGAACTGCGCCGTGTACGGCACGGTCCACACTTTGAGGCGGTCTTCGCCGTACTTATCCTGCAGCGGTTTGGTAATCCGCAGCATGAGGGATTTCGGGTTGAACGTCGGGTTCATCGGATCATCCGATGGCGACGACTCCCACGTGCCCGGCGCGGAAATCAGTTCCACATCCGAGCAGTGTGCTGGTTGTTGCGCCGTTGGCGAGGTGGTTTTGGGTTTGCCAGGCATGCCCGGCTGTCCTGGTTGCTCACCCAACCAGGTGCCCACACCCAAAACAATCACGACAAGCAGCAGCGCAACAGCCACCACGGTTAGTACTTTTCTCATGCCTTTTAGCAGTAGACCTTCTTCGCGGATTCCGCAATTAGCTGGGCTGCTTCTTTACCTTCCAGCTCAGTCTTTTTCTGCGCCACCAACTGGCCGCCAACTGCTGCCGTCACAAACTCGCGCTTGTTTTCCTTCTCCGCAACGCACACTTCATGCGCGGTGCCGATCAGCTGGTCAGCGATTTCACCTTCGGTGTCAATACCGCCGTGCTGCAGCAGTTTCAGGTATTCCTTGTCGTCTTCCGACCGCGGAATCTGCTGGTTCGGCGCTTCGTCAATTTCTTCGGCGCCGGTTTCGTCTACAGGTTCGTCGGCCGCGCCAGGTTCCGAGGTGGTGCTGGTCTCCGAGCTTGTTGACGATTCCTTGCCCTCTGAGGACTTCTCGTCACTCAAGGTGGCAACGGTACTGATAGAGCTGTCCTGGCCGGAGTCTGCGGTGGAGCCACCGCAAGCCGACAGCGTGAAGGTCAGTGCGGCTGCGGCGGCAAGCGCCGCAGCTTTAGTGAATTTCGAGGTGTTCATTAGTTCCGAGATCCCTTAACTACACCGTTGTGTTGCTCGATGGTGCCGTGCTGGAATTTCTGGCGTTCGCCGCCGGAGGCTGGGCGTTCGAAGTCAGCGGATGGGAAGCCGTATGGGCCGTTTTCCCACTTCTTCTTGCCCCATTCGTCGAAGATTGGTCCGTAGAGGATGTAGTTCGCACCGGTGGCACGGCTGAAGTAGATATTGCCCTTGTCGAAAGCGTTGAAGGAACCACCCTTGACCTTGGTTTCCTTGGCAGCTGGCTTTGGCCAGCCTAGTGGAGATTCAGCTGGGCCACCGGCGTCCAGATACTTCTTCTCGATGGCGCCGTAGAGTACTGCGCCCTTCTTCTGCGGGTTCAGGTAGACCGCACCCTTCTGGAACTGCTGACGCACACCGTCGCCAACTTTTTGGCGGCTGCCGGTTGGGTAGCCCAGTGGGCCCTTTTCCCAACCAGATTCGCCCCACACCTTGAACACATCGTTGAAGACAATGTGTGCGCCGGTCTGTGGTGTCCAGTAGATAGCACCATTCTGGAAGGTGTTGTAGCGACCCTTGCGGTCTGGGGTGACGCGCTCACCGGAGGTTGGGAAGCCCAGGGCAGAACCTGGACCGCCAGCTTCGGCGTAGCGGGCACCGATGCGGCCCATCACTGGGTGAGCACCAGTCTTTGCAGACCAGTACATGGTGCCGTGCTGGTACTGCTGGGCAACGCCCTTGCCACCAGCGACCGGGTACTCGTTACCTACGCAGGCACCGAGCTTTGGATTCTTCGCAATGTACTTGCCGATTTCGCCACCGGAGGTGCACTTAGCACCGCGGTCGCCTTCTGGCAGCTTCAGCGCGTCGGCGATGTATGGCCACGCCTGACCCATTTCGTACTGCCAGTATGGCCAAGAGTGGGTACCGGATGGACGGAAGCGGCTGATGACCTTCACGCCGGCAGCGTTTGCGGCGTTAACGAAGGTCTGGCTGGTCATGCGGGAGAGCACTTCGAGGCCGAAACCTGCGGTGTTGGTTGGGATGCCGGCGATGTTGGAGTCCTTGTCCCACGCGCCGGTGTTACCGGAGCCGGAAGAGACGTAGACGGTCATGTCCTTGAGCAGGTGGACGCCCTGCTTCGGGTCGTGTTCGTGCCAGTCCTTGGAGCCGTATGGGCCCCACATCTTCTGGGCGTCGTAGCCGCCTGCGTCCTGCATGGCACCGCCGATGGCTTGTGGCATGCCGGTGGAGGTGGTGTCGAGGTAACCGGAGAAGGAACCGGCGAACTTCCACAGCTTCGGGTGGCGGGTTGCCAGGTTCATGACAGCGGTGCCGCCCATGGACAGGCCGTAGATGGCGCGGTCGTCGTTGGCGCGCCAGCCGTTGCTGAGCACTGGCAGCAGTTCGTCAATCAAGTAGGTTTCCCACTTGTAGTGCTTGCCCTTGTCTGGCTGCTGCCAGTCAGAGTAGAAGGAGGACTGGCCACCGACTGGCATGACAACCAGTACGTTCTTGTCGGCGTAGTGCGACTCGATGTTGGTTTCCAGGGTCCAGCCGGAGTGGTCTTCGCGGGCGCGCAGACCGTCCATTGCCCAGACGGTTGGGAACTTGCGGTCTGGCTGTGCGTGCCAGTCGCGTGGCAGCAGCAGGCGAACCTGCAGTGGCTTACCTGGCATGGCCTTGGAGTTAACGTACAGCGCGACTTCGCGGTTGGTCAGCCATTCCACACGGTTGATGGACACGCCCTCTGGCAGGCCTTCCACCTTTGGGTATTCAGTGCGGATTGGGTTGCGTGGTGCGTTACCGGTCGCCTCACCTGGGCGTGGGCCAGGCGCTGGGGTGCCGATGCTGCTCTGTGCCTGCACGTTTTCAACTGGTGCGGCGGTGGCTGGCTGCGCAACGAATGGGATAACGGCTACAGCCATGACTGGCGCCGTGATGGTGGCTACGACGCGACGTGCCATCGGGGCAAGGCCCGAAATTTGCTTCCGGATAGGTCGCATGTGGTTGTCCTTCTAAGTCGAATGAGGTCGGTGCTGAACGTGACGGGTACCTGGTCACCTGCGAGGCGGCGCTGGTGTGAGCAGCTCCGTCGGTTGTCGGTTTCCAGGCGCGTGGAATTCTTACCGGACCACAGTGCAGACGCTCCGAAGGTTCCCCTCCTCCGGCATCATCCACGTAAATGCGTGGGCTACGGTTGATCCTTTTGTACCCGGTAGATCGTCCGGGATTGCGAAGACTCGCGGATAAACTCAAGTTTAAGTACAACTTGAGAGTTTTCCAAGAGGGCGCCACTGCGGGTCCGAAGTCGCTGATATCCCCCAAGATCGACAAAAGGCACTCGGTCGATTGCTTTTCGACGGAGTGCCTTTAGCGGTTTTCAGTAAACAGTGAGCGCTTAAGCGCCGAGCACGCGCAGAATCTGCGGACGTGCATCACGCAGCTCCTGGCGCCAGTATGGCCAAGAGTGGGTGCCGCGAGAGTCGTAACGAACGGTTGGGTTCAGACCGCTCAGGCGTGCCTTCGCCTCGAAGTCGAGGGAGGATGCCCGGGACAGGCCTTCCAGCACGATGCCGTTGAAGGTGTGGTAGACCTGCTCCAGCGATTCTGGCTGGTCGTACTTACCTGGGATGCCGGTGTTGGAAGAGATGTAGATATCCAGGCCGCGCATCTTGTCGGTCAGGTAGAACGGGTCGTTTTCCATCCAGCGCTTGGAGTAAGGCGCACCGTACATGTCAACACCGCTGAATCCACCAGCGTCACGCTGAGCCAGCATGATCATCGACTGCATACCTGGTGCGGTGGTGTGCAGGTAGCCAGAGAAGGACAGTGCCTGCTTGAACTGGTTGCGGTGCTTAGCAGCCAAGGTCAGCGCTGCGGAACCACCCATGGACAGACCCACGATGGAGTTGTTCGTGCGGGACACACCGAAGTTACGTGCCAAGTAGTCCGGCAGTTCCTTGGTCAGGAAGGTTTCCCACTTGTAAATCTTGGTGCCGCGGTTGCTGCGAGCTGGAGCGTTCCAGTCTGCGTAGAAGGAAGACTCACCGCCCACTGGCATGATCAGGTTGACGTTGTCGTTACGGAAGGTGCGAGGTGCCTGGCCTTCGCCCCACTGCCAAGCATTGGTGCGTTCGGTTGCACGCAGACCATCCAGCAGGTACAGGCCAGCGCTACCGCCGCGGGCCGCAACCTGAATCTGAACGGTGATGTGCCGCTTCATGGCTGGCGAGTAGACCTTGCATCGCTGAACGCCGCCGTGGACGCCGCCTTCCCAAGAGCAGCCAGCCCGCAGGTGCGAGCGATTCGCGTTGGCCGGGGTTGGGTCAGCAAAAAGCATGACGCCAATCATGGATGCGAGCGCCACCAGTACAGCGGCGAGTCGCATGACAACGCGTCGGCTGCCGGTAAAGGTAGTCATTTTTCTCCTTGAAATTCTTTCTTGTCCCCGGAAAAAGTCCAGTTTCTTCGGAAGTTACGTATTCGTTACATCGGATAGACCGCTCTTACGTTACGCAATCGCAACAATAAGATCATCTTTTCCCTAGAAATTTCCTAAGGAGCAAATATGCAGCGCAGGCGAACTGGACACCCGTGAAACGCTTTCGCTGGCGAACTTACCCCGCCCCCGCGACCTGCACAACTGAGAATTACGGCCAGTAACACTTAACGGGGGCAGCAGCTACCGCGGCTCATCGAGCTGCACATTCACGGACCAATGGATCGGATCCGCCACTTCCCGCAGGTCCACATACTCTTCCGCTGTGCCATCCACCTCTAGCGTCCGACCATCAGTTAAAGAAAACTTAATATTCGTCAAAAAGCGTTGTGCCGACATTGGTTCCCGGTAAGTGGCCACCAACTGCTGCAACCCTTCCGTCTTCTGGGCATGCTCCGCCTGCAGCACCAACTCCTGGTTCATATAGCGCGGCAGCGTCTTCACATACACCGGCGAATCCGCAACGCCCCACTCCAACGGCAGATTCTTATCGTGGCCAATGCGGCCGTCTTCCATGCGCTCCGTCCGAGCGGCAAGCGGATTAGCCAAACCAATCTGGTCCAAAACGCGCACATCCAACGGCGCCAACGCCGAGGTCATACCCAAGTTCGTAAACCACACCGTCGTCGGGGAGCCAGCGTCGGCAACCTGCGGCGCGTACTTATTACGTGGAATCGCGAGCCAACCATAAAGATTGTCGCCATTGTCATCCACACCAGTGCGGATAGGCACCATCATGCCGACTTGGCCATCTTCCTCATAGGTGGCGATGGCCTTCGTATACCCCGTCATCCGCTCAAAGTGCGCAAAATCGGTCGCGTACAGCGGCCGTTCGACACCGGTGAACTGGGCATAGAAACTCCGCTCATCCACCACGACTTTGCCCGCACTCAAGTCAGCTGGCACCTTGCCCTTGTGTGCACCATCGACGATGAGCCAGCTCCAGCAGACCAAGCCCACAAACCCCGCCAAACTCAGCACGGAAACTGGCCAATGCGTCAACAAGCGGGTCGGACGCAAATCAAACACCGGCAGGCACATCACTGGCAACAGCAACGCAAACAGCGGAATCAATGCCATCCGGCCGTGCATAAAGTCGCCGCCAACCCGAATGACATACGCAAAGTGGAGCAGCGCAACCACAATCATTGCAGTAGTAATAGTGGCGGCGCTGCGGGCAGCAGCCACCCGATTCTTCCGAATGTGCTGCCAAGACGCCGAACGTGCAACAAAGGCCTGCGGGCCAAACCCCAGCGCCAACCCCGCAACAAGCAGCACCATCGCGAGCCCAAACCACACCGCGTACGGGTTAGCCAGGTCCTCGATATAGACCCAGCCGGTGCCCCACATCGCATCGGAAGCGGACTTCGCCACCGCCGTGTGTGGCGTCAGCAGGCCGTAGTAGCCCATCCGGAAAATCTGATACGCCAGCGGCACCGGCACCGCCACCAGCAAAATCATTGCGCGGCGGCTCCAATTAGCCGCACCAAACAGCATCACCAACCCGAAAACGCCGCCGTATAGCACCAACTCGGGCCGCACCAGCCAGCTCAAGCCAACCCAAAACGCTAGCACCCACGTGGCGAAACTTTCGGGCTCATCAGCACCCGGCCGGGTCTCAATCCACCACAGCGACAGCGCCCACAGCACGGCTAGCCAGAAAATGCTCAGTCCCCACTCCAAACCGGAGGTGGCAAAGTCTCGGGCCGGCGGCAACGCCAGATACACCAGCGCACCGAACGGCAAAATCAGCTGCGTGCGGCCAGCTCCGGTGCGGGCGCGCCGCCACAGCAAACCGGTTGTTGCTGTGGCAATCGCCAGCGCCGCCACCGACAACACCAACGCCAACCACATCGCAATGGCTTCCAGGCGGGCATCGGTCAGTTTCGCGCCAACATAAATCAGGTACTGCCACAGAGTGGAGGTGTTCGTCTCCACTCGCTCCCCGGCATTAAACACTGGGCCGTTTCCGGCGAGCAGGTTGCGGACGGTGCGCAACACAATCAAGCCATCATCGGACATCCACCGGCGGCGCCATGCACCAATCGCGAAAAGCACTGTGGTGACCACCACGGTGGCCAGCAAAGACACAAAAGACGCCCACGGCGCCCATGCCTGCAAAGAGGTAGGGCGCCGGTGATGGCTTGGGGTGGCTGTCATGTTCGTAAATGCTACTGAACTAAGAAACGAACCACGAAATGCTGGTTACATGCTTGGGACGACATAGACCGCCATGACGATGGCCGCGATCCACAGCAGCGCCAAGATTTGCAGCCAGCGGTCATTCAACGCGATTTCATCTGGGCTGCCGGCGTCACCACGGTCCACGTCCGAGGCGTAGCGCAAAATGGCGATGGTAAACGGAATCATCGAAATCTCGTACCAAATATTTGCGCTACCAGCTGCTTCTTTACCCATTTCGAAGCCCCACAGGGAGTAGGCCATCACCACAGCGGTGGCGGACAGCGTCCACACAAACCGCAGGTAGGTGGCGGTGTAGCCCTGCAGCGACTTACGAATCTTCGCGCCGGTGCGCTCGGCCAGCAGCAGCTCCGCGTAGCGCTTACCTGCAGCCATGAACAGGGAACCGAAGGCGGCGACCAGCAGGAACCACTGCGACAGTGAAATGTCCGCGGCAACACCACCGGCCATGGTTCGCAGCATAAAGCCGGAGGAGACGATGGCAATGTCAATAACCGGCTGGTGCTTCAGCCCGAAGCAGTAGGCCAGCTGCACGGCAATGTAGACCGCAATCACAATCGCCAGCATTGGGCCGGAGGTAGCCAGGAAGCACAGGCCGATGGCGGCAATAATCAGCGCCACCGCCATGCCGTAGGCCACGGACACTGGCAGCATGCCAGCGGCAATTGGGCGGAAACGTTTGGTTGGGTGCGCGCGGTCTGCTTCCACGTCGCGGGCATCGTTCACCAAGTAGATGGATGAGGCCGCCAAGCAGAAGGTAATGAATGCAATGAGCACGTCCAACCAGACGCGACTGTCACCGAGGTGGGAGCCACCGGCGGCCAGTGGTGCGGCGACGACCAGCACGTTTTTGACCCATTGCTTTGGGCGCAGCGCTTTAATTGCCCCGTCGAGGAAGTTCTTTGGTGGCTTCTTCTTCGGGTTTTCGGTGCTGTCGCCGAGGCCGGCGGTGTGTGGTTCGGATGGGAAGATTGCTTTTCCGCCGTCGAGCAGGCCGTCGACCTTCTCATCGAACTGAATTTCCTGGTTGCCGTTGTTATCGGTCAACGCGTTTCCTTTCCACAAGAATTGCGGGTGGCCCGTTCCATGTCGTCGGTGATTTCCGCGGTCGCCCAGCCGAGCAGTGCGCCGGCGAGGACATCGGTTGGATAATGTACCCCGAGCACCAGACGCGATGCCATAATCGTGGGGATTCCCAACAACGGCGCCTTTGAGCCGGTAATTTTCGCCAGCATCACCATCGCCGCCGTCGTTGACGTGGCATGTGACGACGGGAACGACAGCTTCGATGGGGTGCCGACCCGGATTTCAATGTCGTCACGGTGTGGCCGTGGTCGCCGCACAATCCGTTTGAGCACCACCGACGCCGCGTGCGAAGTAAAGGCGGCGGCCCCCAGCGCGGCCCACTGCCTGCGACGGGGCTTATTGACGATTACGCCGACCGCCGCAATGCCCATCCATCCCAATGCGTGCTCACCGAAGGTACTCAGACCGTGGGATACGCCAGTGATAGCTGGGATATCGAGCAGCTTTTGCTGAATTGCTACCAGCGCGTCGGATTCACCGAAGGGGTCACCGGCAATGTCGGTGACCACAGTGTCCTTACTGCGCATCGAACACCTTCTTCCAGGATTCGCGGCTCGTCAGTTCTGGCATGGCGTCGCGGTAGCGCTCGCGCATTTCGTCGAAACGCTCCTTCACTTCCTTCTGCACGGCCCACGCTTCGGCACCGAGCTGCTTCGCCAGGTCGCGGTCGCGCTTGCGGTAGTACACAGCCGAGCCGTCTGCCGTGGTGACGGTGGCACCGTCGAGGCGGGCTAGGTTGTACCAGCGGTTTTCCAGGCGGACCAGGTTCGCCTGCGGAATGACATGATGCGCCGGGTTCGCTGGCTTGAGCGAATGCAGCAGTCCCTTGGCGGCGGCAATCAGCTTGGTTTTGCGTGGCAGCACATCGTCGGTGGAAATAATGTCAGCGCCGGATGGGTCTGGCAGGTCCGCAGCGGAGCTCACTTTCTGCGCGTCGACATATTCCTTGCGCATCGCGTTGATGCGCGGCAGGGAGGATTCCAAAATGTCGAAGAGCTGCTCTGGGCCGGCCAGGAAGTCCCGCAGCGCCTCAGTTTCGATGGCGATGGTGGAGTATTCCAGGCACATCAGGTGCTTCGCCAGGGACTTGCGCAGGTTCTTGATGATGCCGTCGACAGGGCCATCGTGGTACATCGCGGCCACGATCATGCGGTTGCGCAGGTGGAAGTAGGCCTGCCAGTCGATATCGTCGTCCTTGTCGCCCCAGCTCATGTGCCAAATCGCGATGCCAGGCCAGGTAATCGTCGAAAAGCCCGACGCTGCGGCCCGCAACGAGTACTCCGTGTCATCCCACTTGATGAACAGCGGCAGTGGCTGCCCCATCTCTTCGGCAACAATGCGTGGGAACATGCACATCCACCAACCGTTGAATTCGGCGTCGATGCGGCGGTGCATATCGCGGTTATCTTGCGGCACGAAGCTGCCCTTTTGGTGCACCACTTCCTGGTTGGTCAGTGGGTACTTGGCAAAGTCGTGGCCGTAGTGGACGTGCGGGGCGCCTTCCCACATGAAGGTGTGGCGGTTAACGCGCTCACCCATGGTGTGCAGGCGGGATGGCTCCAGCAGGTTGAGCATCTGGCCGCCGATAATCGACGGGGTGGTGCAGTAGCGGCCGGCCTGGACTGCGCGCAGGATGGAGTCCGGCTCAATGGCGATGTCGTCATCCATATAGAGGATGAATGGTGAATCGCCCTGCTCCAGCGCTTCGTACATGATGCGGGAGTAGCCGCCGGAACCGCCGAGGTTTCCCTGTAGGAAGAGTTTGAAACGGTCGCCGAAGTGTTCGGTGATGGCGTCGAAGCCGGGTTCGTCGGCTGGATGCGCGGTACCTTGGTCCGGCATGAGCATCAGGTCAATAATCGCGTCGACTTCTGGGTCGGAGGCGAGGGCTTCCAGCGCGGCGACGGCGTCCTTTGGCCGGTTGAAGGTTGGGATACCAATGGTGACACGCTTGTCGGATGGGGCGATTTCGCGCCCGTCCGGCATGATTTGTGGCTTCGGTGCGTGTGGTGCCCACCAGCCAGCGGAGATGAGTTCGACGTCGGTTTCGCAGGTGATGTCGAACCAGAGCCAACCGCCGTCTTCAAATGGGGCGAGGGACAGGTCGAATTCCACCAGGCCAGTGCCGGATTCATCAGTGTCGATGACGCTGCCGGTCACCGCGATGCGGGTGCCGTCGAACTTGGAGCGGTACACATCGACGCGGGCTTCGCCGGAGACTTCCACCCGCAAGATGACATTGTCCAGCTGGGACCAGCGGCGCCAGTAGCTTGCTGGGAAGGCGCCGAAGTAGGTGGCGAAGGAGATTTCGCTGCCTTCGGCGAGGGTGGCGGAGGTGCGGCTGGTGGCTTTGAGCCGACCGGTAGCTGCCTCATGTTGGGTGTAGTACAACGCGCGCACATCGTGCGGGTCGCCGGGGCTTGGCATGAGCACCCGCTGCAGTTGTTCAACCGACTTCCGTTCCGCAACCTGCTGCGGAGCAGGTTTTTGGCTTTCCTTTGCCATCAGAAGTTTCGTCACCTTCCATCAGGTCGGCGGCGCCACTCGGTGCCTTGCTTTGAACCGAGTACGCGCCGACAGTTCACGAAACCAGAGTAAAGGACGCGGCGGACAGCCGCTGGGAGGCGGGGCGGGGTTGCGGGCTAGCTCCCCTACTCCCCGCGCTTGCGGTTTAGTGGCCGCGTGGCTGTTCCAGGGCGGTGCCGTCGGTGAAGAATGGCACCAGCTTGTTATCGACCATGGTCAGTGCCGATGCGATTGCCATGTGCATGTCGAGGTACTGGTAGGTGCCGAGGCGACCGCCGAAGAGAACGTTGTTGTCTGCGGCTTCCTGTGCGGCGCGTTCGCGGTACTTTTCCAGCATGGCGCGGTCGTCTGGGGTGTTGATTGGGTAGTACGGTTCGTCGCCGGACTCCGCGAAGCGCGAGTATTCCTTCATAATGACGGTCTTATCCGTCGGGTATTCCTTGCGCTCTGGGTGGAAGTGGCGGAACTCGTGGATGCGGGTAAATGGCACATCCGCGTCGTTGTAGTTCATCACTGGGGTGCCCTGGAAGTCGCCGGTGTCGAGCACTTCCATGTCGAAGTCGAGGGTGCGCCAGCCAAGTTCGCCTTCGGAGTAGTCGAAGTAGCGGTCCACTGGTCCGGTGTAAACCACTGGTGCGTCGGGGTTGGTGGTGCGGACCTGCTCGCGCACGTCGAACCAGTCAGTGTCCAGCAGCACGGTAATGCGCTCGTCGGCGGCCATGGCTTCCAGCCATGCGGTGTAGCCCTTGACCGGCAGACCTTCGTAGGTGTCGTTGAAGTAGCGGTTGTTAAAGGTGTAGCGCACTGGCAGGCGGGTGATGTTGCCTGCTGGCAGGTTCTTCGGGTCGGTTTGCCACTGCTTGGCGGTGTAGTCGCGCACGAAGGCTTCGTACAGCGGTCGGCCAATCAGGGAGATGGCCTTTTCTTCGAGGTTTTCCGCGTCGTCGGATTCAATTTCGGCTGCTTGCTCCGCGATGAGGGCGCGGGCTTCGTCTGGGTTGTAGTACTTGCCAAAGAATTGGTTGATTAGGCCGAGTCCCATTGGGAACTGGTAGGCAGTTCCGTTGTGCATGGCGAATACGCGGTGCTGGTAGTCGGTGAAGTCGGTGAATTGGTTGACGTAGTCCCACACCTTCTTATTGGAGGTGTGGAAGAGGTGCGCGCCGTATTTGTGCACTTCGATGCCGGTTTGTGGTTCCGCTTCGGAGTAAGCGTTGCCGCCGATGTGGTTGCGGCGTTCCACCACGAGGACGCGTTTGTCCAGCTGGGTGGCGATGCGTTCGGCGACGGTCAGTCCGAAGAAACCGGATCCGACGACGACGAGATCGTATGGGGCAGTCAGTGCAGCAGTGTTGTTAGTCTCCGTCACCCCACACACGCTACCGGGTTTTTTGCTTTTTGACGGATTGGGGCCCCATTCGTCGTGTTCGCTGCGTATCGGGCGCAGTGGCTGCGCTACGTGCTGGCAGCGAGTGTGACATCTGTGGCTCTTGTGGTTTCAATGCTTCCGAAATTATGAAAAGCTGTTACCGTATCTACCGTAAGCAACAGTGGTATCTTTTATATCTGCTGTAACTTTATTCACTTTGGAGTTTGAGACTTGCTGAACCGACGCCGCATCAGTTCCGCTGTCGACCGCCGTCAAACATTTGCTGTAGGACTCGCTGGAGTCTTGGCATTTTCTGGTCTGGTCGCAGTCGGAGGAAACCAGATCCTCAAGACCCAGTCGGAGGGCATCGGCCCGGTCGACACCGCTGCCGACACCATGCCGCTTGCCGACGCTGACAATGTCACCGTCGATGACGCCGCAATTTCCACCCAGGGTGATGCCGATCCAGCAACCCCACACAAGGGCACGGTGAAGGAAATTCGTCGCGACAAGCCGTTCAGCATGTTTGCGCTGACCTGGAAGGGCCAGAAGGACGTTGCAGCGTTCTTCCGCGCCGAAAAGGAAGACGGCAGCTGGTCACAGTGGTATTCCGCTGATCCGTATGACATGGACACTCCATCACCAAATGGCATCACTGGTACCGAGCCGGTGTTCCTGGAGCCAACCAAGGCCGTGCAGGTTTCCACCCACGGCCTTGATGTCTATGGCACCACGGATGGCGCCACTTCCCCACTGTCTGATGCTCCGGCGGCAGAGCAGCAGCCAGCGGACAAGCCTGCTGAAAAGCCAGCTGAAGCTCCAAAGCCGGAGGCACCAAAACCAGCCGAGAATGTGCAGCCGGTAGCGAACAAGCCTGCCGACTCTGATGCTGCTCCGCTGCCGAATAACTGGGATGACATTGTCCCGGTTGCTGATGAGCTCGATACCAGTGTCGAAGCAGTATTCATTGACGGCAACGTCAGCGCTGGTGTGGCACCAGCTACCGACTACTTGAACACCAATGGCATGCCAAAGGTCGTCTCCCGGGCAGGTTGGGGTGCCAATGAGGCCAAGCGCTGCCAGGGCCCGCACTATGACAGCAAGCTGCTGGGCGCTACCGTGCACCACACTGCCGGTTCGAATAATTACACGCCAGCACAGTCTGCAGGGATTGTGCGCGGCATTTACCACTACCACGGCCAAACCTTGGGCTGGTGCGATGTCGGCTACAACGCCCTCGTCGACAAGTACGGCACCATCTACGAAGGCCGTTACGGCGGCCTATCGAAGAATGTGCAGGGTGCACACGCCGGTGGCTTCAACCAGGGCACCTTCGGTATCTCCATGATGGGTGACTACTCGTCCGTGCAGCCAACTTCTGCCATGGTCGAATCGGTCGGCAAAATGGTGGGCTGGCGTCTGAAGACCGCTGGCGTGAACCCGCTGGGTTCGACCAACCACATCGCTGGTGGTTACTCCGGTTCTCGTTATGCCCGCGGCGTATCGGTGAAGCTGCCGAATATTTTCGCGCACCGCGACGTCGGTAACACCACATGCCCAGGCGACGCTGGTTACGCTCAGATGTCCACCATCCGCCACATCGCCAATAATGTGGCAACGGGCAAGGTTACTAACCAGGCACCAGGCGCCACGGACACCGACAAGGAACAAACTCCGCCGGTCAATGGTCCGGTGACCCCACCGGCGAAGCAGCAGCGCCCAAGCACGCCAACCAACAATGGCGGCCAGAACAACACGGTGAATCAGAACACCGGTGGCCAAGGCACTGATTTGGCTGCTGGCGGCGCCACCCTGCTGGCACTGGCACTGGGCCTCGCTTCCGGTAAGGACTTCAAATCTGTCCAAGACATCACTAAGGCCACTGGCCGCGGCCAGACTGTCGGCGACATTGTCCTGTTCAATGACGTCACGCTCAAGAGCCTGCCAGTCATTGTCAAGGCTGTCCTTGATGTCTCCGGCCGCACTGACTTCGCGCAGAAGTTCCGCGACATCGAAGGCATCTACGGCCTCGTGATGGGCCTGCCAATCTCTGGTGTCCAGTACGGTGCGAAGATTCCGAACCAGTATGGCCAAGAAGAGCAGGTCAGCTACGTGTTGACGGAAAACGGCATCATTACCAAGTCGGATTCTGTGGCTGCGCACGCACTGTGGGGCAAAATTGCGGACGCATGGGCTTCCCAGGGCTTTGAAACCGGCCCACTGGGTCTGCCACTGTCGGAGCAGTACGCCAACTCCTCCGGTCTGCAGCAGGTCGACTTCCAGGGCGGCTCCATCACCTTGGATGAAGCTACCGGCAAGACTGACATCAAGACCACGAAGTAGTCTCTGACCACACCACAAACTGAACCCCCAGCACCTGCGGCGTGTGCTGGGGGTTCAGTGATTGGAAGCTCAGTTATTGAAATTCAGTGTGCGCAGGCGGTTTACAGCCAGCGTTCAATAACCCGGGCAACCCCAAAGTCACTATTGGCGGTGGTCACTTCATCGGCGACCGCCTTCACTGGCTCTGCAGCGTTTGCCATGGCGACACCCAAGCCACTCCACTGCAGCATCTCAATGTCATTCGGCATGTCCCCAAAAGCCACGGTCTGCTCGGCAGCGGCACCAATATTCTCGGCGAGGTCTTCCAGGCCCACCGACTTATTCACCCCAGGCAAGCACACTTCCAGCAACCCTTCCGAAATCGAATAGGTCACATGTGCCAGGTCCGCCGGAATAGCTGGAGCCACTCGTTCATACATCTGCGCCGAGTCCAGCATCTGGTTACGCAGCAATAGTTTCGTGGCTGGCACTGCCATCACATCATCTGCGGTCATCACACCGTGATCACTGGAGTCCCACACATGCGAGTAGTCCAGTTCGCAGACAAAAAGCTCAGCCGGGTCATCCCATGCGGTGGCACCAGCGCGTTCTGCTGCCACCTGCACCCCACCGAACTCAGCCAGCGCAGCATTAGCCAATTCCACCACTTGGTGCTGGTCATCAGTGGCTAGCGATCGGTGCTGCACAATTCGATCATTGGCAGCGTCATAAAGCACGGCGCCGTTCGCACAAACACACATCGGCGGGAACGGCAGTTGGGTGACCACCGGCGACACCCACCGCGCGGGCCGGCCGGTGGCGAGGCAAAACACTGCCCCGGCACGGACCACTTTGTCGATGGCGGCGCGCAGTCGCGGGGTGACGCGTTCGCGGTCATCGAGCAGGGTGCCGTCAATGTCGGAAGCAATCAGCAGCGGAGTGTTCATAGGAGCTACTTGCGGTCAGCGTCCTTATTTGCAGCCTTATTTGCGGCCTTCGCAGCTCGTTCCGCGGCGCGGCGCACCCGCTCTTCTTCGTCCATCTTGTTTGCTTCCGCCAACGTCGGGGCGCTACCGCCGAGCGAAGCTGGCATCCACGGCAAACCATCCGGGAACGGGCCGAAACGCTCAATGTAGTCCGCTTTGAGCTGCACATACATCTCGGACATCACTTTGTGCAGCTTCTCAGTGGTCGCCACGGCGTCCTCGGTCGCTTCAATTGGCTCGCCGACCCGCACCCACAGCGGATACTTCTTCCGCCCCAGGTGCTTTGGCCCGCCCTTGGTCCACACACGCTGCGACCCGAAGTTCACCATCGGAATCAGCGGCACACCAGCTTCATAGGCCATCCGCGCTGCCCCGGACTTGAAGTCCTTCAGCTCAAAACTGCGCGAGTGCGTCGCCTCAGGGAACACACCAACCAAACGACCAGCCTGCAGATCCTGCACCGCATGCAAGTAGGCATCGCGGCCAGCTTCCCGGTCAACCGGAATGTGCTTCATACCGCGCATCAGCGGACCAGAAATCTTCGAATCAAACACTGCCTTTTTCGCCATGAACCGCACCAAGCGGCGGCCCTGCAGGAAGGCAGGGACACCGTAGTAGATGAAGTCGAGGTAACCGTGGTGGTTACCGGCCAGCACTGCACCACCGGTCAGCGGAACATTTTCATTACCTTCAGAGATGAACTCGCCGCCTTGGAAACGGATCAGCCCCAGCGCGACATTAATCATCGACTGGTAAAAGGGCTCTTTCGCCTCGGCGTGTTTCACCGTCGGTCGAACATAGTCCACCGGCACCAGAAAGCCGACCTCTTTTCGGTACTGCGTCATCGAATGTATTCCATTCCCACAAACGGCTGCAGAGCTGCAGGAACGCGGACCGAACCGTCAGCCTGCTGGTGATTTTCCAGAATTGCGACCAACCAACGTGTCGTTGCCAGAGTACCGTTCAGCGTCGCAACTGGCTGGGTCTTGCCGTTTTCGTCGCGGTAGCGCACCCCCAGGCGGCGGCCCTGGAAGGTGGTGCAGTTCGAGGTGGAAGTCAGCTCACGGTAGGTGTTCTGCGTCGGCACCCACGCTTCGGTGTCAAACTTCCGAGCAGCGGAGGAACCGAGGTCGCCACCGGCCACGTCAATAATGCGGTACGGAACTTCAATGGCCGCGAGCATGTCACGTTCCATGTTCAGCAGACGTTGGTGCTGGTCCTCGGCATCTTCCGGCTTGCACCACACGAACATTTCGACCTTGTCGAACTGGTGGACACGCAGAATACCGCGGGTGTCCTTGCCGTAGGAGCCTGCTTCTCGACGGAAGCAAGACGACCATCCTGCGTAGGACAGTGGGCCCTCAGACAGGTCAACGATTTCATTGGCATGGTAGCCAGCCAGGGCCACTTCCGACGTACCGACTAGGTACTGGTCGTCGGCGCCGAGGTAGTAAATCTCATCGGAGTGTTCACCCAGGAAGCCGGTACCGGCCATCACTTCTGGGTTCACAATCACTGGGGTAATCATCAGCTCGAAGCCGTTAGCAACGGCCTTCTGTGCGGCCAGCTGCAGCATACCGAGCTGCAGCAGCGCGCCGGCACCCTTGAGGAAGTAGAACCGGGAACCGGAAACCTTCGCACCGCGTTCCATATCCAGAATGCCGAGGGATTCGCCCAGCTCCAGGTGGTCCTTTGGTTCGAAGTCGAACTTGGTTGGCTCACCAATGGTTTCTAGGACGATGAAGTCATCTTCGCCGCCAGCTGGTGCACCTTCCACAATGTTGGAAAGCTTCATCTGCAGGTCGTGAACTGCCTGTTCCGATTCCTTCTGAACTGCTTCAGCTTCCTTGACCTTCGCGGAAAGCTCCTGGCCCTTCGCCCGCAGCTCTGCCTTTTCCTCGTCGGAAGCAGTGCGCATGGCTTTACCCATGTCTTTGCTAAAGGTCTTCTGCTCGGCGCGCAGAGCGTCACCAGCAGCGATAGATTCGCGGCGGCGCTCATCAGCGGCCAGCAGTTCATCTACCAGCGCTGGGTTCTCGCCACGGGTGCGCTGGGATTCGCGCACAAGGTCAGGGTTTTCACGCAGAAGTTTCAGATCAATCACATTGCAAGCCTACCCCGCCAGCAATGACTTGATTCCCTCAAATTCCAACAGAAGTGCCACTCCGATAAACAGCACCCCTGCGACCGTGTCGATCCACGGTGTCAGCCGCAGGATGCGTCGCCGGACTGCGTTGGCACTGACCACCATCACAATGAGCGCGAAGAGCAACACATTCGACAGCCACAGCAAGAGCACCGTGATGCTGGTCATCCACCACGTGGTGGAGGTGGCGAAAAACGGTGCCAAAATCGACGCGAAAAACAGTACCGCTTTCGGGTTCGACAAATTCGTCAATAAGCCCAGGCGATAGGAATGCCCCAGGGTGCCCAACTGTCGTTCCATGGAGAGTTTGCCCATGTCGACGGAGGAGCGCAGCAGTTCGAGGCCATTGCGAAGCATGTGGTAGCCCATCCACAGCAGGAAGGCACCGCCGAGCACCTGGACACCTGCCAACAACGATGGATAGGCCTTCAACAGTGCGGACATGCCAGTGGCGGTCAGCACCAGCCATCCCACTAGGCCCGTACAAATACCAGCGACGACTGCAAAGCCGTGGCGGCGAGACATTGCGCCGGTGCGCAGAACCAGAAACATGTCTGGCCCTGGGGATACCGCAGCAACTGCGTTCAGAAGAATAATTGTGCCGATGACCTGCCAGATCACTTGGCCCGGTCGCTTTCTTGGGACGTAAGTTCACACATCACCGCGCTATTCTAACGCCGAAGTTGGCACTATAAATGCATCGGATAACTTGGGTGCTTTTCTCGGGTCGCTACCGTTCGCACCGTGCAAGGGGCATGATGGATAGCAATGGATAAGAAGGTTCGACCATGGCGCACCGCCATCCCGGTGCGCGTTGTGACGGTAGCGATGCTAGTCGGCGGGATGACAGCCGGCGTATTTGTCGATAGCAATGCCTCCCCGAATCAAACAGCGGAAGGCACCGACAACACTGCTGCGCCAACAGAAGTGACTCCATACACCGAGGCCGACACCGGCGACTGTGTCACATGGGACTTCGACAAAGAAGATGCCGTAGCCAACTTCCGAACCGTATCCTGCGACCGGCCGCACCGCTTCGAAGTAGCCGCCCGACTAGACCTTGCCGCCTACCCTGCCTCCGAGTTTGGCCCCGAAGCTGAGCCACCGAACCAAACCCGCCTAGCGGAACTACGCCGGGAACTATGCCAAGCCCCGACACTGAGCTACCTCGGTGGCCGCCTCGACGTCGCAGGCCGCTTCACCATCGCACCGATTCTGCCGCCAAGTGACGCATGGTCCAATGGTGACCGCACCTTGCTCTGCGGCATTCAGGCCCCAGATGCCTCCGGTAAAGCCACGGAGACCACTGGCGATGCCCACACGCAAGACCAAGCACGGGTGCTGAAAGCTGGCCAATGCCTCGTGGTTGATGAACGCGGCGCCATGAGCGAAGTGGACTGCAAGGAAGACCACATCATGGAAGTCACATCCGCGATTGACTTGGGGCAAACCTTCAAAAACACGACACCGTCTGTGGAAAAGCAAAACGACTATCTGGCGAAGAACTGCACTGCCGCGGCGGAGGAATACCTCGGCAATGAAGAAGCGCTCTATCAGTCCACTTTGATTCCATTCTGGACCACGATTGGTGCCGAATCGTGGGAAAACGGTGCGCGTAGTGTGAACTGCTACCTAATTAAGGACGATGGCAAGGGCGGTTTCTCTACGCTGAAGGGCTCGGCGAAGGACAAGTTCACGATCAATGGCAAACCGCCGGCGAAGCAACCGGAACGGCCACCACTGCGGGGCGAAGATGAAGAACCGCAGTCCGGTGCTGGCCCGAATGGTGGGCAGCCTGGTCAGGCGCCTGGTGGCGCCGACGGTGGTGGCGCTGACGGTGCGCCCGTGGCGGGCCAGTAGATAGCGTGCAGGTCAGGCCATGATTGAGGTCAGTGATGATCGTTTCGAAGAGCTCGTGGAAGCCGGGTTGGATCGCATTCCGCCGCAGCTGTTGCGTCGGATGGACAATGTCGCCATCATCATTTCCGACCGCCACCCCGACAGTCCCCACATCCTCGGCCTATATGAAGGGGTCGGTTTAACCGAACGCGCCGCAAACCACGCCGGTTTTCTGCCGGATGTCATCAGCATCTTCCGGGAGTCACTTTTTGACTATTGCAGTAGTGAGGAAGAGTTGGTGGAACAGGTGGCCGTCACCGTCATCCATGAAATTGGGCACCACTTTGGGCTTGATGACGATGAACTGCACCGTCTCGGTTGGGCCTGATTTCTCGCCGCGCCTGTCTCATTTCCGCCCCACAATGCCCGTTTTGCCCGTTCCAACACACCTTCGGCTGCAATGGTGACGTAGATCTCTGACGCGGGGCCTACTAGAAAACCGTCACGAAACCTAGCTTTAACAGGGGAAATAGGCCATACTAGGCGTTGTTCAACAAAAGCGAGTGAAACGGAAGGAGTTGTTGTTTGTGTTTGAATTCAATGTCACCTCACTGCACGAGTACCTGGTTTCCCAGGACCGCACTGACCGCACCATTGAATCTCTGACTGGTCGCATCAGCGACAATGTCAGCTACGAGGATCTGTCCCCACGGGAAATCCTTGGCGCCTTCGACGCCCTAGACGCTGCCTAACTTAACGGCACGTCTGTGGCGCCATCCCAGCTAGCAACTCGCCACCTGTGACCATTCGGTCCAGATTTCGGCTCGAGTACCACCATGCCGGTATTCGGTAGGGAATTAGTCAGCACCCACCGACCATCAACCCCGGCCAGCACATGACCCATCAGGCGAATCGCCGCACCATGTGCCACTACTACCGCATCCCGACCATGTTCTAGATATCGCGCCCGCATGGCAGCGAACGTCGGCTCGAAGCGGCCAATCACATCATCTAGCGACTCACCACCTGGCAGTTTCTTCTGCGTCTCACCACGCAGCCATTCCCACATATAACTGCCGAACTCCAAGTGCGCCTCCCGATCCCGGCGGCCCTCCAGCTCCCCGGCATCAACTTCTTTCAAACCTTTCATCACCAGCACGTTCTGGTCGGTGCGCACATGGCGGTGCATTTCTGAGATCGCCCACGTGCCGGTTTGTCGCGCCCGCAGCGCCTCGGATGTGGCCACCACACCAAGTCGGTCATGGTTCCACGCCAAAGTTTTACCCAATAGTCGGGCCTGCGAGATGCCTTGGTCAGTCAACGCGGCACCTGGCAGCGCCGTATCCAAAATCCGGCGGACATTGGAATGCGTTTGGCCGTGCCGCACCATAATCAGACGTCCGACATCACCGGCCTCCGGCAGTTGCGGGACTCGCGGCTGTTTCGCAGCAAAACTTCCGGTCATGGCATTAACCCCGCTTCCCATTCATGCGTGACGCCACCCAATCCTGGGCCTCCGAAATATCCGGCGGGCACGCATCCTGCAATTTCGCCCGAGACTCCGCTGGCCACGAACCCAAGAACCGCAGGTCCTGCACACGCCGGTACAGCGCCTGCAATGCTTCCGCCACAATCGGGTCAGCAATATGCCCACTGCAATCAATGTAGAAGCGATACACACCCAGTGCTTGGCGCGTTGGCCGTGATTCAATCCGAGTCAGGTCAATATCGCGGATGGAAAACTCCGTCATCGCCGTCACCAACGTTCCCGGCTCATTCGGCAACGTGAACGCCACCGATGTCCGATCTCGGCCAGTTGGCGCCGTCGGCACTGCCGGCTGTCCGACCAGGACAAAGCGGGTTCGTGCGCCGCGCACATCTGCGATGCCGGCTGCTAACGTCGCTAAGCCCAAAAGTTCTCCGGCACGCGCCGGGGCGGCCGCGGCATCAATCCGGCCCTCCGCCACGTCCACCGCAGCCGCCGCATTGGACGAGGCCGGAATCAAACGGGCATCGGGCACATTATTTTCCGCCCAGTCGCGGACCTGCTGCAGCCCCACCGGATGCGCTGACAGCGTCTGAATGTCGGCAAGCTCCGTGCCTTCGCGCACCAGAATGGAAAAGACGACATCAAGTTCAGTCTCCGCGAAAATCTGCAGCTCCGGGCCGGTACACAGCGCATCAAATGCCGCGGTCACCGGACCATCAACACTATTTTCAATAGCAATGCAGGCGAAGCACACCTCACCCTGGCGCACCATCGCCAGCGCCTCCATCGGCGATGATGCCGGCACCGCCTCCAATTCATCTGCCGGCGCAATAATGTCCGGGTGGTTCGCGGCAAGCTGCAGCAACGCCGCTTCCGTAAAGGTTCCAGCGGGGCCGAGGTAACTGACTTTGACCATGTGTACAGCCTAACCAACCCGCCAGACACTAGCCTGGGGTAATCATGACTTCGTCTGCCCCCTCCCCTCATTCGTCGGTCCGTCAGCTGGTCAGCGCGGTGCATGCCGGTGCGGATTTGCCGTGGCTGGACACCGCGGGCCTACCCGGGCTGCAGGTTGCGACCCCAGAGCTCGCCGCACAACAGCAAGAAGCGTTGCGTGCCCGGCGCGCTGTCACCCCACCTGCCGACGCTGCCGCTGACCTGCCCTTGGCGGGCTTGCCGATGCTGGTCAAAGACCTCTTCCCCATCGAGGGGGTTCCCTGCAGCTACGGCTCAGTCCATTTAGAGCACCTCCCGGCCGCCACCAGCCCGGTGGTGCAGTCCCTCATCGACCGCGGCGCCATTGTCTTCGGCACCACTGCGACCTCCGAAATGGGGATGACCGCCTACACCGAACCAGTCGGCATGCCCGCACCCGACAACCCCATCCGCCCAGGCCACACGCCTGGTGGGTCCTCTGGTGGCGCCGCCGTCGCCGTGGCATCCGGCGCAGTTGCCGCAGCCCTAGCCTCCGACGGTGGTGGCTCCATCCGCGTACCCGCAGCTGCCTGTGGCGTCGTCGGTTTCAAACCAGCCCACGACACGTCCGGTGGCCGTTTCGCCACCGATGGCTTCATTACCCGCACCGTCGACGATGCCGCCGCCATGCATGGGTTCCGGCTACCGGAATGTTCAGCGTTCGATATGCGCGGCGTCCCCGTGGGCTTAATGACGGAAGGGTTACACGCTGACGTTGCAGTGCAATCACAGTGGCGGACTGCTGCCGTACGCTGCGCCGATGTGCTCTCGAATGCGGGCGCGGAGATTGTGGAAGTGACGGCGCCCTACGGGCCAGACGTGTTCGACGTGTTCCGTGACCTCATGGCCCGGCGCGCCGCAACTTTGCCGGACGCACAGTATTCGGCGGTGACGACGTGGCTGCGGGAATCTGCACAGGCGGTGCCACCGGAGCGGGCCGCAGAAGCCCTTGCGGTGCTCGGGGCGTTGCCGCAGCGAGTGCAGCGAGCATGGCCGATGGCAATGGTCATTACGCCGACGCTGGCGTTTGATCCGCCGCCGATTGGGCATTTCTCGTCGATGGCACCGCCAGACGACTTCAATGCCCAGACCCAGTGGACCCCGTGGAATACCTTGTGGAACCTCACTGGTTTTGCGTCCGTGGCAGTGCCCGTGCGGGCAGAACATGTTGGTGCGGCCGGGGCACCCCCAGTATCCGTGCAGCTCGGGGCGATTTCCGCAAGCCAGCCACAACTGCTTGCCGCCGCCCAGTTCGTCGAGGCGCACTTGTCATGACCAGCACCGTCCTGCCGCCAGCACCGCCCCGCATCCGCGTCGAGATTGCCCTCGTCCTTGCCATCACGTTTGGCGCATCTGGGGCGCGGGCCATCGCCCGGATCATTGACGGCCTGCTCGCCGACCTAGGCCTATCCGAGCAAGCTGTCACGCTGAACAAGAACCTGGCGAATACCGCGTGGCTGGACTTCGCGCTGCAGCTCATTGGCGCTGGTGTGCTCATCGCATGGGGATTGCTTGCGTGGTATCTCCTTGATGCGTCGAAAGTTACCGACATTCCTGGCCGTCCTCGCCTCGTCGACTGGGGTTGGGGTGCGGTCCTCGCCGCAGTCATCGGGCTGCCGGGCCTGGCGTGGTACTTGGGATCGGTGGCCCTGAACGTCAATAAGCAGGTCATCCCAGTTGATGCCGAGCAGACCTGGTGGATGGCCGCGGCGCTGCTGGTGTGGGCGTTCGCCAATGCATTCGCGGAGGAAATGGTGGTTGTGGCGTACTTTGCGACGCGGCTGCAGCAACTTGCGTGGGCACCGGCAGCGATCATTGCGGCATCGGCGCTGCTGCGCGGGTCGTATCACCTGTACCAGGGCATTGGCGGCGGGCTCGGCAATGTGGCGATGGGTGTGCTGTTCGCGGTGGTGTGGCTGCGCTGGCGGAAAATTTGGCCACTCGTGGTGGCGCATTTCCTCATTGATGCGGTCGTGTTCCTCGGCTACCCATTAGTTTCTCAGTTTTTACCGCTACCCTCTAGTGCATGAGTTTTCATGACCCCCGGCACAGCGACGACAACGACCAATGGGCCCGCAAGGCTAATGGCGAGATCATCGTTGACCGGTTTGGTCGACCAGTGCGGCGGAACCCAGCCGCTCACCGGGAGGTGGCGGCCCACCGAGATGTAGCCGCTCACCGAGATGCAGCGCACGATGAAACACGCCTGGATGCGCCACACGGCAAGGCCTACATGCGTGAGCTACCACCGGAATACCGCCAGGCACCGGCGCAGGGCTACAGCCAGGCCCAGGGTTACGGCCAGCCAGGTTATGGCCAGCCGCCGCGCCCCACGGCTCAGCCCTACCGCGGCCCACGGCCAGAGCGCTATGCCACTGAAGAGCCACCGCGTCGGCCCCGCAAACAACGCCGTCGTCGTCGCCGCCCGAAGTTTGGTCGCATCTTCGGTGCATTTGTACTGCTTCTGGTCATTGTGCTGGCCGCGGTCACTGTATGGGCGGATACGAAGCTAGCCCGAGTCGATGCCATGCCGGAGCAGCATGTGTCGAATACTGCCGGCACCAACTGGCTGCTCGTCGGTTCGGATTCCCGCGCGGGCTTGAGCGAAAAAGAACAAGCTGACCTGGTCACCGGCGGCGATGGCGGCTCCCAGCGCACTGACACCATCATGCTGCTGCATATCCCAAATGGTGGCCAAGCACGCCTAGTGTCCCTGCCCCGCGACTCCTTCGTCGACATCCCCGGCTACGGCCAGAACAAAATCAACGCAGCCTATTCCTTCGGTGGCGCGCCCCTGCTCGTCGAAACCGTCGAGGCAAACACCGGCCTGCGGATTGACCACTATGCTGAAATTGGGTTCGGCGGGTTTTCGAAGCTTGTTGACGTTGTGGGCGATGTGACGCTGTGCCCAAAGGAGCCGATTTCTGATCCGCTCATTGGGCTGGAACTGCAAGCGGGCTGCCAGAAAATGGATGGTCCAACGGCGCTGAAATATGTGCGCACCCGTAATACGCCACTTGGGGACTTTGACCGCGTGGAACGGCAACGGGAATTTGTCTCCGCAATTGTGCAGAAAACATCGTCACCGGCGACGCTGCTCAACCCCTTTAAGGCAGTGCCACTGCTGACCACTGGTTTGGAGCTATTCGAAGTCGATAAGGGTGACCACATTTGGCACCTTGCGCGGGTGGCGCTAGCGGTAGGTCGCGGCCCGAAAACGGAGACCGTGCCCAATGGTGGCAGCATGGACTCCGGTGTCGGGTCGATTGTGCTGTGGGATGACAGCACCACGGCCTTCTTCAATGAGATGAAATAGCCGTGGCGCGGGCTTGGCCAGCTAGTTAATGGTGACCTGGCGGGAGCGAATCGTGTCGCGGGACTTACGCTCTTCCGCAGTCAGCGGCTCGGTCGCATTCAAAGCAGCTGCCAGGCGCTTATCCAGGTCAGCAAGCTCCTCACCGTAGGTATCAAAACCGCGGGTTCGGTCCAAGTCCCACACCGGCACCAACACGCCCTGAGTACGGAAGACACCAGCGAACTTCGTGCCTTCGCCCAGGGTCAGACCGTCGGCAGCGTGAACGCGGGCCAATCCGTCAAAAAGCTTCGATTCGGCCTCGGTACGAATCCACCGGAAGTGTGCCCGGGTGGTGGTGTCAATCCACCAGATGGCGCCCGGCAGGTCCGCATCGACGCGGTGCGACTCCATAATCGTCTCGTCTGCCTGACGGATATTAGCCTCAGCCTGCGGGTTTGCCGCCAAGCCGCCTGGGAGCCACCACTCGAAAGACTTCTCCGACTGCGCCTTTTCCGCGCCGGTCAGCAGCTCGGACAGCGCTGGGGCTGCCAGATCCGCGCCTTCACCAGACACAGTCGACTCCAGCACCGAGCCGGCTGGTGCGGATGCAGCCCACGCCAGTGCTTTCGCCAAGTCCTGCTGTGGGTTCGGGGAACGGTCGCGGGTCTGCATAGCGACGAACGCTTCGCCGCCGTGGTCAGCGTCGCGGGTCAGTGCGGCGGCAGCACCCGGCAGCAAAGTCACAATGGTGACGTTGCGGTCCGCTCCGGCTACCTGCACCTTCATGGTGCCGTTCGGGACGAACTCCCGGAAAGCAACCAAATCTGCTTCCATCGGCAGGTCGGCAAACGGGCGGGCCACACCAGTGGCGGCAGCACGTTCAGCGGCGCGGGCAGCAAGCTTCGCCTGGCGGCGGCTCATACCTGCAGGGACATTGTCATTCTGGGCGTTTTTGCGGTTCTTCTTTGACACGAGGGTTAGCTTACCCGGCGCACCACATCAGTTTGTGCCTCCAACCATGCCCGCGCCTGGCCCGGAAAATCCGTCGCCATCCAGGTCACGCCAAGGTCCAAGCTGCGGCGCACTTCCTTCTCCCAGTTCGCCGTCCAGGTGTAGACCGGGTGCGCGTTATCCGGGAAGAGCAGTTTCAGGCGGCCAAGCTCCCCGACCTGCGGCCCGAGCGACGTCGGCCGCGCAATTGCCGCCAGCTGCCGAGTTTTCCGGGTCTGCCCATTGGCCCACAGGTAGGTGCGATCCAGGTGTGGCAGTCGCAGCGCCACTCGGGCAAGCGACAACGGCGAAAAACTCATCACGTGGATGCGGTCGGAGGCAGCCAACCCGAAGTGCGTCAGTTCCCGGGCCAATTGCTTTTCGACGGCACCGCCCCGCCGTGTCGGGTGCTTCGTCTCAATGAAAAAGTCGAGGTGCTGGTTCGCTTCGACGAGTTCGAGCAGTGTGCGCAACTGGAGGACTTGTTGGCCGTTTCCGAAGTCGTAGCGCTGTAGCTGCGCGAGCGTCATGCTGGAGACCGCGCCGGTGCCATCACTGACTCGGTCAATGCGTCGGTCATGGACGCACACGAGGTGGTTGTCGGCGGTCAGGCGGATGTCGCATTCGAATCCGTCGGCGCCTTGGTCGAGGGCGAGCTCATATGCGGCCAGGGTGTGTTCGGGTTGCTCACCTGAGGCACCACGGTGCGCAATAATCTGCATGGGTCAACTGTCTCCTGCTTGCCACAAGGTGGGATGTGGATCGGAGAACATTGTCACTCTACTTCGCTCAGTTCGCATTCGGAGCGCGGCAACACAATCTTTCGGCGGATGCTACGCAGCTGGGCCAGCGGCTGCGTGAACGCCAAGGCGAGGTGCCGCAGGGCGACGGAGTACGCGGCAAACGCGATGGTGAGCATGAGGCTGAGCAGTACGACGCTGCTCGCCAGCTTCAAGGTCAGCGTCATTGGCATAACGAAGAAGGCCACCGCTAGCCAGAGCGCCCACGTGGCAATCCGCAGCTGCCGCCGATCAAGTTCGAGGCTGGCGAAGAACGTTGTTGGTGCCACCAAATTCCATACCGGAAGGTAAAACCCCAGATAGAGCTGCCAGTGTGGGCGGTCGAGGTTCGGCGCGAATTGCGCGGTCCATGTGGCAAGGCGAACTAACGGGATGAGTTGCAGCAGCAGGAACATCCAGACCACAACCAGCTGGAAAACTCCCACGATGGTGTAGTCCAGTGGGTAGACCGTCACGGCGAAGGTTCGGTTGAGCCAGAGGTCCACCACGGTGGCAATCCCCATCAGGCCGTACAACACTGCTAGCCACCGGGCGGCACGCGCCCAAGTGGTCAGGAAGTCGGCGGGGAAAGGTTTCACACCGCCAAAGTCTAGCGAGGTGTTTAGTTATTGTCCGCAGCGTCAGTGTCGACGTCGGAGGTGTCGGCCACTGCGTCGGCGGTTTCGTCCCAGCTGCGGATGCGCCGCAGCATAATACGGTTCTTCCGCTGGGAGCTGCCCAGTTTGCGGGATAGGTTATCCAGTATCTCAATGGCATCGGTGATGTGTGGGCCTTTGTTCAGCATCACGGATTCGGCGCGCAGTGCGAAGGCGGCGTCGGTGATTTCGGCGCGGGATGGCAGACCAGTTTTCGCCAGGTTCTCCAGCACCTGGGTGCCGAGAATCACTGGGATGTGGCCGGAGGTGCACAGCGACATAATCTGTCCGGGAACTTCCGCTAGCCGGTCAAAGCCCAGCTCCACGGCAAGGTCACCGCGGGCAATCATCACGCCCAAGTTCCGCCACTTCATGCCTTCAAGCAGGATATTTGGCAGGTTCTGGAAACCTGGAATGGTTTCAATCTTCAGCACCAAACCAACGTGGCGAACCTTAGCGGCCCCGTCCTGGTCACCCGCAGCTTCTAGTTCATTGGCGTAGTCGTACAATTTGCCGATGACGTATTGGACGTCTTTCTCGTCACGGATGAACGACACCGCCATAATGTCCGCATGCGTGGCAACAAAGCGCATGTTTTCTTCGTCTTCTTCGGTCAGCGATGGCAGTGGCAAATTCGTTTCCGGCAGGTTAATGCCCTTATGCGCTGCTAGGTTTTGGCCACCTGGTTTCGCGCGGGTCACTCGAAGCGTGGCTTCTGGGTACGCGTCGGTTTCCTCAGCTGTGCGGGTGGAAACAACGACTGCCGCAATGGCACCATCGTCGAAGAAGACGCGTTCGCCTGGTTTGAGTGCGGACACTGCTTCCGGCAGGGTGCAGGAAATCCGCAATGGGCCGTCATCGCCGAGAACAGTGGCGGCTGGGTCAGCAGTAAGAATGACTTCTTCGTCAGTTTCCAGTCGCATTTTTTGCAGCACCGGTGGGATACCTGCGATGCGGGTGCGTTCATAGTCGCATTCAATGAGCTGACCGTCGGCTAGGTACGCGTTGCGGTCACCTTCAGCGAGCACACCGTGCGGCAACACCTTGGTGACGATGAACTTGCGCTTGGAGCCCCGCGCATCATGCAACCGGATTTCTTTGCCCACGGCCAAGGCATCGAACCATGCACCATCAACCTGGATCGGCAGCGCTGGGCGACCCGGCAGATCCGCTGGTGGTTCCGCTGGGGTTTGGCTGGACATGTACGGCTTCGGGGTGATCCACAGTTTGGCTGGGTGCACCACTTGGCCGGCGTCATCGCGGGTGACGCGGGCGCGGCCGACGTTCGGACCAGGAACAATGTCCCCGGTGCGCAGTTTTGGCCCAGCCAGGTCCATATTGATGCCAATCAGTTTGCCGACCTGTTCACCGGCGCGGCCCACGTTGGCGATCATTTTCTCCCACTGGGTGGCGTCGTCGTGGGCGCAGTTGATGCGGGCAATATCCATGCCAGCTTCGGCTAGCTCCAGAACCAATTCGTAATCGTCAGCAGCTTCGGCAGGCAAGGTCACCATGATGCGGGAGTTGGCGCCTTCGGTTTCTTCACCGAGCAAGGTCACAGAGTTGGATTCGAGGCAGTCATCGGCGTGGGCCATGTCGTCGGCAATCTCGCCGACGTAGTAGATGGTTCCCTGGCCGGTCAGGGCGCCGAGGGCGTTGCGCAGCGCCAGCAGTCGGGCGCGGATGGCGTATTCGGATGTCGACAGTGAAGTGACACCTAGGTCGTGCAGCGCGTCCTGCAGTCGGCGCAGGTCATTGCGGCGCATCCAGGCGTAGTGCAGCAGGTTTTCTGCGCCGGTGCGGTGCTCCGGCTGGACCGACTGAATCAGGTCTTGCTGGGATTGGGTGATGTCCCATGTTTCAGTCAGCAGCTCATCGACTTCAACAATGAGCTCATTGAGGTTCAGCTGATCGGCCATTGTGCACTCCTACTTCGCATCCAGTTTGTCTCTATTGTGGCGCGAAGTAGGAGAGTTCGCTGGGCAGAAGCGTAGGTAGCAACCTAAGCACCCACCCGCGAGGGTTTAGGACCGGTGAACAGCCAGTTTTAGCCGGTGTATTTGCCGTCAGTGAAGAACTTGTCCTGAATGGCCTTCAGGGTGTTCGCACTATTGTCGAATCGTTCCTGTTCGTGCTCATCTAGGTCCAGCTCGATGACGCGCTCCACACCATGCCGGCCAACGACCGCTGGGGTGCCGATGTAGATGTCATCGTGGCCGTACTCACCGGTCAGCAACGTAGACACTGGCACCGATACGCCCTGGTTTTGCAGCACCGCGCGGGTGATGCGAGCCAAGCCCATGCCAATGCCGTAGGAGGTAGACCCCTTGGCCTCGATGATTTTGTAGGCCGCATCGCGCGTGTTGACGAAGATGTCTTCGAGTACTTCCGGCAGGGCTGGGTCTTCTTCTACGAATTTGGACAGTGGCACACCGGCAATATTCGCCGCAGAGACAGCTGGCAGTTCGGAGTCGCCGTGTTCGCCAATAATGGCGGCGTGCACCGACATTGGCGAGACCTTGAAGTGGCGACCCAGCATGTAGCGGTAGCGTGCGGTGTCTAGGACGGTGCCGGAGCCGATGACCTGGTTCGAGGGCAGCCCGGAGAAACGCCAGGTGGCGTAGGACAGGATGTCGACTGGGTTGGTGGCGATCAGGAAGATGCCGCCGAAGTTGTGCTTCATCACTTCATCGACGATGGAGTGGAAGATCTTCATGTTTTTGCCGACGAGGTCCAGGCGGGTTTCGCCTGGTTTTTGGGCAGCGCCCGCGCAGATGACGACCATGGCGGCGTCTTCAATGTCTTTTTCGTAGGAGCCGGAGGTCACGCGGGTGTTGGTTGGCGCCCATGGCATGCCGTGGTTCAGGTCTTGAACATTGGCTTCGGTTTTGGCTTGGTTGATGTCGATGATGGCCAGGTGGTCACACAGGCCTTGGTTGACGACTGCGTATGCGTAGGCAACGCCCACGTCACCAGCACCAATCAAGACGATCTTGTTACCGACAATTTCCTTCATGTCGTACCTATCTGTCGAGGGTGACAATGTGCCGAGTTCTTGGCCGGTTTGTTCAACCCCGGCGCGACCCGGATCTATCTGCCATTATGGCCAATATGCTGTCCGGTCGCTTGAGAGTCTCATTTCCACGCCCGCCCCAGGTGGTGAGGGCGCTAGGAGATTTGATTCAGGCTGCAATTAATCACGAGGCAACCACATGGCGACGTCCGCGAATGTCACCGGGTGCCATTGGCGCAGAGGTCGCCACCTGGGCGGCGGTGTCACCGTCGCTGTTGCCGCGGAAGTGGTGGGGCACGGCACTGAACATTTTCGGCAATCAGATGGTCGGCCACACCGTGGGGTTGGCTGTTGGGGTTGGGGCCAGCAGAGCCCGGCGCGGTCTGGCGCAATTGTTGGCGGGCACGCCGGTGGGACAGTTTGTGCCGTCGCAGCGTGCGGTGGATAGTGCGCGCAGCGGTTTCAATTGGTCCATGACGGCTATTACCGCTGCGGTGTGGCTGCGGTCGGTGCATAACCAGCGGCGGATTGCCGAGTTGGTGCACTACGACTCCGATATTGGAATTGCGCAGCACGCAGCAGGTTCGGCGCTGGGCACGGGCGCTTACTTGCTGATGCAAGGCTTCGGTGACCTCAATGAATTTGCCTACGATTCGCTCACCGCGGCGTTGCGGCGGGCGAAGATTCCGCGGTGGGCAGCTCCGATTATTTCCGGCGCCATCATTGGTGGGGCGTTGGCGCTTGCCACCGATCGGCTGCTGGTGCGCCGGATAATGACCGAAATTTCCGACAAGGCCGCTTATGCCAACCGCCTGGTTTTCCCAGGCCGCTCCCAGCCGTGGGAGCCGGAACGTTCGGGCAGTCCGTGGTCGTACGAGCAGTGGCATGCGGTGGGTGCGCAGGGTCGAGCACTGCTATCGGATGGTCCGCGGGCGCGGCATATTGCGCGGGTGACTGGTGATCCGCATGCGATGGAGCCGATTCGGGTTTATGCGGGCTTGCAGCCAGGTCGTTCGCTGGCGGAGGCGGCGGATCTTGTGGTCCGGGAGTTGCATCGCACCGGTGCGTTCCGTCGGGATAATTTGGTGCTGTTCACCACCACTGGCACCGGTTGGGTGCAGGAGTGGTCGTTGTGTGCGCTGGAGTTTTTGTCGCGGGGCAATTGTGCGACTGCGGCGATGCAGTATTCGCGGCTGCAGAGTTTCCAGGCGTTTGTCGCAGACCAGGACGCACCGATCGCGGCGGCGAAAGCGCTGTTCAATCGGGTGTATGCGGAGTGGCAGCAGTTGCCGCCAGATAACCGGCCGAAGCTATTTGTTGCTGGTGAGTCCCTCGGCAGCTTTGGTGGCCAAGGCGCGTTTTCCGATGCGAAGGACATGCTGGACAAGGTTGATGGGGCGATGTGGTCAGGCACGCCACAGAACGCGAAGATTTGGGCGTCGCTGACCGATAACCGCGATGCCGGTTCGCCTGTTATTCAACCGGCAGTGGACGAGGGCCGCCATTTCCGGTTTGTCACCAGTCCCGCTGATTTGTGGACTAATGCTGCTGGTCAGCGCTATGGCGAGTGGGAGTTTCCGCGAGTGGTGTTTGCGCAGCATCCTTCTGATCCGATCATTTGGTGGGATGAAAAGTTGTGGCGTAAACGTCCGCAGTGGCTGCAGGAACCACTCGGCCGGGATGTGCTGCCCACGATGCGTTGGTTCCCCTTTGTCACGTCGTGGCAGCTCGCGGTTGATGCGTTGACCAGCGTTGATATGACCGGTGGCTACGGCCACAATTATCACGACGAGATGATTTCCTACTGGGCGGCGGTAATGGGGATGCAGTTCGATAACGATTTCCGCGGCGCCGATGGCCTCCGCTTTTCGGTCATTTCCGCTTGGATTCGCCGCTTTTCCCTTCCGCGCTAGCCGCCGCGTGTGTCCGGGTTGTTATCGTTTTCCGCTTATTGACGTTTATGGGCACCGCCGAGCTTTAGCTGTTTTCTCTACCGTGGTGGCTGTACGCATCTCGAGCGAAAGGATTTCTCTCATGGGCATTTCTGACCACCTGAACGATCTCCCTGGCAAGGCAACCGACGCGGCAAAGCGCAACCCAGATAAGGCAAACGAAGCTATCGACAAGGCTGGTGACGCTGCAAACAAGCGCACTAATGATCAGCACGCTGACAAGGTGGATAAGGCGCAGGAGGCTGCGCGTAAGCACCTAGACAACTAAAAGCCGCTAAAATTGGTTGGTACCACTGACCAAGTAGAAGGGTGCGCTGATGAGCTTTGTAGACAAGGCCAAGAACATCATCAATGAGAATCAGGACAAGGTTGCTGACGCGGTAGATAAGGTCGGCGATCTGGTCGACAAGAAAACTGGCGGCAAGCACACTGATCAGATTAATACGGCTGAGCAGGCCATCAAGGACAAGCTGAATAAGCAGTAGTCTCGCGCGCCTAGGTCCGCGCTCGCGCGGGAAGGAACCGGTCACTTCTATAGTGGCCGGTCTTTTTATTACCCCCTTGCTTACCGAGTAACTTACCCGGTAACTTACTGAGTAAGCACACCTCCCAGAAAAGTGTTTATATGTCCATCCGAAATGCCTTACTCAGCCTGATAGCCCAGCGCCCCATCGGCGCAGCGGCGCTGCGAACGAACTTTGAGGAGTTCACGCAACACACCTGGCCGATCAACATCGGACAGGTGTACCAGACCCTCAAACGACTCGACCGCGACGAGCTCATTGAATCCGCTGGCCACGACGGAAACATCGAGCTCTTCCGCATCACCGATGCTGGACGCGCCGAACTCGACTCCTGGTGGCACCAATCCGTCGAAAAGCCCACCAACGCCCGCGACGAATTGGTCATCAAAATCGTTATGGCCGCCATCAACGGCCGCGATGTTGCCGCCATTATTCAACAACAACGGGACGCCAATATGACTGCGCTGCGCAATGTCACCCGCAGTACACCCGATGGCTTCGCCGAAACCCTCCTTAAAGAACGCCGAATCTACGAGCTAGAAGCAGAAGCCCGCTGGCTCGACCGCATCGAAACCCTCAAGGATCAACCATGATCACCCTCACCAGCGTCAGCCGCAGCTACGAAGACGGCCCCACCACCATCAATGCGCTTGTTGACGTTTCCTTAACAGTCAGCCCGGGCGAACTGGTCGCAGTGATGGGCCCCTCCGGCTCCGGTAAGTCCACATTGCTGAAAATCGCGGGCCTGCTCGAACAACCCAGCTCCGGCACGGTGACCATCAATGGCACCGACACCACCAACATGAGCAAAAACCAATTAGCTGACCTGCGGCGCGACCGAATCGGCTTCGTTTTCCAAGACTTCAACCTCATCCCGACGCTCACCGTCGCTGAAAATGTGGCGCTACCGCTGGAGCTGGCCCGTGCCTCGCGCGGACAGGTAAAAGACGCCGCGCACCAGGCCCTAGAGGAAGTCGGGATAGCCGAACTGGCGAACCGCTTCCCCGCTGATATTTCTGGTGGTCAAGCACAGCGCGTGGCCATTGCGCGGGCGCTCATCGGCGAGCGCAGCGCCATCCTCGCAGACGAGCCCACCGGCGCGCTGGACTCCACCACCGCCGAAGGCATTATGCGGCTTATCCGCGAGAAGGTTGACGCCGGTGCGGCCGGGCTCCTTGTCACCCACGAGCCACGCTTCGCAGCATGGGCAGACCGCACCATTTACCTCGCAGACGGCGCCATCCGCGCTGATGATGGGGCTCGCCGCACCGACGACGGTGCTCATGCGAAAGGACAGGAACAATGATTGCGGCCCGCCTTGCCCGGCGCGACATCACTGCGCATAAATGGCGCACCCTCGTCGCTATCATCCTGTTCGCACTGCCGGTCATATTCACTACGGTGGCAACCTCGGTGCTCGCCACCGGCAGCGTCGCAGCTCGCTCCGTGGACTCCCGCTACGACGTCGTGTGGATCGACCCCATTGCGGACCCAAAACTACCGGACCTGGCAGTCCTTGCGAAGGCATATCCCGGTGTCACTTTCCACCCTGAGCTCAGGACCCATGAGGTGGCGACTGTGGGATCGGAAAGTGCGACCTTGCAGGCTGTTGCACTGGCTGCCAACCTGCCGGAAACTCCGCAGTCCGGTGACATTGTGCTGGCCCGCGGCACCGCCAAGGCATTGGGCGTCACTGTCGAAGATAGCGTCACCATCGATGGCAAGAGCTATCGAATCGACGGCTTGGCCAGCGGCAACGAAAGTGTGATCAACCTGGCTGACTATCGGCCAGGTGACGCACAGACCCTGCGCACCGCTGACTACAACGACCTGAACTGGCTCACGGACACCCGACTTGGCTCCCCATCCCCGAACAGCCCGGTCATGCACCGCCCCGCAAGCTCGCTAGTCACCGACCTACTCGACAACCCCAACACCGCCACCTGGCAGATTCTTCGCTCACTGGAAGACAGCTTTACGTTGTTTGCTGTGCTCAGTTACGCCTTGCTGCTGGCTACGCTCATCATTGCGCTGACTTTCCCAGTCTTCGCGATTGCACATAAACGGCAGGCCCGCGCGATGGAACTGCTATCGAACACTGGCGCCCGGCCGCAGGTACTACGTGCCACCATGTTGTGGCAGGGAGCGTTGCTTGGCCTGCTTGGCGGCATCGTCGGCATTGGTCTGTCCTGGGCGCTTTTCCAATGGCTGAGCAGCATCGCGTTCCCTCATGAAGTGCACATCTGGCTCGGCGGCATCAGCCTGCTCGCCGCACTCGGCGTTGCCATTTGTGGTCTGGTCGCGGCGTTCATCCCCACCCTGGGTTCTAGTCGCGCCCGCAAGCCAAAGTTTCAGTTCAGCCTGCTACTTGGGCCAGTATTGTTGCTCGCCGGTTGGTATCTCCTGCGTTTCAGCGCATCTGACGTGTCGGTACTTGGCGTTCCGTTGCTCACCGTTGGTGTCGCATTCACGGCGCCGCTGCTGTTCTTCTTGGTTGCATCACAAGCACGGCACTTCCACTTGCCGCTGCGTTTGGCGGCTCGGGACTCGCTGCGCAATTGGCTCCGCACCAGCGCGGCAGTGACAGCTGTAGCAGTGTCCTGCTTTGTGCTGGCTGGGGTGGGTTGGCTCACGCAGCTGCTCACCGCATCTCAGCACGTTCAACCTCAGGCGGTGTGGGCTAGCACGAACGCTGATTCCTCGTCCTCCGCGGGCTTCGACGACACGCTCAATACGCTCGCCAACAAGGTCAACGCCACCGGACGCAGCGACGTCTTTGCTCCCACTGCATGGCTAACTGACTCCACTCTTAATGGTCATTGGGAGGATTTCGCCAATGGCAATTGGGCAGACTTCGGTATCTACGATGCGATCATCATTAACGACGGCAGCGTTTTGGATCGGATGACGAATATTGACCCCGATGCAATCACCGAGGCAAAAACACTGCTTGATGACGGACAGGCTGTCGTCTTTTCCCCTAACGGTGCGGTCACGGAGCTGGAACTCGCTACCGGGGTTTACGGCCCTCGAAATCTGGACCCAAAAGCCGAGGACTACGCCACCGGCTCGGATGCCGACACCAGTGTCGCGGAACGCACGTGGACTATCCCAGCGCAGGTTGTCACGGCAGAGTTTGACGGCATCATGCTGTCGAAAGACACTGCGGACAAGTTAGGTATCCCAACTACCTACCGCGGCAGTGTGTTGTTCACGCAGTCAAAACCAAACCTGCTTGATTCAGTGACCTTTATGAAGTTGGAGAGCGACTCAGGAATGCTGATTCGCGGTTTGGGTGTCAGCCCATTCCAAGTACTGGTCGGACCAATCGTGTACGGCGGCGGCGGACTATTCATTGTGTTTGTCGCTGGGCTGGTGTTGACGTTGTCATCCGCAGAGTCTCGCCGGGATCGTCGCACGCTGGAAGCAGTCGGCGCCGCACCATCGATGGTCCGCCGCGTCCAAATCGCCCAAGGACTATTCGTGCTGCTGGTGGGCGCAGTCCTTGGACTCGGAGTCGGAATCGCCGTGCTGTTTTAACCCAGCGGTTTCACACCACAGCTGATGCCATTGAAGCCATGGTTGCAGTAGCCGAATGGGTTCTTGTGCAAGTACTGCTGGTGCGCATCTTCAGCGAACCAGAACTTGCCAGTCGGGGTCATCTCCAGCGGAGTAACTTCCGTGGTGATGGCCCCAAAACCAGCTTCCGTGAGCTTGGGTTGATACTGCGCAATGAGCTCGCGTGCTGCCTTCGCATCAGCATCCGATAGCGTAAACACTGCTGAACGGTACTGTGTGCCGATGTCATTGCCCTGGCGATTGCCCTGCGTTGGGTCATGGTTTTCCATCACCACACTAAGCAGCCGCTCAAAGCTCGTCTTTTCTGGGTCGTAAACCGCAAGTACCGCCTCGGCGTGTCCGGTGCGGCCCGAGCACACAGTGAAATAGGTGGGATCGTCACCGCGTCCGCCCGCGTAGCCGGTGGCCGTTGTCCACACTCCCGGTTCGTCAAAAAGCAAACGTTCCACACCCCAAAAACAGCCGGCCGCAACGATGATGGCGCGCATGCCTTCGGGGTATGGTCCTGCCATTGGTGTGCCGAGGGTGGCGTGGGTGTCGACGCGGGATTGGCTGCCGGTGATGCCTTGGATGAAGTTTCCGGTTTCTTCCATGCTTTCAAGGGTACGCTCGGTTGTGTGGCGGCTGACACTTTTTCTCGTCCGCCGGTTTCGTCTGCCGAATTGCGCAAGGTCAAGGTTGCGTAATCCGAGAGGCGTCACCACAATGGGTAATACACCACATTCATTGAAGGGATGAATCACATGGCTGTTTACGAACTTCCACAACTTGCCTACGCATACGACGCTCTTGAGCCACACATTTCGGCTGAGATTATGGAGCTGCACCACACCAAGCACCACCAGAACTACGTTAACGGTGCAAACGCAGCTCTCGACAAGCTGGAAGCTGCTCGCAAGGACGGCTCCATCGCAGGTGTTGTGACCGGCCTGTCCAAGGACCTGGCATTCAACCTGGGTGGCCACACCAACCACTCCCTGTTCTGGAAGAACCTGGCACCAAACGCTGGCGGCGAACCAACCGGTGAGCTGGCAGAAGCAATCGTGCGTGACTTCGGCTCCTTCGAAGCATTCCAGGACCACTTCAACGGTGCAGCACTGGGCCTGCAAGGCTCCGGCTGGGCTGTTCTGGCATACGACAAGGTTGGCAAGCGTCTGGTTATCGAGCAGATGACCGACCAGCAGGGCAACCTGTCCATTGACCTGGCACCGCTGCTGCTGCTCGACATGTGGGAGCACGCTTTCTACCTGCAGTACAAGAACGTCAAGGCAGATTACGTCAAGGCTGTCTGGAACGTCTTCAACTGGGACGAAGTTGCTGCTCGCTACGCAGCTGCAACCGCGTAACTCATCACGCGCTACCTGCGCCCAGTGTGAGCCTAAGCCGTCCTTCGGGGCGGCTTTCGCCATTTCTCAGGTCAGTGCCGGCAAGTGCCGGCAGTCACCGCTGTGCCGGTTTCGGAACGCTCGGCGAGCACTGCGCAACCGTCGGCAACAGCTGGGCACCACCACCATCAAGCCACTGGCGCAGCACCGCAGTTGACCGGCAATCATCCTCGTTGTACTCCAACAACCGCGTACGCAGTCCCCGCCGATACCACTCCAACGAGGCTTCCCCATCTGGCTCCGCATCACGCCACTGGAACCCGGCAATAGGCGCCACCGTCTTCAAACTGAGCCCGTACGGACCAACCAGCTGTTTCTTCACCACTCGGAACATGTCCACCCACTGGTCCGAAGCAATGAACTCCTCAATCTCCGCGAGCGTCGGCAGCCCCGGCAACTCGTCGCTCCACTGCGCAAACCGACGCGCAGATGTGCGCAACCAATGGTTCTCCCCCTGCGCCGCATAGCAGTACACCAGGCAGGTCTGCCCCGCTGCGGCAGCGTCAGCCCGGCGCGCCGACAACCACTGCCAAAACGCAGCGAAGTTCTCTGCCTCTTCGCGACCACCAAGCTCACCCCAGGTGACAAACGGACGATACTGCTGCCCATCGAAGGTGCCCCAGAGGTAGCAGCCGTGTTCCAAATAGGCCTCCATGTCAATGTCGATTTCGACATCCGCCCGCGGCGCCGTCACCGCATCCCGTTTGCGCAGCGCCGGTAGCTGCAGCTTCCAGGCCCTTGCCAGTGCCGCCATCTCTCCGGCGGCGGGGTCATCAGCCAGCGCGGTCAAGGTGGAAATGCCGCGCGCTCGAAATTCCGCGCCACGGTCGCCTGGCACCAGCAGCGAAATATCATCGGCTGCCGCTAATTCGGCTTCGCAGCGCTGCCAATGTCGACATGTCCGACATTCCCGCACCTTCCGCGGCGCCACTGGATAGGTTCCCATGGGCACCGGCGCCAACTCCCCGCGGGCCGCTGCCAGAGCATGCCGGGTCCGCCGCAGCGCCGTGGCGTACACATCGCGCACGGCCGTTGCTGACTCAAACACTGCCTTCGAATCGTCGAATCCAATCAGCCCGACCATGTCAGCCGCACAGCCCAGCTCGCTGAGCAGTGCATGCGCCTGGCCCGCGATAACACTGTCGAAGTGCCGGGGTTTGGTCCGCAGTTTCGGGTGCGGCACCGGGGTGGACAGCCCCAACCGGAGCGTATCGACGGCTAGGGGACCACTTTCTGCCGCCACTGTCCGGCGGTCAAAAATCTTATGCGCCACAATAAATACCGGCGCATACGTCACCCCGGGACTAGACCCCGTCCCGCCGTCGGTTCGGACCAGTAGTTCTGGCTGCGATTGTTGTCCGCTGCCCAGCAACAGACCACCAGCAATCAGTGGTGCTCCGGACGCTATCGCTTCTAATGTCGCCAAAAAGTGGTCGACTTCGTCCTGGTTATCGTCAATAAGCACCTGGGTGACCGGCTGAAGTGCGGAAATATTGCGCACAACCTTTTGGGTATGCTCTGCCCGGTGTTGGTGCCGGCGACCACCGACTTCGCTACGCAAATCCAAGTCTTCGCCGAGGTAATCCAACACAGTCCGGTAGCGACAACCAACCAAGTCTTTGGCCGAAAGCCGGAAATCCTTCGCAATCACAATGCACCAAGGTTAACTTGTCGCCTACGCTTAAGAGCAGTAGGCGAACCTGGAGGTAACCAAACCCATGAGCGTATTCAAGGCGCTGCGCGATTACCGCATCGACGCAAAGGCAGCGGCGAAGGCAGCAAAGGCTAAGGCGAAAGAAGAAGCCCGCGAACAATCGAAGATGATTCGCGAGGCTACCGCGCAGGTGCGCGAGGACATCAAATCCAAGCAGAAAGCTGACCGGAACACGAAGGTAGCCGTGGCGAAGGAAGCCCGAAAAGCCGATGTGACCGCAGCGAAGGTGGCAGACCGGGACTCCAAGCGGGCAACAAAGCAGGCGAAGGCTGACCGCAAACTGGAAGCAAAGCTAGCGAAGGCCCACGCCAAGCAGCAGGACCGGCGGGCAGAGCAGATTCTGGAAGCACAAAAGGAACGAAAGCTGCAGGTATCCGATGTCACCCGCTGGGTGGGCATTGCACGTATTGCCGTGCCGGTACTGCTGCCACTGCTCTACCGCGGCACCACCATGCTGCGGGAGCGGATGATGGAAAGCTCGGCCCGACGTCAAGGCGTCACCGCGTCGCAGCTGGCCCAGCACTCCGGACATGGTGCGCCGCTACTGGCCCGCATCGATGGTGCCCGAATGGCAGCCGAGCAAGTAAAGTCCGCAGGGTTCCAGAAGGATGCCAAGGAACGTCTGGACGCGCTGGCCGCGGCAGTGCGCAGCGCCGACCACATGTTGCCGGGGCAGCGACGCCGCGTGCACGACTCGGTGTCGTCGGATTTGGCGGGCATCGACAATGAGATTGTTGAGCAGCTCAAGCGCTAGCCCCCACCCCTCCCCCGCAAACCAAATCGGAAGTTAACAGTTCTTTAAATAACACTTTTCTGCCGCTCTTCACTGAGCGGCGGCCGGAATTGTGTCGTCCACTAAAGAACTGTGACTCAGGCATCTTCCTACACCCGTCGAGCAGCTCTAAAAACTGGCGTGGCCACTGCCGCCACCGTAGCTGCCGGCGCTACGATTACCAGCTCGGCGCAGACAGCTACCGCCGCCCCAACCGCGCACCCTGGTGGGCACCGCGCATTCCAGCACGGCGTCGCTTCCGGCGACCCTTACCCACACAGCGTCATCATCTGGACGCGAGTGTCTTCCCATCCGGGGGACCACCCAGGGTCTGACGCTGGCACCCCCACGCAGGTCGGCTGGCAAGTGGCTACCGACGAGGGTTTTACCCAAGTAGTTGCCTCCGGTGCTGTGGTCTCCTCCCCAGACTCCGACCAGACCATCAAAATTGAGGCGACTGGTCTGGCCCCCTACACCCGCTACTTCTACCGATTCGTCATTGCTGATGGCGCCTACCGCGGCCAGACATCGCCAGTTGGAAAGACGCTGACGGCCCCGGCTGCTGATGCTGACGTCAATAAGCTCCGGCTGGCGCTATTTTCCTGCTCTAACTGGGAAGCTGGCTACTTCGCTGCCTACCGCGACATGGCGCAACGCGGCGATATCGACTTCGCAGTGCATGTCGGCGACTACATCTACGAATACGGCCGAGGCCAGTACACCGGCAAAACCGGCGCGGTACGCCACCACCAGCCACCCCACGAAATCCGCACCCTGGCTGACTACCGCTTGCGCCACGGTACCTACCGCACCGACGAGGACCTGCAAGCAGCCCACGCAGCCTGCCCATGGGTAGTGACGTGGGACGACCATGAAGTAGCAAACGACTCCTGGGAACACGGCGCCGAGAACCACTCCGGCGACCGGAAGTCTTACTATCGACGACGCGACTGCGCGGTCCAGGCGTACCTGGAATGGCTGCCAGTACGAGCCACCACCTTTTCCCAAGGCGGACACCTGTACCGCAACCTGCGCTTCGGCACTTTGCTTGAGCTCAGCATGCTGGACCTGCGCACCTACCGCAATGGCCCGCTGGGCAAACTACAGTTCCGCGGGGTCGACGACTCCAAGCGCAGCATGATGGGTTCCGAACAGTTCCAATGGCTGTCCGACCAGCTGACATCATCGTCGGCAACATGGAATGCGGTCGGCAACTCGGTGATGATTTCACCGGTGCTCATCCCGCCGATGGACCCGCAAGCAGCGAACGCGGTATCTAGCTTGCTGGGCATTCCGCAGGAAGGGGTGCCTTATAACACTGACCAATGGGATGGGTTCGCTGCGGACCGGCGACGGCTTTACAACGTGCTGCACAAATTGGGCAAAAAGAACACGGTGTTTCTGACCGGTGACATTCATTCCTCGTGGGGCTGCGATTTGCCGATGACAACGGCGCGGTATCCGCATTCGGAGATTGTTGGGGTGGAGATTGTTTGCACGTCCGTCAATGCCTCCAACATTGATGATGAGTTGAAGTTGCCGCAAGGCAATGGAGTTACTCAGATGGCTGAATCCGCGCTTACTACTGCCAATAAGCATGTGCGCTTTTTGGATTTCGACTGGCATGGGTACTCGGTAGTGGAGTTCACCCCGCGCGCAGTGCGGACCGACTGGCTATGGGTAGACAATAAGCTGGTGAAGAATGGCCGCGTGTTCCGGGCAAAGTCAATGGAAGCTCAGCGTGGGCATGGCCTGAAGTTTATTGGTCACGGTATTTCACCGGCGTCACATCGCCCAGGTGATTAGTTATTCATTTGGGCGCTGTTTCTTTGGGTGAGGTTTGGTATTCTCCGAATGAGAATTCCACATTTTTCCGGAACCAAAGGAACAAATAATGGCACGCCGCGAAGTCATCCAGTATTTCGACGATATTGACGATTCTCCATTGTCGGAAAAGGAAGTTCATGTCGTCCGCTTTGCTGTCAATGGTGTGAATTATGTGCTGGATTTGTCGTCGAAGAACGCAGCCGCGTTTGAGAAGGCACTAGCACCATATGTCTCGGCTGCACGGAAAGAGTCCGTCGCTAAGGCTGATGCCGCGTTGGCTTCGCGGCAGAAGGCCGCTTCCGAGCGGACGAAGGAACGCAACCTCGCGATTCGTGAGTGGGCTCGGAACAATGGCTTCACGGTCAGCGACCGCGGCCAGATTGCCGCTCGCATTGTTGAGGCCTACGAAGCGGCGAATAAGTAACTTCAGTTACTTACTTTGACCACTGATACTTCTGCCACAGTGCAGCCCGATAGACTGATTGGGCAGCGCACGGTTGAACGTGCAATTTTAGTGTCGGAGGTTCCTTGTGCTTGAGCCCTTAATGTATGTGGTGTCCGCAGTGCTGAAATTTTGGCACTGGGTACTGCTGTTGCTTGGGTTCGAGTCCAGTCTTGCTTGGACCATTTCGATTTTCCTGCTCCTGATTACGGTGCGGTCGCTGCTGGTCCCACTGCAGCTGAAAACCCTGCTGAACTCCCGAAAGTTGGCGCTTGCCCGTCCGCTCCTAGCCGCTGCAAAGCAAGAGCATGGCGGCGAGCACATGAATGCGGATCAATCCCGCAAGTTCAAAGCCACTGAGCGGAAAATCCATAAAGAGCACGGCTACTCAACAGCCACGGGTTGTTTCATTCCGCTGATTCAGCTGCCCATCTTCCTTGGTCTATTCCGCGTCCTGACGTCCATGGCACGTCCGCAGGAAGGGTTCGAAGCCGCTCATGCTGGGGTGGGCGTGCTCTCTGGGCAGGATGTTGATGAATTCCTGAAAGCCGATATCGCTGGCATTCCGCTCCCCGCCTATGTGGCAATGTCGCCGGAGCAGTTTGCTTGGGTGGGTACTGACCGGGAAACAGTCCTGAATTTTGTGCTGCCCTTTTTGGTGTTAGCCACCATTTTGTCGGTGATGTCTATTGTGACGTCGCTGCACCGCTCAAAGCGCGTGATGGACTATTCCATCACTATGTCAGTCAAAATGATGAGCATTATGCGCATCTTTGTGCTGGCTGGTTTCATGCTGCTGATTATTGGCCTGACTGGTCCAGCGCCGGTTGCATTGGTGCTGTATTGGTGCGCCGGTAATGGTTGGACTTTGCTGCAGGGCATTTTGATTGAGACCTGGCTGAATTGGAAGTATCCGCTTACTGCGGCCTTTTTCTACTACCAAGCGCAGGAGAAGGATAAGTACTTCGAGAAAGCGGAAGTCCGCGACCGGGAGAAGAAGCTGCGACGTCGCCGGAAGTGGGCCAAGCGATTCCAGCCATGGAAGCGCCACGAGATTAATGAGCTAATGGCTGCGGACGCTGCTGCGAAGGAAGAGCAGAAGAAAGAGGAATCGGAACAGAAGGCGCATCTGAAGAAAGTGAATGCGCACCTTAATGCAATTTACCGACGGAAAAAGCGCATTCTGATGGAGTCCCGAAAGCTGGCGAAGTCCGCCGCACAAGAGGGCTTAGAGATTAATCCGCACCAGCTTGCGGTCTATGCCATTTCCATTGGCGCCGCCGATATCGACGAAGACCATGAGCATTATTTTGAAGACGCCGTAGACATTGCCGCGCCGCGCGATATTCCAGCGAGTTTGCAGCATAGGGCCGAAATGGAGCTTGGTGACGAGAACCTCGACGAAGCAGCGACGGCTGACGCTACTACCGAGGCATAGCCAGCAGCAGCGCATGAAGGCTTAGGCTGGCGCGTCAGTGGTATTCAATAGACAAGATTCGGCCATATCACGAGCCAATTCCAATGGCGCGACAGTGCCAGTCATTTTAGAACCGTTGATGCCGCCATCGAGCATCACTAGCAGTTGGTTGGCGAGCTGCTCTGGGTTCTCCGCCCCCAGTGCGGCACATCGCGGACGCAGCGTATCCAAACACCAGGTCCGGTGCGCAGCCGCGGCCGCACGAATCTCATGCTCAGTTTCTGTCTCTGGCATTGGGTATTCGCTGGCTGCGTTCTGAAAGTGGGAACCGCGGTAGTTCATGTCCGGCATATCGGCGATGGCTTTGTCGAAGAACGCCAAAATTTCCAATTTAGGGTCGGACAAATCGTCACTACGCTCATGCCACGAGGCACGCCACTGCTCGTCGAGTGCTTCCAAATAGGCGACGACAAGTTTGTCTTTTGAGCCGAAGAGGGAATAGAGGCTGGCTTTAGCCACGTCGGCTTCCCGCAGGATGCGGTCAATACCGATGACTCGGATGCCTTCGGTGGTAAATAGTTGGGTGGCGGTACCAAGGAGGCGTTGTCGAGGTGCTGGCCGGTCGCGGCGGCGCGATGGCGTGCTGCCCGCTTTCCGAGTAGTACTCTTTGCGGTTCGGGCCACGGTGCCTCCTTTTGGTCAACAATTCACAGCGCACTGCGTTTTATAACTGCCTCTAGAATACCGACTTGTCTGTCTCACACCGCCATTGGCTCGGATCTGTCGGAAATTGGCAGGAAAAAACCCACCTTGCGTGGTCGCGGTGTGAGCTCGACCCGAGGTGGGTTGAAAGTATGAGAGGTGTTCGGGTTAGCTAGACGCGGGAGCCGCGCTTGGTGAACAGTCCGACGATCCACAGCAGCAGGCAAGCGCCAACCACCGCGGTGATGAGTGTGACGAACCAGTTGCCGGAACCCATGTCAATGTCCATGAAGATGCCCAAGAGCCAGCCGCCGATGACGGCGCCAAGGATACCGACGATGATGTTAGCGATAATGCCCATGGACGCGTCGGTGCCCATGATCTTGGAAGCGATCCAGCCTGCGATACCGCCGATGACAATCCAGAGAATAATGGCGATCATTTTAATGCTGCCTTTCTGGTAGAAGGTGCCACAGCAAGCGGGAGCCTGCGGGCAAAGATTGTGAGTTTGGGTTACAACCTCACCTTCAAGGGTAGGCCGACTTTGTAGATTCGGCAGCAAAATCTTTCCACTTGGGCACAAAGTGTAATAAAAACAGCGAGACCGGCCCCTTGGGGGACTCCCAAAGTGGCCGGTCAAGCTAGCTTTTCACCGGAATTATAACGAAACGGTTACTTCTTTGGCTTCTTCTTGTCTTCGCTGTCTGGGCGAACCACCATCATCGGGCAAGGAGCTGCCTGCAGCAGTGCACGAGAGGTAGAGCCGAGCAGCATGCCCTTGAAGCCGCCGCGTCCGTGGGAACCAACGACCAGCAACTGCGCGCCTTCAGCGGCGTCACCCAGTGCGCGAACCGGACGGTCGCGGGTAACGATCTTCTCCACTTCCACCTCTGGGTACTTCGACTCCCAGTAAGCCAAGCGGTCGGACAGCATGCGGCGCTGCTCATCCTCAACAACCTGCCACTGCTGCTGAGCTGCGGCCAGGCCTGCCAGGGAGGACTGCACCTGCATGTCCATCCAGGTGTGCACAGCAATCAGCTTCGACTTGCGGGCAGCAGCCTCAATGAAGGCGAATTCCACAGCGCGCTGCGAAACGTTCGAGCCGTCAACACCCACCACGACTGGGCCGTACTTAGTGGCTTCGGTCAGGATGTTGTCTTCACGGACAACCACAACTGGGCATTCTGCATGGGACACCACAGCTGCGGAAACCGAACCCATGACCATGCCAGACAGGCCGCCGAGACCACGCGAACCCATGACAATCATGGTGCACTGTGCGGAAAGGTCGAGCAGCAGGTCAATTGGGCTGCCCTCTTCGATCTGGTGGGTGACTTCCAGTTCGGGCGCAAAGTCGAGGGCAATCTTGCGTGCTTCCTCGATCTTTTCCATGGTCTCCGACTCAAGGTCGTCGTAAAGCTCCTGCGGAGGCAACATGCCTTCGGCGTACAGGAACTGCGGCATGGAGTAGGCACTTACCAGTCGCAGCGGGACACCACGCTTGAGCGCAGTGTTCGCCGCCCAAGTGACAGCGACTTTCGATGCATCGGAACCGTCAACCGCGACTACGATGACGTCTTGGCGTGACATATCAGGACTCCTGTTCTCAAGGGGCTATTCATTTCCAGAATAGCCGCGCTTGCAAGAACAGTGCCAGAATTTCGGGGGTGACTTAGCTGGCCCCGACACCAGCCCGGCCTACTTCTCGGCCGCAGGTGCGTCCGCTGGGAACATCAGGTTGAAGGAGCCGGTGAAGAACTGCAGGGAGTTCTTGCCGAAAGCGGAGTTCAGGAAGTCGTTAAGGAAAGCGATGATTTGATCCATGTTCGACACTCTAAAAACTTTCCGCACCATTGGCAAGTACTAACGGTTCCGCATCTTTGACGGCACTACCTGCACTAACACCCTCGCTGATAGCGTTATATCTATGTCTCGACGCACGTATAATCCGCTCCCCATCCGCGATGGCCTCAACGCCAGCCAGGTTCGGGTCCCCGCTGAAGCTGCTGGTATTACAGCAGTGGCTTTCATCCGGCACCTCATCGAGTCGCAGACCCACCGCCACCCCGACGATGATGAAGCAGCGATTGCGCAGCGTTTTTCCGACGGCTTAGTCGTGGGCCGCGACGGCACCCCTTTTCAGCCAGATCAGCCACTTCCGGCGGGCACTGACGTGTGGTTCTATCGCACACCGCGGGAGGAACCGGAAATCCCGGGACGAATCAGCATTGTCCACCAAGACGATGATTTAGTTGTCATTGATAAGCCCCACTTCATGGCGACAATCCCGCGTGGCCAGCACATCACCCAGACGGCCACCGTCCAACTTCGCAAAATGCTGGACATCCCGGAGCTCGTGCCTGCCCACCGCCTTGACCGCCTCACCGCTGGTCTACTGGTGTTTACTACGCGGCCAGAAATCCGCGGCGCATACCAGGATTTATTCCAGCGCCGTCGAGTGGAGAAGCGCTACCTTGCGCTTGCGCCGCTGCTAGACCGCGCCACCCCGTTTACCGTGCGGAACCGCATTTTGAAGGAACCCGGCATTGTCCAGGCGTGGGTAGTAGACGGGGAGCCCAACGCCGAGACCATTGTGGAGAAAATCACACCGACAGAGCTTATTGACGTTCAGGGCCGCCAACTTGCGCTGTGGACCTTGCGTCCAATCACTGGTCGAACGCACCAGCTGCGCCTTCACCTCAATGGTTTGGGCGCACCCATTGTCGGAGACAGCCTCTACCCAGTTTTCACGCGTCCTGCCGACGATGATTTCTCCCACCCACTGCAACTTTTGGCCTCCGAGCTGCGTTTCGTCGATCCCCTGACATCGAAGGAGCGGCAGTTCTCCACTAAGTTAGAACTCGGAAACTTTTAGCCTCAAAAAGAGTGCACGTCAACATTTTTAGGAGCAATCATGGCTGAAGCAGCCACTGAAACAGCCACTGCAACGGCTAGTCCCGCTGCCGCCCGAGCCGTCGGATTGACCAAGCGTTACGGCCAGGGCAACACCGCCGTTGTTGCGCTGGACAGCGTCGACGTCGAATTCAAAACTGCAGAATTCACTGCCATCATGGGCCCTTCTGGCTCGGGTAAGTCCACGTTGATGCACTGCATGGCCGGCCTCGATGGCGCCACCGAAGGTACGTCTTATGTCGGCGATGTCGATATCTCCAAGCTGAAGGATAAGGAGATCACGGCGCTGCGCCGCGATCGCTTGGGCTTTGTGTTCCAGTCCTTCAACCTGGTCCCTACCCTGACTGCGGCAGAGAACATCACCCTGCCGATTGAAATTGCTGGCCGCAAGGTGGATAAGGAATGGTTTGAGACCATCACCGGCCGCCTGGGTCTGACCGAACGTCTCACCCACCGCCCGGCTGAGCTTTCTGGTGGTCAGCAGCAGCGCGTTGCGTGCGCCCGCGCTATCGTCGCTAAGCCCCAAATCATCTTCGGGGACGAACCAACCGGCAACCTGGACTCCAACTCGTCCACCGAGGTGCTGACCATTCTGCGGGACGCTGTCGACGAGCTGAACCAGACCGTTGTCATTGTGACGCACGATCCGAAGGCTGCGGCATACGCCGACCGGGTTATTTTCCTGGCGGACGGCCGGATTGTTGATGACCTGTACGAACCGACCGTGGATTCCATCTTGGATCGCATGGGCCGGATTGAGGAACTCTAAGTCATGGCTTCAGTAGGCACACAAGCGATGCGCAAGGTCAGCTTGCGCAGTCTGGCGGCGCATAAGCTCCGCCTATTCCTGACAGTGCTGTCGGTGGTGCTCGGTACCGCTTTCATTGCCGGTTCCTTCATTTTCACCGCCACACTGTCGGCCGCATTCGACGACATTGTGAAAACCCAATTCGAGGGTGTGGACGTTGTCGCCGAGGCCGGGGAACAGACTCCGCAGGGGCTAGCCGCCGCGGATGTTGAGAAAATCAGCCAGGTTCCTGGGGTGAAGGCCACCCGCGCTAACCAAAATAGCGCGTCGGTGATTATTGCTAACTCCGAAGGCAAGGCGGTGCAAACCAGCGGCGCGGGCGGTCAAGGTTTTTATGCTAACCCGCCAGGCCAGGAAGTCGGCCCGGATATTGAGGTCCTCGAAGGCCGCATGCCGGAGAAGGATGGCGAGATTGCCATCAATAAGTCGGCGATGGAAAACGGCAACCTCAAGGTTGGCGATAAAACCAAGTTGGTTGCCGGCAGCAGTCGTATGGAAGCGACGATTGTTGGTCAGTGGGATGAAAGCATCGAATCTACCGGCGGCTTCATTGGTGTCATTTTCACCAAGGAAGAGTGGACGAAACTGTACACCGACGGCGAGCATGTGGACTCCCTGCTCGTTTCCGTTGAACCAGGCACCTCCCCAGATGATGCGCTGACTAAACTGCGCGCGGAGTTCCCGCAGTACAAGTTTGAAACCGGGCAGAAGCTGGCCGATGACGCCACGAAGATGATTCGCGAAATGCTCAGCTTCGTGAACTACTTCCTGCTGGCCTTCGGCTTGATTGCGCTGATTGTCGGTACCTTCATCATTTCCAACACCTTCAGCATGATTGTCGCGCAGCGGACGAAGGAGTTCGCATTGTTGCGTGCGCTCGGCGCTAGCCGCGGCCAGCTGACCGCATCGGTGGTGCTGGAGGCACTGTTGGTGGGTCTGATTGGTTCGATTGTCGGTATTGCTACCGGCTTCGGTTTAGTGCAGCTGCTGCAAGCGGTGATGCGGGCGAATGGCATTGATTTGCCGTCGAAGATGTCTGCGGACTGGCAGTCCTTCGTGGTGCCGCTCGTCGTCGGCATGCTCATTACTGTTATTTCTGCGTGGGCCCCGGCAGCGCGCGCGGGCCGCACCCACCCAGTTCAGGCGATGCGTTCCGGTGACACCAGCAACTCCGCGAGCCTGCTAGTCCGCACCATCATTGGTGCGGTGCTGCTCGTTATCGGTGCCGCTTTGGCAGTGACCGCTGCGTTTAATTCAGATTGGTCCAGCACCACGCGCGCTCAGATTCTGGGTGTCGGCGCGCTTCTGGTCATCCTTGGTCTGTGGTTGTTCGCGGCGTGGTTGTCGATTCCGTTGGCGTCTGGTTTGGGTCGCCTGATTGGTTGGCCATTTAAGGCGCCTGGTCATTTGGCGGCGACGAACTCGCAGCGTAACCCGCGGCGTGCGGCGGCGACAGCGTTTGCGTTGACCTTGGGGTTGGCGCTGGTGTCCTCCTTGGGCATGTTGGGCGCGACGATGAAGGAGTCGGTGGCGTCGCAGATTGATACCGGCGCAAAGATGGACTTGGTGCTCCAGTCGGCGCAGCAGTCCTTCCCGATTCCGAATGAGGCCGTGGAGGAAGTCCGCAACCTCGATGGTGTGCAGAGCGTGGTGCGGGAGAACTTCACCACCGCGCAGGTGGTGCCGAAGGAGGAGGCCGCCGAGACGCTGAAGAAGATGACGGCGAACACCTCGATGGCCGGTCGGGGTGGTTTCAATGCGTCGACGCTTGATGCCGATCCAAGCGTGCTGTTCAACATTGAGACCGTTGACGGCGATTTGGATTTGACCAAGGAAGGTGCCGGCTTCTTGCTGCCGGAGAGCCTGTACCAGTCCTCGAATATGAAGATTGGTGAGGAGTACGCAGTGGTCACCCCAATGGGAATGGCGGACGCGAAGCTCACCGGTGTGTTCAAGGACAATAACTTCTACCCGGGGCCACTGATTTCGGAGCAGCTGGTGGACAGCATTTCGAAGGACCCGCGGATGAAGTACACGCTGATGGCCTACGTCTTCTACGACGAGGGTGTCAATGCAGGACAGCAGCGTTCGACAATTGAAGATGCCGTCGGCGAGTTCCTGGTGGTCAAGGTCCTGACCATGGACGAGCTGAAGGATGCGTCGGCTTCGCAGGTGAACCAGATGTTGGCGATTATTTATGGTCTGTTGGCGCTGGCTATCATCATCGCGATTTTGGGCATTATTAATACTCTTGCCCTGTCGGTGATTGAGCGCCGCCAGGAGATCGGTATGCTCCGCGCGGTCGGTATGCAGCGTGGGCAGGTCCGCATCATGATCATTTTGGAATCGGTACAGATTTCGATTTTCGGCGCCATCATTGGTCTGCTCACCGGCTTGGGCCTCGGCTGGTGCTTCGTGAAGATTCTTGCCGACGACGGCCTGGACAAGATTGTCGTGCCTTGGGATACGCTCGGCACCGTCCTAGCGGCGTCAGTCCTGGTTGGTATCTTGGCCGCGCTGTGGCCAGCCTTCAAGGCGTCACGGGCAAAGCCATTGGACGCCATCACCGACGAGTAAATACGGTAAGACGGTAAGTCAGCATTAGGCCGGAGCCACGTGGTTCCGGCCTTTTGCTTTGCGACGATTACGTCCCCGCTCTAGCCCCCAGAGGATGCAGCCGGCACCGAGCACCACTCCATGCGCGATGCGCAGTTCGGGGGCTAAGAAGAACTGCGGCAGATACGTGACAACGCCGCCAGCGATGAGTCCGGCTGGCCAGCTCCGCTCACGGAATGCAACGCGAATCGTCGCGATACTCCATAGGACAAAGCCGGCGGAGAACAGCACAGACTGCGATATTCCATTGCGAATCGCATCTTGAGCTGCATCAACTGCCTCATGTGTTGCTGCCTCGCCACCGCTAGCAGCAATTCCGTGCAGCCCAAAAGTCTCGGCGCCGTAATACGGCAGCAGCAACATGGTGCCCGCCAAAGCCAACCAGGCGCTCATGCTAGGCCGGGTGGAGCCTTTGTCTGCTCGGTGGTCTCGCAGGGTGCCGTGGACCAGCAGTGCGAAGCTGAGCAGTACCCAAGCGAGCATTCCTACAACGTGAGATGCCACCCACAGTGGGTCAGAGAACGCCGAGCTTTGTTCTCCTAGGACACCGGTTTTGTCGCCCCATGGGCGAAGGGGCGGAAATAGCGCGAATGCTAGACCGTCTGCGAAAAGGAGGATTCCAAGAAGTCGGGATTGCATGGGTATCCTTTCAGTGAACAGTGTTCTCTGTATGTTAGTTTTGCATGCAAACGCGTTGCTGGCAATAGCTAAACTGCAGATCATGAAAGATAACTCTGAGCCACATGTCACTACTCGCTCCGCGGCAAAAGCGGCGACGCGCCAGCGCATTCTGACAGCTGCGCGAGAGCAGTTGGCTCAGGGAGGCGCAGCAAGACTCTCTATGCGACAAATAGCTGACCGTGTCGGGCTTGTTCCCTCTGCGCTCTATAAGCATGTACCGACTAAAGATGCACTCTTAACTGAGCTGATTGTTGAGGCATATCGCCGGTTGGCTGTCAGCATTTCCGCGGCAGGCCCTACCTGGCAGGCGCGTGCAACCGCGCTTCGCGCATGGGCGCTAAAAAACCCGCATGAGTTCTATCTGATCTATGGCACACCAGTTACGGGCTACCAAGCCCCAGAAGAAACTATTGAGCCTGCCGCATCGGTCTTTCGTTGCTTTGTCGAGGCAACTGACTCGCCAGCCGGACAGGACCACACCATTCCAGGTAGGCCGGTCTTACCAGCGGCTGTAGCGAAGCAACTGAACCCCCTGGCTAAAGAGACAGGGCACAGTGAGGCTTTTCTCGCGGGCGCGCTTGCTTCTGTCAGTCAGTTAGTAGGAATGATCCTGTTGGAACTCGGCGGACACTTCGTTGGGAGTGTCGCTCCTGCTGATGAGTTCTTCGCTTGGGTGACCACGGTGGATTGCTAGCGCAGTAGTCACTATCGATAGCGTTTTTCTTTTGGGATCGCGTAAAGAGGCGGGGCCCCAGCCGCCACACAAAGTGACAACCAGGACCCCGCCTAAAAAATAATGTCGGCAGTGACTTACTCTCCCACACACTCCCGTGTGCAGTACCATCAGCGCAGGTAAGCTTAGCTACCGGGTTCGGAATGGGACCGGGCGTGACCTCACCGCTATAACCACCGACAAAAACACGAAACAACAAACACAACCATAGTTGTG
>NZ_AQUY01000004.1 GCF_000372445.1 Corynebacterium ulceribovis DSM 45146
CCCCTTGACAGGACAAAAACACACCACACGATTTTGCACCACCACACCACACACAACCTATGCGCGCAGCAGGCAGCTCAAGTAAAAACCGAAAAACTCCCGGTAATCACACAAAACCGCTCAAACAAACAAAAATAATTTGTACATCGGCACACTATTGAGTTCTCAAAAAACACACGCACACTGTCACACCCACCCACCGGCAAGCGCTTTCAGCAGCGAAGAACCACACTAACAAACAAGCGAACCAGAAGCAAACAGCCTCTGAACAACCTGTAAACCAGTGCAGCCCCAACCCGACCGGACCCCGGCCGCGCTGACTCGATAAACACTACACAGCACCCAAACCGTTCACAAACCCGCAGGTCGACTGCTGTTTTCACCTAAATTTAACTTCATAGCAAGCCATTTGTCGTTCGCTTGATGCCCTGCGGCAACGCCGCACAGCTACATAAGACAGCCCCACTACGTCGCAAAGCTAAAACGGGGACCACCGCGGCGGTCTCCTATCTATAGGAAGTGGGGCAATCAATCGGGCGGGGACTAGCGGCGCGGCGGTGGACTGACACGGAGTTGACTGCTCCAACAGCGACTCGAAACGTCAGGGACAAGGTGCGCATCGCAGGCGCACTCGGGAAAGCGTGCAGCGCACACGCGTAATTGAGGGGAAGAGCTACGCCACTTTTTGTTTTAAGGCACACTGGTGGAAAACAGATTTAGCCTTTTTAGCCACGGAAACGGGAGCCATGCTTGAACGCACACTTGTCTTTGTCGACACCTCATATTTACTTGCAAGCTTCTATAACTCCTGGGACTCCGGAGCCCGCGGCCAATTAGAAATCGACCTACCTGAAGTTGTTAGCGTCCTTGACCGCATGATTACCCAGCAGCTGGGGCAACCAATTCACCGCCAGCTGTGGTTCGACGGCATTCCGGAAACCGGGCCGCACCGGTACCAACGTGCACTGCGCAATATCAACGGCGTGCAGCTACGTGCCGGCCAACTCATTGAATGGGGCGACCGCCGAACCCAAAAGGGAGTCGACACGCGCCTAGTTGTGGATATGGTGCTGGCTGCTGTCGGCCGCCAAGTCTCCGACATGGTGCTGGTCAGTGGTGACGCTGACATGCTGCCGGGCGTGCAAGAAGTTACGCAGATGGGTGTGCGGGTGCATCTATATGGCTTCGGATGGGATTCCATGGCATCGGTATTGCGCCATGCCTGCGATTCGACGACCATCCTCGATCCGCGGGAGGACTTCGAAGCAGCAATGCAGCTGCAACCGCTAGAAGGCCCACTGCCACCTGTCATCCGCCCTGCTGACGACAATGCNGAAACCGCTGACAGCAACGACGCTGCCGAGCAGGACGAGGAAGCACCAGCCACACCAACCACTCGCCCAGCTGACGACACCGCAGCTGAGGCTGCTGCGGAACTAGCCGCAGACGTAGAAGCGGAAGTTGACCTGGCTGAACGCGAAACGGTGCAGGCAGAAATCCGCACCGAAACTGTACGGCCGTCGGACTTGACCCGGCCGATGAACACCTCGCGATGGGCACAACACGGACCAATCGGTGGGCAGCCACCTGCAGTTGATGGCTCCGAAGCGGAACCGTCGACCGAAGCAGTGGAGGCGGCAACAGCGGCGCAAGTAGAAGCAGCAACGGAAGCTGCAGAGGAAGCAGCTACGCCGCAAACCGCAACGACCTCTACTGATCCGGCACCAACGCCAGTGCCAAAACCGGGCCCATCTGCTGGCCGGCCAAACCCTTCCATGATGGCGCCGCGCCGAAAGCTGCGGTCCCGCTACGTACCGCTTCCGAATGAAGTGTGGTCGTCTGCCGGGTTCCAAACCCCGTATGACGTCGGCCAACAGTACGCCACGTGGTGGTACGAACAAGCCGCCACCGAAGACCAGCGCGACAAAGCGCACCTGCTGTCCGGAGGCGGACTACCGCCAGACATTGACCGGCCGCTACTGCAGTTTGCCTGCGAAACTCTGCATGAATACACGCTGACGGAATCGCAGCGCGTCAATCTGCGCGATGGCTTCCACTCCGGAATCCGCGCGGTACTGATGAACCTGCGAAACGGCTAGCCACAACCGGCAGCAAAACACTGCCGAGCTGAGTGCGGAGCGGGAAACAGGGCGACACAATGCGATGTCGCCCCGTTTTCGTTTCGTTCTACGTCACCATGTGTGATGGCACGCAATTATGCGTTGGACTGCGGACCCCACGGGTTCTCATCTAGCTCAGCATCATCCACTTCTGGGGTATCAATCAGTTCGCCGTCGACCTCAGCTGCCTCCGCGTCCGCCTCATTCGGCTGCGCTGGATTTGGCTCCGAAGCTGCGGCAGTGCCCATGTCAGAAGCTTCAGCATTCGCATCTCCGCCATCGCCTGCACCAATAGCCTGCTGCTGCTCTGCGCCAGTGGTCAGCTCAGAGCCAGCTGCACCGCCCTGCATCTGCGCGCGAATCTCTGCCAACCGCGCATTTGCCTTCAAATCGGTGCCGGCAGAAGTAATTTCCGCCATCCGGCCCTGCAAATTGTCTTCCATCAGTGCCTGCGAGCCCAACGCGTTAGCGTAACGCTGCTCAATCTTGTCGCGCACCTGGTCCAAAGTCGGCACATTGCGATCCGCGGTGAACTGGCCCATGGTGTCCATGGCCTCAGTCGTCTTCTGTTGCATCTCTGCCTGCGCCGCCTGGCTACGCAACTGGCCTAGCGAGTCCAACTGCTCCTTCAGGCGAACCTCAGATTCCTTCGCCTGGGCCTGTGCCTGCGCTGCAGCTTGTTCGGCCTGCTGGTGCAGCGACTTGGTCTGCTCCAGCTCCTGCTCGGTGCTCACTAGCTGCGATGCTAAAACTTCGGCAGTATTACCAAACTCGGCAGCCTTCTGCGTGTCACCTTCGGCAGCTGCCTTGTCCGCCAAAGTCAGTGCCTGGCGAGTCTGCTCCTGCAGCTTCTGCACCTGTTGAACCATTCGGTTCATCTTCATTTCTAACTGCTTCTTGTTGCCGATGACGGCCGCCGCCTGCCGCTGAATGTCAGCGTGCTGCTTCTTCGACTGCTCAACTGCCTGGTTAATCTGCACCTGCGGGTCAGCATTCTCGTCAATCTTCTGGTCGAAAGCACTCATCATGTACTTCCAACCCTTAGAAAACGGGTTCGCCATGTCGACACTCCTTTGAGAGCAATTTCTATTTACTTCAGTAATCCCCGATCCTACGGAGGTCAGCACAGTTTTGCAGACGGAAACGTCGCAGAAAGCCCGCCTTGTCGCGCAGCCGTCTTTACATTCCTTCTATGATTGCAACCATGTCAATTACCCGGACGTACTCGGCGCCCATTGCAATCGCCGCAGCTACTGCCCTGATTTCACTCAGCGCACCAGTTGCCGCTGCACACCCCGGAAATGCCGCGCCACCGGTGTCTTTTCAGGCTCAAGGAACAGCAACCACTGAACCCCCTGCTCCGTCGCTAACCGCATCGAAAACGGAACTGCAGCACAGAATTGACCAAGCGTCCGCTGATTTTCAGGCCAAAGGCGGCCGCGTCGGAATTGCGCTGCTGGACCGCCACTCCGGAATGCTGCTGACCAACGACACCGGTGACCAAACCTTCCCGCTGGCTAGTGTCACCAAAATCCTGATTGCGGAGCAGGTTGCCTTCCACAACTACACCCATCCGGAAGATGACAAGGATGGCAAAAAGTCGCACGCCGCCTCCCCTGGGAAAGACCCAGAAATGACAGTGGATGAGACGTCTCTGGAGGACATGCTCGCCCGCGACAACATGATTCGGCTGTCGGACAATGAAGCCACCGATCTGTTGTGGGAGCGCTACGGTGGCACACAACTTGTTGGTGAAGTTGCGGAACGTTACGGCTTGGAAAACACCCGTGATGTCGGCTTTTGGCCCGGCGCGCAGTCGACGGCCGCTGATATGGCTACCTTCCTCGGCGGAGTTCTCGATGGCGACGGCGGCCTGGGTCAGCGTGAAACCATCTATTTCGCAGAACTCATGCACTCGGTGCCGAAATTCTCCTACGGCATGATGGACCAGGACTTCGGCGTCCGTGGTGGACTCCCCGAAGAAACTGTCGGCACGAAGAACGGGTGGGATGGCCGCCTGATTAATAATTCCACCGGCATTTTCGGTCCGAATAATCAGTTCGTCATGGTCGTGCTCTCCGGAAACTCCAACCCGGAAGATGTCACCGAGGCGGTACGAACCGTGTTCCCAGAAGGCAAAGTGGCCGAAAGTGGACCGAGTTCCCGAGCAATTACGGTGCCCGAAGCCCCAGAAGCTGCTGCCGACTCCAATGTTTTGCCAAAATCCCCGACCACCAAGTGGGTGACGGGCATGCTTGTCGCCCTCATTCTCGGTTTTTCTGCTGGCTGGCTGCTACGCAAACAAGCCCGCGCGGAGTAGCCGCCACAAAAAATGGCTACCGGATCGCTCCGATAGCCATTGTCCGCTCAGCCGCAGCTGAACTTACTTCTCTTCGTCGCCAGCTGCCTCTGCAGCCATCTGTGCTTCGATTTCCTTCTTCACTTCGTCCATGTCCAAGCCTTCAAGCTGGGAGATGAGGTCTTCCAGCGCTGCTTCTGGCAGCAGACCAGCTTGGCGGAACAGCAGGATGCCGTCGCGGAACGCGAAGATGGTTGGGATGGACTGGATTTCCAGAGATGCAGCGATCTGCTGGTTCGCTTCGGTGTCCAGCTTGCCGAAGGTGTGCTCTGGGTGGCTCTCGGACACACGCTCGTAAATTGGGCCAAATGCCTTACAAGGGCCACACCACTCGGCCCATGCGTCGACAAGCACAATGCCTTCCTTGCCCACGGTGTCCATGAAATTCTCGGCGGTCAGTTCAACGGTTGCCATATTCGAATCCTCTGCAGTCAGTTTCTCTTTGCTTACCCACCACAACGCTACCGACGGCCCCACTATTCCAGCCACATGTTTTTTGCTTTTTGACGATGCCCTAGAGCTGCGCACCGCCAGCAAAGAACCATCGAGCAGTGATATAGCTCACTAGGGTTTGCCGTGGCCTGGGGATTAATTGGAGCCTCAGGTCTGTTGTATTCACTACCTAACTAAGGTGAAGCGACAAGTATCGTTTTACAGTTTCCACCAAGGAGGAAAGCCACTATGGCAACCAAGAACTTCACGATCCGGGGAATGACCTGTGGACACTGTGCAGCGGCAGTCAAGGACGAAGTTGGGCAGGTCCTCGGTGTCGAAGATGTCGATGTCTCCATCGATGAAGGCCGCATGACCGTCTCCGGTGAAGGTTTCACCGACGCTGACATCGACGCTGCTGTCGTCGAGGCCGGCTACCAAGTAGTCGAATAATTTAATGCTTTAACCAAACGCTTCCCAGAAAAGGGGCGAGTGACATGGCTGATGTCGCCATGACGAAGATCAATATTCCAGTTTCCGGGATGACCTGTACTTCTTGCTCGTCTCGGGTGGAGCGCAAACTTAACAAGATGGACGGAGTGGCGGCCGTGGTGAACTTCGCGACGGAAACCGCCCAAGTTGAATACGACGCCGACGCAGTCACACCAGACGACCTGAAGGCCACCATCGAGGCCACGGGCTACGGCGCTGAACTACCGCAACCGCAACCCGAGCCAACAGCACAACCCGCTGATACCGCTGAGGCCACACCTGCCTCGGCCGAAACCTCCGCCACCGAGGATGCCGCTGCGCTTCATATCGCCAGCCTCAAGCAGCGCCTGATTGTTACTGCGCTGCTGACCATCCCCGTGATGGCACTATCCATGGTCCCAGCGCTGCAATTCCGCTTTTGGCAATGGATTGTCTTCGCGCTGGCCTCCCCGGTGTACTTCTGGGGCGGCTGGCCATTCCACAGTGTCACCCTGCGGAACCTGCGCCACGGCGCGGTGTCCATGGATACGCTCATCACCCTCGGCACCTCAGCCGCTTACTGGTGGAGCGTGTACGCCCTGCTCTGGGGCGGAGCAGGCGAACCTGGCCTGGAAATGTCCATGTCCTTTACCGGTAGCCACGGTCACGGCATGGCAGATATTTATCTGGAGGCTGCCGCCGGTGTCATCCTGTTCCTGCTGTTTGGCCGCTGGCTCGAGGCCAAGGCTAAGCGTTCTTCCGCGGCAGCGTTGCGTAGCATTTTGCAGCTCGGCGCGAAAGAAGTCAGTGTCATCCGCGGCGGGCAGGAGCAGCGGATTTCCGCTGAGCAGCTGCAGCTCGGCGAGCAGTTTGTGGTGCGGCCGGGCGAGAAAATCGCTACCGACGGCACCATCGATGATGGCCACAGCGCGGTCGATGAATCGATGCTCACTGGCGAATCTGTGCCGGTAGAGGTCGGCCCAGGCGACACGGTAACCGGTGCTTCGGTGAACACTTCCGGCCGGTTGATTGTCACGGCCACCCGCGTTGGCAATAACACCACACTCGCGCAGATGGCCCGCCTGGTGGAAGAAGCCCAAGCCCGAAAGGCACCAGTTCAGCGACTCGTCGACCGCATTTCGCAGTTCTTCGTGCCGACGGTCATTGTGGTGTCCATCCTCACGCTGATTGTGCACCTGTGGCTCGGTTCCACCACCGCAGAATCCTTCACCGCCGCCGTTGCGGTCATGATTATCGCCTGCCCTTGCGCCCTCGGCCTAGCCACCCCAATGTCGTTGATGGTGGCATCGGGCAAGGGTGCTTCCCTCGGCCTCATCATTAAGGGCCCAGAGGTGCTGGAGTCGACCCGCCGCGTCGACACGATTGTGTTGGATAAAACTGGCACGGTCACCACGGGCGACATGTCGGTGGACCACGTTTTCGCTGCCGAAGGTTTCACAGCGGACGAGGTGCTGCGCTTGGCTGCCGCAGCCGAGAATGCTTCTGAGCATCCGTTGGCCCGCGCCGTCACCAAGCACTACAACGACAACCACCCGGATACCGCATTGCCGCAGGTAGACAGCTTCCATAGCACTGCTGGCATCGGTGTGGAAGGCACCGTCGAAGGCCGGAAGGTCACCGTGGGCAAGTCCACCGCCCCGGCGCTGCAGGCCGAGATTGAGCAGGCCCAAGCCGCCGGTACCACCCCAATTTCGGTGCTTATTGACGATAACCCTGCCGGAGTCATCACCATTTCGGACACGGTGAAGCCGTCCAGCGCCGATGCCATTGGCAAACTGCGCGAGTTGGGGCTCCGGCCAATGCTGCTGACTGGCGATAACGCTGCGACCGCGCAGGCAGTGGCTAAGCAAGTGGGCATCGCTACTGAGGATGTCATCGCGGATGTGCTGCCTGATGAGAAGGCGCAAGTGATTACTGACCTGCAGCACGACGGCAAGATTGTCGCGATGGTCGGCGACGGCGTCAACGATGCTGCCGCCCTGACTGCCGCAGATTTGGGACTGTCGATGGGCACTGGCACCGACTCGGCGATTGAAGCCTCCGATATCACCTTGGTGCGCGGTGACCTACTGGCCGCTGTCGATGCCATTGAATTGTCGCGAGCGACATTGCGCAATATTAAAGGCAACTTGTTCTGGGCGTTTGCCTACAATGTGGTGCTGATTCCGGTGGCGGCCATTGGGCTACTGGGGCCAATGTGGGCCGGTGCGGCGATGGCATTTTCGTCGGTGTTTGTGGTTCTTAACGCCCAACGACTGCGAACCTTCGGCGGTTCCCGCGGGTAACTTTGTGGGTATGAGTGCCTCTCAGCCCAGTGATATCGACATCGCGGCGGCACACCAGTTGCTGCCGATGTCCGACATTGCCCGCCGCGCCGGACTGCCCGATGACACCCTCATCCCCTATGGGCGTTCCATGGCGAAAGTGGATCTTGCTGCCGCACAGCAGCAGGCCCCGGCTCGGCGCGGCAAACTCATTTTGGTCACCGCGACCTCCCCCACCCCAGCTGGCGAAGGCAAATCCACAGTTCTTATCGGGTTGGCGGATGCGTTGACGGCAGCCGGAAAACGCAGCATTGTCACGTTGCGGGAACCGTCGCAAGGTCCGGTGATGGGGATTAAAGGTGGCGCGGCCGGCGGCGGGTATGCGCAGATCGTGCCGATGGCAGACATTAATCTGCATTTCACCGGCGACTTCCACGCCATTACCGCCGCCACCAACACCCTCGCCGCCCTGATCGACAACCACATCCAGCACGGCAACGCACTCAATATTGACCCGTGCCGCATCACGTGGCGCCGCTGCCTCGATGTCAACGACCGGTCGCTGCGCAATATCATCACCGGTCTGGGTGGTCCGGGCCAGGGCACCCCGCGGGAAGCCGGGTTCGACATCACCGCGGCCTCCGAAATTATGGCGGTGTTGTGCTTAGCGACGGATATGGCCGATCTTCGGGCTCGTCTTGGTCGGATTGTTATTGGTTCGACGTATAGCCGCGTGCCGGTCACGGTTTCGGACCTCGGAGTGGCTGGGGCATTGGCGGCGCTGATGCGCGATGCGATGAACCCGAATCTGGTGCAGACCTTGGGCGGGACGCCAGCTCTGGTTCATGGTGGGCCGTTCGCCAATATTGCCCACGGCTGCAATTCGCTGGTGGCCACCACCACAGCACTGGACCATGCGGACTATGTGCTGACGGAAGCTGGTTTCGGCTCTGACCTTGGCGCAGAAAAATTCTTCGACATCACTGCTCGTGCTGGCGAACTGCAGGTGGCTGCGGCAGTGGTGGTGACCACTATTCGGTCGATCAAGTTTAACGGCGGCGCGGATCGGACAGCACTGACGGAGCCGGACCTCGATGCGCTGGCTGATGGGCTGGTGAATGTGCAGCGGCACTGCGAGAATATTCGCCAGTTCGGGGTGGAGCCCGTTATTGCGCTGAACCTGTTCACGTCTGATACCGAAGCTGAGCGCGAGTACCTGCGGCAGTGGGCTCGGGAGCACCATACTGCGCTGGCGGAAACCACGGTCTGGGCTGATGGCGGTGCTGGTGCGGCTGAGCTGGCCGAGACCGTGCTTGCCACCATGGCGGATCATGCCCACGATTCGCACCCTATCTACGACCCAGGCCGTGGCCTGCTGGAATCCTTGCAGACCATCGCGCAGCGCATTTACGGCGCTTCCGGGGTGCAGCTATCGGCCCAGGCGGAAAAGGACCTGCTATTTTTGCGGGCAAATGGGTGGGATACGTTGCCGGTCTGTGTGTCAAAGACCCAATATTCCTTCTCTGATGACCCAACCAAGTTGGGCGCTCCGACAGGACATACCCTGAATGTGAGGTCGCTGGTCCCACGGATCGGCGCCGGTTTTATTGTTGCTTTGACTGGCGACGTTATGACTTTGCCTGGTCTGCCGAAACAGCCAGCAGCGAATGGGATAGATATTGATGAACTTGGACAAATTTCGGGGCTCTTCTAAGCGCAGTGCCCGCCGCAGCGACAGCCACCGCAGCAGCACTCGCCGTGGTGTTGTTGCCGTTATAGCCCTGACCGGGCTTGTCCTTTCTGGCTGCGGATCCCCCGATACTGCTGAGCCTCCGGTGGAGAACACCACGTCTGCAAGCGCGACGGCAAGCAGCAGCACCAGCGGCGGCAGCTCGGCGTCGGCCCCGTCTTCGTCAACAAGCACCCCACAACCTATCCGGTGCCAAACGCCATCGGCCGGGGACATTGGCAAGCTCAGTCACTTGGAATTGGTGCAGCTAGCGACAACGCTGATGACCGTTGGGGTGGCGAACTACGACGATGCGGCTGCTGCGGTGGCGCGCGGGGCGGGCGGTGTTTTCATTGGCTCGTGGACGGACATGTCGATGCTGCATACGCCCGGCGCGGACCTGAAGACTCTGCAGGGCGCCGCCGATGGGCATCTGATGGTCACCATTGATGAAGAAGGTGGCCGAGTGCAGCGGCTTTCCGGTGAACTGGGCGCGCTGCCGACACCTGCCGAAATGGCTCGCACCATGACGCCGCAGCAGGTTCATGACCTGGCGAAAGGTCACGCAGAGAAGATGGTGGCGCTGGGGCTGAGCGTGGACTTCGCCCCGAATGCGGATGTTGATGTGCCGGATGCGACGACCGTGATTGGTGACCGCGCGTTCTCCGATGACCCGAAAGTGGCTGCTGAGTATGCTGCCGTGTTTGCCGATGGGCTCGCCGCCGGTGGCATTAAACCGGTGGTCAAGCACTTCCCGGGCCATGGCAGCGTAGTGGGAGATTCCCATGCCGGTGCGGTCACTGCCCCGCCGCTGCCGGAGCTGAAAAAGCACGACCTGCTGGCCTTTTCAGCGCTGACTGACCAGCCGGCGTTCATGGTGGGCCATATGGAAGTGCCTGGATTCGGTGAGCCAGGGCCCGCGTCGTTGAACCCGGCGGTGTATCAGCTGCTGAAAGCTGGTGGCTACCCGAAACTGGGTGGCGGTCACACCCCGGCTTTCGACGGTGTGGTGTTTACCGATGACCTCTCCGGGATGAAAGCGATTACGGACCGGATGGCGGTGACCGAAGCTGTCGTCGCGGCGATTGCAGCTGGGGCGGATTCACCGTTGTGGTTGGGTACTGAGCAGCTGACTGCCGCCGCGGAAGCAGTTGCGACGGCGGTGGACGATGGCCGGATTTCCGCGGAACGCTTCGCCGATGCCCGCGCCCGCGTCGCCCAGTTCACTGGCTGCAAGTAGGCTGCCTCGCTGATGAATAAGGTTCTTGGCGCAGCCCTGTTGGTCTGCATCGGTTCTATTGGCGCGCAGTTCGGCGCGGTACTGGGCACCAGCCAGTTTCACACCTTCACTGCCCCGGAAATCGCGGCGTTGCGGTTTGCGTCGGCGGCGGTGGTCCTGGCGGTGCTGTTCCGGCCGAATCCGTTGGCGTTCACGCGGCTGCAGTGGCAAAGCTCGCTGGTGTTCGGTGTCGCGGTGGCGGGGATGGGATTTTGCCTGCAGCAGGCGCTGTTTCGGTTGCCGGTCGGTATTGCCATGACGTTGGACTTTATGGGTCCGTGTTTTGTGGCGGTGGCGTTTGCGGCTAAGCCGATTCACCGCTTGTGGGGACTCGGCGCCTTCGCTGGTGTCGCCATGATTGCTGGGCCAGCTGGCGTGTTTGACCTAGCGGGCTACCTGTGGGGCCTCGGCGCCGCCGTGTTCTATGGCCTCTACACGGTTTATACCGCCCGCGTCGGCGGGGACGGTGCGGGATTGCGTGGGGTCGCCATGGGGGTCATTGTTGCGAGCTTGTTGACGTCGTGGTTCAGCGTGCCGGCCGTGGCACGGACGTGGGATGCTGCCCCGGGCGCGTTGGGCTTAGTGGCGCTGGCAGGGTTGGCAGCAGTCGCGTTGCCGTTCTGTGTGGATGCGCTGGCGGCAACGATGTCGTCGGCGCCAGCGATCGGGGTGCTGTTCGGTTTGGACCCAGTTTTTGGTGCGCTGTTTGCGTGGGCGGGTCTTGGTCAGGCGCTACCGCTGACTGCTTGGTTGGGAATCGCGCTGGTGGTGCTGTCCGGCGGTTTGCTCGCTGCGACTAGCCGCACCTGACGGGTCCTGGTCCTGGGAGGTCTGGTCTTGGGAGCCGCGGCGCAGTGGCGACGGCCGGCGCTGCTTTGGTTGGTGCTGCTTCGGTTGGTATTCCTGCCAGTATTTTTCGGTGAAGAACCGCGGCCGAACGAAGAACCAGTACAGGCCAATGCGGTCGAACAGGCGGCGGATACCGAGGGATGCTGCGGTGGCAAGAATTGCAGCGAGCAGCGGCAAAATCCCAATACGCCATTCCTCGGATTGTTCCCGCGTCATCACCCAGTCGCCCAGGTTTGCCATGATGCGCAGCAGGGTGTCGTGAATGAGATACACCGGCAGCGTATTGCGGCCAATGTAGCCAAACACACGCATTGTTGGGTGGCTCGATACCGCGCTGAAAGCTAGGACTGCCGCGATGACACCGCAGATGGCCACCATGAAGTTAATGGACTGCAGCAGGTATGGGTGGTCTTGCCAAAGCAGATTATGCAGATCGTATTCACGAACCGTACCCAGCACCACGAGGTAACCGAGAACACCGACAGCGGCGACAAAGGCGGCTGGCTTTGCAGCGGCACGAATGTATTGCCCGAGGTACATGCCGATGAGGTAGAAGATGAACATCGTCGTGATGCGATCCCATACCCAGTGGAAGTCGGCCAGCGGCGACCAAATGTACAGCGTGAGGCCGAGCGCTAGTTGGATGGCGGGGTGCACGCGGTGCAGCAGTTTCGATGCGGCAGCGAAGATTCCGAGAGCGGCAATGAACCACAGGTTCGCCATCGGGTAAATGTAACCCTCCAGCACTACTTCGAGGTATGGCCGATATTCGGGCACTTGGTTCGAGGAAAGCTGGTCGGCAAAGCGCGCACCGCCTTCGATCATGGGTGGCCAGAGCAGTAACAGCCACACCATCACCCAGATGCGCCGCTCCGCTAGGCTGCGCCAGGAACCGGATAGTGCCTTGCGGGCGAATAGTCCCGACAAGACGAAGAACAGTGGCATGCGTAGCGGGTCGAACAGCTCAGTGACAGCTGCCCATGGGCCGAGATACCAACCGTGGGCAACGAACTGTCCGACAGCGTGATAGAGCACAACCAGAAACATGCAGATGCCTTTGGCGGTGTCTACCCACTGTTCCCGGCCACGTGCTTTTGGCGCAGCGGCTTCGTCGCTGTCGTCATCTCCGGCTGCGTACGGGTTAGTTATCCGCCTGATTCGGTTCTCCAGTTTGCTGGACGAGATAACGCTTCACTCCTGCCTCAATTCATGGCGAAGTCCATCACATTCGCACACATGTGTAAACAGGCTAGTGGGCGGAGCTGAGAATACTCAAAAGATCGGCCTATTCGAAGCCCGACGGTTCGTTGCCAAGGTTCGCCGCCATGTTAAAGAAGCGGGAGTACTGCAGCTGCTGTGCCACCCGGACCGTGCCAGTAGGACCACCACGGTGCTTAGCCAAAATGATCTCGGCCTGGCCCGCCAACGGCGATTCGGGTTCGGCCATATCTGGCCGGTACAGCAACATAACCATGTCGGCGTCCTGCTCCAGAGAGCCGGATTCACGAAGGTCAGCGGTTTGTGGTCGCTTGTCTGGTCGGTTCTCCGGGCCACGGTTCAGCTGCGAAATCGCAATCAGCGGCACTTCCAGTTCCTTAGCCAGCAGCTTCAGCTGACGGGAGAACTCGGAAACTTCCTGCTGACGCGATTCCACCTTTTTACCGGAGCTCATCAGCTGGAGGTAGTCCACCACGATCAGTTTCAGGTCGTGTTGTTGTTTCAGCTGCCGCGCCTTGGAGCGAATCTCCATCATGGTCATGTTCGGAGAGTCGTCAATGAACAGCGGCGCATCGGCAATTTCACCGACACGCTTGGCCAATGCCGACCAGTCGGAGTCTTTCAGACGGCCACCGCGCATGTCGGCGAGTTTAATTTTCGCCTCCGCGGACAGCAGTCGCATCATGATTTCAGTGCGCGACATTTCCAGACTGAAAATCACAGAGGTCTGCTTATGCGCAATCGAAGCTGAGCGCATCATGTCCAGTGCAATGGTTGACTTACCCACACCTGGTCGAGCAGCGATAATAATCATCTGGCCGGCGTGCAATCCGTTGGTCAGCGCATCGAGCTCAGTAAAACCGGTTGGGGTGCCGTTCGCCAGACCACCATGGGCAGCGAGCTGGTCCAGCTCGTTCATGGTTGGCTCAATGATGTCTTCCAAGATGACATAGTCCTGCATCGACCGGGACTGCCCGATGCCGAAGACTTCTTGCTGCGCACGGTCCACTAGGCCGTCGATTTCGTCGCCTTCCAACCCGGCGAAGCCCAGCTGTGCGATCCGGGTGCCGGCGTCGACAAGGCGGCGCAGGGTTGCTTTTTCGGCAACGATTTCGGCGTAGTAGTGCGCATTGGCTGCCGTTGGCACTGACGCAGCGAGAGTATGCAGGTAACTCGGCCCGCCGATACGGTCAACGACGCCAGCGCGGGACAGCTCACCGCCAACAATGAGAGCGTCGACTTCATGCCCGTCGCCGTAGAGCTTCAGAATGGCTTCATAGATGGTCTGGTGCGCAGGCCGGTAGAAGTCTTCTGGCTTGAGCTTTTCGATGACATTGGGAATGGCGTCTTTGCTCAGCAGCATGCCACCCAGCACGCCTTGCTCGGCAGCTTCATCGTGGGGCGGTTGCCGTCCGTAGTCCAGTGCGGTGTTGCGCCCTTCCCCGCCATAGTTGTTCCGGCCGCCGAAATCGCGGTTGCCACCAAAGTCGCGCTTGCCGCCGGTGTTCTGCCAGCCTTGGCCCTCGCCGCCGCTGTTTTGGCCCCACGCTGGCTCCGCTGGTTCGGGCGGCAGTGGTGCGGAGTCATCGAAGCTCGCATCGCCGAAGTCGGGTGCATTAAAGCCTGATGTTGGGTAGTTCATTTGCTCCATCTTCCATCACTGCGCACTGCGTTTCAACAGAAGAGTTGTTTGCTGTGCGTTCTGTTGCTGTATCCAATTGTGCCGTATTTTTCGCCTCGGCATTTGGCTTGTTGACGGAGTGGCTCACCTCATATGTGGACTATCCCGGGCTGGGTATAACTGTGGAAACTCGCCCGACCGATGTGGATTCAATGCATGTTCTGGCCCTAAAACTGCATACTCGCAGGCCAGTTATCCACAGGCTCTGTGGAGAAGAATGGGGATGAAAAGTGAACAGTTGGTAAAGTCACTGGTCAAGCATGGTGACAAACTGCTGATTGACATGAAGCAACGACAGTTACTGCAACAACGCTTCAAAACAGTGTTTCACCTGCAATATCAGTCAGCCCTAGCGCACCTTCGGAAAGTTGGCAACCTTAATTGCCAATCCGTTTAGTTGATCGCCGGTTACCGGATCGTGTCCACTTCAGGTCTGCTGTCACTTGAGGCGTTTACTTTATCCCGAATTATCCACAGCCAATGTGGGTAAGTCCCCAACCTATTCACACCCCCTGTGGATAACTCAGCATCCACTTGCCGAAAGTGCAGGGCAAAAAGACAACGACCCCAAACTCCAGTCACCCAATGGCGTTGGGCACGAAGAGTTTGGGGCCGTTGTTTGCTGTTGTCATGTGGCCAGACTGCAGATGTCTAACGTCTGCTGTCGGCCGCCGTGCAGTGCCTAATTAGGCAGCCACGACCTCGTACTTCACGGTTGCGGCGATATCGTCGTGCAGCTTGACCTGAACCCGGAACTTGCCGGTGGTCTTGACTTCGCCTGGAGCCAGTTCAACGGAGCGCTTGTCCAGAGAACGGCCGTTTGCCTTCTTCACTGCAGCCACGATGTCTGCAGGAGTGACGGAACCGAAGAGCTTGCCACCCTGGGCAGCCTTCAGAGACACAGTCAGGCCTTCGAGAGCTTCCAGCTCAGCCTTGACTTCACGTGCGTGGTCGAGGTCGCGGATTGCGCGAGCCTCCTGGGCACGACGAATGCCCTCGATCTGCTTCTCAGCACCGCGGGTAGCCACCATGGCCAGCCCACGAGGAAGCAGGTAGTTACGTCCGTAGCCTGCCTTGACCTCAACGATGTCGCCTGGAACACCGAGGTTGTCAACTTCGGCGGTGAGGATCAGCTTCATGATCCCTGCCTTTCGCTTGATACCTAACTGGTTCTACCCAGTCGGGTGAAGTGTGGAAAATAATCGTGTGAAAAGTAAGCGCAGAATCTACGAGTTAGAACGGAGGCTCTTCATCCATGCCACCGAACCCGCCACCAGCCTGTGGTGCAGAGTTCCATGGGTCATCTGACGGCGCTTGCGAGCCGAAGCCGCCCGAGGACTGGTTCTGCTGTGGGGCCTGACCGCCGCCGGAGTTGCCGCGGAAGTTTCCGCCGCCACCGCCACGGTTGCCGCCACCGCCGCCCTGGGTACGGGTGACCTGTGCGGTCGCGTAACGCAGGGATGGTCCAACCTCATCAACTTCGATTTCAAACACCGTGCGGTTTTCACCTTCACGGGTTTGGTAGGAGCGCTGACGCAGTCGTCCAGTGACGATAACGCGCATGCCCCGAGTCAAACTCTCGGCAACGTTTTCCGCTGCCTGGCGCCAGATGTTGCAGGTCAAGAACAAAGCTTCGCCGTCTTCCCATTCGTTGGTCTGGGAATTGAATCGACGAGGGGTAGATGCAATCCGGAAGTTAGCCACTGCCGCACCGTTGGGGGTGAAGCGAAGCTCTGGGTCAGCAACCAAGTTGCCGACAACCGTGATGTTGGTATCTCCCTGTGCCATGTGTTCCTCCTGAGGTTCTAGCTACTTTTCAAAGAGATCACTACGAAGTAGTTGTACTTCCTAGTGTGCTCTGTTAGCGCTCAGTCCGCAGCACCTTGGTGCGCAGAGTGGAGTCAGCCAAGTTCACAACACGATCAAGTTCCAGCACTGCAGCTGGCTCACAAGTCATGTTGATGACGGCGTAGATGCCTTCAGCGTTCTTCTCGATTGGGTAAGCGAGACGGCGCTTGCCCAAGATGTCGACCTTGTCGATCGAGCCGCCTTCTTTGCGGACGATTTCCAGGTACTTATCCAGGGACGGGGCAACGGTGCGCTCATCCAAGCTTGGATCGAGAATCATCATCATTTCGTATTGACGCACGGACCTCATCACCTCCTATGGTCTAGTGTTTTGAATCGGCCACTCGCCTTTTGCGGGTGACAGGAGGGTCGTTGCGTCAGCAACTTGGCCAGCCTACCCCATCTCCCCCGCTTCCCCCTAATCCCAAAAAGGCGGCCAAGCTGCAGAAGTGTCGTAGCTTCTACAGGGCCGCCCAGAGGGTTTTGGTTCAGGTCATCAACTCGATGTCGCGGCGAAGAACACCGCAATAAACACCGGCACGAGCGTGACAAACACGGTGGCAATAACCAGCAGGGAGATTACTGCTTTTCGTCCCCACCGCAGGTAGTACCCCGCAAAGGCGGTGCCCCACAGCAAGAACCCGATCCCGACGCTGCAAATGGTGATAATGACAGGCAATGGCAAGTTCGTCATTGGTCTAGCCTGCAAGTCCTAAGCCGTCGAGAATGTCGTTTAGTCTCGGTGGCGCTGGCGCTGGTTCCGGAGCCGGAGCTGGCTCATCGCCACCGTCACCCGGCTGGCTCGGACCGTTTCCGCGGCCAGGCTGTCCTGGGCGACGTCCCGGCGTGCTTTCCGAGGAGCTTTCGGACGAATCGCTTGGCTCCTCACTGTCAGAATCTTCAGGATAGTTGTCAACCGGCGGTACGTAATCGTAGCGGCCAGCCTGCCCGGCAATAGCCTCTGGCGTTGGGAAGGACTGGAACTCTTGGTCTGCTAGCGACGTATCCATCACTTGCTTCCAGATGGAGGCTGGCGCGCCAGCGCCGTACATCATGCCGCCCCACTCATTAACCAGCGGCTGCCCGTTGGTCGAACCGACCCACACAGCGGTCGCCAGCTGCGGGGTAGCGCCAATCATCCAGGCATCCTTGTTGGTGCCGGTATCGCCCAGCTGAGCGGTACCGGTCTTAGCGGCCGATGGTCGGCCACCAGCCAGCGGGGTGCCGGAGTACTGTGCAATCGGCAACATCGCATCCATGACGTTATTGGCCACCGCTGCGCTCACCCGACGGTCTGGCTTTTCATCCTTGACGAACTCGAAGAGGACTTCGCCGGTGGCATCTTCAACCTTGGAAATAAAGTGCGGACGGTTGTACACGCCTTCGTTAGCCAAGGTGGACAGCGCCGAAGCCATATCCATTGGACGGGACTGGTACTGGCCCAGAATTACGCCCTCATAGGACTGGCCATTTTCTTCCACCAGGGTGTGCTCGATACCAGGAATCGACTCCGCTACACCCAGCTTGTGCGCCATCGCAGCAGTGTCAGCAGGACCATTCTTGAAGTCCTTTTGGTAGCGAATGAAGCTTGTGTTCAAGGACATTTTCAGTGCCTGCGAAATTGAACAGGTACCGCAAGACTGACCGCTCACGTTGTTGACGGTTGCATCACCGGTCTGCACGGGGGAAGAGTCATACATCGCCGACAGTGGAATGTCTTGGGCTAGGCCCGCTGCCAAACCGAAAATCTTAAAAGTCGAGCCGGTTTGCAGCCCCGAGTTGGCGTAGTCCCAACCATTCGGATCGCGGCCACCAAAGTAGCCGAGTACCGCGCCGGTGCGAGGATCAATCGACACTGCTGCGCTTTCAACACCTTCGGCAAGACCCTGAGTGTTGTCATTGACAGAAGCCAACACCGATTCCTGCACCTTCGAATCGATAGTGGTGGTGATCTTCAAACCCTTGGTGTTGAGCTGCTGCTCAGTGATTCCAATGTCATTGAGCTCCGCGAGCACTCGGTCCCGAATCAAACCATTCGTACCTTTAACTTCAACGGTCTTCCGAGTCTTTTCTGGGTCCGCCACCTTCGGGTACTCCGAAGCATGGCGCTTCGACGCTTCCAGCACACCCATGGAGACCATGCCGTCAAGGACATAGTTCCACCGCTGCTCAGCCTCTGCCCGGTTGTGCCACGGATCCAGCTGTGATGGCCGCTGAATCGACGCCGCCAACACTGCGCCTTCTTCCATCGTCAGTTTCTCAATTGGCTTACCGAAGTAGGCCTGTGACGCAGCACCAATGCCATAGGAGTTTCGACCGAAGTAGATGGTGTTGAGGTAGGCCGCAAGGACCTCTTCCTTAGACCATTCGTTAGCCATCTTCGCCGACATCACCAGCTCCTTGGCCTTACGGACGTAGGAGTGGTCGTTGCCGACAATCGCGTTCTTCACGTACTGCTGCGTGATGGTCGAACCGCCACCAGACGATGGCCTACCCGTCAATACGCCCAAAGCTGCACGGCCATAGCCCGTCAGAGAAAAGCCCGGGTTAGTCCAGAACTCGCGGTCCTCAGCGGCCAGCACTGCGTTTTGGACATGCACTGGGATGTCAGACAGTTCCACTGTGCGGCGGTTACCATTTTCGGGCACCACGCGAGCAATTTCGGTTTCACCGTCTGCCTGGACAATCGTCGCGACCTGGTTGTTCACCAAATCCTCTGGCTCGGGGACCTCCGTGGTGGAGTACGCCACCGCAAAAGTCACCAACGGAATGGTGACGCAGACCGCGACGAAGAGTGCGAACCATGCCAGCACCTGCTTGCCGACGTTTTTCTTCTTTGGCGCGTTCTTCTGCCCCTTGCGCTGAGCACCACCCTTCGGGTTTGTGCTCTTGGCAGTACCGTTTTTCGGCCCATTCTTCGGCCCATTCTTTGGCTGGGTGCGGCGCTGGCCGCCCGAGCGGGAACCCGTCGCATTCGACCGCGACGTTCCGGACGCGCCGGAATTAGGCTTCTTCCGTGGCGCACCGCTACGGCCCGCCTGGTTTCCCGGATTAGATGGTGACACGAATTTTTACCTCAAACTTGGTTGTGCTGACGTGGTTAGCCAGCGATGGCAGTTGCTGCTCGTAGCAAAAAGTTCCACCTGCATGAGGTGCAGACTTCGACTTCGTGGACTGTCACTTCCCCGAAATTAGCCACTAACTGTTCAACTTCAACAAGGGCACGAGCAGTACCGGATATCTGCCCGAGATGCTCTCCGTATACCCACAATACGAGTCGAAGGCTGTCTCTTCCACAGACCGGACACGGTTTCTCGGAGGGTACACCGAGATCTCGAGCAGAGTTAATCAGCTGCCGGTCAGCTGGTATCACTGCCGGCGTTACTTCTTCACCGGCGCGCCACTGCCGAAGAACGGTAGTGCGCAACAATGACCGGTCCAGCTCGTCCTTTTTGACAAACACAGCTGCGATTCTACCGCCCAACCCAGTCTGCTTAAAAGCTTCTCAGTTCTAAGAAGCGGGAATAAAGACAGCACAAATATCGTTTTTATGCCCGATAGGTATAGCGTAAATACCACAGAAATCATGCCTCAAAGGAGTCTCATGTCTTCCAACCCAATTCGGGTCGCCATCGTCGGCGTCGGCAACTGCGCTTCTGCACTCGTTCAGGGCGTCGAGTTTTACCGCAACGCAAAGGACACCGACACCGTCCCCGGTCTGATGCACGTCCGCTTCGGCGACTACCACGTCTCCGATGTGGAGTTCGTCGCTGCATTCGATGTTGATGATGTCAAGGTCGGCAAGGACCTGTCCGAAGCAATCAATGCGTCAGAAAACTGCACCATCAAGATCGCCGATGTGCCAACCCTGGGCATTGAGGTCCAGCGCGGCCCAACCTTGGACGGCCTCGGCCGCTACTACCGCGAGACCGTGGAAGAGTCCGGCAAGGAAGCCGTGGACGTGGTGCAGGCATTGAAGGACGCCAAGGTCGATGTGATGGTGTCTTACCTGCCGGTGGGCTCCGAGCAGGCCGACAAGTTCTACGCACAGTGCGCTATTGACGCTGGTGTTGCCTTCGTCAATGCCCTGCCAGTGTTCATTGCTTCCGACCCAGAATGGGCAAAGAAGTTCGAAGACGCCGGGGTGCCGATCATTGGTGACGACATTAAGTCCCAGGTTGGTGCCACCATCACCCACCGTGTGATGGCGAAACTGTTTGAAGACCGTGGTGTGCGATTGGACCGCACCCTGCAGCTGAACGTCGGCGGCAACATGGACTTCAAGAACATGCTGGAACGTGAACGCCTCGACTCCAAGCGCATCTCGAAGACCCAGGCAGTCACCTCGAACCTGACCGGACCGCTGGCCGGCAAGATCGATGACCGCAATGTCCACATCGGACCATCGGACTGGATTGACTGGCTCGACGACCGCAAGTGGGCCTACGTCCGCTTGGAGGGTACTGCCTTTGGTGAAGTGCCACTAAACCTGGAATACAAGCTGGAAGTGTGGGACTCCCCGAACTCGGCTGGCATCATCATTGACGCCATCCGCGCAGCGAAGATTGCACTGGACCGCGGAATTGGTGGCCCAATCTTCGACGCATCGGCATACCTGATGAAGTCGCCGCCGAAGCAGATCGCGGACGATACTGCCCGCGCGAACCTGGAAGCGTTTATCCGCGGCGAGAAATAGCCGCACCCTTGCTACTTCGCTGAAAAGCAAGTAGCCAACAAGCAAAACCGCAGCCAACTTGTGCTGCGGTTTTCGTAGTTGTGCAGCAAGTGGCGACGGTTACATTCACCCCATTATTTCCGGATCGCCAACATTTTTGCTAGCAATAACATTATTTGGTGGCACTATGGTAAATAAGTAGTTTTAGTCCACCAACGAAAGTGCTTTCCGTCATGACCGACCACGCTGCATTTCCAGACGATGCCACGCTCAGCAAAATGAGCGACGCGGAAATCGAAGATCTCCTCGCCAACGAGATCCGCCCAATGCTCACTCGCTTGGAACTGCTGTACACCCGCGTGTCCCAGGAGTCGTCGATTTCCCGCGCGCAGCTGTCGATCATGTCCACTCTCGCTGATGTCGGACCATGCCGAATCAGCCAAATCGCCCAAACAGAATCGATCCGGATGCCGACGGCCTCTAACGCGATTCATCAGCTAGAGAAGCTGGGGATGGTCACCCGAGTCCGAGACGTAGAAGACCGCCGTGGCGTACAGGTGAAGCTGACCGACAAAGGCCACGAAGAACTCAATCGTGTTGGGGCAGAACGTAATCGACTGTTCCGTGCGCTTTTCACTGGTCTGGACCGTGAACAACTTGAACGGGCGGTTTCGGCAATTCCAATTATTCGTGACATGCTAGAGAATTATGGAAAGCCGAACGCTAAGGAAGCGCACTCGTAGGTTGCATTTGAGCCTCCACTTGGGAGGCCCACGGTGAGCCACGGTGTCCCGCAGCGCATCCTTGTTGGCTGGCGCCCCGAATCCGCCGGCACTGAAGCACTTCACTACGCCGCTTGGCTGGCTCGCACTGGGCCGGTGACCATCCGCGTCGCTACGGTTATCCCACGTACCTGGCCGATGGTCCTCAGTGTCCTCTCCGGTTTCGACACCTGGGCCAAAGAGGAAGCCGACCGCTCCGCCGCCGCCGCACGCGCCGCGTTGAAGGAAGCTGGCGTACCGAAGTCTGCCCTCGATGACGAACCCACTGTCGCTGTCACTGGTACTTCCGAAGCTGCTGGCTTGTCCACAGCCGCCACCGACTTCGACGCGGACCTCATCATCCTTGGCTCCCATGGTTCTGCAGCCAAAGGCTACTTCCGGATGGGTTCGACCGCTGATGCGCTACTGCACTACTCCCCGATTCCGATTGGCTTGGCCCCGCGTCACCCGAAGCTGTCGAAACGTGGCATCACCCGCATCTGCTGCCCTTACGTCGACACTGCTCAGTCCCACACTGCCCTAGCTCGCGCCGCCGACATGGCGATGGCGTGGGATTTGCCGCTGCGACTGCTCGCCTTCGTTCCTTCCGGTGCCGCGTTCAGCCCAGTGGACGCCCCGATGGGCAATGACTCCAATTTGATGGTCGAATGGCAAGAGCAAGCAATGGCCACCCTCGACCGGGGCCGCGACCGCGCACTCACCCGCTACCCCGACATCCATCTGGAAACTGAGATTGGTTCCGGCCCAAACTGGGCGGCGGCATTGGATACCGTCAAGTGGAAGAAGGGTGATCTGCTGGTCACCGGCTCGTCGGCACTCGGCCCATTCGCCCGCGTTTTCATTGGGTCCAGCACCTCGCAGATCCTGCGGCATTGCCCCACCCCTATCTACGTCACCCCAGCATAGGTAGGCTCGGGGGTATGTCAACGCCTCATGATCACAATGACGACGCCCCGAAGCCGAAGCGCAGACTCGGTGGCCAAGATCGGCCGGGCAAAATCAGCGAAGCCGACCTAGACTTTGACCCACTGCTACGCCTAGAGCTGGAACAAAAGTCCCGCCGTCAAGCCATTTTCTGGGCCATTGGCACTATGGTCGCCATTTTGGTGTCTGCGATGATTATCGCGTTCATCGGCCGCGCCGTCGGTGGCCCAAACTGCGACGCCGGCTACTCCAGCTTCATGTGCAGCCGCACTTTCGAACTCGCATTCCCACTTATCCCAGCGGCCATCGCCCTCGGCGGCACCTTCGGCGCCATGTGGATCTGCTACGTCAAGTGGTCCCGCTACCAGAAATGGACCCCGTGGCTGGCCATCACATGGCTGCTGATTCCGGTATCGCTGCTGTGGATCACCTCGACCGCCCAGTTTGCGATTTTGGGGCTGCCACTGCGGTAAATAACCGTCAATAAGCCCAAAGACCTGCGGAAGGATTCCTCCTGCAGGTCTTTATTTTTGCTTAATGACGGATTGGCCGCCGGGCAGTCGGTTACCCCTTAACCACCAGGTTCACCATGCGGCCCGGCACCACAATCACCTTGACCAGGTTCTTACCGGCAATGAGGGACTGGATGTGCTCATCAGCCAAGGCAAGCTCCTGAACGGCATCGCGGTCGGCATCGGCTGGCGCCTCAAGGTGACCGCGGACCTTACCGTTGACCTGGACTGGGTACTCAACCGAGTCGTCGACCAGCCACTTCTCTTCGAAGGATGGCCATGGGCCATGCGCCAAAGTGTCGGTGTGGCCCAGACGCAACCACAGTTCCTCCGCAATGTGCGGTGCCACTGGGGCCAACATCAGCACCACTGCTTCGGCAGCGGCGCGTGGGGTGGCCGGCTCGTTGGCGTAGACGCGGGTCAGGTAGTTCACGCACTCGATAATCTTCGCCACCGCGGTGTTATCCCGCAGGTTCGCGTAGTCATCGGTCACGCCAGCGACAGCGCGGTGCACAGCCTTATTGTCCTCATCGGTCAGCACCGCATCGGAAATGCGCAGCTCACCGGTAGCTTCATCAACCACCAGGCGCCACACGCGCTGCAGCAGACGCTGCGCACCAACAACATCCTTCGTCGCCCACGGACGGGAGGTATCCAACGGGCCCATCGACATTTCGTAAACACGCAGGGTGTCGGCACCGAAATTGTCGCAAATGTCGTCCGGGGACACGGAGTTCTTCAGGGACTTACCCATCTTGCCGTATTCCTGGGTGACCTCTTCACCGTTGTAGAAGAACTTGCCGTCCTTCTCCTCCACCTCAGCGGCTGGAACGTACACGCCGCGGCTGTCGGTGTAGGCAAACGCCTGAATGTAGCCCTGGTTGAACAGGCGGCGGTATGGCTCCCACGAGGAGACATGGCCCAGGTCAAACAGCACCTTGTGCCAGAAGCGCGAGTACAGCAGGTGCAGCACCGCGTGCTCCACACCACCGACGTACAGGTCAACACCGCCTGGGTCTTGTGGGCCGTGTTCTGCTGGGCGTGGACCGGTCCAGTAGCGCTCATTCTCAATGTCCACGAACGCATCCTGATTCGTCGGATCAATGTAACGCAGCTGGTACCAGGAAGAACCGGCCCACTGTGGCATCACGTTGGTGTCGCGGGTGTACTGCTTCGGACCGTCGCCGAGGTCCAGCGTGACGTTCACCCAGTCGGTGACCTTCGCCAGCGGCGGGTGCGGCTGGGAGGTGACATCATCCGGCTCGAAAGTCACCGGCTGGTAGTCCTCCACTTCCGGCAGCTCCACCGGCAGCATGGAATCAGGCAGTGGGTGCGCCACGCCATCTTCGTCGTAGACGATTGGGAATGGTTCGCCCCAGTAACGCTGGCGGGCAAAGAGCCAGTCGCGCAGCTTGTACTGAATCTTCTCCACACCCAGCTGCTTTGCCACCAGCCACTCAATGGTTTTCGCCTTCGCGGCAGCCATATCCAGGCCGTTAATGTCTAGGCCTTGGTCATTAGCGGAGTTCACTGCGGTGCCGGATTCGGTGAACGCAGCTTCGGAAATATTGCCGCCCGCCACAACTTCCACGATTGGCAGGCCGAAAGCTTCGGCGAACTCGTAGTCGCGGTCGTCGTGCGCTGGCACCGACATAATCGCGCCGGTACCGTAGCCGGTCAGCACATAGTCAGCGATAAACACTGGGATTTCGGCGCCATTGACTGGGTTGATGGCGTAGGTGCCCAGGAAAACACCCGTCTTTTCCTTGTTTTCCTGACGTTCCAGGTCCGACTTTGCGGCAATGGCAGCGCGATACTTGGCCACTGCATCCGCTGGGGTGTTGGCGCCGTAGGTCCAGCGCTCATCAATCCCGTCAAAGTTTCCGGTTCCGCCGGCCACCAATTCGTCAACAAGCTCATGTTCTGGCGCAAGCACCATGTAGGTGGCACCGAACAGGGTGTCGGGGCGGGTGGTGAACACGGTCAGCTTGTGGCCCTGGCACTGGAAGTCGACTTCGGCGCCGCGGGAACGGCCAATCCAGTTACGCTGCATGGCCTTGACCTTCTCCGGCCAGTCCAGGTCGTCGAGGTCGTCGATCAGGCGGTCGGAGTAGGCGGTAATCCGCATCATCCACTGCTTCAGGTTGCGGCGGAACACTGGGAAGTTGCCGCGTTCGGACTTGCCGTCGGCGGTGACTTCTTCGTTTGCCAGCACGGTACCGAGGCCTGGGCACCAGTTCACGGTCGATTCGGAGTGGTAGACGAGGCGGTGGGCGTCCAGCGCGTCGGCCTGTTCCACATTGTTCAGTTCATCCCAGCTGCGGCCTTCGTACTTTTCCGGCAGTGGGAAGGAACCGTCGGCATAGGCCGCGGCGAGCGTGTCAATTGGCTTTGCTTTGTTTTCCCGCGGGTCGAACCAGGCGCCGTAGATCTGCAGGAAAATCCACTGAGTCCAGCGGTAAAAGTCCAGGTCAGTGGTGGCGACGGCGCGGCGCTTGTCGTGGCCGAGGCCAAGGCGACCCAGCTGCCGTTCCATGTTCGCAATATTTGCTTCGGTGGTGGTGCGGGGGTGGGTGCCGGTCTGGACGGCGTACTGCTCGGCTGGCAGGCCGAAAGCGTCGTAGCCGAGGGTGTGCAGCACGTTGGTGCCCTGCATGCGGTGGAAGCGTGCGTAAACGTCGGTGGCGATATAGCCCAGCGGGTGCCCGACGTGCAGGCCCGCCCCGGATGGGTACGGGAACATGTCCTGCACGAAGAGTTTGTTGTCCGGCAGGTCGTCCCCGGCGGCTGGTGCCAGCGTGCCGGTTGGGTTTGGTGCCTGGAAGGTCGCGTTGTCGGTCCAGTAGCTTTGCCAGCGGGTCTCAATTTCCGCGGCCAGCTCTGGCGAATAACGGTACGAAGGTGCCTCGCTGGAAGTGGTCATAACTGCACAGCATAGTAGGGTGCTGCCGCGGCCACGGATTCAATCCCAGCCAAGTCGCGGATTAGGCTAGGACGCATGACTGTGCTTGCCGTAATCATTTTTGTTTTGGCCCTTGCTCTGGCCGTGGTCGCATTCTTGGCGATGCAGGGCAAACTCCCTGGTAACAATATTTTGGGTATCCGCACTGAAGCAGCCCGCAAGAACGAACGCTACTGGACCATCGCACATAAAGTCGCCGCCCCAATGTGGTTTGGTGCCGCTGGTGCCCTGCTCGTCGCGGGGGTTGTTGCACTGCGGGTGTCCGGCTGGTTGTGGGTGTTCTTCGCAGTAGCGTTGTTGCTTGCGGTGGTCTTCCTTGGTGTCGGCGCGTCGATGGGTGCGCGCACCGTTGCGCTTATTGACGAAAAGGAATCCGACTCCGATGGCTGCGACTCGGGTTCGTGTGGCTGCGGCGACGGTGGCTGCGGAAGTGATGCAGGTCAGAGCACTGCTGCAGCCCCTGCCCCTGCCGTTGACCGCGATGCGCTAAAGCGCGCATTAGGCGGAAATTCGGCACAGAATTAACAATACTGGGCTAATGGCAGCAACAGAAAGTAACACCACCATCCTGACCCGAATGCGTAACTACCGCCCGGATCCGCTCATTGTGCTGATTCTGTTGGCCGTGGTCATTGCTATTTTCCTGCCCGCGCGCGGTGAGTTCGCCGACGGGTTTGGTGTGGCCACCACAGTGGCAATTGCTTTCCTCTTCTTCCTATACGGCGCCCGCTTGTCGCCAGAGGAGGCGAAGCAGGGGTTTAAGCACTGGCGGTTGCACCTGATTATTTTGGTGTTCACCTTCTTGGTGTTCCCGGTCGTGGGCCTTGCCATGAAGGGCTTGGAACCGATTGTGGGCCCAGAAATGTACTTGGGCCTGCTGTATATGACCTTGGTGCCGTCGACAGTGCAGTCGTCGGTAGCATTCACGTCGATTGCGCGTGGCAATGTCGCCGGTGCCATTGTGTCGGCGTCGGCGTCGAATCTGCTAGGTGTGGTGCTCACGCCAGTGCTGGTGATGCTGCTGATGTCCAGCAGCAGTGGCCTGGTGATTTCCGGTCAAGTGTTCTTGGACGTGGCGATTCAGCTGCTGCTGCCGTTCGTGGTTGGCCAGCTATCCCGAAAGTGGACAGCGAAATTTGCCTCCAACAGCCTGACGAAACAGTTCGACCGTATTTCCATTGCCATGGTGGTTTACGCCGCCTTCTCTGAAGGTGTCGTGGATGGCATTTGGGTGTCCGTGCCGATATGGCAGCTGCTCTTTGTCTGTGTCCTGTCGGTGGTGCTGGTTGCCTTCATGCTGTGGCTGACCCGCTACAGCGCGATGAAGCTGGGCTTTAACCGCGGCGACCAGATCGCCATTGAGTTCTGTGGCACAAAGAAGTCGCTAGCTACTGGTCTGCCGATGGCAGCAGTTATTTTCGCGGGCCAATCCCTTGGCCTGATTATTCTGCCGCTGATGTTGTTCCACCAGATTCAGCTGATGATGTGCTCCTGGCTGGCGGCGCGCTACGCGAAACAGTATGCGCTAGCGCACCCGGAAGAGCAGCCCGCCGCCTAGTTACTGCGCACCGACACTGGGAAAGAGGCGTATAGCGGCAGCGGCATTTCTTGACGGCGCATGACAGCGCCCCACAGATCGACTCGACCCGGCGCGAGAATGTCAGACGGCAGCGCCGGAGTGACATACCAGTCGCCCCGTTCAATTTCGTCATTAAGCTGTCCTGGGTCCCAACCGGCATACCCCGCAAATACCCGGGAACCCTGCAGGTCATCGGCTACTTCAGCGGCGGTGCCGTTGAGGTTAACGATGACAAAGCGGTTGCCCAATGGCTCCAGCCATTCATTGGCGGCAATGTCGGCGCCCATCTTTGATACGCCCAGGCACAGTGGCAGGGTGCGGGAGACCGGCCCGCCCACGTACAGGACCTTTGGTGCGGTGGCGATGGATTCCCATTCGGGCATGACATTGTGCAGCGGGGTTTCGCTGCGAGCAGTCAGGTCCACGCCGAGGGCGCCGTCAGGGCCGTACTCGATGAGGAAAACCACAGAGCGGGCGAACTCTGGGGCGAGCATGCCGGGGGCGGCGACCAGCAACATTCCGGCGGCAGGGTCCTGCCGATCCAGCGCGTTGAACAGTCGGTCCGCAAATAGTCCATCATTCATTTCCACACCGTCATTGTGTCAGGAATTGCCTTCTTCGCGCGAAACCCACCATTTCTTCAACTCCAAAATGGCGTCTTCGCGTTCCATCGGGCCGCGCTCTAGGCGCAGTTCCTTCAAGAATCCCCATGCTGCGCCCACTTCTGGCCCTGGCTTCAGGTCCAGCAATTGCATAATTTCATTGCCATCGAGATCCGGGCGGATCTTCGCCAGATCTTCCTGCGCGGCAAGTTCCTCAATCCGGTTTTCCAGGTCGTCGTAGATGCGTTGCAGACGCGCTGCTTTGCGCTTATTCCGAGTGGTGCAGTCCGCTCGAACCAGCTTGTGCAGCCGCTCCAGCAACGGTCCGGCGTCAGTGACATAGCGCCGTACCGCAGAGTCCGTCCATTGGCTTTCGCCGTAGCCGTGGAAACGCTGGTGCAGGAACACGAGCTGACCAATATCGGAAATAACCTGCTTCGGGTACTTCAAGGCACGCAAACGCTTGCGTACCATCTTCGCCCCAACAACTTCGTGGTGATAAAAGGTGACGCCGCCGCCAGGTTTTGCCGCACGAGTCGCTGGCTTGCCGATGTCATGCAGCAGCGCGGCCCAGCGCAGCACCAGGTCAGGGCCGTCGGTTTCCAGGTCGATGGCTTGGCGCATCACCTGCAGGGAGTGTGCGTACACGTCTTTGTGCTGCATGTGTTCGTCTTGGGTCATCTGCATGCCCGGAATTTCTGGGAAGAATCGTTCTGCCAGTCCGGTATCCACCATCAATTCCAGGCCTGCGGTTGGGTTTTCACCCAGCATCAGTTTGTTCAATTCCGCCTGGATTCGCTCGGCAGTAATCCGATCGATCTGCGACGCCATATCCGTCATTGCGGCAACGACCCGCGGCGCCGGCGCAAAGTTCAGGGCGCTGGCGAAGCGGGCGGCGCGCAACATGCGCAGCGGATCATCATTGAAGGAGTCTTCTGGGGTGCCGGGGGTGTCCAGCAGCCGTGCTTCGAGGTCCTGCAGTCCGCCCATTGGGTCGAGGAATTTCTGGTCCCCGTTGCCGAAGAGTTGCACCGCCATGGCGTTGACTTTGAAGTCGCGGCGAATCAGGTCCGCGTCCAAGCTATCGCCGAAGGTGACTTCTGGGTTGCGGGATTGGCCGTCGTATTGGTCGGCGCGGAACGTGGTGATTTCGATCTGCGCGTGGTTCTTTTCGGCGCTGACGGTGCCGAATTCAATACCGGTGTCCCACACGACATCTGCCCAGCCGGTGAGGATGTCGGAGATTGCCTCCGGCCGCGCATTGGTGGTGAAGTCCAAGTCGTGGCCTAGTCGCCCCAGCAGGGCGTCTCGTACCGATCCGCCGACTAGGTACAGTTCATAGCCTGCGGTTTCGAAGCGGTGAGCGAGTGGCACCAGGGTGTCGTCGTGGGCGCGGAGCGCCTGTTGGGCCCGGGCCAGCAGCGCCATGGTCTGCTGTGGGTCGGTCGCCGCGCTGGTTGGGTGGGGATTGTTTCCGGAATTGCTCACGCCCCAACCTTACCGAGGCGAGCCAACCCAACTCCCGTTTGGCAGGCGCGGTATTCTATACGGAATGAGTGAACATGATGAGACTAAGCAGCCGGGCGGTGCGGCACCACGTCGCCGTCGGCGTTCTCGTCGGCGTTCCTCCCGCCCAAGCGGCGCCGCAAGCAGCAACCACACCCTGAAGCAGCACGCCAGTGGCGAAAGTGCCGCTGACCAGGGCAGTCGGGGATCGTCTGGTGAGCAGAAGACCGGCGCGAATCAATCTGGTGAGCACAAGGGCCGTCCAGCTGCCGGGGAAGGTGACGGTCAGCGATCGCGGCGGCGTCCGAATCGTCGTCGACGTGGCCGCGGCGGCTCCCGTAGGCAGTCTGGTGAGGCCCAACAGGCGCATAAGTCCCAGTCATCGCAGCAGTCCGATACTGCTGCAGTAGGCAGTGCTGGTTCCACTTCGCGCTCCACTTCCGCCAAAACCAGTTCCGCCAGCGATTCCACCTCGGGTAGCGAGCAGCCGCGGAAGAAGTCGAATCGGTCCCGTCGTCGTCGCGGTGGCGGACCTCAGGGGCAAAACCGCAGGCAGCAGCGCAACCGCGGTCGTTCGCAACCTCAGCGGCCGTCCCGCCAGCGGATGCAAACCTCGGATGAGACGTCTGCCGGTGGTTTGGTGGTCTCGGGGATGGCGGAAGCGGTCCGCGCCGACGGTTCGGTCGATTTGAATCGGATTTATGTGGCGCTGATTGGTCGGCTGGATCGTCGTGGCCGACTGTTGTGGTCGATGCCGAAGGGCCATGTTGAGCCTGGTGAGGACCAGTGCGCCACCGCGGAGCGAGAAGTGTGGGAGGAAACCGGCATCGAGTGCGAGGTGTTTGCGGACCTCGGCACCATTGATTACTGGTTCGTGTCGGAGGGCACCCGCATTCACAAGACGGTGCATCACCATCTACTGCGGTTCGTGGACGGCGATCTCAACGATGAGGACCCGGAGGTCACTGAGGTCAGTTGGATTCCGGTCAGTGCGTTGCTGGAAAAGCTGGCATATGCTGATGAACGCAAGCTTGCTCGGCGCGCGCATGACCTGTTGCCGGATCTCGCCCGAGCGGAGAAAGAAGCCGGAAGGGCGACACCACGTTGACCTGCCAAAACCCAGGTGTGCGGTGGTTGCGGTGCAGTGTTTCAGCTGCGGCAGCCACTGCGTTGTTTTGCTTGTTGACGCCGATCCCGACCGCCACCGCTCAATCCCAACAGTCGATCCCGGGCCAGTCCTCCAGTCAAAGCACTGACTTGGCTGCGTGGGCAAACACTGCCGTTCGTCCGGCAGCTGCGGACCGTCCCATCGACCTTGACATCACATCCATCGATTCCACTGCGGTACCGGTCGATGGTTCGGTGTCAGTGAAGTTTTCTCTGACGAACACTACAGATCAGGATATTTCGGACATCATTGTCCGTTCTGAAGCAACGGATTCGCTTGCCGATCCCGCGGACGCTCAGACCACGCTGATTGATACCGCATCAATTTACGTGCACACCACCGCTTTTGAACCGGTTGTCGATAAGTTATCACCGCAGGAAACCCGCGAGTTCACACTAGAGATTCCCGTTGGTGCGCCCAGCCCCACTGGGTTGGGACTGTCCGAAGCGGGCGTGTACGGCTTCGCGGTGAATGCCAATGGTCGGCTCGGTGACCAAACTCAAGATGCTTTTCTCGCCGATGCCCGGACCTTGTTGACGGTCGGCCCGGCTGCCGCGGGCGCAGCTTCCGAAACCGAAACCCCGGGTTCTGAAGCACCTGCGACGGAACCCGAACCAGGGGTACCGGTAGCCGAGTCGGAGCGGGATCCGAAGCGGCCAGCGCCATTTACGATGTTGTGGCCGCTGACCGCCAACGTCAATATCGTCCCAGGTGAAACGGGCACGGCGCCGAGCAGCCCCGAGCTGATCCTCAAAGATGAATCCCTCTCGGAGGAATTCACTGACTCCGGCCGCCTTCACAACCTGGTGACGGCGATGGCCACCGCTCCGAAGGATGTTCAGAACGCGTCGTGCCTAGCCATCGACCCGGTGTTGGTGTCGACGGCCAGCCGAATGGCGAAGGGCTACGTCACTGCTGAGCATCGCCCTTCGCCAGTGCCGCAGACGGTCCGATTGCGAGATTCGTGGGGCCAAGACCCGAATAAGGTCGATAGTGTTCCGGGCACCGGCAGCGCCGCCGCAAAGAGTTGGCTGACTGACTTGCGCACGCTCGCACAGCAGATGTGTGTGGTGCCGTTGCCAGCACAATCGGCAAATATTGACGCGCTAGCCACCATTAAAGATCCATCGCTGTCCCTGACGGCGCTCGCTCCAGGCGCTACGGTGCTCGATCAGATTCTGGAGGTGCAGTCGCAGCGCAATATTGTCATTCCGGCTACGGGCACCGTTGCCGGCCCAAATCTACGGGTGCTGAAGTACGCGGGCGTCGAACCCGCCACCGCGGAGGCCACCTCCCGAGGTTTGGCTGGGTTTGACCAGAATTTTGAATCGATTATCACCGGCACCGAACCTGAACTATCCCAGGACGTATCCGTGCTGCTGGCGGACGCCGCGCTGAGCAGGCCATCGGGCACTATCGACGACGGCATCACCGCCATCGGTTTCCAAGCCCCGCTGGGCGCAGCGTTGGCAGGCACCGGCGAGTTCCCAGAAACTGCGCCCTACAGCCCGCTGGTCTCTCGTTCATTCCTGGACGATGATTCCGCGGTCGCTCGGATGAACAATGCCGTCGGAATTCTCCGGCTGACCAGTGCCGATGCTACCGAAAACCGGCGCCGAATCGTGGCGATGCCACCGGCGATGTGGAGCGCCAGCAGCGCCGACCTGAACACCTGGTTAGGCGCCGTGGGGACGTTGCTGCATGAACGGCAGGTCACCGCTGCACCGCTCCACCAGGTGCTTATTGACGAAAGCAAGGCCACGAAGAAAGCGACGCTGAACTCGGTGAACAACGATCCGAACCCGCTGCCGAATGGACATGTGGCTCGGGCGAAGCGACTGGCTCGGGCACAGACCAAACTCAGCAGCATCATGGTGAATACGCCTGATATCGCACTGACTCGCACTGGGTTTGTCACGCCCCTGCGGCTGGATGTGCTCACAGCTATCACTGACCGTCATCGCCGCGTCTACTCGCAGCATTCGGTCGCCAACAATTCGTCAACAAGCATTGTGCAGGACAGTGAGTTAATCCTGCAGCAGGTGGATAATTCGGTGCGGTTATTGCCGCCGGGCAGTGTGTACACCCGGGCGTCGAAGTCAACGCCGCTGATGATTGTGGCTAGTAATGGTCTGCCGCTGCCGGTGCGAGCGCAACTGCAGGTCAGTGCGGCGCATGCGGGCAGCAGCTTGGTGGATATGCCGCAGCTTATTCCGGCGCGTGGCTCGATTCCGCTGCCGATGCCGGCGGAAGAAGTGCCGAAGGTAGATAGTGGCGAATTCACGGTGACGCTGGTGACGCCCGGTAAAGTGCCGATTTCGGCACCTGTGACCATGAGCACGCGTTCGGCCAGCGAACTGTTATGGCTCGTGGGCGTTATCGTCGTACTGTTGGTTGCGATGGCATGGGGTCTGGCTCGGAATATCACCCGAGTTCGACAAAGTCAGCAGGATGCGCCGGCCAATCACGGCGACGCTGACCGCAATGCCGACAGCTTGTAGAAGGAGAGTGAAGTGAGCGCTGCACAAAGCTCACCGACGAATCAGACCACTTCGGATGATTCGGTTGTACGGTCCACCGGCTCGATGGCCATTGCCACTCTGATTAGTCGGCTCACCGGTTTTCTCCGGAACCTGCTCATCGGCGCGGCGCTGGGCCCTGCCATTTCCTCCGCCTTCAACTCGGCGAACACGCTGCCTAACCTGATCACGGAAATCGTGCTGGGTGCCGTGCTGACCTCGCTGGTCGTGCCGGTGCTGGTTCGGGCCGAGAAAGAAGACCCCGATAAGGGCGCCAGGTTCTTCCGGCAGTTGTTCACCATTTCGCTGACAGTGCTGGTAGTCATTGCCACGCTGGCAGTGCTCGCCGCGCCGATTCTGACGCGGATGTCCCTGGCTGATGGCGGCGAAGTCAACGTTTTCTTGGCAACGAACTTTGCCATCCTGCTGCTGCCGCAGATCCTCTTCTACGGGCTATTTGCGCTGTTCATGGCGGTGTTGAATACCAAAGGGGTGTTCAAACCGGGGGCGTGGGCGCCGGTGGCGCATAATGTCATCGCCATTGCGGTGCTGCTGCTGTATTGGGTGGTGCCGGGCGCTAATTTGGATGCCTATGCCAACCCGATGGACCCGCCGACACTGACACATCCTGGGATTTTGCTGCTCGGCATTGGTACTACTCTCGGTGTGGTCGCGCAGTTTGCGATTATGATTCCGCCGATGCGCCGCGCCGGGATTGATATGCGACCACTCTGGGGCATTGATGACCGGCTGAAAGAGTTCGCCGGGATGGGTGTGGCCATCGTGGTGTATGTGGCGATTTCGCAGGCCGGATACATGATCACCAACCGGTGGGCGTCGATTGCGGATGCAGCCGCGCCGAATATTTATCAGCAGTCGTGGCTGCTGCTGCAGGTGCCATACGGCATTGTCGGCGTGACCTTGTTGACTGCGATGATGCCGCAGCTGTCGCGCAATGCGGCCGACAACAACATCAAAGCAGTGGTCAATGACCTCACTACTTCCACGAAGCTGACCTTCATTGCGCTGCTGCCAGTCATTGTTTTTATGACGGCGTTCGGTCGCCAAATCGCTAACGCGCTGTTTGCCTACGGCAAGTTCCCACCAGAAACCGCGGACATTCTTGGCCGCACCCTGTCCTACTCAGCCTTCACTTTGGTGCCTTACGCACTGGTCATGTTGCACCTGCGGGTGTTTTACGCCCGGGAACAGGCGTGGACTCCGACGGCCATTATTTTGGCGATCACGTCGGTGAAAGTTGGTTTTTCCTGGTTGGCGCTGCAAAACGCGCCGTCAAAAGAGACGGTGGTGCAGCTGCTTGGTGCAGCCAATGGGCTGGGCTTTGTGGCCGGCGCTATTATCGGCGCGCTGCTACTGAAACGGTCCCTCGGGTCGCTGCAGGCCGGCGCGGTGATGCATTCTGCTGCGTGGATTGTGGGCGCGGCGATGGTCGGTGTGGCAGTAGCGATGCCGGTGGATTGGCTGCTCAGTGTCACCGGTGTGCTCGACCCTGTCGGTTCCTTTGGCTACTTGCTTCGCACGGGTGTCGCTGGCGTACTTTTCCTGATAGTTACTGGACTTGTATTGTCGCGATCTGGATTGGCAGAAGTTATGTCCATTGGCCGTCTGCTGGCGAAGCTACCTGTGCTGGGCAAGCTGATTAAAGTGTCGGAAGCACCGCCGCAGACTTCCGACAGCATTGCGGCCCAGGTCGATGCCACTGTGCTTGGTGACGGAATTGCGAGCCCGCTGTTGCCACCGCTTCCGGCGGGACAAGCGCGCGGTAAGCGTCAGCTTCCTGGATCTTATGTGGCCAATGGACGATTCCGGTTGCTGGTCGACCACGGCGGCGCACCGGGGTTGGGTTTCTGGCGAGCCCGTGACGTCAAGCGCAACGTCGACGTTGCGCTCACCATTTACGATGCAGAACAGCTGGCTGCAGGTACTCCGATGTCAGCGGAGGACACAGCGCAGCAAGTCGCCGAACGCACTCAGGCACTGGCACAGCTGCGGCAGCCGGGCATGGCCAACATCCTCGCGGTGGTGCCGGACGCTACCGGTGGCGTGGTGGTCTCGGAGTGGGTTGCTGGTTCATCGCTGGCAACAGTTGCCGATGCCGCACCAGATCCGTGGGCGGCGGCCCATGCCGTCACTAAGCTCACTGAAGCGGTGGTGGCGGCGCACGCGCACGGCACCGCGCTGGGCATTGACCACCGCGCACGGCTGCGGGTCGCCGTCGATGGGGACGTTGTGCTCGCCTTCCCGGCACTGACCCCAACGGCGTCGTATCGCTCGGACATCCGGGGCTTGGGCACGGTACTGGCGTTGCTGGTCAACCGCACATCTGACCTGGATCCTCAACTGCGCGTACTGATTGCTGACACCCGAAATCTGCGGGTTGGCGGAGCTGGGGAAGTGCTGCAGCGACTGCGGAACCTGCCGTAGCGCGGGTGCCGGTATCGAGTCGCGGCGAGGTTCGATATCGGCTGCAGATTTGCCTGCGGTGTGGTTTGCTAGGCACACACAGCTCATTGGGGGATGAGCTCATTCCAGAGGGGGAATTGTGCCTGAAGTGGGGGATTTTGGGCTGGTCAAAGCGCACCTTGCTGGTGACCCAGCGGCGTTCGGTCAGTTATTTGCACGCCACCGTTCGTACTTGCATTGGGTGGCCTGGCGGTGCGGCGTCACCGAAAGCGATATTGAAGATGTGCTGCAGGAATCAGCACTAAAAGCGTTGCGCAACCTGGGTCGATTTCGGTTGGAATCCTCGGTGGTGACGTGGCTGCATCAGATTGTGGCGAATGCGGCGCGGGACCATCTGCGACGACGCACCTTGGTGTCAGTGTCTATTGACTCCGACCATGTGCCGGAGCTTCCAGAACAACGACCGGTGCCGCCGGACCTGACAGAGCTGCGGATTGTGCTGCGCTCGGCGTTGGCGAAGCTGCCGGGGGAACAGCAGGCAGCTGTGCATGCGGTCGATATTTTGGGGATGAGTGTGCGGGAGGCCGCGAAGTCCTTAGGGGTGGCGCCGGGAACGGTGAAGTCGCGGCGGGCGCGAGCGCGGAAACGGTTGCGGGCGGAGTTAGTGGAGATTGCCGCGGATTTTGATGTGTGGGACAGGTCATAGTGAAGGTTGGAACCGTTTCTTCCTGCAACACGTCCAATGGTGTGGAGGTGGTGCCAATGAGCCCCAAACATGTTTCTGCTGCCGACCTGTCAGATGCCGATATCGACGCACTAGTTTTTAGTCTGCTCACTAACGTGGACGAAGCTAGCGACGACCCGGAGAATGACGCGGTGGTTCGTGGACACTTCTTTCGCCGCTACACCGTCCCCGCCGCCGCGGCCGCAACGATTGCAGCTGTGAGCATTGCGACGGGGTGGCTTGGCACGACCTCGCCCGGCGGTGCTGAGGTGGAGTTGGCTAGTCAGCCGGAAGACATCACCGCTGCGGATCTGAACCCTGAGTTGCTTTCCAGTTTGGCGAAGGGCAGCGATTTTTCTGGGTTAGCTGAGCCGCAGCTTGCCGGTGCATGTGTGGCGGTAAACGTCAAAAAGCTCAATGAACTTTACGGGGAAACGCCGCCAATTTCGAGTACTTTTTCGGACGAGATTGTGGGGGCCGCTTCCGCGCTGGAGCGGGTGGTGGGTGCGGCGCCAATCCGATTCGCTGGGGTGGAACGGCAGCTGTTTTTACTGCGCTCTGATGGCGGCGGAACAACTGCGAGCTTGACGGTGTTGATTACAGAAGAGAGCTGCGGGCAGGCAGATGATTCCGGGGTACCGGAGGCTGCCACCGTTCACGTAGCCGCATTAAACTGAATCCCAGTTTGATCCGAGTTTGAGTAATCGTGCACCACGAGCAGGAGAGTTGAGTTTCATGACCGAAACGGCACAGACCACCGACACCACCCATGACGTCATCATCGTCGGATCGGGCCCCGCTGGCTACACCGCGGCGATCTACGCTGCGCGCGCTGACCTCAAGCCAATTGTGTTTGAGGGCTATGAATTCGGCGGCTCGCTGATGAACACCACCGATGTGGAGAACTTCCCAGGGTTCCCAACCGGCATCATGGGCCCAGAACTGATGGCTCAGATGCGGGAACAGGCAGAACGTTTCGGCGCTGAACTGCGGATGGAAGACGCTGACCAGCTGGAACTCGACGGTGAAATCAAGGTCGTGCATGCCGCTGGGCAGGAATACCGCGCCCGGACCGTGATTCTGGCGACCGGTGCGGCGCCACGCTACCTCAATGTGCCCGGTGAGCAGGAACTGCTGGGCCGCGGTGTGAGCTCCTGTGCCACCTGCGACGGTTTCTTCTTCCGCGACCATGACATTGCAGTTATTGGTGGCGGCGACTCGGCGATGGAAGAAGCAACCTTCCTGACGAAGTTCGCGAAGTCGGTGACGATTGTGCACCGCCGCGAGGAGTTCCGAGCATCGCAGATCATGCTGGACCGCGCGAAGGCGAATGACAAAATTAAGTTCCTGACCAACAAGGTGGTGAAGGAAGTTCAGCAGGCCGATGGGAAGGTGTCCGGTTTGGTGCTGACTGACACCGTCACTGGTGCGGAATCACCCCTGAATGTCACCGCGATGTTCGTGGCGATTGGCCATGATCCGCGCACCGGACTGGTGGCAGAACAGGTGGAGTTGGACGATAATGGCTACATCAAGGTTCAGCAGCCTTCCACGCTGACTTCCGTGCCTGGAGTTTTTGCTGCGGGTGACGTGGTGGACAGCTACTACCAGCAGGCTATTACCGCGGCAGGTAGCGGTTGTGCGGCTGCGATTGATGCGGAGCACTACCTGGAGTCGCTGAACTAGGATTGCACCCAATAATTGGGGCGGCCAACGATAAATAATTGGGATTACCAACAACCATTATTGGTAATACCAATAATTGAAATATATTTGCACAGGTCAAGGAGTTATCATGTCGAATGTTATTGAAGTGAAAACGGACACCTTTAAATCGGAGGTTGTCGATTCCGACAAGCCAGTCCTCGTCGACTTCTGGGCAGAATGGTGCGGACCATGCCGCAAACTCTCCCCGTTGGTAGAGGAGCTTGCCGACGAACACAGCGACCGTTTTGTGTTCGCCAAAGTCAACGTGGACGAGGAACGCCAACTGGCCGCCATGTTCCAAATCATGTCCATTCCGGCGCTGATGATTTTTAAGAACGGCAAGAAGGTTGATGAGCTGATCGGCTTCAAACCGAAAAACCAGATCCTGCGTGCCCTTGAATCGCATGTTTAGCTGATAATCTATCGGGGTACTTATTTAGAGACATGCGGCCACAACCGGATGTCGGATAACAAGGAGATCCGTTCCGAGTGTCGGACATTTTGCAGGTAGGGGATTCAAATCCCCGTGTAGCCGAGGTGCGAACGCTGCTTGCCCGCCTGGGTAAGCTGCCGGGCGTCACGGGCGGCACCACGCCCGCAGGTCAATCCGCACAGCTCTACCAATCGGACTCCATTTATGACGAGGCGCTGAAAGAAGCTGTCCGTGCTTTTCAGCAAGAACGCGGCATTCGTGCCGACGGGCTGATTACTCCGGGCACGCTTCAGCTGATGCGCGAAGCCTCCTATGTACTGGGCACACGCGTGCTGAAGTTTGAACCATCAGCACCAATGTCCGGCGATGATGTGCACAGCCTGCAAGATCAGCTCGCTGAGCTTGGTTTTTACACCGCACCAGTCAATGGTCACTTCAATGCCGAAACCTACGAAGCGGTACGGCAGTACCAAAACGCCGTTGGCCTGGAACCGGATGGCATCTGCGGCCCATCGACCTTCCGCGAACTAAGCCTGCTGGGCCGCCGTATCACTGGTGGCTCGCCGGCCGGGCTACGTGAGAAGGAAAAGGTGCGCCAAGCTGGACCTAAGCTGTCCGGGAAGCGCATTGTCATTGATGCACACCGGTCCACCGCAGAGCCTGGCGTGACGGTACAGGGACCGTTTGGGCCGATTACTGAAGAAGAGATTCTTTGGGACCTGGCGTCACGGATTGAAGGTCGGATGGTGGCCGTCGGGGTGGAGACCATTCAGTCGCGGCCGCGCCACGATAATCCATCGCCAGAAGAGCGCGCTGAACTCGCCAATGCGGTCGGTGCCGACCTGGTGATTTCCCTGTCGGCCGATACGTACAGCAATGAGCGTGGCAATGGCGTCGCAACGTTCTATTTCGGTTCGACTGTGGGGAAGAATTCTCTGGTTGGGGAGATGCTGTCTGGCTTCATTCAGCGTGAAATTGTGGCCCGAACCCCACTTGGTGACTGTCGAACACACGCTCGAACTTGGGATCTGTTGAGGCTCACCCAGATGCCGACTGTTGAAGTGTCTGTGGGTTACCTGTCCAACCCACATGACATCGAAGTGCTCACCGATCCGGCGCACCGCGAAGCGATTGCGGAAGCAGTCATTGTGGCAATTAAGCGTCTGTATCTGCTGGAGGACGACTTCGTCCAAACCGGCACCTTTGACTTCCGCGAACTAATCGAAGTCGAGAAGAACGCCGACTAGGCGCACACCACACCGGAGCCTCACCGGGCCTGGGCCGGAGTCGGAACTACACGTCTTTCTTGTGGTTCCGAACTGGCACCGGGTAGCTCACTTGCATGGAGCGGAAGAGCTGCTCCTGTTGTAGCTGGTCAAGTGCCATTTCCACTTCCATAGACCAGTTCATCTGTCCGGGAAGATCCAATCGCAGTCGCGGAATCTGCGGGTCATCCGCGACGATGTGAAACCCCGCCTCAAGCAACAGCTCAATGGCAATGACTTCATCGCTGCGGTGCGTGCACCCGAAAGCTTCAATCGCCTTGACGCCACGGCGGGTCAAGTCGGCAACCGCTCCGTCAACAAGCAACGATTCCAAGCCCTCACCCTGGAAACCTGGGGCGATTTTTAGGCTGGTTACCACGATGGCGTCCGCACTAACTGGGGCAGTGGGCAGGTGGCGTTGGCGGGGGACGAAGCGCGGCGGAGCGTAGATGATGGTGCCGAGGGTGCGGTCCGGATCCAGGCAAATAAGGTTCTGACCTGCAGTTCCCCATTCGAGTTGGACTTGGCTGAGCCAGGCTTCCTTGTCGATGACGCAAGCGGTGTCGGCTAATTCCGCGCCGTCGGAGGTCGGCTCGGTTTCCCAGTACAGCGATTCCATGGTGGCGGGCAGCACGGCACCAAGATCGCGGATATCGACAGGCATGAGCTGTGTGAGCATGGCTTACCTCGGATTGGTCAGGGACTGCGGGAGTACGTGCTGCAGGCTAGTTCGTGTCGTCCGCTGGCTGGCCGAGTAGGTCCATGAGGCGGTCGAGGTCGGAGAGGTCTCCGAATTCGAGCACGATCTTGCCCTTCTTTTTACCCATTGTGACGCTGACTTTGGTGTCGAATGCGTCAGAAAGTCGGTTTGCGAAGGCGCCCAGCTGCGGTGGTTGGGCAGCAGGGGTCCGCTTTGCGGGCTGAATACGCCCTGAGCCGTTGTTCAGCAGGGTGACAGCTTCCTCTGTCGCGCGGACGGACAGGCCTTCCTGGACGATTCTGGACGCCAAATGCTCCTGGTCTGCCGTCCCGGTCTTCAACCCCAGCAGCGCTCGGGCATGACCAGCGGACAACACCCCGGCGGCTACACGACGTTGCACCGGAACTGGTAGCTGCAGCAGACGAATAGTGTTCGTAATTACTGGCCGTGACCTGCCCAGACGGTCCGCGAGCTCGGCCTGAGTGACGCCGAATTCTTCCAAGAGCTGCTGGTAAGCTGCCGCCTCCTCGAGGGGAGTGAGCTGCACGCGGTGGATGTTTTCCAACAACGCATCGCGCAGCAGATGTTCTTCTTCGGTCTCCCGGACGATTGCCGGAATAGCGTCCAGCCCGGCTTGCTGCGACGCCCGCCAGCGCCGCTCACCCATAATCAGCTCATAGCGCCCACCAACTGGCCGCACCACAATCGGTTGCAGCAGGCCGAACTCTTTAATGGAGTGCGCGAGTTCAGCGAGTGCTTCCGGTTCGAAGGTGTCGCGGGGCTGCTTCGGGTTGGGGGAGATGAGTTCGAGCGGCACTTCTTGGAAGGTGGCGCCGAATTCATTTGTTTCGGTAGGCGGGTGGGCATCCGTTGGCTGCGACGCGGGAGATTTTTCCTCCGAGTCCTTTGGTGTGCGGGCCGGTGCGCTTCCAGTCCCCGATTCGGTTGGCTTTTGGTTGCTGTCATCGGCGTCGGGCTTTTTGACGAAAGCCGGCGGCGTTTGACCTTTTTCGGCATTTTCACGCTTGTCGCTCGGTGGGCTAGCACTAACGTCACTTTCGTCACTGTGACGTTGTTTGCGCGGGCCGCCGAGAATGATGTCGGCGGCATCGTTGGTTAACCGTGGTCCACTTGGTGATGTTGCCGCTGGAATCAATGACGCGAGTCCACGGCCGAGGCCACCACGCTGAGAGTTACTTCGTTTGGTGTTCAATCTTCTATCATTCTGTTCTCGTTAGGATTCCTGCGGTGCGACGCCAACTACGCCGGACTCGTCGTTTGGCAGGTAGTCCCCTCGGGTGTGGAATTCTTTGGCAGCACGCATATATGCCATCGCTCCGGTTGAACCCGGGTCGTAGGTCATAATGGTTTGTCCATAGCTCGGAGCTTCCGCAACTTTCACGGACCGTGGGATCTTGGTGCGGAGGACAGCGTCTTGGAAGAAGCCTTGGACTTCACGTGCAACTTGGTCGGAAAGCTTGGTGCGGCCGTCATACATGGTGAGCAGAATGCCGGAAATGTGTAGTTGGGCATTCAACCCTTGGCGAATGAGGTTAACGTTCGTCAGCAACTGGCTGACGCCCTCGAGTGCGTAGTACTCACACTGAATTGGGATGATGAGTTCGCGGCCGGCGGTCATTGCGTTGATCGTGAGCAGACCGAGGGATGGTGGACAGTCAACGATGACGTAGTCGTATCCGTGCTCTTCGACGAACTCATCTGAGATAGCATCTGCGAGTCGATGTTCTCGACGCTCCATGCCGACCAATTCAATCTCGGAGCCAGCTAAGTCAATGGTTGCTGGGATACAAAAGATATTTGGCGACTCAGTGCTTGGCTGCGCCGCTTCTTCCGGGGTGACTTCGCCCAGCAAAAGTTCGTACACCGATGTAGTCCCCGAGCTATGCTCGACGCCTAGGGCAGTGGATGCATTGCCCTGAGGGTCCATGTCAATGACGAGCACTTTCAGTCCATGGAGTGCGAGTGCGACAGCGAAGTTGACTGTTGTCGTAGTTTTACCGACACCACCCTTTTGGTTCGCGATGGTCACAAACCGTGGCTGTGCCGGTCGCGGCAAGGTCAGTCCGGATGGGTTTCGAACTTCGGCGGCGTGACGAGCGGCAGCTGCAATTGGAGTTTCGGCCCAGTCATTATCGGCCATTTAGACACCTTTCCAGGGAATTGGCGGCACATGCTGGCGATGTTTCACGTGAAACATTCAAACTCAGCGACTACCTATTTAATCTAGTACGAACTTACGAATAATCACACCGCCACCAAGCCGATGCTTTGAATTTGTGAACGTTTCACGTGAAACACTGCGAACCTTGCCCAGCCCGTTCCGCATGATTCAGTCGCCGTCGTCTTTGTTTCACGTGAAACATTCGGAGACAGTTGGCTGAGCGCTAGACAGCTGTCCTCGCCCCCGACCGATGCAATGTTTCACGTGAAACATTCCTCGGCTCGGCCCCTATTACTTCTTGGCAATGTCGATAATGAAGGTTGGCTCTTCTACATAGCTCGGAGCCACTTCGGTGACCTTCGCATTGCGTCCCCCAAACTTCTTCACTAACGCAGCATCCCGTTCGACTTCTTCTGCGACGGAGTCCCCCTTCATAGCGAGCATGTGACCGCCTGAGCGGAGCAAGGGGAGGGACCATTCCGCAAGTCGCCCCAGTGGAGCCACGGCACGACTTGTAATCACGTCGCTGTTACCCGCCACTGCGGCGACATCTTTACTCTCTGCGCGTCCCCGCAAGACGGTGACATTCTCCAGCCCGAGTTCCTGAACAACCTCGGATAGGTAAGTGGTGCGTCGCAGCGCCGACTCCACCAAAGTGATTTTCAGATCCGGTCGAACGATTGCCAGTGGAATGCCGGGCAGCCCAGCGCCGGATCCGATGTCCACTACTGACGCATCCTCCGGCATCAATTCCGCAACCGCGACACAGTTAAGAATGTGCCGTTCCCATAGCCGCGGCACTTCCCGCGGCCCAATAATCCCGCGCACTGACGCAACCGTCGCAAGCGAGTCATGATACTTCTTCAGCTTGTCAGCAGCCACAGGGAACTCAATATCTACTGCCGGAGGGGGAGGGGACATCAGCGACAGAATCGTCACAGTGTCACCTGCCCGCACCGCATCCACTATTGGTTCATCTAGCTCACGTTCGCCATGAGCTTCGGCACGCGAGCCCAAGTCTGGGCCGCGCAACTGATTGGGATCAACCATCTACTTCTTCCTCAATTCAAACAAGAGAATGTTTCACGTGAAACATCGCCGTTCCACCGGCGTCCACGCATGTAATTACTAGCGGGTAATTTCCTCATCCGAGGTTAGAATGAGATGCCGCGACGGACCAAGTCCCTCACTATGGGAAGAAACCCCATCCAGCGTTCCCACAAAGTCATGCGCCACCTTGCGTTCAAACGGAGTCATCGGCCGCAGATTCTGATTCAAACCCGTCGTTCGCAACTCATCGGCCGCCCACGCTACCTCCCGCTCAACATCCCGTTTGACACCTTCACGCCAACCCAGCACATCCAACATGATGTCCGAGCGCTCACCAATCCTGTGCGCAACTGCCAGCCGGACAATGGTCTGCAGCGCCTCGAGCGTCTTACCCTCTTCACCAACGAAGCGCTCTAAGTCCTCGCCGCCAACCAATTCGACGAAAGCACGCTCACCAGAGACCCCGAACTCTAAGTCACCGTCAAAATCCAGAATATCGAGCAGCGCTTCGAGATAGTCAGCGCCGACGCTGCCTTCCGCTTCCAGCTCTGCAATTGACCGACTGTCCGACATGGTTGCCTCCTGAGTTCTACTCCCACAAGTCTAGACAAAGCAGGCATACAAAAACCCGCCAGCGTTTCATCTCATGTGAAACGGCTGGCGGGTTAGTCCCGGTGAAGGTGGGGCAGTGGCTAGGACTCCGGTTGGTCCTTGTGTTCCTTGCTCTCACGCAGCTGCTCGATAGCGCTCTTCTTGCGCTCAGCGCGGGAGGCCTTCTTTGGGTTGTTCGGCCGCACGCCTGGCTTCGGTGCCAACTTCTGGCGGGCTTCCCGAGCCTGCGTCTTCTCTGCTTCCGCTTCCTCAACCTCTTCGCGGTCAACGATGCCGAAGATAATCTTCTGCTGGAAGTAGGTCCAGATGTTCGACGTGGTCATGTAGACCAGCAGACCAACGTGCCACAAGAAACCGGTCGCCAGAATCATCAGCGGCATGAACCACAGCATCATCTTGTTCATCATGCCGGTCATCGCTTCTTGCTGCTGCGCCATCATGTCATCAGCTGCAGGCGCCGGCACCAAGCCAGCTGCCTTACGGTTCTTCTGGCGCGCAATGCTGATCCGGGCGTTCATGTGAATCGCGAACGCGGAGAAAACCATCAGCGGCACAGTAACAAGCGCAATGTCAGTTCGGGTGAAGTCCACATCACCGTTGGCGGAGAACGCCGGGTACATTTCCGAACCCATCGACAGGTAGCCCGACAGTGGGGCACCGAAGAGGCGGGCGTCTAGGAAGGACTGCACGTCCGTCGCCGAGAACATGTAGTTAGCGGTTTCGCGGTTCTGCTCGAAGCTCAGACCAAGCTGCCCGCGGCCAGTACCGGTGCGGTTGAACATTCGTAGCACGTGGAACAGACCGAAGAACACCGGAATCTGAACCAGCATCGGCACACAGCCGGCGAGCGTACTCACGCCCTCTTTCTGCTGAATGGCCTTGCGCTCTTGGTTGAGCTTCATTGGGTCATTCTTGTACTTGCGCTGCAGTTCCTTCATCTGCGGCGCAATCTTCTGCATCTTCCGCATGGAACGCATCTGCTTCAGCGATGGGAAGAACAGCAATCCACGGACAGTAAACACCAGCAGGATAATGGACAGCGCCCAGGTGATACCCAGGTCCTTATCCATCACCAGGCCGAGCGCTTCGCGCCAGAACCACATGATGGCCGAGATCGGCCAGTAAACAAAGTTGAGCACGGTGGGGTAGAGCTCCTTACAGATTTTCAGGTCAGGTGGTCACCGGGTACCACCGAACTTCATTACCAGTCAATAGGGTATACGCAGCTCGCGGGCGGTGGTTAACCGCCGCCCCGCGTTATCGGGGCTATCGAACTGGGTCCCAGCCTCCGGGATGCCACGGACCACACTTAGATAAACGTATGAGGGCCATGATAGTTCCGCGGACCGCGCCATACTTGGTGACCGCGCCGATGGCGTAACTACTGCAGGTTGGTTCGAACCGGCAGGTGGGGCTCCCTTTCATTGGCGACAGGACGCGTTGGTAAAACCGCAGCGCTGCTAGTGCGCCGCGTTGCAAAAGACTTGGGCGTATTGACGTATTGGCCGCCGGTTTTTCGTGGCCACAGCTGACTTGGTGGTCGTGACTATGCTTCTGGTGTCCGCACATCGAAGGCCCCCTTCTTGCGCAGCGAAGCTAGAGCAGAACGCAGGTCCGCTTCAATATCAGCGGATTCGGCGGTCGCTGATGCAGCAAGCGCGCGGACTACGATGTCGCTGTGCGGTGGCACGTCGGCCATAAACGTCATTAAGCAATGGCGAAGCCGTCGGGATACTCGGTGGCGAACCACGGCATTACCGACGGCTTTAGACACAATCAGCCCGAACCGAGGTCCACCGGTGCGTACCGGAGTCAGTTCAGGCTGGTGAGTGTAAGCATGCATCACGATGGTCTTCCGACCAGCGCGTTTCCCCTTCTTTACGACGCGGCTAAAGTTCGCCGAACCGGAAAGCTTGTGTGGAGCGGGCAGCATGTAAGCCCTTGGTTTCGCTTAGATTAAGCGGACAGACGTGCGCGGCCCTTGTGGCGGCGAGCTGCAATCACAGCGCGGCCGGAGCGGGTACGCATACGGGTACGGAAGCCGTGAACCTTGGCACGACGGCGGTTGTTTGGCTGGAAAGTGCGCTTCGACACAGAAAACTCCTGAATGACAGGACTCGTAGCCACCGGCGACAACGGGTTGCCCAAAGCAACGCTGCTGTCAGCGTAGTAACCATCAAGTCCATTGACGATGGTAAAACTCGGCCCAAGCAGAATGTGGTCCTGCGGAGGAATCCGAGTCACCCGCGCGGCGCTTGAGCAGTGCAACCTGCCAAGAGCTTGACAACGAGTGAGAACACCCGGCCGACAAAACGGCTGGCGTGTGTAGACGATCACAGGCTACTAAATAGGGCGAATAGAGACAAATTAGGTGTTTAGCTAGTCGGTAAATTACAGTGGTGAGATTATTTCCGACACGCCGAATTGAAATCCCACATCTAGCGGCATAAATGTGCCTGGGAGTTGAGTGGGCTAGTTTTCGCTGCTAACCTTTGGGATCCCTGACGGAACCGGAGCAGCGAAGGTTTTTATCCCCAGTCCTGTGGACAACAACTGCTCGAATTCGCTTGGAAGATGGCGATAATTCCACATCTATGCAGGTCAGCTAGCCTGAATTGCCTAAACCTAGGCCAATGCAGCAGATGTGCATAAGCTGTGGAAGAATCAACCATCTGCCGTTGTCCACACCTGTGGATAACATTGTGGATCAACAGGCCACACCCACTTCTGGGATGTGGACTGGGCAGTGAATAAAATTTTTCGAACTACGACTAGGTGGAGGCAAAGCGACGTGCTCAACGGTTCCGCCGACTTCAGCGAGATCTGGAATGAAGTAGTCGCAAAGCTTTCCGCGGCTGAAAGCGCTTCCGGTGCCAGCATCCTCACTCAGCAACAAAAGGCGATCCTCGCGCTCATCCAACCGATGGGTCTGCTCAATGGAATTATGGTGCTCGCCGTCCCAAGCGAGTACGCCAAAAACGTCGTCGAATCCCAGCTGACTGACCAGTTGGTAGCCGAGCTCGGGGAGAAACTAAACCAAAGCGTCACTTTGGCTATTAGTGTCGATGTGAATTTGGCGGAAACTCCGACTGAATCCGAAGACGACGAGTCGCACAGCATCACCCCGCAATACGCAGGACCGACAACGGGCGCCAGCACAGGACCAAGCCAGGCGGGTGCTCAACACGGTCAGTTCCAGCCTGGACCTCGGTCCCCGCAGCGTTCGATGCAGGAGCCACAGCAGCAGTTCGGTGTCGGAACCCACCAGCAGCATGCACTGTCTTTTGGCGGCGATGCCTCGGACCAGCACGCATCTGGTTGGTCGACCATGGTGGCGCCATTTCAGCAGGACAATGCCCACCAGCAATCTGTGCTGCAACAGTCCCAGCAGCCAGCGCCTCCAGTGCAACGCCCAGGTACTGCCCGCACACCAACGCTGGCCGGCGGTTTCGCTCGTCGGGAATCCGTGGCTCCACAAACCGCTACCGAGCCGAACCTGAACCCGAAGTACACCTTCGATTCCTTCGTTACTGGTTCCTCTAACCGCTTTGCGTGGGCGGCAGCGGTTGCAGTAGCGGAAGCGCCGGCAAAGGCTTATAACCCACTGTTCATTTCCGGTGGTTCGGGTCTGGGCAAGACCCACCTGTTGCACGCCACCGGCACCTACGCCGCGAGCCTCTACCACGGCATTCGGGTCAAGTACGTCTCTAGTGAAGAGTTCACGAACGACTACATCAACTCGGTGCGTGATGACCGCCAGGAATCGTTTAAGCAGCGCTACCGCAATCTGGACATTCTGATTGTCGATGACATCCAGTTCTTGGAGGGCAAGGAAGGTACTCAGGAAGAGTTCTTCCATACGTTTAACGCGCTCTACCAGGCGAATAAGCAGATTGTCTTGTCTTCGGACCGGCCGCCGAAGCAGTTGACCACGCTGGAAGATCGTCTCCGGACCCGTTTCGAAATGGGTTTGATTACGGACATTCAGCCGCCGGATCTGGAAACGCGAATTGCGATTTTGTCGAAGAAGGCCCAGATTGACGCGATTGAGGTTCCATATGAGGTCCTCGAGCTGATTGCGTCTCGGTTTAGTTCGTCGATTCGTGAGCTCGAAGGTGCGCTGATTCGCGTGGCTGCTTATGCGTCTTTGTCGGGTCAGGCGATTGACCTCAATAGCGCTGAGCATGCGATTCGGGATTTGCTGCCGGCGGAAGAGGACATTGAAATCACCGAGGACATCATCATTGCGATGACCGCGGAGTATTTCGGTCTGACTCTGGATGAGCTGTGTGGTCCGGGTAAGACTCGTCCGATTGCCCATGCCCGCCAGGTGTCGATGTATCTGTGCCGTGAACTGACTGATTTGTCACTTCCGAAGATTGGTCAGGCTTTTGGCAAGCGCGACCACACCACGGTCATGTATGCCGAGCGCAAGATTCGCAAGGAGATGGCGGAGCGTCAGCGTACTTATGACCAGGTGCAGGAGTTGACTTCTCGGATTAAGTCCAGGTCCCGCAGTTAGGTTTTCCCGCCTTAAAAACAGTGCTTTTTGACGCCTAGGTGCTCAGCCTAGGCGTTTTTTTGATCGCATCTCGCTGCTTTTCTCTGGTTATCCCCAGGCTTATCCACACGTGTGTAATTACACTCATGTAACTCATCTGACGTGCACGTTTAGCCCGTCAATTCGCCGTAGCAGAGGCCTTTTCAGGCGTAGTTGTGCACAGTCCCGCGCTATAGCCGTAGAGGAGATTCCGGTAGCTGGTGCCATGCCCGGAACCGAATAGCCCATCCGAGGACTCTTTACCCCCGTGCTACTTTTGTGTTTCCGCAGGTCAGATCATTCTCACGGGCTGTGGATAACTGTGGATGCGCGGTGTACTGATTGCCCAAAACGGTGATCAGAATTGTGGATGAAACTAGCACCGAAAATTCATCCACATTTGGCCCTTGGTTGTCCACACATTGTGCACAGGCGATCGCACACAAAAATTATCCACAGGACGTGCGCAGATCCCTGGTTATCCACAGATTGCACAACACCTATTGCTGTTACCAGTTAATTACCAAGATCTAAGTACATAGAGTTAGGGCCTGTGCACATCCGCCTCGACAAAGCGAATTACAAGAATCCGAAAAACTGCCCCACCGAACTGTTGTAATTTCATGGGCTGCGCCGGTGCACTAGAGTGGGGTCGAATCACAGAACTCGAAGAAACGACAAGCGGAGACAACATGCAGCACAATGATGTGAGCTTCCGGGCGCCAAAGAACGAGCTAGCGGACGCAGTCAGCTGGGTCGCACGTAGCTTGCCCGCCCGTCCAGCACAGGCGATTCTTCGCGGCATGGTGATCACCGCCGACGACAATGGATTGGAACTTGCTGGTTACGACTACGAAGTCTCCACTCAGGTGCGCATCCCTGCCGAAGTCGCTGAAATCGGACGCTTTGCCGTCAACGGCAAGCTCTTCGCGGAAATCATCGCCAAGCTGCCAAATAAGCCGATCGACGTCACAGTTGACGGTTCCCGAGCCAAGGTTGCTTGTGGTTCTTCCAAGTTCGATCTGCCGTTGATGAACCTGGACGACTACCCGCAGCTTCCATCCGTTCCCGCGGTTACCGGCACCATTGACCCGAACCTCTTTACCGAGGCCATCGGCCAGGTCGCAGTTGCAGCTGGTCGCGATGAAACGTTGCCGATGCTCACGGGCATTCGCATGGAGGTCGAAGGCAAGCAGGTCGTTTTGGCTGCTACCGACCGTTTTCGTCTCGCTGTCCGCTCCTTCGAGTGGGATCCAGCGCAGGACGATGTGCAGGCGGCACTTCTGATTCCTTCAAAGACGCTGTCAGAGACCGCCCGCACCTTGGACACTTCCAGCTCTGAGCCAGTTCAGTTCGCAGTGGGTACCGGTTCTGCCGAGGAAATCGGCTCCGATGGTCTGCTTGGTATCGTCGACCGTCAGCGCCAGACCACCACCCGGCTCCTCGATGCGGAATTCCCGAAGTTCCGCCCGCTGCTGCCGAAAACCCACAGCGCAATCGCGACAATTGAGATTCAGCCGCTGCTGGACGCTATTCAGCGTGTGGCGCTGCTGGCGGACCGTTCCGCGCAGATTCGGATGAACTTCAGCGACGGTCAAGTTGAACTTTCTGCCGGTGGTGCCGAAGAAGGTTCCGCCCAGGAAGTCGTGCCATGTGCATTCGTCGGCGAAGACTCGCTGATGATTGCCTTCAACTACGGCTACCTTAAGGATGGCCTGTCCGCTGTGCACACGCCACGGGTGGTCATTGGCTTCACACAGCCGTCGCGTCCGGCGATTTTGATTCCAGAACCGGAAGAGCTGCCAGAAGCGGACGCTGATGGTAATTTCCCAACCCCGGAAACCGACTTCACCTACCTGCTGATGCCGGTGCGCCTGCCAGGTTAAGCCGGAGGATTTATGCATCTGAGCCGGCTACAACTGACTAATTTCCGGTCGTGGCCCGAGCTTGACATCGAATTGGCACCGGGAATCACGGTATTTACCGGTCCGAATGGCAACGGGAAAACCAATATCGTCGAAGCTGTCGGCTACTTGGCGTCATTGTCCAGCCATCGCGTCTCAGCAGATAGCGCTGTCGTGCGGGCCGGGGAGAACGCTGCCCGGGTGTCGGCAACCGCGGTCAATCATGGCCGCGAATTAACCGCCCACCTGCTGATTCAGGCACACCGCGCGAATCAAGCGCAGCTAAATCGCACTCGATTGAAGTCCGCACGCGGCCTGCTCGGTGTGGTCCGGACCGTGCTGTTTTCCCCGGAAGATTTGGAACTAGTTCGCGGCGAACCGGCGCAGCGCCGCAAGTTTTTGGATGAGCTGATCGCTACCCGTCGCCCAGCCTTTGCTGGAGTCACCGCGGACTACGACAAGGTATTGCGGCAGCGCAATGCCTTGTTGAAAACAGCGCAGTTGCCGCTGCGTCGTGGTTACGGCAGTGCGGAAGGTGCCGCCGCGCTGGCTACTTTGGATGTGTGGGATAGCCAGTTGGCGCAGTTCGGTGGCCAGATTATCGCCGCCCGCTTGGCCATCATCGCCGAGCTCATGCCCCAGGTCACCGAGGCATATGCGGGGTTGGCACCATCGTCACGGCCGGCGACAGTGCAGTACCAATCGACGCTTGGCGACGAATTGGTGCCCGATGTTGAGATTATGGAAGCACTCATGCTGACGCAGTTGGCTGAGGGGCGGCAAAAGGACATCGATCGTGGCAGTACTTTGGTCGGGCCGCACCGCGACGATTTGCAATTGATTTTGGGGGATCAACCAGCGAAAGGGTTCGCTTCCCACGGCGAAAGTTGGTCGTTTGCGTTGGCGCTGCGGCTGGCGTCATTTCGGTTGCAGCTGACGGACAATATTGTGCCGGTGTTGGTGCTGGATGATGTGTTTGCTGAGTTAGATCGGCACCGCCGGGAGCAGCTTATTGCGCTGACAAAGGACGCTGAGCAGGTACTTATTACTTCTGCGGTAGGGGAGGAGCTTCCCGAAGCCCTAGTGGGAAGTACGGTTCATCGCCATCATGTCACCATGACGGGGCAAGGCAATGACAGGCGGTCGTTGCTGGACGCACCACAGGATGCATCACTGGACATGCCAACGGATGCCTCCGCTGAAGTGAGCGACGTTGATGAGTGACGCAGACCAACCAGCGCACAGCACTGAACACAGCCCTGGGCAGAACACCGAGCAGGATGTTGAGCAAGACATGGTGGCCGACACCTTTAACCGAATGCGCAAAGCTGCTGCTCGAGGTGGCCGCAAGCCTCCGCCGTTGCTAAAAAACCGGAGACCACGGCCCCAACCCGTCATGAAGCAAAATAATGAAACCTACCTACGGCTGACCGGCAACCCTAACCTGCAACTTTTCACCAAACGACCGCGGCGGACGCATCGTTTTGGGGACATTTTGAAGCAGGAGATTGAAAACCGCGGCTGGAATCGGGTCATTGTTGAGGGGTGGATCGTCTCGAACTGGGACAAGGTGGTCGGGACGCAGGTCGCCAAGCACAGTCGGGTGTTTCAGTTCAAGGACACCTCCGTTTTTGTGAAATGTGATTCGACGGCCTGGGCCACACAGCTGCGGTATATGACTCGCAACATGCTGGATGTCATCGCGGCTGAAGTCGGCGAGGGCGTGGTGACGGAAATCAAAATTTTCGGGCCGGATGCGCCGAGCTGGCGAAAAGGTCCACTGCATGTGAAGGGTCGTGGGCCTCGCGACACCTACGGATAAGCCGTTATGCAGGCATAACTTACGGAAATGGAATTTAAGGACACTGAGTTACCCACCTAAGGGGGACCACACGGTAAGATGGGAAGGTGTCCCAGCGGTGAAACAGACCGCTGTTTTGTTAAAGGAGTCGGGTAAACAAGTGTCCGCTAGCGAAAAGAACTATGGTGCCGAGTCAATCACAATCCTCGAGGGATTGGAGGCGGTCCGTAAGCGTCCGGGCATGTACATCGGCTCTACTGGCGAACGCGGCCTGCACCACCTGGTGTGGGAAGTTGTTGACAACTCCGTTGACGAAGCGATGGCAGGCTACGCCAACGAAGTCAACGTCACTCTGCTGGAAGACGGTGGTGTGGAAGTTGTCGATAATGGCCGTGGTATTCCAGTAGAAATGCACCCAACCGGCGCACCAACTGTGCAGGTTGTCATGACGCAGCTGCACGCCGGCGGTAAGTTCGACTCCGATTCCTACGCAGTGTCGGGTGGTCTGCACGGTGTCGGTATTTCTGTGGTGAACGCCCTGTCCACCCGCATGGAAACCACCATTCTGCGTGATGGCCACCAGTGGCAGCAGAACTTCAACTACGCCGTGCCGGAAGAACTGATCCAGGGCAAGCGTGCCCGTGGCACCGGTACCACCCAGCGCTTCTGGGCTGACCCAGATATTTTCGAAACCACCGATTTCAACTTCGAGACCATTGCGCGGCGTCTGCAGGAAATGGCATTCCTGAATAAGGGCCTGACCATCACCCTGACTGACGAGCGTGTCTCCGAAGAAGAGCTGGAGCAGGAAGAGCTGGCGGAGCAGGCTGGCACCGAAACCGCAGAACTGGCCAAGTCCAAGGAAGAACAGGACCAGGAAGAAGCGGCGAAGCCAAAGGCGAAGTCCGGCGAGAAGAAGGTGCGCCGCAAGGTGTTCCACTACGCCGAAGGTCTGATTGACTACGTCAAGACCCTGAACAAGACCAAGACGCAGCTGCACCCATCGATTATCGGTTTCGATGTCGAAGGCGATGGCCACGAAGTGGAAATCGCAATGCAGTGGAACACTGGCTACAGCCAGTCGGTGCACACCTTCGCCAACACCATTAACACCATCGAAGGTGGTACCCACGAGGAAGGTTTCCGCTCTGCGCTGACCTCCCTGATGAACCGCTACGCCCGTGACCACAACTTGCTGAAGGAAAAGGAAGACAACCTCACCGGCGATGACTGCCGTGAAGGCTTGTCTGCCGTCGTGTCGGTGCGTGTTGCGGACCCACAGTTCGAGGGCCAGACCAAAACCAAGCTGGGCAACAGCGAAATCAAGGGTTTTGTCCAGCGCATGACCAATGAGCACGTTGGTCACTGGTTGGAGGCCAACCCAGCTGAGGCCAAGACCATCATCGAAAAGGCGAAGGCATCGGCGTCGGCTCGACTGGCTGCCCGTAACGCCCGCGAAATGGTGCGCCGCAAATCTGCCTCTGACCTGGGCGGACTGCCAGGTAAGCTGGCTGACTGCCGCTCGAAGGACCCAGCGAAGTCCGAACTGTACATCGTGGAGGGTGACTCCGCAGGCGGCTCGGCGAAGTCCGGCCGTGACTCCATGTACCAGGCCATTCTGCCGCTGCGCGGCAAGATCCTGAACGTGGAGAAGGCCCGCCTGGATAAGGTGCTGAAGAATGCGGAAGTGCAGGCGATTATTACTGCGCTGGGCACCGGCATCCATGAAGAGTTTGACGTGTCCAAGCTGCGCTACCACAAGATTGTCATCATGGCCGACGCCGACGTTGACGGTCAGCACATTGCAACGCTGCTGCTCACGCTGCTGTACCGCCTGATGCGCCCACTGATTGAAGACGGTTACGTCTACTTGGCACAGCCACCGCTGTACAAGCTGAAGTGGTCGAAGGGTAAGCCAGATTTCGCCTTCTCCGACGCCGAACGCGACGAGGAGCTGGAGCGTGGTCTGTCGGAGGGTCGCAAGATCAACATCGATGACGGTATCCAGCGCTACAAGGGTCTGGGCGAGATGAATGCGAAGGAACTGTGGGAAACCACCATGGACCCTTCAGTGCGTGTGCTTCGCCGAGTTGAGCTGATTGACGCCCAGCGCGCTGACGAATTGTTTAGCATTCTGATGGGCGATGACGTTGTCGCCCGCCGCTCGTTCATCACTCGTAACGCGAAGGACGTGCGGTTCCTCGACATCTAGGAACCAGAGCTGTATGCGTCTTCACCCAGTCACTTTGCCGGATGATTCCATTTCGGATATTCGGCTTTTTGACGAACACAACCCAGACATCGCGGCGCCCAATCCGTCGCAAAGCGGAAAACCCCTGATCGCGGTGTGGCCAGGCTGGGGGATGGGCGCGCGCTACTACGACCCGCTCTGTGCAGAGCTGGCGTGGCGCGGCTACCCAGTGATTTCTGGGGAATTGCGAGGTCAAGGCAGCAATACTGCACGGGCTACTCGCAGCCACCAGTGGGGCTACCACCACATGGCGTCGCAGGATTTTCCGCTGAGTATCCAAGCGGCAAAGCGGGAACTCGGCCTGGCACCGGAGCATCCGGTGGTGCTGGTGTGTCACTCGATGAGCGGGCAGATTGCCACGCTGCTGCTGGCGCGAGAAGCCAGCGCCGAGCACACCCAAAACCTGAATATTGTCACCGTGTTGGGTGTGGGGGCCGGTGCACCGTACTTCCCGGCGTTTCCTGGGAAAGCTGGCAGCCGACTGCGGTGGGGCTCGCTAGTGATGGCGAAAGTCGCTGGGGTGCTGGGCTTTTGGCCGGACGGTAAGTGGGATATCGCCGGATATGGTCGCCAATCTGGGACGCATGTGCAGGAATGGGCGCATTTTGCGCAGACCGCACAGCTGGAGAATCTGCTGGATGAAGACATCGATTACCGGCAGGCGAAGAAACGAGTGCGCACACCAATTGTGCTGACGCGCTGCGTTGACGATGAAGACTGTCCATTGGATTCGGCGCGCTACCTAGCGGACACCGTGCCGCAGGCAAAAGTGTCAATTGAGCAGCTCAATGTGCATTTGGGCCATAACCGGTGGGCGCGGGTGCCGGAAGCGGTGGCGAATCGCATTGAGGAGCTGTGTGCGGCGCATGCCGCGGGTGACTAAATAACCGCAATCACAACTTTCGCGAATACTTCATTGCCTGCCTGCAGTGGTCTTAACTGTCGGCAGGCATTGTTGATCTGGCGGTTGCGGTCTGCCTCAGAGCGGAACAGGGGCACCCCGCCGAAATGGGCGGTGGTCAACGACGCAATCATGACGAGCGCCGGCAGGGAACGCACTGAGGTACCGAGTTCGTCAGCAACAGCATCGGCCAAGGTCAGCAGGTCTTCAGAGGTCATAGTTCACCAAACTTAGTGGGGCAGTGGCCTACTTGTGCGTCCGAACCCGTTCATCGAGTGCGCGGTAGGTCGGTACCTGCGCCCGAGCAAGTTCCCGCAATTCTGAGGTGCGCACGAGACGTGCGGCGTTATCGATAATTGCGCGGGTGGCAGCTTCCTGTTTTGAGATGCCTTGTGCAGAAGCAAGCAGCGCCAGGGCGGCGTCTTGTTCGGGAGTCAGTCGGAGTGTCATGGCCATGTCTCATACGCTAACAAGAAACCAGGGCATCAGATACCACTGTGGTATCAAGAGAGGGCTCCACAACGTCAATAAGCCCCTTCAACGGCCGTAACCCCCATCCAACCGGTAGGATGGGGCTGTTAACAGCCATTAGAAAGAGGCCTGTGATGAGCAACGGGGACGACACCCTATTTGACAAGGTCAATCCAATTGACATCAACGACGAAATGCAGAAGTCGTATATCGACTACGCAATGTCGGTGATTGTTGGTCGTGCCTTGCCGGAAGTGCGCGACGGCATGAAGCCGGTGCACCGCCGAATTTTGTACGCCATGTTCGACAACGGCTACCGCCCAGACCGCAGTTATGTGAAGTCTGCAAAGCCAGTGGCCGACACCATGGGTAACTACCACCCACACGGTGACAGCGCGATTTACGACACCTTGGTGCGTATGGCGCAGCCATGGTCGATGCGCTACCCGCTGGTCGACGGCCAGGGTAACTTCGGTTCCCGCGGTGACGACGGCCCGGCAGCAATGCGTTATACCGAGTCGCGACTGACGCCAATCGCCATGGAAATGGTGCGCGATATCCGCGAAAACTCCGTGGATTTCCAGCCGAACTACGACGGTAAAACCACCGAACCTGTGGTGCTGCCATCGCGGGTGCCGAACCTGCTGATGAACGGCTCCAACGGTATTGCCGTCGGTATGGCCACGAAGATTCCGCCACATAACCTGCGCGAAATCGCCGCCGCCGTGTCCTGGTGCCTGGATAACCCAGACGCGGACGACGCCGCCACCCTCGAAGCGGTCATGGAACGGATTCCGGGACCGGACTTCCCAACCTCCGGCATGATTGTTGGCACCTCCGGCATTAAGGATGCGTACACCACCGGCCGTGGTTCCATCCGCATGCGCGGTGTCACCGAAATTGAAGAAGAAGGCTCGCGGCAAACCATTGTCATTACCGAGCTGCCGTATGAAGTGAACCCGGACCGCATGATTGCCAACATTGCGGAGCAGGTGCGCGACGGCCGCCTCGCGGGTATTGCGAAGATTGAGGATGAATCCTCCGACCGTGTCGGTATGCGCATTGTGGTGACGCTCAAGCGCGACGCCGTGCCACGTGTGGTGCTGAACAACCTGTACAAGCACTCGCAGCTGCAGACCACCTTCGGCTGCAACATGCTGTCCATCGTCGACGGTGTGCCACGTACCCTGCGCATTGACCAGATGGTGCGCCTGTACACCAAGCACCAGATTGACGTTATTGTTCGCCGTACCCAGTACAAGCTGGACGAAGCCGAAAAGCGTGCCCACATTCTGCGCGGTTTGGTCAAGGCGCTGGACATGCTGGACGAGGTCATTGCCCTGATTCGCCGGTCGCCGACCGTCGACGAGGCACGCACCGGCCTGATGGCGCTTTTGGACGTTGATGAAGTGCAAGCCGATGCCATTTTGGCGATGCAGCTGCGCCGCCTGGCTGCACTAGAACGCCAGAAGATCATCGACGAACTGGCCGAAATCGAACGCACCATCGCTGACCTGAAGGACATTCTGGCCCGCCCAGAACGCCAGCGTGCGATTGTCAAAGATGAGCTGAATGAAATCGCCGACAAGTTCGGCGATGACCGACGCACCCAGATTGTGGCTGCCAGCGGCGATGTCACCGAAGAAGACCTGATTGCGCGAGAGAACGTCGTAGTGACGATTACCTCCACCGGCTATGCCAAGCGCACCAAGGTTGATTCCTACCGCAACCAGCGACGTGGCGGTAAAGGCGTGCGCGGCGCGGAACTGAAGCAGGACGATGTGGTGCGGCACTTCTTCGTCTGCTCCACCCACGACTGGCTGCTGATTTTCACCAACCGCGGCCGTGTGTACCGCATGAAGACCTATGAACTGCCGGAAGCGTCGCGTGCGGCTCGTGGACAGCACATGGCGAACCTGCTCGAGTTCGAGCCAGGCGAGCGGATTGCCGGTGTGCTGCAGATTCAGTCCTACGAGGACGCGCCATACCTGGTGTTGGCAACAGCATCCGGCAAGGTGAAGAAGTCCCGTCTGATTGACTACGACTCCACTCGTTCCCGCGGTCTGATTGCCATCAACTTGGCAGAAGGTGACCAGCTGGTCGCTGCCCGCCTGTGCGACGCCGATTCGGAACTGCTGCTGGTGTCCGAGGAAGGCCAAGCCATCCGCTTCGCCGCTACCGATGAAGCGCTGCGCCCAATGGGCCGGGCGACCTCAGGTGTGCTGGGTATGCGCTTTAAGGGCGATGACCAGCTGCTGGCCATGGTTGTCGTGGAAGACAACAAGGACTTGCTGGTGGCCACTACAGGCGGCTACGGCAAGCGCACCCCGCTGAAGGAGTACACCACCCAGAACCGTGGCGGCCAGGGCGTATTGACGTTGCGTTACGACAAGAACCGTGGCCGACTCATGGGCGCCATTGTCGTGGAAGCGGACGATGAAATCCTCGCGATTACTTCCGCCGGCGATGTCATCCGCACCACCGTGGGTGAGATTCGGACCACCTCGCGTGCTACTAAGGGCGTGCGGTTGGTTAACTTGGCCAAGGGACAGACGCTGCTGGCGATTGACCGCAACGTCGAAGATGAAGGCGAAGAGACCGCAGAAAAGGTCTCCGAAACCGGCACCCTGGATGCAGCTAAGGACGAGGAGTAACTAGATGGCAGCGACAACTGTGACCATTAGGCGCATCGACCCGATGTCGACGCTAAAAGTGGCGGCACTGGTCAATGTGGTGCTGTTCCTCATTTGGATGGTGGCAGTTGCGCTGCTGTACCTAGTTATGGGCGGTGTTGGCATCTGGGACAGCATTAACGGCATGGTCGGGGACCTGGAAGGGTCCACGATTGGCGCCGGAACTGTGCTCCTAAGTGCGGGTTTGGTAGGCCTGGTCAACATCGTGCTAATGTCTGCGTTAGCTGTTATCGGGGCGTTGGTCTACAACGCAGTTGCGGCCCTCATTGGAGGGGTGGAGCTGTCGCTTGGAGGCCCAGATGCTCCGGTTGCAGAGGCTGCTGAGTAACACTTGCACAGTGTTGGCAAAGGTTACGAGAAAGCGCTTTAACCAGGCGATTTGGTGAAAATCAGGTTAACGGGTTAAGTTATATCTCGGTTCCAGGGCCTATAGCTCAGGCGGTTAGAGCACTTCGCTGATAACGAAGGGGTCGGAGGTTCAAGTCCTCCTAGGCCCACCATGGAACTGAATAAGGGGCTGTAGCTCAATTGGTAGAGCATCTGCTTTGCAAGCAGAAGGTCAGGGGTTCGATTCCCCTCAGCTCCACAAATTCCTCCCAGGTCGGAAACGGCCTGGGAGTTTTTGCATTTCCCCGACTGGTGGAAGCTAGGGCAGTGCGTTGTGACAGATTTTAGGTGGAACTCGGAGCACTACACCCGTACCGAGGCGGGATAGCGACACAAGGATCGTTCAACGATTCCTATTTGAACAGGTAGAACGCAGGTCAGCAGCGAAATGAGTAGCTCGCATGCTGTACCCCGACGGCGGCAGTACTGAGAAGGCTTTCCAAGAGCTTCATTAGTGTTTGTTAGGGAACGTGTAGAAGTTAGTTCACGTTTCGCTGAGAGCATGTCCGCAAGTTCGACCTCCCAAACGGATTGATTGATGAACCAAAGGCGTTCCCGCCGCGCAAACTACCGCGCGGTAGCTGCACTTTCCGCGCTGAGTGTTGTGCTGGGCACCAGCCCCGCCATCGCCCAAGATGCGACCATCCTTGATTCGAAGACCGTTGAAGAACTGAAGCCTGTCGAAGCTGTTCCTGCTGAAGAACAAGTTGCCGAACGATTCATCGTCACCTTCAACAACATGACCGGCCTCAACAAAGAACGCCGCATGAAGGTAATCGACGAAATCGTCGGTGAGCACTCCTCTGACGCCTCTTTCGTCCGTGAGATGTTCGACGGCTCCTACGTGGTTGAACTGGACCCGCCAGTGCCTGCAGACAAAGTGCCGTCGCTTCGTGGTCACCTCGAATCCAAAGCGGAAATTGCCTACGCTGACATCGACTTCAAGCTGTATAGCCTGGGCGTGCCCGATGACGAGTACTACCAGCACCAGTGGCACCTGACTGCCGACACAGGCGTGAACTCAGAGGCCGCTTGGAACACCGGAACCACCGGTCGTGGCACGACTATCGCAGTGGTAGACACTGGAATTACCCGGCACCCCAGACCTGCAGAGCAAGGTGCTACCGGGCGTCGACATGATCTCCAACGCGTTGATGGCCCGAGACGGTGGCGGCCGCGACAATGACCCAACGGACACGGGTGACTGGGTCGCAGCCAACGCCTGCGGCGGCTACCACCGTGCTAGCGATTCCTCCTGGCATGGCACTCACGTTGCCGGTATCGCTGCAGCATCGACAAACAACCGCCAAGGCGTCGAAGGCGTTGCCCCAGACGCCAACATTCTGCCAGTGCGGGCACTTGGTGCCTGCGGCGGTTACACCTCAGATATCGCCGATGGCATCGCTTGGTCGGCAGGTATCGATGTCCCGGGCGTGGGGCCAAATGCGAATCCAGCCGACGTGATTAACCTGTCGCTTGGTGGCCAGTCCCGCAAGTGCGCAGAGCCGTACCAGCGCGCAATTGATGCCGCGAACTCTCGAGGTGCCACCATCGCTGTGGCTGCCGGCAACGAAAACACTCGGACCGACTACGTCCAACCAGCGAACTGTGACGGTGTCATTGTTGTCGGTGCGACTGGCCCGGCAAGTGAACGCGCTACCTACTCCAATTACGGCCGCGCAGTCGATGTCTCGGCTCCTGGTGGCAATATGGCTGCGCACGGCGCTCAGGGCGGCATTCTGTCTACCGTAAATAACGGTCGTTTCCGCCCAGGACAGGCTGCCTACTCCTTCATGGAAGGCACTTCGATGGCTACTCCAGTGGTCTCTGGTGTTATCGCTTTGATGAAGGATGCGAACCCGGGCATCAGCGATGCACAGATCGAGCGGATTCTGAAGGACACTGCCCAGCCACTGGATGGTGGACGCTCGTTTGGTATGGGAGCAGGCATTGTCAATGCCCAGGCAGCAGTGTGCAAAGCCGCTGGCCAAGACGCAAACTGTGGCCAGGTTGAGCGCCAGCCAGAAAAGACGAAGCCAGTCGAACCTAAGCCAGAACCGGCACCAGTCGATGAAGCGCGTCCAGAGCCGCAGCCGGAACCTCGTCCAGAACCTGCACCAGTGGAAGATGCGCAGCCGGAACCGCAGCCACAGCCGGAACCAGGCAAGCGTAAATCCGATAAGGAGCGCTACCCGCTGCTGCGTCTGCTCGACTGGTGGCGTGACTAGTCACCGAAGGAAAACACCTCGAGCCGCTAGTGCTCCCGCAGTGCCTTAATCAGCTCATCCTTCGTCATCGATGACCGGCCGGAGATGTCCAGCTCTCGGGCTCGCTCTAGCAGCTCGTCCTTCGTCCGGTCTTCATAGTTTTCGGCTTTCCCGCCGCGCTCGCCGACATTATGACGAGAAGAATTGGCGGCAGCGTTGGCAATCCGCGCTGACTTTTCTTTGCTATTGCCCTCTTCCCGCAGCGCTTCGTACATATCCTTATCCTTGACGGATGGGCCAGGATCTTGCTTGCCGGAGCTTGATGAGTTGCCATTCGTGGGTGCCATGTCTGCCTCCAAAGGTTGCTCGTGGTTTTCACCCTGTGGCCGCGAGCATACAGAAGGAGCGCGACAGTGAAGTTGGGAATCCGCTTGGGATTAGGTGCAATTGTTGCCGCCGAAATCGCATGGGTCACTGTCCGCCTCTTGGGCCACCAGATTCCAGCTGAGTGGTTCGCAGTCCCAGCAGTCCTTTTCGCTGGCATTCTCGCGCTGGTTTTCGTGCAACTACCCATCGCCAGACGCACTCACTCTTGGCCTGCTGCAATCGATTCGGTTGCAGCACGCACGGGCTTTCCTCGGATTGCACTAGCGATGGCGGTGTCAGAAGTAACGATGCTCCGGAATCTAGTTGCCGGCTCCAATTCGTCAAAAAGCCCAAATGAAGGCATCTTTTCCTCTCATTCGCCGCTGAAACCGGTGGTTTATGCGATCGGTGGGCTGACGGTGGTGGAGATGATTGCGGTGCACTTGCTGCTGGCAGAACACTGGTCGAAGTGGGTGGTGTTGGTGGTGAGCCTTTACGGTCTTGTCATGCTGGTTGGGTTTTATCGTGCATTGGGACGCCATCCGCATCTGGTGAGCGAAGAAGTGATTACGCTGCGGGGCGGCTACCGCACGACGATCAGCATTCCGCGGTCGGCGTTGGCTAGTGTTGCCGAGTGTTCGCCGGGCGAGGGCGGGGCGTTGAAGGTTGCTGATGGTGCGGCGCGGATGCCGGTGCTTAGCGACGTTAATGTGCGGCTAACGACGCGGCGCCCAGTCACGCTCAGTGACCTCTTCCAGGGCGAACACCAGGTCAGCACTATAGATGTCCATGTGGACGACCGGGCTGGATTTATTGCGCGCCTGAAGCCTTAATAACTTTCATGGTCATGCGGGAATCGACGCGGGAGACGCCGGGGATGGCCATGAGTCGGTCAACGAGCCACTGTTGGTACTCTTCCAGGTTCTTCATCTGAATGCGGACAATGTAGTCCGGCTGGCCGAACATGCGGCGGGCTTCGACCACCTCCGGCAAGGTGGCGACGCGCCGCTCGAAGGCATCGACGATCGGTTTGGCGTTATTGGATAGGTTCACTTCGATGATGACCTCGAAGCCGCGATCTAGGGCGTCGGGGTTAATCAGTGCGGTATAGCCTGTGACCACGCCATCTTTCTCCAATTTTCGGACTCGGCGCATACACGGCGCTGGGGTGAGGCCAACTTTGCGCGCAAGTTCCTGGTTGCTTTGTCGGGCGTCCCGTTGCAATTCGGCAATGATTGCGTAGTCAATCTTGTCCATGTTTTAAATATTGCGCGACTTTTCTGCTTGACGCAATAATAACTAGGCAATTTCGTCAATACGCAATATGGTTACGGTCATGGCAACACAGACGCAATCGCACGCTCCTAGTGCGTTTCAGCAAGCACTGCACCATGCCGGTGTCGTGTGGGGCGGCCTTTTCGCCCTCGGCGTTGGCTTCGGTGTCCTGGTCGTTGACCACGGTTATCCGTGGTGGCTCGCCCCGCTGATTTCGCTTGTTGTGTTTGCCGGGTCGATGGAGTTCATTCTCATCGGCATGACCGCCGCAGCGGCACCCCTCAGTGCCATTGCGGTCACCACTTTCCTCGTTAACTCGCGGCACCTGTTTTACGGGCTTAGTTTCCCGCTGCAGGACATCACATCGAAACCGGGCAAGCTGTACAGCATGTTCGGGATGATTGATGAAGCTTACGCGCTTGTGTCCACCACCCCGGCACACGAACGCAGCCAAGCGCGGACCCTCATCACCCAGGTGGGTCTGCACATGGGTTGGGTTAGCGGAAGTATGGCTGGTGCCATCGCAGGCACCACCATCCTCGGTGGCGTCCAAGGGCTCGACTTTGTGCTGATCGCACTGTTTATCGTGCTGACTTTGGATGCGTGGAATGCCGAACGCGACCCATTAACTCTCATCCTGGCAGCCGCCGCCGGTGCCATCGGCGTGCTGTTCGGCCAGGCCCAGCTGCTGCTCATCGCCATGGCGGTGTTCACCGGCATGTTGATTGTGCGGCACGGTGTTGTCGAAGCGAAAGCACGGAAAGGGTAGGGGCCAGCAATGAACCAAGCAATGGACTACGCAGTACATGCCTTAGCTACCGTGAGCACCCCGGTGTACGTGGCGCTGGCCGTGGGCATTGCCGCTGTGATTACCTTCGGTCTGCGGGTGGCGTCTTTCGGTATTAAAGGCGCGCTGCAGGGCTCTGCATTGCTGGACAACCTGGGCCGGTGGATGCCACTGGGCGCCATGCTGATTTTGCTGGTGTACTGCCTCAATGCAGTGGAATGGAAAATGGACAGCACCGGTATCGCCTACGGTGTGGCATCACTGGTGACAGTGGCTATCCACGTGTGGCGACACAATGCGGTGCTGTCCATCGTGTCCGGCACAGTAACCTGCGCCGTGCTGCTCGCGTTGATTTAACCTGCACGAACAGCGGGGCCGCTTTCGGGACTACTACTTGGTGTCCTTTTCGGCATCCTTGTCAGCCTTGTTAATTGGGGTGACAACGCGGTCCTGCTCGGATGCTTCCGCGTCAGCTTCGGCATCTGCGGCGTCAGCTGCTTCCTGAGCGGCTTCTGCGTCCGCGTCACCTTCAGCCTCAACAGGTGCTTCCTTGGTTTCCACCGGGTTTTCGTCCGCAGGCACTTCGGAGTCCACTACTGGAGTTCCAGGCACATTCTCCGGTGCTTCATCGGCCGGTTCAGTCGCTGGTACTGGTTCAGCTGCCTGAGCTGGTTCGGCTGGCGTGGCCGGCTGCGGCGCGTTGTCCTTATTATCGTCAACACGCGGAACGTTGGCGGACACCGGCAGCTTATTCGCAAACAAGCCGTACACAATGTAACCAACAACAGCGGCAACTGCGGCGGTAACCAGCAAACCAATGGCTGTCGCGGCGCCCTTATTCTTCTTCTTTTCCTTCACGCCCAGCAGCTCCTTGCCGCGCTTGGTGGCGTCGGCAGCGGAGGCCTTCAACGCCTTCTGCTGCTTGCGGGCGTTCTTCTCCAGCTTCTTGGCCTGCTTACGAGCCTTCTTGTCCAACTTCTTGGCATCGCCACGGGCGGACTTAAACAGCTTCTTCTTGTCCTTCGCGGCCTTCTTCTTGTCCTTCGCGGCCTTCTTCTTGCCCTTTTCGGCACGCTTTTCCAAGTCAGCTGCTGCGTCCTTGACCTGCTTTTCGACGGTTTGCAGCTGTTCTCCGACTAGGTCACTCACGCGTTCGGTGCGGTCGGCAAGGTCAGCGCGGAAGTCCACATTCTTTGCTTTGGCTTCTGCGGCACGCTCGGCGGCTACGGCCTTGGCTTGGGTGAGCAGTTCGTAAAGTTCAGCCTGGCTTTCAATGCGACGGGCATCAGCCTTCTTACGGGCATCCTTGACGGTGTCCAACGCCATCTTGATTGCGGGGTTCATTCACATCTCCTTCGTTGGGGGCTACTTTCCAGCTTATGTATCTTTTGCGAGCCGTGACGGGAACAAACCTTTATTGGTGAAATTCCTTACAATGGTTTCATGACGAATAAGACCGCGACTGCGACCCTGCACACGAACAAGGGTGACATTGTTGTTGAGCTGTTTGGCAACCATGCACCGAACACTGTTGAAAACTTCCTTGGCCTAGCTGACGGCACCGGCGACTACCGCGAAGCGAACGCTTCCGGTGAAAAGTCCGGCCCGTTCTACAACGGCGCTATCTTCCACCGCGTCATCCCTGGTTTCATGATTCAGGGTGGCGACCCAACTGGCACCGGCCGTGGCGGCCCGGGCTACACCTTCAACGACGAAATCCACCCAGAGCTCAGCTTCAACCGCCCATACCTGCTGGCGATGGCGAACGCTGGCCGCATGCCAAATGGCTCCGGTACCAACGGTTCTCAGTTCTTCATTACCGTTGTGGCGACCCCGCACCTGAACGGTAACCACACCATCTTCGGTGAGGTTGTCGACGCGGAAAGCCAAAAGGTTGTCGACCAGATCGCTGGCGTGCCAACCGACCACATGGACCGCCCACACGATGACGTTGTCATCGAATCGGTGACCGTTAACCGCGAAGGCTAAACTTCCTCGCGCTTTTCTTGCCCTCACTCGCCACGCCGCGGGTGAGGGTTTTGCTATTTTTGGGCGCGCCCTCCCTAGGCTGAGGTCGTGAGCAACATCAACGCTGGGTACGCAGGGTACGCGCGCCGCCCGAATCCGTGGGCCGTGCATTTCGAGAACGCGCCGATGGTACTGGCGCTGACTGCGGTGCTGGTCGGCATGTACCTTCTGACCGCGGTTCAGTCATTCTCATTGGCGGCGCCACTGTCGAATTCGGCGGTCGCTGAACGTGGAATGTTGGCGCTATGGCCGATGCTGCAGAACTACACGGAAACCACCCGCGTCCTCACTGCATCCTTTTTGCATCTGGACCCAGGGCACTTGGCGTCGAACACGGTGATGCTGCTGTTCCTTGGCCCGCCCATTGAGCGCTTCTTTGGACGCTGGGTATTCCTGGCGCAGACATTGGTGCTGGCGGTGGCTTGGTCCGCGTGTGTGCTGTGGATGGATCCGTCCGCGCTGACTGTTGGCTTTTCGGGCGTGATTTTCGGTTACATCGGCCTGCAGGGATATGTTGCGCTGCGTCAAGGCTTGAGCTTGGTGCCGACGCTGGTGTTTATGGCGCTCAACATCATTTTCACTGTAATTACCCCTGGAGTGTCTCTTTGGGGCCATATTGGGGGCGGCATTGCGGGGGCAGTGCTGGCGGCAGCTTATGGGGCGCAAGATCAGTTTCGAAGCGGTTTACCTGCAGCGATGCGCACCGTTGCGCCGATTGTGACGTTGGCGGTAGTGAGCATTGCGACGATTATGGTGCGTATTTCTAGTGTTTTGCCCGCTGGCGTGCAGTAACTGAATGTGGGATTCCTTCCACAATTCCACATGCCTGTGGATAACTGTTTATACACCGAGTACGGTTCTTCTCACCCTTTTCCACCGAGTTATCCCACCCGGTGTTTGTCCACAGCTATCCACAATTAAACCGCACATCTCATTCACAAAGCCGTGAAGAACTCTGCTTATTGACGAATATCAGATGCTTCGCGAGGCTATAGCCACGATCTTTCGGACTGTTTCGAACGCGTATTTGGGTTGTGCACAGGTTTATCCACACGCTGTGGAGAGTGGGGATAACCGGTTATGACATCGTGATTACACAAAGCATCCACAAATTGTGGATAACATGTGTGCTACTTTTCTGAGCTATCCACAAATTACAACAGTGTTACACAGATTTTTGTGGATAACTATGAAAAGTGTGGACAACACTGAAGTTTGGCTTTAGGGGGTAGTGGTACTGACAGTGGATAGTGTCGTGTCTCGGTTTTTACGGTAGAAACGACAAAAGCCGGTGCCTTCGGGCACCGGCGGTTGCTTGTGAAGCTGTTGGCTACTACTTCCAGCCCATGGTCATTAGCAGGCCTGCGAGGAAGGCGCTGAACCCGATGAGGTAATTCCAAGCATTCAGGTCAGCCATGAAAGGAATGGATGGGCCAGCGAGGTAGTTGACGATAAGCCAGCCCAAGCCGACAATCATCAGGCCAAACATGATGACCTTGTACCAAATCGGAGTGCTGGTCACATTGATTTTTACCGGCGTACGGCTGACACCGGAGGAGGCCGATTCATGGGAAGAATTGACCGTCACCTTTGCCTTTGGCATGGCATCCTCGGCTTTCTGAACGACTCGGCACCTTCAGCGTGAAGGTGCCCCTGCGTACGCAGGGAGTGAAAATGGTTGTGCAGCCGCTAATTTACCAGTTCATAGCGGCAGGTTGAAGTTTAGTTGTCTGGCAACAACGAGAATTCGTACACGGTGACATCGATGTCTTGGTCCTTGTAGGCCGGTTCACCGATCTTTGGATACTGCTTCGCAATCCGGTCCACCTTGCCCAGGTCAGAAGTCGACTTCCGGGTGATGTTGAACTTGCCCATCCAGCCCTCTTCCTGCAGCGAAGTTTCCGCATCGGTGTACAGGGAGTTGATCATATTCGGCATGACCAGCTGGTTACCGCGGGATACCTTCACCTCAATGGTGGATCCGGCTTCCACTTCCTGGCCCTCATTGGCGACGGCAAGCACAGTGTCAATAGCTTCGGTGCCGTCAACTTCGGTGACCTGCACTTCAAACCCAGCCGCTTCCAAGTTGCCTTTCGCAGTCTCTAGGCTCTGCCCGGAAACCACCGGCACCCGGACACTTTCCTGTCCAGTGGAAACAGTGATGGCAACCTTAGTGCCCTTCGACACCTGGGAGCCCGACGCCGGATTGTGGGAAATAATCTTGCCCTTTGGCACATCTTCGGAAGATTCTTCCTTGACGCTCTTGTCCAGCGTCAAACCAGCAGCCTTCAGCTTCTTCTCCGCCTGCGAGGTGGTCAGGCCAGCCAGATCCGGCACTTCGGTGATTTCCTTACCGGTCGAAACCAGCACAGTCACCGTCGAGCCCTGTTTGACCTGGGAGCCAGGCGCTGGGTTGGTGTTAATGACATTGCCGCGTTCAATTTTCGGGTCCGGCCGGTCCTCTTCCGCCACAACAAGCCCCGCTTCTTCCAGCGTGCGTCGTGCCTCTGAAGCTGACATGCCCTGCACTCGTGGAATATCCACAAACTGTGCCTGGGAGGAGCGGCCACCGTTGCCCACATCAAACACATTCGTTGCAATAAAGGTGCCGGCACCAGCCAGCGCCAGCAACACCACTACCCACGCAGCGACAATCCATGGGCTGCGCTTCCGGCGACCGTCGGAGTCGTAGTAAGAGTCATCGTCGTCATCCCACTCGTCGTCTGGGTCGTAGTAGTCATTGTCGAAGGCTTCCATGTCGCGGCGCTGTGCGGCGGAGGCACGCATCGCGGCGTCTTCGTATGGGTCGAAGCCGTAAGGCGAGTTAGCCTGCGGGCCGCCAGCCATGCCTGCACCAGCCATGCCAGCGCCCGCACCGGCACCGGCCGCTCCAGCTGCACCAAGTGCGGTTGCAGTTGGCGGATAGTTTCGGTCAACAATTTCGGTTGCCGCAGCGCCACCAGCAGCCCCAGCGCCAGCAGCAGCCCCAGCGCCGTACCCGTCTTCGTGCTGCTTCGCCGCCAGCGGTACTTCGCCGCGGGACAGGCGCATCAAGTCTTGCCCCATATCCGCGGCGCTGTCGTAGCGGTCCGCCGGTGCTTTCGCCATTGCGGTCAGCACAATTGCGTCCATCCGCTCCAATTCGCGGGCGTCACCACCGTCAATAAGCTCTGACGGTGGGGTCGGCATATCTTCAACGTGCTGGTAGGCGACCGAAAGTGGTGTTTCGCCGGTGAAGGGTGCCTCGCCGGTGAGCACTTCGTAGAGGACGCAGCCGACGGAGTAAATGTCACTGCGCGGCTCGGCAGCTTTTCCGCGGGCCTGCTCCGGCGAGAGGTATTGCGCGGTGCCGATGACCGTTGCGGTTTGCGTCATGGAGCTGGTGGCGTCGCTGAGCGCGCGGGCGATACCGAAGTCCATCACTTTCACTGCGCCGGTGCGGGTGAGCATGATATTTGCCGGTTTAATATCGCGGTGCACAATCCCCGCTTCGTGGGAAAACTGCAGCGCATGGCACACTTCGGCCATAATTTGGGCGGCGCGTTTCGGCGCCAGCGGCCCGTCGTTGCGGATGATTTGCCGCAGCGTTTCGCCGTGCACCAGCTCCATCACAATGTAAGGAACAGCAGGTTCGTCGTCGGTGACACCGGTGTCGTACACCGCAACGATGGCGTGGTGGTTCAGCTTGGCAACGTTCTGGGCTTCGCGACGAAAACGTTCGACGAAGGAATCATCGCGCGCTAAATCGGCACGCATCATTTTCACGGCAACATCTCGCCCCAGCAGGGTGTCGTTTGCCGTGTAGACCTCGGACATGCCGCCCATGCCGATAACTTCGCCAAGGCGGTACCGGCCGGAGAGCAACCGTTCGTCAGCCAAAGTTATCCCTTCGTTGTCAAGTACATCAGTTCCATGTTAGTGAGGAATTACCCCCGTTTGTTAATTTTAGAAGGTAAACGCTCCAGGAGATGGGCTCGGTTCATCGCCCTGACCAGGCTGGGCGCCATTATTTTGGTTGTTTGGCTGTTCCGGCTGTGGGTTCTGCGGACCTGGGTTATTTCCCGGGAAATCAGGGATAGTTGGGCTGGTCTGTGACGGCGATTCCGAGGTAGTTGACGGGGTCGTTGGCCGCGACGGGATGGACGGCCGGCTGGACGTAGAGGTCTCCGACGTGGAGGTCTCCGAGGAGCTGCTCGTCTCCGTCGTCGATTCTTCGGTGGACGTGTCCTCGGTGGTGGTGTCCTCGTCCTCCGTGGTGCTTTCCGTCGGCTGGGTTTGTGACGTCGTCGGCTGCGTGGTGGTTGGTTTCGGCTTGTTATCGTCGTCCTGGAAATAGGTGAGCCACAGCACGACCAGCACGGATGCGGCCGCAAGTCCTGCCATCACCGCGAGCGCCCACATGGCCCCGCTGCCGGACTTCTTCCGCTTCTTTGCGGCACCTTTCGGCTTCCTGCGGGTCGTTGTTGCTGCTTGTTGACGTTGTGGGGCCGGTCCATAACCGCCCTGCGGCCCATACCCAGCTTGCTGCGGGTAGTTCTGGTTGTAGCCGCTGGCCTGTGGGTGCAACGCCGTCCGAGTCGGAGCAGTAGCCGGCACCTGAGTCATGGCGCCCAGTGCGGCAGTTGCTGGCTGTGGATCTGGGGTGCGTTGCACATACTCGGTCGGGACGACACCGGCTGGGCGCGGTGGGCGCAACCCTTGGCGTACCGCAGCGATGGCGCGGGAAAATTCGGCGCCGTCAGCGTAGCGGCGGGTGGGGTCCTTGCGCAGCACAATGCCGATGAGTTCCCGGATGTGCTCTTCAATGGAGCGGTCCAGTGGTGGTGGCACATCGTTAATGTGGGCCACGGCGATGGCGACAGTGGAGTCCGCCTCAAATGGGCGGCGGCCCGCCAACATTTCGTAGCCGACCAACCCGAGCGAGTAAATGTCGGTTGCTGGTGTGACGGATTTGCCTTGCGCCTGCTCTGGGGACAGGTACTGGGCAGTACCGACGACCATGCCGGTGCGGGTCAATGGCACTGCGGATGCGGCCTTGGCGATGCCGAAGTCGGTGATAAGAACGCGACCTTCTGGTGTGACCAACAAGTTGCCAGGTTTGATATCGCGGTGAATCAGCCCGGCAGCGTGGATGGCGGACAGGCCGTTCGCGCACTGCTCCAACACATCAAGCACGAGGGAATGCGGCAGGAAGTTTTCGCGCGCCAGAATATCGGCCAGCGATTCGCCGCGGATGTACTCCATGATGATGTAGCAGAACGCGTGCCCATCGACGACGGATTCTTTGTAGTCATGGATTGCGACCACGTTCGGACCCGACACCGACCGGGCGGCACGTGCTTCTTGACGGAACCGCTCCCGAAACTCGGTGTTTTCGGACAGTTCTTCGTTCAGAATCTTGATAGCTACGAGCTCACCGCTGTGGGTATCGTCGGCAAGCCAAACGGTGGACATCCCGCCGCGCCCAAGGATCCACTCCAAGCGGTAGCGGTCGGAACCAAGTGCGGCCTGGACCTTATCGATTCCGGTCGTGTCGCGGATTTTCTCGCTCATCGTGTCTCCTCCTTACTTACTTTTGTTACTTCGTTGCATTGTTGACGGCGTTGATGACGGCGCGGCCAATTGGGGCGGCAACGACACCACCGGTCGCATCGACACCCTGACCACCACCGTTTTCCACAACCACCGCAACGGCAACGTCATTGTCAGGGTCGAAGGCGATGTACCACACGTGCGGCTTGGAATTTCGGGAATCTTCGCCATGCTCGGCAGTACCGGTCTTCGATGCGATACCGGCCTGCGAGTTATGGGCGTACTTCTCGGCCTCGAGCATCAGCTCAGTGAGCTGCTTGGCAATATCGCTATCAATCCCGGGCTTTGCGGCCTTTGGCTTGGTCTCCTCAACGGTGTGCAGATCCGCACCCACGACCTTCTTCACAATGTATGGCTGCATCCGCTTACCGCCATTGGCAATGGTCGCGGCAACAATGGCGTTGGACAGTGGTGTCATGGTGACATCCATCTGGCCAATCGCGGTGATGCCCAGCGCCGCAGCATCGGGCAAGTCGCCAAGAGTTGACGGGTCCTGCGGCAAACCAAGGTCGTTGTAGGTCTCGCCAATGCCGAAGCCTGCTGCCGCCTCGCGCATCGCCTTGTCGCCGGACTTTACTGCCATCTCCACAAAAGCGGTATTGCAGGACCGTGCGAAAGCTTCCCTCAGCGTGGTGGTGCCGCCACCGGAACCACAATGGCTGCCGCCGTAGTTTTCCAACTGGGTGTTGGTGTTCGGCAACGTAATATTCGACGCGGCTGTCACGGACGAGCTGGCGTTGTAGCCCTCAGCCAAGCCGGCAGCGGTGGTCACCACTTTGAACGTAGAACCTGGTGGCAATGGGCGCTGTGTGCCGTGGTTCAGCAGTGGCTGGTCCCGATCCTTCGACAGCCGGTCAATCGTTGGACCAGCAGTCTCATTATTCGTCATCTGATTCGGGTCGAAGGTTGGCGTCGACGCCATCGCCAAAATTTCACCGGTCGATGGGCGAATTGCAGTGACGCCGCCAACGTAGTTGTTGTTGGTCAGCGCCTTAAACGCTGCCTCTTGGGCTTCTGGAACGATGGTGAGTTCCACATTGGAGCCCTGAGTGGCTTGGCCCAGCAGGTTACTGGAGCTGCCATTGAGGTGGTTCAGCTGCGACTGTTCCAGGTTGGTGGCGCCGTTGTATTCGGAACGGTAGCCGGTAATCGGCGCATACACCTGCGGGTTGTGCTGGTAAGTGCGGTGGTAGTTGCCGGAACCGTCATCAATGGAGTGGGCCAGCACCAAACCGCCAGTGGTGATGTCGCCGAGTGGTTTAGAACGGATTTCTTTAGCAATGCGCTGATTCAGCGGGTTCTGCGCGTACTTTTGCTCCGAAAAAGCTTGCACGCGGGTGAGGTTCACCAGCAGCACCAAAGTCAACAGCAGCGCCGCCCAGGCAACGAGGCGAATGGACTTGTTCATCATTAGCTCATCACCTCCGCATCAGCAGCATCTGCTTTGCGAGCAGATGCTTTGTCGCGCTGAAGCTCCTTCTGGCCTGGTCGCAGCTCCGGTGGGCAATTCGCATAGCTCGAAATTGCCAGGAGCAAAGCCACCAGAATGTAGTTCGACATCAAAGAGGAGCCGCCAGCGGACATGAATGGGGTGGTCAGGCCGGTCATTGGCAAGATGGCGGTGATGCCGCCAACCACTACGAAAAGCTGCAGTGCGATAATCAGCGCCAGCCCAGCGGCCAGTAGCTTGCCGAAGTTATCTGGTACCTGCATTGCCGCACCAAAACCGCGGGTGACGAGCACCGCAAACAGCAGCAGCACAGCGGCCAGACCAACCAAGCCCAGCTCTTCACCGACGGCCGCCAAAATGAAGTCTGACTCGACCACCGGAATATCCTGCGGGTAGCCATTGCCCAGACCAGTGCCGGTCATGCCACCCCACGACATGCCAAACAGGCCTTCGGCTAGCTGACGGCCAGTGGTGTCGAAAGTAGCCAGTGGGTCGATGAAGTTGCTGACGCGGGTCTGAATCTTGTCGGAGAACTGGTACACCACGGTGCCGCCGATACCAATCAGGACGACACCAATGAGCAGCCAAGAGGCGCGGCCAGAGGCGATGTAAATCATGCCGAGGATGGTGGCGAAGAGCAGCAGTGCCGGTCCGAAGTCATTAGCCACCGCCATAATCAGCATGGCCAGCGCCCACACCAGCAGAATAGGCATGAGGTCACGCATGCGCGGGAACTGGAGTCCGAAGAAGCGGTAGCCTTCCGTGTTGAACTGCGACCGCTTGGTGGACAGCAGCTTGGCCATGAAAATCAGCAGCAGAATCTTGGAGAATTCCGAGGGCTGCACGGTAAATGGGCCAATAGAAATCCACAGTTTCGCGTCGGCGTTAATCGCCGCCGGCCAGAACAGTGGCAGCACCATGAGCACCACACCAAGCAGACCCAGAATGTAGGCGTAGTGGCCGAGGGCACGGTAGTCCCGCAGCAGCAACAGCACAGCCACCAGGAGCACTACTCCGATAACAGTCCACATCAGCTGTTTTTCCACACTGAACCCTGGGTTGGAGAACAGGTGCCGGAAAACTGCCCCATCGGGGCTGGTGCCGTCCTTAAGCTCACCGAGGTACAGCCGGTGGATGACCACCAACCCCAACCCATTGAGCAGGGCGACTACAGGAAGAATCAGCTCGTCAGCCCACGGTGCCCAGATGCGCACTGCGATGTGGGCGACGCCGAAGATGGCGAGGAACCCGCCGAAGATGTACATGAGGTCGACGGTGAGGGTGTTGCCTTGGGAAAGCTCAACCGCAGCGGCGGACAGCAGCACGATTATGGCAGCCAGCACCAGCAGACCAAGCTCTAGCCAGCGGCCAGGGCGTTTTGGTGTTGCGGGCAAGTTGTCAAGAATCACTGGGTTACCTCGCGGCAGTTTTCTCCGGGTTTCACTAAGTCTGATTCATCGGGCGGCGTGGATGTTCCGGAGTCTTTCGGCTCGCCCTTTTTGTTGTCCGCCTCTGGCTTATCGGCCTCTGGTTTATCCCCACCCGGCTTGTCGGAGGTGCGCTGCACACAGACCGGCAATGCTTCGGCGACCAGTTCCTTGAGTTGCTGTTGGGCGTCGTCGTAGCTGCCTTCAGCCAGTCCAGGCACCAAAGAGCGTGCTGACGGACGCAAGTCGGCAACTTTAAATGGATTGCACGGCTGGTCCGCGGCATCGGCCTGACCGATTTCCAAGACAGTGAGATTGCCATCAGCATCAAGGCAGGTGCGCTGATACTCGGAGTTCAAATCCATGCCGAAAACGGAGGACTTCAGTCCTTGGTACACGTAGATTTCGCCATTGTGCTCGGCAACGAAGTAGGAGTCATTTTTCTTCTGCCATACCCAGATACCGGCTGCGACTAGGCCCAACACAATCGCGGCGACAAGTAGCGCCACGAGAATCACACCGCTGCGGCTGGTGCACTGCGTGCGTCCGCGCAGGCGTCGGGCTTTCTCTGCGGTGGCAGCATCGTCAGCAGCGGGGGCGGCGGGAGTGGGGGAGGAGTCATCGGTCGGGTGGGCACCCGTAACCGGCTCCTCGTCGTCCTCAGCGGCCGCTTCTTTCGCTTTGGCGGCGCGAGCTGCCCGGGCAGCTTCGGCGAACGCAGCGGCGCGGGCAGCAGAGGAATCCGGTCGAGGTGAATCCTGCGGGGCGGTGTCAATAGCACCGGCCATCATTGGTTTGCGGTCCCGGACCGCAGCGAACTCAGGGCTATCAGCTGCCACCACATCGGCCACCACCATGGTGACGTTATCTGGGCCGCCGGAACGTAGCGCCATCTCAATGAGCTTGCGCGCCGCTTCCTTCGGAGAGCCCAGCCCCAGGCAGGTTTGAATCGTGTCGAAGCTGACTGGGTCGGACAGGCCATCGGAGCACAGCAGCAGCCGGTCACCTTCAAAGATGTTCAGCTGCTGGATAGTTGGCTCCACCGGATCGCCGGTGAGGGCCTTCAAAATGTACGACTTTTGTGGGTGCACCGACGCTTCATCAGCGGTGAGTCGACCTTCGTCGACCAAGGACTGCACGAAAGTGTCATCGCGGGTGATCTGGGTCAGTTCGCCGTCGCGTAGGAGGTATCCACGTGAGTCGCCGACGTGCAATAGTGTCAGGCCGTGACCGTCAAAAAGCACCGATGTGAGGGTGGTGCCCATGCCTTTAGTGGTGGGGTTGGTGGAGATTTCCCCGGCGATTTGGCGGTTGCCTTCCAGCATGGCGTCGTAGAGAGCCTGGGCGTCGTCCTCGGTGGGGGCGATGTCCTCCAGCACCATGACCGACTCGATGATGAGGCGGGAGGCGACTTCACCAGCGGCGTGGCCACCCATACCGTCCGCAAGCGCGAGGACATGCTGGCCGGCGAAGGCGCAGTCTTCGTTATTTTCGCGGACTAATCCGCGGTCTGAGGCGGCAATAGATACAAGTGCAAGCGTCACGGTTCCAGAATCCTCAGAGTATTCGCGCCAATACGGACTTCGGCACCGGGTCCGACAAGTTCAGGTTGTTGAATCTGGTAGCCATTGACCACCGTGCCGTTCTTGGAATCCAAGTCCTCGATGTACCAGTCCGCGCCATTGCGAATCAGGCGGGCGTGGTTCGAGGAGGTCACGGCGTCATTGAGCACCATGTCGCAGTTACGGGCGCGGCCAAGCAGCGCCGTTTCCTGCTGGAACAGGTCCAAGGTCAAACCAGTGGCTGGGCCGGCGACGACCGTCAGCTGCAATGGCTTCGGCTTATTGGAAAACTTCGGCAGCGCAAAACGGCGACGCGGTTCCTGCGGGGCGCCAAAGCCGGGGCCGCCAGCCATGCCCGGACCACCTGGGCCGCCGGGGCCGCTAGGGCCGAAACCGACGGAAGCGGATGGGACACCCGAGTTGCGGGAGGTGTCGCGGCCGAGGGTGGTCAACGCCCAAGCAATGAAAAGCCATAACAAGGCGAGCAGCAAGTACTTTGCTACGAGCATTGTTGGTTCACCCATTTCGATACCTCCTTAGTGAGTGTCCATTGTGGTCGCCGGGGTCAGCGAATCTGCACGTCCAAGATGGAGCGGCCCAGTTCAATGACATCACCGTCAGCAAGCTCCCAGTTGAACACCTTCATTCCGTTGACCGACGTGCCGTTTGAACTGCGAGTATCCACCAGGATTGCGGATTCACCGTCGAAGCTGATTTCGGCGTGCAGGCGGCTGACGGATGGGTCATCGAGAACCAAGTCTGCTTCTTTGCTGCGGCCAATGACATTGGCGGCGCCTTGCTTGACCTCATATGCCGGGTGAGCGCCGGTGCGCGGCTGCAGGGTGACGTGGCGGCCACGCACCGGCGCGCCACCGAAACCGAAATCGCCGTAGTTAGGCTGGCCGCTTGGCTGCTGTGGTTCTGGAACTGCCCATGGGTCATTCGACTGTGGGCCATTGTTCTGGAACTGTGGCACGGGTTCCTGCTCCTTGGGTTCGGACTGGTGCGCCTGCTGCTGCGGGGCTTGTGGCTCCGCGTCGGGTACATCAGTCGACGAGTTCGGGTCAAAAAACTTGGACGGACGATCGTTATCTTTCACGAACCTACTGGATGTGTGAAATTGGCCAGTGCTTAGTTTCGAATTCGTGACAATAGAAACGGTTACAGTTCCCGACACAGCCCAACCGTTATTACGGATGTATCGCATCAACTGTTGGTCGAGTTCGGTCGGTAGGTGCGGGTCGGCTTCACGCAGCCGCTGAAAATCATTCCTACTAAGTTCCACACGGTAGAGGTTCGCGGCCCATACCGTGCGGTTTTCGTCGCGACGCAGGTTTTTATTCACCTCAGTTTTGAGGTACTCCTGCACTTCTCCTGGTGTAATGGCATCCCGGGCGACGTAGGCAACGCCATTGTTCAGCGCATTTTGCAGCCACGCATCCACGCGCCGTGCGCCGCCGAACAACTTCGAAACCATTGTCACCGCCCTTTCATTCCCATAACTATCTGGTGGCATCTATGTGGTCTTGCCCTGCACAAGTGGAGTGCGGACAGACCGAGGATCTTTGCCAGTATACGGGGTCAACGCAATAACAACAGCAGGTAATTTGCTTGTTGACGTCAACAAAGCAAATGTTAAGTCTACGAAAAAGCGGGTTTGACCTGGCGATTTGGTTAATTCCTTATGCGTCATGCTATCTTAATTAAGTGCCCGCCCGGGTGGCGGAATTGGCAGACGCGCTGGCTTCAGGTGCCAGTGTCCTTTACGGACGTGGGGGTTCAAGTCCCTTTCCGGGCACAACAAGTGGTTGCCTAACCACAAGGCCGGAGGCCGCATCTTGGAAACGAGATGCGGCCTCCGGTTTTTTGGTTGATGGAGAAGTGGGTTAAGTGAGGCAACGCAAGTGCCAATTCTGTGGTTCTGAAGCGAAGAGTCATATGAGGTTTCGACTATGGTTTTCATCATCTTGTTGCCGCAACGTACGCAGTGAGCAAATCGTTAAAGGGGGGCCGAGTTGCTTAGCCAAGTGGCTGAATGGGGCAGTGTTCTTGCCAGTGGAGGGCTTTTACCGCTCATTGGTGTCTACGTTGGGTACCTGCTATCCCGAAAGCAAGAAGAGCGAAGGCAGAAACGGCTCAATATTGATGAGGGAAACCGCGCTCTGTTGACGGCCGCTGAAGAGTGTATGGTTCTAGGCATTAAGCTCGGAGAACTCGTCACTTCGAGAGACATCGACCGACGTGAACTGTGGTTACCTTGTAGGCGAAGCGTGCTTTTGCTTGAATCGAAAGTCGCCCTAGCGCTCAACCAATACATCGATTATGGGTACATAGTGACTCTTAAACAGCTGCGTGAGCAGAGTTGGGAGTTGCTGACCGCTGTCGACAACTTCTGTGCTGAGCCAAGTTTGCTTACGAAGGAGCAAGAATCCCTGCTGAAGTCAGCAATGACTTCTCTTGAAATGACCGGGCGACGCATTTTTAGCGCAGTGGCAGAAGATTCAAAAAGCGACGTAGACGCGGTCCTGATTTCGGACGAGGTCATTCCGTCTGACCAACCTGGTGTTCGAGACGGAAGAGTACAAGCGTACACACAAATGAAACGAACGAAAAACAAGTGGAAAAGGTTTCGAAACTGATTGTAAATGGGTCTTGAACGCTCTTTGGTCCGATGAACTCAGGTATAGATTGCGATACATCGGTTCTTCGGTATCAGCCTTTCAGAACGAGCGAGCTGACGCTTGATACAGTCAGTTGTTCCGTTTGGGTGAACATTCCAACGTGAATAGCCGCGTCTGAATCTGTAGAAGCAAACTACCTAGTATTCCTGAAACTGGCCCCAGCAGAGTTAATGCTGGCTAACATCTGGGCCATGGCAAGCAATGTTGATAACAATGTCACCGGCGAGGCCGGGGATACTCGGACGCGCATTTTGCAGTGCTCGCGGCAGCTTTTCAGCGAGAACACCTACGCCGATGTGTCCCTGAAAGACATTGCGGCGGCAGCACAAGTCAGTGTTGCGCTAATTGTGAAGCATTTCCAAAGCAAGCAGCGGCTTTTCGAACGGACTGTGGACTTCAGCAAGTCCTCCTCGTCCCTGTTCGCCGGACCATTTGAACAGTTAGGCCGCACCGCTGTCGTCGAAACGCTCACGGCGCCGCACACTGCGCACTACTCCATGGCGCGGACCATCTCGGTGGCCAGCGGTGATGCCGAAACCCTCAGCGCCATTGGGCAGCGGATTCGCACCGACTTGCTGGAAGTACTTGCCGGGCGGATTCGTGACGAGGCGCCGCACCCGAACCCGTCGCCAGAACTGCGAGCACAAACTGCGGTTTCGCTGATTCTGGGATTATCCATGATGCGGCGCTTTGGTGATGCGCAGTTTAACCAGTGGGAGCAATCTGAACTGGAAGAGCACTACGCGGAACTCTTCCAGCAGATTATTGACGGCCGGCCGTAACGGGTGTTGCCGAAACGAGCCGGCCGTAACCGCTACGCACCTTTCGCGCGCACGTCCTTAATAATGGCGGAGAAATCGAGGCCGCCATTGCCGTCGTCAACGAACTGCGCGAAGGCATCGGTCGCCAATCGCCCCAGCACGGTATCGGTGTTCGTCTCCTCCGCTGACGCCATCGCCAGCTTCAGGTCTTTGAGCATCAGCGCCGCCGCGAAACCTGGCTTGAAGTCGCGGTTCGCCGGGGAAGTCGGCACGACCTCTGGCACCGGCGCATTCGTCGTCAGCGACCAGGAGGTACCTGTCGCATTCGACACCACATCGAAGAATGCCTGATGCTCCAAGCCGAGGCGCTCACCGAGCACCAGCGCTTCGGCCAGCACAATCTGCTGCACCGCCAGAATCATGTTGTTGCAAGCCTTCACCGCTTGGCCATTGCCGACCTCACCACAGTGCGTAATCGACTTGCCCATGGCCTCTAACAGCGGTTTCGCTGCCGCGAACGCCGCATCGGAACCGCCGACCATGAAAGCCAGCGTCCCAGCTTGCGCCCCGGCGACACCACCAGAGACCGGCGCATCGACAAACTCAATCCCGGCGGCTGTCACCAAGTCCGCTGCCTCGCGGGCCTCTGTCACAGCGATGGTGGAAGAGTCAATGCACAATTTAGGGCGGCAGTTGGCGTCAATAAGCTCCGAAAGGATGCGTTTTACCAGGGTGCCGTTAGGGAGCATGGTGACGATAACCTCAGCGTCTTTCGCCGCCTCAACAGCGGAATCAACGCAGGTCACACCCGCTTCCGTGGCGGTGGCGCGAGCATCTTCCGATGGGTCAGAACCGACAACGGTGTGCCCGGCTTTGACGAGGTTGGCGGCCATCGGGCCACCCATATTGCCCAGACCAATAAATGCAACGGTGGTCATAAGTCTTGCCTTCCAATTGAAGTGAGCGTGCGGGAGAGCGGGCAGGTTAGTTCATAATTGGCATAGTGAACTGCGGGCCAGCGTGCGACTCATCCGGCCACTTCACCGTCACCGTCTTGGTCTTGGTGTAGAAGCGGAAGGAGTCTGGGCCGTGCTGGTTCAGGTCACCGAAACCGGAGGCCTTCCAGCCGCCGAAGGTGTGGTACGCAATCGGCACTGGAATTGGCACGTTAATGCCGACCATGCCGACCTGAACCTGCTCGGCGAAGTCACGCGCCGCGCCACCATTGGCGGTAAAGATGGCGACACCATTGCCGTAAACATGCTCATTCGGCAGCGCGATAGCTTCCTCCGCGGTGTCCACACGGACCATGCACAGGACTGGGCCGAAAATTTCCTCGGTGTAGATGGACATGTCGCGGGTGACGTTGTCGAAGAAGCTTGGGCCAGCGAAGAAGCCCTCTGCCAGGGAGTTGCCGTCGAACTCGGCGCTGGACATGTCCAGGTTGCGGCCGTCGTAGACCAGGTCTGCGCCATCGGCGACGCCTTCACCGACGAGGCGATTGACGCGGTCGCGGGCGTCGGCGGTGACCAGCGGCCCGAAGTCCGACTTCGGGTCCAAGCTGTGGCCAACGTTCAAGCCCGGAATCTTGCGGGCAATCGCGTCGCGGAGCTTATCGGCGGTCTCCCTACCAACCGGCACCACCACGGACAGTGCCATGCAACGCTCACCCGCGGAACCGAATGCAGCGCCCAGGATGGTGTCAGCGGTGGCCTCAATGTCAGCATCTGGCAACACAATGGCGTGGTTCTTCGCACCGCCGAAGCACTGCGCGCGCTTACCGGTGGCAGCGCAACGCTCGTAAATGTACTGCGCAATCGGGGTGGAGCCGACAAAACCGATCGCCTTGACGGTATCGGAATCCAGCAGAGCGTCGACGGACTCCTTGCCGCCATGCACCACATTGAAGACGCCCTTCGGGCCGCCGGCTTCCACAAACAGCTCTGCCAGTCGGTTCGGCACGGATGGGTCGCGCTCGGATGGCTTCAAAATGAAGCCGTTACCGGCAGCCAGCGCTGGGCCGGCCTTCCACAGTGGAATCATCGCTGGAAAGTTGAATGGGGTGATGCCTGCGACGACGCCGAGCGGCTGGCGCATGGAATAGGTGTCGACGCCGGTGCCGACACCGTTGGAGTATTCACCCTTGAGCTGGTGCGGCGCTCCGAGGGAAAACTCCAGCACGTCCACGCCGCGCTGAATGTCGCCCTTGGCGTCTGGGAAGGTTTTGCCGTGTTCCAGGGAGAGCTGTTCCGCCAGCTCATCCATGTGGTCGTGAATCAGGGCAATCCACTTCATGATGACGCGGATGCGCTTTTGTGGGTTCTGCGCCGCCCAAGCCGGCTGGGCTGCAGCGGTCGCGGCGATGACGGAGTTGACGTCGTCGGTGCTGGCCAGTGCGACTTCTGCTTGGGCCTGGCCGGTGGATGGGTTCAGGACCGGCTGGTACTGGCCGGAGGTGCCGTCGAACTGTTCGCCGTTGACGTAGTGGTGAATCTTGCGCATGGGAAACTCCTTGGCAAAGGGTGGGGCAAAACTTTGGTTTAATGTGATGGGAATCACGCTAACAGGCGAATGTGCTGCTCCGGGCCAGTAAAGTCAGAGCAAATGCGGTTCACCCCTAGCTGGCATCCCCGGCAGCGCCAACACGCTGTGTATTTGCCAGGAAAACTGTTTCGCCATTGGGGTGCATAGCGTTCACCTGCGTAAATGCTGCTAGTTTGCAAGGAATCGACCCGCCGGCCGCCCGCCAGGCCAGTGGAGCCTTTGGAGGAACCATGACCGACCACCACAGCTGGGAAGCCGATGTCATCTTGAACGACGGCGGCATCGCCACCCTCCGGCCCGTCACCGACGCCGACCGTGACGCCTTGCATGCCTTCTACGCCCGCGTTTCCGACCGGTCGAAGTACTTGCGCTTCTTTGGCACGCACCCTGAGCTCACCGATGAAGACCTGCAGCATTGGCTGGACACTGATGGCCGCGACAATGCCACCCTTGTGGTTGTCGAACGCAATGACATTGTTGGTGTCGCCACCTTCAAACTGCTGCCGCACCTAGCGCCCGCCCGCGTCGCTGACGTCGCCTTCCTCGTCCAAGATTCCCACCAGGGCCGCGGTGTCGGCAACATCATGTTGGAGCACCTGACCGAAATCGGCCGCGAATGCGACATTGATCGCTTTGTTGCGGAGATGCTGCCGAATAACCGCCAGATGGTGCAGACCTTCGTCCGTGCTGGGTACAGCGCCAAACCAGAGCTTGCTGACGGATTCATCAGCGTCGATTTCACTATTGCCGCAAGCCGCACCTCCCGCGAAGTGATGGAGCGCCGCGAACAACGTGCCGAAGCGAACTCGCTGCGCCGGCTGATTCGGCCGCACTCGGTGGCCGTCGTCGGACCCATTGACGGTGTCCGGCCGATTGTGCCGTCGCTGGCAACGAGCGACTTCGCCGGGGACATCCGGATCGTCACCGCGAAAGATGACGGGCAAGCCATCGCCGAGGTCATTGACCAGATCGGCGCTGATATTGATGTCGTCATCATCCCGCAGACCGCGAATCTCAGTGAGAGCTTGGATGCAGTTTTGGCTGCTTCGGCCCGTCGACAAGCATTTGGTGTGGTGGTCCTTGCCAACAACCTCAGCCCAACCATCAGCCGCAACCACGCACGGCAACTGGTCGACACCGCGCGGGACCACGGGTTACGGGCGTTGGGTCCGGCCGCGCTTGGCCTGATTAATACTGACCCGGAAGTGCGGCTGAACGCAGCGCCGGCGCCGATGCCACGGCAAGGCAGTGTTGGGCTGTTCACGCAGTCTGCGGGTGTGGCGATGGTGATGCTGACCCACGCGATGCAGCATGGGCTGGGGCTTAGCTCCTTTATCGCGGCCGGTGGGTTCGCGGATGTGACCGGCAATGACGTTATTCAGTACTGGAGCACCGATGAGCAGACCGATATTTGCCTGCTGTCGCTAGACACGATTGGTAACCCGCGGAAGTTTTTCCGGGTGTTGCGCCGCTTGGCGCTGGTCAAGCATGTGATTGTGTTCTTGCCGTCGCGGGCGTTGGCGTCGGCACGTTATACCGATGCGGCTGGTGCGCAGCTGGTCTCGGCGGCCCCGCAGGCGTTGGACGCGGTGATTGAGGGTACTGGTGCGATGGTGGTGTCGCGGCGCGAAACCATGTTTCATGTGGCGCGGTTGTTGGCGCGGCAGCCGGTGCCGCAGGGCCCGCGGGTGGCGGTGCTGTCGAATTCGACTGGTTTGGCGGCGCAGATGGAGCAGTCGGCGTTGCGCTTTGGTTTGCAGCCAACACCGATGCTGATTACGGGTTCGCCGGTGGAGGGGATTGCGGGGGCGGTGCAGTCGGCACGGGCCGCTGATGTCGATGCTGTGCTGGTCACGGTGGTGGAGGCTGGGGAGCCGATGCTCGCCGAGGCGGTGACGGTGCTCACCGAATTGGCCGCCGACGGCGACATTCCATTGGCCGCGTCTTTGGTGGGGTTTGCCGCGCCGGACCCCGTCGATAGTGCCCCGGAGCAGCAGGGACAGTTGGCGTTGTTCGCGAACTATGCCGACGCGCTGGAAGCTTTCGCCAAAATTGTGGCCACGGAACGCACCCGCGCAGCGATCCGCACTCAACCCGATGATGACACCGCCCCGTCCGGTGCGACCGATGCGCTCGCGGTGGTGGAGCAGATTCTGGCGACTGACCCGGCGGGCCGCTGGGCCACCGATGCGGAAACAAACGCCATTCTGGGTGCCTATGGCATTGAAGTGTCGCCGTCGGCGGAGGTTTCGGGCACATCGCTGACCATTGGCAGCACCGAAGACCCAACGATGGGGCCAATGGTGTCCGTTGGTATTTCTGGGGTGCCGTCGCAGGTGCTGGGCGATGTGTCCTATGCGGTGCCGCCGCTGCGCCGCAATGATGTGCGCCGAATGTTGGAGCAGCTTCGGTCCGCGACGATTCTGCAGGGCTACCGCGGCATGCCCGCCGCCCGGATGGAGACCATTGAAGATGTGTTGCTTCGCCTGGCTTGCCTCGCGGATGATATCCCGTCGGTGGTGGAGGTGGAGCTGCACCCCGTCATTGCATCAGCGCAGGCCACGCACATTTTCGGTGCCCGCCTGCGCGTTGCGCCGCTGAACCCGCACCGTGATCCGCGTGCCCGACGTATTACCTGACGGTGACCCCATGACCAACCTTCCCACCACAAAACCGTTGCTTATTGACGGAACGGATATCTTTTCTTACGACCTCGGCAACACGCATCCGATGGGCAGCGATCGGATTCAGCTGGCGCTGTCGCTGGCCCGCTACTTCGGGGTGCTGGACTATTTCGATGAGGAGCGCCCGCCAGGTCTTGCGCCGGGCCTGCTGGAACTGGTGCACACCCCGGAGTACATCGAGGCTGTGCTGCGCAATGAAGCCGATGAGCGGTTCGGTTTGGGCACTGAAGACAATCCGATCATTCCGGGGCTGCCGGTCGGGGCCAGTGCGATTGTTTCCGGCACGGTCGCCGCAGCGCAGGCGGTGTGGTCGGGGCGGACACACCGTGCGGTGCATTTAGCCGGCGGTTTGCATCATGCTTTTGCCGATTCCATGTCTGGATTTTGCATGTATAACGACGCGGCGGTGGCGCTGCAGTGGCTGTTGGATGTTGGTGGTGCGCAGCGGTTGGTGTACATCGATTTCGATGCCCATCACGGTGATGGGGTGGAGCGGATTTTCTGGGATGACCCGCGGGTGCTGACCATTTCCGTGCATGAATCGGGGCTCTATCTGTTCCCGGGCACCGGTTTCGCGCACGATATCGGCGGCCCGCTGGCGGCCGGTACTGCGGTGAATCTGGCATTGCCGAAGGATGCCGATGACCATGTGTGGCTCCATACAATCCACGCGACGATTCCGCCGTTGCTGCAGAAATTCAAGCCACAATTGATTCTGAGTCAGCATGGTGCGGATCCACATCGGGCCGATCCGTTGGCGGACTTGCAGGTCAGTGTGGATGCGATGGCGGTGGCGTACCGGTCGCTGCGGAAGTGGACGCAGCAGTACGCCGAGGGCCGGTGGGTGGCGATTGGTGGCGGCGGCTACAACCGCGATTCGGTCGCCCGAACCTGGACGTACTTGTTGGCGACGGTGGCCGATATGGAGTTGGCGGCGTCGGCACGACTGCCCCGGGACTGGGGTGAGGCAACGTCCTTGACGCTTGGTGACGAGAACGTGGACCGTTCCATCCTGAATTTTGATCCGAAGCGGGTGCTGGCGGAGCGGCCACACCCGGCATTGTCGAAAACAAGTCAGGCAGTGTTCCCGTATTGGGGGCTATCGCCTTACGCTTAGGGCCATGGACCCCAACGATTTCACGCCGCGGCAGCAGGAACTGTTCCATCACTTGCTCCGTGACGTCCTCGCGCAGGGATTTTCTGGTTTCACCATTGACCGTGCGGTCCGCGACTACCACTGCTCAAAGTCGACGATTTATGCACTGGGTAGAAACCGCGATGAGATTCTCCGTCAGCTGCTGATTAGCTTCTTCCGGGACGTCACGCGCCAGGTGACCGCAGCTACTGAGCAGGACGGGTCGTGCGCGCAGCAGTTGGATAGCTACTTCACGGCCATGGCGCGCGCTTTGGAACCGGCTAGCGCCGCGTTCATGCGGGATATGGCGCGGGAGCAGGTTGCGCAAGAGGTGTATTCCGTCAATACGCAGGCGGCGGTGGCGCAGGTCGACCGGTTGCTCACCCGAGGAGTGGCAGAAGGAGAGTTCACGCTCGATTCGGTGGAGTTTACTTCGCAGTTGATTCAGCGCAGCCTCACCGATATTCAGCAGGGCTTTTATCATGATGTGCTGCCTACGGGCGCGGCGTACGCGGCATTTGGTCGGCTGGTGCTTGGTGGGTTAGCGCAACGGTAGTAAGCCGTACACCCCAGTGTTGCACCCCTTTGCAGAATAAACATTTGTCGACAAACACATTCGGTTTCAGTACGTTTGACCATGTAAACGTACAGATCGGTTGGCTATTTTTGGCAAATGTGAACGTCAACAAGCATTGCAAAGGGTAAAAACCCTAGTCGGCGGTGATTTTGCCTCGCTACGATGAGCTGAGACTTAGGTCACAATTCATTTGAGTGAGGACGCACAATGACAATGGTTACCTCGACCACCGAACAGTTCCGCCAAGCCCGCGACCTGCTGGTTCGCCACCGGAACGACTATGACGCTGCCCGCGAACACTTCGAATGGCCGCGGTTTAGCCACTTCAACTTCGCGCTCGACTGGTTCGACCAGCTCGCCGCCGACCCAGAAACCGCGAATAGGGAAGCGCTGGTCATCACCGAAATTGATGGCAGCTCCACCCGCCGCACCTTTGCGGAACTGTCGACGCGCTCAGACCAGCTGGCTAACTGGCTGCTTGGCATCGGCGCGCAGCGCGGCGACCGCGTCATGCTCATGCTGAACAACCAGGTAGAGCTGTGGGAATCCATGCTCGCCGCCATTAAAGCCGGCCTAGTGCTTAACCCAGCCACTGCCATGCTCGGCGCTGCTGACCTGCAGGACCGCGTGGAGCGCGCGGAAGTGAAATGGGTGATTGCCAACCCGGAAGACGCCGCGAAGTTCGACGACGTGGAGGCAAACATCACCGTCATTCAGGTCGGTGACGAAGCACCAGCGCAGCAGGCACACCGCACACTGGCCTACAGCGACTCGCACAGCGCCCCAAGCGAATTCACCCCAACGCAACCAACTGCCGCGGATGAAACGCTAATGCTCTACTTCACCTCCGGCACGACTTCTCGTGCCAAGCTCGTCGAGCACACGCACACCTCCTACCCGGTTGGTCACCTGACCACCATGTACTGGATTGGGCTGGAACCCGGCGATGTGCACCTGAATGTGGCCGCGCCGGGCTGGGCGAAGCACGCCTGGTCGAACTTCTTCGCACCATGGATCGCCGGGGCGACAATATTCCTGTACAACTACAACCGCTTCGATGCCGCCGCGCTGATGGCGAAGATGGATGAGGAAGGCGTTAGCAGTTTCTGTGCTCCGCCGACGGTGTGGCGCATGCTGGTGCAAGCCGACCTGACGCACCTGAAGAACCCGCCGAAGAAGCTGGTGGCGGCGGGTGAGCCACTGAACCCAGAGCTGATTAATACTGTCAAGCGGGCGTGGGGCACTGACATTCGTGATGGTTTCGGGCAGACCGAATCCACGCTGCAGATTGCGAACACTCCGGGTCAAGCCGTGAAACCGGGTTCGATGGGCAAGCCGCTGCCAGGCATGGATGTGGTGCTGATTGACCCCGCGACCGGTGAAATTGGTGATACCGGCGAGATTTGTCTGCGCACTGACCCGCGGCCTGTTGGCCTGACCCCGGGCTACTACGCCGACCCGGATAAGAACGCGGACGTGTTCGTCGACGGGTACTACCACACCGGTGACATCGCCGAACGTGACGAAAACGGCTACATTTCCTACATTGGCCGCGCCGATGACGTGTTCAAAGCGTCGGACTACCGCTTGTCGCCATTCGAGCTGGAGTCGGTGGTCATTGAGCACCCTGCGGTTGCGGAAGTGGCAGTTGTGCCGTCGCCGGACCCGATTCGCCTGGCAGTGCCGAAGGCCTATGTGGCGTTGGCGCCGGGACAGGAGCCGACCGCGGAGACCGCAGAGTCGATTCTGAAGTACTGCTTCGATAACCTCGCGCCGTACAAGCGGATTCGCCGCCTGGAGTTCTACGAACTGCCGAAGACGGTGTCTGGCAAGATTCGCCGCGTTGACCTGCGCAAGCGCGAAGTGGAAATCCACGCGGGCGATGGTGGCGAGACAAAAGCCGCTACCGAGTACGCAGATTCGGATTTCCCGAACCTACGCGGGTAGCGGCACCGGCTAGGAGTTAGTGAAGTTGGCGGCACGCTTTTCAGTGAATGCCGCCATTCCTTCTTTCTGGTCATTCGACGAGAACAGCGCGTGGAAAGTGCGGCGCTCAAACAGCAGCCCCTGCGCCAGTGTCATCTCTTCGGCTTGGTTGACCTGCTCCTTGATGGCCATCGTCGCCACCAGCGACTTCGACGCAATCTCAGCGGCGGTCTTCAGCGCCTCATCGAGCAGCTCTTCTGGCGCCACCACCCGTGCCACCAGTCCCGCGGTTTCAGCTTCCGCGGCGCCCATCATCCGGCCAGTCAGGCACATTTCCATCGCCTTCGACTTACCAATCGCGCGAATCAGTCGCTGCGAGCCACCCATACCCGGGCTCACCCCGAGGTTCACTTCCGGCTGGCCAAACTTTGCCTTCTCACCTGCGATAATGAAGTCCGCCATCATGGCCACTTCACAGCCGCCACCGAGCGCGTAGCCATTGACCGCCGCGATAATCGGGGTGCGGGTCGCGGTCAGCACATTCCAGCCCGCGAACCAGTCCGCTTGGAACATTTCGGTGCCGGTCATTTCGGCCATTTCTTTAATGTCCGCGCCCGCCGCGAAAGCCTTCTCCGAGCCGGTGATAACGATGCAGCCGATGTCAGCGTTCTGGTCGAATTCGGTTGCGGCGCGCCCGATTTCCTCCATGGTGGCCTTGTTCAGGGCGTTCAGTGCTTTTGGTCGGTTGATGGTGATGAGCCCGACATTGTCGCGGGTTTCTACCAGAATGTTTTCGTAGCTAGTGGTGTCAGTCATGTTTCCTCCGGTGTTGTTTGTTGCCATTATTCGTCAAAAAGCGTTGCGGTGAAGTCGTTCGGCACTTCCGCAACATCTTTGTGGTGCCACTTCGGCGCAAAGTCCTTGTCCAGAATCTGCGCGCGCACACCCTCCCGGAAATCTGGGTATGAGTGCAGGTAGTTGGCGATTTTGTACTCCTGGTCGAGGGCCTGCCGCAGGGTTTTGCCGCCCGCTCGGTCAATGGCCGCCTTCGTCACGACCAGCGATGTCGGGCTATTGCCACGCAGCCGCTTCAGGGACTTCGCCGCCCAGTGCCCGTCCCCGTTCGTTTCGGCGAGGGCAGTGAGCTTATTGACGACACCCTCGATGCTGTCGGCGGAGTACACATCGACCATCTCAGCGCGTTGACCGGCGAATGGCTCGCCTGCGTCGGTCGCAAACTTGGCAATGGTGGCGATGTCACCGGTGTCGACGAGCTCGGAAACAAGTGCCTCGAGCTGGTCTTTTGGCACGAACGTGTCAGCGAGGCCAAGGTCGATAGCTTCGGCGGCACCGACATGTTGCGCGGTGTACGCCAAGTGGTAGCCAAGACGGTCCGGGGCTTGAGCGAGCAGTAGCGTTCCGCCCACGTCGGGGATGAAGCCGATGCCGGTTTCTGGCATGCCGATGCGGGTGTCGTCGGTGACAATCCGGTGGGAACCGTGCGCCGAAACGCCGACACCACCACCGAGGACAATGCCGTTCATAATGGCGACATAAGGCTTCGGGTATTCGGCGATGAGCTGGTTGAGGTCGTACTCTTCGCGCCAAAATGTGGCGCCCTCGTCGGTTCCGGCTTCCGCAGCGCGGTAGAGCATGGCGATGTCGCCGCCGGCGCACAAGGCGCGGTCGCCTTCGCCGCGCAGAACGACAAGTTTGACGGCGTCATTATCACGCCATTCGGAGAGCGCAGCGGTCATACTGCGGACCATATCGAGGGTGAGCGCGTTGAGTGCTTTCGGCCGATTCAGGGTGATAACCCCTGCGTGGCCACGGATTTCAGCGATTACTTCGCTGCTTTCTAGTGTGGTCATCATGCACCTCGGGTAGGAGTACGATTTCAAGGTTCACCGTACATGTCTGGGCGATGCTGAGCAGCGAAATCAGCAATTCTGCTCACCGAATTACCCAGCTAGCCAAACAGCGCCGCGCGACCAGTTATACGGTGCGGCGCAGCCCAATCTCTGCGCAGGCGGCAGCCAATTCCGCAAAACCAAACGCGGCAATCGGACCAACCACACCCGAAGTGCGGAAATGACCGTCAATAAGCTCGGTGGCGGCCCACGCCATCACCTCGGCGGTGAAGTCATACGCATTCGGCCCCTCCACTAGGACTTGGCCGAGGGGGCGGCCGGTGCGGTCGCGGGCAATGGCAATATTCTGGATGCCGGTGCGGGCGCGCTGCTCAGCATCCGGGCCGCCGGACGGGCCAGCGGTTTTCTGCAACGCCGCATCGATTTTCTCGCGGCCAAACTTGGTGGACCGTAGTGCGCCGAGAGCCTTCGAGAAGAGCGGGACGACGCGTTCTGCGCCCGGCGACCAGCCATTAAACACCGTGACGGACTGCAGCTGTGGGAACTCGCGCGGCAGGAAGAGGACCTCGGTGCCGGACACCAAAATTGCGGCGCGCTGCTCACCGTGGATGCTGAATTTTTCGGTTTGGCTGCCCGTGCGCTGCTCCTGAATGCGCCCCTTTTCCCAGGTCAGGGTGGGGAAGGTGAGGCTTTCTAACATTGTGGTGCGGGTGCCCTGGCTCATATCGCTATTGCCGCTGGTCTCTCCGGAAAGGAAGTAGCCGACCTGGAGGTTAGCGACCTGCTCACCCCACTCCTGCAGGGCGTAACCGGCGGCGAGGATGCCGGGGACGTAGTCGTTGCCGAAGGCGGGCAGCATGACGGCGCCGCGGGCTTGTGCCTGCTCACCATGCTTTTCCAGGACGTCGCGAACAAAGCCGACCTCGCCGGTGGAGTCAATATAGTGCGCGCCACGATCGGCGGCGGCTTGTGCAACAAGGCTTCCAAGGCGGTGGAAGGGGCCAACGGTCGTGACTAGGACATCGCCGGGGTCAACAAGCAGATGGAGGCTGGCGAGGTCAGTGGCATCGGCAACTTGATACGGCAAGTCGCCTAACTCGGACGCGAGCTGTGCGAGTGCGGCCTCGTTGCGGCCAGCAAGTACCGGTCGGGCGCCGCGATTGACCAGCGCATGCGCGGCGAGACCACCGGCATATCCAGTGGCACCGAGAACAACAATCTTGGCCATGAGATTCCTTTCGCATCAGGCAAAGGTTCGGGGTTAACGGGAAGTAGGTTAACGGGCAGTAGCTGACACCAGGCTAGTTACTCGATGGGGAAGTGGTGCTGGAGAAAGCGAATCTGGTCCGCGATATTGGCTTCGAAGGCATCGTCAACATAAATGTCGAAATGGCCGACGTCATAGACCGCGATTTCGCTGCGCAGAGCTTGCTGCGCATAGTGCAAACTCTTCGCGGCGGGAGCCACACTGTCGCGGGCACACAGCGCGAAGTGGGCAGGGCAGGTGACATTCTTTGCGTGACGCCCAGGGAATTGCCGGATGATGTCCAGGGCAAACCGAGCGGACACATCGATATCGATGGGCAGCTCGTGGGGGTTTAGTTTGTGGACGCCAGCGTAGGTATCCGGTGAAACCATGAGGGCGACATCACCGGGCTCGCCAGCACTAGGAATGAGGAGGGGACCGCGGCCAAATTTGGCGGCGACGATATCGGCAACAGCTCGGGCGCCCACTTTCAGAGCAGTGAGCATGGGCAAGTTAGTCCCAGAGGCAAAGCCGTCGGTGAACGGACATTGTGCAATCATGCCGGCAATTCGGTGGTCCTCCGCTGCCGCGACGATAACGTGGCCACCGCCGTAGGACGTGCCCCAGACGATGATCTTGTTCGGGTCCGCGCCGTCGATGGTGCGGGCATATGCGATAGCTGCCGTCCAGTCTTCGCGCTGGCGGGCGGTACTTAATAGTTGCCGGGACTCGCCGCCACTAGCCCCGAAGTAGCGGTAATCAAACACCAAACAGAGATAGCCTTCGGCGGTGAACCGCTCAGCAAAAGCGTCAAGGCGTGCTTCTCGGACACCAGCTACGCCATGCGCCATCACAATGATGGGCCGCGGGGCGGAATCCGCTGCGACGCCCTGCGGTCGGTAGAGCCACGCAGCGCAGTAGGTCTCACCAGAGCTGAAAGTGATGTCAGTACGGGTCATACCCGCAGTCTATGTGGCTAAGCGACCCGATCGCCGGGGCGTGCACCCGGGTCAACTGACAAAAGATGCGGCTGGTTTCCGTCATCAAGCGCGGCGAGCACCAAGCACTGGCTTTCGAAACCGGCGATGCGGCGGGTACCTAAATTCACCGCGGTGATGACCTTTCGGCCGACTAGGTCGGCGGGGTCGTAGCGGGTGATTTGTGCGCTGGTCTGCAACGTTCCAACCTCGCCGACGTCAAGGACCAGCTGGAATGCTGGTTTGCGGGCGGCGGGGAACTCGCGAACCTCAAGGATTTCGGCGACGCGCAGGTCGAGCGCCGCGAAGGCTTCAAGTGGCGTGAAATCAGCGGAAGGCATACCGAAAGCGTAACCACATTTGTACGGTGGAGGTATGGGTGACAAAACGTTGTGCACCATTGGCCATTCGACCCGCAGCGCCGACGAGTTCGTTGACCTGCTGAAACACTATGAAATTGTTCAGGTGGCGGATGTGCGGACTGTGCCCAAGTCTCGGCACAACCCGCAGTTTGGCACCGATGAGCTAGCGAAAACACTGGCGGAAGCTGATATTGACTACCGCTGGTTCAAGCAGCTTGGTGGGCTGCGGCACGCGAAGAAAGACTCGACGAACACCGGCTGGCGCAACGCGTCTTTCCGCGGCTACGCCGACTACATGCAAACACCGGAATTCGTCGCGGGTTTGGATGACCTGATGTTCTGGGCAGCCGAAGGCAAAACAGTGGTGATGTGCGCGGAGGCGGTGCCATGGCGTTGCCACCGATCCATGATTGGCGATGCGCTGCTGGTCCGCGGGTATGACGTTTTCGACATTATGAGCCCGACGAAAGCGACTCCGGAAAAGCTGACGAGCTTCGCGAAAGTTGATGGGCGCGAGATTACCTATCCGCCGGAGGGGGCTGAGTAGGCGTCCTAATCAGCTAACGTCGAAGTATGACTTCCAACTTCGCCATTGGCTACACCGAGAACCTCCCCGTCAGCGACCCAAACTGCCTGGTAGAACGGCAAACCGCTATGCCGGAGTTACGGCCAAAAGATGTGCTTGTTGACGTTTATGCCGTGTCCGTGAACCCCATTGACATGAAAACTCGGCAAACTGCTCCCGCAGGGGAGTTTCGAGTGCTCGGGTTTGATGCTGCTGGGGTGGTGAAGCAGGTGGGGGAGGATGTCACCCAATTCCAACCGGGTGACGAGGTGTTTTACGCTGGCACCCTGAACCGTCCAGGTACGAACCAGCGCTACCAAGCTGTGGATGAGCGGATTGTGGCGCACCGGCCGAAGCAGATTTCTATGACCGAGGCGGCATCGATTCCGCTGGTCGCATTGACTGCGTGGGAATGCCTCTTTGACCGGCTGCGACTGACCGCTGACAGTGCAGGGCAACTGTTGATTGTCGGTGCGACGGGCGTGGTAGGTTCGATGATGATTCAGCTGGTCAAAGCGTTGCTGCCGAAGGTGGAGATTATTGCAACGGCCTCGAACTCAGAGCGGGCGGAGTTTGTGCGAGGCCTGGGTGCGGACCATGTGGTGAACCACCGAGCCGACTTGGCTGAGCAGGTGAAACAGGTCGCGCCGGATGGGGTGCAGTGGCTGTTTTCGGCATACTCCGAAGGCAATATCGACACATACGCGGAGGTTGTGGCGCCTTTCGGTGAGATTGTGGCGATCGATGGTGGGCCGCGGGAGATTATTGCACTGAAGCAGAAGAGCATTACCTGGCACTGGGAGTTCATGTTCACTCGGTCGATGTATGAAACCGAAGACATGGACCAGCAGCATAAGGCACTGGAAAAGATTGCTGAACTGGCCGATTCCGGCCTGATTGTTCCGACGATTTCACATAGCTACGCCCCGATTTCCGCTGCGAACCTGCGCCAAGCGCACGCTGACATCGAAATTGGCCACACCCTCGGGAAGATTGTGCTCAACGGCTGGGAGTAGCTGATGGGGAGTCGATGAGTGGTCGATGTTTCACGTGGAACATGTGCAGCCTGCGCCATTGAGCCGCTAAATCATGAAAAGCGGGATTTTTGTAATAATCGGACCGCTTTCCGTCGAGCTAAATGATGAAAAGTGCGGTTTTCATGATTTAGAGTGTGTTGTAGCGTTCCGAAAATGATGGAAAGCACCGTTGTGATGATTTAGCGGCTGAGCCTAGGGGAGTCATGGCAAGTTACCGAACCCTGAAATCTGTCTTCCATCAATTCGACGAAGCGCGCGCCAAAGAGTTGTTGGAGACGCGTCGAAACTCGGAGGCAGCGCTTCATTGGAATTTCCCAGTCGGCGACCACAACCTATTCGTATTGTGTACCCCGGAGCTGCTAAGGCAGGTCGAATCGATTGGTCGTGAGCAGTCCCAGCTTGAAAAGAAATGGACAGTGCTGCCGCGGGAGGCGCAGAAATACTACCTGCGCACTTTGCTTATTGACGAGATTCAAGCCACTAACGAAATCGAGAGCATCAGAAGCACCCGCCAAGAACTCAGTGCTGTGCTGGAAGCCGTCGAACGTCAGGGGCACACAGATAAGCGCCGTTTTGCTGAAATGGTGAAGCAGTTCTCCGAACTTTCGTTGGGAAGAATTGACATGCCGTTGTCCGTAAGCGAAGTTCGGGCCTTGTACGACAGGCTGCTTGCAGGAGAGCTGGATGCAAATACGGAATTGGACGGCGAATATTTCCGCCTCGGCCCCGTCATTATTACAACCGGCACCAAAGAGATTCACCGAGGTTTCGCAACGGAAACCGACATTGTGGCTGGTCTCAACACTGCCCTCGCTGCGATGCATCCGGACCGCACTTCCCACCTAATTTCGCACATTATGGCGCATTTCATGTTTGAGACCATCCACCCTTTTTACGACGGAAATGGCCGAATAGGTCGATTCCTGCTGGTGCAGGGGCTCTCCGAATGCCTGTCAGTGCCTACAGCGCTGACTATGTCAAAGAAACTAAATGAGCAAAAGCAGCGTTACTACCGTGCCTTCGCTGAGGTTCAAAAACCATTGAACTATGCCGATGGCACTTTCTTTGCACTTGAACTGCTGCAATTGCTCTCCGAAGCACAACTGCAGTTCCATGATGAGCTCGACCAACGAATCGCACAGATCGCAGGCCTAGTGGAGCGCATCAAGGAGCTGAAGGACGCTGAGGCGCTTCCGGGTGCAAACGCGCGGACCTATGATCTCTTGCAACTTCTCGGCTTTGTTTCACTTTTTGGGTGGCCAAAAGGTGAAGAGCACCAAAAGCTAGCGACCGCTTTAGAGGTCTCACCGCAAACGCTGCGCACTGATGAAGCGCACCTCGTGACGTTGGGGTATGTCGAAGAGACCTCTAAGCGACCGCTGATGTTCAAGCTTGCTGCAAGTGGCACGGCGCTGTTGCAACTGGAAGTGCCGAACTACATTTAAAGAATGACTTTCACGCTTCCTGACAACGCAGAATTCATCCTCCGACCGGCCGAGCCGAAAGATGTGCCGCAGATTCTGCAGCTCATCAAAGATCTCGCGGAGTATGAAAAAGAGCCGGACGCCGTGAAAGCGACCGAAGAATCCCTCCACGACCACCTCTTCCGTGAGAACCCTGCGCTGTTCGGGACGGTCATTGAAATCGTCAATAAGCAAAAGGCCGGAATCTCTGCCGACGCTGCGGACGGCACCGACGCGTCAGTGCAGCTGGCCGGTATGGCGCTGTGGTTCCTGAACTTCTCCACCTGGGAATGCACCCACGGTATTTACCTCGAGGACCTGTATGTGCGCCCTGAGCTGCGCGGGAAGGGGTTGGGCAAGCAGTTGCTGCAGTCACTGGCGCAGATCTGTGTCGAGCGGGATTACCAGCGGTTGGAGTGGTGCGTGCTGAAGTGGAATAAGCCGTCGATTGACTTCTACCACAGGGTCGGCGCGTTCCCGATGGACGAATGGGACACCTTCCGCCTCACCGGCGACGCGCTAACGCAGTTTGGTGCGAAGTAGCCGCTACAGGCACTGCATCTCGATGGTTTCGTTCTCCGGAGCGCGACCATCGGCGCCCGCCGCGCCATAGTCCAAGTCCAACTTGGTGTACACATCGAGGTTGTAGCCGCAGCGCTTCTTCTCCCGCGCCGTCACTTTCACTGGGAATTGCCCGAATTCACCGCGCGCACAATCTGGGTCGCAGTTATTCAGCCACGCGACACCGCTGCCTTCCGCCTCCGGCGCACCCCAGTTCTTCCACTTCAGCTCCGACACGGTGTAGTTATTGTCGGCGCAGGCCAGGCTAATGAACTCCGGCCCGCTGACACCCGCAACGTTCACGCAGTCGACAATCCCGGCGGCATCCACCGTGGTGGTCACATCCGGCCCCACCAACCCATATACCCGTGTGATCTGGCCTTTCTCCGGAACAATCGTGAAGCTCATCCGGTCCGAATCCCGAATAATGGTCACCAGGGTGTCCTCACCACCCGTCGGTGACGGCTCCACAGTGCCGACGCTGGACCCCTCCAACGTCGCCAAAATCTCATACAGCGCCGCCTCCTGGTCCCCATTCAGACCCGGCATCAGCAACAAATCAACAATCCCGACCGCCGTTTCCCCAGCCCAGTGCTCATCCACGAATCCGCGCAGCGCTTCCTTATCCGTGCCCAGCCCCTGCAATTCCGCGGCCGGGAAGCGTGGTTCCGGGTGGTCAGCAATGGCAGCGAGTTCCGGAGGTAAATCTCCGTGCTTATTGACGTTTACTTCCGTCGCGCCACCAGCATTGGTCTGGTAGCTTCGCGTGACTGCCGCATCAGCGTCGGCTGGACTGGACCCGCCCACACTGTCGACGCGGCGGACATAGTCGGCACTGGTGACCGACAAATCAGAGGTGGCGGGTTGGCGCTGCGCAGCTTCAGCGCTTTGCGTGAGAATCTCCTCGGCTGTCGCAGTTGGGGCAGTGGGGTTGAGCAGGCCAGGAATCACAATAATGCCCGCGACCAGTGCCGCAACGGCGGCAACTGCACCGGTCAGGTATGCCGGACGGCGGAACCAATGCTGCGTGCGTGGGTGTGCCACCGGCGGTTCCGCGGTCTTGGCTGCTGTGTCGTCGGCAAGAATGTTGGCGAGGGTGCGTTCGGAACGAGCCTGCTCGAGCTCCGTCAAGGAGTCATCAGGCTGCGGGTTCGCAGCGCGCAACTGCGCCAAGAGCGGGTCATGCATATCATCCCGATGTGCGTCGTCTCGGCGTGCATCGTCCCGGTAAGTGTCGTCTTGGTTAGACATTGGATTCCTTCTCTACAATCTCCGCAAGGCGTTTACGGGCGCGATGAACTCGAACTCGGGCAGTGGCGGCGCTGATGTCCAGCACGGTGGCAAGCTCTTCGTAACCCAAGTTTTCCCAGGTGTACAGGGTGAGAACTTCGCGGTCAGTCTCGCTGAGCTCACTGAGTGCTTGCCGAATGTCCAGCGCAGCGGCCACAACAGTTTTCGGTCCGCGCTCTGGTGACGTCTGTTCTAATTGCAGCTCTGCAGCGGCCTTGGCCTCGGCCTGCATGACGGCAGCCTCGCGGCGTTGCCTGCCCCGGTAGTGCTCCAGCAGCACGTTCCGTGCGATGCCGTAGAGCCAGGGCAGTGGTTCGCCGTGACAGGTCGATTTGCGTCGCCAAGCACGCAAAAAGACCTCCGCCGCCAGATCTTCGCTTGTTTCCAGCTCCGACCGGCGTCGGAGGTAGGCCAGCACGGCCGCATAATTAGTGCGATATACCGTGCTGAACTGTTCTTTTGTGTCGATTGCCACCGTTGCGCGCTCTGGGGGTTAGGGGATTAGCGTGGGATCATGGTGTTACCGTTGCCCGCGTCCTTGAAGGTGACGGTGTTCGTCACGCCGGAATGGCAGGTCACCGTTGCGGTGTGGTAGCCATTTGCTGGGCCCTTACCAATGTTATTCGGTGCCTTGACGTAGCCGATGAGTTCCGGCATATCCGCAGCTGGGGACATGGTTGCCTTGGCGCCGAAGCTGGTGGTCACCGTGGCGCGGAGGTCACCTGCCAGGCATGGGGAGGAAATCATGATTTCAGCGTTTGGCTTCAAGTCATCGTGGATGGTGACAGCCGGCTTTGGCAGCGCCGAAGCAGCGGACGTTGCCCACCCTGCTGGCAACTGGGACAGCACCTTGGCGGCACCCGGGATGTTGCCAATCTGATCAGCCATCGTGCTGGACAGGGTTGCCGCACCGGCGGAACCCGTGCCCAAAGCGACAAGCGCTGCCGAACCCACGGCAATGGCACCGGCCTTCTGCATCATTTTCTTCTGGAACATTTCCATCACTCCTTGGAAGCGGTTGGTTTTCTTTGCTCTTCACTTGGCTTGTGACAGCTACGCGGGAGTTGTTACAGGGATGTGCACACTTTTTTCTGAGGGCTAATGCTCGAATGTGACTTCTTGGACTTTGCCAGCTTGGTCGAAACGGACCGAGAACCAGTAGCCATCGACGCCGAACTCGGAGCGATCCTCAAAATTCAGTACTACGGCACCTTCTGGGTGTGCTTCCACCTCAGTGAGCGCCAAGTCGTCCATTGCGGATTCGAGCTGCTCCGGAGTTGGTGCTTCAGCGCCATCGGGAGACACAATTGCGGTGACCGCGCGCTGGCGCCAGGTGGCCTCATTATTGAAGAAGGCGTCCAAGAATTTGGCGGTGGCGGTGGCCTCTTCTGTCGATTCCGCGAAAATGTACAGTTCGGGCTCAGCCGCGCCGCCTGGTTCCGCGTCGGCTTGGTAAAAGTCGTAGGCCTGCACCAATCCGTCAAAAAGCGCAGTGGCGCGGTGGAAAGTGCCCCACGGGGTGGTTACTGGTGGGTAGTTTGCCGTCATACCCGTGAGGTTACCCGGTGTGGGGGAGGAAGGTTGACGGCCACCGCAAGCGAAGTTAGGTTAGCCTTACCTTGTTAGATGCGACGGTGGAGGGAAACATGACCACAGAAGTAGCGCTCAGCCAAGGCGCACGCATGCTCACCGGTGCCGGAATAGTTGAACTTGCCACCTACGGCGCCGCGAACTGCGAAACAGACGGTGACGTGGCCGTGTACCAAGTGGTCGCCCATGGACTGGACCACCTCGGACGACTCATCGTCGCCTGCGACCTCCAATCAACCACCGGCAGCCCGGAAGGCGCCGTGCGACTGAGCATCAGCACCGTGGCGCCCGAATTCTGCGTCAATATTGTCGCCGCCAACCTAGAGGCCGTCGGGCAGCTGCAGTGGGAAGACACCATGGGGTCGCTGCGATACGGCGTCATCCACCTCACCCGCGTATTTATGCATGGCGCCGGCAACCCCATCGGCTTCGACTACGACGAAATGCTGGCCAGCGCGCTGAACCTGCCTGAAATCGACACCGATGCACTACGAGCGCGCGACGTGGTCGGGCGGCTAACACAGCGCCAACTGCGGCAACTTGCCGACGGCGTGCGTGCCAAAGAAATCCTCGGCGTAGCTATGACCTCGCGCGCTGAAGTATGCGCGCACCGGCACCGCAAGACCGTATTCATCGCCGACATCTCCGAAATTGGGCTGCTGCTGATGGAACTGCGCACCGGGTTCATGCAGCTCACGCTGGTGCGATTCCCGCAGCGCGTACGCACATTTGCGCAGCTAGACGACGCCGTGCGCGACCTCGGGGTGCTCGCGTCCGTGCGGAACTAAGCGCTCAGCACCACAGTGGCGGTGGCGAAGCGGCCATCATGTGACATCGACAGGTGCATCCGGGGCAGCGAACCAGCGCAATGCTGCATCAGTGACTCCGCCACGTGCGACGCCAGCGGCTGATGAATATGTAACAGCGGGCGACCCCACGTATCGGCGCGAACCTCAACAGCTGGCCACACCATATCTTCGACGCTCAGCGGCGGTGGTGTGCCAATCAGGGCGGCACTCCACGCCTTGACGAAGGCTTCCTTCGCTGCCCAACGGCCTGCCATGTGGGAAGCAATGGAGCCCGACACTTCCGCGCGGAGCTTGCTGGTGAGGCGTTCCTGGGTGGTGAAGGCGGCGCCAAAAGTGGTGCCTGGCGCTGCTAGTTGCTCCTCGAAAGTCGAGATGTCAACCAAGTCCACGCCCACGCCCAAAATCATGCGTCCAGCGTAGTACACGAGTGCGCTACCAGTGCACATCCTCACCGACAAGCACGAAAGCGGCGACTCGACAACCCTCGACCTCTAATCGTCCGCCGCGGCGTCGGCAGCAACTTCTGCCGCGACGTCCGCGGGCATGTCCGCTGTGACTTCCCGCGGAAACGGATGCTGCTGATACTCCGCAAGTAACTCAAAACCATCGCTACCCTGCACATAAGGCACATCATTGCGCTGCGCCATATTTGCAGGGTCAATTGGTGTTGCCGAACCATGCGACAGCACATGCTCCTGCGGCGACAAATTCCGCAGCGCAATCCCCGCCAGCCGGTCCGGGTGCTCCCCGGCAATGTTGCCGAAAATCAGCGGATCATGCTGGCCATCGTCACCCACCAAAATCCAGTTGATATCCGGGAAGTCAATAATCAGATTCCGCAGCTGCACCCGCTTGTGCTCCACCCCATTGCGGAATAACCCAGTCGGCGTTGGCCCCCAGTCCGTCAGCAACAGTGGGCCCTTCGGGAAACCATGCTTCGCGAGGAACAATGTCAACGAGGAAAACGTATTCCACGCCCCCGTCGACAAGTAAAAAACAGGCGCATCGGGATGCTTGCGCAGCAAATCCTGATAAAAATCGGCCATCCCCGGGACCGGTTTGCGCATGTCAGTCGGCAGATACCACGAGTTGTACGCCGCAATCATCGACCGCGGCAACCACGTGACCAGCACCGTATCGTCAATGTCGGACACCAAACCGATGGTCGTACCCGGCGCCACAATCTGCACCTGCGCCTGAATCGGGTCGGCGCCGCTGGCCTCAATGGTCACTTCCTGCCAGCCCGTGTCCAGCCCATGATCGCGGATCAGCACATCAATGTAGCCGTTTTCATTCGTGCGGGTTTCCACCGCTTGGTCGCCGACGCGCACCGTCACCTGATGATTCGGCACCTGCAGAGTGAAGAATTGCTGAAAACCCCGCTGCGACTTCCTATTTGCCGGGGTCGGCGCCGGTGCGTTCGGGTCGGCCATCACCACACGCCCAAGCACCCGCACCTGCGTCGAATCACCGAAACCGTAATACCCGATAATCGACGGCAGCCAACCCTGCGCCGCCTTCCGCTCCGTGCCAAACCGCACCAAAGCGCGTTCAGTCTTGCGTGCAATGTCAGCAATGCCCATGCCCATAGCCTAAAAGATTTTGCTTGTTGACGAAGGGGGTCGGCGTGGCTCGTTTGACAAAGCCGGGGAGGGCGCCGGTAGGTTGGGCGCCCATGGGTCGCCAGACTGGTCTCCAGGTTGGTGCCCGAGGGTTGCCGAAGAACTACTTCGGTGCTTGCTCCGACTGGAGTTGGTGCCCGCTTTCCAAGCGAAAAGAAGCACAACAATTGAAGGAGATTACCTTCTTGATGCTCTCTACCGTGAAGAAGACCGCTACCAACATGACCGCTCGAATCGCCGCCGGGCTCGGCATTGCCGCTGCCGCCCTCCTTGCGCCAGCCGCTATCAGCAGCGGCGCTGGTGCCGGTGCCGGAATCGGCGCACCGGAAGCAGCCGCGGCGACTGTGGGGCAGTGGGACCAGGTCGCCGCCTGTGAATCCGGCGGGAACTGGCAGACCAACACTGGTAACGGCTACTACGGCGGCCTGCAGTTCGCCGCCCAAACCTGGACCGGCCACGGTGGTGGCGCCTACGCGCCGACCGCGGACCAGGCAACAAAGGCTCAGCAAATTGAAATTGCCGAGAAGGTGCTGGCTTCCCAGGGCGCCGGAGCCTGGCCAAACTGCGGCGGCCCACTGGGATAACCGGGGTTAACCAGGGCTAATTAAGCCCAGCCGCCTTCAAACACCCCGGACTCACCCAAGCGTGCATCCGGGTTCAGCAGCATTTCGGCTTCCACCTCATGCGCGTCGTAAGATTCGGAATCTTCACCGAAGTTCCGACCTTCGACCACAGTGAACAGTGGCGCGTGACCCAGCATGCCGGCCTCGCGACGGCGAACACCAGCACGCAGACGCCCGACCGCACGGTCGAGCCACGCCGCTGCCGCTTCGTCACCAAGCTCCTGCTTCACTGCCTGGTGGAATGCCGCTGGGTGGACCAGCGCCAACAGTGCGGAGACGTGACCGAAACCGAGGGAGGTCAGCAGACCCGCCTTGATGGTCTCCGGCAGCTGCAGCGGAGTGCGCAGCCACACCAGACCAGGCGAGGAAGCCATCGCAGGGTCCACGCAGTCCAGCGACTTATTCGCCGGAATCCGACCGGTGCGGAACATATCCGCCAGACCAGCTGCCTGGAACACCGCGGCGCCACCCTTCGCGTGGCCCGTCAGCGTCTTCTGCGACACCACGAACAGCGGGTTGCCTTCGGTGCGGCCCAGCGCACGGCCCAGGCGGGTGTGCAGCTCCGACTCATTCGGGTCGTTGGCATTGGTGGAGGTGTCGTGCTTGGACACCACCGCAATGTCATCGGCGGACACACCCAGCTTCTGCAGGTTCTTCAGCAGACGCGACTCGGTACCGCCACGGCCCGCAGCCAGCGCACCCAGCCCCGGCGCCGGAATCGAGGTGTGCGCACCATCGGCGTAGGACTGTGCGAAACCAACCACCGCAGCAACCGGCAGACCCAGCTTCGCCGCCACGCTACCGCGCGCCAGCAAGATGGTACCGCCACCCTGCGCCTCCACGAAGCCAGCCCGGCGACGGTCGTTGGCGCGGGAGTAGAAGCGCTCGTTAATGCCCTTACCAGCCATAACGTCACTGTCGGCGGTGGCGTTCATGTTGGCGAAGCCGGTAATCGACTCCACAGCAATGTCGTCAATCGCACCGGCAACAACGAAGTCCGCCTTACCGCACGCAATCTTGTCCACGCCTTCTTCCACGGACACCGCCGCGGTGGCGCACGCACCAATTGGGTGAATCATGGAGCCGTAGCCGCCGATGAACGCCTGCATGGTGTGTGCCGCGACAACGTTCGGCAGAGTTTCCTGCAGGATGTCCGACGGAATTTCTTCCGCCAGGAAGCGGTCCAGGAAGAGCTTGCGCATGGAGGTCATGCCACCGAAACCGGTGCCCTGCGTCATCGCAATGTCGGATGGGTGCACGGCCTGCAGGATCTCGGCTGGGGTGAAACCGGCCGACAGGTAAGCGTCGACGGCGGTGACCAGGTTCCAGACAGCAATCCGGTCGATGGATTCGACCATGGATGCCGGGATGCCCCAGCGGGTTGGGTCGAAGTCGGTTGGGAACTGGCCGCCGACCTTCCGCGCCAGCGTTGCCTTGCGTGGCACGCGAGCCCGAGCGCCAGCAACGCGGGTGACCTGCCATTCGCCGTCAACTTCCGCCGCGCGGGTGAAGGTTGGGTCGGCATCGACGTAGGACTTTGCGGCAGCTTCATCGTCGACGGTGAAGGTGATGTCGCGGTCGAGGAACATTTCCACACCCAGTGGGCTGGAGACGTCTTCAATTGCGGCGTCATCGACGAAGGTACGCACACCAGAGCGGGCGACGACTTCGTCGCGGTAGCGGTTGTAGATGTCCGCTTCGTCAACGATGTTGTCGTCGGTGTCGTACCAGCCTGCAACTGGGGTGTCGCGCCAGGTCAGCAGCCCGGTCATCCATGCCAGTTCCAGCACGCCGGCTGCGGTCAGGTCGACGGTGCCGTCGGACTGCAGGCCGTATTCGGCTTCGAAGCGGGTACGGCCGGAGCCCCATGGGCTGACTTCACCGACGGACACCATGACAATCATGTCGTCGAGCGAGGTGTCCACCTTGCCCCATTGTGCGGTCGGCTGGACGGAACGCACTGGTGACGGCAGGGCCATAACCGTTGCGGCAGCGTCCTTTTGCTTATCGACGTTGTGGGAGTCGGCTTCGGTGTCTGCGCGCAACGAGGCGATGGAGATTTCGCCCAGCCCGCCAGTCAGGTCGGCATCGATTGGGTTCTTCCGGGCCTTCTTACGGGCCTTGGCGGAAGCCAAATCGAGCAGCTCACCCTTGATTTCGTCTGGGGTCCATACCTTGATCCCGGCTTCCTTGGCAGCGTCGACAAGCGGGTCGTTTCCGCCCATCAAACCGGTACCGGCAACCCAACCGATGCGTGGGTGTGCCAAGGTGATGCGTTCGGCCCATGGCTCGACATGCCACTTGTTCACAATGGCGTCGAATGCAGCCTTGACCTCACCATATGCACCGTCGCCACCGAAGGTGCCGCGGTTTGGCGAACCTGGCAGCACCACGTGCAGCTTGCGGTCAACGTCAATGTCCGCGCCGATTTTCGCCAGCGCAGCCATGGACCGCTCCACCGACCACAGCAGCAGACGGGTCTGGTTTTCTGCGGCAGCGCCAGCATCTTCCAGCGAGCCCATCACTGGTGGGGCAGCGAATGGGAAGTACATGTCTGGGACCAGGGAAGGCTTGAGCACGCGCAGTTCCGAGCCGACAGTCTGAGTCTGCTCGCCACCAATCCACTCCACGAGCGCATCGACGTCGCGGTAGGAGGACAGGTTCGCTGGCACCAGCCACAGGGCGGCACCCGGGATGGCGTTCTCGCGGTACAGCTGCTTGGCGTAGGCCAGGCGGGATGCAGACACACGAGATGCGGTCGCCACGACGGTGGCACCTTCAGCCAGCAGACCAGCGACAACGCCGCCAGCGATGGAACCTGGTGCCATACCGGTCACCACAGCGACCTCACCGAGGTGCTTGCCTTCGGCGTCCTTCCGAGCCTGCTTCGCAATCTTCTCGTAGCGCTTAGCCAGCTTGGACTTATCGGCAGCCGCAGCCTTTGCAGCCCACCAGTCAGCCATGTTGGCGACAGCTTCACCGGAGCCTTCGAAGCGGACCGTGTCGGCCAGGTCTTCGCCAGCCCACAGGCGACCGAGGTCTTCGCGGGCAGTTGCCCAGCGGTCGTCAATCAGCACTGCCTTGTTCTCGTCGAAGGATGGGGCAACCAGCTTCGGCCAGTTCGCGCCCAGTTCGGCGTTCACAGCTTCAATCAGCGCTTCAGTTTCGCGGGCTTCTTCATGGTCGAAGTCCGCAGCTGGGGTTTCCTCGTGGCCAAGGACCTGCAGGATGTGGCGGGCGGTGGTGGTCAGAACACCAGCTTCACCCGTGATGTTTTCCGCAAACGCATCCAGCACAGCGGAGTCCACGGTTGCGCCGCCGCCGGCGCCACCAGCAGATGGCATCGCCACTGGAATCCCATGGGCGGCACCGACTTGCTGGACCGCTTCGTCAATAAGCGCAGCAACATCAGCCTTCGACGACGCCTCGGTCGCCATGGTGGCCAAGTCGCCGCCACGGGTGGACGCGCCCTCACGGGTACCCAACAGAATCTGGCCGGTGACGTGGTCAACCCAGCCGTCACCGAGCTGCCAGGTGCCGGTCACGCGGTCAGCAATCGCGGACTGCTTCTCACCAGCGGCACCGAAGAGCTTACGGACGCGGTCCTTCACAGCCTCACCCAGAACCGGGCCGAAAGCCTTGTAGTTGTGCGCGGCCTTGTCCACGGTGACAGAGAGCGTGTCGACGTCTGCTTCCGCCGCACCTTCGACAGAAGCCAAGCCCAACTCCGCGGAGAAGTCCATGAGCAGCTGGTTCAGGCGGGAAGACACACCGTTGGTCAGTGTGCCGGTGGTGTCAGCGCCACCGATCTGGTCTGGGCGGACCTTGTTTGCGTACGCCAGCAGCACCCGAATCGCGTCAGATGCGCGGAATGGCAGGTCAGCTGGGCGTTCCACGGAACCGGCTGGGGCAGGGGCGGCAGCTGGTGGGGCCGCTGGGGCGCCCGCCGCTGCTGCTGCTTCATTCGCTGGCACCGGTGCTGGTGCTGGCTGTGCTGGTTCAGCGGCCGCAACGTGGCCCGGTGCGGATGGGATTTCCGCTGCTTCTTCTTCCGGTTCGTCCTCAATGGTTTGGACGTCCTCGTGGTAAACCAGCTGCTCATCGCGCTGGACGTTCCGCACGGCGACGTACACATCGGTGAACTCTGGCAGCTTCAGGGTCTTGGCAGCCAAGTTCGCCAGGGTAGGGGCCGAGCCCAGACCGATTTCGATGACTTCATCGACGGCAAGCTTGTCCGCGGCCAGCAGCATTTCCTGGGTTTCAATCCAGCGCACTGGGGAGGCGAACTGCCAGCACAGCAGCTCCACGAGCAGCATGCGGGCCAGCTTGCGTGGGTTCTCCAGCTCCTTATCGAAGTTCTTCAGCGCCTTTTCAACCGGCTCGGAAGGAACAACGTCGAGGACGGCCTGCAGGAATTCGCGGGTCAGCTCGAATGGCACCGCAACCAGGTTCGGGATGTAGTGGCCGACCAGCACCTTAAAGTCAATGTCTTCTGGCAGCAGCTCGGTGAGCTTCTCCCGGAAGTCTGGGACACCGGCGTGCAGCACGGAGGAGTGGAATGGCACGTCAATGCCTGGCACCAGCATGAAGGCACCCTTGCCACCAGCAGCCTTCGCGCGGGCGTTGGCGTCTTCTTCCAGTGCCTCCAGGCCAGCGACGGTACCGGCGATGGAGTACTGCTGACCAGCCAGGTTGTAGTTCACAATCTCGAGGAACTCACCGGACTTCTCCGCGATCTCTGCGACGTACTCGCGCACGCCGTCATCACCAACACCGAACTGGTTCGGGCGCAGCGCACCCATCCGGTAGTTGGAGCGGCCATCGTCACCACGCGGCACCAGGGAGTGCATCGTCGAGCCGCGGTGGAACACCAGCTCCAGCACGGTTTCCAGGTCAATGACACCGGCGTAGGCAGCCAGTGCGTTGTACTCACCAAGGGAGTGACCAGCAAAGTAAGCGCCATCGACGACAGCGCCAGCTTCCCGCATCCGAGCGGTCTGTGCGAAGGCCAGCGCAGCCAGCGCCACCTGGGTGAACTGGGTCAGGTTCAGGACGCCATCTGGGTGGTGGTAGGTCTTACCCTGCGCCTTAATGACGGTTGGGTTGTCCTGCACCAGAGTGAGAATGGAGAAGCCCAGCGCCTGGCGAGTGTGCTTGTCGGCGCGGTCCCACACGTCAGCGGCAGCCTTGGACTTGGTGCGCTCATTGAGGCCCATGCCCTTCGACTGGATGCCCTGACCTGGGTAAACGTAAGCGGTGGTTGGTGCTTCGGTGGTGGCAGTACCGATGGAGACCAGCTCGGAGCCAATCTTGCAGGCCACCTCGAGTACCAAGCCGCCACCGGCGAGGCGACCAACGCGCTCGACGGTGATTTCGATTTCAGCATCCAGGTCGACCAGACCGAACATGCGGTAGGTCCAGCCGGTCAGGTTGTGGCGGCGGCCATCAGCGCCAGCAGCCGAGGCTGCGTGCTGGGCGGTGGCGGACAGCCACATGCCGTGCACCAGTGGTGCTTCCAGACCTGCGACCTTCGCCGCGTTGTGCGAGGTGTGAATTGGGTTGAAGTCACCGGACACCCACGCAAATGGGGTCATGTCGGACGGTGCAGTCACCTTGGTGCGCAGCAGCGTCGAGCGTGGGGTGTCGGTGATTTCCTGGTCGGTGCCGCCAGCGTATGGCGGGTCAGCCGGTGGGTTATCGCCGAAGGCGCGGCCACGAATCGCGAAGCGCTCGGCCATGTGACCAATGACTTCACCGTTCGCGGACAGTTCCAGGTCGACCTCGACGACGCGGCCGGAGGAGGATTCCTGGATGGAGTCAGCCCAAGAGGTGACATCAATCTTGTCGATGGCCTTGCCGGCCACGCCGGCAGCCTTCAGCTCAGCCACTGGCTTAATGAAGCGGACGGTGTGGTCCAAGTGGACCGCGTTGAGCAGGCCTTCAATGACTGGGTAGTCGTTGACCATCGCGGAGCCCAGTGCCGCGTAAATCGCTGGCCAGCAGGTACCGAGCAGGGCGTCCGGAACGATGGTGGTGACATCGGCGCCTGGCAGCGCCGCACCGGTGACTGCGGTGTGGTCAGAGCCGAGGGAGTCAGCAAAGGTGAAGGAGTAGCGCGCTTCACCGTATTCGGAACGCTCGGAATCTGCCATGGTTGGCAGACCGGTGATTTCATCGCCCTGAACTGCGACGTTGCCAACACCGGCGGTGCCAGCGAGCAGGTCAAACATGGACTTTGGCAGGCGGTCTTCGTCGACAATTGGCAGACCACCGTTTTGCACGGAGGTCGGCAGCAGCAGTGGGATAACCAGCTCGCGCACAGCGTGCACCGATGCTGGGGAGTCGTCCCAGTAGGTGTCCAACTTGATGGTCAGGGTTGCCGCAGCAGCCTTGCCTTCTTCGGCGTCATCAATTTCCAGGGTGTACTGGTCAGCCGGCAGGTTGTGTGCCGGGTTGTCCATCAGGTGACCGGTCCAAGAGATGAATGGCGCGGCGACCACCAGGGCAGCAGCGTCGGTTGCCGAACCGAGTCGTGCGTAGGCGTCGACCTTGTCGGCGCCAGCGTCATTCAGGCGCTCCACACACTCAGTTTCGAAGCGACCCAAAATGTCGGCGATTGGCTCGTCGACGGAGGTAATACCGCGGACGGACACTGGACCTGGGATAACGCGGACGGAGTTTGCGTCGTAGCGCTCATCTTGTGCCTGCCACAGGGAGTCCTGGCCCCACCAGCGCAGCAGGTCATCGTCGATAGCTGGCACGAAGCCCATTGGCTTCGGGTACTTGCGGCACAGTGCCACAAACCATGCGGAGTCCAGCGGAGTCAGGGTGTCCTGCTCAGCAACTGGGTAAGCCGCAATCAGCTGATCGGCAGCTGCGTGCGGGTCTTCCACAACGTCATCAAGCTCAGGGAACAGGGTTTCCACTGGGCCGTATTCGGCGTCGGACAGGCGCGCCTCGAAGCGCTGCAGCAGCTCCCAGAAACGCTGCGACCAGGAAGGGTCCACCCATGGGAAGGACAGGTCCGCGAAGCGGCGGGCGACCTCGGCGTAGGTCATTTCTTCCAGGTCACCGAAGTATGGCTTCGCGGTCTTGTTCAGGGCCTCAATGATTTCGGCGCGGCGGGAACGCAGCAGCTCCGGCTTACCTTCGACCTCCGCAACCAGGCGGGCGCAGGCAGCGGCATCATTGTCGATTTCGTACATGTCGGCGCGCAGGTGCGACAGGCCAGAGGTGATACCACCCTTGGACTTGCCGGCACCGACCCATCCGCCGTGGTCAGCAGGGTCAATACCCTCACAGGAGACCAGCAGTTCCTTCACGGTGTCGGTGGTCTTGGCTTCCTTCGCGGTCATCGCGGCGGTACCAATCAGCACACCGTCCACCGGCATCGGTGGCAGACCGTACTGCTCGGACCACTGGCCGGAAATGTAATCTGCGGCGCGGTCTGGGGTACCGATACCACCGCCGACACACAGCACCACATTGTCGGTACTGCGAATCTCCGCGTAGGTGTTACGCAGCAGGTCATCGAGGTTTTCCCACGAGTGGTGGCCACCGGCGTGGCCGTCTTCGACGTGCAGAATAATGGTGGCGTCCACTGCGCGGGCAATGTTCAGCACCTGGCGGATCTGCGCCACGGTGCCTGGCTTGAAGGCAATGTTGCTAAAGCCCTGGCCGTTGAGCTCGGCAATGAGCTCCGGTGCTTCGTCCTGCTCCGGGATGCCCGCAGAAATGACGACACCATCCAGCGGCGCGCCGGACATACGAGCCTTCGACACGATGCGCTGCGCACCGAACTGCAGGTTCCACAGGTAGCGGTCCATGAACATGGCGTTGAACTGCGCGGAACGGCCCGGTTCCAGCTGCTCCTTCAGCGACGCCAGGTTCTTCGCGAACACCGGCGCGGTGACCTGACCACCACCGGCGAGCTCCGCCCAGTAACCAGCGTTCGATGCCGCCGCCACGATTTCCGGGTCGACGGTGGTTGGGGTCATACCAGCCAGCAGGATTGGGGAGTGGCCGGTCAGGCGGGTGAACTTGGTTTCGACGAAAGTGCCGCCCGGCAGGTTCAGCAGGCGTGGTGCGAACTTCGACCAGTCAGTCAGGCGTGCTGGTTCTGGGTTTGGCGCCGCCAGTGCGTAAATGTCCCGCAGCGAATGCGCTGGCGCGATGCCCACGCCGGTGCCGTCCAAGACTTCGGCGGTCAGTTTCCCGGCCTGGTCACCAGGGCCAAGGTCCAGGACCCATTCCGCACCCTGCTTAATGACGTTTTGGGTCCGCTCGATCCAGTTCATTGGATCGGTTAGAACGATTGCGGCGAGCTCTTCGGCACCTTCAATGTTGCAACGCTCAGCCCAGGCAACGACCTGGTCGACAGCTGGCTGCATCGATGGGTGGTGGAATGGTGCTTCGGCCTGCAGGTAGTAGGTGGTCGGGTTAAATGGTGCGCCGCCACGAGTCTTCGACGCCAGTTCGGCCTTGTCAGCATCGGCAGCTTCTTCGAGGTGCCGTTCCACGCGCTCCAGGTCAGCTGGAGTACCGGAAACGATGACACGGCGGTGGCTGTTGGTCAGGGAGATAGCAGCGTCGGTGCCTTCGAGTGCCGCTTCGACCTGAGCTGGGTCAACGTTGGCGACGGCCAGCATTGGGGTGCGCTTGGCGTTGGACAGACCAAGGGTGCGGCATTCGCGGGAACCGGCAGCGCCGATGAGGCGTGCGATGGCGAAAATGCGGGCAATGTCTTCGCGGTTTCCGGCCTGCCATGCGCGGGCGACGGCAGCGGCGAGTTCACCCTGGGAGTGGCCGATGGCGGCAACTGGTGGGTGCTCGGTGATGTCCAGGCCAGCATCGGCCAGGCCCTGGAGCAGGGCAACTTGGGTGGCGACAATGCCTGGCACAGAGTGTGCTGGGTCATTGCTGTCAGAGAGGTTGTCGATGGTCAGTGCGCCAGGGAAGACGGCGGCGAGCTGAGCTGCGACTGGAGCAAGCAGCTTGTCGGACTGTGCAATGAGCTGCGTGATTTGCTCGGTCAGCGCTGGGTCTTCCAGGATTTCGGCGAGGGTTTCGCGCCATGGCGATGCCTGGCCGGCAAAGAGAAGTACGTACGGTTCACCAGCGGTGAGCTTGGAAATGAAACTAGTTGCCATTATTCCTTCTAAAAATGGTGTGCCAACTGAGTGGCGAAGAATGAGCTTTGGTTAAGCGAAAGTGGGTTTACAGTGGGCCGTTGACATGGCGCTTCGGGCCGTGGTGCGAACGGTCCTTGTTGCGCAGCACTTCCAGAGCCTCGGCGATGGCTTGGCGGGTGTGGCCCGGTTCGATGACGCCATCGAGCTCGCCCTTTTCCACCGACAGATTCGGGTTGATGTTCTTGACTTGGTAGTCGGCAGCCAATTCGTCGCGCTTGGCCAACATGGCCTTTTCATCTGGCCCGGCGGCCTTGATGTCACGGCGGTTAATAATGTTGACCGCACCCTCGGCACCCATGACAGCGATTTCGGCATCTGGCCAGGCATAGTTGAAGTCCGCGCCGATACCCTTCGAACCCATCACGATGTACGCGCCGCCGTAAGCCTTACGCAAAATGATGGTGATCATTGGGGCCGTGGCGTTGGCGTAGGAGTAAATCAGCTTGGCGCCGCGACGAATAATGCCCGCAGCTTCCTGCTCTGCACCAGGTCGGTAGCCCGGAACGTCAACAAGCGTCACGATTGGGATACCAAAGGCGTCGAGGAAGCGGACGAATCGAGCGGCCTTCTCGGACGCGTCGACGTCCAAAGTGCCGGCATTGTGGCTTGGCTGGTCCGCGATGATGCCGACCGTTTTGCCGTGAATGCAGGCAAAACCGATGACGATGGACTGTGCCCAGTACTCCTGCACCTCGACGAATTCGCCGTGGTCCACAAGCGCTTGGATGACTTCCACCATGTCGTATGGCATGCGGGATTCGCTTGGCACCAAGTTCGCAACATCGGCTGCGGCCTGCTCATCATCTGGGGATGGGGTGTAGTCGTAGTGCGGTGGCAGCTCGTTGCAGTGGCTTGGCAGGTAGTTCAGCAGGGAACGCACATAGTCCATGGCGTCCTCTTCATCCTCACCCATGTAGTGCGCCACACCGGACTGGGTGTTGTGCAGCTCCGCGCCACCAAGGTCATCGGCGGTGACCTGCTCACCGGTGACAGCCTGAACGACATCCGGGCCGGTGACGAACATGTGCGAGTTCTGCTTGGTCATGACGACGAAGTCATTGAGCGCCGGGGTGTACACCGCACCACCAGCAGTTGGGCCAAGCACCAGCGCGATCTGTGGGATAAGGCCGGAAGCTTCACAGATCTGGCGGAAGATGCGGCCGTATTCGGCCAGCGGGGCGACACCTTCCTGGATGCGGGCACCACCGGAGTCCAGGATGGAGATAACTGGGATGCGCAGCTGAATGGCGCGCTGAATCAGCTTGCAAATCTTCACGCCCTCGGCCTGACCAAGGGAACCACCACGGATGGAAAAGTCCTGCGAGTAGACCGCGACCTGGCGGCCGTTGATTTCACCGAAACCGGTGGCAACACCAGCGCCGGAGAAGCCGTCGGCAATTTTGCCGCCAGCAAACTGACCGATTTCAACGAAGGAACCGTCATCAAGCAACATATTGATGCGCTCGCGGGCGGTGTACTTACCCTTCGGGTGCTGAACCTTCTTCGCCTTTTCTTCGGCGGCCTCAGCAACCTGGGCGTAGTCGATGCGGTGCGGGTTCACCGGCTGGGTTTTGGTGCGCTTGGGAAGCGCGCGGGACACAAAAGTGCGTAGATCCGAGATTCCCATGAGTTAGGCCTCCTCAAACTTGAGCAGTGGGGTGTTGGCAGGCACGTTCTTGCCGGCCTCGACCATGACTTCGGCGACGGTGCCAGCAGCTGGGGCGTGGACGTACTTCTCCATCTTCATGGCTTCCAGAACCATGAGGATGTCGCCCTCTTCCACCTTCTGACCTGGGGTAACCGCAACGCGCACCACAATGGCCTGGATTGGGGAAACCAGGGTGCCATCGGTGATGACAATGTCGTTGGACTGCGGTGCCTTGGTGCGGGTGGCCGAACGGCGTGGCTGCGTCTTCAGTGGCTGGGCGTTAATGCCAGCGGCGGTGAAGAAGTCGGTTGGGACGGTGACCTGGTGGCGGCGGCCATCGATTTCGACGGTGAAGGCGCGGGTGGAACCACCAGAGCCGATGTCGCCTTCGGTTTCGAATGGTTCCGGCAAGGTGGCCTTTGGCAGGAAGGTGGTTTCGAACCAGCGGGTGCCAATGGTGAAGTCCTTGGCGAAGTCATCGTCAGCCAGGATTTGCTGGAATAGTGGCGCGGGGGTGGCCAGGCCTTCAATGGTGAATTCCTGGAGGGCGCGCCGGGCACGGGCGATGGCGTTGTCGCGGTCGGAGCCGGTGATGATGAGCTTGGCGACCATGGAGTCGAAGTCTGGGGTGACGGTGTCGCCGACGCGGACACCGGATTCGACGCGGACACCGTTGCCGACTGGCCAATCGAGGCGGGAGATGATGCCTGCGGTTGGGACCAGGTCGTTGCCTGGGTCTTCACTGGTGATGCGCAGTTCGATGGAGTGGCCGCGCAGTTCTGGCTTGGCGGAGCATTCGTGGCCGGAGGCGATAGCAATCTGCTCGGCGACTAGGTCCAGGCCGGTGACTTCTTCGGTGACGGTGTGCTCGACCTGCAGGCGCGGGTTCACTTCAAGGAAGTAGACATCGCCTTCTGGGGTGAGCAGGAATTCGCAGGTACCTAGGCCAACGTAGTTGGTGTGCTCAAACAGTGCCTTCGACCAGGCGGTGACGGTTTCTTCGACGCCTTCCGGCAGGAATGGGGCCGGTGCTTCTTCGATGAGTTTCTGGTTACGGCGCTGCACGGAGCAGTCACGGGTGGAGGACACCACGAAGTTGCCGTGCGAGTCACGCATGCACTGGGTTTCGATGTGGCGGGCAACGGTGACGAACTTTTCCAGGAAGAACTTGTCGAGGTCGCCGCCGGGGAAGGCGTGGCGCTGCTCGAATTCGCGGATGTCGGAGTCTTTGTTGATGACTTCGATGCCGCGGCCGCCGCCGCCGTCGGAACGCTTACACACGATTGGGTAGCCATGTTCCGCTGCGAACGCGCGAACAGTGTCCATGCTGTCGAGCGGGTCGTTGGTGCCCGGTACTGGGTTGACGCCTGCGGCAGTTGCGGTGCGGCGAGCACCGATTTTTTCACCGAGCGCTTCAATGGTGGCGGCTTCTGGGCCGATCCAAGTGATGCCGGCGTCGGCAACAGCCTTGGCGAAGTCGGTGACTTCGGACAGGAAGCCGTAGCCAGGGTGGATGGCGTCGGCGCCGCATTCCTTGGCGATTTCCAGAATCTTGTCGCCGTTTAGGTAGGTGGTGGCGATGGTGTCGCCGCCGAGGGAGTAGGCCTCATCGGCGAGGGCGACCGCGGTGGAATCGATGTCCTGGTCCGCGTAGACGGCGACGGCCGTCAGGCCGAGATCGTGAATCGTTCGGATGACGCGGGCGGCAATCTCGCCTCGATTCGCCACGAGAATTTTGGACAGCATGTATCTCCTCAAGTTGCATGCGCGCAAAACGGAGCGCGCTCTATTTTGAGGAGTCTAGCCAGATTTCTTCTACAAAACTACCTAGCCGACGGCAAGTCACGGCCCTGCAGGGGTAGTTAGTCCCGGAAAACTATCTACGGATAGAACTATTTCTCTGCTTCCGAAACGATGCGCGGCAGCAGGAAATCCACCATGTTTGCAATGTGTTCCCGCAGGTCAGCGCGTTGGAGCGTATTGACGGTCAGCCGCACCAAACTCATATACACAGACGCGTACAAAATTCCGCCGATTTCGGTACGAAAATTTGCCGCCTGCGTGTCGTCTGGGATGAGCTTTTTGATGCGCCGCTCAATATTGATAACCGACTCGATCGCAGCTTCTCGGTGCGGGCCCATGCCGTAACCGAAGAGCACTTCACGCTGAAACGCCACTAAATTATCTGGATACTGCTCAGCTGCAACAACGATCGGATCAAAGAGAGTCAAGAGTCGGGTTCGCAGGTCAGCGTCATCATCCAATGCCGCTTCATTAGCCAAACCTTCTTCAATGACGGAGGAGTACACCGCGATGAGCAGCTCCGCTTTTGAACCGGCATAGCGGAAGAAGGTGCCGGTCGTCAGACCGGCCTCTTTGGCTAGTTCTGCAGTCGTGACCTCGTCAAATGGCCGGTCTGCGAATAGTTTTCGCCCGGCCGCGATGACGCGGGCCGACTTGTCCTTGCGCTTATCTTCTCGCTTACCCACGCGCATTATTCAAGCAGGTTGTGAACTTTCATGCTGAAAACTATCTGGGTTCGGCAAGTCTGATGGGGCCGTCCACCCGCACTGGCCTGCACGGTAATCTACTAGCAATAGAACTACTAGAATTCGGAGCCGCCGTGACTTCCTCGCCTCGCCAGCCCGCCTACCTTCGGCGCTACAGCCGAATGGCGACTCGGGCATCAGGGCAGGTCATTGCTGAATATTCCACATCATTTTCACTGGCGACCCGGCTGCTGGCCCAACCAGTGCGCTCCCACATCTGCAACCTCTACGCCATGGTGCGGATTGCAGACGAGATCGTCGACGGCACCGCCACAGCAGCGGGGGTACCCGCAGACCAGGTAGCAAAACTGCTGGACGAGTATGAATCCGCGGTATTGGCGGCACCGGGGCGAGACTTCCACACCGATCCGGTGCTCCATGCGTGGGCGCACACCGCCCGGCAGGCCAATATTCCACACCGGTACGTCACCGATTTCTTCGCGGCGATGCGCCGAGACCTGCACCAAAACACCTACACCGCCGCCACTGACCTAGACGAATATGTGCACGGTTCCGCAGAAGTCATCGGACTGATGTGCCTGCGCATTTTCCTTATTGACGGAAACCGCATCGACGATCTGGCTGCCACTGAAGCCGCGGCCAGTCGCTTTGGCGCGGCACTCCAGAAAGTGAATTTCCTGCGGGACCTGCGCGAAGACTCCGAAAAACTGGGACGGCAATACTTCCCGTGTAAAGAAGCTGGCGTCCTGACCGACGCAGAAAAATCAGAGATTATTGCCGAAATTAGGGCTGATCTTTCCGTCGCAAAGCAGGCGATACCTGCCCTGCCGGGGGCGGCGCGCACCGGTGTGCTGATGGCGTGGCTGTTGTTTAATGACTTGGCCGACCGCCTGGATGCGGCGACTGTGGCGCAGATCCGAACGCAGCGGATTCGGGTGCCAGCGCATGTGAAGGCCCGATTTGGGGTGCAGGCGTTGGCTGAAGCTGCGCGCATGGGCTTACGCTAGGCGCATGACTCCAGAGTTCATTCTCGAATTGCGCAAGTATGTCGGTACCCGTCAGCTATGGCTGCCAGGCTGCACCGTGGTCGTGACCAGCGGCGGCGGTGACGAGATGGAAGTGCTGCTGGTCAAGCGCGCCGACAATGGTGAATGGACTCCGGTGACCGGGATTATTGACCCAGGCGAAGAGCCGGACACCGCGGCGATGCGGGAAACGAAGGAAGAAACTGGCCTGGATATTCGTCTGGAGAAGCTGGTGTGGGTGCGCACCGTGGGGCCGGTGACTTACGACAACGGTGATGAATCGCTCTACCTGGACCACGCCTTCCTGGCGACGCTGGCGCCGGGTAATGGTGCGGCATACCCGGCTGATGGGGAAAACTCCGAGGTGCGCTGGTTCAAGCTGGCGGACTTGCCGGAAATGAGCCCGCGCTTCACCAGCCTGATTGACCACTGCAAGCTGGTCATGGCTGGTGAAGTAGAGACCGTGCGATTTGGTGCGGAGCGGGAAGTGTAGCGGCTGGTTGTTGCCGAGTTTTGGGGTGTTGAAACAACTTGAAACAACTTCCTGGGGTTTCGCTGGTCTGACCGGCATGTCCTTCTCTGGTGATGATCCTCGCGTCCACGCCTTGATGTTCATTGCCACCCCATTCTTGGCGCTGGGTGCCATCATGCTGCGCGATTCGCAGAAGAACTAGCGCCGCTGGCAGCTCGGGCACCAAAACAGGTTGCGGCCTTCGAAAGGGCGAAACGCAATCGGGGTGCCACAGATATAACAAGGGTCATTCGCGCGGCGGTAGACATACACTTCGCCGCCGTGGTCGTCCTTGCGTGGGGCGCGGCCCATCGCCTCCGGCATGTGGTCTGGCCGCACAGTATCAATGCGTCCTGCGAGTACTCCATCGGACATCAATTCAACAAGGTCAGCCCAGATGGCATCCCACTGCGAGGCGGTTAGCTGATTTCCTGGCGTATCCGGCGCAATCCCCAGGCGAAAGAGCGTTTCCGCCCGATAAATATTGCCCACCCCAGCAAAGAGCTTCTGATCCATCAGCAGTGACGCCACCGTCCGCTTTGACCGCATGACCCGAGCGCGCACCGACTCCCAATCCGCATCCGCGCGCAGCGGATCCGCGCCCAGACGATTGATCGCGGCTTCCTTTTCATGGTCAGTAATCAGGCGACACCACTGCGGGCCCCGCAAATCCACCGCAGTCACGCCATCCGAAATCCGCAACCGCACTTGCCCTTTGATCTCATCAGCACCGCTCAGCGCCTCAAACTGCATGGTCCCAATGAGCCCAAGGTGGATATACACAATGTGCTCGGGCTGCGTGTCCGCGTCAGCTTCCCCGTCCGCATCGGTTGCTCCCTCCGAACCACCCGGTGCGAAGTCTAGGAACAAGTGCTTGCCCCAGGCTTCGGCAACACGGAGCTGGTAACCGTCAATAAGCTCAGCGGACGCGGCAAACCTGCCCTGCGGTGAGGTGACCTGCAACCTGCTACCGGCGAAGCGGTCGGTCAGGGCGGTCGCAAGGCGGTGAATAACGTGTCCTTCTGGCATACATACCAGTTTAGGAACCAGCAAAGATGTGCCGTAATCTGTGCTGAGAAAGCCGCTTTTCCAGCAAGGAGCACCCATGAGAGCTGACGTCACCGCCCCGGAAACCCCGGGCTCGATGGACACCACAGACCGCAAAAAGCCGCGCGTGCCGCTGCTGGTTCGCCTGATTATCGGCATCTCCGTCGGTATCGTGCTGGGCCTCATCGCCCAGAGCAACGACATCGAATGGCCAGTGCGGACCCTGGCGACCTTCTCCGCCATCTTCGGGTCCTTCCTAAGCTTCGCCATCCCACTGATCGTGTTCGGGTTCATCACCCCAGGCATCGGATCGCTGAGCCAAGGCGCTGGCCGACTGCTGGGCATTAACGTCGGTCTGGCGTACGTTTCCACCGTCCTAGCCGGCGCACTTGCGGTGACCTGCGCCCTGCTGCTGTACCCAATCCTGCTGGACGGCAAGTCCCTGTCCACCGCCGCGAACCCAGAAGACGCGCTGCTGGCGCCCTACCTGGAATTTCAAGTCGACCCGCCGCTGGCTGTGACCACCGCGCTGGTGCTCGCCTTCGTCATTGGCCTGGGCATCACCGCCCTGCCGAATAAGCGCCTGCTGCACCTAGCGGAAGACTTCCGCGACATCATTGAGATGCTGCTGAACCGCGTCATTATTCCGCTGCTGCCAATCCACATTGCCGGTGTGTTTGCGAATATGACCTACGGCGGCGACGTGGCCACCATCCTGAAGGTCTTCGCCGTGGTGTTCCTGATGGTGATTGTGCTGCACTGGGTGTGGCTGCTGGTGCAGTACTCCGTGGCCGGCGCGGTCGGCAAAACCAACCCATTCGCCATGCTCAAAGACATGATGCCGGCGTACTTCACCGCCATCGGCACCCAGTCGTCCGCGGCAACGATTCCGGTGACGCTGCAGTCGGCGAAGAAGGCTGGTGTGCGCTCGCAGATCGCGGACTTCGCCATCCCGCTGAACGCCAACATTCACCTGTCCGGCTCGATGATCACCATCACCGCCTGCGCCGTTGCGGTGCTGACCATGGTTGAGCACCGCGACCCGTCCTTCACCGAAATGATTCCGCTGATTCTGGTACTCGGCGTCATGATGGTCGCCGCACCAGGTGCACCAGGCGGCGCCGTGATGACTGCCCTCGGCGCGCTGCAGTCCGTGCTCGGCTTCAATGAAGCGATGCTGGCGCTGATGATTGCGCTGTACCTTGCGCAGGACAGCTTCGGCACCGCCACCAACGTCACTGGTGACGGCGCGATTGCGAAGATTGTCGATGCACTCGCCGGCAGGAAGGGCGACGCGGCAGCCGAAGACGCGGACGCCAACCGCAGTGAAGCGGCTGCGGAAGCCTAGTACTTCTTCAGCGATTCCTTCGCCTCGGCTACCTCGGCCAGCAACGACTTTGCTACTGCGCCGGGGTTTTCTTCGGTTAAGGCCTCAATAACTTCCGCTGGCAGGCCCGCCGCCTTGTACTCCGCCAACGACGTAAAGCCCAGCGGCAACACATCAACGAGCCACGCCACCGCCTGTGCCTCCGGGCGGATGCAGCGACGTGCCACCCGCTCATTTTCCACTAGGTGCTCGCGCCGTTCTGGCTCCCGCAGCCCCAGCCGCGCCAATGTGCGCGCCGCCGCAATCAGGTTCTGCCCGCGGACACCTTCCAGCTGCGCCGGGTTTGGCTTCGGCTTTTCGCCGCCGCGTCGACGCACATACAGGTCTTGCTGCCCAATGCCGACGACGCCGCCGTCCTTCGACCGGACCACCGACGTATAGGACACCACCGTGGAATAGCCCGGGTCGACCTCAGCCTTGATCTGGTCAATCAGCTCGTCGGTGACCTCCACCTCTAGGTAGGTGCCACGCCGACCTGGACGAATAAATTCGAAGCTGCCGGTTCGGGTCCACGCTTCGTATTCCTCCACGCCCAGTCGCTGCATCACCAACGTGCCAAAGAGCACGTCCGTCATTGAAAACAGCGAACCGCCGAAGGCCGCGCCATGCATATTCGCAATCAGCGGGTTCAGGCGCAGTTCCAGTCGTCCGCGGCTCCAGTCGGGCGCAATATCGGTGATATAAATGCCGGACCCGAACAGCGGCGGGTACATATTCAACAGTCGCCGCGCCTTCGTCGGCGACGCGCCCGCGCGATCAGCGAGGCGGCGGAGGAGTTTGGTTAACAGATTCGGGCTTTTCACACCTTAGAACCATACCCGTTTGCCTTACATCCGAACCGGGTAGCGTAAAAGCATGACTACTCCTGCTGATAAATCCACCCTGCCCGTTGCCGTTGTAACCGGTGCGACCGGTGGGATGGGCCGCGACATCGTTGCAGATTTAGTGGCCGATCACCGCGTTTTTGCTTTAGGACGCAATGAAGCGACCCTTGCCCAGCTCCGCGAACTGGCAAACGTCACCGCGATTGCCGCGGACCTGACCGACCTAGACACTGGTTTTCCGCCGGAGCTGACCGGATTAGAGGTTAACGTGCTGATTCACGCCGCAGCGGTTGCGTCACGAAGCAGCGTTGCCGACGCTGACCACGGGGAATGGCGGCGTCAACTGGACCTCAACGTTCTGGTACCGGCACTTTTGACCCGCCACCTGCTGCCGGGACTGCGGACGCGGCGCGGCACCGTCGTCTTCATTAACTCCGGCGCCGGGCTGCACGGCATTGGCGGTAATGCGGTGTACGCCACGACCAAGCATGCGCTGCGCGGCCTGGCTGATTCGCTGCGGCAGGAAGTGGCCACTGATGGAGTGCGCGTGACCACGATTTATCCAGGTCCAACGGACACCCCGATGCTGGAAGGCCTGATGGCGCAGGCTGGCACCGACTACCGGCCGGAATGGTACATCGAACCGGCGGAAGTAACTCGTGCGGTGCGGCTGGCTGTCGATGCCGGGGAAACCACCCAGCTGACCGACATCGCTGTGCGGCCGCGGGTGGAACTGAGCCAGCGAAAGTAGCTGGCGCCCTAAGACTGCCGTAGCGCTGCCGTGGTGCTGTCGGCCTAACGCACCGGCACGCCTGGGCCCAGTGGAATACCGGCCAGGTACCACAGGCAGAAGAACAGGAACCAGCCGACGAGCATCGCCATGGCATACGGGATGGCCAGCGACATCAATGTGCCGATGCCAGCCCGCTTGTAGTACTTCTGCAGGAAGGTCAATGCCAGTGCGAAGTATGGCGACATCGGGGTGATGATATTCGTCGGCGAGTCACCCATACGGAACAGCATCTGCGACACTTCCGGCTGCACATCGACGTACATCAGCATCGGCACCACCACCGGCGCCATCAGCGCCCACTGCGCCGAACCGGAGGTGACCAGCAGGTTAATCAACGCCACCAACAACACCAGTGCGCCGAAGAGCAGCAATGGCGGCAAATCAGCCTTAGTGAGGAACTCCGCGCCGGTAATTGCGGTCCACTGACCCAGGTTGGACCAGCCGAAATATGCCGTGAACTGGGACACCGCGAAAAAGAGCACCATCATATTCGTCAAGGTGCCCAAGCCCTTTTCCATGAAACCTGGGATGTCGGCCGAGTTGCGGATGGAACCAACCACCAGGCCGTAAGTAATACCGATGGCGGCGAACAGCAGCGCAATCGACACCACAATGTTCTTCAGCAGCGGCGAGCTCAGCGCATCAATTTCGGGGCCGCGGAATGGTGAGGATGGGATGAGCAGCAGCGCGAACCAGACAGCCAGCAGCACCACACCGACGAGGCTGGCCCAGACAACGCCGCGCTTTTCCCGTGGGGATAGCTGCAGTTCATCGCGGTCGGTGTCGTTACTGGAAGTTGCGTCAGCCGATTCGTCATCACGCTCATCGTCATCGCGCGTCCGCACCTTGGTGAAGGACGCTTCTTCGTGGTTGATGTCGTCTGGGTGGATGGTGCGCTCGGTGTAGCGCAGCACAAACAGTTCTGTGACGGCAGTAATAATGAGCGCCAAAATTACCGACGATGCGACTGTGAAGAAGTAGTTCGCCAGCGGGGACACCACATGCTCTGGGTCCACGAAAGCGGCGGCTTGGGTGGAAATACCGGCCAGCAGCACGTCGGTAATATTCAGCACCAACGAAGCGTTGAACCCGGCAGATGACGCGGCGAAACCAACCATCGCGCCGACAATCGGGTTGCGGCCAACCGCCTTAAACGCCGCGGCGCCCAGCGGAATCAAGATGACATACACCGCGTCGGAGGCAACCGAACCGGTCACGCCCGCAAGCGCCAACACAAAGGTCAGCAGCACTTTCGAGCGGACCGCACCGATGGACCAACGGATAGCGGCACCGATGTAGCCCGAGTATTCCGCGACTGCGACACCGAGCATGCACACCAAAATCAGGCCAAGCGGCGCGAAACTAGTGAAGTTCGTGACCGCGTCGGTGACCATTTTCTGCAGGTACTCGGCGGTGGCGAGGCTTTCGACTTTGATGGTGTCGCCGGTGGCGGGGTCGGTGGCCTCCATGCCGATTTTCGCGCCGACCCAGGAGGAGAAAATGACGACGCCCGCGAGGACGACGAATAGCCAAAACGGGTTCGGGAGTTTATTGCCGATTTTTTCGAGCGTGGCCAGCATGCCCTTCGGTTCGGGGCGCCGGACTGTGTCGTCGGAGTCGGATGGACTTTCGGGGCTCGGTGCTGTCGTAGTCATGTCACTCTTGGTTTCGTCGGGGTCGGCGGTGGCCGATTCGGACAGGTTCAGCTGCGACGGTAACCATATTGCTGCGCGTTTTATGCCAGTTTCAGCAAAATCGGAAGAACTGTTATCAGGTGTGCTGTTGGGGCAGGCGTCAGTGCAGCCATCGGCGCGAGCGCCTGAGCGGGCGTCGGTATTTTCGGGCGCGCCGGGCCTCTGCCTAGGATGGTGGCATGAGTAATGCACAGCCGCCGCTCAACCCGTCACCGCAGTCGGTTGAGGAGTTTCAGGAGGTCTACCAGCACTTTTTGGGCCGGATTGCGGATGCCGCCCGCGCCGTCGACCGTGACCCGAATGAGGTGCGGCTGCTGCCGGTCAGTAAAACGGTGCCTGCCGAGCGGCTGCGCCTGGCGATTGCTGCCGGGATGACGGAGCTGGCGGAGAACCGGGTGCAGGAAATGGCGGGGAAAGCCACGGACTTGGCAGACACCGACGTGACCTGGTGTTTAATTGGTCCGCTGCAGCGCAATAAGGCCCGTGATGCCGCGGCGTTTGCCACCGAGTTCCACGCATTGGATTCGGTCCGCTTGGCGACAGCGCTCAACAATAGGCTTATTGACGATAAGGTGCTGGACGTCTTTGTGCAGGTCAACACAAGTGGGGAAGCGCAGAAGTCTGGCGTGGCACCGGAAGAAGCAGCGCAGTTGTTGGATGACCTGGCGGCGTTCCCGCAGCTTCGGGTGCGCGGATTGATGACCATGGCGAAGTTCTCCCCGGATGAAGCTGTAGTGCGTGGGAGCTTCGCGCGGCTGCGCGAGTTGCGGGAATCTTTGACCCCGAATCTGCCGGATGGCATGAGCGTGGCAGAGCTGTCGATGGGCATGTCCGGCGATTTCGAATGGGCAATTGCTGAAGGCGCAACGACAGTGCGGATTGGCCGCGGGCTGTTCGGCGCCCGCCCACCTGTCGGGGCTTAGCAGGCGACAGTCGGCCCGCCGCGCGTGAGTGCTAGCGCCGCTTCGGGTGCTTCACCCGCACAGTAGCTTCCGCTGACCATGGGTCTTCCGGCCATGGATGCTTGGGGTAGCGCCCGCGCATTTCTGCCCGGACCTGCGGATACCCGGTTTCCCAGAAGCTAGCCAAATCCGCTGTCACCGCCAGGTCTCGCCCCGCAGGTGACAGCAAGTGGAACACAATCGGTACGCGCCCATCCGCTACCGTCGGCGATTCCGCCCACCCGAAACACTCCTGCAACTTCACCGCGCACACGGGTTGGCCATCTGGTTCATCAATCGGTGGGTAGTGCAGCCGCACAGTCGATCCCGATGCCACTTCCAATCGTTCCGGTGCGAGCTCGTCGAGGCGCGCGGCCTCTGGCCATGGCAGTAGCCGCTGCAGCGCAGTGAGCATCGGGAATTTTTTCGGGTCCGTGCCGCGTGCGACCGCGTCTAACTCGGGGCCAAGCCAGAGGTCGGCGGCAGCAATCAGGGAAGCGCTGTCGACCGCTGGCCATGGCGCGCCTAGCTGATTGTGCAGCAGTGCTATGCGGCGGCGGAGGGTTTCGGCTTCAGCAGAAAACCGGAACATGCCGGTGACCTGCCCGGACGCGGCGGCTTTATCGCCGGGGCGACGCAGTGAGTCACCGGAGTCGTCGGTGCCCAGGCCAACGGTGGTCAGCGCGCGCTGCACTGCAGCTTGGGCAGCAGCAGGGGTTGGGGTGACGGTGACCCGGCCTAGTTCGATGGCGCCGAGTGCGCTGCGCCGGTAACCGCGGATTTTTCCGCCTGAGTAGTCGGCGCTGACCTCATCGGTGTGCAGCGCAGCTCCCGCTGCAAGGGCATCGTCTTCCGAAATGACGATGGCGGCGCGGATAATCGCGCCGGAGGCACCGCCTGCTTTCCCCGCAGCGCGCGTGACGTCGGCAACGGCAAGCCACGGCTGCCCCGACAGCCCGGAATCTGGTGGCAGGGCAGCGCCGGTACCGCTGGCCAGTAGGTATTCGGTGCTGGTGCCGCGCTGCTGGGCGAGTCGGTCTGGCCACGCCGCCGCAACAACCAGTGCGTCCGTGTTGGCAGCTGCGGTAATGGAGTCCGTAGTGGAGTGGGCGCCGGTGGGCTTTGTGACGTTGGTGCGCTGCGCAATCTTTTCCAAGCGCTCGGTGTCGCGGCGCCACTGCTTGGTGGCTGAATGCGCCCCACGGCGCAGCGCCGATAACGTGCGACCAAGATCGCCGCCGTCGTGACGAGTATCCAAACTCAGACATGCGACAACTTCTGCGGCAGTGCGCACACCGACTTCTGGCGCGCTGACCAGCAGTGCTCGTGCGAGCCGTGGCGATGTCGGCATGGCCGCGATCTGGTGGCCCATCTCGGTAGCAGCGCCGTCGTCATCAATAGCGGACAAAGCGCGGAGCACTTTTTCTGCAGCATCAGCCGCCGCAGTTGGCAGTGGGTCAATGAGCCGCAGGCCAGCTCCCCGCGGGGTGCCCCAACAGGCCAGCAGCAGCGCGGCCTCGGTGAGATCCGCCGCCGCGACCTCTGGGGTGATGTGCGTAGGGAAGCGGGTCCATTCCGATTCGCTGAAACAGCGGAACACTTGGCCGGGGCCTTGACGGGCAGCACGGCCAGCACGCTGCTCACCGGAGGACCGCGCCTCGGACACGGTGACCAATCCGCTCATGCCACGCATCAGGTCTAGCCGCGGTTGGCGGGATAACCCGGCATCGACAACGGTGCGCACGCCGGGCACCGTGAGCGAGGACTCGGCAATGTCCGTGGCAACAATAATGCGACGGCCAGCAGCGCTGCCACCAGATACGGCGCGGTCTTGCTGCGCAGGCGTTAATCCACCGTGCAGCGGCAACACTTCGACATCACCGCCACCGACTCGCCGCCGGAGCTCCCCAACCACAGCATCGACTTCCCGGGCACCCGGCAGAAATACCAAAATATCGCCTGCCGCGGACTCGAGCGCTTCAGTGCTCACGTCGGCAATATGCGTCAAAAAGCTCTTTTCAACGCCAAACGCACCGAGCCGAGGGCCTGGTGCCGGGCGCCACAACACTGCCAAGGGGTGCAGTACCGCGGGGGTGTCCACGACGGGGGCGGCGCTGTGGCCATCGCCGAGCAACGCAGCGAACTTCGGGGCGTCGACAGTCGCGGACATAGCAACGACCAGCAAATCCTCGCGCAGTTGCCGCAGGTCAGCGAGCATACCTAGGGCGATATCGGTATCCAGCTGGCGCTCGTGGACCTCATCGAGCACCACCGCAGCCACCCCAGGCAACTCTGGGTCGCGCAGCAACCGCCGCAGCAACACACCGGGCGTCACGAACTCCACTACTGTCGCCGCGGAGACTTTCCGGTCACCGCGCACCGTGTAGCCGACCTCCCGGCCAAGCTGAGTGCCGGACAGTTGCGCCAGCCGGCGGGCCGCCGCTCGCACCGCCACTCGCCGTGGCTGCGTGACAAGCACTGTGCCGGAAACCATTTCACTGACCGCCGGCGGAATCAGCGTCGTTTTACCCGTACCCGGCGGTGCCTGCACCACCACCGCGCCGCGCTCAGCGGCCGACGCGAAGCGACCCAGCGCCTCCGCGACCGGTAAACCAGCACCAATGGTGGGCAAATCGAAATGCTGCATGGAACAAGTGTGCCTTAGACGAGTAACCTCACGAGCATGGACCACATCGGGCAGCTGCGTTTTGCTGATGCACATGTCGCCGCCACCACGGTGCGCGATTACCTCGTCAGCGACTTTGCGGCGCCGTTTCCGCAGGACGACTTCACTGCGGGCGCCAACCCCACCAGCATCGGCCTGGCTACTGACGGCGGGGTAGTGGTGGGCCAACCCGGCGGCAATGATTTCCTCGGCGATGTGCTGCAATCACTCCGGCAGCAGCGCCCAGACTGCGACTGGGTGGGGTTGGGCCGGTTCACCGAACCGATTGCCGCCGACCGGTTGCTGTACCTGTCGCGGCTGGGGATGCGCGCCATTGGTTACCGCCTCGGGCCGAATGAACTCGCCGCGCCCTACGATGTGCAGACTTCCGCGGCGCTGGCGTTTGAGCTGGCGAACTGCGTCTGTGACATTCACGTCGCGGACGACATTATTGCGCTGGCCACCCCGACACCTGGGGTGATGCCACTGCCCGGGCTGCTGACTGAACTTGCCGAACTGCTGCTGAGCCTGCCCGCCGCGACCCTGGAATGCCCGAATATTGCCGCCTACCCGCCGCAGTTCCTCCGAGACCTCGCATATTCCGGGGTCAATATTAAGGTCACCGGCGTTTCTTTCCACCAGGATGGCGACCCGGTTGCGTTGGTCCCGGATTTTGTTCGGCTTATTGACGGATTGACGGAACGTTTTATGTTGGGCAGCGGCGCGGATTTTCGGACTTCGGTGACTGTGCTGCCGCAGGTGCTGGCGGCGGTGGTGGCGCAACATGGGTATTCGGCGGCGCGGGCGATTGTGCACACTAATGCGCAGCGTTGGTACCGGCTGGGTGGCTCCCCGTCGGGCCGGGTGACTAGGTTTTAGCGTATCTGCGGCTTAGGGGCGCCTTGGCTACGGCCTAAACTTTGCTGAGAAACCGCTATAACTGCAGGTGGGGCGCGGAATGTGCTTTGCGGCAGTGCCGAAATGGTGACACCCTGCAGCTATGAATCTGATGACCCGAGAGCAATCTCAGGACCGTGTCGGCATGGCCGCCGCACCCCAACGCCAGCACCACCGTCGCTGGCGTAGCGACTGGCCGCTGCTGATGTTCCTGCCGAAACCACTGATGTACATCCTTCTGGTGGCACTGAGTTGCTTCAGCATCTACAAGATCTTCGGCGCACTAGTGCTGTCCGAAGAAACGTTCCTCATGGACGTCCAAGTCTTCCAGGACGCGGGGTTCGCCTTTGTCCGCGGCGATGACCTGTACGAAGATTTCCCAACCCGCTCCGGTTTCCGCTTCATCTACCCGCCGATTGCCGCGCTACTTTTCGCCCCACTGACCTGGTTTGGGCAGGCGGAACTACAACTGACGTGGAACGCCGCCACCATCGCGGCAATGTGGTTCATCTGCTTTGCCGTCAGCCGCTCATTGAAGCTGCCGCACCCAGTGTGGGTCGGGCTAGCATGCCTGGGGCCAGCCCTGATGCTTGACCCCATTACCGAGAATCTGCGGTTTGGCCAAATTAATGTCTTCTTGGTGGCGCTAGTTACCGCCGATGTGCTCGGGGTGATTCCGCGGCGCTTCCGCGGCGTCGGCATTGGGCTGGCTGCCGCAATTAAAGTGACCCCGGCGGCGTACGCCATCTTGTTCCTAGCTGGCCGAGAATGGAAGCCGCTGCTGCGCTCTGCCGCAACGTTCCTGGTCAGTGTGGTGGTCGGTTTCCTAATTCGGCCACATGACGCGTGGTTCTTCTGGACCGAGGAGTTCTCAAAAACCGACCGCGGCGGCGCCCCAAGTTACGCCCCTAACCAGGCGTTTTCCGGTATTTTGGCACGCGCGGAGGTTCCAGAGAATATCGCTTCCGTCGCAACGTACGCATTTTTCATCTTCGCTGCGCTAGCGACGTGGTGGGCGGCGCACCGTATGTTGGCGCAGCACCGCCCAGTCATTGCACTGTTCACCGCGTCGACCGCTATTGCGGTGGCGTCCCCAATCACCGTGACGCACCACTGGGCGTCGGTGTTGCTCGCGCTGCCCCTGATTTTGGTGCTGCGGTCCTGGTCCGGCCGGATTGGGTGGCTGCTGTTTTTCGGCGCGCACTACTTCGCCCCGTGGTACCTCTTTGATGAGGCAGGCGGCGAGGCCGCGGATGGCCTAGTGCTGCAGGCGGTCGGTAATGCGCAGGCGTGGACCGGGTTGTTGGCCTTTGCTGGTCTGTTGTGGGCGGCGTGGCGGATGGGTCCGGCACGCAGCGCCCGGCCGGGTGTGCCGACGGAGGAACGCTCCCGGATTGAACCGCCCCGTGGCCCAGTGCCAGCTGTTGCCGCTACCGCCCCGCAGTCAGCAAACTAGCCGACGGAGAGTTTGCCTTCACCACTCTTTTCCAGGGTGGCCGGTGCCATGCCGCTGCGCGCTGGGCCGGAGACCAGTGAACCGTCCGCAATGCTGAACACGGAACCGTGCGCGGTGCAGGTGACAATGCCGTTGCCGACTTGGTCAATTTTCCGGCCCTGGTGTGGGCAGACGTTGGAGTAGGCGGCAAATTTTCCTTCCTCCGGCTGTGCGACAATGTAGTCGCCGACCAACTTCGCCGAGCCGACTGGAATTTCGCCGGGGTCCACTTCCATTTTTTCGCCACTGCTGCAGGCTGCAAGCAACGCGGCCATGGCGGTGGCGCCGGTGCCGGCGAGGAACATGCGACGGCTACATGCTGGGGTTTTACTGGTTTCACAGCTCATGCCTTCATCGTAAGCCTTGTCGGTCTCGAGCGGTATCGTGGGTGTATGCCAGATTTAACTAGGTTCGCTTGGTTGTCGGTAGCGGCGGCTGTGGCGACTATTGCGTTGAAGGTGTGGGCGTGGTCCATCACCGGTTCGGTGGGCTTGCTGTCGGATGCGGCAGAATCCGTCGTCAATCTCATTGCCGCCTTGGTGGCGCTGTGGGCGCTGACGGCGGCATCGAAACCGGCGACCGACGATCACCAGTTTGGTCATTCCAAAGCGGAGTACTTCAGCGCTGGCGTTGAAGGCGCCATGATTTTCATTGCCGCGGCGTTCATCGTGGTCACCGCGCTGCCGCGACTGTTTGAACCGCAGCCACTGGAGGCCGTAGGCATTGGTCTGGCCATTTCGATGGCGGCATCGGCACTCAACGGTGTAGTTGGTTTGGTGTTGGTCCGCGCCGGGCAGAAGTACCGCTCAATGGCGTTGGAGGCCGATGGTAAACACTTGTGGACTGACGTCATCACGTCGATTGGCGTGCTGGTCGGTATTGGTTTGGTGTGGGTGACCGGTTGGCTGTGGTTGGACGCCCTGACAGCCTTGGCAGTTGGCGTGAATATTCTCTTTACCGGCGGGAAGTTGGTCCGCGAGTCGGTCGCTGGCCTGCTGGATAAGTCGATGGAGAAGGAAGATTTGGCGGATTTGCGCACCATTTTGAAGGGCTACCGCGACGCCAACGGCGGTGAAATCAACTTCCACGAACTACGCACCCGCGAATCTGGCCGCCAACTGTTCGTGGAGTTCCACTATTTGGTGCCCGGCAAATGGGATGTGAGTTTTGCCCATGACCTGCTGGAAGAGGTAGAGACCGACATCCGCGACCGCTTCCCGGGTGTGCACATTTCCAGCCACATGGAGCCGATTGAAGACGAGCGAGCCTACGGCGATGTCCACCTGTAGCCGCGCCATATCCACCCCCTTTGGCGACTTCACCATCACCGCCACCGCCGACGGCGTCCGTGCGGTTGCATTTGGCAGCCTTCCGCTTAGTGACGAAATGGGCGCCGCCGACACAGGGGCTGTGGCTGGGGCAGAAGCTAGGTCAGACACTGGGGCGATGGCTGTGTTAGATCAAGCCGCAGGACAGCTGGTGCAGTACTTTTCCGGGCAACGGCGAGTCTTCACGGTGCCGCTGGATATGCCGGACATGCCGCCTTTTCAATCGCGGGCGCTCGCCGCGATGCAGCGGATTGGATACGGCGACACCGCAACATACGCGCAATTGGCGGCCGAAGCGGGCAATCCGAAAGCGGCTCGGGCAGCGGGCAGTGCCTGCGCTAATAACCCGATTCCGATTATTATCCCGTGCCATCGCGTCGTTCCGACCAGTGGTGGCACGGGCAATTATGGTGGCGGTGCGCAGCTCAAAGAGCGGTTGCTGCATTTTGAGGGACAAGCCAACTAGCCTGAAAATATGACTACTTCGGAGTTTCGTTCCCAGTTCACTGACATTATTCGCTCGCGCCGGGCGACCCGCAGCTTCCAACCGGAAGCATTGCCCGAGGCAGATGTCACCGAATTCCTTGAGCTAGTCCACTGCGCACCCTCGGCGTTTAACCTGCAGGACCGTGCCGTCGTTGTTGTCGATGACCCACAGGTCAAAGAAGTGCTCACCGCAGCAGCTAATGGGCAGCAACAGGTAGCGCAGGCACCAATGACGTTGGTGTTTTTGGCGGAGCCAACGGGTTGGCAGCGCACCTTCCCCGAGGTGGCAAAGCAGAATCTGGCCTCCGGATTGTGGGATGAGGCGGCGGCTGTCCAGAAACAGGCAACAATCAGCAGCTTCCAGCAAGTCCGAGAAGATGCTGGTTTGACCCGAGAGTTCGCGCTGCGCAACGCTATGATTGCGGCGTCATTTGCGATGGTCATTGCGCAAGGCTTCGGGTGGGCGAGCTCGCCAATGACCGGGTTCAATGAGGCCGCTGTGAAAAAGGCGATTGGTGCGGAAGACAGCGATGCGATTGTGGCGCTACTGCTGGCAGTTGGTAAACCAGCAGAGCAGCCAGCCGACACCGGCCGGCTGCCACTGGAATCGCGTTTCTACCGCAACCGCTACCACGAGTTCTAAGCAGGAGGTCTAGAGTTGCGCTGCCAGCTCGACTGCCTGCCGGATCGCTCGTTCGGCGTCTAGTTCGGCGGCCACATCAGCGCCACCAATGACATGTACCCGTGCGGCAGTATCCCCAGCCGCGTTGGCAGGAGTGTCGCCGACCGCGAGGGTGTTGGACTCTTGACCGGTGCAAATCACGACACTGTCGCAGGCAAGCACGTGATCTCCGCTCTCATCGGAGTAATGCAGACCGTCGTCATCAATCCGTTGGTATGCCACACCGGTGTGACCATGCACATTGGCGCGCTTAAGTTCGGCGCGGTGCACCCATCCAGTAGTGGCCCCGAGACCTTTGCCAATGCGGGAAGTTTTACGCTGGAAAAGGTGCACTTCGCGCAGTGGCTGGAACGCCGCCGGTTCGCCAAGGCCGCCAGGAGATTTGTCGTTACCGACCACACCCCAGTCCGCGAACCATTCCGGCAGTGGCGTATTCGGCTCCCGGGTCAAAAACTCTGAAACATCCACGCCGATGCCGCCCGCACCGAGTACCGCCACGACTTGTCCGGCTTCCTGTTCGCCAGACAGTAGTTCCTGGTAGTTCATCACCTTCGGGTGGTTAATACCCTCAATGTCTGGGATACGCGGCACGACACCGGTAGCCACAACCACCTGGTCAAAGCCCTGTTCGAGGAGTGCGTCCGCACTAACCCGGCTGCTGGTGTGCACTGGCACACCGAGTGTGTCCAGTTGAGCACTGAAGTAGCGCAGGGAACCGGCGTAATCTTCCTTGCCTGGAATAGCTGCGGCGAGCCGGAACTGACCGCCAACCTCCGCAGCAGCTTCAAACACTTCGACCTTCAGACCGCGAGTTGCGGCAGCTTCTGCAAATGCCAGCCCGGCAACACCGGCGCCAATCACCCCAATGCGCTGACCAGTAGCAGCAGCTCCATCGGTGACCGCATCAGTAGCCGCGCTCACCGGCGTGAGCTGCAACTCCAATTCCCGACCAGCCCGGGGGTTCACCAGGCACGACACAATCTGCATGCTGAACGTCCGGTCTAGGCACGCCTGGTTACAACTGATGCAGTGATTGATCTCTGCGGCGCGCCCTTCCTTGGCTTTCTGCACGAAGGCCGGATCTGCCAGGAATGGGCGGGCCATCGAAATGAGGTCGGCATGTCCGTCAATAAGCAAATTTTCGGCGATCTGTGGGGTGTTGATCCGGTTTGAGGCAATGACCGGCACCGACACTTCTTTGCGCAGCCGCTGGGCGTAGCTGGTCCAGGCGGCGTTGGGGACCGAGGTGACGATGGTGGGGACGCGTGCTTCGTGCCAGCCGATGCCGGACATGAATACGTCGACGCCGGCGGCCTCGAGTTCGCGGGCGAAGGTGGCGACTTCCTCCCAGGTTTGGCCGTCTTCGACGAGGTCAACCATCGAAATGCGGAAGCTGAAGATTTTGTCAGGACCAATAGCTGCTCGTACCGCGCGGGCAACCGCCAGTGGGAAAGCGCGGCGGCGCTCGGCATCGCCACCCCAGTCATCGTCGCGCAGATTCGTGCGGGCCGCGAGGAACTGGTTCAGCAGGTAGCCTTCCGAACCCATGATTTCCACACCGTCGTAACCAGCAACTTCGGTGGCAAGCCGCGCGGCTTCGGCGTAGTGGTCGATGAGCTCGCGGATTTCGGTGTCAGTGAGTTCGCGGGCTGGGTGCGGGGCAATCGGGGCGTGTGTAGCGGAGCAGGAGACCACATCTGCGTGGTAGCCGTAGCGACCCGAATGCAATAGTTGCAGCAGGATGCGACCGCCCGCGTCATGCACCGCGGCAGTCATGGGCTGGTGGGCCTCGGCGAATTCTGGGGTGAACTCGCCGCCAAAGGGCATCAGGCGACCGGATTCGGTGGGGGAGAACCCGCCGGTGACCATGAGCGCGGTGCCGCCTTTGGCACGCTCAACGAAGTAGGCGGTCATCGCTGGGATGGCGGCGAGATGCTCCTCGAAACCAGTGTGCATCGAGCCCATAACCAGCCGGTTTGGCAATTCGACGGTGCCGACGGTGATGGGGGAGAACAGGTGCGGGAAGTGGGTCATAGTCGCATTGTCGCTAATTTCTCTGGGGAATGTGGCTGTTTTTATCAGAATGGCATCTGGGGGAATGCCGCCCGGAAAGTCGGCATACTGGAAAGAGAAGAACGTTTTCGGCCGCCAAAGGAGCAAATATGAATTCCCGTCCCGTTGCAGTTGTTACTGGTGCATCGTCTGGCATTGGTGCCGCAGCAGCCAAATCCCTGGCTGACGCTGGTTTTGATGTGGTGCTGGGGGCTCGTCGCGCCGACAAACTCAAAGCAGTCGCCGCTGGAATCGGGGAGCATGCCACCGCCATTGAACTGGATGTCACCAACCAAGACAGCGTTGATGCGTTCGCCGCGCAGGTGCCGCGCTGCGATCTGCTGGTGAATAATGCGGGCGGTGCCAAGGGGATGGAACCGCTGCCAGATGCTGACCTGGATAAATGGCAATGGATGTATGACGTGAATGTCATTGGCATGGTCCGGATGACCAAAGCTTTCCTGCCGAAGTTGGCGGAAGCAGAGGGGGCCCGCGGCCAGGTTATTGTCATCGGGTCGATTGCTTCCCGCCAGGTCTACCCAGGTGGGGCCGGTTATAACGCGGCCAAGCACGCGGAGCGCGCGGCGACTGAAGTGATGCGGAAGGAAGTTGCGGAGTTTGGGGTGCGGGTCTGCGAAATCGACCCGGGCCGGGTGCACACCGACTTCTCATTGGTGCGTTTTGACGGAGACGAAGAGAAGGCGGAGGCAGTGTACGCGGGCGTGCAGTCGCTGCAGGCATCGGATATTGCCGACATCATTTCGTTTGTGGCGACGCGGCCAGCGCACGTCAATCTGGATTCCATTTTGGTAACGCCGACGGATCAAGTCTCCGCGGCGCCGAAAGCTCGCTAGGATGCCGGTATGACTAAAAATAGAGTGACGCAAGACACAATGGATAACGATGTTAAGCTGACTCTCACTCAACCGGACGCTGCGGCCACCCCGGGTCCCGACCCGCTAGCGCCACCGACGCTGCCGACGGAAATGACCGCCGAGCAGCGCGACGACGTCGCCACCACCATCCGTGACCTCCTCGACGGCCGCTGGAAAGACACCCGCGCCGAGATGCGCGCGTTCCTCGATGACCCGCGCTTTCGTCCAGACCACACCAAAACCATCGAGCAAGCTCGCGCCGATATCCTGCCTATGCTGCAGCTCCTGGCAGATTCCGGCATGCCCCGCGGCTCCTTCTCCACCGCAGCAGGCGGCACCGGCGATGCTGGCAGCACCCTGACTGCCTTCGAAATGCTTGGCCACGGCGACCTGTCTGTCATGGTGAAATCCGGTGTGCAATGGGGGCTTTTCGGCGGCGCCATCGACAACCTCGGCACCGACCGCCACATGGAACACGCCCGCCAGGCAATGGAACTGGAACTGCTCGGCTGCTTCGCCATGACCGAACGCGGTCACGGCTCTGACGTGCAGAACCTGCTCACCACCATGACCTACGACGCTGATGCTGAAGAGTTCGTGGTGCACTCACCATCGCTAGCTGCCCAGAAAACGTACATTGGCAACGCCGCGAAAGACGGCACCATGGCCGCAGTCTTCGCGCAGCTGTACACCCCCGGGGAAGAAGAATCACATGGGGTGCACTGCATTTTGGTGCCAATCCGTGACGATGCCGGCAACCCGATGCCGGGCGTGACCATCGGCGACCACGGCCATAAGGGTGGCCTGCCGGGTGTCGACAATGGCACCCTCATGTTTGACCACGTCCGAGTGCCACGGGAAAACCTGCTCAACCGCTTCGGTGACGTTGCCGCCGATGGCAGCTACAGCTCGCCAATTGAGAGCAAAAACCGTCGCTTCTTCACCATGCTGAGCACGCTGGTCCGCGGCCGGATTAGCGTTGGCGCTGCTGCTGGAGCTGCCACCAGAACGTCATTAAGCATTGCTATCCGCTACGCCAACCGACGCCGCCAATTTGAAGGCATGCCGGGGAACGAAAAATACCTTATGCAACACCGCACCCACCGGCTGCGGCTGCTGGTGCCGCTGGCCCGCAGCTATGCGCTGGCGCTGGCGCAGAACCAGGTGGTGGCGGATATTCACGACCACACGCAGCAGATTGCCGACGGTTCGTGGGATATTTCGAAGCCAACTGAAGACCAGGACATGAAACAGCGGCAGCTCGAAGCGATGGCTGCGGCGGTGAAAGTTGCTGGTAGCGCCCATGCCACGACCACGATTCAGCAGTGCCGTGAGGCGTGTGGCGGCGCCGGGTATATGGAAGAAAACCTGCTGACTAACCACAAAGAAAACACCGATGTGTTCACCACGTTTGAAGGCGACAATACGGTGCTGCTGCAGTTGGTGGCGAAGGAAAACCTCACTGTGTTCGCCCGCGGGGTTGGGGGTCTGCAGCCGCTGGATATGCTGCGGTTTGGTTTCGAAAACGTCGGTGATGTGCTGCGGCGCCGCATTGGTGTCGGTGCGCAGGTACAGAACCTGGTCGACAGCGTTTCCGACCGCGATATTAAGGACCTTTTCCACCCTGGCTACCAGGTGAAGCTGCTGGAAGCACGGCAGGATTCGCTGGTGAAGTCGCTGGCAAACCGCCTGCGGGTGGCGAAGAAAGCGCAGAAAACGAAGCCGGACGAGGCTGTGAGAATTGTTGACCGTACCCAAGACCACATGGTGGCGCTGGCGTGGGCAAGCATTGACGTGCTGCTGCTCAGTAGCATCATTGCGGCGGAGGACACCCTGGAAGATGGCATGGCAAAGCGGGTGTTTGAGCAGGTCCGGCAGGTACTGGCACTGTCCATCATCACCGAGCACGGCAGCTGGTTCCAGGAACAAAACATGCTCGGTGGTACCCGCATCAAATCCGCCCGCGCCGCCGTCAATGACCTCGTCGACTCCCTCGCGCCGTGGTCCGATGTGCTTGTTGACGCTTTCGGGGTTCCAGACGCCCTGACGGACGTGCCTATGCTGCGCGACGCCGGAGTTGGGGAGCCAGGTGTGTACCGGATTGTGAAGTAGCCAGCTACCACCAGTACACGGGGTAATGAGTGTGCAGCGCCTTGTGCCACAGCCAGCCCATGGCAATCAGCACCAGTGAGGCGAACAGCAACATCACCATAAACGTTGCTGGCTCCTCTGGACCAGTCAGGCATGCCACCAATGCGGTGGCCACACCTGGTGTGTGGGCCGCTCGGAACAGCAACATGGCACCGAAAGCCAGGCCTGCGGCGACTGCAGCGGCCACGGGATGTGCGCCGAACATCAAGCCCAATGCTAAGCCGATTACCGCTGAGACGGTGTGACCAAGGATCACGTTGCGTGGCTGGCCCAAGGGCGTATCGGGTGCGCCGAGAATCAATCCAGTGGATGCCGCTAGCGACGGCAGCAATAGGGGATACTCGGCAAAAAGACCAATTCCAGTGACGGCGAGTAAACAAGTGGTCACGGCCAAAGTCATAACAAGGGTGCTTTTGACGGGCGGTCGAGGTGGAGCATGGGATTCCAGCCGTTTCAGGCCACTGTCACGTTTGCGTGGCTCCTGCGAATGGTGCCCATGTAGTGTGAAATCGAATTCATCTGCGTGTTCCGCAGAGTGTTTATTGTGCGACTGTTCGGACACGTCGAATTGCCGCCTTTCCCTCCGCTCCCAACCAGGTCACTACCAGTGTGACTCCATTACTAGAGCGGCTGCAAACCGGCCACCATCAGCGGGTCGGAATATAGGGCATCCATTGCCACGGCTCGACATGCCTCTAAAGTGACACCGCCATGGGTTTGCGACACTCGCAAATCGCGGTGCACAATCGACCCGAGTTCCACCGTTCGCGCGACCATATGCAGGCCCGCTGGGTCCTGGGTAAAGGCTTTACCAGCCAAAACTACATGGTGTGGGTCGACAATATCGGCCGCCTGGACAATAGCTTCGCCGAGCACTCGGGCCCGTTCATTGAGGATTTCCCGGGCTACAGGATTTGATGCACCCAACTTGACCAAGTGGGTAATTTTCTCCACGGTGATGCCAGCCCGTCGCGCCGCCGCCAACACCGCGGTTTCTCCGGCGGTTTCCTGCAGCGAAGTGTGCTTTGGACTGCCGAGCAAATCTGACTTTGCGGCCTCCAGGTGACCAATGGAACCGTCGCCGCCGACCGGCAGATGCACCGCACCAGAAATAATCAGAGCCACACCAATTTGTTCGCGGCCGTAGAAGTACAGCGCCGCAGTTTCATCATGGTTGTGACCTGGTTTTAGCGGGGTGGCGAATAGCTCCGATGCCGCCATCGCGGCGACGTTTGGGGCAATGGTCGCGGGCACCCCCAATTCGTCATTAAGTATCTTTTCCACTGGTACCGCAATCCAGTCGAATAGCTGGGAGTCAACTACAACGCCGTCGTCGGTTTCGCGGCTTTGGCCGGGCAGGGCGATGCCGACGGTGCGCAGTGGCAGCGGCAGGCCGTTACGCAGCAGATGCACTCGGGCGATGAGCTTTTCTAGGACATCTTGTGGGTCAGCGCCGCGGACTTTAATTTCGAGTGAAACTTCGCGGATGATGCGGCCGTGGGTGTCGACCAGCGCCACGCGAGAGGTGGTAAGACCAAGATGAATGCCCGCGTGCATCCACGGCGATGGTGCGAGTTCTAGGGGGATGCGTGGCCGGCCTGCGGTACCGGAAACAGCCAAGTCGGTGCGTTCACGGATAAGGCCTGCGGCGATGAGTGCGGTAATTTGCCGGGTGACGGTTGCCTGCGACAGGTTAGTGTCTTCGGCAAGTTCCGGGCGGGTCAGGTTTTCCCGGATTCGCAGCTGGTGCAGGCAACGCGCGGCCGGTTGGACGGGCGTGCTGAACGAAGGCTTCGCATTGAAGTCAGTGCTGCTGTACATAACTAATAAATATCCAACGGACAGAATAGAGTGTCAAACGACCGCGCCGGTCAGCGTGTCGGGCTGGCGGCCGTGCAACGTAGGATGGCAGCCATGGAAGCATTCGATGTCTCGATTCGCGATGAGCAGATTCGCCTTGGGCAGTTTATTAAACTGGCCAACTTGGTCGAATCCGGTGGCATGGGCAAGGAGCTCATTGCCGAGGGCGCCGTGTCGGTCAATGGCACGCCGGATACTCGCCGGGGCCGCCGCCTGAACCACGGTGATGTGGTGACGGTTGCTGGTACTAGCGCCCGCGTGGTGTCCACCGCCAGCGCTGACACTGGTGATGGCGCCGACGGCGACGATGATGACTTCTTTGACGAAGCCACCGCGAATGATGACTTCGATCCCGAAAAGTGGAGGAATATGTAATGCCCGCAATTCTCGCCGAATCCGGCATGCCGTACTGGATGGACCTGTCCACCACGCAGCCCCGCGCCGCCATCAAGTTCTACAAGGCACTGCTCGGCTGGCAGGTCAACACACAGGTGCCGGGCTTTAGGCAGGCCACCAAGGATGGGCTTCCAGTGGCCGGCATTGTGGACCTTCCGCTTAGTGACGGACAGGAGCCAGCGGGCCGCGATGAGAAAGCGCAATGGCAGCTGCTCTTTTGTTCCGATGATGTGCAGCGCGATTACGCCAAGGCTCTGGAACTGGGCGCAACTGGGCTGACCGAACCAACGGATGTGGGGCAGCGTGGCACCATGGCGCTATTTGTTGATCCGGCTGGTGCGAAAGTTGGCCTGTTGCAGCCGGTTGGTGAGGCGTTTTTCGGTGCTGGTGAACCAGGCGTGCCAGTGTGGTTCGAGCTGACTGCCAACCGCAACTACACCGAGGTCATTGACTTCTACCATGAGCTTTTCGAGTGGACAATTGCCACCATGTCGCAGACCGATGAGTTCACTTACTCCACCGCGATGCATATGGGCGCACCGTTTGCTGGCCTGTGGAAAGCCGACGGTGCTGGGGTCGACCAGGATGAAGCGGCGGAAACCCAGTCGTTCTGGGCGGTGTACCTCGGCGTAGAAAACCTCGACCAGGCAGTCGCACAAGTGCCAGAGCTCGGTGGGACAGTGGTGCGAGAACCATGGGATAGCGAATTTGGCCGGATGTGCATTGTCACTGACCCGACCGGCGCGCTAGTGACCCTGACTGAAGTGGAACCATTCGTGGAAACGGAACCGATCCGCGAATCTGATTCCGTCTTCGGTGCTGAGTTCATGTAGGCGTTTAGGACGCGGCGAGTTGTTGGGCGCGCTGGTGGGATACCCCTAGGAGCTCGCCGACGTCACGGAAAGAAAGCCCTTTCTGGTGCAGTGATCGAGCGGTGCGACGCATTAGTGCCATCGCTTCTTCTTGTTCCGCCTTGGCTTGTTCCATCCTCTCTCGGGCCAATCGTGCTTGGGATTCGATATCACCCAACACTCGGACAATGATTTCTGCTTGATCAGGGTCTGTTTCCAATTCGGGAAAGAGCTTTAATGCATCTCGAACCATCTTTGGAATTTGGTCCAGACGTCGAGTTTGCGTATATAGCCCAGGCTCTTCCACGAGGTGGACGCCCCACCAGCCCTCAGAACGTTCTGCTGCAGCTGTGTATGTAGACATTTTTACTGAACCTTGAGCAGGTCTCTATGCTTTGTCACACTCAAAGTCTATCCATGTAGACAAGTGGTGTCTATGCCTTAAGACTTAAAACTGGAGGTCATTTTTCGTTCGACATGCCACTTTTCGCTGGGTCGGTAAGATTTGGGCATTAGGCAAAACTCGCTACCAACCCTGGAAAGGCATCCGAAGCGCATGAAAATTGTCGTTGTCGGCCTTGGCTACGTCGGACTTGCATCTGCAGTCCTCTTCGCGCAGCGTCACACGGTCACCGCTGTAGATATTGACCAGAATCGTGTTGACCTGGTCAACTCCAAGCGCTCGCCCATCCAGGACACCGAGATCGAGCAGTTCCTCGCCGAAAAGGACCTCGATCTGACGGCCACCACTGACCTGGCGGCAGCCCTGGCGGGCGCAAAGTTCGCGGTGATTGCGACCCCAACGAACTACGACGAAGAGACCAACTACTTCGACACCAGCACCGTCGAGGCAGTTCTGGCTGAAATCGCAGCACACGCCCCGGAAGTTGCAGTTGTCATCAAGTCGACTGTCCCTGTCGGCTACACCGGCGAGACTTCCCAAAAGTTCCCTGGCCTGACCATCCTATTCAGCCCAGAGTTCCTCCGCGAAGGCCGCGCGCTGCACGATAACTTGCACCCGAGCCGAATCATTGTGTCCGGCCCGCAGGAGTTGGCGACCGAGTTTGGTGGGTTGCTGAAGGAAGCGTCGCTTGATGACGACACCCAGGTACTGATTACCGGAAGCACCGAGGCTGAGGCGATTAAACTCTTCTCAAACACGTACTTGGCACTACGCGTGTCCTTCTTCAATGAGCTGGACACTTTCGCCATGCAGCGCGGACTGAACACCCGCGAAATTATTGACGGTGTGTCGCTAGATCCGCGGATTGGCGACCACTACAACAACCCAAGCTTTGGTTACGGCGGCTACTGCCTGCCGAAAGACTCCAAGCAGCTGCTGGCAAACTACGAGAAAATCCCGCAGTCCATCATGGGCGCCGTTGTCGAATCCAATGAGCGTCGCATGGATGTTATTGCAAAGGATGTGCTGCGCCGTCAGCCGAAGGTCATCGGTGTGTACCGCCTGGCTATGAAATCCGGGTCAGATAACTTCCGCTCTTCCTCCATCCAAGGGGTGATGGCACGTCTGCGAGCCACCGGCGCCGAAATGATTATTTACGAACCGCTGCTGGACGGTGAGGAATTCCTCCGGGACCGTGTGGTGAAGGACCTTGAAGAGTTCAAGGCGGAAGCTGACCTGATTCTGTGCAACCGCGCCACCGATGAGCTTGCCGACGTGTCCGACAAGCTCTACTCCCGTGATGTGTTCGGCGTGAACTAACTACCAGATGACCACACGGTCTTCTGGTGCCAGCCACATCCCGTCGCCTTCGGCAACATCGAAAGCCTCATAAAACTCAGCCACATTCGATGCCACAACATTGCAGCGGAATTCCGCTGGCGAGTGCGGGTCAATCGACAGGTACTGCAGCGCCATTTCTGGGCGAATTGTTGTACGCCACACCCGCGCCCACGACAGGAAGAATCGCTGCAGTCCATTGGTTGGCCCGAAGCCAGGCTCGTCAATGATCTTCGTGTCCGCGAAAGTCTTACCGTTCGCCGCGAGCCAACGTCGATAAGCAACCACGGCAATGCCGAGCCCGCCGAGGTCACCAATGTTTTCACCCAAGGTGAACTTGCCGTTGACACCATCGGTGCGGTCCTGCGCCGCAAGTACCGCGGGCACCAGACCTTCGTATTGCGCGACCAAACCATCGGTGAGCTCGGTAAACGCCTTACGGTCTTCCTCCGACCACCAGTCGTTCAGGTTGCCGGCACCGTCATAGTGGGAACCCTGGTCATCGAAACCATGCCCAATTTCGTGGCCAATGACCGCGCCAATCGCGCCGAAATTCCACGCCATGTCCGCGTTCGGGTCGAAGAATGGGTACTGCAGAATGGCCGCTGGGAAAGTGATGTCATTGACGGTCGGGTTGTAGAACGCGTTGACGGTCTGCGGGGTGGCGAACCACTCATCACGGTCAGTGGGCTTGCCCAGCTTGCGCACCTGACGGTCATGCTCAAAAGCGTTGCCAGCCCGGACATTTGCCAACAAATCGTCGCTAAGCTGCAAAGTGGAGTAGTCAATCCACTTATCCGGGTAACCGATTTTCGCCCGGAACTGGCCCAGCTTCTCCAGCGCGCGGCCACGGGTCTCATCCGTCATCCACGGCAGCTTCGTGATGCGCTCGCGGTAGGCATCAATCAGGTAGCTGACCAGCTCATCAATCTGCGACTTCGCTTCCGGCGGGAAGTGCCGCTCCACATACGCCTGCCCAATGTCCTGACCAATCAGGCCCTCGCACAGCGCCACGGCGCGCTTCCACCGCGGCTTCAGCTCCTCCTGGCCGGACAGCACCTTGCCATTGAACGCGAAATTCTCCTGCACAAACACATCCGGCAAGTAGGCGGCGCGCGCCTGCAGCACCCGCCACAGCGCCCACAGTCGCCAATCGTCCATCGGCACGTCTTGCACCAGCTGCGCGAAATGCTGCAGGAAGGACGGCTGCATCACGACAATGCGCTCAGTAGCGACACCGGCGGCCGCCAGCCAACCAGCCCAATCAAAACCATCCGGCAGGTCCGCGACATCGGTCGGGTTGTAGGTGCGCATCGCATCGCGGCTAGCCACCACATCCCAGTGGCCGTGTGCTAGCTTCGTCTCCAACGCCACAATCCGCTGCGCCGCATCACCAACATCGGTGCCCAGCGCGAACATGTTCTCGCCGCCAGCCGCAAGAAAATGGGTGAGCATCCGGCGCACATGCGACCGGTACTTCTGCACGGTTTCCGCATGCGCTTCCTCGCGGTAGTACGCCTCATCGGGCAGCCCAAGACCGCTTTGCAGCAGGTAGAGCGTCTCTAGCTCACTGTCTGATGCCTTCGTAATGTAGTACGCCGCCGCGCCAGACACCCCGACGCGGTCCAACCGACCAAGCACCTCCGCGAAACTGTCCGCATTAAGGTCACTGAGCGCCTGAACATCGTCAATAAGCACATTGATTCCAGCGGCCTCAATGCGGTCGGTGTCCATGAAAGAGCCATAGAGCTTGCCGACGCGGGTCTCTGGGCCCGCCGATTCGATGAGTTTGCGGACCGCCAGTTCGGCAGCATCGCGCAGGGCATAAAACGCACCATCGACGGCGCGGTCAGCAGGAATGCGGTGGGTGGCAATCCAGCGGCCATTCACGGCGCGAAAGAGGTCATCCTTGGCGGCGGGTTGATTCAGGGCTGCAGCTAACGAGGAAGTCATACCAAACAGCCTAGTGACGGAAACGTAAGTATTGTCGTGGCTATGCAAATACAACAACCTAGCAAGGCCAAGAAATCGCCGTGGCCAGCTTTTTTGCTGACTGTTGCGGTGGCCGTAGCGATGCTGCTGGGGCCAAACGCACTGCAAAATGCGCTGGGTGTGAACACCGAAGAACCGAAATCTGACAAAAGTTCCGTCGCGGTGCTCGGTGGCATCGCGGCGGGATGGACTGTTTCCGTTGACCTCGGCGACGCCGGCTATGAGTGCTACACCCAGCTCGGCGAAGTACTGCAAGACCGCCGAGTGCACTGCGCCGGTGGGAAACCGACCGAAAAATGGAGCTTTTTGACGGATTGGCGCGAAGGCTTTGACGAGCAGGACAACGAACTTGTGCTGCGACGGACATTGCGGGCGCTGACCCACAACAATGCCTATGACGATGTTGAATTTGAGCAGCGGGATGTACCCGGCGATGACCGACTGAAGGTACTGGTCAGCGAAGTTATTCCATCGGCTGGCGGGTTCGGGATGGAATCAGAAGACACCGTGGTGATGGGCTTTATCCGCACTGACAAGCCCGGCTCCGTGGTCACCGCGACGCTGCAGTCCGGTGATCCGATGGACCTGAACTCGCACGAGAGTTTGCTGATTGCTAACGCGCGACTGGAGGAGGACTAATGCAGACCGAAGTAGTGCAGGCCGAGCTAGTGCAAGAGCGGCAACCAAATAAGCTATTTCTGCTGCTGTTTTGGCTGATGACGGTCATTGGAACAGTTGTAGCGCTGGTCCTGATTGGCATGGAAGTGCCAACAATTCTCCCCGTTGTTGCGATGGGCGTGGCGCTGGCCGCACTGATTTGTGGAGTAGTGCTCTGGCTGATGGCCCGAACCCGGCTGTGGCCAGACAAGAAAGCCAAAGCAGTGTGGCTTGCGCTGGCGGGAATGGCGTGGGGTTCCGGCGGAACAATGGTGATTTTGCTGCCATCAGCAACCGCGTGGCAAGCGATTATGGAATGGGCGGACATAACGCCGCTGGTGTACAGCTTCGCGGGAGCGTGGCCGGAAGAAACCGCGAAAGCCCTCGGCGTAATCGTCATTATGCTGGCATTCCCACAGATCTGGAATCGGCCATGGCATGGGCTGCTGTTGGGTACCTCCATTGGCCTGGGGTTCGAAATGCTGGAGAACATTCTCTACGGCGGGATGGGCGGCTACACGCACGCAACTTCTGACATTTATGGCGGCGCGCAAATGTGGGGACTGCGCATGCTGCTCGGCCCAGGGATGCACGCCATGTGGACCGGGATTGTTGGCGCCCTCTTTGGGTATGCGCTGCTAGCTTCTACCAACCGCGGCCAAATGTTCGGCCGGATTGCACTGGGCTGGCTGATCGGGTTCGGGCTGCACTTTGCCTGGAATATTCAGTGGCCGGTGGAACCGGACAGCTACGTGCACATCGCCTGGCCGCTGACTGTGTATGTGCCAACGCTGGCACTGTATGTGCTGGCTTGGCGCCGGGCTCTGCGTGATGCGCGAGCTATGGATACAGCGGCAGAGGACAACGTCATTGCTGAGGCGGACCACGCAGAATTTGTGGGCGCACCAGGCTGGGGACAGCAACCAAACCAGTAGCTCAGAGACGAAAGCGGCGGCAGACCAATCAGGTCCACCGCCGCTTTTTCGTACCCCTATCAGGCAGCTAGTTGCTCACCGGTGAGCTCCTATTCTTCGTAGACGCGCATGGTGCCTGGCGTCCACAGACCCGAGCGGGTTTCTTGGCGCTCATCCAGCTTCGCCGGAGTTGCCTCATCGCCTTCGGCATCGGTGCGTGGCACCAGACGCTCAATCGAACCCCAGTCACGAGCCCAGTCGTGCTCCAAGTAGCTCGGGATTGCCACACCATAGGTGTTCGCCTCGATGTAGCCGAGCGGACCGCCGGACTTCCGCGACTGCCAGGTATCGGTCGACGACACCTTCAGTTCTCGGTCCGGTGCAATTCGGAACTTCGGAATTTCAGCAACACCACCAAAGTGAGTAAATGGTCGCTGGCAAGGGAACTGGAAGCTCACAGCCCAGTCCAGCAGCGTTGGCTCATCCGAGCCAACAAACTCATTGAGGGACTGCATTTCCGGCACTCGTGGCGGGGTGTACGCCAACCACTGATCCTGGTTCAGGTCTGCGTCTTCCACACGGATCCGCACCACGTCCACGTCCTCTGGGATGGCATCCATCGGAATACGCAGGTTACGCCAGGACGGCTTCGGACCAATGTCCATCGGCTCGTAGAAACCAGTGATTTGGTAGCCACCAGTTTCGGCGGCTTCTGGCGAATCGGACTTCTTGCCGTACTCCACCACCAGCTTCTGGCCGTACTGCTCCACACCGTTAATGTCGTGGTAATTGATCCGGCCAGCCGCAGAAATCACCATCAGTGGTGAGTCTTCCTTACGCTCCGGCATTTCAAACCACTCGGAGTTACCTGCTGCATAACGCTGGTCGGAGGCGAAGAATGTACCCATCACTGGCACCTTCTTCGGATCCAAACCAAACGGCAACGCAGCGTAGGAACCATTGACACCAGGTTCGCTCAAGCGGCCACCCTGGGTACCGGAAGAACCACCGGTCGCAATCTTCGGGCCACCGAAGTTCTGATTCTCGGTGTTCGCCTGGCCAGGCTTAATGCCCACACCTTCGGCCCATAGGGTCGAGGAAATATTATTCGGACCCAAGTTGCGGGCACCGTCAGTTGCCAACGAATCCTTCAGCTCACCCTGCACTGGCTTCAGGAAGCCTTCGTTGACATCCTTTTCCACCAGCACCGACTCTGCCTGCTGGCAGATATTGCCGGTGGCTGCCCGCAAGTTGCCCAGACCCACGGAGTAGGCAGGGTACTGCGACACCACGGCCTTGGTCAGCGACAGCACCGAGAACAGCACCACGGCACCGGCAAACAATGCGATTGGTGCGGAGCTAATCGCGGCGATACGACGTTGCACATTTGGCGAGCGCTTAGCACGCTTCTCGCCGCGGACATCCGTCACAAAGCTCTGAATAGCGCCGGCAAACAGCACCAGGAGGGACACACCAATGAGGACGTTGCCTGCTTCAATGCCCTTGAGCTGAATGGTCTTGTCGAACCATGGCACACCGTAGGAGGAGACGTACCACCAGCCGTTAATGCCCATAAGGCAGAAGCTGAACAGTGCGAGCAGCCCGCCGAAAATGAAAGTGCGGGTGCGCGACGAACGTAGCGATTCCGCAGCCACTGCCATCGCCGCAACCGCAGCAATGGCCGCAGCAATGCCGGCGTAAACACCGAAGTGGTGCGTCCACTTCGTTGGGGTGAACAGCATGAAGAACATGGTGCCGAACACCACGAAAATCAGGCGCGATGCTGGACCGGCAGCGGTGCCGGGCACGCGGCCGTTCCGCAGAATTGACATCAGCACAATGGCGACGCAGGCGAACATGAACAACACTGCGAACCGGCGGGTGAAGGAACCGTCCACACTTGGCTGCACCAGCCAGTAGTAGCGCAGCGGTTCTTCGTACCAGCTCAGCGACGGGCCAATCAGGCCGCGCACTCGAATCGATTCGAGCACGGTGCGCAGTGTCTGGTCGCCGAACACGGCAATCAAGATTGCAGTACCAGCAGGCAAGAATGGCATGACCTGCGCGGCCACCAAACGAGTATTTGTCGCGGTGCCGGTACTCTCGCCGCCACCGAAGTGTGCCAAGCGGCGAACGACAATCTGAATCAGACCGGACAGGCCAGCGACCAACGCCGCAATTGCCATCAGGCCGGTTGGGCCGGCGCCTAGGGAAATCGTCGCGAAGATCACGGCCAGTGCGGCAGGGAGCAGACGGCCAGTGGCTAGGGCGCGTTCAATCGACACCCACGTCAGCAGGGCGCCGAGCGCAATGACTGGTTCCGGACGCAGACCGTTGTTGTACGGCAGCCAGAACGCCAGCATGATGAACGCTGCAGTCCAGTACGGCACCTTGCGCTGGCCGATGTCGCGGCCAAGGCGCGGAATGACTTCCCGCGACAGCAGGAACCACACCAAAATGCCGGCAATCAGCGCAGGAAGGCGCATGAATAGCGACGAGGTGGAAATGTACGTCATCCAGCCCAGCAGGTCGTAGTATGGCGCACCAAATGGTGACTCTGGCACACCGAACCAGCGGTAGTAGTTCGCCATGTAGCCGGATTCGTGCGATGCCCGCGCCATGCCGAGCAGGTAGCCGTCGTCGGAAGTGTTCGCACCGATGAAGTGCCACACCGCCAAAATGCCGACAACCACAGCGTCGAGCAGCGACACCTTGAACCAGTTGTGTGGCAGGAATCGGCGAGCCTTACGACCATCGAGAAGGTCGAGGCGGTGCAGCGCCCACAGGGACACCAGCACCATCAGCAGACCCAGCCAGATGGCGATGTACTTAATCACCGTCGGGGAGGAGGTGTAGCGCGAGTCAATCTCAACCTGCACATTCAGGCCGTCCGCAATCGCGCTGTCGGCCTTATCTTTCGGTAGGTCAGTGAAAATACCGGTGAGGGTTGGGCGGACATCTTCGTCGCTGCCGCCAGCTAGCGGCTGCCCATCTTTATTCGTCGCCCCAGCAACTTCCGCGCGGGTGCCATCAACATCCGAGTGCACAGTCAGCACTGCGTCATCGGGCAGGCCTTTGGCGGTGTCGGAGTCAATGTCGAGGATGACTTTGCCGCGGCTAAGCACGGTCACGCCCTCGTCGAGCGAGCGCACCAGCAGACCGTTTTCCGCTGGATCTTCCGAGTCATCCGGCAACGAACTGAGCAGCGTGAACTGGCCGTCCGGCAGCTCCTTCGCCAGCGCCAGCGGCACAGTAGCGTCAAACTCCTGTGGCGCGTAGGCGGTCAGCGGCGCGGACACGTCATTCAGCTTGCCGTCCTGCGGCCAGGTGAAGGAAGTCTGCGTCTGGTTGATCGGCAGGATGGGCAACAGGATGAAGCACAAAAACCCGACGAGTCCAGAGACGATCGCCGTGGTGGTGAGCCAACGCGGCGGCTTCGTGACAGTGAAATGTCGCGGCGCCGGTGGCTGGTCATCCTTAGTCTGGAGATTCTGAGTTGGTGCTGACACAAAGTAAGAGTCTAGAGCACTTGGCACTAAATCCAGACCCGGCAAGCCGCCCGGCTATTTGCGCACCAACACCACAAACGGCCCGACCTGCGTGGCATCCCAATGCCCCTCGAACAAGGTCTGCGGCAGCATCACGCGTTCAAAGCGCACATTTGGATAGTTCGGGTGAATGTCCACACCAAGGTCCAGCATCAGTGGCTGCTCCGGCTGGTCGGTTTGCCCGCGAACCACGAGCACGTCAGGTGCCCGCCACGGGGCAGCTTCCATTGCGTCAATAAGCTCGGTGGAGGTCTTCAGGTTTGCCCAGCTTCTAATCGCTAGGTTGCGGGCGTCGTATTCGCCGAGCGGGTTGGCATAATGGCTGGTGAACGCTTGGTAGGTGCGGTAGGGGTTGTATGCGACGAAGTTGTATTCGTCGGTAAGCACCACGGTGTCGGTCACTGGCAGGCCGGCCTCTGCAATGACCTTATTGATGTCGGCGTAGTACACCGCCGCATCGGCTGGCCACTTGTCGGCGCGCTCACCGTTGCCGTCAGAGTCGGTGTACGCCAACTCGATTGGCCCGGAAATCCGAGACGGAATGGATTGCACGTACCCCAGCCCCGCCAGGCAAAGTACCACCAAGAGCGCGGCATTAATGGGCTTAGTGACGCGACGGCGCACAATGTCCGGCCACAATTTTTGAAAATCAACGTAATGCAGCGCAGCGGCAGCGCCGACACCGGCGGTCGCCAACGTCATGGTGATTGGGGTCGACAGGCGGAAGCCAAGCAACGTGGAGCCACCGAGGGTGGAGATCATTGAAGCGATGACCCAGAAGTACTGCATCATCAGGGCGGTGGCGAGAGCGCGGATGTCCCAGTCGGTCATGCGAACCATCAGGTGAATCAACCCGAGCAGACACAGCATGCCGAGCACCGAGAAGGCGAACATTGGCAGCGGAACCTGGGAGCCGCCTTCGGGCAGGAAGTGGGTGGCGCCGCCTTCGTTGGAAGTTGGGGCACCAGAGAGGACTTTAAGAACAAAAGGCAACCACACCGTCAGTGCGATGAGGACTGCGCCGGTGCCGATGACCACAAGGCGGATGAGTGGTTTGAGGCTGTGGGTGGTCAGTGCCACCGCGGCGGCCGCCACGACCACCGTTAGCGCAGCAACTGCGGTGTAGAGCGTGTAGAAAGTGGCGGAAATGCCAAGGTACAGCGTGATACCCGCGATGGCGACGCGTCTGCCGGACAGTGCGCGGGCACCGATCAGTGCGGCTGCTGGCATGCCCATTGCCACAATTGCGGCGTACGGTTCCTCCGAGTTGGTGGTCAGCATGATGGCGGTGGTCGTCAAGCTGATGGCGGAGGCCAGTGGCAGCGAGCCGGTCAGGCGCTGCCAAATCGGGACTAGCAGGCTGGCGGCCATAGCGAGGCTGACAATTGCCCATGGTTGGAAGGCTTCCCAACCAGAAAGCCCGAGCAGGTTCGCAAACCGGCCGCCGGTGAAGAACCAGCCAAGCGGGTAGAAGGACGGCAGGTCGACATACGCTACGTCGGCTAGGGACAACTCCGAGGTCATCCGGCCGAGGATCTGCGTGCGGAAACCTTGGTCGACACTGATGCCGTCGAGATACAGGCGGGTGCCGGATAGTGGAATCCCCAACACGATGGTGACCATCGCGGCGGGCGCAAGGTAGAGCACCGCATAACTGAGCAGCTCCGCGAGCTTGGAGTGGCCGGGGCGGTTTTTCACCCAGTGGTACAGCACCACGGACACCGCTAGCACCAAAATGGACAGGCAGGCGGTGGTGACGGAGCGTGTGAGGTAGGAGGAGTTAAAGGACGGTAGGTTCGTTTTGCTCAGGACGAACCAGCCGATGAGCGCCAACAGGCCGCCGCCGACCGTGGCTAGGAGCACCGCAGTGAGGAACTGCGGGATGCTCAGCCGGTCGTGTTCCGAAATGGTGTATTCCGGGGTCACTTCCCGCGGCTTCGGGTTGATGCCGTCGGAAAGCTCAGCGCTGGCGGGGGAAGAATTCATGGCTCAATATTTGCACAATCCTTCCCGTCGAGCCGAAGCGGCTCAGCGCGGTCGCCCTGGGTAGCTGCTTAGAACGGCAGCTTCCGCATGATTGCTTGCGGCACATGGGACAGTACGCCAATGATTGGCTGGAATAGTGGGTGAACCCACACCACTGGCTTCCGGTCGTCGGATGCGCGAACGGCAGCCTCGGCCACATCTTCCGCGTTGACCGTCAGTGGTGCTTCCTCCAGACCTTCGGTCATGGTGGTGCGGACCTGACCTGGGCGAACCACGGTGACGGTCACACCAGTGCCGCGCAGCGCTTCGCCGAGCAGTCGGTAGAAGCTATCCATACCGGCCTTGGTGGAGCCGTACACAAAGTTGGCGCGGCGCACCACGGTGCCAGCGACCGACGACAGCGCGATGATGGTGCCATGGCCTTGGTCACGCATTTTGTTGCCCAGCAGCACACCCACCGACACTGGGCCAGTGAAGTTAGTCTGCGCATGTTCGACGGCAGCAGCCTGGTTTTGCCACAGTTCTTCCTGGTCACCGAGCTGACCGAAGGCGACAATTGCGACGTCAACATCCCCCTTGGCGAATGCTGCATCAATGACAGCTGGGTGGGATGTGTAGTCGGTGGCGTCGAAGTCCAGAACGTCCACTTCGGAAGCGCCGGCGGCGGTCATGGTGTCCTTCGCAGCGTCAATACGCGAAGAATTTGCCCGAGCGGCCAGGATTACGCGGAATGGTCCGCGCTCGAGGTACTTTTTGACGATTGCCAGACCAATATCGCTGGTGCCGCCAAGAAGCAGGACTGTCTGCGGCTTTCCTACAGCATTTTTCATGTTTCTCCTTTTAGCTAGCGCGCGGGCTAATTCAGTTCCAGGCGGCGGGACATATCGGATGCAAACACGCCGGTTGGGTCGATGGCGCGGCGGGTGTCTAGCCAGCCCTGCATTCCTGGGTACATCTTGTGGAAGTCCTCGGCGCTGGTGCGCGATTCCTTCGCCAAGTACAGGCGGCCACCGAATTCCATGACCCGGCGGTCGAGCTCGTCGAGGAAGCCGCCGAGGCCCTTCTTAATTGGGAAGTCGACACACACATTCCAGCCCGGCATTGGGTAGGACAGCGGTGCCTTATTGCCCTCGCCAAAGAGCTTGAACACGTTCAGTGCGGAGTAGTGGCCGGACTTTTGGATGTCGCGGATGATGTCCTTGAATGGGTCAACGGCCTCGCGTGGCACCACGAACTGGTACTGCAGGAAACCGCGGGAACCGTAGCCGCGGTTCCATTCGCCGATGAGGTCCAGCGGCTGGTAGAACTGCGTCAGGTTTTGCACCTGGTTGCGGTACTTGCCGGACTTAATCCACCACAGTTCACCAACGGCCATCATGGTCAGCTTGTTCATGGTGAAGTTCGGGAAGATATCCGGAACGGTCACCAGCTGTGGGGCGTTGAACTTCAGTGGGTCCTTCGCCAGTTTCGGCGACAGTTCGCGCAGCTGGTCGAGGGTGGCCAGGCTACCGCGGGAAATTGCGGCGCGGCCGAGCTTTGGTTCTGGGGAAATCGCGTCGAACCAGGCGGAGCTGTAGGTGTAGTTGTGTTCGGAACCGTCGGAGTGGAAGTCGATGGTTTCCTGCAGGTCACCGGTCAGGTCACCGTCGGCAATGAAGTAGGCCGTTTCGGTGCGGGTCATCTTAATGACGGCGCGGACAATGATGCCGGTCAGGCCCATACCGCCGATGGTGGCCCAGAACAGGGAACCATCTGGGTCGTCACTGGTGCCGTTTGGTTCCAAGTGCAGGATGCGGCCGTCGGCGACCAGCAGCTCCATGGACACCACATGGTCGCCGAAAGAGCCAGCGGAGTGGTGGTTTTTGCCGTGGATGTCTGGGCCGATGGCGCCGCCGATGGTGACTTGGCGGGTGCCGGGCAGCACTGGAACCCACAGGCCGTAGGGCAGGGCTGCTTTCATCAGCTGGTCCAGGGTCACGCCGCCATCGACGTCAACCAGTGCGGTGTCTGGGTCGATGGAGTGGATGCGGTTCAGTGGTTGCATGTCCACGACGAGGCCGCCGGAGTTTTGAGCTGGGTCACCGTAGGAGCGGCCCATGCCGCGTGCGATGATGCCGCGGCGCAGGTGAGCTGGCTTGTCGTCGTTTTGTTCGGCGACGAGTTTGACGGCGTTGGCAATGACTTCTACGTCAGAGGTGGACAGAACTTCTGCAGTTGTTGGGGCGGTTCGGCCCCAGCCGGTCAGGGTCTGCGCTTCTGTGTTCAAGGCCCCGTAGGCACCGGTCGAAGCGTCGGTGCTGGTCGTGCCCGTTGATTTGGTCATCGCTGTCGATCGTACTCGCGCCGGGCGGCAAAGTGCGGGTGGAGGGCGGGGCAGTGGGGTACCCGCATGTGCACCTTATATATAAGGATTAATTAAGAAACTGTGGCGTTTCTATTTTCCGAGCCCGTGGAACCGCCGGATGAGTGCCAACGTGGTTTGGGTCGGCAAAATGCGCGCCAGCGGCCCGATAATTGGTGCCATGGAACCGCGTGATGCCAGCGCTAGTGGCCGCTTCGCCTGGATTTCTCGGACGCACAGTTCTGCGATGACTTCGGGCGGTGGCCCTTTCGCCTCGTTCGCGTCGAGGTTTTCCAACATGGTGCGGGCGTATGCGTAGTGGGCGGAGCTTTCCGGCACGTAGATGGTGCGGCGTTGCGATAGTCCAGTTGCGATGGCCCCGGGTTCGACGACGGTGACCCCAATGCCAAATTTTGCGACTTCCCCACGCAGCGCCAGACCGTAGCCGCGGATGGCTGCCTTCGTGGAGACATAAGTGGCGCGGTAAGGCAGTGGAAGCCACCCCAGCATGGAGCCAATGAGGATGATGCGTCCGCGCTGGGCTTCCCTTAGTGCAGGTAGGAGCTTTTTGACGAGTAGGATTTGGCCTAACACGTTGACTTGAAACAGGCGGTTGAGGTCTTCGAGGGGGATGTCTTCGGCGCTGGTGACTTGGCTTTCGCCCGCATTGGCGACGATGGCGGCAAGTGGGCCGTGGGCTGCAAGAGCTTCCGGGGAGTGAAGCTTCGTGGCGAGCGCTTCGATGGAATCAGTGTCTTCCATATCGAGTGGCAGCATGGTGATGCCTTTGGGGTGTGGAGCATCCGCGCCGCGACGGCTGGTGCCGATGACCTGGTAGCCGGCGTCGCGGAGCTGTTCTGCGGCGGCCCAGCCAATTCCCGAGGAAGCGCCGGTGACAAGGACTCGTGGCCGAGGGGCAGGGCTGCCAGCGGCGTCCGGTGGTGTGACGACCGGCAAGGCAGGGCCGTGAAATAGGGGCAGGCGCATAGGCATGTCTGCATTGTGGCAATTTATTGGCGACGTAGTTGGGTTTTCGCGAAGAAAATACCTCCAACACTCAGATGTGTGATACATATCACTAGGATTACGTTTGCGTGAGCCGCGAACCGTCTTGAGCTGCATGTTTGCCAAGAGGGGGTGGAGGGTTTATGGCCGTTAATATTCTGAAAGTAGAAGCAGTGCTTGTGTTGTCCTATTTGGGGGTAAAGGGTATGGAGTTCATTTCTGTTTCTGCAGGTAGGACGTGCTTCAAATGGCGTCATTAAGGGTGAGAAATGTGTTGCATCGATAGATGTCGCGGTGGCGTTACCTTGGGATTTGGCAGTTGCGTCGCTTTGCAAAGCTTGGTTTTATCGGTGTCAAGCCCAGCGGGAAGCTTGCTGGGGAAGAAAATTACGAAAGGTAAATGCTATGCTGACTGGTATCGTTGAATTCATTGAAAGCCTGTGGGGCCTGCTGACCTCTGGCGTCGAAGGCGTCTGGGGTGCACTGGGTGACCTGCTCTCCTAAGGTAGTCTCCTAGGCTAAATAACTCAGCCCCAATAACCCTCGGGTTATTGGGGCTGAGTTATGTCAGATGCTGCTAAATTGGTCTGCTAGGCAGTAGCGCTTGTCGACTTGAGTACCGCAAATAGGGGCCCTAGCTGTACGCTAGGGCTTTTTTGTATTTGCATGTGTGACGATAACTTGATTCTATAGGTGTGAAGCCCAGTTGAACCTCGGCTGGGGGAGTCTATTTTTGAAAGGGATTATTATGATCTCCAACATCGTTGCATTCGTTGATGAAGTTTTCGGCCTGCTGTCCACCGGCGTTGACGAGCTGTGGGACGCACTGCAGGACCTGCTCTCCTAATTACGAGCTGGGTTAAGCCCTAATAGCCTGACGGCTATTAGGGCCTTTTCTTTGTGGAAAAGTTGTTTCCGAAGTCTATTTGGCGGCTAAGAATTAGCTCTTCAGTCATGACTGTGAGATTCTTCATAGAATAATTGCATCGAGTGCATTTACGTATAGTGACCTGCATGTTTTCGGGATGTTCGATTATTTTGGTCAGCAAGCTTTTCTAATTTCGTTTGTGGCGGCTGTGAGACTGTCTTGCTCGGCTAATATCGGGGCTTTTGGGACAAAGTTGCAGATAGAGGAGTTGTCTGTGGCTAGTGGTGCGGAAGTTAATCGAGTTGCATCGATAACAATTAAGCGTCTGTTACATCAAGATCCGGCGTTTGCTTCTCAACGTTGAGCTTGGTTGTATTTATTCAGAGCTCCACCGAAACCGGATGGGGTAACACCTTTCGAAAGGATTCAACATGCTTGAAAACATCACCGAATTCATCAAGTCCATTGCCGACGTTCTGTCCACCGGCGTCACCGGCCTGTGGGATGCTGTCAAGGGCCTGCTGTCCGGCGCTGCTTAAGTTGAGCGCTTAAAATCCCTAATAGCTACGGCTATTAGGGTTTTGCTATATCCAGTTGCTGCCAGAGTGGTCTGCTCACATGGCTAGCAATTGATGAGCTGTTGCGTACAAGCAACCGCATTTCTTGTCGAGGCAAGTACCGCAACCAAAAGCCCCAGCCATGTGCTGGGACTTTTGCTCTATGCAATGCTTAAACCTTAGTCGCCTAGTCCAGCCCGAGAATCTCCCGCAGCTCAGCTGGCAAATCTTCCTGAGCAGTAATCGTCGGCCCCTCGTACTCCTCTAAAATTCGATACACACGGCCCCGGTCTGCGGAATCGAGCAACGGCAACTCCTGGGCCACCATTCGAGTCAGCTCACCGCTGAGCGGCGTATTCGTCCGCTGTGCGGCAATATGCTGCGGCTCAGCCTGCTTCTTTTTGAAAAATCCAAACATGGAAATGACGTTACTATTAGGGCTATGAGAAACCCTGGTAACACCACTCCAGCAGCTAACCCGCCCGCGAAATCTGCACTGGCCCGCCACGCGACGTACCTGGCTACTTCCGTCATCAGTGGCCTGTACGAAGCAGTTCCTGACTACGTCCAGAACAAGACCGCCAAGCGCTTGACTCGGGTTGGCCTGCTGGCCGTATTCACCGCCGCCTACGCTGCCACCCAATTCAGTCCATTCGAAGATTCCGACGGGGATGGCGACAGCGACTTCAAAGAAGCGATCGACAGCGTTCTCGACACCTCTGCCGGCACCCTCGAAGCGGACCAGCTCTCCCCAGCCGCCACCCTCACCATCCTCGGTGGCTCCATCGCAGCTTTCACCACCGGCATGATGTGGCTGGAAGAAAAAGCCGAAACCGCCATTGCCAAGAAGCTACGCCGCCGAGGTGTCCACAAACCCCACACCCTCATGGCCTTTGGCTACGCCGCGGCCACCTACGGGCTGCTCGTCCTAGAAGAAAAGCTCGACGAGTACACCGCAACCACTGAAAGCTAGTCCGTGCCTGCACTCGAATTCGACACGCCACGCACCCTTGCTGTCATCGACGCCACCGACAGCGGCACCGGTGCCACCACATTCGCGGTCTGGCACATCGAGCTCACCACCGACATCACCACCGGACGGCTCTCCGGCGCCTGGTTGCTCACCATCGATGCTCCGCCGCTTGAAGCATCAGGGGCACAAGCTGGGGCCGATAACGTCACAAAGCTCAAGGACCTACTGACACTGACGCCAGTACATGCCACCGACGCCGCACACACCGCACTGGCTGACCTCACAGACACGCAACCAGATGCGCTGCCGGAGCTGGACTTCGTGGACCCAGTGGCTACCGTCGCGGCGCTGCGCACCTACATCGACGACATGACGGCGGCGGCGAAAAACTACAAGGAATCGGGCAACGCGATTTCGCTGCCACGATTCCCGAAAGTGCCAGACCTAACACCACTCGACGCCGCGTACCACGGTGAAGCGGCAGGTAAAACGGCACACGCGTGGGCGATGGCATGGCGCGAGCTCATCGGCACCTGGTTGGACATTGTGTCCGTGCGGCGCCGCCGGAAGTACCTGGCAGAGTTTGGCCCCGCCCGGCCCGATGAACCGGAATACTTCCCGCTGGTCACCGCGTCGTAACTGCACTGTGACCAACCTGGGTACCCCCGGCCACGGCGCTAACACGACACACCCGAACTGCCAACTCGTGCAACCGGCTTTAAACTTCAACACATGACAGAGAACGGGTCGGGGGCCAACCCCAATGGCTGGTCACCGGTAAGTGACAACCAGCCACAGCGCGCACTGCGAATGCACAGTGCCGCCGCGCCCGACGACGCCCAAAACGCCATCGTCCTGCACATCGCAGTCGACACCAGCACTCTTGGGCAGGACGTCACCGACAAAGTGTGGCGCCGACTGCGGGTACCCATCGGCATGACCATGACCCGGTTCGGCCGCATCGTGCAAACCGTCCTCTCCCTCGCCGACACCGCACCCCACGCCTTCCGGCAACCGTGCCACGACTGCGAACCCGCCGCCGACGCCACCGTCATGCCCGCTGGTTCCCTCGAGCGCCACCAAGCCTCCGGCACTCCCTCCGAACTGCTCACCGTCGGCGAACTCCTCGCCCAACCCGGCGACAGCCTCACCTTCCTGCACGACTTCGACGAACCACTGCGCGCCACCATCACCGTGCACGTAGCCAACGTCACCGCCGGCCAACCATCCACCCTGCTTATTGACGGAGCCGGCGACATCCCAGCCCACAAAGGCGGCATGCCCTTCGACATCGCCAGCGTCAACCGCGAACTCGACGCCGAACGCTGGGTCATGGAAACCCTGCAATCGACCAAACCAGGCCTGCAAGACCTCGTACTGCGCACCGGAATGTGGGAACTGGCACAGCTCATTTCCTTCGTCGAACCCGGCCGCAAAGCCCACGCCACCAAANAACAACGCGCCACCCTGGTCGAACCACTGCGCAGCGCCCTGGAACAAGCAGGCTCCGGCGTGCGCATCCCATCTGACGTCCAGGCCGCGCTGACCGCCATGGACCTGCTGGACGACACCGGCGCCTTCACCCCACTGGGCGCGCAACTGCACCGCAAACCTGGCCGCCTGCTGCGCCACATCGCCCGGAAACTGCCACTAGAGCGCTCCGGCCGAGCTAACGACGCCGCCTGGCTGAAACTCCTCAGCCTGATTGGGCTGCCCTATGGCCCTGCCCGCATCCTGTCGATGGAAGGCCTGGCGTGGGCCGGCTGGTCCAACGACACCGACACCGACCCAACCACCGACCCAGCGGCCGCGCGCGAACCGCTGCCGACGCCACTGACATCCACAGTGCTGCGGGAGCTTGGCATTGTGGGTGAAGATGGCCTGACTTTGGGTGGCCCATTGTCGCGGACTCGACGTGAATTTCTCCGCGAAGTACTCCGCATGCCGAAGAAAACGCAGGTCAACCCACTTGCGGGCGGCCTCGGCGCCGATAACTAGCTACGCTGGGGGCATGCCGCGAAATAACGTCATCGCCTTCCCCGGCGTGCGCGCGGACCTCGATCCGGCCACGCTCATCATCAGCGCTGCCATTCGAAACTCATCCGGAATCTACCGCCAAATTGGCATCAACAACCAACTCACCATCGCTGAACTCAGCCACGTCCTCCAAGTAGCCTTCGATACTCAACCCAGCACCCCCACCGCCGCAGACCTACCGCGCGCCGTGCTTGTTGACGATATGCAGGTCGACGATGATGCCCAGATCGGTGAAGTATTCCCCGACACGGACATGTCCGGTGTGTGGCACTGGGGGCGCCACCACGCTGAGCTCTTTGTTTCCGACAGCATCCCCCGTGACGGCGCAACCCCAGACGCACTCTGCGTCGGCGGCGCTGGCATGCTCACCGGCACCCTCTCAGGCACCCTGGACGACCTTGCCTACGCGGACCTCGACGCCGCACCGGATATCGCCGAAATCAACGCGAACCTGACCGGTGAACGCACCATCCGCTCCGTGCTGGACAGCACCAGGACGGAAGTGCGGGACGTGATTTCCCGCTCCGGCATTTTCGACTTCATCCCGCTGCTGCAGGCCCTTGACCTGCGCCGCGAATCAGATATCGCACCGGAATTGGCGCACGAATGCGCCGAACTGCCCCTAGAAGATGCCTCCGACCAGGCGGGCCGGGACGCCGCGTTCATCAATATGCTGTGTTTTGCCGCGCTGACGGATGAGAATCACCGCGCCGAAATCACCGAATACGCCATGGCTGCGCTCGGGTGGGTAGAAGACGATGGCTCCCCAATACGTCAACAAGCAATTGACGCGCTGTGCCCACACACCCTGCAGAAACTAATCGACCTGGGGTGCATCGGGCCGGAGCCCGCAGCGGCTGTCGACCGGGTAGCGATGCTGCGGGAAGTGTTCCGCAACCCGGAACTGGACTCGCCAAGCGCGGCAGCAACACGCTAAGCAGCCACACGGTAGCCTGACTGTTTGTGAATAACCCAGAGACCACCCAGCAGGGCGCTGGCCTGTCGCTGCAGGTGCAAGCCACCCGCTTTCTGATTACCGGCATCGGCGCCGCCGTCATCGACTTCGGCTCCACCCTGATTTTCCAAGCATTCGGGATTCAGCGCACCTGGGCCAAAGCCATGGGCTGGGTGCTCGGCACCATCGCCGCGTACCTGATGAACCGCCGCTGGACCTTTCAATCCGACGGATCCTGGAAGAAAGCCGCGGCCGTGGCGGTGCTCTACCTGACCACCTTCGCCGTGCAGGTTGGGCTATACAAATTCACCAACCAGCCGCTGATTGACCTCGGGCTCGACGGGGTATGGAAAGACACCGTGTCCTTCGTCATTGCGCAGGGCGTAGCGACGGTTGTGAACTTCATCGTGCAGCGCACCGTCATTTTCAAGGTGCGCTAAGGCTTTGGCCACGGCCTCGTTGCCACGCCTAATTCTGTGGCCGACGGAAATGCTCGCGGCGGCCCATCGTCTGCAGCCGCAACCAATTCTTGAACCCGGCAACATCGCGCTGCTGCACCAGGAAGAACCACGCAAACCGGGCGTACTCCTGCGGCAATAGCTTCCGCATCCCTGGCTGATTCATCAGGAAACCGCGGTTGCGGTAGGTGAAAAAGCGCTTGAACTCATTGTCTGGGTACTGCGTGTGCATTTTGCCGCCCAGAATCGGCCGGAACTCGTCGGCACCATCCGGGTGCAGGTATGCCGTGGTCAGGCAAGTGCCAAACGGCAAACCAGAACGGGATAGACGGCGGTGGAACTCCACTTCGTCGCCGCGGATGAACAGACGATAGTCCGGCACACCCAGCTGGTCGAGGGTGCTGGCGCGGAACAGGGCGCCGTTAAACAGGCTGGCGATGCCCGGCAGGAAAACCTCCGTGCCCTCTGGGGTCAGCTCCGCACGCATCCGACGCCACTGCAGGCCACGGCGCAACGGGAATGCCAGCCGCTCTGGCTCATTCAGGCTGACCACCACTGGGGAGACTTCCGCCAGGTTCTTCGCCTCGGCCATCGCATGCAAGGTGGCCAGCACCGTCTCATCTTCTGGGCGGCCATCGTCATCGGCGCACCACACCCACTCCGCGCCAAGGGCGAGGGCTTGCAGGAAACCGTAGGCGAAGCCGCCGGCCCCACCGAGGTTGCGTTTTGACGGCAGGTACACACCGCGGTCACCAGCGATGTCGCGAACTAGCTGCTCAACCTGCTTTTCCGCACCATTGTCGACCACAACGACCCAGTCGACGGGCAGCGTTTGGCGGCACACAATTTCCAGTGAATCGCGCAGTTGTTCAGCCCGCTGATGGGTAACAATCACCGCTGCGATTTTGTTGCTTTGTGACGGTGCGGAAGAACCTGAATTCATGCCAATAGTCTGGCACACCGCCGCCCGAAAACTCGGTTAGCGCGGCGGAGCAGCGAACGACTTGGTGTCTTATTTTTGGCGGTTGCGGGAGAAGCTAGTTCAGACCCGCCTGGATATTGCGGACATGCTGCGCGGCCTCTGGCCCTTCGTACTGGCCGACCACATCGGCCACGGAACCTGCAGCGCGGAGTTCACCGTGGTCAATCCACATGGCGGTGTCGCACAGCTGCGCCAAAAACTCGTTGGAGTGCGAAGCGAACACCAAGATGCCGGAGCGTTCCACCAGCTCTTTAAGACGTCCGCGGGCCTTGGCCATAAAGGCCGCGTCCACAGCGCCGATACCTTCGTCAAGAAGCAAAATCTCTGGCTCAATCGAGGTGACTACGCCTAGGGCCAGACGGATTCGCATACCGGTGGAGTAGGTGCGCAGCGGCATGTTCAGATACTCGCCGAGCTCAGAGAAGTCCGCAATGTCGTCGATTTTCGCCATCATCTGCTTGCGGGTCTGCCCAAGGAACAAGCCGCGAATGATGATGTTCTCGTAGCCAGAGATTTCTGGGTCCATGCCGACACCCAAATCGAAGACTGGGGCGACGCGGCCACGGATGCGGGCAGAGCCACGGGTTGGCTCATAAATGCCCGACAGCAGTCGCAGCAGTGTGGATTTACCGGCACCATTGTGGCCGACCAACCCGACGCGGTCGCCTTCCTGCAGATGCAGGTTGATGTTCTTCAGCGCTTCGACAACGACAAGGTTGTGTTCATTGCGGCCGATGGCACCGCCGGCAGCGCCGAGGAATGCCTTCTTCAGGGACCGGGTTTTTGCGTCGAAGACAGGGAAGTCGACGCATGCGTTGTAGGTGTCAATGCTGACCATGAAAGTGGAGTCCTCCTGAACCCGAAACTTGACCCGGAACTAAACCCAGTAGGCAACGCGGGAACGCCACTGCCGCATCGCAACCAAGGTAATGAGTACGCCGAAAGCGGTGCAGCCCAGCACAATCCACCAGTGGTAGGCGGCAGTTGAGTTACCCAGAAGCGGCGCGCGAATGATCTCCAAGTAGTGGTACAGCGGGTTGAGCTCCGCGATTTTGGCGCGCTGCGCAACTTCGCCGCCCTGGGCGTAGAGCGTTTCGGTGGTCCACACAATTGGGGTGACGTAAAACGCCAGCTGAATCAGCGACTCCAACAGCGGTGCAATATCGCGGTAGCGGGTCGCCACAATGCCGAAGAACATGGTGACCCACGCGCCGTTCAGCAGCAGCAACAACATTGCTGGGATGACCAGCAATAGTTCGATGCCGAATGGTCGTGGGAACACCAAAATCAGCACCAGCCAAATGACCATGTTGTGCGCTAAAAACAGCAGCTGGCGCCACACCAAGCGGTAGACGTGCACCGACAGGGCACTCGGTAGCTGTTTAATCAGGCCTTCGTTCTCAATGAAAATCTCCGAGCCGTCTTTGACACAGCCGGAAATGAAGCCCCAAATAATCAGGCCGACGGTCACATGCGGCAGGAAATCGCCCAGCGGAATCTGGAACAGTACCGAGTACAGCAGGCCCAAAGCGGCGGCCATCACGCCGGTAGCAACTGTGATCCAGAGGGGGCCTAGCGTGGAGCGGCGGTAGCGTTGTTTAATGTCTTGCAGACCCAACTCAATCCAGAGTTGGCGTTGTTGTACGCCGCGGACGAGGTCTCGCCAGGCCGCCCCGAAAGTTTTTGACTTTGATGGTGGGGCTTCTGCGGTGTCAACATCGCTGACCATGCGCGCGACCATTGCGGCGATTGCTTCCTGACCGCCACCAGCGGATGGGTGCCCAGTATCGGGCGCTTTTCCATTGCCGGTGTCGGAGGAAGAGTTGTCTTCTGAAACAGTCACGGCATTAAACCTACCTGGGACAGTGCACTGGTTGTATGAGGCGGGCATACTAGGGAGATAATGAGATAACCTTTCGGGTGAGTTTTAGAGAGTGGAAGAAGGGTATTTGTGGTGTTTGACGTTGCCGCTGTCCGCGGGCTTTATGTCTCGCTGGCTGACGGCTGGACGTACCTGAATGCGCAGGAACGTTCGCAGACCCCGGAACGGGTGTCCTCCGTTGTTTCGACTTCTGTGCGCACGTCACGCCGTACCTTAGCCCCGGAACCCGCGACCGGCCTGCACTCTCGGGCCCCTATTGCTGGGGACCATGCTGGCGCATCCATGGATGCCACGGCTCGGGCAGCGTTCGCGGATTTGGTTGGTGCCAGTGCCGAAGGTGTGGTGCTGGGCCATTCCCGTGAGCAGCTGATGGCTGATTTCGCTGATGCGATGCAGTTGCGGCTGGGGATGGGCACCGAAATGGTGCTCTCCCGCAGTGACGACGCTGAGGTGCAGGTGCCGCTGCGCCGCGCCGCCGACCTGTACGGTTCCCGGGTGCGGATGGCTGAAGCTGACCTGTCGACCGGCACGTTGCCGCATTGGCAGTACGAAGATTTGGTGAACGAGTCCACGCGCCTGGTGTCTATCCCAGCGGCGCATAGTTTGACTGGCGCGCTGACTGCGGTGCGTTCGGCTGCTGATGTGGTGCGCGCCCGTAGCCAGGCGTTGGTGCTGGTCGACGCGTCGGCGGTGGCGCCATACCGGTTGATTAGTTTGGCCGGGTTGGGCGCCGATGCGGTGTTAGTGGATGCTGCGGCGTGGGGCGGCCCGGATGTTGCGGCGCTGATTTTCCGTGACCCTGCGGTGTTCCGCCGGATGAAGTCCCGGGCGATTGCTCCGAATGTGGAAGGTGCGCGGAAGCTGGAGCTGGGCCGACTGTCGCCAACGTTGCTTGGTGCGGTTGCTACCAGCATCGACCATTTGGCGTTGCTGAACCCGGATGCTCGCGGTACGCGCCGTCGTCGTCTGGAACTGTCGATGCCTGCGGCAACCCGCTACCTCTCGCAGTTGGACCGCTACCTGATTGATGGGCTTCGCAGCCTCGGCGTGGTGTACCTGCTCGGCATTGACGGCGACGTTGAAGTTACCGGCACCGATCCGGCGAACTTGGAACGCATCCCACGCATCAGTTTCCTTGTCCGCGGCGTCCCAGCCGACCGCGTTGCAGAACGACTGCTGGACAATGGATTGGTTGCGACGGTCAGTGGTCCCGGCACAAACCCGCTTATTGACGCAATGGGGGCCGGGGATGTTGGCGGAGCCGTCACGGTGGGGCTATCTGTCTTTAACACCACCAATGACGTTGATCATTTGCTCCGCGCGGTAGCTTCGCTGGCTTAGGTTCACTGGCCCCGCCGCTGGGAGTGACTTACTCCTTGCTGCGTAGTGCGCCGGTCAGCGGACTGATCAGCCACTGCGCCAGCGACAACAGGATGGCGCCCCAAAGCGCTGCCCAGAAACCATTGACTTCTAGGCCAAGACCGAAAGCATTCGACACCGGTTCGGCCAGCCAGAACACAATGGCGTTAATCACCAGGGCGAATAGCCCCAAAGTGAGGAAAGTGATTGGGAAGCCGATCACCTTCAAAATCGGGTCGACCACTGCGTTCAAGAACCCAATGACCAAGGCGATGCCGAGGAACACCAGAATCTTTTCCTGGTTGCTAGCACCGTCCGGCGCACTGACTTGCACCCCAGAGAAAATCAGAGTGACCAGCCACAATGCCAATGCGGTGCCGGCAGTGCGGATGAAGAAATTCCAAAGAAAACGCAACACAATGCTCCTTAAGAGTTATGCCAACGGGTTAGGTCCGCGGAACTTGCAACACGATCTTGCCGGTGACACCGCCGGACGCCAGTAGCTTATGCGCATCTGATGCCTCTTGGATCGGCAGCACAGTGTGCAAATTCGGGTCGATCTTTCCGTCATTAAGCAATGGCCATACATTGGCCACCGTCTCCCGGCAGATTTCTGCCTTGTCGGGGACGCTGCGGTCGCGGAGTTTGGTGGTGCGGATGGAGGCGCGTTTGTCATGCAGCAGGCCCAGGTTGAGTTCGGCCTTGTTGCCGCCTTGTCGGCCAATGACGACGATGGTGCCGTCCTTCGCGAGGGCGCGGATATTACGGTCGAGGTATTTGGCGCCCATGATGTCCAAAATAATGTCGGCGCCGCCGTGCTCCTGCATGATGTCGACGAAATCGTCCTCACGGTAATTGATGAGGATATCCGCGCCGAGCTGCTTGCAGTACTCCAGCTTCTCTGCGGTGCCTGTGGTGACGGCAACTGTGGCGCCCTTGAGGTGCGCTACCTGGATGGCGAAACTGCCGATACCGCCGGAACCGCCATGAATGAGGACTGTGTCACCGGCGCTGAGCTGGGCGAGCATTCCGAGGTTCGACCACACGGTGCAGGCGACCTCGGGGACAGCAGCGGCTTTTTCTAGGTCGTAGCCCTCCGGCAGCGGCATGACCTGACCTGCAGGAACGGCAACGCGTTCGGCATAACCACCGCCCGCGAGCAGGGCACACACCTGGTCGCCGACCTGCCAATTGCTGCCCTCCGGCTGATCCGGGCCAACCTCCGAAATGACACCCGAGCAGTCCAATCCGATGATGTCGGTGGTGCCTGGCGGTGGCGGGTAGTAGCCCATCGCCTGCAGGAGGTCCGCGCGGTTGACGCTGGTGTAGTGGATATCGATGATCACTTCGCCAGGGCGGCAGATCGGATCGGAAGTTTCCTGCCAGTTCAGGGCAGTTTTATCAGAAATGTCTGTTTGGACGATTGCCTTCATGGCTTCCAGCGTAGGTGAGCGGACGGCGCGGTGGCGGGGAATTAGTCATGGCTGGGGTAGATCGTTTAGAATGAGCCGACGCATGAACGCGCAAGGAAGTGTGGCAGAGCGGCCGAATGCACTGGTCTTGAAAACCAGCGATGGGAAACTATCCGGGGGTTCAAATCCCTCCACTTCCGCAAATTAACCCCTGACCTGCAGTTATTGCTGCGGTTTGGGGTTTTTGTCGTATGGTTGTTGCATGACCGAAGCGGCGCAGAATGCGAGAACACTAGAAGAACTTGCGGACGAAACCGACGTCAAGAAGGACAGTGACGACGAGCGCACCGCCAAGCAACACCTCACCTACCTGCCGATGCTGCTGGGGTTTTTAGTGCTGCCATATTTCGTCGGCGTGTTGGGCGGTGGCGGCGCGGCCCCAATGATGGTGGTGCTGTTGCCGGTGATGGCCCTGGTCTGTGGGCTTATTGACGGATATGTGTTCCGGCAAACCTGGATGTATCCGATTCTGCTGGGTGTGACCTTCTGGCTGTCGGTGAAAATGTATTACAACGACGCGGCCTGGATTTATCTGCTTGGTCTGGTGCCGCTGTGCGCAATCGGTGGTTGGCTCGGCGCGAAGGCGGCGAGCTGATGGAGGTTTGGCAGCTGGACCATCCGAAGCTGGGCTTGATTGAGGTAGAGCGCGGCTTTGACTGGGAGTTTCTGGAAAAATACCCGGACTGGCCGGGCGAACCGAAGCTTGATGACGATGGCGAAGTGATTCGCGCGGAAGCTCCGTCGCTAAGCGCGGGCATGCGGGAACGGGCCAAAGCGCGGCTGCAGGACCCACCGTCGCGAATGCAGATCAAAGCTGGTGGGGAAGTCTATTTCCGTGGGGACCGAGTGCTGGATGGCAAGGTTCCGCTGCGGAAGCAGAAAACGCTGAGCAAGCTGCATGATGGCTCTGGGACTGTCGACCGGGAAAAGCCGCACCTGCGGTTGTATAAGAACACTTTCGGCGACATCACCAATATCAATTTCCGCCAAGGATCAACGGTGGTTGAGTTCATCCCGCCGAAAGGTAGCCGCGGTGAAAAGCGCAATCAGGCGATGAAGTCCAGTGCGGTGAAGCGGGTGCTGTTCCCGCTGATGGCGGGGATGGGTAAAGGTGGCTGGGCTCTGGCGGTGATTGTGCTTGGCCCGCTTATAGGTCGGTTCATTGAGTGGCTGCTCAGTTTCCTGCCGGAATGGGGAATCAACTGGCCACAGAGGCCCGCATGGCCGCAAATGGAGTTGCCGACACCGACCTTGCCGCAGATGACGCTGCCTGTGCCAGAGATTTCTTGGCCGTCGTGGAGTCTGCCAGAGATACCAGCGTGGTTGGACTTCCTCATCACCTATTCCAAGGTCTGGGTGCCGGTGGTCATTGGCCTAGCTATCGGTATCAGCATGCTGCGGAATAAGCGTCGCTCGGATGCGGAGCGCCACAAGTGGGCAGCTCAGAAGGGTATCCACTCGGACAGTGCCACACAGCGGGATACCGGCCAGGGTATACCCCCGAATTTGGTTGAAACGAGTGACTCAGGCCATCCGGCGCAATAAAACCCGGTAGCTCCAGCGCTAACTAGGGCAGAATTGTAAGCGACCAACTCGAATGGAGATTGTCTATGCGCATTGTTGTTGTCGGTGGTGTTGCAGGTGGCATGAGCTGCGCAGCTCGTGCCCGCCGCCTTGATGAATCAGCGGAAATCATTGTCCTAGAACGTGGCGAACACGTATCTTTCGCCAACTGTGGCTTGCCGTACTACGTCGGCGGTGAAATCACCGACAAAGCTGAGCTATTAGTGCAAACCCCAGAGAACCTCAAAGCGTCGCTGAACCTCGATGTTCGCCCATTCCATGACGTCACCGGCGTTGACGCTGAAGCCAAGGAAGTCACCGTCCAAACCCCAGACGGTGAGCAGAAAATCAGCTACGACAAGCTGGTGCTGTCCCCGGGCGCGAAAGCCTTCGAGCCGCCAATTGAAGGCCTAGATTCCCCTCGCGTGCGTACTCTGCGCACCGTCGACGATGCCATTGCGCTGCGCGACCAAGTGGAATCCGGTGCGCGCCGGGCCGTGGTCCTTGGCGCCGGTTTCATCGGCATTGAAGCTGCTGAAGCTTTCGCCATGGAAGGCCTGGACACCACCATCGTGGAAATGGCGCCGCATGTTGTGCCGCCACTAGATGACGAACTCGCTGCGTTCATCACTGCAGAAACTGAGCGTCTCGGCATTAAGCTACACACCGGTGTGGCCGCCGAAAAGATTAAGGTCGGTGCCGAGGAAGACACTGTGGTGCTGGCCGACGGCACTGAAGTAGCAGCCGACGTTATTGTCATGGCAATTGGTGTGCGCCCAGACACTGCAGTGTTTGAAGCAGCTGGCGTGAAAACCGAACGCGGTGCCATCGTCGTTGACCAGCATGGCCGCACCAACCTGGAGGATATCTTTGCTGTTGGTGACGCGACCCAAAGCACTGACGCAGTCACCGGCGCTCGTCGCCCAGTGGCGCTAGCTGGCCCGGCGAACCGTGCTGGCCGTCAAGTTGCGGACTTTATCGTTCGCGGGGAAGCAGCGCATCAGATTCCGCAGCCGCTGGCCACAGCAATTGTTCGCGTCGGCAAGCTCACTGCGGCAATGACCGGCGCAAACCGTCGTTCCCTGGACGCGGCGGGCATTGACTACTTCACCCTGCACCTGCACCCACTGCAGCATGCTGGCTACTTCCCAGGTGCGGAAGGTATGCACCTGGCCGTGCATGTCGATGCGCAGACCGGCAAGTTGCTCGGCGCGCAGGGTGTGGGGCCCGATGGCGTTGATAAGCGTATTGACGTTTTGGCTACCGCGATGCGCTTTGGTGCCACTGCACCAGAGCTTATTGACCTGGATCTGGCTTACTCTCCGCCATATGGGTCGGCGAAGGATCCGGTGAACTTTGTCGGTATGTACGGCTCGAATGTGCTGGACGGTACCGTGAAGATTTGGGACGCGCGGGACCTGGATACGGCGCGGGCAGAGGCGCTGATGTTGGACGTGCGAACCGAGGAGGAAGTAGCAGAAACCGGGCTTCCGGGCGCGCTGAATATTCCACACACTGAGCTGCGAGACCGCATTGACGAAGTGCGGGAAGCTGCTGCTGGTCGTCCAATTCGCGTGTTCTGTGCCGCGGGTATCCGCTCGGCGATTGCACACCGCGTTCTGGACCAGGCTGGCTTTGATTCGTCCTCCCTATCTGGTGGTATGACGACGCTGCAAGCGCTGCGGCCAGATGCTGTAGTTGTTGCTGGTTAACGGTTGCTGCTGGTTAACCATGTGTGCTGAGGTGCCCTGCCGGTTTCGGGCGGGGCATTTTGGTGGCTAGGGCAGTGGTTGTGTAGACTTTCCTGGCAGGTTCCTAACCTGTACTAACTGCATAATTGAATGCAATTGGAGACGTGCCAGAGTGGCCGAATGGGGCTCCCTGCTAAGGAGTTGCCTGCTTTGCGGCGGGCCGGAGGTTCGAATCCTCTCGTCTCCGCGTCGAGCGCCTGTGTGTTGAGTGAAAACTCTTCGCGCAGGCGCTTTTTCGTGTTTCGTGGCGGTGTGTAGGTGGGGGTATGTCAAAATTGTACAGTGTTCAACTTTCCACTTGAACAGTGTTAAAGTTTTGCTTCATGAGTAGTTTTAGCGTCAAAATGAGGGCCAGTGCGGGCAGCCGCCACATTTCCGGCGCCGAAAGAATCGTGGCAGCTCACGACATCGCCAGCATCGTCCAGGCCATGACCACCCGCGCCCTCGGCCACCCCAACGGCCGCCCCGACGCCGTCAACATTTCCCTGACAGCGCTCGCCGACACCGACATCACCCGCGTGCCCTGCCTACCGCTGCACCGCACCGGCAACGCCACCCCAGCCACCGCCGATGACTTCATCCGCCGCCTCCTTACCGACCTCGGCGTCCGCGCCAACCACGAGGTCATCCTGGAAAAGTTGCGGACAGTCACGGGGTTGCGCGGGGCAATGCTTATTGACGCAATGACCGGCGAGCACCTGGAACCAGACCTCGAACGCGGCGTCCGCGTCAGCACCATGGACCATGCCATCCCACAGCTCAGCCCCGAAAAGCAGCACCGCGCCGAAGCGATGGCTTTGGCCTCCAAGGTGGCGGCGCACCCACATATCCTTGCTGAACTGTGCATTAGCGACGACATTGACTTCACCATCGGCTACGCCGCTGACGCCACACACTTCTACAGCCTGCCGAATATCAAACAGGCCGGAGAAGCGATCGGCACCCGCGTTTTCATCTATAACGGTCCGCGCGACGAGGCAACAGTCGCCGACACTATTGACTGGCTGGAAAACGCGCCCGTCGTCGTCGAAGGGTTTGACCAGCTGGAAGCACGCATCCCATGAGTGTTGGGCCCACTGCACCCAGCGCTGACCTCACCGCGCTTGCGGAAGCGAGCAACGCCCGCTGGCGCGAAGCTGGGTTAGAGCGCAACGCCGCGACCTTCGCCGCCGCACAGACCGCGCACACGACGCTGTCTTCTACCGATGCGCCAAGCCGCGAAATCGAGCTGTTCTCCTCCTCGAACTACCTCGGTCTCGCCGAACATCCACAGGTCACAGCGGCTGCCATCGACGCCATCAACAGCTACGGCGTTGGATCCGGCGGTTCCCGGCTCACCACTGGCACCACCTGCCAACACACAGCACTAGAACACGACCTTGCCAGCATCTTCGGTGCCCCCGCCGCCGTATTCTTCACCACCGGCTATCAGGCAAACCTGGCCACCATCACCGTGCTCGCCGAACTCGCTGCCAGCACAAACGAGCCCGTCACGATTTTCTCGGACGCGCTGAACCACGCCAGCATCATCGATGGCTGCCGGATGGCCAGCCGCACCGTGGCGTCAATAAGCACAAAAATTTTCCCGCACCGCAACTACGACGTCTTGGCGGAGCAGCTTGCAAGCCGTGGCCTAGGGCGCGCGCTGATTATTTCCGACGGCGTGTTTTCTATGGACGGGGACGTCGCTGACCTGCCGAAACTACAGGAACTAGCGCGGGTGCATCGCGCTTGGTTGATGATTGACGACGCGCACGGCGTCGGTACCCTCGGGGAAACTGGTCGCGGCATTGCGGAACATTTCGGCACTGACCTACCGGACATTTTGGTGGGGACCGCATCCAAAGCCCTCGGCGTGGAGGGCGGTTTTGTGCTTGCCAGCGCGCCGGTTGCGCACCTGCTTCGCAACCGGGCCCGCAGCTATATTTTCTCCACCGCCGCACCCGCCGCCGTCCCCGCCGCAGTTCGTGCGGCACTGCGGTTAGTACCAAGCCACGTCGGCAGGTTGCAGCACAATGCACTTCGGTTGCGGCAGTTGCTTTATGACGTTGGCGTGCTGCCTTCGGCAGCCGGGGATGGGCCAATCATCGTGGTGCCAATCGGCGATGAAACTGTCGCCATGACGGTGGCGGAGCAGCTGCGGGCCGCGGGGTTTTTCATTCCGGCAATTCGCTATCCGACGGTGCGACGGGGTGAAGCGATTCTGCGGATAACTGTGATGGCAAGCCATAGTGAGCAGCAACTCAGTGCGCTAGCGGCCGAATTGGGGCGGCTGCTGCGGTAGTACATGTGGTGCTGGCGAGATTGCTGGGGATGGGTATCGTCGGGATCAGAGAGGAGCAGTAAACATGACTGTAAAGAAAACACTGATCATCTCCACCAACTACGGCACCGAGGCCGATGAGCTGACTAAGCCCATCGAAGCGATGCAGGCAGCCGGATTCGAAACCACCGTCGCCACCCCAAATGGCGGCACGATCCAAACCCTGAAGTCCGACAAGGAACTAGGCCCAGAAGTAGCCGCCGATGCGAAGCTGGCCGACGTCGACCCAACCGAATTTGCCGCAGTGGTCATCCCAGGCGGCACGCTCAACGCGGATACGTTGCGCATGGATAAGGATGCGCAGCGAGTTGTCAAGGGCATTGCGGATGCTGGCAAAACTGTTGCCGCCATCTGCCACGGACCATGGCTACTGATTAATTCCGGTTTGGCAAAGGGAAAAATGCTCACGTCCTATCCATCGCTGGAACTGGACTTGACCAACGCTGGCGCCGACTGGGCAGATGAAGAAGTCCGCATCTGTCAGCATGGCGGCTACACCCTGATTACTTCCCGAAACCCAGGCGATCTACCGGCCTTTAATAAGGCCATTACGGACGAGCTGGCGTAAATTTTCGCTTATGCGCAGCAGCAATGTGCCTAGCGGAACTTTCGGAAGAAAGTGACCTAAACGATGCAGCTGGAAATATTGTGACCTAATTGTCACATTTCCGGCAAAACCCCACGAAATCGCGCTTGTTAGATTTCCGTGGGGTTTCAAATTTTCCGTTTTCCAGCGCTTATTCTTTGCAATTCTTATCCTGTGTAGACACCCTATTTATGGAAAATTAACCGAATAAGGGTGCCCGCGCGCTGGACCGCGTGCGGTTTTGCTGCCCGAGGAAAGGACAAGGATGACGGAAAGTAACTGGTTCATCCTCGCCATCATTATTTACATGTTGGCGATGCTCGCAATTGGCTATTGGAGCTATCGCCAGACCGACGAGTATGACGAATACATGCTCGCTGGCCGTAAGCTCGGACCATTCACCGCCGCCCTGTCGGCCGGTGCATCAGATATGTCCGGCTGGCTGCTCATGGGTCTTCCTGGTGCCCTGTTTGTTACCGGCATGTCGGAACTGTGGATCGCCATCGGTCTGCTGATCGGTTGCTGGGCATCGTGGAAGCTGGTTGCTCCGCGACTGCGCTCCTACACCGAGATTGCAGACAACTCGATTACGCTGCCATCCTTCTTTGAAAACCGCCTAGACGACAAAACGCACGTTCTGCGTGTCGCATCGGCGGTCATTATTTTGGTGTTCTTCACCTTCTACATTTCCTCCGGCATGGTGTCCGGTGGCCGCTACTTCGAATCGACCTTCGGTGGCGACTACCTGACCGGCATGATGCTGGTGGCATTCGTTACCGTGGCCTACACCTTCATCGGTGGCTTTATGGCTGTGGCATACACCGACGTGGTGCAAGGCACCATCATGTTCTTGGCGCTGCTGATCGTTCCAGTGGTTGCCTACTTCACCCTGTCGGACACCGCATCGCTTACTGACTGGGCCACCACCCAGGCTTACGGCCCTTGGGACAACGGCAACCCGGACTACTTCAACATGATTTCCGGTGTGTCCATCGCCGCGATTATCGGTAACTTGGCGTGGGGCTTGGGCTACTTTGGCCAGCCACACATCGTGGTGCGCTACATGGCGCTGACCAACACCCACGAGGCAAAGAACGGCCGTCGCATCGGTATCTTCTGGATGTTCCTGTGCATCGTCGGTGCCACCGCCGTGGCCATCGTCGGTACCGCGTTCTTCGGTGCCGACCCAACGATTCACGTCACTGACCAGGAAAACTTCGAAACCATCTTCCTGGACATGGGCCGGATTCTGTTCCACCCACTGGTCGCTGGTCTGATCCTGACTGCGGTGCTGGCAGCAATTATGTCGACCCTGTCGTCCCAGCTGCTGGTGGTCTCCTCCGCACTGATTGAGGACCTGTTCAAGCTGTTCAAGAAGGAACTGCCTTCGAACCAGACCATGATTAACCTGTCGCGTACCGCTGTGGTTGCTGTGTCGCTTGTCGCTGCGGCAATGGCGATTAACCCATCCGACTCGATTCTGGGTCTAGTGGCGTTCGCGTGGGCCGGTTTCGGTTCGGCCTTCGGTCCATTGATGCTGGCCAGCCTGTACTGGCGCCGCCTGAACATGCCTGGCGCAATTTCCGGCATGGTTGTTGGTGCAGTCGTGTCCTTCGGCTGGGGTATGACCCCGGCGCTGGCCGACCAAATGTACGAGATGGTCCCTGGCTTCATTGCGGCAAGCCTGGCGCTGTACGTGGTGTCCATAATGACTCAGCCACCAGCCGACTACGTGGTGGAAGAGTTCGACACTGCCACCCAGCTGCACGAAGTTGCTGCCGATAACCCTGAGATGGATATGGAAGAGGCTGCGGAAATTGTGCTGGAAGAGGAAAACTCCACCGGCACTAACGTGACCACTTCGGAAAATCCATGGAAATAGTCGGTTACTAACCGCGCTATAGCTTCACTATAAAACCGCTGGAAACCTAGAGTGACCAGCGGTTTTGGTGAAGTGGCAATACTCGGGTAAAGTCTAATCCCGTTGCACGGGGCAAGCCCCGAGAGCATGCGCCCGTAGCTCAACGGATAGAGCATCTGACTACGGATCAGAAGGTTGGGGGTTCGAATCCCTCCGGGCGCACAAACTGAATCCCGCTGCCAGCAGTTATGCAAAGGTGGCGGGGTTCTTTTTTGTTGGGTTTCGCAATTTCGGGTTAAGTAAAGAAAGTGTGTCTTTTTCGGGCGTGTCTCGGTTATCTAACCCAGCCCTGTTGGATGCCGAGGCTGTGCTGGTAGCTGGTGTCGATGGCGGTATCGTATTCTGCTGGTGCGCCGGTGTCGTTGGTAGCGGCAGTGGTGTCGTGGGTGATCAGGTCTGTTGCTGTGGAAAGTGCGGTTTGACCCCATCGTTGGTCCCTGGCGATTCGTACTGGATCGTCAGGGACTTCTGTATGTAGGTAGAGCCACCAGTCCATGACGGTGCGTTGATGGGGGATTGACAATCCGCGGTGGCGGCGGGCCAGCTCTTTTAGTGGAGCATTGATACCGCCTTCGAGACAGTTTGTTGTCGCTGCTAGCTTGTCGGGTTCTGTGGTTCCTGGTGGTGGTTGCAGATAGGTAAAGAGCAGGTCCCGGCGGTGGAGAGAGAGTAAAGACTGGTATGCCGCTCGGACACGGTAGTGCGTGTAGACCGTGGTGTAGGCGCCGGTGGCGGGGTCTTTGGTGGTGGTTTGCTCGTTCATCCAGGCTCGGTAGGTGTGGTCGAAGTCGTGGAGGTGCCTGACCCAGTTTGCTGCCTGGTTGAGGTCTGTGATTCGGGTGAGTTGCAGGGCGAGGCGGTAGAGCGTTTTACCTGCGGTGGTGCGTGGTTTGCTGGTGGTGTTGCGGCGGACTGTTCGTTGGGCGTGGACCAGGCAGCGTTGGATTTTGGTGGTGGGCCAGCAGCGGTAGATGGTTGATTGTGCGCCTTGTCCGCCGTCGATGACGGCGATGAGGGGTGCGGGGATGGGGCGTAGTAGTTCGGTGTAGGCGGCGGTGGTTTCGCTTCTGGCCCAGGACCAGTTGATGACGTGGGTGCGGCTGGCTGCGATGAGGAGGCATCCGCTGCCGAGGTAGGTCGCGTCGAGGAAGATTTGGTCGTAGACGCGCCAGGAATCGATGGCGGGGGTGGGCAGGATCCACCAGCACCAGTGGAATCGGTGGTGCATGGTTTGCTTGGTCACGCCGTGGTTCGCAGCGATGGCTGCTAGTGGTTGGGTGCCTGTGATCCAGCTGATGAAGCAGGTCATTGTGGCGGTGTTGGTGTGGGTGGTTTGGGTGGTGCGGGTGAAGGAGTGTCCGCAGGTGGTGCAGCGCCAGCGGGTGGTTTGTTTGCTGGTGGTGCCGTTTTTCTTGGTTGTGCTGTCGCAGAGCGGGCAGCGGGGTCGGTTGGTGGTCATCCTTCTTATCCAACCGGTGTGGTGTTAGCACGTTTGTGGTTGGAGGTGTGGGATGGTGTAGTCAATAGCTGTGTGGGAGCTATTTATTGGGGAATTAGGTGTGCTGAGCTGGGGTTATGGTCGCGTGCGGACACACTTTTCTTTACTTAACCCCAATTTCCCGCTTTTATCCCGCTAATTGAAAAATCTTTCGCCTCGCGCCCGGTTCCAGTTAGCAGTGCTTGCAGGGCATCACTCACATTGACCACAACACTTCCACGATTCACATGCGCCCTGATGGCGATAAGTGTGAATGCGATCCCAAACCAGCAGGTTAATTGTGGTAGTAGTTTGCTACTGCAGAAAGCGGCGGGCTAGCTTGTGAATAACTTAAGTCTGCTACTGGCGTGTTGCCGGACAAGGTGGCCCGCGGAGGATTGAGCCGAATCGGTGAATCCACGAGGCTTTGGGTTCTCATGTTTTTCGTTCAGGAGTGTGTCGTGACGACCATTGTGCGCCGGTTTTGCGTAGCACTTTTCGTATTTGCGCTTGTTGTTGGTGTGCTGTCGGTCGCCGGTCCGCTGCCCGCCGCGTTGGCGCAGGATGCCGATGATGCCATCGCCGACGTTGTGCCGGCTCCCTAGTTGACCCATACATCGGCGCCGACCCGGACGAAATCGGTCGCACCCCGTTGTTCAAGGCGTATGAGCAGTTACTGCGGGTCACCGGCATTGATGCCATCGGCACCTCCATGCCCGTCGGCGGCCCATCGACCCACTCGGTGCTGACAGCCCATTCCGGCATGTCAAAAGCCAAGCTTTTCACCCCGCTACTCAAAGCCGAAGTCGGCGACGTTTTCTCCGTGCATGTGCTCGGCGAAGAGCTTTACTATCGCGTCGAATCCCTCGACACAGTCGAGGCAGACAAATTCGTGGACCTGCAAGTCCGCGACGGCGAAGACCTAGTCACCTTGTTCACGTGCACCCCAACTGGCGTCAATACGCACCGTTTTATGGTCCACGCCAAGCGCATCTCCAAGGAAGAAGCCGCTGGTGACGGGGCGCTCGCCGGCCATGACGGTCCCGGTTTCCCATGGTGGTTGGTGTGGGCGCTGCTCGGGTTGGCTGTCGTCGCGTTCCTGTTGTTCCGGCCAGACCGCCGCGAGTAACGCTTTCATAAAGTCCTGGCATAACCCAGATTTCGTCCCTACCGTGGGTGTCAGAAGCATTCATCCGAATGTCTCTCCATCCAGAAAGGGAAGAGGAGTAATCATGGGTGACTTTAAGAACAAGGCTGAAGAACTAGGCGGCAAGGCAAAGGAAGCTGCCGGTAAGGCAACTGACAACGAGCGCCTTGAGAACGAAGGCAAGGGCGACCAGGTCAAGGCCGACGCCAAGCAGGGCGTAGAAGATGCCAAGGACCGCGCCACCGAAACCCTCGGCAAGCTCAAGGACGACGAGTAACCGAACGTGATTCCCGCACATTCTCTGCTGGACCTAGCGACCATCGGCAAAGGTGAATCTCACGCCGAAGCCCTGCAAGGCAGCGTTGAGTACGCCCGCGTCGCTGAACAGAGTGGTTACGAGCGTATTTGGTACGCAGAGCATCACAATATGCGTGCCATCGCTTCGTCCGCGCCGGCAGTGCTGATTGCACATATCGCCGCTCACACCGACCACATCAAACTCGGTGCGGGCGGCGTCATGCTGCCTAATCACGCACCCTTGACGGTCGCTGAACAGTTCGGCACCCTGGCGAATCTGCACCCAGGCCGCATTGAGTTGGGGTTGGGTAGAGCGCCCGGCACCGACCCCATCACCCTGCGTGCTTTGCGACGAGATGAGCGGGCAGCCGAGAACTTCCCCGAAGATGTCTTAGAGCTGCAGGGCTACCTCAGCGGAAACACCCGGATCCGCGGGATTCATGCGATCCCAGGTAGCGGCACCAATGTGCCGCTGTACATCCTTGGATCGTCGCTATTTGGTGCCTCGTTGGCGGCAAAACTTGGACTGCCCTATGCCTTCGCTTCGCATTTCGCCCCAGACATGATGGTGGCGGCAATTAATCACTATCGCGAGAATTTCGAGCCATCGGAACAGCTGGATAAGCCACGGGCCATGGCGGCGGTGAACGTCATTGCGGCGGACACGACGGAGCTGGCTGAAGACCAGCTGCATCGGGTGCGTAAAGCGCGGCTGGCGATGCTGCTGTCGCAGGGCGACCGAGTCATTACGGACTATGAAGCTGAAATGCTGCTGGATACACCACAAGGCCAAGCAATTACCTCGCGGTTTAACCAGAGAGCTGTGGGCACACCGCAGCAGGTACGCACCCAGCTCGATGAGTTCGCGCAGCGTTCCGGCGCAGATGAGCTCATCCTGTGCCATACTTCTGCCTCCGTGGAAGAGCGGCTCACTTCCCTGAAACTGACAGCAGAAGCACTGGACTAGGGCGGTGCTGGACTAGGGCGTCTCTTGACTAGAAAATCTCGATGCGGGCGCCCATTTCCTCTGCCTGCACGAGGTGGTGCATCCAGCCCTTTTCGCCTGGCCGGAAGCGAATAATCGGCCGGTTCGACGCGGTTGCACCCAGCCCCACGTTCTGGCGCTTGCCAGCTCGGACGTCGTAGCGCACCCGCGAGCGGTAACCCGCCTCTGCCAAATCCTGCACCGACCGTTCTGGCCCAGCCAGCGTTGCACGGGTATCGGTCAGCAATTCCAAGGCCTCATCCAGCGCGACTAGCAAGGCCTCTCGGTTGCCTTCGCACATGGCTCGCACGAGCGACGGCTGGGTGCCTGCCACCCGAGTCCCATCCCGGAAGGAACCTGCCGCCAGCGACAACGCCAACGCGCCACCATTGTCACCAACGATCGACAAGGATTCCGCCAACAAATGCGGCAGGTGACTAATCCGAGCCACTGCAGAGTCATGCGTACGACTCCGCGACGGCACTACTTCCGCGCCCACTAAAAACGCCATCCGCGCGACTTCAACCCAGCGGTCAGACCAGTCATCCGACGGGATCTGACCGTTCTTCTCCGCGTGGTCGTACGTGATCACCCACACCGCTCCGTCAAAAAGCCCCTCCTGGGCGGCGGACCAACCGGAATCGGCGGTGCCAGCCATTGGGTGGCCGCCAACGTAAAAGTCCTGCATGCCGCGGGCCTGCACCTGCTCCCACACCGGGGTCTTCACGCTGACGACATCAGTGAAAGTACAGGTCGGGGCGTACTCTTGGATGGCATCCAGCATGGCTTCGACCGCCGGGAGCGGGGTAGCGATGACGATGATGGCGTTTTCTTCCTGCGTCCGCCGCAACACCTCAGGCAGGTCGCCGGAAACGTCAAAGCCCTCATCGACCGCCTCCTGCACCTTCGATGGTGAACGATTCCAGCCAAAGGCCTGCACATCGGCGGCGCGGAGATCGCGCAGCAGCGAACCGCCGATGAGGCCAAGACCGAGGATGCAGACAGGAGAAGAAGGTGCAGAAATGTTCACGCCTCTAAGTATGCACTTTCGGCAAACAGCGGACTAGGGTTACTAGGCATGTCCCACATTCCAGCTGGTTCTCAAGCTGATACCGACCGATACGACGACGAATCGGACGATAATACCTACGCGGTCTCTGTCACCCGACAGGACGGCAATTGGCTAGTGCGCGAGCTGCCCGACGCAAGCTTCGACAGCCTCGACAAAACGCTGCGTGCGCTGCGTTCCCAAAGCACCGACCAGCCGATCTTCGGGCTGTTCAACATCGACGATGACTACTTTGTCATCGTGCGTCCCGTCCCCGGCGGCGTCAACACCCTGGTCAGTGATGCCTCCGCGTTCCTGTCCGATGACCTAGTCTCTGATTGCCTGGATGAATCCGGCATAGACCTGGACTCCCTGGAAGACGAAATCGGTGACTCCGACGATGTTGAACCATGGGCCGAAGGTGAATGGGAACTGCTCGCTGACCTTGGCTATTCGGAAGAATCCCTCAGCATCCTCATCGACTCCGATGACCTGTGGGCCAGTGAACAACTCGCTTGCCTCGCCGCAGACATGGGCTTCGATGAAGAGCTCGCCGACGTCACCGGCGTTGATCCCGCTGGCTGCGACCACTAACCGTCGATGTGCCACCCTGAGCCTGTTTTGCCGCGTCCAGAACCAGAGCTGCGCGATGAAGCCCTCATCCGCCTGGCCATCGCTGAGGCGAAAGCCGCCGCACCCGGCGATATTCCGGTCGGCGCGATCATCGCAGCTCCCGACGGCACTATTCTGGCGCGGGCAAGTAATCGTCGCGAAGCAGATGCCGACCCCACCGCCCACGCCGAAGTCCTTGCCCTGCGGGCCGCAACCACCGCCCACGCCGACGGATGGCGCCTGGAGGACTGCACCCTCGCCGTCACCCTAGAACCCTGCACCATGTGCGCCGGGGCAGCGGTCGGCGCGCGCATCGGCCGCATCGTCTTCGGCGCCTGGGAACCTAAAACCGGCGCATGCGGGTCGCTTTTTGACGTTGTCCGCGACCCTCGGATGCTGTACCGACCAGAAGTACGCGGCGGTGTACTCGCCGACGAATGCGCAGCATTGCTCACCGAATTCTTTGTCGACCGACGCGGGTAAAACATCGGGTGTGCCGGGCAATTTGGTGCGCAGTGTGCCGGACACGTACAGTGGTAACGCTGTATAGCGCTGGTGGCGTGTCCGAGCGGCCGAAGGTGAAGCACTCGAAATGCTTTGTACGGTTACCCCGTACCGAGGGTTCAAATCCCTCCGCCACCGCCCAGATTGCAACCCCCGTTCTGAGTTAATTCGGAGCGGGGGTTGTATTTATATTTGCGTATAATTGGCGGGGATTGCCCGGCACATGCCATGACAACAAAATCTGGCGGGGCAGTAGCGGTGCGAACTGGAGGTTTTCTCGTGGCCGAATTACTTTTCCGAGTGGGCAAATGGTCATTTGTTCATAAATGGGTCACGATTGCGATTTGGCTAGTGCTCCTCGGCGGTACCGCCGCTGGCTCCCTGACCATGCAAAAGGGCTTCTCCAGTGAGTTTGTGGTGCCGGGTATGCCGTCAGCGCAGGCTGCACACATGTTCAACGACACTTTTCCAGACCAGCCAAACCCAGTGAACACGATGTCGGCGAACATCATCGTGAAGGCGCCGGAGGGGGAAACGCTCGCCGACCCGAAGAATAAGGCCGTGGTCGACGAGATGATTGCGTCGATTAAAGACAACGCGCCGGGTCTGAAAGACACTGAACGCATGGTCAACCCGGTGGATATGTACCCGGAAATGACCCGCATCATTGTTGAAGAAGGCACCAAGTCCGGCATGTCCAAGGAGCAGGCGCAGGCTAATGCCAAGGCAGTGTCGGTGCTCAATGAAGATAAAACTGTCGGTACCTTCACGTTCTCCGCGCATGGCACGAACACTGGTGAGCTGGACTCGGAATTCCACCCAACCGTGATGGAAGTGCTGCAAGAGGCACGCGACCAAGGTTTGCAGGCAGAAGCTTATGGCCCTGCGATGGAAGACCCAATCACAGTGGAAGGCACCACTGAAGCCATCGGTTTGTTGGTGGCGTTCATTGTGCTGGCCATTACCTTCGGTTCGCTGGTCGCAGCAGGCTTGCCGCTGCTGACCGCAGTGGTTGGTGTTGGTATCGGCGCGCTCATGGTGGTGTGGCTGACCGCCTTCCAAGACGTCAACAACGTCACCCCAACTATGGCTGTGATGCTGGGCTTGGCAGTTGGTATCGACTACGCCCTGTTCATCGTATCGCGCTACCGCTCCGAGCTAGCGAACGGGCTGGACCAACGAACAGCCATTGGTATGGCTACCGGTACGGCCGGTTCTGCGGTGGTGTTTGCCGGTATGACCGTGATCATTGCGCTGGTCGCACTGGCTATTGCTGATATCCCATTCCTGTCATTGATGGGGTACACCGCTGCCTTCACCGTGTTTGTCGCAGTGCTGGTATCGCTGACGCTGGTGCCTGCTGCTTTGGGAGCGATGGGCCGGTTCGCCTTTGCGGGCAAGATTCCGCTGATTGCCGGTAACCCATGGAAGGGCAATGTCCGTCGGCCGCGCCGCAATAAAACGATGGGGCGCCGCTGGGTGGAGCGGGTACAGAAAGCTCCAGCTTTCTTCCTTATTGGGGCGACTGTCATTCTGTTGGCACTGACCTGGCCAGTGACGCACCTGACCATGTCGTTGCCATCGGATGCCAGTGCCGAATACGGCAGCACCCAACGCAACGCAGTTGAACTGTTGGGCGAAAGCTTCGGCGAAGGCCGAGATGCCCAGATGATGCTGGTGCTCAATGCGGAGAATGTGAACGAGGATTCACGAGCATTGGCGCCGCTGATGGCGGCCATCACCCAGGACGGCACCTCGAAGGAAGAGGCGGCACCGAAAGCCGCGATCGCGTACACCATCAGCCAGATGTCGAACAACGCGGGCATCGAGAATGTGCAGCCAGTGTTCCTGCGTGATGACGGAAAAGCCGCACAATTGGTGATCACACCAACCAAGGGGTCGCTGGCGCCGGAAACCAATGAGGCGATTCAGGCACTGCGGATTCAGCAGGACCAGATCCAGGAAGCAACTGGTGTGGAGCTAGGCCTGACGGGTCTAGTGCCCATCAAAATTGACGTGACGGACAAACTGGCAGCCGCCATGCCGCTGTACCTCAGCGTGGTTGTTGGTCTGGCAATTGTGTTGCTGATGATTGTGTTCCGCTCCATCGCTATCCCAGTGACCGCAGCCGCAGGCTTCCTGCTATCTGTCGGCGCAGCCTTTGGCATGACCGTGGCGTTCTGGCAGGACGGGCTGTGGGGCATCGTCCCAACGCCAGGCCCAATCATTGCCTTCATGCCAATCTTCCTCATTGGTGTGACCTTCGGTTTGGCGATGGACTACCAAGTGTTCCTCGTGTCCAGAATGCGGGAGCATTTCACGCACAGCGGTGGCAAACCGTCCGGAATGACGAAGTACAACGCATCCGAAGAGTCGGTTATTCAGGGCTTTTCGGAAGGTGCCCGTGTCGTGACCGCAGCAGCGCTCATCATGGTGACCGTGTTTGTGGCCTTCATGGGCCAGCCACTGCCATTCATTAAGACCTTCGGGTTCGCGTTGGGTCTCGGTATTTTCTTTGACGCTTTCTTTGTCCGCATGACATTCATCCCAGCAGCCATGTTCCTGATGGGCCGGGTGAACTGGTGGATGCCGAAGTTCCTGAACAAGATTCTGCCGAACCTGGACGTGGAAGGTTCCGCGCTGCAAAGCAAGGTGGACTACAAGGCTGCGGCGCGCCGGAAGAAACAGGAACCGGCCATGGTCGGCGCCGGTGAGAATGATCCAACCCACATGGGCGACCAAGAATTCGACCTCCCAACTGACCCAACCCAGAAACCGAATGACGACTAAACCAGACCTTTCTTTCAAGATTTCCGCCCGTATGGACGGCGATCTTGGCCGCGCCGGCACCATTTCCACTCCGCACGGCGACATTCACACCCCGGCGTTCATCCCGGTGGGCACCAAAGCCACTGTCAAGGCGATGACTCCGGACTTTGTCCGGAAAACGGGTGCCGAAGCCATCCTCGGTAACGCATACCACCTCTATTTGCAGCCAGGGCCGGAGATCGTCGACAAGGCTGGCGGGCTCGCGGCCTTCGCGAACTGGCATGGCCCGACTTACACCGACTCCGGTGGCTTCCAGGTGCTTTCCCTTGGTTCGGGGTTCAAAAAGGTCCTGGCGATGGACACTGCTGGGCTGTCCCGCAACGACATTAAGGCCGCCGAAAAAGAGCGGATGGCGATGGTNGANGACGANGGCGTGAACTTCAAGTCCTTCATNGATGGNTCNAANCACCGCTTCACNCCGGAGTTTTCCATGCAGATTCAGCATCAGCTNGGCGCGGATATCATGTTTGCTTTCGACGAGCTGACCACCCTGGTGGAAACGAAGGATTACCAGGTCGAGTCGGTGGAACGTACCCGTGGCTGGGCTAACCGNTGNTTGGCGGAACATAACCGGTTGACGGAACAACGCGTCGATAAGCCCCTGCAATCGCTGTGGGGTGTGGTGCAGGGCGCACAATACGAAGATTTACGGCGCCAAGCCGTACGGGGTTTGGTTGCGCTTTCCGACGAATATGAGGCCG
>NZ_AQUY01000005.1 GCF_000372445.1 Corynebacterium ulceribovis DSM 45146
CTGTTACTGGTCTGCCGGCTGGTTGCTATGTTGCGCGTGTTAGGGGAAGTGGTTTGGAATGGCCTGCCGTAGACGGTGAGAGTCCGGTACCTGAAAGTGCGTGTGGTGTGGTTGTTTTGTTCCCGAGTAGCAGCGGGCTCGTGGAATCTGCTGTGAATCTGCCGGGACCACCCGGTAAACCTGAATACTTTTTGTGACCGATAGTGGATAGTACCGTGAGGGAATGGTGAAAAGTACCCCGGGAGGGGAGTGAAATAGTTCCTGAAACCGTGTGCTGACAAGCCGTCAGAGCCTTTGGGTGATGGCGTGCCTTTTGAAGAATGAGCCTGCGAGTCAGCGGCATGTCGCGAGGTTAACCCGTGTGGGGTAGTCGTAGCGAAAGCGAATCCTAATGAGGGTGTTGTTAGTGGCATGTCCTGGACCCGAAGCGGGGTGATCTACCCATGGCCAGTGTGAAGCAGCAGTAAGATGCTGTGGAGGCGCGAACCCACTTAGGTTGAAAACTGAGGGGATGAGTTGTGGGTAGGGGTGAAAGGCCAATCAAACTCCGTGATAGCTGGTTCTCCCCGAAATGCATTTAGGTGCAGCGTCGTGTGTTTCATGCCGGAGGTAGAGCTACTGGTTGGTTTAGCGGGACTATCATCTTAGCGACATCAGCCAAACTCCGAATGCCGGTATGTGAGAGCGCGGCAGTGAGACTGCGGGGGATAAGCTTCGTGGTCGAGAGGGAAACAGCCCAGATCGTCGGCTAAGGCGCCTAAGTGTGTACTAAGTGGAAAAGGATGTGGGGTCGCGAAGACAGCCAGGAGGTTGGCTTAGAAGCAGCCACCCTTGAAAGAGTGCGTAATAGCTCACTGGTCGAGTGGTCCTGCGCCGACAATGTAGTGGCGCTAAGTACACCGCCGAAGCTGCGGAACTCACCGTTTGGTGGGTTGGTAGGGGAGCGTCGTGTGTTCGTTGAAGCTGTGGGGTGACCCGATGGTGGAGGGCATGCGAGTGAGAATGCAGGCATGAGTAGCGAATGAGAGGTGGAAAACCTCTCCGCCGGATGACTAAGGGTTCCTGGGCCAGGTTAATCCTCCCAGGGTGAGTCGGGGCCTAAGGCGAGGCCGACAGGCGTAGTCGATGGATAACGGGTTGATATTCCCGTACCCGTGTTTATGCGCCCATGGTGAATCAGTGATACTAACCACCCAAATCCACCTGATGTGGCCTTCGGGCTGCGCTGTGTGGGGCTGCGTGGGACCTGATCTGGTAGTAGCTAAGTGATGGGGTGACGCAGGAAGGTAGCCGTGCCACTTATTGGATTGTGGTGTAAGCGTGTGGCCCGGTCTGTTGGTAAATCCGCAGGCCATTGAGGGTGAGGCGTGATGCGTACCCGTTGTGGGGAAGTTGGTGATCCTATGCTGTCGAGAAAAGCCTCTAGCGAGTGTGAATACGGCCCGTACCCGAAACCGACACAGGTAGTCAGGTAGAGAATACTAAGGCGATCGGGATAACTGTGGTTAAGGAATTCGGCAAAATGCCCCCGTAACTTCGGGAGAAGGGGGGCCGCTGCATGTAGCGATATTTACTGTCTATGCGTGTGGTGGCCGCAGAGAATAGGGGGAAGCGACTGTTTACTAAAAACATAGGTCCGTGCGAAGACTTTGAAGTCGATGTATACGGACTGACGCCTGCCCGGTGCTGGAAGGTTAAGAGGACCTGTTAGGACCGTTTGGTTCGAAGCGGAGAATTTAAGCCCCAGTAAACGGCGGTGGTAACTATAACCATCCTAAGGTAGCGAAATTCCTTGTCGGGTAAGTTCCGACCTGCACGAATGGCGTAACGACTTCCCCGCTGTCTCAACTACAGACCCGGCGAAATTGCAGTACGAGTAAAGATGCTCGTTACGCGCGGCAGGACGAAAAGACCCCGGGACCTTCACTATAGCTTGGTATTGGTGTTCGGTTCGGTTTGTGTAGGATAGGTGGGAGACTGTGAAACCGCTACGCCAGTGGTGGTGGAGTCGTTGTTGAAATACCACTCTGATCGGATTGGATGTCTAACCTTGGCCCATGATCTGGGTTGGGGACAGTGCCTGGTGGGTAGTTTAACTGGGGCGGTTGCCTCCTAAATGGTAACGGAGGCGCCCAAAGGTTCCCTCAGCCTGGTTGGCAATCAGGTGTTGAGTGTAAGTGCACAAGGGAGCTTGACTGTGAGACTGACAGGTCGAGCAGGGACGAAAGTCGGGACTAGTGATCCGGCACTGGCTTGTGGAAGCGGTGTCGCTCAACGGATAAAAGGTACCCCGGGGATAACAGGCTGATCTTCCCCAAGAGTCCATATCGACGGGATGGTTTGGCACCTCGATGTCGGCTCGTCGCATCCTGGGGCTGGAGTAGGTCCCAAGGGTAGGGCTGTTCGCCCTTTAAAGCGGCACGCGAGCTGGGTTTAGAACGTCGTGAGACAGTTCGGTCTCTATCCGCCGCGCGCGTTGAAACTTGAAGAAGGCTGACCCTAGTACGAGAGGACCGGGTTGGACGTACCTCTGGTGTGCCAGTTGTTCCGCCAGGAGCAGGGCTGGTTGGCTACGTACGGGAGGGATAACCGCTGAAAGCATCTAAGCGGGAAGCCTGTTCTGAGATGAGGTTTCTTTTGAGGTTCCCTAGAGATGATGGGGTTGATAGGCCAGATCTGGAAGCACTGTGAGGTGTGGAGGTGACTGGTACTAATTTGCCGAGTAACACACA
>NZ_AQUY01000006.1 GCF_000372445.1 Corynebacterium ulceribovis DSM 45146
CAACAACCGTTGCCTTAAAAATAACTCCTTAGAAAGGAGGTGATCCAGCCGCACCTTCCGGTACGGCTACCTTGTTACGACTTCGTCCCAATCACCGATCCCACCTTCGACAGCTCCCTACGAGTTAGGCCACTGGCTTCGGGTGTTACCGACTTTCATGACGTGACGGGCGGTGTGTACAAGGCCCGGGAACGTATTCACCGCAGCATAGCTGATCTGCGATTACTAGCGACTCCGACTTCACGGGGTCGAGTTGCAGACCCCGATCCGAACTGAGATTGGCTTTATGCGATTAGCTCACCCTCACAGGCTCGCGACGCACTGTACCAACCATTGTAGCATGTGTGAAGCCCTGGACATAAGGGGCATGATGATTTGACGTCATCCCCACCTTCCTCCGAGTTGACCCCGGCAGTTTCCCATGAGTCCCCACCATCACGTGCTGGCAACACAGGACAAGGGTTGCGCTCGTTGCGGGACTTAACCCAACATCTCACGACACGAGCTGACGACAACCATGCACCACCTGTATACAAGCCACAAGGGAAACTACATCTCTGCAGTCGTCCTGTATATGTCAAGCCCAGGTAAGGTTCTTCGCGTTGCATCGAATTAATCCACATGCTCCGCCGCTTGTGCGGGCCCCCGTCAATTCCTTTGAGTTTTAGCCTTGCGGCCGTACTCCCCAGGCGGGGCGCTTAATGCGTTAGCTACGGCACGGAAATCGTGGAAGATCCCCACACCTAGCGCCCACCGTTTACGGCATGGACTACCAGGGTATCTAATCCTGTTCGCTACCCATGCTTTCGCTCCTCAGCGTCAGTTACTGCCCAGAGACCTGCCTTCGCCATCGGTGTTCCTCCTGATATCTGCGCATTTCACCGCTACACCAGGAATTCCAGTCTCCCCTACAGCACTCAAGTATTGCCCGTATCGCCTGCACGCCCGGAGTTAAGCCCCGGAATTTCACAGACGACGCGACAAACCACCTACGAGCTCTTTACGCCCAGTAATTCCGGACAACGCTCGCACCCTACGTATTACCGCGGCTGCTGGCACGTAGTTAGCCGGTGCTTCTTCTCCATCTACCGTCAGAAAACCTTCGTCGATGGTGAAAGGAGTTTACAACCCGAAGGCCGTCATCCCCCACGCGGCGTCGCTGCATCAGGCTTCCGCCCATTGTGCAAGATTCCCCACTGCTGCCTCCCGTAGGAGTCTGGGCCGTGTCTCAGTCCCAATGTGTCCGTACACCCTCTCAGGCCGGATACCCGTCGACGCCTTGGTAGGCCATTACCCCACCAACAAGCTGATAGGCCGCGGGCCCATCCTGCACCGAAAAAACTTTCCACCACACCCCTACAGTGCGGTCCTATCCGGTATTAGACCCAGTTTCCCAGGCTTATCCCGAAGTGCAGGGCAGGTCACCCACGTGTTACTCACCCGTTCGCCACTCGTGTACCCCCGAAAGGGCCTTACCGTTCGACTTGCATGTGTTAAGCACGCCGCCAGCGTTCATCCTGAGCCAGGATCAAACTCTCCACAAAAGGCCCTTCAAAAAGAAGAAAAACCGTGAAAAGCCCAAAACCGGCAAACCAGAAAACTGGCAACCAACAAACCCCAGAAAGGGCTTGTCAGTCTAAAATAAATAAAATTCGTGATGCATCCCCTTGACAGGACAAAAACACACCACACGATTTTGCACCACCACACCACACACAACCTATGCGCGCAGCAGGCAGCTCAAGTAAAAACCGAAAAACTCCCGGTAATCACACAAAACCGCTCAAACAAACAAAAATAATTTGTACATCGGCACACTATTGAGTTCTCAAAAAACACACGCACACT
>NZ_AQUY01000007.1 GCF_000372445.1 Corynebacterium ulceribovis DSM 45146
TCTTTTTCGGCGGCCTTAATGTCGTTGCGGGACAGCCCAGCAGTGTCCATCGCCAGGACCTTTTTGAACCCCGAACCAAGGGAAAGCACCTGGAATCCACCGGAGTCGGTGTAGGTCGGGCCATGCCAGTTCGCGAACTGCGCCATCGTTGGTTTCCTACGGAAAACCGCACTAGAAGTTGTGTTACTGCCACTGAACTACCCAATTATTGCGTGGGTCAAACGCATCGAAGGCTACCCAGGGAAGTAGCTTTGGGAACAAAAGTACCCCTCGCCACACAAACCCTATCCCCTAGGATTTACATTTGCTACTTTGTGGTTATGCTTCGACCTTTTCTCATTAGCGCAGTCATTGCCGTAACCTCACCAAGTTTCGTCTCCTTTCCAGACCGGGGGCTCCAAGAGTGGACAGAAGAGACCTCTGTCATATCAGACTCAAGCTTCAACGACTCAAACTCAATTCGCCCCATGGACGCCTCTGGAACATCATGGGCTCCCGGAGGAGCGTTAGCGACCAACTCTCTCAAAGTGAAGGGCCGCGGAACATATGTGAACTGGGCCGCGGTCTCCTATCAAACTGGTACAAATGTCCAAAACGCTTGTGTGGACCAGTTCGAGGTTGCTTTCTACAGTGGAGGAAAACGCAGAGTTCGCACAGCCGGCCGCAATTGTGCGGTTTTTCGCACTACACACACTTTCAACTTTGGTTACCGTCTCGATGCAAACAAACCTTTCTGCGGACGAGTAAAGGTTGGTGGCTCATGGGGAAACTATGCATGCGTCCAAATCAAGCGATAGGAGTCTGACATGGGAATCGCCGAATTCTTTCTCATTGTTGCCAGTGTTACAGCAGCTTTAATCGTTCCGGCCTTACTATTGGGAATCTACCTTCAGATCAGAAAATCCAATAAGTCTGAAACCCAGAATACGTCTGACGTCGGCACGCCATGACGAAACCTTTAACAGTGTGAGAGTGAAAGTCACACTGTGGAAATCCAACCAGACCTACGACCGTTTGCCGGCGGTGTACCGCCCCATGAAATCCTCGCGGAATTCAGCGAAGTCACCGTCAATAATCGCCTGACGCATCCGGTTCACCAGCTGCCAAATGAACCACACGTTATGTGCAGAGCTCAAGGTGCCACCCAGCGACTCCTTCGCCTTCAACAGGTGATGAATGTACGCGCGGGTAAATCCTTCGGTCGGCGAATCCGGGAAAGT
>NZ_AQUY01000008.1 GCF_000372445.1 Corynebacterium ulceribovis DSM 45146
CGAAGTGTTCCCCGCGCAGGCGGGGATGAGCCCCAGATTGGCGCGGCGAGCTCTTCGGGGCTCGGGTGTTCCCCGCGCAGGCGGGGATGAGCCCACGGCGCGTGCTTTAAACAGTGCGTGTTCTGCGTGTTCCCCGCGCAGGCGGGGATGAGCCGTGCACCCCACACAGAAACCAGTCCCACTACTGGTGTTCCCCGCGCAGGCGGGGATGAGCCGTGGGCTCGCGAAGTGGTGGAGCCTGCAGCGCAGTGTTCCCCGCGCAGGCGGGGATGAGCCGGAGTGCCAGGCGGTCAGCGGAGCGGATGCGGGGGTGTTCCCCGCGCAGGCGGGGATGAGCCCCAATTCCCGTTGCCCGAGGGAGCAAGAATTTTGTGTTCCCCGCGCAGGCGGGGATGAGCCCTCGTACCTAGAGCCGCTAACCCTCACGATTTCGTGTTCCCCGCGCAGGCGGGGATGAGCCGGCGCAGCGGCAGGTGACATCGGAACCATCCGCGTGTTCCCCGCGCAGGCGGGGATGAGCCCGGACTATTTGACTGGCTCTACCTTGTCTCAAGGTGTTCCCCGCGCAGGCGGGGATGAGCCGTCCACAAAATCACCAGTCAGAGTGTCTGTGCGGTGTTCCCCGCGCAGGCGGGGATGAGCCCTGCGATTTATCCGCCTTCCCCTCCATCGAGGAGTGTTCCCCGCGCAGGCGGGGATGAGCCCGCCGCGTACCATTTGCCGTCGTCGGCTTTGAGGTGTTCCCCGCGCAGGCGGGGATGAGCCTTGTGGGCGACGCAGCAGTCTGTGAACCGGCACGTGTTCCCCGCGCAGGCGGGGATGAGCCGCAGTGGGCAGAATACCCATTCCGTGAAACCTTGTGTTCCCCGCGCAGGCGGGGATGAGCCCAAACCGGACAACAGGTCGTAGATTGTGGCATCGTGTTCCCCGCGCAGGCGGGGATGAGCCCTGCTCGGCATCATCACCCATCTAGGGGCTCGTGTGTTCCCCGCGCAGGCGGGGATGAGCCGTGGTGGCGCAGGGAGTGAAAGTTGACATGGTCGTGTTCCCCGCGCAGGCGGGGATGAGCC